>JAWLCY010000009.1:0-256230 GCA_041686895.1 Saliniramus sp. | reverse complement strand
AGGCCGCTCCCCACGACATTGCGCACCATCGGCGGCAGGACCGGGCTCAGAAGCTGGTTGGCCATCCCGATCATCTGCGTCGCCTGCGCCACGCTGATCTCGGACTGCCCCAAGGCAGCGGAGGGGCCGGCGGCCTGCTGCCCGCCGGCTGCGTCAGTAACGACGCTGAACTCGCCGTTCAACAGGGGCTCCAACCCGGAAGCGGCTGCCGAAGCGCCGGCAATCGCGGCGTCGACCGCCTCCGGCGACCCGAGATCGGCGAGGGCGGGGTCGTCGGTGGGGAGGAAATCCGGGAGGTCGTCGTCATGCTCCTCGCCAATATCCGCCGTGCTCTCCGCGTCGTTCGGCGCCGGGAACATTCCCGCAAGATCCAGGCTCGCGAGGAGAAGCATGTTCTCCGATGCGTCCAGGCTCCGTAGGCTCAGGTCGAGTATTTCCGCGATGGGCACGTGGAAGCGGTTGAACGCATTGTGGATTTCGGGATTGCGTCGCGCCGTATTAGCCCGTGCCTCGAAGTCCCGGTTCGCATCGGCAAGCGGGGCAAAGCCGAAATCAACGCCGTGCGAGTTCGCGAGGCGCCGCAGCAGCAGCTCGTAGTCCGCAGGAGGGAGGGCATATTCGAGTTCGTGCAGGGCGTTATTGAACTCCTCGACGCTGCGCGGCCCGCCGACCGCGACGAGGCCCTGCAGCTCCGGGGACAGCTGCGAGAAGTGCCTGGCGGCGATGCCCTGGAATGCCGCACGCTTGCTTCTTGCGAAGTCGATGACCGGAATGCCCGAATCTTCGTAGGTATAAAGCTGTGCCAGTTCGAACGGGTTGGCGCCGCTCTCGATCAGCCAGCCATAGAACATGGATTCCTCTTCTTCGAGCGCCGCGCTGTAGATCTCGGCCTGGGCCTGGGCCTCGCGCGCGATCTGGTCGAAGCCAAAGGCGTCAGGCAGTCTCAGCCCCTCCCGCCCCGCGATCCTTTCGTTGCCCATCCTCACCTCGAGCAGGTTGCCGGAACTATCGAAGTAGGCTTTCAGCTTGTAGGCCAGGGCAGCATAGGGCTGCACCGGGAACTTGTGGACGGCTTCGGCAGCCGCCCCCGCCATGCCGCCGTTCAGGAGACTGCTCATCTGGACCAGCCGCGCGGCGATCCGCATCGGCTTCACGCTGAAGTCGATGGAAATCCTCACGACGATCTTGTCGTCCTCGACACCGGCTCTCAGGCTTGCGCTTCCGGAGACTTCACCCAGTGGGAAGCTGACGCCGTAACCTCCGAAAAGGTTCTGCAAGTCTGGATCGGTTGTTCCCCGAAAGCCATGCCTCAGCGCCTGGCCCAGAAAAGTCGCACCTTCGTTCACGCTGATGGTGCGCCCGCTCGGGGTCATTCCGTTGCCGTCGAAGTTATATGAGTTATAGGCCGCGACGGAGCGCATCCCGGGCAGATGGAAGCTCAAGCCAAGGTTCACGCCGCTTGGCCGCGCGGCCCTGAGGATCCCGAGGAGGTCGCCGGCGCCCAGCCCGAACAGGGCCAACGCTTCTCCTGCGCCGGCTCGCTCGGCCTCTTCGGCATTGGCCGGCGGAAGCGCAAATGCCTGCGCATCCGAAAGCGGCAACGAAACCTGGTTCATCTGTCCCGATTGTGGAAATCCTTGTACGGGGAAGGACTGCATCAGTTTTCTCCAATTGATCAATTAGCATTTATTCAGTGCATGTGACATAACTACGACAAATTTTCGCAGGTCGTATTTATGAGTCGCGCAGGGGTGATCGCCGCTGCGCCCGGCCGCTTCCGATGGCCCAACCCGTTCCGTGCTTCGCCGCACCTTCTCCCCGGTTGCGCATCGGATCGTCGCGCGGCACAAAAGCGGCCCCGTCGAAGGAAAGGCCGCTCTATGAATTTCGCCAGCGACAACATCATGGGGGCGAGCACAAAGGTCCTGGAGGCGCTCGTCGCCGCAAACGCGGGTCCCCTGCCCGCCTACGGCGCGGATGACCTGACCGGCACAATCGAACGGAAATTCGCCGAGATCTTCGAATGCGAGGTCGCCGTTTTCCTCGCCGCCACGGGGACAGGGGCGAACGCGCTCGCCCTGTCCGCCCTCGTCCCACCCTATGGCATGGGCGTCTGCCACCGCGAGGCCCACGTCATTGATGACGAATGCGGCGCGCCGGAATTCTTCATGCATGGAGCGAAGCTGGCGGGACTGCCCGGCGAGGCCGCAAAGATTGCCCCGGAAACGCTGACGGATTATCTCGATAGCCTTTCCCCCGCCGTCAAGCAGATGCCGCCGCGCGCGCTCTCCCTGTCGCAGCTCACGGAATGCGGGACCGCCTATCGACCGGACGAGATCGCGGCGCTGACGGCGATCGCGCGAAGCCGGGGAATGAAGACGCACATGGACGGGGCGCGTTTCGCCAATGCGCTCGTCGGGCTCGGATGCAGCCCCGCCGCGATGACCTGGAAGGCCGGAATCGACGTGCTCACCTTCGGCGCGACCAAGAATGGCTGCCTCGCGGCGGAGGCGATCGTCTTCTTCGACCGGGCGCTCGCGGAAACGATGCCCTGGCTGCGCAAGCGGGGCGGGCACACGCTCTCGAAGGGAAGGCTCCTCTCGGCGCAGTTCCAGGGGTATTTCGCCGACGGCCACTGGCTTGACAATGCACGCCACGCGAACGCCATGGCGGAACGCATGGAAGCGGGGCTGCGCCGCATCGGGCTTCGCCTCGCCTGGCCGCGGCACGGCAACGAGGTCTTCTGCATCATGCCGGAAGCAGCGGCTGCCGGATTGCGCGCGGCGGGAGCTGTCTTTCACCAAGGGACGGCGACGAGCCTCGCCGCCGGGGAAACACTCGCGCGCGACGAGCGCATCTACCGGCTCGTTCTCTCCTTCGCGGCGCGCGCGGAGGAGGTCGACGCCTTCCTCGAAGCCGCCCAGGGCGCATGCCGCCGCGAAACCGTACCTTGAGCGCCGCGCGAGCGCCCGCGCATCGCCCTCTGCCCGCCCGATTCGGCGTCTCACCATGGGCGATGATCAAGTCGCTTCACCTCTCGCTCGCCTTCGCGGCGAGCCTCCTTGCCGGATTTGCGCTGCCGCAATCCGCTTCCGCACAATGGTTCGACACGCCCCTGCCGGCCCATGAGATTCTCTATGTCCTCGAGGATCTCGGCTTCGAGCCGATCGACCGGCCGCGTCTGCGCGGGGACATTTACCATGTCGACGTGATCGACAGACGAGGCCGCCGGGCGCGCCTGGCGGTTGATGCCTATGACGGCGTCATCGTCGGCAGCGTCGCGCGGGGCGGCTTGCCTCCCGTCGACATCTACCCGGAAGCGCCGCCTCCGCCCCTGGTTTGGGTTTCCCCTCGAGCTTCCCCCTGGTCCGCCGTTCCGGTAGTTCCGAGCTCGGAAGACCGATACCGCGAGCCCCGTTTTCGCGATGGCGCGCCCGGCGGGGAGCGGAGGGACATGCTGGCGCCCCTGCCGTCACGACGCGCGGCGCGGGCAGCGCCCGAGATGCCGGATCGCGGCCCGCTTCCCCCCAGGCGCCCGCCGGAACTGGCCTTGGCGTCTCCGCAATCCGCCCCGCCAGGCGAAATCTCTGCGGCGCGGCCGGATCGCCCTGAACGCTCCGGCGTCCCGAACCTCGACGACCTCAGCCCGGACGAACGCGACCAGCTCAACATGACGCCGCGACAACTACGCAGCCTGGAGCGCGGACGCTAGCCCATACGAAAAACGCCCCGGCAAACCGGGGCGTCCAATGTTGCGATACTGGTGAGGCCGTTAAGCGGCTTCCGTTTCCACAGCCTTCGATTCGATCGTGGGCTTGCCGGCGAATTTTCCTTCGGCGCTCCCTATCGGGATCAGGCGGGGCTTCTTCGCCTCCGGGATCTCCCGGACGAGGTCCACGTGCAGGAGCCCGTTCTCGAGAGCCGCGCCCTTCACCTGGACGCCGTCGGCGAGCTGGAACCGGCGCTCGAAGGCCCGAGCCGCAATGCCCTGATAGAGCACCTCGGCCTTGCGGCCGTCGCCCTGATCCGGCTTCGCGCCGCGAATCGCGAGCATATGCTCCTTCACCTCGATCGAGAGGTCGTCCTGCGTGAAGCCGGCGACGGCGACGGAGATTCGGTAGTCATTCTCGCCCGTTCGCTCGATATTGTAGGGCGGATACGAGGGCGCGCTGTCGACGCTGACGAGCTGGTCGAGCGCGGAGAACAGTCGGTCGAAACCGACCGTGTTGCGGTACAGGGGTGCAAGATCGAATTGACGCATGGCATATCCTCCAAGAGCAACATGCATGATCCGCCATCTGGCCGGATCGGGTTCGCGCCGCCGTGATGGCCGGCGCAAAGGTGAGGTAGTCATGCGGTTTGGGGCTTTCAAGAGCCGCCAGCTTTGCGGAAAGTCCAGGTTCCGGGCCGCCCCGGCTTGACGATCCCCCCTCCCCGTCATCTTCTGAAATCCGACCGGGGAAGGCACAATCCGAAATGGAACTCGTCAAGGTATCTGCAAATCCCATTCCGGACGGCTGCGACGTCAGCCGCGTGACCGCGCGCGACGGCGCTCCCATCCGCGTGGCCCATTGGCCGGCGCGGCAGGAGGATACAGGGAAGGCACCAAGGGGCACCGTGTGCATCCTGCAGGGGCGGGCGGAGTTCATCGAGAAATACGCGGAGGTCGTCGACGAACTCCTGGATCGCGGCTTCGCCGTCGTCGCATTCGACTGGCGTGGCCAGGGCGGCTCCTATCGCGCCCTGCCCGATCCCAAGAAAGGGCATGTGCGGAGCTTCCACCATTATCAGCGCGATCTCGACGCGATTACTGAACGGGTTCTCGAGAGGCTTTGCCCGCGTCCCTTCTTCGCCCTCGCCCATTCGATGGGCGGCGCGATCGTCCTTGAGGCGGCGCGCTCCCGCAAGATCCCGTTCGAGCGCATCGTCATCAGCGCGCCGATGCTCGGCCTGAGACTGGTGCCGAATGCCCGCCGCGCCGGCTTCGTTGCGACCGCCGCCACGCTCATCGGCCTCGGAGGCAGCTATGTTCCCGGAGGCGGCGCGACCTCCATCGCGACGAAGCCCTTTGCGGGCAATCTCCTGACGAGCGACCGCAAGCGCTACGAGCGGAATGCGGATGTCGCCGCAGCCCTTCGCGAAGGCGCGATCGGAGATCCGACCATCGGCTGGATCAATGCCGCCTTTCGCTGCATGAAGCGGCTTGAGGAGCCGCGCGCGCCGCTCGATATCCGCGTTCCGACCCTGATTCTCGCGGCTGGCGCGGATCAGGTCTGCGATACGCGCGTGAGCGAGCGGTTCGGCGCGCGCCTCAAGGGCGGGGGAGTGATCGTCCTGCGCGGTTCGCGCCACGAGATCCTGATGGAGCGCGACGAGATCCGAGATGAGTTCTGGGCCGCCTTCGACGCCTTCGTCCCCGGCTCGCACGCGCTTGAGGAAACACCCGCCGCCGGATCATTGGCAAGGGAGAGGTCAGCGGCGGGCGAGAAGCTCTAGCGCCTCCTGGTGCACGCGCTTGTCCCCCGCGGCGATGATCGAGCCCCCCGACGCAGCGTCCCCGCCGTCCCAGGTCGTGACAATCCCGCCCGCGCCCTCGATGATGGGAATCAGCGCCACGATGTCGTAGGGCTTCAGCCCGTCCTCCACGACGATGTCCAGATGGCCGGCGGCCAGCATGCAATAGGCGTAGCAATCGCAGCCGAACCGCGTCATCCGCGCCGCCTTCTCGACGCGCTCATAGGCCGGAAGCGTCTCGTCGCCGAAGAGCCGCGGGCTCGTCGTCGAGAGCGTTGCTCCGGCAAGGCCTTCGCAGGGACGCGTACGAAGCTTGCGTTCCCCTCCCGGGCCACGATAGAGCGCCGCGCCGCCGTCTCCGGAGAAGCGCTCCCCCGTGAAGGGCTGGTGCATCATGCCGAAGGCGGGCTTGCCGTGCCGGGTCAGGCCGATCAGCGTCCCCCAGAGCGGGATGCCGGACATGAAGGCCCGCGTCCCGTCGATCGGGTCCAGCACCCAGACATATTCGGCGCTCTCGTTCTCGACGCCGAATTCCTCGCCGACGATCCCGTGGGTCGGGAAATGGCGCTTGATGAGGTGGCGCATGGCCGATTCGCCGGCGCGGTCCGCCTCCGTCACCGGATCGAAGACGCCGCCGCGCGACTTGTCCTGTACGCTCAGCGCCGTGCGGAAAAAGGGCAGGATCGCCTGTCCGGACAGGGTCGCGAGATCATTCACGAAAGAGGAAAAATCGATCAGGGCCATCGTCTCACCGCGTGCTGGCGCGATCCGCGCAGGTGCGGTTTTACCAACCGGGGCGGACCGGGCAAGCCTATTCCATCCGCCTCGACAAATCCGCCGCGCGCGGGCAATCAATGATCGTTTGAAAGGTGACCATGATGAAGGCGCAGGACGGCGCTTCGGGAGTCGGCGCTGGCGGGGCTTCGGGGATCGCGCGGATCATGGCGGTTCTGATCGCGATCTATGCGATCAGCCAGTTCCTGCGCAATTCCATCGGAGTCATAGCGCCCGACCTCGCCGCCGAACTCGACATGGACGCGCGGACGCTGGGGCTGCTTTCGAGCGGCTATTTCCTCGCCTTCGCGGCCGCGCAGATCCCTGTGGGAATCGCGATCGACCGCTACGGCGCGCGCACGACGCTCCTCGTCAGCCTCGTGATCACCGTGATCGCCATCGCGCTTTTTGCATCGGCCCCCGACAGCACGACGCTGATCCTGGCGCGCTTCCTGCTCGGGATCGGATGCTCGAGTTTTTTCATGGCCCCGCTCGCACTTTACGCGCGGCGGTTTCCCGCGGAACGGTTCGCCGCCCTCACGAGCATCCAGCTCGGGGTGGGAAGCATCGGGGCGCTGTTCGCGACCGCGCCGCTGGCCATGTCCGCGGCGGCGATCGGCTGGCGCGGGTCATTCGCGGCGCTCGGCCTGGTGACCGCGCTTCTCGCCGTCGCGCTTCTCCTCTTCGTCCCCCGACGCGAGGCGCGGGAATCGCCCCACGAAAACTGGGCCGAAACGTTTCGCGGCGTCGCCGATGCGACTCGCGTCCGCTCCTTCTGGAGCGTCTTCGTCATGCATGCGGCGACCTATTCCGCCTTCGCCAGCGTCATCGGCCTCTGGGCGGGCCCCTGGCTGGCGGATTCGCACGGCGCCGACCTGCAGACCCGCGGCAACATTCTCCTTCTGGCGGCGACCGCGCATATCGGCGGCGTCTTCGCCTGGGGCGCCGCGGACCGGCTCTTCAGGAGCTACAAGCGCTCCTGCCTGTTCGGCGGCGGGCTTCTCGTCTCCCTCCTCGCCTATGCCGCGCTCGTGCCGATGGACCTGCGCGGCGCTTCCATCTGGCTCATCCTGCTGGGCCTGTGCGTTGCCTATACGCCGATCGTGACATCCCACGGGAAGTCGCTCTTCCCACCCGCCCTCACGGGGCGCGGGATCACGCTGATGAACATGGGCACGATGGGGGGCGTCTTCCTGTCGCAGACCGCGACCGGGTTCGTGGTCGCCGCCTTTGCGGGCGACGCGGCGGGCTATCCCGACGAGGCCTACCGCGCTGTCTTCGCCTTGCTGGCCCTTGTACTGGCCACGGGGCTGGCAATCTACGCCCGGGCCATCGACCCGCACCCGCTGCGGCATGCGCCGCCCGCATAGCAGGTCCGAGACGCATCGTTTTCTTTTCCGACCCGCTTGCCCTTGTGCGCTGCAGCGATTAGATTGTGCAGTGCGGTAGGCGATGATCTCGCCCGCCGTATGCCCTCCTTGGGCGTTTCCTCCCTCGACTTGGGCCGCCTCGCAAGGGCGGCCCTTTTTTTGGGCGGCATTTTTTTGCCGTTGCGGCCGGGAGCGCCGCCCGCCTATTCGGCCGCGACGGCCAGGCGGCCGCGATACTCCTCGAAATCCGCGATGACGCAGGCGAAGGCGTCGCGCAGATCCCCCGCGATGATGTCGAATCCCGGACGCCGCGCCAGGGTGGCCTCGTCCATGTAGAGAGCGCGGTTGATCTCGATCTGGAGCGCGTGGCGGTCGGCGCGGGGCTCCCCGTAATTCTCCGTGATGAACCCGCCCGCATAGGGCCGGTTGCGGACGACGCCGTAGCCGCGCAGCCGCAGGTGATGCTCCACCAGATCGGTCAGGACCGGCGCGCAGCTCGTCCCGAACCGATCGCCGAGCACGAGATCGGCGCGGCCCACATCCTCCGCCGCGAGGCTCGTCGAAGGCATGGAATGGCAATCGATGAGGACGGCGTATCCGAACGCGCCCTGGGTGCGCGCGAGCAGGCGACGCAGGCTCCGGTGATAGGGCTTGTAGAGCGCCTCGATCCGCGCCAGCGCCTGCTCCGCCGGGATGCGCCCGCGATAGATCTCCTTGCCGTCCGCGACGATGCGCGGGATCGTCCCGAGGCCGCCGGCGACGCGCATCGACCGCGTATTGGCGAAGCCGGGGAGGCGGCCTTCGAACATGCGCGGGTCGAGTTCGTAGGGCTCGCGGTTGAGGTCGAGATAGGCGCGGGGAAAATGCGCGCGCATCAGCGGCGAACCGAGGGCGACGACCCCCGCGAACAGCGCGTCGACATGGGCGTCCTCCGAACGCCTCATGCTCAGCGGATCGAGCCGGGAGGCGGCGAGGAAATGCGCAGGATAGACAGCGCCGGAATGGGGGGCGTCGAAAACGAAGCCGGATGTGGCGCAATCGGGTTCGTCGATCGAGAAGGGCGGGTCGAAATCCATTTCCGCGCTGCTGTTCATTGAAGCCCGTGGGTCTGAAGCCTGTCCATTGTGGTCCGCGCGCGGCGGGAAACCCGCGGATACACGACTGTGACCGCGCCCGCCGGCAATGTCCATGCGCGAATCAGCGCGTGAACCTTTGGCCGACCCACCTCGTTTCACACCATATTTACCGCGCACGCGCTTTATGAAACAAACAAACAGCGAATCGCCCCGGATGGTCCAGACTTCCATGAAGATACTCCTCGCCGAAGACGACAACGACATGCGCCGGTTTCTGGTGAAGGCCCTGCAGAACGCGGGATATGACGTCGCGTCGTTCGATAACGGGCTCTCCGCCTATAACCGCCTGCGGGAGGAGCCGTTCGAGCTGCTCCTGACCGACATCGTCATGCCGGAGATGGACGGGATCGAACTGGCGCGGCGCGCGACTGAGCTCGATCCGGACATCAAGGTGATGTTCATCACCGGCTTCGCCGCTGTGGCTCTGAACGCCGATTCGCAGGCGCCGCGGGATGCGAAGGTGCTCTCCAAGCCGTTCCACCTGAAGGATCTCGTGAACGAGGTGGAGAAACTGCTCGCGGCTTGAGCGCGAACCGGTTTTTTGCCCTTGCGTCGGTCGCGCCGGTTCGCTATACGGCGCTCTCCCGTCGCGAAGCCGACGGGAAGGTGTGGGCGCGTAGCTCAGCGGGAGAGCACTACGTTGACATCGTAGGGGTCACAGGTTCAATCCCTGTCGCGCCCACCATTTCCCGACAGTTTTTCGAGATTCCCCTGCGAACGGCAAAGCACGATTGGCGGAGCGCCGCCGGAATATCCGGATTCAATGGACGATTCCTGTCGCTCGATCCCGCAGGCGGACCGTGAAGGCAAGGGTTTCATCGAAGCGCGGAGACTTGCGCACCCGCTTCAGCGAGCGGGCCGAGAAGTCCCACGGCCGCTCCATCTCCATGAGTCCGAGCCAGACGAGCGGGCGTATGACGCGCAACTGAAAAGCCGAGACCATGCCGTCGCCATGCGCCTGTTCCAGCGCCGGGTGCGAGAACGTGACGAGCCTCATCAGCCTCTCGGGCTCGGACCATTGCAGGCCGCAGGCGGATAGCGCCCAGAGCGTAACGCCGATGTGATCCTGCGGCCAGTTCGACAGCGGGACGCCGTCCAGCGCGCCGAGTTCCGTCCGCCAGAACGTGCTCTCGACGATCCGAGGGAAACAGCGCGCGAGATCGGGCGCCTCCCTGGGGCAGTATAGCTTTTCCCCGCGGCGGCGCAGGAGCCCCGCTTTCCGGAGGACAAGCCGCGCCAGATGCAGCGGCGCGAAATCCTGCTCGTGAATCACGCGGCAGAGCGAGCGGGTGAGGTCCTTCCCGGCTTCGTCCCAGGGAAGCGCGTCGAAGATGGCGGCGACATCTGCCAGGGCAAGGAAGCCCGACGGCGTCAGCCGAAGACCGTCCCGCTCGCGGGCATGCGAGAGGATTGCTCCGGCGACGCCGACCAGCGGCGCGTCAAGCGCATCGACGCCCTGATTGTCGATGAGGCGCACGGCGGGGGGAAGCCGCCCCTTCCTTGCCATCAGGCCGGAAAGGGAGGCGCTCTCGAGAAGGCTCCATACCGGCTCAAACAGTTCGCGCTGCATGGTCTTCCGTAGCATATTGTCCAAGGTGAAGACCACATCGCCTCCGGTCGGTCCTGCGGCGGCGTCGGCTGGCTTCACAGGGGTCCTCCTTCCTTGAGAAGGCGTTCCGCAACAAAGGATCAGCAAGATGGAAGACCATGGGGCCATGGACTACCAGGAGGCCGGATCCGGCCCGACGATCGTGTTCGTGCCGGGCTCCTGCAGTACCGGAGCCGCCTGGAGGCCGGTGATTGCGGCGTTGGGCGACAACCACCGGACCATCACGACGAGCCTCCCCGGCTATGGCGCCTCGTCGGAGCGACGTTCCCCGGGCGAACTGCGATCACGCATCACATGGATGCCCTGGCCCAGGTGATCGACCGCGCCGGAAGCGACGTCCACCTGGTGGGACATTCGTTCGGCGCCCATGTAGGGCTCGCCATGTGCCTGCGCGGGGAGAAGCGCATCCGAAGCCTGTTTCTCGCCGAGCCGCCCACGCCGAGCCTGCTTGAGGCGAGCGGGGACCATGAGGCCTACAGCGAGTTTCGCAAGACAAGCGGGGCGCTGGTGGCGGAGTTCCGGCGCGGGAACACGCTGGCGGCGGAAGTCGTCATCGACTTCTATGGCGGAAAGGGCACCTTTGCTTCCTGGCCCGAACGCCTGAGGCACTTCGTGGCGCAGACCACACCAACCCTGATTCTCGACTGGGAGAGCGCGTACGGAAGCAATATCAGTCCGGAGATGCTGGCGCGGCTGGACCAGCCGCTGACGGTGCTGATCGGGCGCCGAAGCCATCCGTCGGTTCGCCTCGTCGGCGCGATTCTCTGCCGCAACGTCAGGGACGCGACGCTCGTCGAGATGGAGGACGCCGCGCATTTCATGATCGGAACCCACCCCGGCGCGGTCGCCGGATGTATCCAAGATCACCTGCATTTGGTCGAGCGCGCGGCTGACGGCAAAGCCGCGCCCGCCACTCCGTTCGCTTGAGGTTTTGATTCCGTCGGGGCGTTAAGACTGGACGACGGAAGCGAATCCGCGGGAACAAACCGTTTCGTCCAGCGTTGTCCGCGCGGTTGTGACCGATCTTCCCGCGCACCCGACCCTGCAGGACTGCTCTCTTTGGACTTCTCTCTCATCACCGCGCGTCATCAGGGACTCCCATACGCCGCCGTCTCGGCGCCCCTCCGTCATGTTTGACGACACATTCGCCGATCACGGCTTCCTCCAGGGGGGAGGCGAGATGGGTCGGCGAATCCGCATGCACGACTGGTCGAAATCCCCGCTTGGCCCTCCCGAGCGCTGGGCGCAGAGCCTGCGCAGCGTCGTCAGCATCATGCTGAACTCGAAATTCCCCATGTTCGTCGCCTGGGGACCGGACCTCGCCTTCCTCTACAATGATGGATACCGGCCGATCTTCGGCGCGCGGCATCCGCAGGCGCTCGGGCTTCCGTTCAGCGACGTCTGGGCGGATATCTGGGCGGACGTCCGGCCGCTCGTCGACAAGGCGCTCCAGGGCGAAGCCACGTTCCACGAGGACATGCATCTCGTGATGGAGCGCAACGGATATCCCGAGGATACCTGGTACACCTTCTCCTATTCCCCCGTCAGGGACGAGAGCGGGGGAATCGGCGGCATGTTCTGCGCCTGCCGGGAAACTACCGCCGAGGTCAAGCATCGGGCCGCGATCAAGGAAGAGCAGCAGCGGCTGCGCGATCTCTTCCAGCAGGCTCCCGGATTCATGGCGGTGTTGCGCGGCCCCGACCACGTCTTCGAGATCGTCAACGAATCCTATCTTCAGCTGATCGGCCACCGTCGCGACGTGATTGGAAGGCCGGTCAAGGAAGCCCTCCCGGAGATCGAAGGACAGGGCTTCATCGAACTGCTCGATCGCGGCGTGAAGACCGGCGAGACCTTTGTCGGAAGGAGCATGCCGGTCACGTTGCAGCGACAGCCGGGCGGCGCGGTCGAACAGCGCTATGTGGACCTGCTCTACCAGCCGATCAGGAACGATGCCGGCGCCATCTCGGGCATCTTCGCGGAAGGTTATGACGTTACGGAGAGGGTGCTGGCGGAGGAGAAGCAGAAGCTGCTCCTGCGCGAATTGCACCACCGCGTGAAGAACCTTTTCGCCATCGCGGGCGGCATGGTGTCCCTGACCGCGCGCACGGCGACAAGCCCCCGTGACATGGCGGTGGCCCTGCGGGGCCGCCTCGACGCGCTTGGCCGCGCCAACGATCTCATTCATCAGGACCTTCCGGAGACCGTCGGTCGATCGGCAGAGCAGACACGGGGGCTGGACGCGCTCGTGCGGGCGATCCTGCTTCCCCACATGGAGGATATTGAAGCGGCAACCCGCGTCCGGATCGGGGGACCGCCGCTCGACATCGGGGCGCTCTCGGTCACGACCCTCGCATTGATCCTGCATGAACTCGCGACGAACGCCGCGAAATACGGTGCGCTGAGCGTGCCGGAGGGGCGCGTCGCGGTGGAGTGGAGCATCTCGGGCGACCTTCTGGACCTTCACTGGCGGGAGCGCGGCGGCCCCATGATCACAACCCCGCCTGCGGCGCACGGCTTCGGCAGCGCGCTGGTCGAGCGCAGCGTCGTTGGCCAGCTTCATGGCTCGCTGGAATATGACTGGCGGGCCGAAGGCCTGGAGCTTCAACTTTCGTTCCCCCTGGACCGCCTGCGCAACTAGCCCTGGCCCCCTCGGCCTGACCTTGAGAGAGACTGCCTTGCTTGACGGTGCTCCCATCCTGATTTGCGAAGACGAGCCGTTCATCGCCCTCGACCTCGTGGCGTCCGTCGAGGATGCCGGGGGCCGCGCAGTCGGGCCGGCCGCAACCGTCCGCGAGGCTCTCGCGCTTCTCGCCACGCAGGAGGTCGTCGGAGCCATCCTGGACGTCAACCTGAGCGATGGCGAGGTGACGCCCGTCGCGGAGCGGCTTCTCGATGCGGGGATACCCCTCGTGGTCCAGACCGGGGTCGGGCTGCCGGCGGCGCTCGGCGACAGGATTGCACCGGACGCCGTCTTCTCGAAGCCGGTCCTGCCGCAGAAGCTCATCCGCCGGCTCGAGGATGCCCTCGCCGGGACGACACGACGCTGATGCCGGCGGCCACAACCGTCAGACGCAAGGCCCGTCTCAGAACGAGAGCGCGAAGACCATCCAGGCGACGAATACGAGGGCAAGGCCGCCAATCACGGCGAGGCCGATCTCGCTCCCCCGTCGACGACGGCCATCGGGCCGCTTCAGCCGGTTTCCCATCCCGCGCCTCCCTCTGGTGTCCTCCGGACCCAGTCTAGCACCGGCAGCGCCGCCGTGCGTGCCGAATCGGACATCGAGTATTGGGACGCCGCACCCCCTGTCGGATTCCGCCGCGAGGCTTACAGTAGCGCCCCGCCGTTCCGTCGGCCCGCCTACCTTGCCGGAGACGATCCCTCATGCTGCTCGACGTCCGCACCTATCGCTGCAAGCCAGGAACCATCAAGGAGCATCTCGCGCTCTACGAGAAGATGGGCAAGGCTCCGCAGAGCCGCCATCTCGGCCAGCCCCTTGCCTATCTCGTCACGGAGACGGGGGACCCGAACGAGTACGTTCATATCTGGATGTACGAGAACGCCGGGGACCGGGAGCGCAAGCGCGCGGCCATGCAGGCCGATCCAGATTGGGTCGCCTATCTCAAGGCGAGCGCCGAGCTCGGAGCGCTGGAGCATCAAAACAACAAGCTTATGCGCCCGGTCGACTTCTATCCGCAGCCCGCGCGGGGCTGAGACCCCGTCCGGCGTTCAATCGCAGCGGATCATGCTCGGGGAGCGGACTTCGAGCCCCGCCAGAGGCTCGAAGCTCCCGGTCTCGGGGTCGAGGGCGAGCAGGCGGCCATCCGCGACGCCGAAATAGGCGCCGTGGAGCTTCAGCTTGCCGCGCTCGACGAGAATCCGGATGCAGGGGAAGGTCATCAGGTTGCGCAGGCTGTTTTCGACAGAAGCCAGTTCGAGCCGGCGCTGATAGTCGGGCCGGTTGCGGTACATGGCCGGGACGGCTTCGGCCGCCGGGGCGATCATCGACATCCATTTCCCGATGAAGTCGCCGGGCGACAGGGGCTCGCTCTCGTTGGCGAAGGCCCCCACGCCCCCGCATTGGGCGTGGCCGAGGACGACGATGTGCTTCACGCGCAGGACCTGCACGGCATATTCCAGCGCGGCGCTCGTGCCGTGCAGATCGCCGTCCGGCAGATAGGGCGGCACCAGATTGGCGACGTTGCGGGTGACGAACAGCTCGCCGGGAATGGCGTCGAAGATCGCTTCCGGGGAGACGCGCGAATCGCAGCAGCCGACGACCATGATCTCCGGCTTCTGCCCCCTCGCCGCGAGGTCCCGATAGCGGGCGCGCTCGCGATCGAACCTCCCCTCGATGAAGGCTCGGTAGCCCTCGGTCAGACGTTCTGGAAACATGGACAACCCATTGGCCCTACAAAAACGCTTCGAGGGAATGTGATTTATCCAGGTACTACTATCAAGAGGCGGTGAAAGAAAGGCGCTCAGGCGGCGAGCAGGGTGCGGCCGTCATGGGCGACGATGCGGACCTCGCGCATCTCCCCCGCAGGGGACGGGGCGGGGACGCGCACGAGGGTAAAGGCCTCCGTGCGGCCGAGGCCCGAGGCCTCGAACAGGATCGCGCGGCTCTTCCCGATTTCCCCCGCGAGATGGCGGCGATAGGCCTCGTCCCCCTTCGCCCGCAGGCGCGCCGCCCGTTCCTTCGCAAGGGCGCGCGGGACCTGCGGCATCCGCGCCGCCGGCGTTCCCTCGCGCGGCGAGAAGGGGAAGACGTGGAGATGTGTGAGGCCGCATTCGTCGACGAGATCGAGCGAGCGCCGGAACATCGCCTCGTCCTCCGTCGGGAAGCCCGTGATGATGTCTGCGCCGAACACGATATCGGGCCGCTCGCGGCGGATCTCCTCGCAGAACCGGATCGCGTCCGCGCGCAGGTGGCGGCGTTTCATCCGCTTGAGGATCAGGTCGTCGCCCGACTGGAGCGACAGGTGCAGATGCGGCATCAGGCGCGGCTCGCCGGCGATCGCCGCGAGGAGGTCCTTGTCCGCCTCGACGGAATCGATCGAGGATATCCGCAGGCGCTCCAGCTCCGGGACATGGCGCAGGATCGCCTGCACCAGCGTCCCGAGCCGGGGGGCGCCGGGGAGGTCCTTCCCGTAGCTCGTGATGTCGACGCCGCTGATCACGACCTCCCGCGCGCCGTTCTCGACAAGCATGCGGATCTGGTCCACGACCGCCCCCATCGGAACGGAGCGGGCATTCCCCCGTCCATAGGGGATGACGCAGAAGGTGCAGCGGTGGTCGCAGCCGTTCTGCACCTGCACGAAGGCGCGGGTGCGTCCGCCGATTCCGTCGATGAGATGGAGGGCGGTCTCCTTCACCGACATGATGTCGTCGACGAGGATCTTCGCCTCCGGAGCGACGCCGGAGCCCGCGAGGCGCGCCCAGGTCTCCGGATTCATCTTTTCCTGATTGCCCACGACATGGGCCACCTCGGGCATCGCCGCGAAGGCCTGCGGCTCGACCTGGGCGGCGCAACCAGTCACGACGATGCGCGCCTGCGGGCGTTCGCGGGCGATCCGGCGGATCGTCTGCCGCGCCTGCCGGGTGGCCTCGGCGGTGACGGCGCAGGTATTGACGATGACCGCATCCGGCAGGCCGGCCGCCGCAGCCTGACGCTCGATCGCTTCGGACTCGTAACTGTTGAGCCTGCATCCGAATGTGACGAGTTCGACCCCCATTCCCTTGTCAGCCTTGGTTTTCACGGCCACCGAGCGCAACCGGAGCATGCCTGCCCACATGCCGACGCGTGTGATTGTTACGCATCCGTACCGCACGGACCCGTAAAGAAAACGCCCCCGGAACAATGGAGGCGGGCCTCGGGAGCCGCCTGCGCGCGCCTTCCCCGGAGCGCCGCTCCCCCATCGCCTGAAGCGGGCTCGTAGGGCCGGCCCGCAGCGTGCGGCGCATCCCGGAGGAGCTGTCCTCCGCCCGGGTCGGCGCGCACGGCGCCGGGGTGGGCAGGAGCCCCGCAGGGAGCACCCCCGCATCCGCGCATCGACGGGTGCAGCCGGGCCCGCACGCCTCATCCGCGCCGTGGCCGTAACTGTTACGGCCCCGCCGGAACCCGCGGTTGATGCGGCGCAAAGCCTTGTCCATCATGTGATCCGGGCTTCCGTTGGTCATGCGGACCTACCTGCCCACATGCCTGCGCGTGTGATTGTTACGGATGCGTTCATGCCGCCCCCGTAAAAAATCCGGGCGCGAAACGATCCTCCCATTCCAGCTCGACCGGCCCGGTCATCAGGACATGCCCGTCGCTCTCCCGCCAGGAGATGAGGAGGTCGCCGCCGGGGAGGGAGACCGTCGCCTCGCGCTCCGTGAACTTGCGGCGCACCCCCGCGACGAGCGCCGCGCAGGCTGCCGAGCCGCAGGCCCTCGTCAGCCCCGCGCCGCGCTCCCAGACCCGCAGGCGGATATGGCGCGGCGAGAGGACCTGCGCGAGCGAGATGTTGGCGCGGTCGGGGAAGATCGGATGGTTCTCGAGAAGCGGCCCGATCTTCGAGAGATCGTGCGCCTCGACGTCGTCCACCCAGAAGATCGCGTGGGGGTTGCCCATGTTCACGGCCGAGGGCGAATGCAGGACGGGGTTGTCGATCGGTCCGATCTGGAGCTCGATATAGCGCGTGTCCGGGAAGGGGTCGCGCAGGGGGATCTCGTGCCAGGCGAGCCGGGGCGCGCCCATGTCGACGGTGAAGACATCTTCCGAGACGCGCCAGGCGGGCAGGACGCCCGAGCGGGTCTGAAGCGTGAGCGCGTCGCGCGCGAGGCCGCCGCTCATCTGCGGGTCCTGCATCATCGCCCAGGCGACGCATCGCATCCCGTTGCCGCAGGCTCCGGCCTCGGAGCCGTCGGTGTTGAGGATGCGGATGAAGGCGTCGGTCCCCGCCGCGACGGGATCGTGCAGGATCATGAGCTGGTCGAAGCGCGAGCGCGGATCCGCGGCGATGGCGCGGGCTTCCTCCGGCGAGACGCGCGCGCGCGTTCCCCGCAGGTCGAGCACGACGATCTCGTTGCCGAGCCCGTTCATCTTGAGGAAGCGTCGATCCGCCAAAGCACTCATTCCGCGTGGTCCAGCCAGTCCAAGGTTGCCGGTTATATGGGACACACGCCGCTTTTGCGCTACGTTTTTCTGCCGCCGGCTCGAAGCGAACGATTCGCGAGGGCGCGGTCTACCGGGCCACGGCATGACGCGCTGCCTCGAGACCAGAACCATCCGCACGAGCAAGGCCGTCTGCGCAGGCGGGAAGAGGCGCATCGCCCTCGCCGCGCTGCTCGCCGGCGCGCTCGCTTGCCCGCCGCAGGCCCTCCTCGCCCGCATCGCCGACCCGGAGAGCGGCGAGGGCCGCTCGCCTCCCCCACTCGCCGCGCCGGAACTGCAGTTTCCCGCTCCCGCGGCGCCCCGACCCAACCCGCAGGATCCCACCGCCCCCGCCTTCCTCGCGCCCGCGCCGTCTTCCCCCGATGCGGTCGAGACGGTCCGGCTCACGCCCCGGCCCGTGGCGATCCTCAGGGGAGAGGGATTGTGGAACGACGGGCCGACCGCCCTCCGGGACGCCTTCGAGGCACTCTCGCGGGCGGCGGCGGATGCCGGGGCGGCGATCGTGGGCCACCCCTTCGCGGTGTTCGTGGAGACGGATGATGATGGCTATCGCTTCGAGGCCATGCTGCCGGTCAGGCGGGCAGTTGCGGGCGATGAGGCGCAGACGCCTTTCGGGGTGCGACTTGGCGAGAGCCCCGGGGGCTGGGCGCTGCGCTTCGTTCACAGGGGCTCATTCGAGACGATCGACGATACCTACGACGCGATCGCGAGCCATCTCGACGCCGAGGGATTCGAGCCGCAGGAGATGTTCATCGAAGAATATGTCGGCGGCTTCCCCGGACAGGCAGGTCCCAACCTGGCGGTCCATATCTACGTATTTCTCAAATGAGGCGGACTAGCGCGTGAATGGGACGAGTCGGAGCGCCGGCTGCAATTCCCGGCGCTCCCTGGCATCACGAAAAGATGCATTCAGCGACCGGAGGACATCCCGGCGGATTTGAATCCGGACGCCGCCTTCTGTGCCTTCTCGAAGATCGCTTTCGCCTCCGGGCCGCTCCATGCGGCGGATGTCTTGATGTCGCCCACGCCGCCGCCGCCCGTGGCGATGATGGAGGCCGCGACGACCACGTCCTGGCTTGGCGCCTCCGCCACGATGAACCAGTCATATTCCCCCGTGGTGAGGTACCAGGAGATCATTTTTCCGCCGAGCGACTCAAACAAAGCCCCCACGGCCTCGCTCCTGTTTTCGGGGTTCGCGGTCATCCCGCGTACTGCGTCACGCGTGAAACGTCCCTGTGCGATAAATGTGGGCATTGAACCCTCCCCTTCTCGCCGTGCTGGCGAGCCGGAGACCTTATCACTGTCCTGACCATTCGGATATCGCGTCCGCGGCGCGTCCGGCGTCGAGCCGCAAACAAAAAAGGCCCAGCCGATGCGGCCGAGCCTTTTTCGAATTCTGGTGGAGCCAGGCGGAATCGAACCGCCGACCTCTTGAATGCCATTCAAGCGCTCTCCCAACTGAGCTATGGCCCCACTTTTGCTCGCGGCTTGGGCTGCCGCGGCGACGCCGTCGGCGTCAGGTGCGCCTGTTTAACGAGGCGCGTGGCGAAGTCAAGTCTCTTCGTCGTCCTCAATGTCGCCGTCGATCAGATCGGAAACGTCGTCGTCCGATTCCTCGTCGTCGGCGAGGAAAGTATCGTCGGAATCGTCGTCGATATCGATGTCGTCATCCGATGCGGCGGCGGGCTTGCCGGTTTCCTCGTCCGCCTCCTCCAGGGAGACGATCTCGACATCGGCGGTTTCGGCCTCGACCTCAGGCTTCTCCTCGTCATCCGCGACCGGCGCCGAGACGCGGCCCTTCGTGACGACCTCGAAGGCCGAGAGCGGGTAGGACATCCCGGTATAGGGCGACACGATCGGGTCGCGGTTGAGATCGTAGAACTTCTTTCCCGTCTCCGGGCAGATTCGCTTAGTTCCGAGTTCCGGCTTGGCCACGGGTCCAACCTTCGTATCTCATGAGCCTGATCGCGCTCCCGTTAGTCAAGGTATGCGCCCCTTGTCAAACACGAAATGCGCAGGGGCCGACGATTGCCGGAATCGCGGGCGTGACGAGCGCCCCCTCGCATGGTAACGAGCCACACCCGCGAAGGGCCGATTACGTCCCGCGCAACCTTCTTCGAGGATGAGCCGAACCGTGTCGCACGGCCTTGAACCCGCTCCGCTTTCCGCCCGCCCCGGATCGCCGCTCACCGGCCGCGTGCGCGTTCCCGGCGACAAGTCGATCTCGCACCGCGCCCTCATTCTCGGGCTGCTCGCCATCGGGGAGACGCCGATCGAGGGATTGCTCGAGGGCGACGACGTCCTGCGCACGGCGAAGGCCTGCGAGGCGCTGGGCGCGCGGGTCGTGCGCGAGGGGCCGGGCCGCTGGCGCGTCGCCGGGGTGGGAATCGGCGGCCTGACGAGCCCGAGCGAGACTCTCGATTTCGGCAATGCGGGCACGGGATCGCGCCTGATGATGGGCGTCGCCGGCAGCCATCCCGTCACCGCGACGTTCGACGGGGATGCGAGCCTGCGCAAGCGCCCGATGCGCCGCATCCTCGATCCGCTCGTGCGCATGGGCGCGACGGTGGTCGCGCAGGAGGAAGGCGGGCGCGTGCCGATCACGATCAAGGGCCCCCGCGAGACCACTCCGATCACCTACGAGACGCCCGTCGCCTCCGCCCAGATCAAGTCCGCCATCCTCCTCGCCGGGCTGAACGCCCCGGGGAAGGTGACCGTGATCGAGAACGAGGCGAGCCGCGACCATACCGAGCGGATGCTCACCCTGTTCGGCGCGACGGTCGAGGTCGTCACTCACGGCGAGGCCGGGCGCAGGATCACGCTGACCGGGCAGCCGGAGCTCGTCGGGACGCAGGTCATCGTGCCGGGAGACCCCTCCTCCGCCGCCTTCCCGATCGTCGCCGCCCTGGTCACCCCCGGCTCCGACCTCGTGGTCGAGGGCGTTATGATGAATCCGCTGCGCACGGGCCTGATCACGACCCTCATCGAGATGGGCGCCTCGATCGAGCGCCTCGACGAGCGCGAGGAGGGCGGCGAGACCGTGGCGGACCTGCGCGTGCGCCACAGCGCGCTCAGGGGCGTCGACGTGCCCGCGCACCGGGCTCCTTCGATGATCGACGAATATCCGATCCTCGCCGTCGCCGCGGCCTGTGCGGAAGGCGAAACGCGAATGCGGGGCCTGCATGAGCTGCGCGTGAAGGAATCCGACAGGCTCGCCGCCGTCGCCGACGGGCTGGCGCGCGCCGGCGTCGTCCACTGCATCGAGGGCGACGACCTCATCGTCACGGGGACCGGAGCCCCGCCGGAAGGCGGCGGCGTGGCGCAGACGCATCTCGACCACCGCATCGCCATGAGCTTCCTGGTCCTCGGCCTCGTCGCGAAGAAGGGCATGGGGATCGACGACGGCGCCATGATCGCCACGAGCTTCCCGAGCTTCATCCCGCTCATGCGCGGCCTGGGCGCGGAGATCACATCGGGGACGGGAGCGGAGACGGGGGCGCCGGCATGAGCCGCGTCATCGCAATCGACGGACCCGCCGCGTCGGGCAAGGGGACGCTCGGGAAGCGCCTCGCGGCGCATTACGGCATGGCCCATCTCGATACCGGCCTCCTCTACCGGGCCGTCGCGCGCCTCATGCTGGACAAGAGCCGGCCCCTCGATGACGAGAGCGCGGCGCATGCGGCGGCGGTGGCGCTCAATCTCGGCTATATCGAGGAATCCCGGCTGCGCGGCCGCGAGATGGGGGACGCGGCATCGATCGTCTCCGCCTATCCCTCCGTTAGGCAGGCGCTCCTCGAGCAGCAGCGACACTTCGCCGCGCGGCCGGAGGGGGCCGTGCTCGACGGACGCGACATCGGCACCGTCGTCTGTCCCGACGCCCCCGTGAAGCTGTTCGTCATTGCCTCCCCCGAAGAGCGCGCCCGGCGCCGGCACAAGGAGCTGACGGGGCGGGGGGAATCAGTGTCTTACGCCGATGTGCTCGCGGATATCATCCGCAGGGACGAGCGCGACATGACCCGCGCTTCCGCCCCGTTGCGTCCCGCCGACGATGCCGTGATCATCGATACCAGCGCCCTCGACCTGGATGCGGCCTTCGCCGCGGCGCTCGCCGTGGTCGAAAAGACCGGCAATGCCTGATTGCATATCCGTCGCCGGGTGTTGCGCGACGGGGCCGCTCGCTGGCATCATCCTCCGGGGGGGGTTCCGCGAGGAGGCGGCGCATGACTGCGATCGGTCTATGGCGGGCGGCGCTCGCATGCTCCCTCACCCTGGCGCTGGCGATGCCGGGACTGACCCGGCCGGCGAGCGCGGAGGCTGAGGTCGACCTCGCCCTCGTCCTCGCGGTCGATATCTCCTTCTCCATGGATATCGAGGAGCAGGAGCTCCAGCGCGACGGCTTCGTCAGGGCCTTCCGCTCCTCCGAGGTGCATGAGGCGATCGACCGGGGGTTGATCGGCAGGATCGCCGTCATCTACGCGGAATGGGCAGGCGTCGCCGACCAGACGGTGGTCGTCCCCTGGACCATCATCGACGGCCCCGGCTCCGCGAACGAATTCGCCGATGTTCTGGCCGGGGAGCCGATCCGGCGCGCCCGCCGGACCTCGATCTCGGGCGCGATCGAGATGAGCCTGCGCCTTCTGGACGACAGCGGCGTCATCCCGATGCGGGAAGTGATCGACATTTCGGGGGATGGCCCGAACAACGAAGGCCGCATCGTGACCCTGGCCCGGGAGCAGGCCCTGGTGCGCGGCGTCACCGTCAACGGCCTGCCCATCATGCTGAAGCAGCCAGGCTATCTCGATATCGACGACCTGGACCGGTACTACGTCGACTGCGTCATCACCGGCCCGGGCGCCTTCGTGATCCCGGTTCGGGATGCGATGCATTTCGCGGAGGCGATCCGCAACAAGATCGTTCTGGAGATCGCCGATCGCACGCCCCCACGTCCGCTGATCCAGATGGCGCAGCAGCGAGAGCCCGTGAACTGCCTGATCGGCGAGCAGCAATGGCGCGAGCGCCGGTTCAACTGAGCCGCGATTCGCGTCAGCCGCGTCAGCCGCGCGAGCCGAAGATGGCGCTGCCCACGCGGACATGCGTCGCGCCAAGCTGGATCGCGGCCTCGAAATCCGCGCTCATGCCCATCGAGAGAGCGGCCAGGCCGTTGCGCTTCGCGATCTCGCCGAGAAAGGCGAAGTGGGGCGAGGGCGGCTCGTCCATCGGCGGGATGCACATCAGCCCCTCGATCTCAAGGCCATGTTCGTCACGGCAGGCGGTGAGGAAGGTGTCGACATCCGCGGGAGCGACGCCGCCCTTCTGCGGCTCCTCGCCCGTGTTCACCTGGACGAAGAGCCGCGGGATTCGCGCGCCCGCCGCCCGGGCCCGCGCAATCTCCTTCGAGAGCGCCTTTGCGAGGGATATCCTGTCGAGGGTCTGGATCACGTCGAAAAGCGCCACCGCCTCGCGGGCCTTGTTGGACTGGAGCGGGCCGATGAGGTGCAATTCGACGCCCTGGAAACGCTCGCGCAGGGATGGCCACTTGCCCGCGGCCTCCTGCACGTAATTCTCCCCGAAGACCCGATGCCCGGCCTCCAGCACAGGCAGGACAGCCTCGGCCGCAAAGGTCTTCGACACTGCGATCAGCGTGATCTTCGCCGCGTCGCGACCGCAATCGTGAGCCGCGCGGGCGACGAGTTCGCGGGTATGCTCCAGTCGGTCGAGGATCGCCTGCTGCTCGCTCATGAATTCCAGCCTCATTTTTCCGCGCGGGCGCGTCCAACGGCGTTGACCCGCGCGCGCAATCGTGTCCTAGTCCGCCGACGTCAAGCAGCGCAAGCTGCGTTTCCCCAACTTATACCGATCAGGTTGCAAATCGAGCCCGCGATGAAGGCCGAGCGTTACAATCCCAAAGAGTCCGAGCCGAAATGGCAACGCAGCTGGAACGAGCTGGATCTGTTCCGCACGTCCAATGACGATCCCCGCCCGAAATATTATGTTCTTGAAATGTTCCCGTATCCGTCCGGGCGCATCCATATGGGGCATGTCCGCAACTACGCGATGGGCGATGTCGTGGCGCGCTACAAGCGGGCGAAGGGCTTCAACGTGCTTCATCCGATGGGCTGGGACGCGTTCGGCATGCCGGCGGAAAACGCCGCGATGCAGAACAAGGTCCATCCCAAGGAATGGACCTACGCGAACATCGCGACGATGCGCGACCAGCTCAAGTCGATGGGGCTGTCGCTCGACTGGAGCCGCGAGGTCGCGACCTGCGACCCGGACTACTACAAGCACCAGCAGGCGATGTTCCTGGCCTTCCTCGAGGCCGGCCTCGTGGACCGGAAGACCGCGAAGGTGAACTGGGATCCCGTCGACCAGACGGTGCTCGCGAACGAGCAGGTCATCGACGGGCGCGGCTGGCGCTCCGGGGCCCTCGTCGAGCAGCGCGAGCTGACGCAGTGGTTCTTCCGGATCACCGATTACGCCCAGGACCTCCTCGACCAGCTCGACAATCTCGAGCGCTGGCCCGAGAAGGTGCGCCTGATGCAGCGCAACTGGATCGGCCGTTCCGAGGGCCTGTCGATCCGTTTCGCCCTCGAGGCGGGAACCGCGCCGGCGGGGACGACGGAGCTCGAGATCTTCACGACGCGTCCCGACACGCTCTTCGGCGCCCGCTTCATGGCCGTCGCGCCGGACCACCCCCTCGCCCGCGAAGCCGCGCAGTCCGATCCGGAACTCGCCGCCTTCATCGAGGAGTGCAAGCGGATCGGGACCTCCGCCGAGGCCATCGAGACGGCTGACAAGCTCGGCTATGACACCGGCATCCGGGCGGTTCATCCCTTTGACCCGAACTGGACGCTTCCCGTCTACGTCGCCAACTTCATCCTCATGGAATACGGGACCGGCGCGATCTTCGGCTGCCCGGCCCATGACCAGCGCGACCTCGATTTCGTTAACAAGTACGGCCTCGGCAACGTACCCGTGGTCTGCCCGGAAGGCGTCGACCCGGCTACCTTCACGATCACCGACGAGGCCTATATCGGCGAAGGGCGCATGATCAATTCGCGCTTCCTCGACGGCCTCTCGATCCCGGAGGCGAAGGAGCAGGTCGCCTCGCGGCTCGAGACGGAGACGCTCGACGGACGCCCGGTCGCGGAACGCAAGGTCAATTTCCGCCTGCGCGACTGGGGCATCTCGCGCCAGCGTTACTGGGGCTGCCCGATCCCGGTCATCCATTGCGATGCCTGCGGCGTCGTTCCCGTCCCCGGCGACCAGCTCCCGGTGACCCTGCCGGAAGACATCTCTTTCGACATTCCGGGCAACCCGCTCGACCGTCACGCGTCCTGGAAGAAGGTTTGCTGCCCGAACTGCGGGGCGGATGCACGCCGCGAGACGGACACGATGGACACCTTCGTCGATTCGTCCTGGTATTTCGCCCGCTTCACCGATCCGACGCTGACGGATGCGCCGACGAACCGGCAGACAGCCGATTCATGGCTTCCGGTCGACCAGTATATCGGCGGCATCGAGCACGCGATCCTGCATCTGCTCTACTCGCGCTTCTTCACCCGAGCGATGCGGAAGGTCGGCCTCGTCGGGCTCGACGAGCCCTTCGCCGGTCTTTTCACGCAGGGCATGGTCGTGCACGAGACCTACCGCGACGCGGCCGGGGGCTGGGTTCAGCCCAACGAGGTGAGAATCGAGAGCGGGGATGGCGGCCGGCGCGCGTTTCACGTGAAAACAAATGCCGAGATCGCCATCGGGTCGATCGAGAAGATGTCGAAGTCCAAGAAGAACGTCGTGGACCCGGACGACATCATCGCCTCTTACGGAGCCGATACCGCGCGCTGGTTCATGCTTTCGGATTCGCCCCCGGAGCGCGACGTGATCTGGACCGAGGAGGGCGTTCAGGGCGCATTCCGGTTTGTCCAGCGGGTCTGGCGTCTCGTGAACGAAACTCCGCTTCCGGCCCCGGACACGCCCCGGCCGGATGAGTTCTCGCCGGAGGCTCTGGCCCTGCGCAAGGCCACGCATCGCACCCTGGCGGCTGTCGAGGAGGCTCTTGAGAACCTGCGTTTCAACGTGGCCGTCGCCAAGATCTATGAGCTCGCCAATACCATCGGGGCCGCAAATCGCGAGAGCGACAGCGGCGGGACGCCATGGGCAAGGCGCGAGGCGCTGCAGGCACTTGTCCAGCTTCTCGCGCCGATGATGCCGCACCTGGCAGAAGAATGCTGGAAGAGCCTCGGCAGTGCGGGCCTTGTCGCCGAAGCCGCCTGGCCCGTGATCGAGCGTGACCTGCTTGTCGAGGACACCATCACCCTCCCGGTGCAGGTCAACGGAAAGAAGCGCGCCGACATCACCGTGCCGCGAGATGCCGATAGCCAGACCATCGAGCGCCTCGTTACCGCGCTCGAAGCCGTTCAGCGTTCAACGGACGGACGCCCGATCAAGAAAGTCATTGTCGTTCCGCAGAGGATCGTGAATGTCGTCGCGTGATCATTTCACCCGCCGGAGCGCGGGTCTCGCCATCGCGTCAATTCTTGCCCTTGGTCTCGGCGCCTGCCTCCAGCCACTTTATGGGCCGCGGGCCGACGGAGCGCCCGTCGAGGCGGTCATGGCGGCAATCGAGGTCGGAAGCGTTACGACGTCGACGGAACGGGAGCATTTCGGCCATGCGCTGCGCAGCGACCTTGTCTTCGCGCTTGATGGCTCCGGACAATCCGCAGGCGACAAGCCCTACATTCTGACGGCCACCGTCACGGACAGCCTGCAGAACCCGATCGTGAGTTCGGCCACGGGGCGCGCCGCGACGGGCACCATCACGGCGGCCGCGCGCTGGCAGGTCGAGAACCGGGCAACGGGAGAGATCGTCTATAGCGGATCCGCCGACGCCTCAGCGAGCTACGATCGCACCATCCAGCGCTTTGCCTCCCTGAGGGCGGAGCGGGATGCCGAAATCCGCCTTGCGAGGCAGCTCGCCGAACAGATCGCCAACCGCCTCGCCATCAAGATCCATACGGCGCGCCAGAGCCGCTGATGGTAGCCATCAAGGCTCATGAGGCAGCGCGCGCGCTTCAGCGTCTTGATCCCCGCATCGCGCTGCTCCTTTTCTACGGGCCGGACACCGGGCTCGTTTCGGAGCGCGCCAAGGCTGCCGCGACCGGCGCGGTCGCCGATCCCGACGACCCATTCCTCCTCGTCAAGCTCGAGGGCGACATCGTCGCCGCAGATCCCGCGCGTCTCGCTGACGAGGCGAGCACGATCGGCATGTTCGGCGGGCGGAGGGCGATCTGGCTCCGACCCAGCTCGAAGAACCTGGCGCCGGCGGTGGAAGCCGCGCTGGCAAGCCAAACCGGCGACAGTTTGATTGTCGTCGAGGCGGGCGATCTCAACAAGTCCGCCCCCTTGAGGATGCTTTGCGAGCGCTCGCCCAAAGCGCTGGCGGTGCCCTGCTATCCGGACGACGGCAAGGCGCTCGGCGCCGTCATCGACGACGACTTTCGCGCGGCGGGTATCGCTGTTTCACGTGAAGCCCGCGCGGTCCTCCTGGAGAGCCTTGGCGGCGATCGTCTGGCGACCAGGTCGGAAATCGAAAAGGTGCTGCTCTTCGCATACGGAAAAAACGAACTGTCCGCCGATGATCTCGAGGAGATCCTCAGCGATGTTTCAGCACTGCGGACGGATAATCTCGTGGATGCCGCATTTTCCGGGGACGGCGCAAGGGCCGACGCGGCTTACCAGAGGCTCCTGCGCGAGGGGACGCATCCCTCTGTCATCCTCGGAGCGATTCTGCGTCACGCCCTCGCGCTCCTGCCCCTGAGCATCGATGTGGAATCCGGCCGCGCCGCCAGCAGCGTGGTCGAGAGCTGGCGCGGCCTGAACTTCAAACGCAAGCCCGCCGTGCAGGCGCATCTAGGCGCCTTCACCCCGGCAATCTTGCGCGGATTGATTGAGAAATTGCAGGACGCGATCCTTCAGACGCGTCGTCTCGCTGATCTGGCGGAGCCGATAACGGCGCGAGTGATCCTCGATATCTCCCGGCGCGCGAGAGCGAGCAAGCGTTGAGGGTCATCCGGCCGAGTCGCGCAAGCGCCGGCAGAGTGCATCGAGCTGGTCCAGGGAGCCGTATCGGATGCGCAAGTCGCCGCCCTTCCCCTTGTGGTCGATGCTGACGCTCAAGCCGAGAACATCCTCGAGCGCCTGCTCGAGCGCCCGCGTGTCAGGATCCTTCTCGCGCTGCCGGCGCGCCGGCACATTCCCGTTTGCCTGCCCGTCCCCGCCCGACTCCTCTCGCGCGAGCCGCTCGACATCGCGCACGTTGAGCCCCTTTTGCACGATCTTCCTGGCAAGCGCCTCCGGATCGCCGACGGCGAGCAAGGCGCGGGCATGGCCGGCGGACAGCTCCCCCTGCTCAAGCATGCGCTTCACCGAATCAGGAAGCTTCAGAAGTCGCAGCGTATTCGCCACATGGCTTCGGCTCTTGCCGATGATGGTCGCGAGGTCAGTGTGAGAGTAGCCGAACTCGGCGAGAAGACGTTCATACCCCCCCGCCTCCTCGATCGGGTTCAGGTCGGCTCGCTGGACATTCTCCACGATCGCTAACTCGAGCGACGTGCGATCGTCAGCCTCGATCACGACAACCGGGACATCGTGCAGCCCGGCCCGCTGAGCCGCGCGCCAGCGCCGCTCGCCGGCGATGATTTCGAAGGCGTCGGACAGATTCGGGAGGGAGCGCACCACAATCGGCTGGATGATGCCGCGCTCCCGGATGGAATTCGCGAGATCGTCAAGCTCTACATCCGCGAACTGCTTGCGCGGGTTGCGTGGATTCGGCCGCAAAAATTCGACCGGGACGCGGCGCTGGCCGCGTGCGCGCTCCGTCACGCTCATCTCGTCGCCGACATCACCGATCAGGGCCGCCAGGCCCCGGCCCAACCTCGCGCGGTTGATCTCTTCAGCCATATCGCATCCTCCTCCCGCTCTTGATCAAGCCGCCCGGAGGCTGCGCTCGCGCTGAATGACTTCCGAGGCCAGCCTCAGGTAAGCCTGTGATCCGGCGCATTTCAGGTCGTAAAGAAGGACCGGCTTTCCATGGGACGGCGCCTCGGAAACACGGACGTTCCGCGGGATCATCGTCTCGTAGACCTTGGGACCCATGAATTCGCGGACATCCGCAACCACCTGTCCCGAGAGATTGTTGCGCGGGTCGAACATGGTGAGGACCACCCCATGGATCGTCAGGCGCGGATTCAGGCTTGCGCGCACTTGGTCCACCGTCTTGATTAGCTGGCTCAGGCCCTCAAGCGCAAAGAACTCGCATTGCAGCGGGACGAGGACGGCATCCGCGGCAGCCAGCGCATTGATCGTCAGGAGATTCAGCGAAGGAGGGCAGTCGATCAGGATATAGGTGAACGGCTCGTTGCGGAGGTGATCCCCGAGGGCCAGCCCCTCGATGGCGAGCCGAAGCCGGTGCGCGCGGTTGCGCTCCTGCGCGATTTCCAGTTCCAGCCCCAGGAGATCCAGGGTGGACGGCGCCACATGCAGGCGGGGGACCGCGGTCTCCACGATCGCGCCGCGAAGATCCGTCTCGCCGGTGAGGACATGATAGGTGGAAATCTGGCGCATCTTCCGGTCAATGCCGAGGCCTGTCGACGCATTGCCCTGCGGGTCGAGGTCGAGGATCAGAACCTTCTCGCCAATTGCCGCCAGGGCGGTGCCCAGGTTGATCGCCGTCGTCGTCTTGCCCACGCCGCCCTTCTGGTTGGCAAGGGCAAGCACGCGCGGGCGCGCGGTCCTCGGCCGGGAACCGGTCTCCTCGGCGGCAGAGCGAGCCGGGATCTTCGGCTCCAGAACATCCGTCGTCATGACTGTCTCATTTCGCGGTTATGCCTGAACGAGGCTCCGGATCCGCAGGATCTGGCCGCGCGAATCGGTACGGCTCGGCATTGTCTCGACGTCGAACTTCCAGGATTTCCGGGCTTCGGTCAATTCCGCCGCCGCGTTGTCGCCCTTGGGAAACAGCCCGATCGCACCACTTGTCAACAGCGGAGCGCTCCAGACCAGCAATTGCGACAGAGGCGCCAGCGCGCGAGCGGTCACGACATCGACTTTTCCCGTGAAATCCCGCAGGACATCCTCGATCCGCGCGTTGTGAACATCCACCGGAGCCCCCGTGACCCGCGCCGCATGTCGAATGAACGCGCATTTGCGCGCGTTGCTCTCGACGCAATGAACACGCGCCCCGGACACATCCGGCAGCATCAGGGCAATGACGAGACCCGGAAACCCCGCGCCCGAGCCAATATCCAGCCACTGCTGTGCTTCGGGCTCAAGGAAGAAGAGCTGAAGCGAATCGGCGATATGCCTCGTCCATACATGATCGAGCGTCGCGGGCCCAACCAAATTCTTCGCGCGCTGCCATCGCGTCAGCTCCGCGACGAGCAGCGTGAGCTTCTCGCCCGTTTCACGTGAAACGGGAAACGGCTTCAGCGCGGTATCGGCGGAATCCTGAGCAACGCTCATCATCCGCCCCGTCGCGACGCGACGCCCCCACCGCGACGCTCGCGCCGCGCGTGGCCAGCCAACAGCGTGATCGCGGCAGGCGTCATACCCTCGATTCTCGCAGCCTGCCCCAGAGTGCGCGGCTGCACGCGGGCGAGCTTCCCGCGGATCTCGTTCGACAGACCGGGTACAGTCTGGAAGTCGATATCCTCTGCGAAGACGATACCCTCGTCGCGGCGATGCGCTTCCACATCTGCCGCCTGCCTATCGAGATAGACCGCGTAGGTGGCGTCGGTCTGCAGCCTGTCGACCACCCGCTCCGGCAGCTCGTTCAATTCGCTCCAGATCCCCGCGATCTGCGCCCAGGCAACCTGCGGATATGACAGGAGCTGGAAAGCAGAGCGCCGGATGCCGTCTTGGTTGAGCGAGAGACCATAGCGCGCGGCTTCCCTTGGCGTGAGTGTTCTCGTCTCGAGCAGGCGGCGCGCCTCGCCGAGCAATGTCGACGCCGCGCGGTAACGCGACGAACGTTCGGATCGAACACAGCCGAGCATCTCTCCAACTGGCGTCAGCCTCTCGTCGGCGTTGTCGACCCTCAGGCTCAGGCGATACTCCGAGCGGGATGTGAACATCCGGTACGGCTCGCTCACGCCGCGGGTCACGAGATCGTCGATCAGAACCCCGATATAGGATTGTGAACGGTCAAAGATGTGCAGGTCACCTCCTGCGGCGAGGCGGGCGGCATTGATGCCCGCTGCGATACCCTGCGCCGCCGCCTCTTCATAACCCGTCGTGCCGTTGATCTGCCCCGCCAGGAACAGTCCCTGGATCCGCTTTGTCTCCAGCGTCGCGTGCAGGTTACGCGGATCGACGTAGTCATACTCGATCGCGTAGCCCGGCCGCACCATCCGCACACGCTCCAGCCCCGGGATTTCCGTCAGGAGCGCGATCTGCACATCTTCCGGCAGCGAGGTCGAAATCCCATTGGGATAAACCGTCGTGTCGTCAAGCCCCTCGGGCTCGAGGAATATCTGGTGGCCGTCGCGGTCGCCGAAGCGGACGACCTTATCCTCGATCGACGGGCAATAGCGCGGCCCCGTCCCCTCGATATCGCCGGAATACATCGGGGCGCGGTGCAGGTTCGCCCGAATCAGATCGTGGACAGCCGCCGTCGTCCGCGTTACGCCGCAGCTGATCTGGGGGTTGGTGATGCGGTCGGTCATCGTGGAAAAGGGAACCGGGTCCTCGTCGGCGTCCTGACGATCAACTCCTGCCCAATCGATGCTTCGTCCGTCGAGGCGCGCCGGCGTTCCGGTCTTGAGGCGCCCCAGCGAAAACGCGTGATTTTCGAGCGTCCGCGACAGTCCAACCGCCGGCCCCTCGCCGACACGGCCGGCCGGGACCTTCACCTCGCCGATATGGATCAGCCCCCGGAGAAATGTCCCTGTCGTCAGCACGACCGCCGCAGCCTGCAATTCCCGCCCGTCGGCAAGCCGCAAACCTGTGATCCGCCCCTGGTCGACGACCAGATCGTCAGCCTCTCCTTCGATCACGTCGAGTTGTGCGATCGCGCTGATCTCGTCCTGCATGGCGCGGGCGTAGAGACGGCGATCCGCCTGGCTCCGGGGTCCGCGAACTGCCGGACCCTTGCGGCGGTTCAGCAGGCGGAACTGGATGCCGGCGCGATCCGCAACACGTCCCATCAAGCCATCGAGGGCATCAACCTCGCGAACGAGATGCCCCTTGCCAAGTCCGCCGATGGCGGGATTGCACGACATTGCGCCGATCGTCGCGAATCGGTGAGTGACGAGGGCGGTGCGCGCGCCGATGCGGGCGGAAGCCGCAGCAGCCTCCACACCCGCATGTCCGCCGCCCACAATGATGACGTCGTAGCGTTGCATTTCTCGCTCTTTCGCAGGAGACAGCCCCATAACCCGGTTTTCGCTTAAGGTCAAAGCGGAGCAATGCACGAGCGCTGATGAAGCAGCCGTTTCACGTGAAACGGCTATTTTCCGATGCAGAACGCGGAGAAAAGCCGATCCAGAACGTCCTCGACGTCCACCCTGCCGCTGATTCGGCCGATCGAACGCGCAGCTAGCCGCACATCCTCCGCGAATAGCTCCGTCTCGCGCTGCTCCAGCCCGCGCCGGATCGCGAGGCACGCATCCTCAAGCGCCCGCCGATGCCGCTCCCGGGTGATCAGCGCGTCGCCTGCTCCGATCTCGTCGCTGAATTTCTGCGACAATGCGGAAAGAAGCTCGCCGATGCCCTCGCCGCTCTTGATCGAGATCCACAAGCCTCGCTCCCTGACGCTGTCATCGGAGAGCAAATCCGCTTTGGTCCGGACATGCAGGCAATCCGCCAGATCCTCGGGAGGATATCCGGGCGCGTCCGGGGCGTCGAGCCACAGAACCAGATCGGCTGATTCGATGCGCCGACGGGCGCGCTCCACCCCTTCGCGCTCGATCGCGTCCTTGCTTGCGCGAAGGCCCGCAGTATCGACAAACACCACCGGCGCCCCGTCGAGGTCGCAGCGAACCTCGATCACGTCGCGTGTGGTCCCGGCAAGGGGCGAGACAATTGCGACGTCCCGCTTCGCGAGGGCATTCAGCAGGGACGACTTTCCCGCATTCGGCGGCCCGGCGATCACGACATGAAAGCCTTCCCTTAGCCGCTCTCCGCGCCCCTGATCGGCGAGTTGCTCCGAAATTTCCGCCAGGAGCGATGCGCAGAGATCCCGTGCCTGATCCTCCAGCGTCTCGGGGATATCCCCCTCGTCAGCAAAATCCAGCGCGGCCTCGAGCAGGGCCTGCGCCTTGATCAACCTGTCGCGCCATTCTTCGGCCCGTGAACCGAGACCGCCCTCCATCTGGCGCAGGGCCTGTCGGCGCTGGCCTTCGGTCTCGGCATCGATGAGATCGGCAAGACCCTCGACTTCGGAAAGATCCATGCGATTGTTCAGGAACGCGCGTCGCGTGAACTCCCCCGCCTCAGCGGGGCGGCATCCGGCAATCTCCCCGAGCGCCCGCAGGACCGCCTGCCGAACCGCAAGCCCCCCATGAACCTGGAGTTCCGCCTGATCCTCGCCGGTAAAGGAATGGGGCGCGGGGAAGAAGACGACGAGCGCCTGATCGAGATGATCGCCCCGGTGCGGATCGCGAATCCCGCGAAGCGCCATGCGCCGCGCCCCGGGAACGCCCCCGGCCAGCAGCTCGAGCGCATGGCGCGTCGAGGGGCCGGAGATGCGGATGATACAGACAGCTGCGCGCCCATGACCGGATGCCGGGGCGAAGATCGTGTCAGCCTGCGAGACGGGCGCCGTCATGAAATGATGCCTCGCGCGGCGGCGGCGGTTTACCGCCACCGCTATTCAGGCCCGCGGCGGCGCATCCGCCAACCGCGCGCCATGGCGTCAGGTGTTCATCGAGTCGAAGAACTCGCCGTTCGACTTCGTCGCACGAAGCTTGTCGAGCAGGAACTCGATCGCGTCGACCGTTCCCATCGGATTGAGGATCCGGCGCAGGACGTACATCTTCTTGAGAACGTCCGGCGGAACCAGCAGCTCTTCCTTGCGGGTACCCGAACGCGTGATGTCGAGGGCCGGGAAGGTGCGCTTGTCGGCCACCTTGCGGTCCAGGATGATCTCGGAGTTGCCGGTGCCCTTGAACTCCTCGAAGATGACCTCGTCCATGCGCGAGCCGGTATCGATCAGCGCCGTGGCAATGATCGTCAGGGACCCGCCCTCCTCGATATTGCGCGCGGCGCCGAAGAAGCGCTTCGGCCGCTGCAGGGCGTTCGCGTCGACGCCGCCCGTGAGCACCTTGCCGGAGGACGGCACCACGGTGTTGTAGGCGCGGCCAAGCCGCGTGATGGAATCGAGCAGGATGACAACGTCGCGGCCATGCTCGACGAGGCGCTTGGCCTTCTCGATCACCATCTCGGCGACCTGGACGTGACGGGCGGCCGGTTCATCGAAGGTCGAGGCCACCACCTCGCCGTTGACCGAGCGCTGCATGTCCGTGACCTCTTCCGGCCGCTCGTCGATGAGCAGCACGATGAGGTAGCATTCGGGATGGTTCGTGGTGATGGACTGCGCCACGTTCTGCAGGAGAACCGTCTTGCCGGTTCGCGGCGGGGCGACGATGAGACCGCGCTGGCCCTTGCCGATAGGCGCGACGATGTCGATGATCCGCGCCGAATAATCCTTCTTCGTCGGATCGCCGATTTCGAGCCGCAGACGCTCGTCCGGGTAGAGAGGCGTCAGGTTGTCGAAATGAACCTTGTGGCGGATCTTCTCCGGATCCTCGAAATTGACCGTGTTGACCTTGAGGAGCGCGAAATAGCGCTCGCCCTCCTTCGGACCGCGTATCGGCCCCTCCACCGTGTCGCCGGTGCGCAAGCCGAACCGACGGATCTGCGACGGCGAGATGTAGATGTCGTCCGGACCCGGAAGGTAGTTCGACTCCGAGGATCGGAGGAAGCCGAAGCCGTCCTGCAGGACCTCGACGACGCCCTCGCCGATGATTTCGACCTCTTTGCTGGCTAACTGCTTCAAAATCGCGAACATCAATTCCTGACGACGCATCGTGCTGGCGTTCTCGACCTCGAGTTCTTCAGCGAAAGTCGTCAGTTCGGTGGCGGATTTCGATTTCAGTTCCTGAAGCTTGATTTCCCTCATCGGGGAACACTCTCAATGCAGTTTAGTGGAATAGGGAGGAAAGCGCCGGGGGCGCGGGACAGGCTTTTTCTTGAGAAGCGCCTGCTGCAAGGCCTTTTGATCGGCATGCGGGCGAGACGCGGCCTGACTCGGGAGGAAGGGAATTGACGCTTACAAGTTTTTTTTCCAATCCTCAAGCACAATCGTCATATCAGCTGAAAGGTTTCAGGATGACGAAAAAAACGATGCCGAGCATGAGAACCGTCGGCACTTCGTTGAAGAACCGGTAGAAGCGAGCCGGCCTCGTATTCGCATCGTCGGCGAAGACGCGGACGGCGCGGGCGAGATAGCCGTGGCAGGCCAGAAGCCCGACCACGAGCAGCGTCTTCCAGTGCAGCCAGCCGGAACTCCACCATCCGGCCATCCAGCCGAGCGTCACGCCGGTGATGACGCTCACGATCATCGCCGGAGTGGTGATCGCCTTCAAGAGCCGGCGCTCCATCACCTTGAAGGTTTCCGACTGCACCGAGCCGACCTCCGCCCCGCAATGGTAGACGAAGAGCCGGGGCAGGTAGAGCATCCCGGCCATCCAGGCGATGATCGCGACGACGTGCAGCCATTTCAGCCAGAGATAGGGATCGGTCATCAAGGATCAGGCCCCGCGCACCCGTGCGAGCATCGTCTCGACATGCGCGATCGGCGTCTGGGGCAGGATGCCATGGCCGAGATTGAAGATATGCGGCCGCCCCCGCACCGCCTCCAGCACCGTGTCGATCCCGCGCGTCAGGCCTTCGCCGCCGGCGACAAGCGCAAGCGGATCGAGATTGCCCTGGGTCGGCAGATCCTTTGGAATCCGAGGCAGGACGCGTTCGAGGTCGAGCGACCAGTCGAGGGCGAGGGCGTCGGCATGCCCCGCCTCGACGACGCGATCGAGATTCGATCCGCCACCCCGCACGAAGACGATCACCCGCGCGGCGGGACGCTTCTCCTTCAGGCCGCGCACGATGCGCCCGATCGGCTCGAGCGAGAGCGGGCCGAACAGGGCAGGGGACAGGGCCGAACCGAAACTCTCGAATATCTGGACGGCTTCGGCCCCGGCATCGACCTGCGCGACGAGATAATCGATCGAGGTTTCGACGAGCTTGTCGATCAGGGCGCCCATGAAGGAGGGATCGGCATAGGCGGCCAGCCGCGCCGGCGCCTGGTCCGGGGTGCTCTTGCCCGCGATCATGTAGCTCGCCACGGTCCAGGGAGCGCCGCAGAAGCCGAGAAGGGCGGTTTCAGCGGGAAGCTCCCGACGCAGGCGCCGCAAGGTCTCGAAGACCGGCGCCAGATGCTCCAGGGGGTCGCGCTCCCCGAGGCGTGCGACGTCATCGCGCGTCGCAATCGGGTCGAGGCGAGGTCCCTCGCCTTCGGCGAACCAGACCTTCTGGCCGAGGGCGTGCGGCAGGACGAGGATGTCGGAGAACATGATCGCCGCATCGAACCCGAATCGCCTGATGGGTTGAAGGGTTACCTCGACGGCGAAGTCCGGATTGTAGCACATGTCGAGGAAGCCGCCCGCGGTGGCGCGGGTCTGGCGATATTCCGGAAGATAGCGGCCTGCCTGGCGCATCAGCCAGATCGGCGGCGGCCAGACCGCCTCGCCGTCGAGAACCCTCAGCAAGGTCTTTCCGCTCGTCTTTTCCGTCACCCCAGGCTCCCCGCAGATCGTTATCCAACCCGCCCATTCTAATCATATTTGAATCTGAGAATCTTATTCTCTTTCTCTTGGGGGGAGGGAAATCGGAGCCGCAAGGGCATCCACATATCATCCACAGCGGCGCGACGATCCGGTTGCGCCGGAACGGCACAGAACCGATCGCCGCCTCGTTCAGATTCGTGAAACCTTAACAGATCGTTAACCGCTCCCGGAGGGCGATCGCCCCGATCTGCGACAATCCGACTCACCCGATTCCCACATGCGGCGGAATCGCGATCCACGGAATCGGAATTGTTGAAGAGCGCCCCCGCCTGTCCCCAGGCGAAAGGCTGGACCCGGCGCGACGAGCGCTTTATCCACAATGATCGACTCCTCAAGATGCGGATGGTTCCGTTGGGACGCAGCTATTTTCATCTCCATCTCGTCTCGGATTCGACAGGCGAGACCCTCATCACGGTGGCGCGCGCAGCCGCTGCCCAATACGAGGGCGTCTCGGCGATCGAGCATGTCTACCCGCTCGTGCGCTCCTCGACCCAGCTCGAACGCGTGATCTCGGAGATCGAGGCCGCGCCGGGGATCGTGCTCTACACGCTTGTCGAGAACGAGTTGTCAACGCGGCTCGAGGAAGCCTGCAGGGAAACGAGTTCACCGGCGCTCTCTGTTCTTTCGCCGGTTCACTCTCTCCTGCAGGCCTATCTCGGAACTGCCTCGACGGCGCGGCCCGGCGCCCAGCACATGCTGAACGCCGAATATTTCAAGCGCATCGACGCGATGAACTTCACCCTGATGCATGATGACGGTCAGCTGCCGGACGATATCGAGGAAGCGGATGTCCTGCTGCTTGGCGTCTCGCGCACGTCGAAGACGCCGACGGCCATCTATCTCGCCAATCGCGGGCTCAAGACAGCGAATATTCCTCTCGTCCCGGGGATGCCCTTGCCGCCGCATGTCGAGGAAGCCCGCAAGCCGCTCATCGTGGGACTTGTGGCCTCCCCCGAACGCATCGTGCAGATAAGGGAGAACCGAATCCTGAGCCTGCGCGCCTCGGAGAACACGGCCTATACGGACCGGGAGCGGGTCGCCGAGGAAATCGCGTATTCGCGCCGCCTCTTCGCCAGGAACCGCTGGCCCATGATCGACGTGACCCGGCGTTCGATCGAGGAGACGGCAGCGGCCATTCTCGATCATTATCGTGAGCACCGCATGAAATTCATCGCGACCTGACCCCGATGCCGAACATGCTCTGGCGCGATCCCGCGCCTCTCGTCCTCGCCTCGACCAGCGCCACCCGCCGCGACCTCCTCGCCTCGGCCGGCCTGTCGTGCGAGACGTGGGCCCCGGCGATCGACGAGCGGGCGCTCGAGGGGGCGTTCGCGCGGGATCTTGCGGAGGATCCGGCGCAGGTCGCCCTCGCCCTGGCGCGCGCGAAGGCCCTCGACGTGAGCGCGCGCCTGCCGCGATCCCTGGTGATCGGGGCGGACCAGGTGCTTGCCTGCGGGAGCGAGCGGTTTCACAAGCCGGGCTCGCGCGACGAGGCCTTCGCACAGATCTCCAGGCTCGGCGGCCGCACCCACCATCTCCATGATGGTGTCGTGATCGTGCGGGGCGGGGAGGTGCTTGCAGAATTTGCGGAGAGCGCCGCCATGACCATGCGGCCGTTGACGCCCGGTCAGATCAATCTCTATCTCGACATCGCCGGCGACGCTGTCGCGGGCAGCGTCGGCGGCTATCGGCTCGAGGGCGCGGGCATCCACCTGTTCGAGCGCGTCGAGGGCGCGCACGCGACGATCCTTGGATTGCCGCTGCTTCCGCTCCTCGCCGCATTGCGGAGCCTCGGCGCCCTTCGTCTCTGACGCACGCATCCCATGAGGACAAGATGACCCGTCGCGCCTTCGTTGTCGGCCACCCGATCAAGCATTCGCGTTCTCCCCTGATCCACGGCCATTGGCTCGCGGAGCACGGGATCGACGGCAGCTATGAGCGCATCGACGTGGCTCCGGAGGATTTCCCGTCCTTCCTCGCATCGCTCGCGGAACGGGGCTTCGCGGGCGGAAACGTCACCATTCCCCACAAGGAAATGGCCTTCCGCCTTGTCTCGCGCCGGACCGCGCGGGCCGAGCGCCTCGGCGCGGTCAACACCCTCTGGCTGGAAAGCGGCGAACTCTGGGGCGACAATACCGACGTGACGGGCTTCATCGAGAATCTTGACGAGGCGCTCGGCGAGGATTGGCCGGAGCGTCACCCCCGCGCCCTCGTGCTTGGGGCGGGAGGCGCGGCGAACGCCGTCGTGGCGGGGCTCCTCGACCGGGGCCTCGCCCGGATCACGGTCGCCAACCGCAGTCCCGAGAAGGCCTTGAAGCTCGCGCGGTTCGATTCCGGCCGGATTGTCGCGCTTCCCCTCGGGCAAGTGGGCGAAGCGCTTCCGGAAACGGATCTCCTCGTCAACACCACCGCCCTCGGCATGACCGGCCAGCCGCCGCTCGTCCTCGATCTTGCGGCTATGCCGGAGGGAGCGGCCGTTGCCGATATCGTCTATGCTCCACTCGAAACGGCGCTCCTTCGCCAGGCGCGCGAGCGCGGCCTTGCCTGCGTCGACGGGCTTGGCATGCTGCTGCACCAGGCCGTACCGGGCTTCGAGCGCTGGTTCAAGGTGCGGCCGCGGGTGACGGCGGCGCTGCGGGCGCTGATCGAGACGGATATCGGGAGGAGCCAATGACCTTCGTCCTCGGGCTGACGGGATCGATCGGAATGGGCAAGACGGCGACGGCGGATATCTTCCGCCGTCTCGGGCACCCGGTGCATGATGCCGATGCGTCGGTTCACGCCCTGTATTCGGGAGAGGCCACGCCCTTGATCGAGGAGGCCTTCCCGGGGACGACGCGCGACGGGATTGTGGATCGCGCGGCGCTCGGACAGGCGGTGATCGGCAATCCCGAAGCCATGAAGCGGCTCGAGAGCATCGTGCATCCCCTGGTGCGCGCGCGCCGGGAGGCTTTTCTTGACGAGGCGCGCGCCGCGCGGGCCCCGGTCGCCGTCCTCGACATCCCGCTCCTCTTCGAAACCGGCTCGGAGGGCGCGTGCGACGCCGTCGTCGTCGTCACTGCCCCGCCGGAGGTCCAGCGCGAGCGCGTCCTTGCACGGCCTGGCGTCACGGAGGAGCGCTTCGTCGCCCTGCGGGCGCGGCAGATGCCGGACGCCGAAAAGCGTGCCCGGGCGCATTTCATTGTGGACACGGGCCGGGGGAGGGCTGCCGCCGAGCATCAGGTTCGCGATATCCTGCGGGCGCTGGCCGGACGCGAGGGGCGCACGCGCAGAAGCTCTTGAGCCGGCGGATCAGGATCGGGAACCATGCTGCGCGAGATCGTGCTCGATACGGAAACCACCGGCACGGACCACGCTGCCGGCGATCGCGTGATCGAGATCGGCTGCGTCGAGCTGATCAACCACATCCCCACCGGCGAGAGCTACCACGTCTATATCAACCCGCAGAGGCCGGTTTCCGCAGGGGCGCTGGCGGTGCACGGGCTTTCGGACGCGTTTCTCGCGGACAAGCCCGTCTTCGCAGATATCGCCGAGGCCTTCACGACCTTCATCGGTGATGCCCGGCTCGTCATCCATAACGCCGCCTTCGACGTCGGCTTCCTGAACGCGGAATTCAGGCGCACGGGCCACGCCCTGATCGAGAACGAGCGCGTGCTCGACACGCTCGCCATGGCGCGGCGCAAGCATCCCGGCGCGCCGAACAACCTCGACGCCCTCTGCAACCGGTACAATATCGACAATTCCCGCCGCACGAAGCACGGCGCATTGCTCGACGCGGAGATCCTCGCAGAAGTCTATATCGAGCTTCTCGGCGGCAAGCAGACGGATCTCGGCCTCGCCGTCACGAGCGCGCGCTCCATCGTGCTGGAGACTGGCGTCGGCGGCAGGAGGACGGGGGAGCGGAGAGTGGCGCCGCCGCGCCTGACCGAGGCCGAACGCGCGGCGCACGCGGCCTTCATCGCGACATTCAAGGACGCGCCGATCTGGCGTGACTACATCTCGGAAGGCTGAGGGCGGAATGAAAAACGCCGGCGCGAGCCGAGGCCGCACCGGCGTCTTGTCAGGATCGACGGTTTACGCGACCGGATTCGCGCCCGGAGCGTTCGGGCTCTCGGCGGCGGCGCGCTGACGGTAGAGCGCGACGAAATCGATCGGATCGATGTAGAGCGGCGGGAAGCCGCCATTGCGTACGGCGTCAGCGACGATCTGACGCGCGAAGGGGAAGAGCAGGCGCGGGCATTCGATCATGACGACCGGATGAACCTGGTCCTGCGGGATGTTGCGCACGCGGAACACGCCGCAGAAGGTGAGGTCGAAGGCGAAGAGAACGTCGCTGTCGGTCTTCGCGTTCCCCTCGAGCTTCAGCTCGACCTCGAAATCGTTATCCGCGATCTGCTTGGCGTTGACATTCACCTGGATCCCGATTTGCGGCTGCTTCTGCTGCGGCGCCAGGGAACGGGGGGCATTCGGGTTCTCGAAGGAAAAATCCTTCATGTATTGCGCGAGCGCGTTCAGCGACGGGACATTGCCGCCTTCCGCACCGTTGGTCGCCGGGGTATCCGCCATCGGAGTCTCCTACTTCTTGAAAATAGCGCAAAAGGGCAGCGCAGATAATCTCCCGTTGTGCACGGGCTTTCTCTGACGAGCGCGCTATCATGCTTCGATGCGGCAAACAAGCTTCGCGGGGCCGATCGGAACCGTTCAAGTCGAAAAGTCCTCTTGCGATGCGATTTTTCGCGTCGCTTGCCGCGAACGATGGTGGATGTTAGGACGCTAGCTCCCCATATGGGGTTTGAGAGCGGGCAGTTGCGCGCGCAGGCGTTGATGTTCATATCCGTGATATGCCTTGATCGCCGCGAAGCGCGCGTCCATGACACCGGGAACCCAGGCCAGATCGACGATGCAAGAGTCCCTCGACGTCACGACCCTCATATTCCTCGCGTTGGCCGTGTTCGTCATCTGGCGGCTGCGCTCCGTGCTCGGGCAGAAGACCGGTCACGAGAAGCCGCCGCAGGATCCGTTCCGGCGCGAGACCTCGCATGCCGCGCAAGGGGCCAAGCGTCCCGTCGACGACGACAATGTGGTGCGGCTCCCAGGGAGCCAGCCGGAGCGCGCGCGCACGGCGCCCGACCGCTGGAAAGGCATCGCGGAGCCCGACAGCCCCATTGCGAAGGGTCTCGACGAGATCGTCGCGGTCGAGCCGGACTTCGATCCGCGCGCCTTCGTCGAGGGGTCGAAGATGGCTTACGAGATGATCGTGACCGCCTTCGCCCACGGCGACCGCAAGACGCTCAAGGATCTGCTCTCCAAGGACGTGTTCGAGGGTTTCGAGCAGGCAATCAGCGAGCGGGAAGCCCGCGGCGAGCGCGCCGAGACCACTTTCGTCGGGATCGGCAAGGCCGACATCATCGGCGTCGAGGTCAAGAACCGCGTGGCGCAGATCACCGTCCGCATTGTCTCGGAACTGATCACCGTCACGCGTGACGCCGAGGGCAATGTCGTGGATGGCAGCCCGGATGCGGTCGTCGACGTGACCGATGTCTGGACCTTCGCCCGCACCCTTGGGAGCCGTGATCCCACCTGGCATCTGGTGGCGACCGAAGCGGGGCAATGAGAGGAGCCGCCGGGCGGTTTCTTCTGGGAGCGGCTGCGCTGATGGCTGCGAGCATCGAGATCGGCGCGGCGGAGGTCGCGGGAGCGCGGCTGGAGCCGGTTCCGTTCGAGGCATTGCCCGGCTGGGCCGCGGATGATCACGCCGCGGCCTTTTCCGTTTTCCGGCGTTCCTGTGAGGCGATCGTGTCGGGCGCGCCCGAATTGCGGCCTGCGGGGGAGACCGGGGAGCGTCTGGCTGCCGTCTGCCGTGAAGCGCTGGAGGGGCCTGCCACCGACCCGCGTATCTTCTTCGAGACAAACTTCGCCGCCCATGCCGTTCTTCCTGAAGGGGAAACGGGTTTCCTCACCGGATATTTCGAGCCGGAATACGAGGGCTCGCTGACGCCCTCGGAGGATTACCCCGCCCGCCTTCGCGCCCGGCCGGACGATCTCGTCACGATCGCGGCCGGAGAGCGGCTGCCGGGTATTCCCGATCACCTGCGCGCGGCGCGGCGTGTCGGCGAGGACCGCTTCGAGCCGTACCCCGACCGCGCCGCCATCGAGGACGGGGCGCTGGGGGAGCGCGAGCGTCCTCTCGTCTATCTGCGCCGCGCCTCGGAAGCCTTTATCATCCACGTCCAGGGCTCCGCCCGCATCCGCCTGCCCGACGGGGAAGTGCTGCGCATCGGCTATGCCGGGCGCAACGGCCACCCCTATTCCTCGATCGGGCGCATCATTGTGGAGCGCGGCGGGATCGATCCGCAGGAGATGAGCCTCGAACGGCTCCTGGCCTGGCTGGCGGAGCATCCCGAGGAGGCGCGCGAGATCATGCGGCGCAATCACTCCTATATCTTCTTTACGAGACTCGACGGGCTCGACCCGGAAGACGGGCCGATCGGCGGGGCCGGCATTCCCCTGACGCCCGGCCGCAGCCTCGCCGTCGACCGCGAAATCTGGCGCTACGGCCTGCCCTTCTGGCTCGACGGCGTCGTGCCGGACGTCGATGGCGCGGAGCGTCCGCTGGCCCGGCTGATGATCGCCCAGGATACGGGTTCGGCCATCCTGGGGCCGGCGCGGGGCGATTTCTTCACCGGATCCGGGCCGCAGGCGGGCAGGCAGGCGGGACTGATCCGGCACAGGCCGCGCTTCGTGGTGCTGCTGCCGCGACCCGTTAACGGGGATTGACCATGTCGCGGCGCCGACGCACCCTCTCCACCGAGGAGCAGCGATTATGGGCGCATGTGGCCCGGCACGTGAAGCCGCTTCCCGGTCGCGACAGGCCGGAGGAGGCGAGTGTCGCCCTTCCGCCGGCTCCGGAGCCGTCCATGCCGCCAATGCCGGATGCTTCCGGAAAGGGAAAGCCCGCACGTCCCGCCAAGCCGCCGCCGACCCTTCCACCCTATCGCCCGCAGCCGCCGTCGGTTCCCGCGACGCCTCCCGTATCAGGGCTGGAGCGGCGCGAGCGGGTCGCGCTGCGGCGGGGCTCGCGGCGGGTCGAGGCCGTTCTCGATCTGCACGGGATGCGCCAGGCCGAGGCGCAGGGAGCGCTGATCCGTTTCCTGCAGCAGTGCCGGACGATGGATCGCGGCATTGTCCTGATCATCACTGGAAAGGGGGGTGTCGGCGTTCCCGAACACGGACCCTTCGGCGCGGGCGACGAGCGCGGGGTCCTGCGCCGCCAGGTGCCGCACTGGCTTCGCGCGCCCGACCTGCGCCCCTTCGTCGTGGGCTTCGAGGAGGCGTCCCTGCGCGACGGCGGCGCGGGCGCCCTCTATGTCCGCCTGCGCAGACGGGGGAAATAGGATGACGGAATGCGCAACGGGCCACCAGGGCGGGCATGAGCCCGCTGAAACGGAAACGGGGCCGGATTCCGGCGTTCCCGATCCCGCGCTGACGCCGTTCGGCGAGCGGGTGCGGGAATTGCGGCGCGAACGGGGCCTGCAGCTCAAGCACATGGCGGCGTCCCTTGGCGTTTCGAGCGCCTATCTCTCCGCGCTGGAGCGCGGCGAGCGGGGACGGCCGACCTGGACCCTGATCCAGGGCGTGATCCACTATTTCGGGATCATCTGGGACGAGGCCGACGAATTGCAGCATCTGGCGGACATGTCCGAGACCAAGCCCCGGATCGATGCGCGCGGGACCGGCCCGCGCGCCATGCTCGTTGCCAATCGCCTGGCCCGCGATTTTTCGGTGCTCGCCCCCGACGAGATCGAGGACATCGCCGCGATCCTGGACCGCGCCCGCGCCCGCCGCCTTGACCCCGCCCGCCGTTAGGGGCCACAAAGGCCTCAATTCGACAAGCGGATCAATGGAGAAACCCCTCAATGCCTCAGCTCGATCTATTGGCCCTCGGGAACGCCATCGTGGACGTCCTCGCCCATACCGAAGACGATTTCCTCGTATCGCGGAACATGCACAAGGGCTCGATGAACCTGATCGACGAGGCGAAGGCGCTGGAACTCTATGACGCGATGGGGCCGGCGACGATCATTTCCGGCGGATCGGCCGCGAATACCGTCGTCGGATCCGCCTCGCTCGGCCTCAAGGCGGGCTTCATCGGCAAGATCCGCGACGACGAAGCGGGGGCGCATTACCGCCACGACATGCGCTCGACCGGCGTGTCCTTCGATACGCCCGCTGCGCAGGACGGCCCCGCCACCGCACGCAGCTTCATCCTCGTGACTCCCGACGGCGAGCGCACGATGAACACCTATCTCGGGGCCTGCCAGGGGCTCAGCGCCGCCGATGTCGACGCTGACCTGGTGCGCAGCGCCCGCATCGTCTATCTCGAGGGATATCTGTGGGATCCGCCCGCGGCGAAGGACGCCTTCCGCAAGGCGGTCGAGATCGCCCACGGGGCGGGGAACCTGGTTTCGCTGACGCTGTCGGATTCATTCTGCGTCGATCGCTACCGCGAGGAGTTCCTCGACCTGATGCGCGGCGGCCATATCGACATCCTGTTCGCCAACATCCATGAACTGAAGGCGCTCTACCAGACCGCCGACGAGAACGCCGCGCTGGACGCCCTGCGCAACGAGGACCTGCCCCACGAACATTTTCTCGGTGTCGTGACGCGCTCGGAGGAGGGCGCCATGGTCGTGACGCGCAGCTCGACGCAGCTCGTGAAGGCGCATCCGGTCGAGCGCGTCGTAGATTCGACGGGCGCGGGCGATCTCTTCGCCGCGGGCTTCCTCGCCGGTCTCGTCAAGGGCCTCGACCACACGACCTCGGCGCGGCTCGGCGGCATGGCGGCGGCCGAGGTGATTTCGCATCTCGGCGCGCGGCCGCAGGCCGATCTCGCGGACATGGCGCGCCAGAACGGGCTGCTCTGAGCCTGTTCAAGCCTGCCCTACAGGCATTGCGCCCCCCGGAAGGGGGCGTTTTCACTGTTGCGCGACGCCGGCGGCCACGAGGGCTTCGGGCGCAGGCCCCCCGGTCGCCCAGTCCAGCAGCTCGACCGTGTGCACGATCGGGATCGACGTGCCCTTCCCGATCTGCGTCATGCAGCCGATATTGCCGGTCGCGACGACGTCGGGGGTGGTGCGCTCGATATTGGCGACCTTGCGGGCGCGCAACTGCGCGGCGATCTCCGGCTGGAGAATGTTGTAGGTCCCCGCCGATCCGCAGCAGATATGGCCTTCCGGCACGTCCTTCACCGCGAAGCCCGCCTTCTTCAGCAGTTTCTTCGGCTCCTCGCGGATCTGCTGGCCGTGCTGCATCGAGCAGGCGGAATGATAGGCCACCGTCAGCTTGCGGCTCGTCCGCCCGCCCTCGAGCGGCAGGGTCGCAAGATACTCCGTCACATCCTTCGTGATCGCGCTCACGCGCGCGGCCTTTTCCGCGTAGGCAGGATCGTCGCGGAACATGAAGCCGTAATCCTTGATCGTCGTGCCGCAGCCGGAAGCCGTGACGACGATCGCGTCGAGACCCGGCCCGTCCATTTCCGCGATCCAGGCGTCGATATTGTGTCGCGCGAAGGCGTGGCCGTCCTTCTCCCGCCCCATATGGTGGACCAGCGCCCCGCAGCAGCCCTCCCCGGCGACCTGCGCCACCTCGATCCCGTGGCGCGTGAGGAGCCGCACGGCGGCCTCGTTGATCCCCGGATCGAGGACGGTCTGGGCGCAGCCCTGGAGGATGGCGACCCGGCCGGCGATTTTATTAGCCGGCTTGAAAACCCTCGCTCCCTCCTGCGGCGAACGCGTGGGGAGACGGCTTGGGGCAAGCTCCAGCATGGCGCGAAGCCGGCTCCCCATGACAGGCAGCGCGCCGACCATGTTCCGGAACGGACTCGCGAGCTTCGCGCCCAGCAGCGCCACGCGAAAACGGTTGGGATAGGGCAGGATGCGCGCGAGGGTCGCCCGCAGGAGACGATCGTGCCAGGGCCGCTCGTAGGTCTGCTCGATATAGGCCCGGGCATGATCGACAAGATGCATGTAATGCACGCCGGAAGGGCAGGTCGTCATGCAGGAGAGGCAGGAGAGGCAGCGGTCGACATGCTTGACCACCTCCGGCGAGGCGGGCTTGCCGTTCTCCAGCATGTCCTTCATCAGGTAGATCCGCCCCCGAGGGCTGTCGAGCTCGTCCCCGAGGAGGAGGTAGGTCGGGCAGGTCGCCGTGCAGAACCCGCAATGGACGCAGGTCCGCAGGATCTTTTCTGATTCCCGCATGGCGGGATCGGCGAGCTGCTCGGGGGCGAAGTTGGTCTGCATGGTCTATCCGTTCAGCTCGCGTGATCGCCGGGAATTGCTCGCTCCCCTCCCCTCAGGGGAGGGAGAAGAAAGGGGCTCCGGGCTTTGTCGGGGACGCTTTCCCTCCCCTCAGGGGAGGGATGAAGGGTGGGGTATTCGCGCGCAGCGCGAAGGGCCGCCGGGCGTCCCGACGTTCCAGAGGTCACCCCGTCGCGGAGGCCGCTGTCGCGGCCTGCCCCAGCCCGGCCCTTCCCTGAGGGGAGGGAGTTCGCGCGCGTATGCAAGTGCGCCGCCACCTCAGATCCCCGCATACATTCGCCCGGGACTGAATATCGCATCGGGATCGAAGCTCGCCTTGATGTCGCGGGTGATGCGCATCAGCGGCTCGCTCAGGGGCTCGAAGACGTCTGTGGCAGCGCGCATTTCCAGCGGCGCGCGGATCAGTGTGGCGTGTCCGCCATGCGCGCGCGTCGCGTTCCGTACGGTCGCCGCCGCCTCCTCGCTCGCTTCGGTCGCGATCCAGATCAGCCCGCCGCCCCAGTCGAAGAAGTGGCGGCCCGGCGTTATCCCGCGGATCGCCGCCGCGAGTTCCGCGCCCCGACTCGGAGCGCAGGCGATGCGCCAGATCGCCCGGTCGCTCAGGGTCGTCAGCGGCGCGGCGTCGCGCAGCCCGCGCCAGAGGGACTCGCCCCCGTGGCCGTCGATGACCGCGGGCGCGCCGAAATCCTCGAGCGCGGCTTTCAGTTCCCGCAGGCGGTATTGCACGGATGTCGCGAAACCCTCGATGCGGATCAGGGTCTGGGCGGTCTGGTAGCCCTCGCCGACCGGAATATGCGCCGCTCCCGTCACCTCGAAGGGCGAGCCCAGCGCCTCGCTCAAGGCCTCGATGGCGCGGGCGTCGTCGAGGCCGGAGAAAAGCAGCGTCGCGCAGGTCTCGGGCCTGGGGAGCACCTTGAAGGTGACTTCCGTCAGGAAGCCGAGCGTCCCCCAGGAGCCCGCCATGAGCTTGACGAGGTCGAGGCCCGTGACGTTCTTCATCACGCGGCCGCCATTCTTCACGATCTCGCCGCGTCCGTTGACGAAGCGCACGCCGATGAGACCGTCGCGCGCCGCGCCCGCCATGATCCGGCGCGGCCCGGAAATGTTCGCCGCCGCGACCGCTCCGATCGTCGGTTCGCCGGTCGTGCCGAGCAGGGCGCGATAATCGGCGGGCTCGAAGGGCAGGCGCTGGCCCTTTTCGTCGAGCGCCTTCTCGACCTCGGCCAGCGGCGTGCCCGCCCGCGCCGCGATGACCAGTTCGGAGGGTTCGTAGAGGGTGATCCCGGTCAGCGCGCGCGACGAGAGGGTCGCGGCGCTCTGGAACGGCCGGCCGATATCGGCCTTGGTGCCGCCCCCGCAGATCGCGAGCGGCGTTTTCTCGGCGCGGGCCGTCGCGACAAAGGAGGCGGCTTCGTCTTCGGTCGTGGGGAGATGAGTGGTCATGTTCTCTCCCGAGACGCAAGCGCTCGCGACGAGCGGGCCGCGATCTCCCTCCCCTCAGGGGAGGGATCAAGGGTGGGGTATTCGCGCGTAGCGCGAAGGGGCGCGAGGCTCCGCGACGCTCCCGAAGTCAAGCCGTTGCAGCGGCCGCTGGCGCGGCCTACCCCACCCCGGCCCTCCCCTGAGGGGAGGGAGTTGCGCACACTCATGGTTGCCGTCCTCACGCCGCCTCCCTCCCTTCGAGAGGAAAGACCTTCGCCGGGTTCATCAGCCAGAGCGGGTCGAAGACGCCGCGCACGCGCAGTTGCTGGCGCAGGTCCACCGGGTTGAACTGGAAGGTCATCAGGTCGCGCTTCTCGATGCCGACCCCGTGTTCGCCCGTGAGGCAGCCGCCGACCTCGACGCACAGCTTGAGGATGTCATTGCCGGCCTCCTCCGCCTTCTCCTGGTCGCCGGGCTTGCCGACGTCGAACATCACGAGCGGGTGCAGGTTGCCATCGCCCGCATGGAAGACGTTGGCGACGCCGAGCCCGTAGGATTTCACGATCTCGTCGATGCGCGCCAGCACCTTGGGCAACTGTCCCGTGGGGATCGTCCCGTCCATGCAGATATAGTCGGCTACGCGGCCCGTGGCTCCGAAGGCCGATTTGCGGCCCTTCCAGATCGCGGCGGCCTCGGCCTCGGATTGCGCCACCTTCATCGTCTTCGGCCGGAACGGCTCGGCGATCTTGACGATGCGCGCGAGCGCGTCCTCGATCTCCTCGTCGGAGCCCTCGACCTCGATGATCAGCATCGCCTCGACATCGAGGGGATAGCCCGCCTTGGCGAAGGCCTCGCAGATCTCGATGGCCGGGCGGTCCATGTATTCGAGCGCGACGGGGATGATCCCCGCGCCGATGATCGCGGCGACGCAGGCGCCCGCCGCCTCCACGCTGTCGAAGCCGACGAGCGCGGGCCGGGCGCCCTCGGCGGCGCGCAGGATGCGCACGGTGGCCTCCGTCACGATGCCGAGCTGGCCCTCGGAGCCGGTGATCAGCCCGAGCAGGTCATAGCCGGGGCTGTCGAGATGCGCGCCGCCGATCTCGACCACCGTGCCGTCGACGAGGACCATCGTCACGCCGAGCAGGTTGTTCGTCGTCACCCCGTATTTCAGGCAATGCGCGCCGCCGGAATTCATCGCGATATTGCCGGCGATGGTGCAGGCGAGCTGGCTCGACGGGTCGGGCGCATAGAAGAAGCCCTCCGGGCCGACCGCCTGGCTGATCGCGAGATTGGTGATGCCCGACTGCACGCGCGCGATCCGATCGCCGTAATCGACCTCCAGCACGCGGTTGAGCTTGGCGACGCCGATGACAACCGCGTCCTCCTGCGGGATCGCCCCGCCCGCGAGCGAGGTTCCCGCCCCGCGCGCCACGATCTTCACGCCGTTCGCGTGGCAGAACCGCAGGACGTCCGAGACCTCCTGCGTCGTGCTCGGGAGGACGACGGCGAGCGGCATCCGGCGATAGGAGGTGAGCGCGTCGGTCTCGAAGGCGCGGCGCTCGTCCTCGGTCGTGATCAGCGCCTCGGGCGGCACCAGGGCGGCGAGCCCGGCGATGATCTCCTCGCGGCGCGCGAGAATGCCCGGATCCGGCACAGGAAAGGCGATCGACATGGTCTTCTCCTCGGGTGCGGCGCATTTTTCCGCGCTCGTTTTCCGCCGACTGTAGCGGAACTTTACGCGCTGTGCAGTCCGCAATGATGCGCTAGATTGTTTCCGATTTGGAAACAATGCGGGGCGAACATGGACCGGTTCGGCGATCTCGACGTCTTCGCCCGCGTGGTGGCGGCGCGCAGCATGTCGGGGGCGGGGCGCGAGCTTGGGCTCTCGCCTGCCGTCGTCTCGAAGCGGATCCGGCGGCTGGAGGAGCGGCTGGGGGTGCGGCTTCTCCAGCGCACCACGCGCCAGCTCGCCCTGACCGAGGCGGGGCAAGGCTTCCACGAACGCGTCGTCGGCATCCTCGCGGCTTTCGAGGAGGCCGAAGCCTGGGCAGGGCAGGGCGCGGCGACGGCGCGGGGCCTGCTCAAGGTGTCCGCCCCGACCTCCTTCGGGCGGCTGCACATCGCGCCGCATCTCAACGTCTTCCTCGAGGCCAATCCCGATGTAAGCGTCGATCTGACGCTGAGCGATTCCTTCGTCGACATCGTGGGGGAGGGCTTCGACGTGGCGATCCGCATCGCCGACCTTACCGATTCGAGCCTGATCGCGCGCCGGCTCGCCCCGGCGCACCGGGTGCTCTGCGCCGCGCCCGCCTATCTCGCCCGCGCCGGAACGCCGCAGGCGCTCGCCGACCTGCAGCGCCACGCGCTCCTCATCCATAACGGATCGGAATGGCGGCTCGAGGGGCCGGAGGGGCCGGAGAGCGTCCGGGTTGCTAGTCGGCTACGCACCAATTCGAGCGAGGTGGTGCGCGAAGCGGTTCTCGCCGGGAGCGGCATCGCCCTGCGCTCGACCTGGGACATCGGCCCGGAGCTCAAGAGCGCGGCGCTGGTCCGCGTCCTGCCGCAATACGCCTCCTCGCGGCGGCTCGCGGTCCATGCGGTCTATCCGAGTCGCCGGCATGTGGAGCAGAAGCTTCGCGTCTTCGTCGATTTCCTGCAGGCCCGCTACGGCCCGACCCCGTATTGGGACGAGGGGCTGCGGATCTGAAGGCGGCGCGGCCCTAGCGCGCCAGTTCGCGCAGGCCGAGGCGGATCAGGGTCTTGGCCTCGGCGTCCTCCCCCGCGTTCTTCAGCGCGATGGCGATGGCGGAGGCGGCCTGGATGCGCGGATAGCCGAGATTGACGAGCGCCGAGATCGCGTCGGAGGCCTGGCTCGGGGCCGCTTCCTCTCCGCCGAGGGCGTCGGAGAGGCGCACGACGCCGGGATCGAGGGGCGTCGAGGCGGGCGCCTTGTCCTTGAGCTCGGCGGCGATGCGCGCGGCGAGCTTCGGCCCGACGCCGGGGGCGCGGCCGATGGCGGCCTTGTCGCCGGTGGCGATCGCGGTGGCGATCTGCGAAGGCTCGAGCACCGTGAGGATGGCGAGGGCGACCTTCGCGCCGACCCCCTGAACGCTCTGGAGCAGGCGGAACCATTCCCGCTCCGGGTCCGAACGGAAGCCGTAGAGCCGAATCATGTCCTCGCGCACATGGGTTTCGATGGAGAGCGCCGCCGCCTCGCCGGCCGGCGGGAGCTTCTGGAGCGTGCGCGCGGAGCAATGCACGACATAGCCGACGCCGTGGACGTCGAGGATGACGAAATCCTCGCCGAAGCTGTCGATGACGCCCTTCAGCTTGCCGATCATGGGCTCAGGTTCCGGTGGAAGCGGGGGAGGCGGCGGGGATGGAGGCGAGGCTCGCCGCGAGCGTCCGCGCCTTGCGGTGATGGGCGTGGGCGATGGCGATGGCGAGCGCGTCGGCGGCGTCGGCGGTCCTGGGATCGGCCTTGGGCAGGAGGATGCGCACCATGGCGAGCACCTGCGCCTTGTCCGCATGGCCGACGCCGACAACCGTCTTCTTGACCTGGTTCGCCCCGTATTCCGCGACGGGCAGCCCCGCGAGCGCGGGGACGAGGAGCGCCATGGCGCGGGCATGGCCGAGCTTGAGGGTGGCCTGCGCATCCTTGTTGACGAAGGTCTCCTCGACTGAAACCTCGTCGGGCGCATAATCCCGCACGATCGCGCTCAACCCGTCGAAGAGCGCCTTGAGCCGAAGCGCCAGCGGATCGTCCCCCTCGGACTTCACCACCCCCGAGGCCACATAGGACAGCCGCGTCCCCGTAATCGTGACGAGGCCCCAGCCGGTCTTGCGCAGGCCGGGATCGAGACCAAGGATGCGGATCGGCGAGGGGCTCAAGCGGCGTGACCTGATTCGGTGACTAGCGTGGCGTTGGGAGAGGAGTCGCGCGGATCGGGGTGGGGGTCAAGCTTTGCCCCGCATGGAAATGCGGCGCAGGTTCCGGCAAGCTGGGCGGGGGTCCAACATTGGTCACGAAATCGTGGTGGGCTGAATGCCTCGGAGGGGGCTGCATCCATGGAGGAGCCCTTGCAGCACGAGCCCTTGCAACACGAAACCCCACACGATGATCGCGCCCTCGTGCTCGAACGCGTTCTCGCCGCGCCGCGCATGGCCGTATGGCGCTGCTGGAGCGAGCCGGATCTGTTGAAGCAGTGGTTTGCCCCGGCCCCGTGGAGCGTCCCGGAGGCGGAACTCGATTTCCGGCCGGGCGGCGAATCGCGCATCGTCATGCGCGGCCCCGAGGGCGAGCAGTTCCCCAGCCGCGGCGTCTATCTCGAGATCGACCCCGGCCGCCGCCTCGTCTTCACCGACGCCTTCACCGCCGGCTGGAAGCCGAGCGAGAAGCCGTTCTTCACCGGCCATCTCAGCTTCGAGGACGTCCCCGGCGGCACGCGCTACGTCGCCCGCGCGCTCCACTGGACGGAGGAAGACCGCGCCGCGCACGAGGCGATGGGGTTCCACGAGGGCTGGGGCAAGTGCGCCGGCCAGCTCGAGAAGCTGGCGCAGCGCATCAGATGAAATCATCCAAAGCAGCGGAGAAAACTGATGACTTACGTCGATGGATTCGTGGCGGCGGTTCCTACGCAGAACCGCGAGAAGTTCAGGAAGCACGCCGCAGACGCCGCCGTTGTCTTCAAGGAGCATGGCGCGCTGGCGGTCGCCGAATGCTGGGGCGACGACGTGCCCGACGGCGAGCTGACCTCGTTCCCCCTGGCGGTGAAGTGCGAGCCGGGCGAGACGGTCATCTTCTCATGGATCACCTGGCCCTCCCGCGAGGTGCGCAACGCGGCCATGCAGAAGGTGATGAACGATCCCCGCATGCAGCCCGACGTGAACCCCATGCCGTTCGACGGAAAGCGGGTGATTTTCGGCGGCTTCGAAATGCTCGTCGAGGCCTGAGCTTGCAGAGGACACGGCCATGCAGAAGATCATCCCCCATCTGTGGTTCGACGATCAGGCCGAGGAGGCGGTCTGATCGACCAGAGCACAAAAAACAAAACCCCGCCGAAGCGGGGTTTGTGGCCGGTATCGACACTGGCCGGGGACTTGCCTTCGTCCCGGTGACCAGTGGCCCCTGGTGGGGTCCTAGACGCGGATGACATGAGCAGAGCCGCTAAAACGAATATCGTCGTCTAGAGGTCCTTCGTCAACGTGGAGAACAGTGCCTTCAGCCCTAAAGCCGACAGATCCGCCGCATCCGACCTCACCACCCCCGAGGCCACATAGGACAGCCGCGTCCCCGTAATCGTGACGAGGCCCCAGCCGGTCTTCCGCAGGCCGAGATCGAGACCAAGGATGCGGATCGGCCCAAGCGGCGTAACCTGACTTGGTGACTAGCGTGGCGTTGGGAGAGGAGGCGCGCGGATCGGAGTAGGGGTCAAGGGTTTGGGTTAGCGGGGGTAGGTATGCATTTCGGCGCGGGCCGGGATCATTTCAGCGCATCAGAAGTTGCGCGACTCGCGATCATCCGGCATCGTGCAGACAGCACTGCGAACAGAAACCAATGGGCGTTGAGCAATGCACATCACTAGAGTCAAGATTCAAAATTATCGCTCGCTTCTGAATTGTGACGTTAAGTTTGAAGAAGGTCTAAATATTTTAGTTGGGGACAACGAAGCAGGTAAATCGACCCTTCTCGAAGCGATAGCCTTAGCTCTCACTGGATTATTGAATGGTCGTCCTGCAAATTATGAGTTGTACCCATTCCTATTTTCGCTTCAGTCGATCCAAGACTACCTTTCCGCACTGCATAGCGGAAAGCCAGCGCACCTTCCCTCCGTCACCATTGAAGTTTTTTTTGCCGATCTTCCAGAGCTAGCCGACTTTTGCGGAAATGATAATTCGGAGAGGATCAAAGCACCGGGCTTATTGTTTTCGATCGAGTTCAATGAGTCATACAAAGATAGTTATGAAAAATATATCTCATCTCCTAAGGACGTTCGCTCGATACCGATCGAGTACTACCATGCAGTATGCAATTCTTTTTCAAGGAAAATGATTTTGCCACGAAATATTCCACTTACACCGGTGATTGTCGATGCGAGCCGCATCACAAGCATCTCGGGCGCTAATCGATATGTGACGAGCCTTATTCGTGATGCGCTTCCGGCGGCGACACAGGTCCAATTATCAGTAGCGTACAGGAAGTTGCGCGACGATTTTATGAACGACGAGAGCATAAAAAAAATAAATCGGGAGCTTTCTGGTCATCACGGGACTATTTCTGAAAAAGTATTGAGTATGAATTTAGATCAAACCGTTCGCGGAGGTTGGGAATCGCATATTATGCCGAGTTTGGATGATATCCCTATTACTCTCGTCGGAAAGGGTGAACAAAATTCGGTCAAAATCAAGCTCGCTTTAGAAGACGCCTCGAAGGCGCATATATTCTTAATCGAAGAGCCTGAGAACCATTTGTCTTACCCGCGACTCCATAAATTGATTAATTCAATTAGAAACAAGACGGACAAAAAACAGATCATTGTAACAACTCACTCCAGTCTCGTATTGAATAAGCTAGGCATAAACAGCGTGATCCTCTTTAAGAAGGGTTCTTCGATGCGCTTGAGCGGGCTGTCTAGCCATACTTACGAGTATTTTAAGAAGCTCCCGGGTCATGATACTCTCCGCCTTCTTCTTAGCGAGCGAAGTATTTTAGTTGAAGGTCCATCCGACGAACTAGTTGTTCAAAAAGCGTTTACAGTGTGGCACGGAGTTTCACCACTCGAAATGGGTGTCGATATCATTTCCGTAAAAAGTCTCGCATTTCGAAGATTTCTCGAGATTGCAAAGATACTTGGATTAAGGACGGATGTCGTGACCGATAACGATGGAGATGTTGACGCCCTTAAAGAAAAATATGCGGACTTTGTCGGAGCTGAAAACATAAACATTCGCTATGATGAAGATATAGCGTGTCAGACACTTGAGCCGCAGATGCTAAAGGCCAATGATGTAGCTACTCTAAATCGAGTTCTAGGGACGTCCTTCGAAAGTGATGCTGATCTTATCGCGTACATGACAAAACCGGCAAACAAAACGGAGGTAGCGCTTAAAATTTTCGAAACGGAAGTTCCGCTGTCTTTTCCGGAATACATAAATGCCGCCGTCCAATAGGATCATATTCGCATCTGCTGGTGCTGGAAAAACTACCGAAATTGTAAAGGAAGCACTTGCAATTATTCCGAATAAGGTGGCGATTACAACTTATACGCAAAGAAATGTGGCTGAGATTCGAAAAAAAATTGTAGAAATTAACGGTTTTATTCCGTCAGGACTAAGCGTCTATCCGTGGTTCACGTTCGTCTTCCATGAGTTGGTGCGTCCTTTTCAGGGTGGTCTATATGATAAACGTATTAATGGGCTGCATTTTGCAACGGGGGCGACACGGACTTGGGTAGGGAAAGATAACATAGAAAAGTATTTTTTTGATTCTTCTGGGAAAATATATTCGGACAGGATGAGTGACTTTGCGATTATTTGTAATAATGCGCATAATGGCAGCGTAATTGACAGATTATCGCGCATGTTTTCTCATATATTCGTCGATGAGGTGCAAGATTTAGCGGGGCATGACATTGACGTGCTCGACTTGTTGTTGCGATCACCAATCAACATTACAATGGTCGGCGATGTACGGCAATCGACTTTCCGAACTAGCTATGCGCCGAAAAACAAAAAATTCTGCGGAAGAGGGTTCGTCAGGAAGATAGAAGACTGGAAAAAGGCAGGGCTCTGTGAAATCGAAAACCGGGCCACGAGCAAACGTTGCGTCCAGCCGATATGTGACGTGGCAGACCTCATTTTTCCAGATCTTCCTAAAACTCGGTCTACGAATGAAAGAACGACTGGTCATGATGGTGTTTTCGTTGTTCGAAGCGACCACGTGCAAACCTATCTGAAAAAGTTTAATCCGCAGGTTTTGCGGCTGGACAAGCGGTTTGGAAAAGATTTAGCAGCTGAGAATTTCGGACTTGTCAAAGGGCTTGGCTTTGAACGCGTCCTCATTGTTCCTTATTCCGGAATAACCAAGTGGATAAGGACGGGTGATGCTACCTTTGTATCGGGTTCGGCAGATGAAGTGTACATTGGGATCACCCGAGCTCACCAAAGCGTTGCCATTATTCACGACGGCAGTGTAGCCGTTCCCGGCATCGGCTTATTCGATCCCGAGCAAACCAACTGAAGCAGAGAGTCTAGCTGCATCGGTTGAGACAACTTTTGTCCCCCCCCCCCTAAAACAACTCCCCCTGCCCATCCCCCCGTCCCCTCACCTCCACCCGCGCCGGCTCGCCCTCCGCAACCTCCTCCAGCAACCCCCCATCGTCGTTCGCCACCTTGTTGACCCGCTGCGAGACCGGATACATCGCGAGCCACTCCTCCTGGCAGGGGCGGGTGAGCGCCAGCACCTCCTCCAGCGGCGTCTCGGGCGAGAGCCATTGCGCCACCTCCTCCCCACCCAAAATCACGGGCATGCGGTGGTGGATGGCGGAGAGGACGCCGTTGGCGTCGGTGGTGACGATGGCGGCGGTGTCGATCTCGCCGCCGGAGGGGTCGCTGTAGGTCTCCCACAGGCCTGCGAGCGGCAAGGGAGGCGGGAGCGGGCCGCCCGCCTTCATGCGGATGGCGAAGGGCTGCTTGTCGCGGCCCTCTCGCCGCCATTCATAGAAATGGTCGGCGAGGAAGATGCAGCGGCGGCGGCGGATGGCGTTCCTGAAGGTCGCCTTCTCGGTGAGCGTCTCGCGGCGCGCGTTGATGACGAGGGGGAAATCCTTCGGGTCCTTCGCCCAGGAGGGCAGGAAGCCCCAGCGCATCAGCCGGAAATGCCGCGCGCCGCCTTCCTCGACCACCACGGCGACGGGCTGCGTCGGCGCGATATTGTAGCGCGGCGGAAAATTGGGGGTCTCCGCATAGCCGAAGATCCTGCGATAGACTTCCGGGGGCAGCGTCACGGCGAAACGTCCGCACATCAGGCTCTCTCATCGTCTTCCTGCCCGCAGCCTTTGCGCGGGGCGGGTCTATCAACCCTTTGTTGGTCTTTCTCTGCGCTTGATCGGGCGACCATAACACAGCGAGAGCCCATGTCCGTCCGTCACGCCAGCATCAGCGGGAAGCCGCCGGGAGCGATCGCCGCGCCGGCTTCGGGGCGGATGCAAGAAGGGCGGATGCAAGAAGGGCGGGCAGTCGAGGGACTTTCGAACGATTACCTCAACCATTTCAGCGAAGTGCTGATGCTGGTCGAGCTCGCCGCCCTCGATCCGGAGGCCATTTCCGACCTCGCCGAGTGGCGGCCGATCGATTATCCGGGCTATTTCGCCGCTTCGCAACTGCGCCGCGCCCCCGAGGCGCTCGCCGCCTATGCCGCCCTCTGCGCCGATCGCCGCGCCGCCTTCGAGGAGGTGATGCGCGCGATGGACCGGCTGGCGACGACGGCGATCCGCGCCCTGCGCCCGCCCTGCGAGCCCGCCGACGCGACTCTGGTCGCGGAGGTCACGGGACCCGCCATGCGCGGCCTCATCGCCCAGGCGAGCGCCTTCCTCAATTCCGGTGGCCGCGATCTCCCCGATTCCGGCGAGGTAGAGGAGGCGCAGGCCGTGATCGACCGCCTGCTCGAGCATGTCGGCGAGGCGTGAAGGCGCACCGCGCGCTCAGCCCTCCGGTTCCGCCGCGTCTCCCGCGCCGATGGATCGCTGCATCAGCACGATGTCCCGCCAGCCCCCGTGCTTGAAACCGACGGAGTCGAGGCGCCCCGCATGGGAGAAGCCCATCGCCTCATGCAGGCGGATCGAGCCCAGGGAGGCGCGGTCCCCGATCACCGCGATCATCTGGCGGAAGCCGCGCTCCTCGCATTCCGCGATCAGCGCCGCGAGGAGCGCCCGGCCGACGCCCGCCCCCTGCGCGCGCGGATCGACATAGACCGAATCCTCGACCGTGAAGCGATAGGCGGGGCGCGGGCGGAAGGCGGAGGCATAGGCGTATCCCGCGACCATTCCCTCCCGCTCGGCGACGAGATGGGGATAGCCCCCTGCGAGCACTCCCTCGCGCCGGCGCGCCATCTCCTCCGCGTCGGGCGGCTGCAATTCGAACGAGGCCGTGCCTCCTGTCACCGCATGGGCGTAGATCGCCGCGATCGCGGGGATATCGGCGGGGATCGAGGGGCGGATCGCTATCGTCATTCTGGCCTCAGGGCGTTGCCTTGCCCGATTCTCCACCGCCCCAATCCGGGTCGCGCAACACCTCCTCCGTATGCGCCCCGAGACGCGGCGAGGGCCGCTCCGCCGCCATCCGCCGCCCGTCGATGACGACAGGGGAGGCGACGCTCGGGATGCTCCCGGCCTCCGCTTCGGGCGCGGCGAGATCGAGGCGCATGCCCCGCGCCAGCACATGCGGATCGGCGAAGACGTCCGCGACGGTGTTGATCGGCCCGGCGGGCACGCCCTCGCGTTCGAGGGCGGCGAGAAGCGCGTCGCGGGTGAAGCGGATCGTGAGGGCGGTGAGGAGGGGCACGAGCTCGGCCCGCGCGCCGACCCGGGCGGAATTCGTCAGGAACCGGGGATCCTCGCCGAGCTCGGGCGCGCCGAGGACGCGGGCGAAGCGGCGGAACTGGCCGTCATTGCCGACGGCGACGATCACGTGCCCGTCGCTCACCGGGAAGACCTGGTAGGGAACCACATTGGGATGGGCGTTGCCCATGCGGCGCGGCGCCTTGCCCGAGGCGAGGTAGTTCATCGCCTGGTTGGCGAGGACGCTGACCTGGGTGTCGAGGAGCGACATGTCGACATGGCCGCCTTCCCCCGTCAGGTCGCGCCGCCGCAGGGCCGCGAGCACCCCGACGACGCCGTAGATACCGGTGAATATGTCGGCGAAGGCGACGCCGATCTTCTGCGGCTCCCCGTCCGCCGCCCCGGTCAGGTCCATGATCCCGCCCATGCCCTGGATCATGAAATCGTAGCCGGCGCGGGAGGCGTAGGGGCCGTTCTGGCCGAAGCCGGTGATGGAGCAGTAGACGAGGCGCGGGTTGATCGCCTTCAGGCTGTCGAAGTCGAGCCCGTATTTCCTGAGGCCGCCGACCTTGAAGTTCTCGACGAGCACATCCGCATGGGCGGCGAGGCGGCGGATCGTCTCCTGCCCCTCCGCGCTCTCGAAATCCACCGCGATCGAGCGCTTGCCGCGGTTGCAGGCATGGTAATAGGCGGCGGAGAGATGCTCGCCGTCCTTTCCGGGAATGAAGGGCGGGCCCCATCCGCGCGTGTCGTCCCCCGCGCCGGGGCGCTCGACCTTGACCACGTCCGCCCCGAGATCGGCGAGAAGCTGGCCGACCCATGGGCCGGCAAGGATGCGGGCGAGTTCGAGAACCCGGATGCCGGCGAGCGGCTTGTCGTCTGTCGCGTGCGTCATGGCCCCTTTATGGCGAAAGCCCTTCGCCCGCGATAGACCGCAAATTTCCGCTCCCGGATGCGCCCCGGCTCGCGGATCGGGAGGCCCGTCGCGGGAGGCGGGGCGAAGCGTCGCGCTCCCGGTTTTGTTTCCATTCCCGCGATATTCTCGACATAATCGCGCGATTAAGGAACGCCTGACGCATCGGCGTTGCGACCTCGAAGGGAACCAGGCTGTTGATCCGACGCATGATTTTTCTCCGCCGCTATCTCGCCGCCGCCGCCCTGAGCCTCGCTGCGGCCTGGCCCGCCGCCGCCCACGCGCAGGCTGAGGCGCCCCAGGGGGAATGGCGCTCGGGAGTGGCCCTGATGGGCGAGCCGAAATATCCGCCGGACTTCCCGCATTTCGATTATGTCGATCCCGACGCCCCCAAGGGCGGGCTCGTCCGGCTCGGCGTGCAGGGCACCTTCGACAGCTTCAATGTCGTCGTGGCGGGCGTGCGCGGCGAGCTCGCGGCCGGGCTCATGCTGGTCTACGACACGCTGATGACGACCTCCCTCGACGAGCCTTCCGCCGAATATGGCCTGATCGCCGAGGCCCTGCGCTACCCGCCCGACTATTCCAGCGTGACCTTCCGGCTCAATCCGCGGGCGCGCTGGCACGACGGACAGCCGATCACCGCCGCGGACGTGATCTTCTCCTTCGACGCGCTCAAGGCCAACAGCCCCGCCTATGCCTTCTACTATCGCAACGTCGTCGCAGCCGAGGAGACCGCCGAGGGGGAGGTGACCTTCCGCTTCGACGAGATCAACAACCGCGAGCTTCCCCAGATCGTCGGCCAGCTTCCCATCCTGCCGAAGCACTGGTGGGAGGGCGCGCGTCCGGACGGGACGCAGCGCGACGTCACCCAGACCATGCTCGAGCCGCCCCTCGGCTCCGGCGCGTATCGCGTTGCCGGCTTCGAGGCCGCGCGCACCGTGCGCTATGAACGCGTCCCCGATTATTGGGCCGCCGACCTGAACGTGAATGTCGGCAAGAACAATTTCGACGAGATCCGCTTCGAGTATTTCCGCGACGCCACGGTTCTCCTGGAGGCCTTCAAGGGCGATCGCCTCGACTGGCGCACCGAGAACATCGCCCGCAACTGGGCAACCGCCTATGATTTCCCCGCCGCGCGCGACGGCCGCGTCATCCTCGAGGAGTTCCCGATCCGCAGCTCCGGGCGGATGCAGGCCTTCGTGCTCAACCTGCGGCGCGACAAGTTCCAGGACGAGCGCGTGCGCCGCGCCCTGAACTATGTCTTCGACTACGACGACATCAACCGCACGATCTTTGTCGGGCAGTACGAGCGGGTCGATTCCTTCTTCGAGGGCACGGAGCTCGCCTCCTCCGGGCTGCCCGAGGGGCGCGAGCTGGAAATCCTCGAGGAATTGCGCGGCAAGATCCCGGAGCGGGTCTTTACCGAGCCCTACACCAATCCTTCGCATTCCACCGCCGAAGAGAAGCGCAACAACCAGCGCCGCGCCGTGGCGCTCCTGCGCGAAGCCGGCTACGAATTGCGCGGCCGGCAGATGGTGAATGCGCAGACGGGGGAGCCGCTGCGCTTCGAGTTCCTCGGATTCCAGCCGACGGACGAGCGCTACGTGCTGCCCTACCAGCAGGCCCTGGCGCGGATCGGCGTGACGCTGGACCTGCGGATCGTGGATCCGGCGCAGTATCAGAACCGAATCCGCAATTTCGATTTCGACGTGACGACCCATGTCTGGGGCCAGTCGCTCTCTCCCGGCAACGAACAGCGCAACTACTGGGGATCGGAAGCTGCGGAACGTCCGGGTTCGCAGAACCTTGCAGGCATCCGGGACGAAGCCGTCGACGCGCTGATCGAGCGGGTCGTGTTCGCAGCCGACCGCGAGGATCTCGTCGCCGCCACGCGCGCCCTCGACCGGGTCCTGCTGGCGCATCATTACGTCGTTCCGCAATGGACCTCGGGGACGCAGCGCACGGCGCGCTGGAATCGCTTCTCGCGCCCCGAGGAGCTTCCGGAATACGGCGCATCCGCCTTCCCGGACGTGTGGTGGTACGACGCCGAGAAGGCCGCGCGCACCGGAGCCGCGCGATGATCGCGCTCGATCGCCGCAAGTTCTTCACCGGCGTCGCCGCGGCGATCGCCGCCGCATCGCTGCCGCGCGGCCTCAGCGCCGTCGAGAGCGAAAGCCACGGCATGTCGATCTTCGGGGATCTCCGGTACGGAGCCGATTTCCCGCATTTCGAATATGTGAACCCCGCGGCGCCCAAGGGCGGCGTCTTCTCCACGCAGATCTCGCAGCTCTTCGGGAACCAGAACTTCGACACGTTCAATACGCTCCATGTCTATGTGCTGCAGGGGGATGGCGCGGCGGGGATGAACCTCACCTTCGACAGCCTGATGGCGGGATCGGGCGACGAGCCCGACGCGCTCTACGGGCTCGTGGCGCGCAGCGTCTCGCGCTCGGAGGACGGATTGTCCTATCGCTTCCGGCTGCGTCCGGAGGCGCGCTTCCATGACGGCTCGCGCATCCTCGCGAGCGATGTCGCGTTCTCGATCAACATCCTCAAGGAGCAGGGCCATCCGGTCTATGTCCAGCTCCTGCGGCTGATGGAGGGTGCGCGGGCCGAGGGCGAGGACGTGGTCACCGTCCGCTTCCTCCCCGAGCGCTCCCGAGACCTGCCGCTCTTCGTGGCGGGGCTGCCGATCTTCTCCGAAGCCTGGTGGCGGGGCCGCGACTTCCGCGCCTCGACCCTCGAAGCCCCGCTCGGCTCCGGCCCCTATCGCGTGGGACGCTTCGAGGTCGGGCGCAACATCACCTTCGAGCGGGTCGAGGACTACTGGGCGCGCGACCTGCCCGTGGCCGTGGGGCAGAACAATTTCGACCAGGTGCGATACGAGTATTTCCGCGATCGCCAGGTCGCCTTTGAAGCCTTCAAGGCCGGCACCTTCAATTACCGCGAGGAATTCACCTCGCGCGAATGGGCGCGCGGCTACGATTTCCCCGCGCGTATCGCGGGCCGCGTGGTCCAGGACGAGGTCCCGGACGAAACGCCGTCGGGCCGGCAGGGCTGGTGGTTCAATACCCGGCGCGAGAAGTTCGCCGACCCGCGCATCCGCGAGGCGGTCGGTCTGGCCTTCGACTTCGAGTGGACCAACCGCAACATCATGTTCGGCGCCTATGCGCGCACGGCCTCCTATTTCGAGAACTCGCCGATGAAGGCGGTGGGGCCGCCGCCGCCGGACGAACTCGAGCTTCTCGAACGCTTCCGGGACATCCTCCCGGAGGAGGTCTTCGGTGAGCCCTACACGCCTCCCGTATCCGACGGTTCGGGACAGGACCGGTCGCTCCTTCGCCGCGCCCTGCAGCTCCTGACGGAAGCAGGCTGCACGCGCAGCGGGAGCACGCTTTTGCTTCCGTCCGGCGAGCCGTTCACGATCGAGTTTCTCGATTTCCAGCCCTCGCTGCAGCCGCATACCCAGCCCTTTCAGGCGAATCTCCAGCGCCTCGGCATCCAGGCCTCGTCGCGGATCGTCGATGCGGCGCAGTACCAGCGCCGGATGGAAGAGTTCGACTTCGACATCACGAGCCGCCGTTTCTCCTCCTCGCTCACGCCGGGGGGCAGCCTGCGCGTCGCCTTCAGCGCGGAGGCTGCAGATACGCGGGGATCGTCGAACCTCGCCGGCATCCGCAGCGAGGCTGTCGACGCGCTGGTCGACATCATGGCCGAGGCGCAGACGCGCGACGCGCTCTACGTCGCCGCGCGCGCCCTCGACCGGGTCCTGCGCGCGGGGCGCTACTGGGTGCCGATGTGGTACAAGCCGTCGCACTGGCTCGCCTATTGGGACGAATTCGAACGCCCCGCCCGCAAGCCGCGTTACGCGATCGGCTCGCTTTCGACCTGGTGGTACGATATCGAGAAGGCGCGGCGGATCGGCCGGGCCTGAGACCGGAAGGGCGGACAAGCGTTTATCCGGTTATCCTTGCGCCGCCCGATTGATTCGCGGCCTGATTGAGACGCTCGAGGGAAGATGCACGCCTATATCTTGCGACGCCTGCTCCTGATGATCCCGACGCTGTTCGGGATCATGCTGATTTCCTTCGTCATCGTTCAGTTCGCCCCCGGCGGCCCGATCGAGCGCATCCTTGCGCAGCTCCAGGGCGCGGATGTGGGAGCGACCGCGCGAATCTCGGGGGGCGGCGGGGACCTCGGGGCCGGGATGGCGCAGCAGGCGGGCGGAGGAGAGCAGTCCACCTCCGCCTATCGCGGCGCGCAGGGTCTCGATCCCGCCTTCATCCAGCAGCTCGAGCGGCAGTTCGGCTTCGACAAGCCCGCCTACGAGCGCTTCGGCATCATGCTGTGGAACTATATCCGGTTCGATTTCGGCGAGAGCTATTTCCGCGACGTGAGCGTGCTGGAGCTGATCAAGGAGAAGCTTCCCGTCTCGATCACCCTCGGCTTGTGGATGACGGTTCTCTCCTACGCCATCTCGATCCCGCTCGGGATCCGCAAGGCGATGCGCGACGGCACCCCGTTCGACTGGTGGACGTCGGCCATCGTCATCATCGGCTACGCCATCCCCGGCTTCCTCTTCGCGATCCTCCTGATCGTGCTCTTCGCCGGGGGCTCGTTCTGGCAGATATTCCCCTTGCGCGGGCTGTGGTCGGATCAATACGCCAACATGCCCTGGTACGAATGGATCACGAGCCCGCGGGCGATGCTCGACTACCTCTGGCATATCGCCCTGCCGATCACGGCCATGGCGCTCGGGGCCTTCGCCACGACGACGCTCCTGACCAAGAATTCGTTTCTCGACGAGATCCGCAAGCAATACGTCCTGACCGCGCGCATGAAGGGGCTGGGCGAGCAGCAGGTGCTCTACGGGCATGTCTTCCGCAACGCCATGCTGATCGTGATCGCGGGCTTTCCCGGCGCCTTCATCGGCGCCTTCTTCGCCGGCTCGCTCCTGATCGAGACCATCTTCTCCCTCGACGGGCTGGGGCTGCTCTCCTTCGAATCGATCGTCAACCGCGACTATCCGGTCGTCTTCGCCACCCTCTACATCTTCTCGCTGCTCGGGCTGGTCGTGAACCTGATCTCCGATCTCACCTATGTCTGGATCGATCCGCGGATCGACTTCGAGACGCGGGAGGTTTGAGGATGTTCGGTGAAAGCGCGCACGTTTCGCTCCCTGCTGCAGCCCTCCCCCTTCCGTGTCATCCCCGGCTGGAAGCGCGCAGCGCTGGAAGGGAAGGGGATCCAGCCGTGACGGTGATGCGGCGGGACTCCCTGGCATTGCATGAAGCTCACGGCTTGATCCCCTTCCCGACCCTGCGGGTCGCCGGGGATGACACGAAAGCGGGTGCGTGGCAGGAAGAGAATTGCCCCGCCTCGGAAAGGGCGCGTCCATGAACGCCGCGGTCACGCAGAAGCTCGCGCCGCCGCAGGCGCGCAAGGGTTTCCTCAACCTGTCGCCGATCAACCGGCGCAGGCTCGAGAGCTTCAAGGCGAACAAGCGCGGCTACTGGTCCTTCTGGATATTCCTCGTGCTTTTCGTCGTGACGATGTTCGCGGAGTTCATCGCCAATGACCGGCCGATCCTCGTCTCCTTCCGTGGCGAGATACTGTCCCCGATCTTCACGGATTATCCCGAGGAGAAGTTCGTCGAGGACGGGTTCCTGCCGCTGACCGACTATCGCGATCCCTTCATCGCCGAGGCGATCGAGGCCGAGGGCTGGATGCTGTGGCCCCCGATCCGCTTCCACTACACGACGCACAACCTCAACCTCCCGGTTCCCGCGCCCGCGCCGCCGACCTGGATGCTCGAGGACGAGCAATGCGAGCGCGTCGCCATGATGACGGGCGGGACGGGCTGCGCGGATATCGAGTGGAACTGGCTCGGCACGGACGACCAGGGGCGGGACGTCGCGGCGCGGCTCATCTACGGGTTCCGCATCTCGGTCCTGTTCGGGCTGATCCTCGCCTCCATCTCCTCCGTCGTCGGCGTCTTCGCGGGCGCGGTGCAGGGCTATTTCGGCGGCTGGGTCGACCTCGTCTTCCAGCGCTTCATCGAGATCTGGACGGCGATTCCCGCGCTTTACCTCCTCATCATCATCGCCTCGATCATCACGCCGAGCTTCTGGGTGCTGCTGGGCATCCTGCTTCTGTTCAGCTGGGTCGCGCTGGTGGGCGTCGTGCGCGCCGAATTCCTGCGCGCGCGCAATTTCGAATATGTCCGCGCCGCCCGGGCGCTCGGGCTCTCGGACGCCAAGATCATGGTCAAGCACGTCCTGCCCAATGCGATGGTGGCGACGCTGACCTTCCTGCCCTTCATCCTGAACGGCTCGATCACCACGCTGACCTCCCTCGACTTCCTCGGCTTCGGGCTGCCGCCGGGATCGCCGTCGCTCGGGGAATTGCTGGCCCAGGGCAAGGCCAATCTCCAGGCCCCCTGGCTCGGCCTGACGGGATTCTTCATCATCGCCCTGATGCTGTCGCTCCTGATTTTCGTCGGGGAGGCCGTCCGCGACGCCTTCGACCCGCGAAAGACCTTCAAGTGAGGCCCATGACCTCTTCCCAGGACACCTCTCCCGAGGACACTTCCTCCGCCCTGCTCTCGATCCGCGACCTCTCCGTCGCCTTCCGCCAGGGCGGACAGGAGACGCTGGCGGTCGACCGCGTCTCCTTCGACATCGCGCCGGGAGAGACGGTCGCGCTGGTCGGCGAATCGGGTTCCGGCAAGTCGGTGACGGCGCTCTCCGCGGTCAAGCTCCTCAACTACCCGGCTGCCTATCACCCGACGGGATCAATCCTGTTCAAGGGCAAGGACCTGATCGCGGCGTCCGAGGCCGAGATGATGGGGGTGCGCGGCAACGACATCACCATGGTCTTCCAGGAGCCGATGACCTCCCTCAACCCGCTGCACACGATCTCCCGCCAGATCGGCGAGATCCTGCGCATCCACCGGGGGATCGGCGAGAAGGAGGCGCGGGCGCGCACGCTCGAGATGCTCGAACTCGTCGGCATCCGCGATGCCAAGGAGCGGCTCGACGCCTATCCGCACCAGCTGTCCGGCGGCCAGCGCCAGCGCGTCATGATCGCGATGGCGCTCGCCAATGAGCCCGATCTCCTGATCGCCGACGAACCGACGACCGCGCTTGACGTCACCGTCCAGGCGCAGATCCTCGAATTGCTCGCTGATCTCAAGAAGCGGCTGGGCATGGCGATGCTGTTCATCACCCATGACCTCGGCATCGTGCGCAAGGTCGCCGACAAGGTCTGCGTCATGCTCCAGGGCAAGATCGTCGAGGCCGGGCCGGTGGCCGAGGTCTTCGACAATCCCCGCCACGAATACACGCAGCGGCTTCTCGCCGCCGAACCGAGGGGACGCCCCAGGCCGATCCCCGCTAGCGCGCCGGTAGTCGTCGAGGCGGGACCGATCAAGGTCTGGTTTCCGATCAAGCGCGGCTTTTTCGGGCGCACCGTCGGGCATGTGAAGGCGGTGGACGGAGTGAGCGTCCGGGTCCGCGAGGGCGAGACCGTCGGCATCGTCGGCGAATCCGGCTCCGGCAAGACGACGCTGGGCCTCGCCATGCTGCGGCTGATCTCGTCGGAAGGCCCCGTCGTCTTCCTGGGAAACCGGATCGACGGCCTGAAGTCGCGCCAGATCCGGCCGTTCCGCAAGAACATGCAGGTCGTGTTCCAGGATCCCTACGGCTCGCTCTCGCCGCGCCTGTCCGTGACGCAGATCGTCGAGGAGGGGCTGCTCGTGCTCAACCGCGATCTCGATGCCGGGGCGCGGCGCGAGATCGTGGCGCGCGCCCTCGTCGATGTCGGGCTCGATCCCTCCGCGATGGACCGCTACCCGCACGAATTCTCCGGCGGGCAGCGCCAGCGCATCGCCATCGCCCGCGCCATGGCGCTGGAGCCCCAGTTCATCATGCTCGACGAGCCGACCTCGGCGCTCGACATGTCGGTCCAGGCGCAGATCGTCGACCTCCTGCGCGACCTGCAGCAGCGCCGCAAGCTCGCCTACATGTTCATCAGCCATGACCTGAAGGTGGTGCGGGCGCTGGCCAACCACGTCATCGTCATGCAGAACGGCAAGGTCGTCGAGGAGGGGCCCGCCGACGAGGTCTTCGACGCTCCGCGGACCGATTACACGCGCGCCCTCTTCGCCGCCGCCTTCGATCTCGCGACGGCGGATTACGGCGCGGTCCGCGAGTAGCCGCGATGCCGCGCGCGCTCCTCATCGTCCTCGATTCCGTCGGGATCGGCGGCGCGCCGGACGCCGACAGCTATGGCGACGCCGGTGCGAACACCCTCGGTCACGTCGCGCACGCCTGCGCGAGGGGCGAAGGTGATCGGGCGGGGCTGCGCCGCGGGCCTCTGCGCCTGCCGAACCTCGCCCGGCTGGGCCTCGACCACGCCCTGCGGGCGGCGACGGGCGAGGGCTTTCCCGATCTCGCTCCGGATCCGGTTGCTCCGGAGGACGCCCAAGGCCTCTGGGGCCACGCCGTCGAGACCTCGCGGGGCAAGGACACGCCCTCGGGGCACTGGGAGATCGCGGGCAGGCCCGTCCCCTTCGCCTGGGGCTACTTCCCCGACACGCGCCCCGCCTTCCCGCCCGAGCTCACGCAGGCGATCATCGCGGAGGCCGGGCTTCCCGGCATACTCGGCGATCGCCACGCCTCGGGCGTCGCCATCATCGAGGAGCTCGGGGGAGAGCATCTGCGGACCGGAAAGCCAATCTGCTACACCTCCGTCGACAGCGTCTTCCAGATCGCGGCGCATGAGGAGGCCTTCGGGCTGGAGCGGCTCTACGACACCTGCCGCGTCGTTCGCCGGCTATGCGATCCCCTGCGCATCGGGCGGGTCATCGCGCGGCCTTTCCTCGGGAATGAAACGGAGGGGTTCACGCGCACGGCCAACCGCAAGGACTTCGCCATTCCGCCGCCGGAGGGCACGATCCTCGACCTTGCCGGGCGGGCGGGGCGCGAGATCGTGACGGTCGGCAAGATCGGCGACATCTTCGCGCATCGCGCGACCGGGCGCGAGATCAAGCCCGCCGGCAACGAAGCCTGCCTAGACGCGGCCATCGCTTCCATGCGCGATCTTGCGGATGGCGGTCTCGTCTTCGTCAATCTCGTCGATTTCGACACGGAGTTCGGGCACCGCCGCGACGTGCCCGGCTATGCCGCGGCGCTAGAGGCCTTCGACCGGCGCGTTCCCGAGATCGAGGACGTCCTGCGCCCCGGCGACCTCTGCATCGTCACCGCCGACCACGGCAACGACCCGACCTGGCGCGGGACGGACCACACCCGCGAGCAGATCCCGATCATCGGCTTCGGGCCGGATGTCGCGGGAAGAAGCATCGGGGCGCGGAAGACCTTCGCCGATATCGGCGCGAGCATCGCGGCGCATCTCGGCCTCCCGGCTCCGGACTACGGACGGTCCTTCATTCCCGGGCGTTGAACCGGCGCAGTCTCTCCTGAGCCGCGCCGGTTGGATGATCCTCAGAAGAAGGCCTGGATACCCGTCTGGGCGCGGCCGAGGATCAGGGCGTGGACGTCGTGCGTGCCCTCGTAGGTGTTGACCGTCTCCAGGTTGGCGGCATGGCGCATGACCATGTATTCCTCCTGGATGCCGTTGCCGCCGTGCATGTCGCGCGCCATGCGGGCGATGTCGAGGGCCTTGCCGCAATTGTTGCGCTTGACGATGGAGATCATCTCGGGCGCCGCGCGCCCCTCGTCGAACAGGCGCCCGACCCGGAGCGAGCCCTGGAGGCCGAGCGCGATCTCCGTCTGCATGTCGGCAAGCTTCTTCTGCACGAGCTGCGTGGCCGCGAGGGGGCGGTTGAACTGCTTGCGGTCGAGGGTGTAGCGGCGCGCCCGGTGCCAGCAATCCTCCGCCGCGCCCATCACGCCCCAGGAAATGCCGTAGCGGGCGCGGTTGAGGCAGCCGAACGGGCCCTTCAGGCCCGAGACGTTGGGAAGCAGCGCCTCCTCCCCGACCTCGACGCCCTCCATCACGATCTCGCCCGTGATCGAGGCGCGCAAGGAGAGCTTCCCGCCGATCTTGGGGGCGGACAGCCCCTTCATGCCCTTCTCGAGCACGAAGCCGCGGATCGCGTTGTCATGGGCCTCGGATTTCGCCCAGACGACGAAGACGTCGGCGATGGGCGAGTTCGAGATCCACATCTTCGAGCCCGAGATGACGTAGCCGCCGTCGACCTTCTTGGCGACGGTCTTCATGCCCGCCGGATCTGAGCCGGCATCGGGTTCGGTGAGGCCGAAGCAGCCGACATATTCGCCCGAGGCGAGCTTCGGCAGGTACTTCTTGCGCTGCGCCTCGTCGCCATAGGCGTAGATCGGATACATCACCAGCGAGGACTGGACGCTCATCATCGAGCGATAGCCCGAATCCACGCGCTCGACCTCGCGCGCCACGAGCCCGTAGGCCACGTAGCTCGCGCCGACTCCGCCATATTCCTCGGGCACCGTGACGCCGAGCAGGCCGAGCTCTCCCATCTCGTCGAAGATGGCGCGGTCCGTCTTCTCCTCCCGATAGGCCTCGATCACGCGCGGCAGCAGCTTCTCCTGCGCGTAGGAATGCGCGGTGTCGCGGATCATGCGCTCGTCGTCGTTGAGCTGGTCATCGAGGAGGAACGGGTCCTCCCAGTTGAACGCCGCCCCGGCGGGCGCGTCCTTCGGCTTGGTCTGTGGCTGTGCCATGATGGTTTCCTTTGGTCTTACTTCGAATTCTGTGTTCTTGCTTCGACGGTATATCACCATCGATCCGCCATCTCCTCCCTCCCCTCAGGGGAGGGCCGGGGTGGGGTAGGCCGCGTCAGCGGCCCCTGCGGCGCCCCTTCTCGAATCGTCGAGTGCCTCGCGCCCCTTCGCGCCAGCGCGCGAATACCCCTCCCTCAGTCCCTCCCCTGAGGGGAGGGAAGCCACCCTTCATCTTGGGCTCGCTTCACGCGTCGATATCGAACTTCACCCCCTGAGCCAGCGGAAGGTTCGTGCCGAAATTCACGGTGTTCGTCGCGCGTCGCATATAGGCCTTCCACGCATCGGAGCCTGCCTCGCGTCCGCCGCCCGTCTCCTTCTCGCCGCCGAAGGCTCCGCCGATCTCCGCCCCCGAGGGGCCGATATTCACGTTCGCGATGCCGCAATCGGAACCCGCGGCGGAGACGAAACGCTCCGCCTCGCGCATGTCGAGGGTGAAGATGGAGGAGGAGAGGCCGGCGCCCACCCCGTTCTGCAGCGCGATCGCCTCCTCGAAATCGGAATAGCGCACCACGTAGAGAATGGGCGCGAAGGTCTCGTGGAGCATCGGGCCGGTCTGCGCCGGCATCTCGACGAGGGCGGGGCGCGCGTACCAGCCGCCGCCGGCGACGCCCTCGGCGCGCCCTCCGCCATGGATCGTCGCCCCGGCCTGCCGCGCTTCCGCCAGCGCGCGCTCCATTCCGTCGAAGGCCGCCTTGTCGATCAGCGGCCCAACGAGCGTGCCGGCCGTGCGTGGATCACCGATCGCGACGCTTGCGTAGACCTTCGCGAGCTGCGGGACGAGCATATCGTAGACGGATTCATGAACGATGAGCCGGCGAAGCGTCGTGCAGCGCTGGCCGGCCGTTCCCATCGCCGCGAAGGCGATCCCGCGCAGGGCGAGCCCGAGATCGGCGGAGGGCGCCACGATCGCGGCGTTGTTGCCGCCGAGTTCGAGGATGGCGCGGGCAAAGCGCTTAGCGAGGCGCGGGCCGACATCGCGGCCCATGCGGGTCGAGCCGGTTGCGGAGACGACCGCCACGCGCTCGTCGTCCACGAGGATCTCGCCGATCTCTCGGCCGCCGATGAGCAGGCCGTGCAGGCCGGCGGGGGCCTCGTCGCCGAACCGGGCGATGGCGCGCCTGAGGATCGCGGAGACCGCGAGGCCCGTAAGCGGGCTCTTTTCCGAAGGCTTCCAGACGACCGGATCGCCGCAGACGAGGGCGATCGCCGCGTTCCACGACCAGACCGCGACCGGGAAGTTGAAGGCCGAGATCACGCCGCAGACGCCGAGCGGGTGCCATGTCTCCATCATGCGGTGGTCGCGGCGCTCGGTCGCGATGGTCAGGCCGTAGAGCTGGCGCGAGAGGCCGACGGCGAAATCGCAGATGTCGATCATCTCCTGGACTTCGCCGAGCCCCTCCGAAACGATCTTGCCCGCCTCCAGCGTGACGAGCATCCCCAGATCGTCCTTCGCGGCGCGCAACTCTTCCCCGAGAAGCCGCACGAGCTCGCCCCGGCGCGGGGCGGGGACGTTGCGCCAGGCGCGGAAGGCTTCATGCGCGGCGGTGATGACCTCACGCGCCTCGCCGGCGGAGGTCGGGCGGATCTCGACGATCGTCTCGCCGGTGATCGGAGAATGCGCCGGAAGCCCGCCGGCGGCGAAAGCGGATTGCTCGACGCCCAGTCTGTCAAGAATGGCAAGCGCTTCGTCACGTACGGATGCAGACGTCGTCATCATGACCTCGATTATCTGAAGAGCCGCGAGAATCGGGCTTTTCGCTCAGGCGCGCAACCGATATGTTCTCAATACCTCATGAGGAAGCCGCATGAACCAGCATCGCGGGAAACTCCCCTCGCTGCCATCTGTCGCCGCTTTCGAGGCGGCCGCGCGCCACGGCAGTTTCACCCGCGCGGCCGAAGAACTCAACCTCACGCAGGGGGCCGTGAGCCGGCAGGTCGCGGGGCTCGAGGCGCTTCTCGGCGTCTCCCTGTTCGACCGCGTGCGGCAGCGCATCGTCCTGACGCCGGCGGGGGCCTCCTATGCGGCGGAATTGCGGGCGGCGCTCGGGATGCTCTCGGCGGCGACGCTCAACGTCATGGCCTTCCGGGGCGCGGGCGGCGTCCTCAACCTCGCGATCCTGCCGACTTTCGGGACGCGCTGGCTGATCCCGCGCCTGCCCCGGTTCACGGAGCGCAATCCGGGTGTGACGATCAATTTCGCCACGCGCCTCGTCCCCTTCGACTTTGCGCGCGAGGGCCTCGACGCCGCGATCCATTTCGGCGCGGACGTCTGGCCGGGCGCGCGCCTTCATCGCCTGATGGGGGAGGAAATCGTTCCGGTCGCGAGCCCCGCGCTCCTCGCCCGCCGCCCCATCCGCGAGCCGGCCGACATCCTCGGCGTACCCCTTCTCCAGCAGGCGACGCGCCCGCGCGCCTGGGAGGGCTGGCTGGCGGAACAGGGGCTGTCGGGGGAGCGCGTCACGCCCGGCCCGCGCTTCGAGCAGTTCGCCATGGTCGCGCAGGCGGCGGTGGCGGGGCTCGGCCTCGCCATCGTGCCACGCTTCCTCGTCGAGGAGGAACTGCGCACGGGGGCGCTCGTCGCGCCGTTTGCGCGTGCGTCCCGCAGCCGGGAGGCCTATTACCTCGTCTATCCGGAGGAGAAGGCGCAGTGGCCCGCAGTCGCCGCCTTCCGTGACTGGCTGATCGGGGAGGCTGCGCAGGCGAAGGCCTGACAGGTTCAGGATTTCACAAGGTCTTGTCGTCGATACTCCCGCGTGCGATTCTCCGCGCCCGGCGCGCGGTACGATGAAGGGGGACGAGTCGTCATGGAATGGGTACTTCTGGCAATTCTCGCCGTGATCCTGGTCTGGGGCATCGTCCTCTATAACGGGCTCGTCGCGATGAGGCAGCGGGTGACGCAGGCCTTCGCCGATATCGACGTGCAGCTGCGGCAGCGCCACGACCTGGTCCCGAACCTCGTCGAGACGGTAAAGGGCTATGCCTCTCACGAGCGCGAGACGCTCGACGCCGTGATCGAGGCGCGCAACCAGGCGACGAACGCCCACGGTCCGGCGGAGCAGGCGGCGGCGGAAAACATGCTCAGCGCGACGCTCGGGCGGCTCTTCGCCCTAGCGGAGGCCTATCCGGACCTGAAGGCCAACCAGAACTTCCTCGCGCTGCAGGCGGAGCTCTCGAATGTCGAGGACAAGCTCGCAGCCGCAAGGCGCTTCTTCAACAACGCCGTGGCGGAGTTCAACGCGGCCATCGAATCCTTCCCCGCCGTCCTGTTCGCCCGCAATTTCGGCTTCACGCATCGTGAATTCTTCGATGTCGGGGAAGATCGCCGCGAGGCGCTGCAGACGACGCCCCAGGTCAAGTTCTAAGGGAAGGCGGGGCCAGTGCTGCCGGCTTTCGGCCTCTATTCGCACATCCAGGCCAACCGGCGGCGCTCGGTCTTCCTGCTGATCGGCCTGTTTGTGCTCGTCTACGCGGTGGCCTACGCGCTGGCCCTCCTGATGCGCGCCTTCGACGAGACGATGATGATCGATGTGCGGGGCATCCTCGCCGGCGCCTGGGCCGACATGATCTACATCGCGCCGATCGCCACCGTCGCGGCGCTGCTCTGGATCCTGATCGCCTGGCTGGGACACCAGAAGCTCCTCGACGTGGTGACCGGCTCGCGCACGATCACCCGCAGCGACGACCCGAAGCTCTACCGCATGCTGGAGAATCTCTGCATCTCGCGCGGCATGACGACGCCGAAGCTGAAGATCATGGAGACGGACGCCCTCAACGCCTATGCGAGCGGCCTGAGCGAAAAGCAATACGCCGTCACGCTCACGCGGGGCCTCGTGGAGCGGCTCGACGACGACGAGATCGAGGCGGTGATGGCCCACGAGCTGACCCACATCCGCAACGAGGACGTCCGGATGATGGTGATCGCGGTGGTGATCGCCGGCGTGATCTCGTTCTTCGGCGAGATCCTCTTTCGCTGGATGCGCTACGGCGCGCGCTTCGGGGCGGTGCGGGTGGGACGCTCGTCGCGTTCGGGCGGCCGGGGCGGCGGCGCCGCGCTGATCGCGATCGCGCTCGCGGCGCTGATCATCCTCGTCGCCTGGGCGCTCTCGACCCTGATCCGCTTCGCGCTCTCGCGGTCGCGGGAATATCTCGCCGACGCCGGCGCGGTCGAGCTGACGAAGAACCCGGACGCGATGATCTCGGCGCTGCTCAAGATCTCGGGCCGCGCGGAACTCGAGAGGGTGCCGTCGAGCGTGATGGAGATGTGCGTCGAGAACCCGCGCACCGGCTTCACGGCCCTGCTCTCCACCCATCCCGCGATCGAGGAGCGGGTCCAGGCGCTGGTGAAGCATGCCGGAGGGCGTCGCCCGCCGCTGGAATCGCTGACCCTGCGGCGCACGCCTGCCGAGCTTGCGGCGGAAGAGAGGGCGCGGCTGGAGGCCGGGGGGCAGGGCGCCGCGGCGGCGAGCGGGTCGGATGACGGAACCGGAATTCCGCTTCCCCCCACCCCCTGGACCGGCCTTCCCGGGACGGAGGCTTTGCCCGGAAGCGGAGGACCGTGGAGCGGGTCGGGCCCGGACGAATCCGGGACCGGTGGATCCGGCGCAGGCGGTTCCGGCGGCGGAACCCCCTGGACCCGCTGACGCGGGGCGCGTCAAAACCGGCAGGTCCGCGTTCTGTTTTCCCCATCGCTCCCGTCGGTGCCTCGGGCTAGTCTCCTCGCAAATTTGACGAGGACCGGGAGGAAGACATCATGGCGAAGATCGCACTCGTGACCGGGGCGGGAACGGGAGTCGGCCGTGCGGCGGCGCTGGCGCTGGCGCGCGACGGCTGGGACGTGACGCTGGCCGGACGCCGCCCGGAGCCGCTTGAGGCGGTCGCGCAGGAAATCCGGGCGCTTGGCCGCGAGGCGCTGGGCATGTCGACCGATGTCGGCGATCCCGCCTCCGTCGATGCTCTCTTCAAGGCGCATGTGGAGCGCTTCGGCCGGCTCGACCTGCTCTTCAACAATGCCGGGCTTGGCGCCCCGGCCGTGCCGATCGAGGAGCTTCCCTTCGAGAAGTGGAAGGCCGTCGTCGACGCCAACCTGACCGGGACCTTCCTGTGCGCGCAATGGGCCTTCAGGATCATGAAGGACCAGAAGCCGCGCGGCGGGCGCATCATCAACAACGGCTCGATCTCGGCCTACGCGCCCCGTCCCAACTCGATCGCCTATACGGCGACGAAGCATGCGGTCTCGGGCATCACCAGGACCCTCTCCATGGACGGGCGCAAGCATGACATCGCCGTCGGCCAGCTCGATATCGGCAATGCCGAGACCGATCTCGCCCGGCGCATGGCGGACGGCGTGCTCCAGGCCGACGGGTCGACAAGGGCCGAGCCGCTGATGGACGTGGCCCATGCGGGGAACGCGGTCGCCCATATGGCGAGCCTGCCGCTCGACGCCAATGTGCTGTTCATGACGGTGATGGCGACGAAGATGCCCTTCGTCGGACGGGGATAGCCCTTCACGCGGGGCGGGTTTCAGGCCATATGCGGGAGATGACGCCGCCCATGGACGCCTCGCCCCTCGTCTTCGACCGCTCCCTCGTGCGCCGCCGCCTCGCGCGGGCGCATCAAGAAGGCTATGCGGGATTTCTTCTCGCCCGGGCCGTCGACGATCTCGCCGAACGGCTCGCCCCCGTCCTGCGCGAGTTTCCGCTCGCCCTTGATATCGGGACGCCCGCCGACGCGGCGGCGCGCCTGCTGCGCGAGAGCGGGCGGGCGGGCTTTGTCGCGCGCGCGGCGCTCGCGGGGATCGCGGCGGACGATACCGCTGCGGTGATCGCGGACGAGGAGGCGCTGCCCTTCGCCGGCGAGCGTTTCGATCTCGCTGTTTCGCTGCTGTCGCTGCAATCCGTCAATGACCTTCCGGGCGCGCTGGTGCAGATCAGGCGGGCGCTCAAGCCGGACGGCCTCTTCCTCGGCTGTCTCCTCGGCGGGGCGAGCCTCAACGAATTGCGGCGCGCCTTCACGGAGGCGGAGGCCGAGATCGAGGGCGGGGTAAGCCCGCGGGTCGCGCCCTTCGCCGACGTGCGCGATCTCGGCGGCCTGCTCCAGCGGGCGGGATTCGCCCTGCCCGTCACCGATTCCGAGACGCTGACGGTGCGCTACGGCGATCCCTTCGCCCTCATGCGCGACCTGCGCGCCATGGGCCTGTCCAACGCGCTTCTCGCGCGCCGCCGAGCCCCCCTGCGCCGCGCCACGCTCCTGCGCGCCGCCGAAATCTACGCCGCGCGTTTCGCGGATCCCGATGGCCGGCTGCGCGCGACCTTCGAACTGGTCTGGCTGTCGGGCTGGGCGCCGCATGAAAGCCAGCAGAAGCCCCTGCGCCCGGGTTCCGCGAAGGCGCGGCTGGCGGATGCGCTCGGCGTGAAGGAATACGGGGCGGGCGAAAAGGCAAAGCCGTGATAATCTCGTCCGGCGCCACCACGATCGGAGCCAGTGATGCGCGAGCCGGATGATCACGAGATCACCATCAGCCCAAATCCGCATCTGGTGCGGGTGATGCTCGGCGGCGTCATCCTCGCCGAGACACGCCGCGCCCTGACCCTGCGCGAAGGGGCGCGTCCCGCCGTTCAATACATCCCGCGGGCGGATGTCATGATGGACCTCCTCGAAGTCTCGCCCGACGTCAGCCGATCCCCGCGCAAGGGCGATGCCGGCTATTTCACCGCGACCGCGCACGGGATCCGGGCGAAGAACGTCGCCTGGTCCTATGAGCGCCCCCATGACGGGCTCGCGGAGATCGCAGGCTTCATTGCCTTCGATCCGAACCGGGTCGACGCAATCGAGGAATTGAACTGAGTGATCCGTCAGCGCCGCGCGATCAGGTCCATGGCCTTGGCGAGTTCGGCATCGCGCTGGGAGAGCCCGTCCGCGTCGTGGGTGGTGAGCGTGACATCCACGGTCTTGTAGACGTTGAACCATTCCGGGTGGTGGTCCATCCGCTCCGCCACAAGTGCAACCTGCGTCATCCAGCCGAAGGCGTCGACGAAGTCGGCGAAGGTGAAGGTCTTCTGGATGGCGTCCCTGCCTTCCGCGAGTTTCCATCCATCGAGAGCGTCGAGAAGGTCGCGGCGCTGCGCGTCGGTAAGGCGTTCGATGGGCATCAAGCGGCTCCAATACTCACTAGCGATAGGCGAGGACATCCATTCCGCTGAACGGATAGGCTGCCTCGACAATATAGGGACCGCCCCCCGTAATCTCCCGCGCCGAGAACAGCGAGACGCGATCCGTCGTGAAGGAGATCCTCGGGAAGTGCCCCCGGGCGGCGAAATAGGCGGCGACATCGGCGGGATGCACATTCCGCAGCCGCGCCAGCGTCACATGCGGGACGAACTTGCGCTTCTCCGGAGGCAGGCCTGCCCGCCGGACGATTCTCTCGACTTCCGCCTGGAGTTCGTTGAGCTCACGCGTCGCCTGGGCGCGCGCAATCACGGCATGGGGCCGGTCTCCGCCGAAACTTGCGAGCGCCTCGAAGCTGACCTCGATCGGCTGCCGCGGCTTGACCTCGTAGAGCGCCGCGTCCACCTCCTGCGCCACGTGGCCGTCGATGTCGCCGATGAAGCGCAGGGTCAGGTGGTAATTCTCCGGGCTGATCCAGCGTGCGCCGGGAAGTCCGCCGCGCAGCGAGGAGAGGCGCTCCCCGGTCTCGGGCGGGATTTCGAGCCCCACGAACAAGCGTGGCATGAGCGCCTCCCCGATGATGTCAGAATCTAATCTTGGGCTCTCGGACGCGAGCCGCAAGGGGCGGCGGGCGCCATCAACAGGGAGTTTTCCGCAGGACCTTCGGAACGCCAGCCGCGTTCGCCTGCGCCAAAAGGACTTTTCCGGTCCGCGATCCCGGATTGCAAAAGAGCCAAAGCGCCTGAAAATCGAAGGCCCGGTTCACGGTTAAGAAACATCTTTCCGGCTAACGTTACGGGATGACCGAGGACAATGGCGATTCATGGCAGCAGCGCGTTCAGTTCTGGATGAGATAGACGGAATCGTCGCAGCCGCCGACAAGCGTCGGCGCATCGCCATGCTGCGGCAGATCACGAACCTGTTCGTGGACAAGGCCGCGCTCCTCGACGAGAATCTGATCGGCGCCTTCGACGAGGTGATCCTGCGCCTGTCGCGGGATCTCGAGTTCAACGTGCGCGTCGCCCTGTCGGAGCGCTTCGCCGATTTCCCGCGCGCGCCGCGCCGGGTGGTGAGGGACCTCGCCTTCGACGACAATTACGGGATTGCCGCCCCGGTCCTGGAGCGCTCGCCGCGCATCGAGGAGGGTGATCTCGTCGAGATCGTCGAGCAGAAGAGCCCCATGCATGTTCTCGCAGTCTCGCGCCGGTCGAGCGTATCCGAGCGCCTGTCGGACTGCATCATCGCCCGCGGTTTCGCGGACGCGATCCGCTCGCTCGCGATCAATGACGGCGCCTGCCTCTCGGAGGAGGCCTTCGCCAAGCTGATGCAGCGGTCCCGCAGCGATCCTGAAATGCAGGATGCGCTCCATCATAGGGCCGAGCTGACGCCGAAGCAGATCGAGATCATGGCGGAAGACGCCCGCGAGCGCGTGCGCGCAACCCTGGCCGACGAGCTCGGTGAACGCATGGAGCAGGCGATCGACGCGGTCGTCAACGATCTGACCCGCAAGTTCATGCCCGATCGCGGCCGCGAACTCCTGCCCGCCGATCTGGAGGTCTCCTGCCAGTTCGTCGCCACGCGCTCCAGGGAGCACAAGATCGAGGAAGCCGAGATCGTCCAGTGGATCAAGCGCAACCGGCTCGAGGACGTGATGGCCACGCTCGCGCTGCAGGCCGAGATCGGCGTCGACCGGGTCGTGAACGCATTCTACGCGCCCAACCACGACGCCTTCCTCTTCATCGCCCGCGCCGTCGGCCTGAGCTGGACGACCTTCAAGGCGCTGCTCGCCAAGCGCTCCGGGCGCCCGCCGCCGCTGGAGACGCTGGAATCGGCCTACAAGGTTTTCCAGAAGCTCAAGCCGGAGACGGCCAAGCGGGTGCTGCGCTACGCCGTCACGCGCGGGCGGTCGGTCCCCGCTGTCGGCAAGAGGCCGCCGGAGGGCGGCAATGCCGCGGCGGCCGGGGGGAAGATTGCGCCGCAAGGCAGTGTCCCGCAGGGCCAGAAGTCGCCTCAAGGCAAGGTGGCTCCCCAAGGCAAGGTGGCCTCGCAGATCAAGAGGCTGGTTGGGAAGCCGCTGGGCGGCTCCGGAAAGCCGCCGGCTCCCGCGAAATAATGTTCAATCAGGGGCACGGATTGCAATGGACGCGGTGAATCGCGTCGATGCGCTCCTCGAGTTCGGGCGAGATCGTCAGGCCGGTTGAATCGATATTCGCGCGCAATTGCCCCATCGTCGTCGCGCCGATGATGTTCGCCGTCACGAAGGAGCGCGAGGTGACGAAGGCAAGCGCCATCTGCGCCGGGTCGAGTCCATATTCGCGCGCAAGCGCCACATATTTCGCGCATGCCTCCTCCGTCCCGGGCGTCTGGTAGCGCTGCATGCGGTCGAAGAGCGCCATGCGCGATCCGGGAGGGCGCGCACCGCCGAGATACTTGCCGGTCAGCAGTCCCTGGGCGAGGGGCGAATAGGCGAGCAGCCCGACATCCTCGCGGAGCGCCATTTCCGCCAGATTGACCTCGAAGGTGCGGTTGAGGAGCGAGTAGGCGTTCTGGATCGACTGAATGCGGGGCTGGCCTTTCACGCCGGCATGGTGCAGCCAGGTCATTGCGCCCCAGGCGCTCTCGTTCGAGATGCCGATATGCCGCACCTTGCCCGACTTCACGATCCCTGAAAGGACGTCGAGGATCGACTCGATCGTGTGCTCGGGCCCCTCGCTCTTCCGGAAAATCGTCGGGTTCGAGCCGAACTGGCTGACGGGGCGGTCCGGCCAGTGCACCTGATAGAGGTCGATATAATCGGTCCGCAGCCGCTTCAGGCTCTTGTCGACGGCCTCGTGGATCTGCGCGCGGCTCAACTCCGCGGGCGAGCCATCGTCGCGGAACCAGGTGTTCTGCGAACGCCCGACGACCTTCGTGGCGAGGATCACCTTGTCGCGCCTGCCGCGCGAGGCGAACCAGGACCCAATGATCCGCTCCGTCGAGCCCTGTGTCTCGGGCCTGGGCGGGATGGAATAGAGTTCCGCCGTGTCGATGAAGTTGACGCCCCGGTCGAGGGCGTAATCCATCTGCGCGTGCCCCTCGGCCTCGCTGTTCTGCTCGCCCCAGGTCATGGTGCCGAGACAGATGGCGCTGACGTTCAGGCCGGTGCGGCCGAGCGGGCGGTATTCCATTGAAGATATGTCCTTGTCGAAGGCGCGGCGCGCGTCAGGATCGGGCGAGGCCGGCGAGGAACTCTTCGACCGTGGGCAGGATGCGCTCCACCATCAGCTCCACCCCGGCGGGATTGGGATGGATGCCGTCGGCGAGATTGAGCGAGGCCTCCCCCGCGACGCCATCCAGGAAGAAGGGGTAGAGCATGATGTCGTGGTCCTGTGCAATCTCCGGATAGATCGCATTGAAGCGGTCCGCGTAGTCTGCCCCCAGATTGGGGCTCGCATACATCCCCGCCAGCAGCACCGGGATGTCGCGCTCCTTCAGCCGCGCGACGATCGCATCGAGGGATTCGCGGGCGACATCAGGATCAAAGCCCCGCAGCATGTCGTTCGCGCCCAGGGCGACGATGACCCCGTCGGCCTCCTCCGGGACCGACCAGTCCAGGCGCTCGAGCCCTCCGCGGGTGGTGTCGCCCGAGACGCCGGCATTGATCACGTTCACGTGATGGCCGCGCTCCCGCAATTCCCGCTCGAGCACCGTCGGGAACGCCTCGGAGGCGGGAAGATTATAGCCGGCGGTGAGGCTGTCGCCCAATGCGACGATGGTGATCGGCGCGCCGGGCGCCGCATCTGTCGCCGACGATGCCCACGGGAAGGCAAGGAAGACAACGGAAAGAGCAGCCAAAAGGCGGGTCTTGGGTGGGCCGAACTGGCGGATCACGCGTACACTCCCATATCTGACGACATCGCCTTCCAACAAGCCGGCCGGCCCGCGTCGGTTTCGTCGCATCGCAATACAGATTGGACCACCAGGTATGACGGACAAGGCCATCGCCATCGAGAATGTCGATCTCAGCCTCGGGAAGGGGGCTGCCCGCGTGCACATCCTCAAGGGGATCTCGCTCGAGATCGGGCATGGCGAGGCCGTCGGCCTCGTCGGGCCGTCGGGCTCCGGCAAGTCGACCCTGCTCATGACGCTGGCGGGGCTGGAGCGTCCGGATTCCGGGCGGGTCGCTGTCGAAGGGGTCGATCTGGCGGGGCTCGACGAGGATGCGCTGGCGCGCTTTCGCGGGCGGCGCATCGGCATCGTCTTCCAGTCCTTTCATCTGATCCCGACCATGACGGCGCTCGAGAATGTCGCGCTTCCCCTCGAACTGGCGGACGCGATTGACGCGTTCGAGCGGGCGGAGAAGGAGCTCGCCGCGGTCGGCCTGGGAGACCGTCTGCATCATTACCCCAGCCAGCTTTCCGGCGGTGAGCAGCAGCGCGTGGCGATCGCCCGCGCCATCGTGCCCGACCCGGCGATCATCGTCGCCGACGAGCCGACCGGCAATCTCGACGAGAAGACGGGCGGCTCGATCGTGGATCTGCTTTTCGCCCTCAAGCGGGACCGGGGGGCGACGCTGGTGCTCGTCACCCACGACACCGCGCTCGCCCGTTCCTGCGACCGCATGATCCGCCTGCGTTCGGGCCGGATCGAGGCGGACGCTCCGCCCGTCGGAGCATGAGGAGTTCCATGCACGGCACCCTTCCCGGCCCGGCCCGCAAGAAGCCCTTCCAGTGGCCGCTCGTCCTGCGCCTCGCCCTGCGCGAGCTGCGGGGCGGCCTGCGCGGCTTCGGCATCTTTCTCGCGTGCATCGCCCTCGGCGTCGCGGCCATCGCCGGCGTCTCCTCCCTGTCGCGCTCTCTGACGGAGGGGCTTTCCAGCGAGGGGCGGCGCATCCTCGGCGGCGATCTCGCCTTCTCGCTCCTTCAGCGCGAGGCGAGCGACCGGGAAATCGCGATCCTGCGGGAGCACGGCTCCCTTTCCGTGATCGCGACCCTTCGCGGCATGGCCCATGCGGGCGAGAACGGCTCGGCGCTCGTCGAGATCAAGGCCGTGGACGCCCTCTACCCGACGGTGGGGGAACTCGAGGCGAACCCGCCCGGCGCGCCCGAGGCGCTCTTCGCGGAACAGGACGGCGTCTACGGCGCGGTGGTCGATCCGGTGCTCCTCGCGCGGCTCGACCTCGCGGTCGGGGACGAGATCAATGTCGGCGAGGCGCGCATCGCGTTGCGGGCGGCGCTGGTATCGGAACCGGACAAGGTCGCGGACGGGATCGGCTTCGGGCCGCGACTGCTGATGTCCATAGACGCCCTGCGGGCGACGGGCGTGATCCAGCCGGGCAGCCTCGTGCGATGGACCTACCGCCTCGACCTCCCGTCGTCCGCAGCCGACGACGCGGAACTCGCGCGGGTGGAGGAGATCGTCTCAGCGGCCGCCCCGGAGGCGGGGTGGCGAGTCCGCTCCCGCCTCAACGCGGACCCGCAGTTCCAGCGCAACATCGAGCGTTTCTCGCAGTTCCTGACCCTCGTCGGGCTCACCGCCCTCATCGTCGGAGGCGTTGGCGTGGCGAACGCTGTGCGCGGCTTCGTGGAGCGCAAGCAGGATTCCATCGCGACGATCAAGAGCCTCGGCTCCCCCGGCGGCCAGGTGGTGGGCATCTATCTTACCCAGGTCATGCTGATCGCCGCCGTCGGGATCGGGATCGGGCTCGCCTTCGGCGCCCTGATCCCCTTCGCCCTCGCCTTCGCCGTGGGGGATGCGCTTCCGATCCCGATCTCGCCGACGATTGCCCCTCGCGAACTCGCCGTCGCGGCGTTCTACGGGATCTTCACGGCGCTCGCCTTCAGCATGGGGCCGCTGGGGCGCGTCCACGACATCGAGGTCTCGCATCTCTTCCGCGACCAGATCGACCGCGACCGGCGCTTTCCCCGCCTGCGCTACATGGCTGTCGCCGTGGTCGCCGGGGCGGCCTTGCTGGGGCTGTCAGTCTATGCCGCCTATGACCGGCGCGTGGCGCTGATCTTCATCGCCGCGGTCGCGGCGGCCTTCGTCCTGCTTCGTTTCGTGTCCTTCGGCCTGATGGCGCTGGCCCGCCGGCTTCCGCGCCCGCGCCGTGCCGCCCCGCGCCTCGCCCTCGCCAACATTCATCGCCCGGGAGCGCTGACGCCGTCCCTCGTCATGTCGCTGGGGCTCGGCATCACGCTCCTCGTGACGCTGGCGCTGATCGACGGCAACCTGCGCCGACAGCTGACGGAAACCCTTCCCGAGACTGCGCCCAGCTTCTTCTTCGTGGATATCCCCTCGGCCCAGGTGGAGGAGTTCGAGGGCTTCATCCGGGAGGCCGCGCCCGAAGGCGAGCTCGAGCGCGTGCCCATGATGCGCGGGCGCATCGTCTCGCTGCGCGGGGTTCCGGCGGAGGAGATCTCCGCTCCGGAGGACGTGAACTGGGTTCTCCAGGGCGATCGCGGCCTCACCTATGCCGACGAGCCGCCGGAGGGCTCCCGCATCACGCAGGGCGAGTGGTGGGCGCCCGATCCCGAGGAGCGGCTCGTCTCCTTCGACGAGGAAATCGGGCGCGGACTCGGGCTCTCGATCGGCGACGAGGTGGTCGTCAACGTTCTCGGACGCAACGTCTCCGCGCGGATCGCCAATTTCCGCGAAGTGGAATGGCGGTCGATGGGGATCAACTTCGTGATGGTCTTCTCGCCGAACACCTTCGCCGGCGCGCCGCACATGCATCTCGCGACGCTGACCTTCCACGAGGAGGAGGACCGGGCCCGGGAGCCGGCGCTCCTGCGCGCCATCGGACAGACCTTTCCCACCATCACGAGCGTACGCGTGCGCGACGCCCTCGAGGCTGTCAACGACATCGTCGGGCAGCTCGTCGTGGCGATCCGCGGCGCCTCCTCGATCGCGCTGGCGGCAAGCCTCCTGGTGCTGGCGGGGGCGCTCGCGGCGGGTCACCGGGCGCGGCTCTACGACGCGGTCGTGCTCAAGACGCTGGGCGCGACGCGTGCGAAGCTGCTGGGCGCCTACGCCCTCGAATACGGGGCGCTCGGGCTTGCAACCGCGATCTTCGGCCTCGCCGCCGGCGGCCTCGCCGGTTGGGTGATCGTCACGCGCATCATGCAGCTGGAGTTCGTCTTTATCTGGAGCGGTCCGTTGCTTGCGGCTTTTCTGGCTGTCATCGTAACGATAACGCTGGGGCTCGCGGGGACTTTACGAATACTCAGCCAGAAACCTGCGTCTTACCTGCGCAATTTATAGACGGATTCGAGGTTTCTACAGTGCCCGGATGGAGAATATTCACTTTAAACAGGTTCGGCGCGGCATCTCTTCTTCAAAAGTTCGCGCAAGCGAGGCCGAAAGGCCTTGCGTAGTGGCGGGGTTATCCACATATTGCATGGAACGCCGGACATCCGGCGAGTGAGGGGAATGTGCGCGGTCGGCTCATCGTGAGGCGAAGGGCGCACGTCCAGGGCTTCTTCAGAGGACTCCGATGCAGACAAACGAACAGAACCGCTTCGCTTACGGCACGACCACGGCGCGGTCTCAGGCCGAGATCGACCAGGGTCTGCGCACGTTCATGCTGGGCGTCTACAACAACATGGTGCTTGGCCTTGCCATCACCGGGTTGATCGCGCTCGGCACCTATATGGTGGCGACCACCACGGCCGCCGATGGAAGCCTAGCGCTGACGCCGCTGGGCGCCGCCGTCTACACCAGCCCCCTGCGCTGGGTCCTGATGCTGTCGCCGCTGGCGTTCATCTTCTTCTTCTCGTTCAAGATCGAGTCGCTCAAGCCTGCGACCGCTCAGATGATGTTCTTCGCCTTCGCGGCGCTGATGGGCATCTCGATGTCGTCGATCTTCCTCGTCTTCACCGGCGAGTCGATCGTGCAGGTCTTCTTCGTGACGGCCGCCGCCTTTGGTGGTCTGAGCCTCTACGGCTACACGACGCAGCGCAGCCTCTCCGGCATGGGCTCGTTCCTGATCATGGGCTTGATCGGCCTGATCATCGCCATGGTCGTGAACATCTTCCTCGCCTCCAGCGCGATGGGCTTCGCGATCTCCGTGATCGGCGTCCTGATCTTCGCGGGCCTCACCGCCTGGGATACGCAGCGCCTCAAGGAGATGTACCTGTTCGGGAACATGGATGCGGCGACCGCCGGCCGCGCCTCGGTGATGGGCGCCCTGTCGCTCTACCTGAACTTCATCAACATGTTCCAGTTCCTGCTCGCGCTGATGGGCAACCGCGAATAAGCGCTGTCCGACGCGAAAAAGTTCGAGACCACCACCTCCCGAACCCCGGTCCCAGGACCGGGGTTTTTTTTGTGCCGCCTGCTCCGGTATGCCGGTCGCCTAGGCCCTGCCGCGATTGGCCTGCCCCGCCGCCTGGCGGACGCGGTCGCGGGCGGTGATGGCGGCGCGCTTGCGGTCGGTATGGGCGTCGAAGGGGATGGGCTCGCCCCATTGCACGAGGACATCGACCGGTCCTGCGCGAAGGAAGGCTGCGAGATGGGGCGCGAGCTCCATGTCCCCGTACCAGCAGATCTCCGGCCGCTCGCGGCGGGTCAGGGGCAATCCGTTGCGGCGCGTATAGGTGATCGCGAGCGGCTGCAGGGCGATCTTCTCGAGGGAATGGTCCTGGAGGGCGAGCCGGGCCGCCCCGACGAGGGGGGCCCGGAACGGCAGCACCCTGTTGCCGTCGCTCGTCGTCCCCTCGGCGAAGAGGACGATCAGCTCGCCGCGCCCGAGTCGGCGCGCGATCGTCGCGGCCGCCTCTCCGGTCGCGCGCCGGTTCTCGCGCTCGATGAAGATCGTCCGCTGCATCCGCGCGAGGAAGCCGACGACCGGCCAGCCCTCCACCTCGGATTTCGCCACGAAGGAGAGCGGGCGCAGGCTTCCCAGCACGACGATGTCGAGCCAGGAGCAATGATTGGAAAGGACGAGGGACGGCGCGCCGTGGGGGGCGGTCCCGAGCTGCCGGATGCGAACGCCCAGCGTCCACAGGGCGACCCGATGAAACACCGTCGGAAGAATGCGCGACATCGGCCGGTGGAAGCGCAGGGCCAGCCAGTGGGGGGGAAAGATCGCGGCGAAGACGAGGATGAGGACGACGAAGCGGGCCGTCACGGCGATCATGTTCATCGCGGCGCGGGCCTCACAGGGAAAGGGACATTGTCAAGGCCGTGGCGCGAGCCCCGTCGGCCTTGAGGTAATACCCCGCGCGGCGACCGATCTCGGTGAAGCCGAAGCGCCGGTAGAGGGCAATAGCGGGACCATTACCTTCGTCCACCTCCAGATGGACCGTCGTTACCGCCCGCGCCGTCAAGGCGTCGAGATGGGCGCGCAGCAGGAGGCGCGAGAAGCCACGACGGCGGCAGGAGGGGGCTATGGCGATCGTCAGGATTTCCGCTTCGTCGAGCACGATCCGCGAAAGGCAGAAGCCTTGCGGCTCCCGCTCGCGTCCGATGAACAGGCCGTCGCCGAGAATCGCCCGGTCGGTGAGGAGTCGCTCGAAATCGATCGCGCTCCATGGGCGCGCAAAGGCCCCGGCATGGATTTCAGCCAGCCTGCCCGCGTGCTCCGCCGTGAGCGGGGCGATGGCGGGCGTGGCGACGGAGCGGCCGAGCCAGTCGCGCATTCAGCGCCTCGCGATGCGCGCGCCATCCTGCGGACGGGCGTCCGGCGCGCGCAGGTAGAGGGGTTTGGGCAGGGCGCTCGCCGGATCCGCTGCCATGCCGAGGCGCGCCACCCAGTTGATGTCGGGCGTGAGTTCCGCCTCCCCCAGGCTGACGATGACGCCAGCCTGCACGGCTTCCGTCGCGACCGCGGGGGCGGCGGAGCCGGTGATGACAACGGGACCCGAGCCCAGGAATCTGACGGCTTCGCGAATGCCGATATGCACCGGCGCGACGACGCTGCGTCCACCGGGCGCGACCGCCTGGAAGAAGACCGCGCCATGCCGGGCGTCGATCGCGGCGGCGAGGAGGCGGCGGTCGCCGGCGGCGACGAGGGGCGCGAGCAGGGCCGAAAGCGTCGTGACCCCGACGACGGGGATGTCGGCGGCGAGAGCGATAGCCCGCGCCGCCGCGATTCCGACGCGCAGGCCCGTGAAGCTACCCGGGCCGATGGTCACTGCAACCCGGTCGATGCGCGAGAAGCCCCCCGACGCTGCGGAAACGACGCGATCAACCAGCGGCATCAGGGCTTCCGCATGGCCGCGCTCCATCAAGAGGCTCTCGCGCGCCTCCGGCTCCCGCGCGCCGCTCTCCAGAATGCAGGCCGAGCAGGCGCCGAGCGCCGTATCGATGGCCAGTACGCGCACGTCACTCTCCCGACAACAGGTCCCGAATCAGGCGATTTCGCAGAATTGCTCGAAGGCGAACCGCGGCAACCGGGGGCGCAGCCCGGTTCGGTCACCATAACCGAGATTGCACAGGAAGTTCGCCTTGATTTTTCCCGAAGGGAAGAAGGTTTTTTCGATGCCGGCGGCGTCGAATCCGCCCATCGGGCCACAATCGAGGCCGAGGGAGCGCGCCGCCATGATCAGATAGGCGCCCTGCAGGGAGGAGTTCTGCAGCCCCGCCTTCAAGGCGGATTCGGGCTTGCCCTCGAACCAGGAACGTGGGCCATGGGGGTTGTGCGGGTGCAGGAAGTCGAATTTCTCGAAGAAGGCGACGTCATAGCCGACGATGGCGGTCGCCGGCGCGCTCATGGTCTTGCCGACATTGTCCTCGTCGAGATGCGGGCGCAGGCGCTCCTTTGCCTCCCGGGACACCACGAACACGATCCGGGCCGGCGAACAGTTCGAACTTGTCGGCCCCATCTTCATCAGGTCGGCGATGGCGCGCAGGAGGGTCTCGGGGACCGGGCGGTCCTGCCATTTGCGAAGGGTCCGCGCCTCGCGGAAAAGCTGGTCAAGGGCGGCGTCCGAAAGGGGCGAATCCAATGTCATGCAAGAACCTCCGGAAAAATAAACAACGCCCCCGGTCTAAGGATCGGAGGCGTGGTGGTCGAGCGATAATCGGCGGAGGTTGCGAGGGCTCAGATGGCCTCGACTTCCCGTACGTCGGGAAGAAAATGCCGCAGCAGGTTCTGGATGCCGTGCTTGAGCGTCGCCGTCGAGGAGGGGCAGCCCGAACAGGCGCCCTTCATCGCGAGATAGACGACGCCGTCCCGGTATCCGCGGAAGGTGATGTCCCCGCCGTCTCCGGCCACCGCCGGGCGGATCCGCGTATCGAGCAATTCCTTGATCGTGGCGACCGTCGCTTCGTCGTCCGGATCGAAGAATTCCTCCTCGCCGCCGGCCATCGAGACGACCTTCTCGTCGCTCAGGATCGGCTGGCCGGACATGAAATGCTCCATGATCGCGCCGAGGATCGAAGGCTTGAGGTGCTGCCACTCGCCCTCCCCCTTCGTCACGGTGATGAAGTCATAGCCGAAAAAGACGCCGGCGACGCCCGGGATCGCGAAGAGGCGCTGCGCCAGCGGCGAGCCGGCCCCCTCTTCGGCGTCGCGCGCATCGAAGGTTCCGGAATTCATCACCACGATCCCGGGCAGGAACTTCAAAGTCGCCGGGTTGGGCGTGGCTTCGGTCTGGATGAACATGGTGCGTGCTTTCCCATAGGGCATGAAGCGTCCCGGCAGGCTATCCGGAGCCGGGGGCAAATACCATCCGTATGTGGTGCGCGCGCCCGCTCCGATCAAGCTTCCCCCTGCGACCTGTCCCGGCAAATTTAACGCAATTGCAAGATTATACTATCATTAGTTGAATCCCTTCCGATCGGGAAAGCCAATGCCATGCGTCATCTGCTGAAGATCATCGCCGCCGGGGCGGTACTCGCCCTTGCGCCGGAAGACGGGTTCGCTGCGGGGGCCTATGCTCCCCAAGTGTCGCTAGACCACGTCTGGGTCATCACCGCGGCAGCGCTGGTGCTGGCGATGCAGGCGGGATTCCTCTTGCTGGAAGCGGGCATGGTGCGATCGAAGAACTCGATCAACGTCGCGCAGAAAAATCTCTGCGACTTCTTTCTTGCAATCTGCTTCTTCTACCTCATCGGCTTCGGGCTGATGTTCGGACCGAGCATCGGCGGCGTCATCGGGCATTTCTCGGATGCCGGCACGCTGATTGCCGGCGACGCCTGGTTGTTCAGTCTCTTCGTCTTCCAGGCCATGTTCGTCGGAACGGCGGCGACCATCGTCTCCGGGGCGGTGGCGGAGCGGATGGTGTTCGGGGGCTATCTCCTGATCGCCGCCATCATCGCCGGGCTGATCTATCCCGTCGTCGGCCATTGGGCCTGGGGCGGCGCGATCCTCGGCGGCAACGAACCCTGGCTCGCCACGATGGGCTTCATCGACTTCGCGGGATCGACCGTCGTCCACTCCGTGGGCGGCTGGGTGGCGATGGCGGCGCTGATCGTGCTCGGCCCGCGTCTGGGGCGATTCGACCGCAGCGGCCGTCCGCTCCCGATCCCCGGCCATTCCATGGTCCTCGCGGGAACCGGAGCCATCATCCTCTTCGTCGGCTGGATCGGCTTCAACGGAGGATCGACGGTCGCCGGAACGGGCGATATCGGACGGATCGCCTTCAACACCATCATCGCGGCGGCCTTCGGTGGCGCTGCGGGGATGCTCGGCGGACGGGCCGTGGACGGCTACTACATGCCGACGCGCGCCATCAACGGCCTGCTCGCGGGCCTCGTGGGCATCACGGCCGGCTGCGACGTCGTGCTCGGGCACGGCGCGGCGATCATCGGGATCATCTGCGGGCTGCTCGTGATCGGCGGCGAGGCCTTCATCCTGCGCGTCCTCAGGCTCGATGACGCAATCGGCGCGATCGCCGTCCACGGGATCTGCGGCGCTGCGGGAACGCTGCTCCTCGTCTTCTTCGCCGATGCCTCCGTGCTCGTGAACGGCTCGATGCTCGACCAGCTCCGGGTGCAGGCGATCGGCGTCGCCGCCGTCTTCGCCTGGGCCTTCGGAGCCGGTTACGCCACCTTCCGGATCGTCGACGCGATCGTGCCGCTGCGCATCACCCAAGAGGCCGAGATCCGCGGCCTGAACGCCACGGAGCACCGCGCCTCCCTCGGCACTGCGGCGATCCAGGAGACCCTTTCCCGGATGGTCTCGGGCGAGCGCGACCTGACGCTTCGCCTCGACGACACGAGCGGCGACGAGGCGGCGGAGATCGCCGCGATCATCAACCCGTTCCTCGACGAGGTGCAGGGCCTGATGCGCGGCATCGGCGGCCAGAGCGCGGCGATCGCGACGGCCTCCGGGTCGCTCCAGGCGCTTGCGGCGGGACTCGACGACAGCGCCGGACGCATGCGTGGCGACACCCGCACGATCGGGGGCGCGGCCGATGATCTGGCCGTCGACAGCGCGGAGGTCGACGCCCTGACCCGCCGGCTGCGCGAGGAAGCCGTCGACATCGCGGCCGCGTCGCGCGTCGTGGCCGAGGACATGCAGGGACTGAACGCGGTCGTGGGCAATCTCGTCGCCGCCCTGTCCGGCATCGCGGCAACGGCGGAGCGCGGCTCGGGCATCGTGGCGGAGGCGGGCGGCATCGTCGCGAGCGCGCGGGAGACGATGGAGGCCCTGGCTGCCGCCACCGCGCAGATCGACGAGGTGGTCGACTTCATCGCGAAGATCACGCACCAGACGAATCTCCTCGCGCTGAACGCGACGATCGAGGCGTCCAAGGCCGGGGAAGCCGGGCGCGGATTCGCGGTGGTCGCGTCCGAGATCAAGTCGCTCGCGGACCAGACCCGGCAGGCGAGCGAGCGCATCAAGGGCCAGATCGACAGCGTCCAGCGCGGCTCCGCCGATGCCCGCCTCTCGACGGAGACCGTGCAGCAAATTCTCGGGACCATGACGCAGGCCATGAAGGAGGTTCTCGACGCAGCCGCCCGCCAGGGGGAGGCGATGCGCGGCATCGAGGGCACGGCGACCTCGGCGAGCGGCGAGGTCGGGGCGATGTCCGGGCGCGTGGTCGGCCTGAGCGAGCGGCTCGACGAGGTGAATTCCTTCATGTCGAAGGTCGCGGAAGGCGCCCGTGCGACGCGCGGCGACGCGAAACGCCTCCAGGGCGATGCGGATGGCGCGCTCTCGACGGCGCGTGAGGTGAGGCACGCGGCAAGCGATCTCGCCCGCATCGCCGAGGGCCTCCAGTCGCGCGTGGCCGGATACCGCTACTGAACGGGGATCGTGGTACGACCGACAAAAAAAGGCCGCCCCTCGGGACGGCCTCGCATTTCAGGGATGCGCGGGTTTCAGCGCGGGGCTAGGATCATGATCATCTGGCGACCCTCGAGCTGCGGCTCGAGTTCGACCTTCGCGACTTCCTGGGTCTCTTCCTTCACGCGTTCGAGGAGGCGCATTCCGATCTCCTGGTGCGCCATCTCACGGCCGCGGAAACGGAGCGTGATCTTGACCTTGTCGCCCTCTTCGAAGAAGCGGCGCACGGACTTCATCTTCGTCTCGTAATCGTGCTTGTCGATCGCCGGGCGAAGCTTGATTTCCTTGACCTCGACGGTCTTCTGCTTCTTGCGCGCCTCGGCCGCCTTCTTTTGCTGGTCGAAGCGGAACCTGCCGTAATCGAGGAGCTTGCAGACCGGCGGCTCCGAATTCGGCGCGATCTCGACGAGATCGAGACCGACCTCCTCCGCCAGGCGCAGTGCGTCCGCGAAGGGGACGACGCCGCGGTTCTGACCCTCGTCATCGATGAGCTGAACTTCGCGGACACCGCGAATGTCCCGGTTGGCGCGCGGCCCGTCTTTCTGCGGGACCGGCATGGCTCTCATTGGTCGGCGAATGGCTGCACTCTCCTCTTTGTGGGGCGTCTCAACGCCAACGGCCCTCCACATGATTGCGGAAGGTCGAGCCGCGACGGCCCTGTAGGTCGGGTCCGAGACTTTTCGCGCAAAAGCGAATCAAGTCAAGGGATTGCGCGCCCGAGAGTGCCGCCGGAGGGCATTTTCGCCTCCGGCGGGCCATGGATCGCCGCTCAGCCGCCGCGAAGCGAAGCGATCGTGCGCGTGCGGGGAAGACGCGCCGGCTCGTCGTCGATCGCGGCGTAGCGCTCCATCCGCGGCACGATCATCGTCTCGATCTGCTTGTACACCTCCGCCACGCTCAGCGCCGCGCCGCGCCCCTTCTTGGCGTAGAAGATCGTGCGATTGGCCTTCGCGGCAGCGGGAAGGGCCTTCGAGGCTTTCGCCTTCGGGTTCTCCTCCGCCAGTCGCAACAGGCGCAGCGCTCCTCCGGCGCCGAGGAAATGGGCCATGTACATCTCGTGCCAGCTGATCTCGCGCTCGAGTTCGGCCTCGATTCGCGCCCGGTCGCGGTTCATCATCTCGCCCGCCATCAGCCCCGCCACGAGCGGGTCGCGCCGCAGGTTCAGGATGCGCTCCCGGGTCTTCTCGTCCTTGACCGAACGCTTGCCGTTCTTCACGTTTGTCTCGATCGCCTCCGCCTCCTCCTTGAAGCCGTGCTCGGCCCCATAGGCCTGGAGGGTCTCGAGCCAGGTCTGCTCGACGAACTGGAAGAGGCCTTCCGCCGAGGAGGTGCGCGCGGCGTTGTCCGGGATCAGGCTCGATTCCTTGTCCGCAAGCGCCATCATGTAGACCGCATCGACGCCCGTGCGCACAGAGGCGAGCAGCACGGCGTCCACGATCCAGCGCGCCACGCGCATGCGCTCGAATTCGAGAATGTCATCGGGGTGGCCGGCGATCGCCTCCGCCTCGCGGACATCGCGGCGGATGCGCGAGACGACCGTGCGCACGCCCATCTGGGGCCATAGTTCCTGCGCCGAGGCGGCAAAGCCCGAAATGATGGCTTGCGGGTCAGGGGGCGCCTTCTGCGCCTCGACTGCATTCAGCGCTTCCTGCGCCCTCGCCGCTTCCTCCGCCTTCCCGACTTCGAGCGCCTTCTCCCCTTGCAGCGCCTTTCCGCCTTGCAGAGCCTTGGCCGCTATCCTCGCATCCTGCTCGTTGCGGGCGCTCTCCGCGGTGATCCTGCTGCCGGACAGGGGCTGCCAGACGAGGTGATGGGGAAGCGAAAGGTAGTGCGGCAAGGCTTCGGATGATGGCGCGAGCGCGCCCTGCGAAGAACCGATATTCACCCCGGCGGCGAGGACGACAGCCGCCGAGAGGCATCGAATGCGCCGGGCGGCAGCCGGGCGCGCAGGTGCGCCTTGCGGCGCGGCCTCCAGAGAAGTCATGCAAACCCCGTTTTATTATCCGCTCGCAAGGGTGCGGGCGGGTCCTCTTTCTTGAACTTCCAGAGGCGGGATGACCTTCGGATGTGGCCCGAAGGCGGCAGCTTGACCACAATGGTTCCATATCGGTGGTGCGACAAACCTTCGCACCCGGCGGCGAAGCAAGCCGATCGTTGAAGTCAAAGCGGTACGGGATCAGGTCGAATCGCGTTTCGAGCCGCTTTCCTCCGGGATGTCGACGGTCAGGTCGGCGACGTGCTCCTGCGCCGTCTCCCTGACCTCCTCCGGCGCCGGATCGGCGGGCGGCGCTTTCGCATCCCGCGCCCCGGCGGAGCCGCCATTGCCCGCGCCAAGGACACGGAATGGCGGAGACCTTCCCTGCTTGTCCTCGCCCGCATAGAGCGTGATGTGAGGGAAGGGGATCTCGATGCCGCGGGCGTCGAAGACCTCCTTGACGATCTCGTTGTATGCGCGCCCCGCGCCCCAATGCTTGCCGGGGAGCGTCTTGATCCGCGCCCGCACCACCACGGCGCTGTCGGCCAGGGCGTTTACGCCCATCATCTCGAAGGGACCGATGATGTTGGGGCCGTGCTCCTCGGTTTCGGCTAGAATGTCGAATGCGTCCTGCATCGCCTTCTTCACCTCCGCGATGTTCTCGCGATAGGCCACGCCGATATCGGCGAGGTGGTAAGAGAAGTTGCGCATCATGTTCGAGACCATGTCCACGCTCGAGAACGGGATGACATGATAGACGCCGTTGAGATCGCGCATCGAGACGGAGCGGATCGTCAGGCGCTCGACGACGCCTGAAACGCCGCCGGCGGTCACGACGTCGCCCTCGTTCATCGCGTTCTCCAGCTGGATGAAGATGCCGGTGATCACGTCCTGAACGAGTTTCTGCGCGCCGAAGCCGACGGCGAGCCCGACCACGCCCGCGCCGGCGAGCAGGGGCCCGACATTCACCCCGAGTTCCGAGAGGATCATGATCGCCACGAGGACGACGAGCGTCACCGTGAACCCGTTGCGGAACAAGGCGAGCAGGGTGCGTTCCCGGGCGGTGGGAACCGTGCCGAAATCCGGGTTCAGGCGGTACTCGATCCAGGACGAGACCATGAGATAGATGGCCATTCCGCCAAGGAGCAGCAGGGAGGCCGAAAGGAGCGACGTCGTCACGGCGAGCCCGAACCCCGTCGATGCCCAGGCGAAGAAGTCGAAGGCGTCCCAGGCGCTGAAGATCGCGACCACCACCCCGACAAGGACGATGAAGCGGATCACCATGAGAATTCGTGGGACAAACGCGTTCAGCCGTGATTCGAGGAGCGGGAGCCGCTGGCGGATATCGGCCGGCAGGCGCATCCCTCCGGAAATCAGCCGGGAGATGAAATTCACGATCAGGATGCCGACCGCGATCGCGATCAGCGTCTGGACCGTGGAGCCGACCATGTACGAAAGGGCAGTGCGCGGCTGCGACAGCCAGACGAGAAAGAAGGCGACGAGGTAGACGACCGCGATGACATGCCAGAACCGGGCGATGCCTTGCATGAAACGGGCGAAGGCGTCGGTGTGGCCGTTCGCCACCCGCCGCAGCAGCAGCGTCCGCACGGCCGTCTTGTTCTGCAGCGCGAGGACGATGCCGATCGTGCAGGCGCCGAAGACAGCGACAACGCGCACCGCCTCGCCGAGCGAGCCGGAGACGTTCCAGGCCGCGATCGGCGCGACGAAGAGAAAGGCGTAGGCAACGAGGCTCACCAGGCGCGAGATCCAGAAGTTCCAGTAGGCCGCCGTGATGTCGGGGATCGGGGCGAGGCGCAGCGCGTCCCTGTGCGGCATCAGCGCTGCGCGCGACGCAACCTTGAGGCCCTCCGCCACGAGGAAGGCGTTGAGGAAGAGCGCCTGGTTGAGCCCCATGATGACGTTCGTCGAGAGCCGGATCGAGATTCCGTTGCCGATCAGCCAGGCGAGCGCCAGGGCGAGCACGTCGACGCCGATCGCCGCGAGGATGAGCAGGAGCCGCCGCGGCAGGCGGCTCGTCGCCGCCTGCCGGTCGAAACGGGCCCGCAGGCGCGAGGCGACGAGGCGCAGGACCCAGTAGACCGCGAGCGTCGCCGCCATGACGAGGACAAGGTTGCCAAGGGTGCGGGCGATGACGTCGAGACTGGCCTGCGTCGTATCCCGCCACAGCCGCGCGACCGCCTCCGTGAAGCTTTCCGCGAGCACGAAGACTTCCGCAATCTCCTCCCCGAGGGCGCGCGTCTGCTCGGCGATCTGCCGTGCAAGGGGCATGGGCGCGGCAGGCTCCTCCTCGATCGCCGCCCCCGCGCCCCGCAGGCGCTCGATGAGCTGCGCGCGTGCTGCGTCGTCCTCCAAAAGGTCGATCAGCGCCTGCGTGCTGGCGTCGAGATCCGGCTCCGCAGCCGCCTCGGAAGCCGCGGGAGCGGGGAGCGTGATCTGGGCCGCGGCCGGGGGCGATGCCTGTACCATGAAGAGGCAGAACAGGACGGCGAGGGCGGCGAGCCGCAGCGCGGCGGGAGAGAGAACAGGCATCGAGGAGAAGGGGGTCCGTTGGTTCCGTGGCTGGCGAGGCGGGGGCGACGCAAGAGCGACGCAAGTGCGTCACGACCGTTATAGGAACAAACGGGGCAAAAGTAACCGTCACCGCTAAGGATCGGATGAGGGAGCAGCCGAGGAAGGCGTCTGCTCGTGACGAAAGAAAACGCCCGGCGCAGGGCCGGGCGTTTCCTTGTCGTCCGCGGGAGGACGGAATTCGAGCTTCAGTCGGCGGCCCTGCTTGGCGGCGGCGACTTACTTTGCAGCACTTACTTGGCGGCGGCAGTCGTCTTGGCGACGGCGGCTTCCACCGGCTTCACGATTTCCTTGGCCAGATTCGCATAGAGCTCGCCGAGCTTGGTCGACTGCGCGACGAAGCCTTCATAGGCGCTCTTGACGTAATCCGTCTGGATCTCGATCGCCTTGTCGAGCGACTTGGCGCCGACGAGCTTCTCGAGGGTCGCGGTGCCCTGCTCGAAGGACTTCTTGGCGTAGTCGGCGGTCTCGACCGCGATCGCCTGGGCGCCCATGGAGACGCTGCCGAACGCCTTGAGCGTGGCGTCCATGTTTTCCTTGCCGAACTTCTGGAAGTCTTCGAACTGGTTCATCATGATTTCTCCCGGCGCCTGGAGCGCCGCCTCTTGCGTCTGGTATCTGTGGCCGACCGAACGCGGCCCGCCTGTCCTGCTTTATATGTGCACTGCACAATGACTGTCAAGATTTTTGTTGCACTGCACAAGAGGCCGAATATTCCCGACATACCATTAACCGCTCCGTAACCGCGTCGACCTAACGATCAGGAATGTGACGCGTCCGCAACGTGCCTTGGGGGGGCCGGGCGCTTCGATTGGGTTCACGACCGGAAAATGGGGACGGTCACTATGTTGATGCGCAGGATGAATTACGGGCGGGCCGTCGCGGCCGCCCTCGTAGCGGCCCTGGCGATCATGGCGGGGAGCCTTCCCTTCGGCGGCTCCGCCCATGCGGGTTACAACCCGCCCTTCGCCTCGATCGTCGTTGACGTGAAGACGGGCCGCACGCTGCACGCGGAGAACGCCGACGCGACCCGCCATCCCGCCTCCATCACCAAGGTCATGACGCTCTACCTTGTCTTCGAGCGGCTTGAACAGGGCCGCCTGCGCCTCGATACGCCGCTGCGCGTGTCGGCCAGGGCGGCGAAGGAGCCGCCGTCCAAGCTGGGGCTGCGTCCCGGCAGCACCATCACTGTCGAGAACGCGATCCTCGCGCTGGTGACCCGCTCGGCCAATGACGTGGCGGCCGTGGTGGCGGAGAATCTCGGCGGCAGCATCGAGGCGTTCGCCCGCGAGATGACCGCCACCGCGCGGGGACTGGGAATGACGAAGACCGTCTTCCGCAATCCGCATGGCCTGCCCGACCGCGCGCAGGTCACCACGGCCCGCGACCTTGCGATCCTCGCAATCGCGGTCCAGGACCGCTTCCCCAAGTATTACGGCTATTTCCAGCGCCGATCCTTTACCTATGCCGGCAAGCGGCACAACAACCACAACAAGCTGCTCGGCCGCGTCGAGGGTGTCGACGGCATCAAGACCGGCTTCATCCGGGCCTCCGGCTTCAACCTGATGACGAACGCCAGGACCCGTGACCGCCACATCGTCACGATCGTCCTCGGCGGGCGAAGCGGTGCGCATCGCGACGGCATCGTCCGGCGCCTCGTCGAGCGCAACCTGCCGCGCGCCTATGCGGGCGCAAGGCAGACGCCGGTGATGACGGGCGGCCGCGCCGTGGCCGTGGCGGCGCTCTCGGTGCTTCCGCCTCCGCGTCCCGACGGCATCGGCGTTCCGGCCGCCTTGGCGGCCGCAGCCGTGCCCGCGCCGGCGACGGCCGGAGCGCGGCCCCTCGATCTGAATGCCATGCGCCCCGCCGTTGCCTCCGCCGCCGGCGCGACGGGAACGACGACGCCGAGTTCGCTGCGAAGCGCGCCGCCCGCGAACCTGCTCGCCTTCGCCGAAACCACCGGATCCGTTCCCCTTCCGCCCGCCGATGTCGGCGCGTCACGCGGCGCAGCGACGCCCGAGGTGAGCGTTCAGGTCGCATCCGCCGCGCCCATGGGCTCCATTCCCGAGCCCGCTGCGCCCGCACCCGCCGTCGAGGCCGCAGCTCCGCCGCCGCCCGCTCCGTCCCGGAGCGGCTGGGTGATCCAGATCGGGGCGCTTGATTCGGAGCCGGCGGCGCGCCGGGTGCTGGAAAAGGCTCAGGCCCAGGCGACCCGGGTCCTGCGTAACGCCGATCCGTTCACCGAGAAGTTCGACGCCAATGGCACGACCTTCTATCGCGCCCGCTTCTCCGGATTCGACGCGGCGAACGACGCGCAGAATGCCTGCCGCCAGCTCAAGCGCAACGGGTTCGCCTGTTTCGCATCCCGCAGCTGACGCTGCCTTTCGAGAGTGCGGGCGGCGCAACCCATCGCGCCGTCCGGAGTTTAGTTCCGACCCCGGCCTTTTCGCCGGGCGCGCGTGGAGTATCAGCGATGTCGGCTCAAGAGGATATCCTTGGCCTCGTTCACCCTGCTGGCGAGGTAGGTCGAACCACCCTGGTCAGGGTGCAGCCTCATCATCAGCGTGCGGTGGGCGTGCTTGATGGCATCGATTCCCGCCCCAGGCTCAAGCCCCAGGATCTGGTAAGCCTCCTGTTCCGTCATCGCGCCCGCCTGAGCCTGGGCGCCCGCCCCCGGGTCCGCGTCACCATGAGCGTGTTTACGCCAGCCGGGAAACCTGCGGTCGAAATAAGCCTCTAGCAGCCGGGCGCCCTCGGGATCGCCCGCGGCGCATTCGCCGTAGAGAGCCTGAAGCTCCGCTTCATCGAGGGAATCAAGGGCGCGGCCGGAAAAGCCTCCCGCGAGGACAGTGCCGCGCATGTCGCCGGTATCGTGGTCGAGCTCCATCTCTATCAAGGCGGAGCGCACCCGGGAGGTACTTCCCTGCGTGCGGTTGGCGGAGCCGCGCCCGAGGCCTGGTATGCCGCCGATGCTCCAGCCCATCAGCCACGCGCCCGCGCCGCCGATCAGGAGCGCCATGTCCATGCGTCCGCGAAACATCATCAGCACCGCGAGCGCCAGCAGCGAGAGGCCGCCGGCGCGCTTCACCACCTTGACCAGCAGCGCGGGATTCGCCCGGGCGTAAAGCCGCGACACCCACCAGAAGGCGAGAAGGGCCATGACGCCGTAGAGAAGAGAGATCATTTCCGCCCCATCGCGGTGAGAAGACGCCGCGCCTGCGTATCACCGGCCGCGAGGCTTTCCAACGCCTCGGCTCCCCCGCTCGCATAGGCGGCGGCGGCCCGCAGCAATCCCTCGAGGGCCCCGGGCGCGGAAGCGTCGAACCGCTCATAGGCGCCGCCCGTCAGCCGGGCGATCTCGCGGAACGCCGCGGCGGCGGCCGGATCATGGCCCTCCTGAAACAGGAAGCCCTTGATTCCGAGCAGGCCGAGTTCGCCCGCGACGGCGCAGAGGTCGTCGACATTCTCCTCCATCGCATCGCCAACGAGGACAAAGGCATTTGTCCGGCCCTCCTTCGCCCCGTTGCGGATATGGCGCAAAACGCGGCCGATCTGGGTATGCCCGCCGCGGCAGCTGATCTTCGTCATGACCTCCGTCAGCGCCTTCGGCTCCAGGACCCAGCGCGAGGCGCGGCATTCGTCGAAACCGCGGAAATAGATCAGCTGGACGGCGAGGCCTCCGATTCGCGAGGCCGTCTCGAACATCGAAGCCTGCACCGAGCACGCCAGGTCCCAGGTCGGCTGCCGGCTCATGGTTGCGTCGAGCGCAAAGACCAGCCTTCCCTTCGGCTCGCCGCGCGGCGTCACCGGCGAAAGACGTGACGCCTGCGCGAGGAATGCCTCGACGTCGCGCGTCTTGCCATCGCGCGCCCTGCCTTCCCCCGCAACTTCGGCGGGCGGGACCCTGGCGCCGGGCGGCGGCGTGATATCCTTCTTCCTCGTCATCGCGCTCCTCTTCTCTCTCCGAGATTTGGCGTTTCGCCGCCGTCTTGCAATCCATGCGCCGCCGACAATCGCCGGTCGGGTCATTATTGGCGCGAAAAATCCTGAAACGAAGCTTCTCCGCGCGAAGTTTATTGGCGGAACGGGCCCGCTCTGGTAGCGAAACGGCGTCGCGGCCCGGGAAAGGGCGCTGTCCATTCGGAGGGAGGCCTCGAAGATGAGCGCCGAGATCGCAATCACACGAAGTGTCGAGGATCTGCGCCGGCAGGTACGCTCCTGGCGTGCGGCCGGGGAGACGGTCGCGCTCGTGCCGACCATGGGAGCCCTGCACGAGGGCCATATCTCCCTCGTGACGCTTGCCCGCGCCCATGCCGATCGCGTCGTCGTCTCGATCTTCGTGAATCCGACCCAGTTCGCCCCGACCGAGGATCTCGCGCAATATCCGCGTACTTTCGAGTCGGATTGCGCGGCGCTTGAGGGGCGGGCGGAACTGGTCTTCGCTCCGGACGCCGGGACGATGTATCCGCCGGGCTCCTGCACCGCGATCGAACTCGAGGGGCCTGCCACGGCGGGGCTCGAGGACCGCTTCCGGCCGACGCATTTTCGCGGGGTCGCCACTGTCGTCGCCAAGCTCCTGCTTCAGGCCGCCCCCGATTACGCCGTGTTCGGCGAAAAGGACTTCCAGCAGCTCAAGGTCGTGACGCGCATGACCCGCGACCTCTTCATCCCCGTCACGATCCTCCCGGCCCCCACGATGCGTGAAGCGGACGGCCTCGCCCTGTCGTCGCGCAACCGTTATCTGTCCGCGCAGGAGCGCGCGGCCGCTCCGGTCCTGCATGCCGCCCTGACCGCTTGCGCCGCCGGGATCCGAGCGGGCAGCCCCCTCGAGTCCGCCCTGGCGGATGCGCGCGCCATGATCGAGGCCGCAGGGTTCACGGTCGATTATGTCGAGGCGCGGGATGCGGGGGATCTCGGCCCGCCGAAGGCGAACGAGGCGGTGCGGCTTCTGGTCGCGGCGAAAATCGGAAACACGCGACTCATCGACAATCTCGAGGTGTGACGGACGGCAGGGGTGTTCCGGGCGTCAGGGAAAGCGGAAAGCTCGGCCGCGCGCCATCTCGGACTCCTAAAACCCCGCCGGGCGGCTTTACGCAACTGCAATTTTTCCTTGCTATCGTGATGTTCCTGATAAAGGCGGGCGCGGGCGGAAGGTCAGCGATCTCGGCAATTATAAATAGCATCATTATCCCGGAGGCCTCCGGATTCCGAAGGCCTCGCCGCAATTGCGTAGCGATCGAGGATGTCCGGATGATCCTGCCGAGTGCCGATAGCCGCCGCAAGATCCCCGACGAGACCTATATCGAGCTCGTCAACCTCCTCTACACGGCCCTGCCGCAGGTCATTTCCCTTTGCGCCGGGGTCGCGATCGGGATTGGCTGCCTCGCCTGGTTCAGCGGCGCGCCTGTGTTCTGGGTCCTTTTCGCCCTGGCCCTGTTTGCGGCCGCGCTGCGCATCGGCATCCTGCTCTCTTTTCCCAAGGAGCGCGGATGCAGGACGGTCGAGGAGGCGCGGCGCTGGGATCTGCGCTACGGAATAGGTTCCATCGTCATCGCCCTCGAGATCGCCGCCCTCAGCATCGCCTCTTACGCGCATGACGTGAACGGCGGCTATCTCCTCGCGCTGGGGCTGACCCTGACGCTCTGCGCCGGACACGGTTCGCGCGTCGCCGTCAGGCCCTGGATCGCGCTGACGGCCGGCACGCTCGTGATCATCGCCTTCGGCGCCGCCGCGGCCCTGCATCCGGACCCGATGCACCGCATCGTCGGCTATCTCGCTGTCATCTACCTGTTTTCCTACTGGGAGACGGTGCTGAAGTATTACGGCGTCCTGGTCGAGAGGCTTCTGGCGAAGCGCGAGATCGAGCATCTCGCCACGCATGATCCCCTGACCGGCCTCGCCAATCGCCGCGCCATCCAGGAGCATCTCGACATCGCCGACCGCCATTGGGAGATCGAGGGGCGCGCCTTCGCCGTCATCTGCCTCGACCTCGACGGCTTCAAGGAGGTCAACGATACTTACGGACACGGCGTGGGAGATGAATTGCTCTGCATGGTCGCCGACCGGCTCCGGATGGTGCTGCGGGATGATGATATCTGTGGCCGCCTCGGGGGCGACGAATTCGCGATCATCCGCAAGGACCTGACGACTTCGTTCGATCTCGAGGCGCTTGCGGGCACGGTGATCGCGGAAGTCTCGCGTCCCTACCGACTCAAGGAGCGTACGGTGAATGTCGGCGTCAGCGTCGGCGGGGCTATCGCCAGTTCAGCCATCGACGGCAGCGAGGTCATGATGGTCGAGGCGGATCGGGCACTCTATCGGGCGAAGCGCGCCGGCAAGGGCTGCTTCCGGATCGCGGGGCGGGAGAATGTGACCCGGATCCGCCCTGCTGCGGATCGCATGGCGGCGGAAAGCCTGCACGGCGGCGCCGTCACGGCGTGACATCCGGCCGAGCCTCCCGCGGCATCGAATCGCGCACCCAATAGGCGTAGCCGTAGACCGATCGAAAGCCGAGGCTGCGATAGAGGCCGATGGCGGCTTCGTTGCTTTCGAGAACCTGCAGATAGGCCGATCGCGCGCCCGCGACGGCGGCCCCGGACATCATCGCCTTCACGAGCCGTCGTCCGAGGCCACGGCGCCGGGCCTCCTCCACCACGAGAATGTCGAACAATCCGACCCGTCCGCGTTCGACGACGGCGAGCCCGCAGGCGCAATTGCGGCCTTCCTGCCCGATCGTGGCGAAAAAGGCCCGGGGGCGTATCGCAGCGAGAATCTTCTCGAGCACGGGGCGCACCTGCGGGCCGTACCGATTGCCTGCCGCGAGAGTTTCGAGCCAGCCTTCGCCGGGTTCATCCGCAAGCATGACGGCAGGATCAATTTCGCCGGGCGCGACGAGATCAGCCGTCATGATCGCCGTCGGCTCGATCCGTTCGTAGCCTCGAGCCGCCAGCCACGCGGCGTCCTCGGGTCGCGCCAGCGGCGTCAGGCGGAAGATCGCGGGCTGCCCGTGACGCGCATAAAGCGCCTCGATTTCAGGCCCGATCCGCGATAGCGGGGCGGCGTCCGCCGCGAGGGGGCAGGCCGAGTTCGCCCGCTTCGTATAGCCCTCCGCGAAGCGCAGGATCCAGCCATCCGCGAGCGCCGTCTGCAGCGCCGGCCAGGCGTTGAGCGCGCGCTCCTCCAGCCCCCGGATGGTGGAAGGCTCCGCCGGGCTCATCCGCGGGGCACCGGCCGCCAGTCGGGCGGGGCCATCTCGAACCCGGCGAAGTCGAAGCCGGGCGCGACTGTGCAGCCGACGAGCGTCCACGCGCCGAGCGAGGCGGCCGTCTGCCACCAGCCGGCGGGCACCACGATCTGCGGGACCTGGTGTCTCAGGAGGTCCGGCCCAAGATGGCGCGCCTCGGCGTCATGCCCGTCCGGGGAGAGAGTGAGCACGAGCGGAGCGCCCGCATAGAAGTGCCAGACCTCCGCCGCGTCGACCCGGTGCCACTCCGACGTGTCGCCGAGGCCGAGCAGGTAGTAGATCGCCGTCGAGACCGCCCGGCCCGCCGCATCCGTCCGCGCGTCCCGGAAGGTCTCGCGGTAAAAGCCGCCTTCGGGATGCGGCTGCAGCTGGAGGCGGCGGACGACCTCCTCCGCAGTCATTCCGCCGATCACGTGCCCCATGCTCAACCCCTGTTCTTCCACTCGCGCAGCGCCCGGAACACGGCGGATGCGGGCGCGCCCTCCAGGCTGACCGAGGCGGCGAGTTCCGGCTCCGTGGCGCGCAGGAAGGGGTTCGTTGCCTTCTCCTCGCCGATCGTCGTCACGCCGAAGAGGCGCTTCTCGGCCGCCGCCTGCTCCGCTTCCTGGAGGCGCTTCTTCACCGCCGCATTGTCCGGGTCCGCCTTCAGCGCGAAGCGGGCATTGGAGAGGGTGTAATCGTGCCCGCAGATCGCCGTCGTCGCGTCGGGAAGTTCGCGGATGCGCTCGAGCGCCCGCCAGAGGCCGTCGAAATCGTCTCCGAAGACCCGGCCGCAGCCCATCACGAAGAGGACGTCCCCTGCGGCGAGAAGCGAATCGGCCTCGAACCAGTAGACGACGTGGTCGGCACAATGCCCCGGCGTCTCCCAGACCTTCGCCTCGAGATCGCCGATCGCGACGGTATCGCCCTCGGACACCGTCACGTCCGCCTTGGCGGCGAGATCGGCGGCCTTCGCCGGCGCGACGATCCGGCAGCCGTAGCGCGCCTTGAGGGCGTCCAGGCCCTGGACGTGATCCCAGTGGCTGTGGGTGACGATGATGTCCGTCAGGTTCCAGCCGGTGGTCTCGAGCGCGGCGACGACGGCCGCTTCCTCCGGCGCGTCAATGGCGGCGCAGGCGCCGGTGGCGGGATCCCTGATCAGCGCGCCGATATTGTCGTCGAGGCATTTGAAGACATGAATTTCCGCGGCCATGGTCGTCTCCCGGTCCTGTCGCCTGTTCCGTTTGCTGGCTCGATCACTAGCATGGCGAGCGCCTCGATTGCACCCGATCCTGCCTGCGAAAGACGCAAACGGGTTGCAACCGGCGCTGCCAGGGGCCAAACCTAAACGGCAGGAGATACCCGGCCCATGATCGTCGACATCGTCGCGTTGCAGTCCTTCTACGAGACCCCGCTGGGCGCCGTCGCCCGGTTCTATGTGGGGCGTGCGCTCGACGGATTTCTCGACGATGCGCGGGGGCAGCGCGTCGCCTGCCTCGGCTATGGATCGCCCTATCTGGAGAGCGCGCGCGCCTGCGCGGAGCGTGTTCTCGCGCTGATGCCGGCGCGGCAGGGCGTGGCGCGCTGGCCGGGCGAGGGCGCCAATGCCGCGGCGCTCGCCGATCCGCTGATGCTCCCCCTCCCGGACGGCGCGGTCGACCGGGTGCTTCTCGTCCACCTGCTCGAGACCACCGAGGATCCGGAGGAATTGCTCTACGAGATCTGGCGGACGCTCGCCCCCGGCGGCCGGCTCAAGATCGTGGTGCCGAACCGGCGCGGCATTTGGTCCCGCACCGATACGACGCCGTTCGGCCAGGGCCGCCCCTATTCCCGCTCGCAGCTCAAGGACCTGCTGCGCCGCACAATGTTCACGCCGGAGAAGTGGTCCGAGACGCTCTACATGCCGCCTCTCGAATCACGCGCGATGCTTGCGACGGCCGGAATGTGGGAGAAGTTCGGGACCCGCCTCTCTCTCCCATTCCCCGGCGTCCATGTGGTGGAGGCGACGAAGCAGATGCACCGGCCGCTCGAGGTCCGGCAGACCCGCCGCGCGCTGCGCTTCGCCCCGGTCCTCGCCCCCTCCGGCGCCCCGGTCCCGACTCCGCGGGCGGCCGTCCGCGAGTCCCTCCCGGCCGGCAAGGGCTGATCAACGCGAGCTTTCCGGACCTTGCCGCGACCTTGTCGCGACCTTGCCGCCCGGTGCCGCGCCTGCTAATGGGTCGCGTCGAAATCCAGCGCGCGCAAACAGAACGGATACTCACGTGGCCCGACAGTTCATCTATCACATGCGGGGTCTGTCGAAGACCTATTCCGGCGGCAAGAAGGTTCTCGACAACATCCACCTCTCCTTCTACCCGGACGCCAAGATCGGCGTGCTCGGCCCCAACGGCGCGGGCAAGTCGACGCTGCTCCGGATCATGGCCGGGACCGACAAGGAATGGGTCGGCGAGGCCTGGGTCGCGGAGGGCGCGCGCGTCGGCTATCTCTCGCAGGAGCCGCAGCTCGATCCCGCGAAGACCGTGCGCGAGAACGTCGAGATCGGGGTCGCGCCGCAGAAGGCGATCCTCGAGCGCTACAACGAACTTGCGATGAATTATTCCGAGGAGACCGCCGACGAGATGACGGAGCTCCAGGACAAGATCGAGGCGCTGGGGCTGTGGGATCTCGATTCCAAGGTCGACCAGGCGATGGACGCCCTGCGCTGCCCGCCTGACGACTCCTCCGTCGAATCGCTCTCGGGCGGCGAGCGCCGCCGCGTCGCGCTCTGCCGGCTGCTGCTGGAGCAGCCCGAACTGCTCCTCCTCGACGAGCCGACCAACCATCTCGACGCCGAGACGGTCGCCTGGCTCGAAGGGCATCTGCGCACCTATCCAGGCGCGATCCTGATCGTCACCCACGATCGCTACTTCCTCGACAACGTCACCGGCTGGATCCTCGAACTCGATCGCGGGCGCGGCATTCCCTACGAGGGCAACTATTCCTCCTGGCTCGAGCAGAAGCAGAAGCGGCTTGCGCAGGAATCGCGCGAGGACGAGGCGCGCCAGCGCACCATCGAGCGCGAGCGCAAATGGGTCTCCGCCTCGCAGAAGGCGCGCCAGGCCAAGTCCAAGGCGCGTATCTCGCGCTACGAGGATCTCGTCGCGAAGTCGCAGGAGAAGGGTCCCGCGACCGCGCAGATCATCATCCCGATCGCGGAGCGGCTGGGGGCGAACGTCATCGAGTTCGACGGGCTCAAGAAGGGCTATGGCGACAAGCTCCTCATCGACGGCCTGTCCTTCAAGCTGCCGCCGGGCGGAATCGTCGGCGTGATCGGCCCCAACGGCGCCGGCAAGACCACGCTGTTTCGCATGATCACCGGGCAGGAGCAGCCGGACGAGGGGACGATCACCATCGGCGAAACGGTGCAGCTCGGCTATGTCGACCAGTCGCGAGACGCGCTGGACGGCAACAAGAGCGTCTGGGAGGAGATCTCGGGCGGCAACGACATCATCTATCTTGGCAAGCGGGAGATGAACTCGCGCGCCTATTGCTCGGCCTTCAACTTCAAGGGCCCCGACCAGCAGAAGAAGGTCGGTGTGCTCTCCGGCGGCGAGCGCAACCGCGTGCATCTCGCGCGCATCCTCAAGAGCGGCGCGAACGTGCTCCTCCTCGACGAGCCGACCAACGATCTCGACGTTGAGACCCTGCGGGCCCTTGAAGAGGCGCTGGAGGACTATGCCGGCTGCGCGGTCATCATCAGCCACGATCGCTGGTTCCTCGACCGCATCGCGACGCATATCCTCTCCTTCGAGGGCGACAGCCATGTCGAATGGTTCGAGGGCAATTTCGCGGATTACGAGGAGGACAAGAAGCGCCGCCTCGGGGTGGATTCGACGATCCCCCACCGCATCAAGTACAAGAAGTTCTCGCGCTGAAGAGGCGGGCGGGGCGGCGTATCGCCCCGCCGCCGCCTGTCAGAACAGGGGTTCGAGCCGAACCTGCGGGATCGGGAACATGCCGACGAAGACGCGCCCGTCGCGCAGGACGAGGGGCGGCAGGCTGCGAAGGCCCGCGGGAGCGCCCTCCGGGGCGGCCCCCGACAGCGCCTGCAGGATCATCGCGGCGTTCATCCCCTGATCCGGCCCCAGGAGCCGCTCCACGAGCCCGTCGATCCCCGCGACCGCCGGGGCGATGCGGCCCTCGGGCCGCCGTTCCGCATCCAGGGCGATCTCGCCGCTGAGCTGCACCCGCGCCGGACCCTTCTCCACGTCGAGAAGCGCGAGGTCGACCGTGCCTCCCGCCGCCCGCCAGCGCTCCAGCATCTGCCGCGGCGCGCCGGAGGCGACGCCCCGCAGATCCGTGATCCGGGCCTGCAGCTCGATCTGCGCCGGCGCGCTCTCCCCCAGCATCTCGTCGAGCCAGGGGGCGGCCGTGTCGACGCTGCGCACCACGAGATCGACGGCGCCGCGTTCAGGCGCCAAGCCGGGGCTCGGCCGGGCAAAGATCTCGACGCGCTCGCTCGCGCTCTCGACGGGAACGGGGCCAATGCCTGTGACGGATAAACGCGGCTCGCGGCTGATGATGGAGACCTGTTCCGCCCCGGTTCCGAGGCCGCGTATGCTCGCGCGCAGGGATTCCCAGTCTCCCTCGACCGCGATCCGGCCGTCGCCGCCCCGCATGGGGCCCGAGGCTTCGGCGATGAGATGGCGCGGCTGATAGATCTGGGCAAGGGCGCGCGCGGGGCCGAGCGCGACGCTCACGCCATCGGCCCGTTCGAGAGAGAGCGACGCGCAGTTGATTTCGATGCGGAAGGGAAACCCGCCGACGCTGCGCCCGGCGCAGTCCCATGTGCGCCCGAGCGAGGCTTCGCGCAGGAGGGCCGCGTCGATCTCCGTTTCCACCCGGTCGCGGATCAGGAGCCAGCCGACGCTCCAGGCGACGGCCACCGCGGCGACCAGCGCGAACGGTGCGAAGAGCCAGAACCGGCCGGCGCGCTTCTCGCCGGACCGCCGCCGTGGCGGAGAGCCCGCTCCCTGTTCCCCTCGATCCATGTCACTCATCAATATCTCCGTTGAACCACGGCCCGTTAGCTGCTAGCGGCTGAGCCGCCCGCACCGGGGATCATCGCCGCTCCGAGACCGACCGCATGACCGACCTCCTCCCCGAACATCCCGAGGATCTCTGGGTCTTCGGCTACGGCTCCCTGATGTGGCGGCCCGGCTTTCCATATCAAGAGCGCGGCCTCGCCGCCATTCGCGGCTATCATCGCGCGCTCTGCGTCTACTCCTACGTCCACCGCGGCACTCCGGAGCGTCCCGGCCTCGTTCTCGGGCTCGATCGCGGCGGGGCCTGCAAGGGCATCGCGTTCCGCGTCGCGGCGGCGGATGCGGCGGAGACCGTCGCCTATCTGCGCGGCCGCGAGCAGGTGACGATGGTCTATGTCGAGAGGCGGCTGAACGCCCGCCTTGCCGATGGCCGCCAGGTGCGCGCGCTGAGCTATGTGGTCGATCAGAAGCATGAGCAATATGCGGGTCGCCTGCCGGACGAGGATGTGCTGCATCATGTACGCAATGGTGTGGGCATTTCCGGGGCGAACCCGGAATACGTCATCTCAACCTATCGCCACCTCGAGGAGATCGGCGTCGACGACGCCCATCTTGCGCGCCTGTCGCTCGCCCTCGGCGACGCGCATGCCGGCTAGCCGAGCCCTCCGAGTTCGCGGATGATCGCCCATTCCGCCTCGGTGACCGGCTGCACCGAAAGCCGGGAATTGTTCACGAGGATCATGTCCTTCAGGCGCGAATCGCCTTTGATCTCCTCCAGCGTGACCGGACGCGGCAGGGGCTCGACGGCCTTGATGTCGACCATGCCGAAACGGCCGCTCTCGTCGGTGTGGTCGGGATAGTATTCGCGGATCACCTCGACGATCCCGACGATCGCCTTGCCCTCGTTGGAATGGTAGAAGAAGCCCCGGTCGCCCGTCTTCATCGCCATCATGTTCTGCTTGGCGACATGGTTGCGAACGCCGTTCCAGTGCGTTCCCTTCTCGCCCTCGGCGACCTGCATGTCCCAGGACCAGACCTTTGGTTCCGACTTGTAGAGCCAGTAAGCCATTCTCACCTCTATGGAATCAGATTTCGGAGCGCAGGGGGCGGTTCATCAGGGCGTCCATCGCCTGGTCGACGGTGATCCGCCCGGATGTGAGCGCATCGACACACGCGGCGATCGGCATCTCGACGCCGCGCGCCCGCGCGAGCGAGACCAGGATCGCGGCGGTGAAGACCCCCTCCGCAAGCTTGCCGCCGGAGGCCTCGGCGACGCTCGCCCCTTCGCCGAGGCGCATGCCGAAGGCGAAGTTGCGCGACTGGGCCGAGCCGCAGGTCAGGACGAGGTCGCCCAGGCCCGACAGGCCCATCAGCGTCTCGGGCTTGCCGCCATAGGCGCGGGCGAAGCGCAGCAGTTCCGCGAAGCCGCGCGCGATCAGGGCTGCCCGCGCGCTTTCCCCGAGGCCGCGCCCAATGGCCGCGCCGCAGGCGATGGCGAGCACGTTCTTCGTCGCGCCGCCGATCTCGACGCCGCGCACATCCGCGCCATGATAGACCCTCAGCGCTTTCCCCGAGAACTCCGCGGCGAGGGATGCGGCGAGCTTCTCGTCGGCGCAGGCGAGGGTGACGGCGGTGGGCAGCCCGCGCGCCACGTCGGCGGCGAAACTGGGCCCGGAGAGAATCGCGACCGGCGCGCCGGGGCGAACCTCCGCGACGACGTCGCTCAGGAACATCCCCGTCTCGCGCTCGATCCCCTTGGCGCAGAGCACGAGGGGCGCATCCGGAGCGATGAAGGGGGCGGCCGCCGCCGTCATCGCGCGGGCGCTCTGGGCGGGGGTGACGAGGAGGACGGCGCGGGCGGGGGAAATCCCGTCGAGCGCGGCGGTGGCCGCGACGTTGTCGTGAAGCCTGACGCCGGGGAGGTAGCGGGCGTTTTCGCGGGAAAGCTGCATCGCCCGCGCGGCTTCTTCCCCGCGCGTCCAGAGGATGACGCTATTGCCGGCGGAGGCGGCGGCATTGGCAAGCGCCGTGCCCCAGGCGCCCCCTCCGATGACCGCGACGGGACGTTTGGCGCTCATGCGGTGGCCCGGCTGTCGCCGCCCCGCTTCTCCTCCAGCGGCCAGCGCGCGCGGGCCGGCGCGGTGAGGTCGTCGAGGAGCCCGAGCCGCAGCCGCTCGATCCCGGCCCAGGCGATCATCGCGCCGTTATCGCCGCAGAGTTCGAGCGGCGGCGTCACGAGCTTGAGGCCGGTCTCGGTCGCAAGCCGCTGCAGGCCACGCCGCATCGTCTGGTTCGCGGCGACGCCTCCCGCCGCGACGAGGGCGGTGGGCCGCTCCGCGACCGTCTGGAAGTCGCGCAGGGCGACGCGGGTGCGGTCGACGACCATGTCCGTCACGGCCGCCTGGAAGCTGGCGCAGAGATCGGCCACGTCCTGCTCGTTCAGGGGAGCGATCCGCTCCGCCTCGATCCGCAGCGCGGTCTTGAGGCCGGAAAGGGAGAAGTCCGGCTTCGGCCTGCCGAGCATCGGGCGGGGCAGGGCGAAGCGGTCCGGATTCCCCGATTTCGCCGCCTGCTCCACATGCGGCCCGCCGGGATAGGGCAGGCCGAGAAGCTTGGCCACCTTGTCGAATGCCTCCCCGATCGCGTCGTCGATGGTCGCGCCGAGCTTGACGTAGTCCCCGACGCCGCGGACCGCGACGAGCTGCGTATGTCCGCCGGAGGCGAGGAGGAGGAGATAGGGAAACCCGATCCCGTCCGTCAGCCGCGCGGTCAGCGCATGGGCCTCGAGATGGTTGACCGCGATGAAGGGCTTGCCGGAGACGAGCGCCAGCGCCTTGGCGGTGGTCAGCCCGACGATGACGCCCCCGATCAGGCCGGGCCCGGCCGCCGCCGCGACGGCGTCGATCCCGTCGAGCCCCGTCCCGGCCCGCGAGAGGGCGCGCGCGACCAGCCGGTCGATCACCTCGACATGGGCGCGGGCGGCGATCTCGGGAACGACGCCGCCATAGGCCGCGTGTTCGGCGATCTGGCTGAGCACCTCGTTGGACTGGACGACGCCGCGCCCGTCATCGCCGAGGGCGACGATCGCCGCCGCGGTCTCGTCGCAGGTGGTCTCGATGCCGAGTACGCGCATGGGGTTTTGTCCGACTTCAGTTTGACGATCGCGCCGCGGCGCTTCCAGCCGCGCGCAACAGAACCTATAGTCCTCGCGCGCGATGAAGCAACCGGCGCATGCGCCGCCGCCCGGAGAAGTGACAGCATGTCGGAACCCTCGACCCTGGCGATCGGAACCAGGGGCAGCCCCCTCGCCCTGGCGCAGGCTCACGAGACGCAGGAGCGCCTTGCAGCCGCCCTGGGCCGCGAGGCCGGGGATTTCCCCCTCGAAGTGATCAAGACGACGGGCGACGCGATCCAGGACCGGGCCTTGTCCGAGGCGGGCGGCAAGGGATTGTTCACCAAGGAACTCGACATCGCGCAGCTCGAGGGGCGGGTCGGCATCACCGTGCACTCCGCGAAGGATCTCCCGAACGAGCTTCCCGAGGGTCTCGTGATAGCCGGCTATCTTCCGCGCGAGGATGTGCGCGACGCGCTGATCACCCATCACGGGGACAGTTTCGCGAGCCTCCCGGCGGGGACGCGGATCGGCTCCGCCTCGCTGCGGCGTCAGGCGCTGGTGCGGCGGCTGCGGCCCGATCTCGAGGTTGCGCTGTTGCGCGGCAATGTCGGCACGCGGCTGTCGAAGATCGAGAGCGGGGAATTCGGGGCGACGCTCCTCGCCATGGCCGGCCTCAAGCGCCTGGGCCTGACCCGGCACGTCGCCGCCGCCCTCGATATCGACGAATTCCTGCCCGCAGTCGGCCAGGGGGCGATTGCGATCGTCGTGCGCGAGGCGGACGAAGAGGCTCGCGACGCGGCTTCGCGAATCGTTGATGCGCAGACGGGACGCCAGCTCGCGGCGGAGCGGGCATTCCTCGCCGTTCTCGACGGCTCCTGCCGCACGCCGATCGCCGCCCATGCCCGGATATCGGGCGATCGCCTCTCGCTGAAGGCGCTCGTCCTGCGCCCGGACGGCTCCGAGACCGTGGAGGGTGCGCGCGAGGGCGCGGTCGCGGACGCGGAGGCGATCGGCGCGGATCTCGGCGCTGACATCCGCGCGCGCTTGCCCGCCGGCTTCTTCGGGGGCTGAGCGGATGCGCATCCTCCTCACGCGCGCCGAGGAGGATTGCCGGCGCTCCGCGCGCTTTCTGGCGCGGCTCGGCTGCGAGGCGATCTGTGCGCCGCTCATCGAGACGCATGCGAGCGGCGAGCCGCCGCCGGCAGGCCCTTTTGACGCTCTCGTGGTCACGAGCGCGAAGGGAGCCGCGGGAGCGAAGGCGGCGCTGGAAGCGGCGTCTTCCGGCCCTGTGCCCGTGTTCGCCGTGGGACCGCGCACGGCGCGGGCGCTCGGGGCGCTCGGGGTGAGGGACGTCCACGCCTCGGGCGGCGATGCGTCGGCGCTCCTGCGCGACATTCCGCGCCTGCTGGAGCCTCCCGCGCGCCTGCTCCACGTCGCCGGGCGCGACCGGAAGCCCGAACCCGCCGCCGGCCTCGTCCGCATGGGATATGATGTCGCGATCGGGACCGCCTATGCGGCGGAGGCGGTGGCCGGACTTCCCGAGCCGGCCCGCGCGGCGCTCGCGGGACGGTTTCTTGACGCCGCGCTTCACTACTCGCCGAGAACCGCCAGGCTCGCCCTCGCGCTCGTGGAAAAGGCGGGATTGCAGGTGCGTTTCGCCGAGCTTCATCATGTCGCAATCTCGCCGGATGTCGCCGAAATCCTGCGTAAATCCGGCCTGCGTCACGTTTCCGCCGCATCGGCGGCGAACGAAAAGGCCATGTTTCGCGTTCTCCTCGAGAAGCATGCGCCAGCGCCGGAGGAAGGCGGTCGCGTTGCGCCTTGAACCAATGCTAAGGTTTGACGTGACAAGAGTGATCCCGCGTCGTTTTCTCGAATCCCGAACCGGAAGGATGCCGTGACGAAATCGCCCAACCGCCCAGGCGCCGCAAGCAAAGCCCGATCGAGCGCCCCCGCGAAGAATGCCGCCGGCGCGAAGGCCGGTCCGGCGGATTCGAGCGCTTCCGATCCCAAGGTCGATCCCAAGGTCGAACCCGTGACCAATTCGAAGGCCGCTTCCGCGCCTGCCGCAGCACGCTCCGTACCCGCCTCCGCCGCCTCCGCGAAGGCTCCTGCCGCATCGACATCGCCGACGCCCCCGCCATCGCCGCAGGTGAGGCGTCCGGTGGAACGGTCCGGACCGCAGCGGCAGGGACCGGCGAGCGCTGCTCCCGCGGGGGGGGCGGGCATGCGCGGGATGATCGCCGCCGGTCTGATCGGAGGCCTCGTCGCGGGCGTCGCCTTCATCGCCTACGACCTCTTCCTGCGCGCGCCGCCAGCAGACGAGGGGCAGCGCCTTTCCGCGATCGAGGAGCGTCTCGACGCGCTGGCCCAGCGCGAGGAAGCCGATCCCGCGGCTCTGAACGCCGTCGAGAACCGCCTTGCATTGGTCGAGGACGAGGCCTCGCAGGCGCTGCAAATCGCCCGGGAGGCGTCGGAGCGCCCGATGCCCGAAATTCCCACGATCCCCACGGAAGCGATCGAGGCCAATACGCAGGCGGTCGGCGCCCTGCGCGGGCAGCTCGATACCCTGTCCGCGCAATCCGGGCGGATGGAGGGGGCAATCACCGACCTGCAGAGCACGTGGACGGCCGAGTGGCGCAGCGCGGCTTCGCGCCTCGCCGCCGCCAACCACCTCGCCGTCGCCATCGCGCAGGGACGGCCCTATGTCGAGACCTACCATGTGCTGAGCGATCTCGGCGTTCCGGTCGAGCAGCTTTCGGCGCTCGAGCCCTTCGCGCAGGAGGGTGCGCCGGGACCGGCGGCGCTTGCCGAGCTGTTGCGCCGCGCGGCGACGCAGATGCGCCGGGAGCAGGCGGCCGAGGCGCCGGCGGCTCCCGATGTGGGGGGCGGCTTCCTCCAGCGGCTGGCGGAGCGCGCAATCACGGTCGAAGCCGTCGACGCGGCCCCGCCGGTCGAGGCGCCCCGCGAAATCGCGGCGATCGAGGCGGCGGTCCTCGCGGGCGACTACGAGACCGCGGCCGCGGGCTGGGACGCCTTGCCCGATCCCGTCAGGGAGGCGACCGCTGAATGGGCCGAAACGCTGAGAATGCGGATCGCGGCGGCGCAGGCGGCCGACAATATCGGAAATGAAGCCCTCGCCGCGCTTGCGGCATCGCGGTGAAGGAAGGGAAGTCGGATTCATGTGGCGCGTCCTCATCTACCTTGCGATCATCGCGGCCCTGGCCTTCGGAGCGGTCTGGCTGGCGGAACAGCCCGGCAGCATCGCCTTCATCTGGAACGGCGTCAGCTATTCCGTGGGCCTGGCGATCGCGGCCCTCGTCCTGCTCGCCCTCATCGCGGCGATCCTCCTGATCGAATCGGCGGCGCGCATCATCCTCAACCTTCCGCAGCGCCTGTCCGTCGCGTCGCGGGAGCGCAAGAAGCGCAAGGGCATCCAGGCGCTGTCCCGGGGCATGATCGCCGTCGGGTCCGGCGACGAGAACGCGGCGCGCCGCTACGCGCGCGAGGTCGAGCGCTACCTGCGCAAGGACGAGCCGCTCCTGCTCCTGCTCAAGGCGCAGTCGGCCCAGATATCGGGCGATCGCGACACGGCGGAGCAGATCTTCCGGGAGATGGCGGATACCGAGGAGACCCGCGTCCTCGGCCTGCGCGGGCTCTATGTCGAGGCGCGTCGCCGCGGCGACGCGGACGCCGCCTTCGCGCATGCATCCGAGGCCGCGCGGCTCGCTCCCGCCGTCGACTGGGCGAACGAAGCCGTCCTCGAGGGCTTGTGCGCGCGCGGCGACTGGCGTGGGGCGATCGATACGGTGGAGCGCCGCGCTGCGCTCGGTCTCATCGACAAGCCGACGGCGAAGCGCCATCGCGCCGTGCTCCTCACCGCCGACGCGCTTGCGCGCGGGGAATCCGACGAGGAGGGGGCGCTTGCCTCCGTCAAGGAAGCCGTGCGGCTGGCGCCCGATCTCGTCCCGGCCGCGGCACTCGCCGGCCAGATCCTCGGGCGGCGGCTGGAACTGCGAAAGGCAGCGAAGATCGTGCAGACGGCGTGGCAATCCGTTCCGCATCCGGAACTCGCCTCCGTCTATACGCATCTTCGCGCCGGCGATTCGACGCATGACAGGATGGAGCGCGCCGAGAGGCTCGCCATGCTGTCGAGCTGGAGTCCGGAAGGGCGCATCGCGCTCGCCCGCGCCGCGCTCGAGGCGCGGGAATATGCCAAGGCGCGCGAGACCCTGCGCCCGCTGCTGCAGGAGCGCCCGTCAGTGCGCGTCTGCCTGCTCATGGCGGATATCGAGCGTTCGGAGCATGGGGCTTCCGGCCGCGCGCGCGAGTGGCTCGCCCGCGCCGTGCACGCGCCGCGGGACAAGGCCTGGATCGCGGACGGCGTCGTCTCCGACCGGTGGTCGCCGATCTCTCCGGTCTCGGGCCGTCTCGATGCGTTCCGCTGGGCCGCGCCTCCGGAATTGCTCTCCGGTGCGGGTACGGCGGTGATCGACGATGTGCTGGGCGATCTCGACGATCATCCCGGTGAACCGGTCGCCATTGCTCCGCCGCAATACGCCGCTGCGGAGGAGGCGGAAATCATCGAGCCGGCAAAGCTTTCAGGGCCGCAGGCTCCCGACGAGTCGGCGGAAGCCGAACGGTTTGCTGCGGCCCGCGAGGCGGAGGCGCGGGCCGCGGAACAGGCGAAAGCCGATGCGGAACGCGCGGAGGCGCATCTCGCACAGGCGCGAGTCGCGGAGGCCGAGGCCGCCGAGCGCAAGAAGGCGGAGGCGAAGGCCGCCGAGGAAAGGGCAGCGCAGGCCGCGGCCCAGGAGGCGGCAAGGGAGCAGGCGGCAAAAGAGCAGGCACAACGGGAACAGGCCGAGCGCGAGAAAGCCGAGGCGAAGGCCGCGGAGGAACGGGCTGCTCAGGATCGCGCCTCGCGGGAGGCGGCGCAGAGGGAGTCCGCGCCGCCATCTGCCGGCTCGACGCGTCTCCCCGCGGCGGCGGCTACAATCCCGGAAAAACCGGCGGCGGCTCCGCGAGGCGACCGCGCGGAAGCTGCCGGGCCCGAGACCGAGGACGAGGCGGTCGTCGTACCCCTGACCCGCCTCCCGGACGATCCCGGCCCGGAGCCCCAGGACGAGCCCGAACGCAAGCGCTCTCGCTTCAGCCTCTTCGGCTCCGGGTGATGCGAAAAAGGCCGGCGGGCGCGCCAAACCCGCTTGCCAATCTCGCCCCCTCCATGTAAGAGGGCCGCTCGACAGGCCAGCGCCCCGCGCCGCCCCGTCAGCCGCTTTAGCTCAGTTGGTAGAGCACCTCATTCGTAATGAGGGGGTCACAGGTTCGAGTCCTGTAAGCGGCACCATTTTCCAACAGAAAATCAAAGACTTGCGGACCGGCCGCATCCGGCGAGTGTTGGCGCATTGCCCCCGGGGTAACGTTGAGGGTAACGCGGCCACAAAAACCCCGCCGAGTGGGGGCGGGGCCTGATGAAGCGCTGCGTTAGCCTGATCGGCAGTCACGCTCTGATGTTTTCTTCCGATGCGGCGAAGGTCTCGGCTATCTCCGCAAGGTTTGCAATCAACGCCTTTGTTTTAATCGAGAAAGCCGCCGCGAGGAGTTTCTGGATTGCGTTGTCGGCGAGGGGACTGTCGCCGCCGATTGAAGGCGTCTCGTCATCAGATCCGAAATTGAAGAAGAACTTGATCGTGTAGTCGCTCGCGGTCTCGACGTGGTTCGAGCGCCCCGCCCCCGATCCTGTCCGAAAGAAAGGCTACTAGTCGCGGCGTGAATTTCGTCGAGAGCACGCTATCCCGTGTTGTTTGCGCTCTGCACTTTTTTGCGTGCTTCGGAAAGGTAGCGCTGCAATGTACCCCGGCTGACACCAAACTGTCTTGCAGCTGCGGTGACGGAGATCTCTCGGCGTCTGATCACTTCCTGAATCACCTCGACATCAGATTCACTTAGCTTTCTGGTTCGCCCATATCGGCGGCCGGCCTCCTGAGCAAGCTTGATACCCTCAGTCACGCGGTCTTTATGCGCTTTCCGCCGAAGCAAGGTGAGCAGCAGACAAAACTCTCCGACGCTTGGTGAGTTAGTGGTATCAATTCCGTCGACTAGAGATCGAAAGCCGATTCTTTCGGCTGACAGTCGACCGATCAATTCGATTAGTTCCAAAGCAGACAGCCCCAACTCTTGAATTCGCCAGACAACTAGCTCATCCCCCCGGTGAAGATCATTGATAGTCTCATCCGAAAGGATGCCGTGCCTTTGTACGTCCGAACATCCAGCGTTCTTTAACGCGTTGACTTGGCTGTTTCGGGAACTCCCAGTATCAGCTAAGAACCCAATCACCCTTCGCATGATGCCCCCGCCCCACTGAGCGCGCCCGCCGCGCGGCGCCGGGCTTCATTCTCAGAACCTGATTCGCAATGTCGCTCGCGTCCAGCAGCGTTGAAACGCGCTGAGAATCTTATCAGAGAGTTAAGTTTCAGGTGCAGAGAAGAGACGCCTCTGTCTTGAGTAGGCCAAAAACGTGGCGACTTTGCAACACTCGCCTAGCAAGTAAGTTCCTCACCGCTAGGCTTGAGGGAACGGGGTTGATCATAAGCGATCCTCGCCGCAATAGTGATCTCGCGACGGGGGTTCCCCGGTCGTGACTCGCCCCCGACGATCGGCGCGACCGGCGCGAGGGTGAGTGGACGGGGAAAAGGGAAAGCTTTCTGGTCTCGTGTGAGTCCATTGGCACAATGCCCGGCCCCCCAGGGTCTCGAAACTTTGGAGGTCAGTAATGAAGCTCGCTAAGAGCCTTCTCCTCGGGTCTGCCGCTGGTCTTATGGCGGTTGCCGGAGCTAACGCAGCCGATCTGCCTGTGCGCGCGGCTGCCCCCGCCGTTGATTACGTCCGCATCTGCAATGCGTATGGCAATGGCTTCTTCTACATTCCGGGCACGGATACCTGCCTGCGCGTCGGCGGCTTCATCCGCGCCGACTACATCGTGAACGACACCCGTCGCTTCAACGCTGCCGGGGATCGTGCCGCGCAGGGCTACACGTTCTTCGCTCGCGCCCGCATCAACATGGATTCCCGCACCGGCACGGAATACGGCCTGCTGCGCACCATGACGGCGATCGACTTCAACGCGCAGGATGGCGCGGGAACGAGCTCGATCAACCTGATCAATGCCTTCATCCAGTTCGGCGGCCTCACCGCCGGTCGCGTACAGTCGTTCTTCATGTATCGCTGGGCGCAGGCCGGTTATGGTCCGTTCTTCACGAGCACGAACCTGACCTACGGCACGACGAACGTTCTCGCCTACACCGCGACCTTCGGTAACGGCATCTCGGCCACGATCGCCCTCGAGGACGGCAACCGCCGCGCTCAGGGTATTGTGGGTGCTGGCGGCTACTCCGGTCGTCAGATGCCTGACATCGTTGCCAACATCAACGTGGAGCAGGGTTGGGGTTCGGCCCGTCTCGCCGGTGCCATCCACCAGATCCGCCCGCAGGCGGCTGGCGTTGACACGAAGTATGGCTGGGCCGTCCTGGCCGGCGCGGAAGTCAACCTTCCGATGCTCTCGCCCGGCGCCCTGCTCTGGGTTCAGGGTACCTATGCTGACGGCGCCTCGAACTTCTCGGGCGGCCGCAACGACCCGACCCGTCTCGGCTACGTCAACGTCAACGCGTACCGAATCGGTGGCTCGCTCCGCACGGTGAAGACCTGGGCCGTGTCTGCCGGCTTCCGTCACTTCTGGACCCCGCAGCTGCAGTCCAACATCCATGCGGCGTATGTCGACACGTCCTTCTCGACCCTCGGCCGCACGACCTACGGCGTCGCCAACTGGTCCGGCTGGAACATCGGCAAGAGCCTGATCTGGTCACCGGTCGCCGGTCTCGCCATCGGCGTGGAAGGCCAGTACGCTCAGGTTCGCGGCCGCGGCATCAACGCTCCGGTCGTGATCCGCGCCGGCGGCGTGGCGAAGCGCACCGACGACGTTTGGACCGCGCGCCTGCGCATCCAGCGCGACTTCTGATCGGCTTACGTCGATCGAAGAGGAAAGCCCCGGCGTAAGCCGGGGCTTTCTGTTTTCCAAAGTTCTCACAACCATTTCGCCAGCGGCGTGTTGAAGAACGAGCCTCCACAGTGCGCGTTGAGAGCCGAGGCACTTCGCGCTGAGGGAGGCGACGAGACCTCCTCTGTTAGTGGCCTGGCGCGGTATGTTCATGCGATCGCTGTCAGGCTTGCGTAGCCGAGGCACACTTCCGCTTCTTCCGAGCGCCCCTGCGATGGCGGCGTACGGCGATGCCTTCAGCTTCAAGACCTGCGAGCCCGGTCATCTCGTATAGCCACGCCAAGCGCCTCACGCCTAATTCTCAATTCGAGGTCGGTCCGCCCCTCAAGACGAACGTGCCAAGTTTTGCAGTTTGCGGAAGCGCATGTACTCAAGCTTGACAATAATGGGAGGGCGAGAGCCGTTGATGAAGGGACGCGTCAAATAAGAACCATCATCTATAACGCATAATAATCAATTGCTTAGATCGAACTTCTCGCGCTTGTCGCACTTGTAGGGGGATGCCGCGAGGAGAGGAGAGAGCGATGGAGGAGCAACGGCGTCCTGCCCAGAAAAGGGACGTAGACTGCGAATCGGCGAAGATCCGAGAGGTAGTCCTGAAGTCATTGGCGGGGACCTTTCGCAAGCACTGGGACGAGCATCTTCAGGCGGAGGTCCCGCCCCACCTTGCGCCACTGATCGAGAGGCTTGACGACGTTCCGGCCTCAGCCGGTAGCCTGGTGGTCATCGTGACGCGGAACGCGGAGGAGTGGCAGGACGCCGTGACCGTGCTGCGGGAGTACGGCCTGCGTGCGGTGCTGAAAGATGATGGCGAAGTGGCACTTTCGCTTCTCTCGTCAGCTGCGCGCCGCGTCAAGCTGTTCATGGCGGACATCCATCCCGCCGGCGATGACGATGGGATCGAGCTGGCCTGTGCCGTCAGACAGAGGTGGCCCTGGATCCGGACTGCTGTAGCTTCCGCCTTCCCCGAGAGGTGGCTCGGAGTTCCGGCCGGTGTCATCCTCGTAAGGAAGCCGCTTCTGCCGCTCGATGTCGTGAGGCAGGTCGATGCGAGCTGTTGCCCGCCTCGCTGAATGTGCTCGAAACAATATTGCGGCGTCCAAGTTTCGGCCGCAAGTCAACAAGAGGTCCGACGGACCATAAGAAGCGAAGCGCCGCCCCTCAGGAGCGGCGCTTTTATCATTCAGCGGCCGCGCAAGGTGTCCTTGACGCTTCCGGTAGTGTTCTCCTTGGCAGATCGGCGAGGCGCTGCTGCGTCGCCACCATCTCAGGCAGCCTTCGTGACAGAGGGGACGGCAGGCATTGCCGGCGGCTCCCATTCGCCCTTGCGGTTCTTGACGAGGCCGGTGCGCTCCCCGATCAACCGCTCGGCGCTCGAGACAGCATCCTCGAGTTCGCTCCCCGCCTTGCTCAGGATCTCCATCGCCTCGCGCGCCTTCGGGTCGATCCGGGTTTCAGCCTGCATCCGGTAATGCGCGTGCTCCGTGTCGTTGAGGCCGCTGAGGAAAGCCGGGGCATTGAGCACCGCCGAGGCCACACGCTCGTCAGCGCCGTACTTGTTGAAGAACCCGTGCGCCTCCTTGCCGAGGCTGCGCATATGCGCCCGGATCTCCGCCGCAAGCGCGATGTCAGCCGGGCTCGACGGGGGCTTGATCGCCGCCGCCACACGGGCCGAGAGCGTCTCAACCGTGCCCTTCACGGAGCTACGTGCGCTCGCGACCGGCTTCGCGGCGCGAAGGTCGTTGATCGCCTTCAGCCCGATCTCGGCAATGCGCCGCCGCCGGCCCGCCTCGGAAAGGTCCTGGTTGCTCTCGATCTCGTCGGCCATGCCGTCGACGATCTCGGCGGTGCCGCGCAAGGTGTCGACACTTTCGTGAAGATACTGCCAGGTAAACGACGTGTCCCTTTCAGGCCAGCGCACGGCAGCCGGCGCAACGCGCACCATGATGGCGGAGGGGGTGAGCTTCTTCATAGACGGTTCTCCAAAACGACGCGCCACGCAGGGACGCTTGTTTCGTTGCCCTCGTAACGGATCGCGCCGTCGCCCCTCAGCGTGAGGCTGAAGGGGTCCAGGCGGATGCGGATCTCGTCTCCGAGGGCGATGATCTCGCCGGCGCGCCCATCGATCTTGACGCGTTCGCCGAGGGTGAAAGTGGGGGTCTCGACGACGGTGAGACCGCCGTTGTAGCAAAGGTGACCCGTGGTCCCGCCGCCGGAACGGACGCGGATGATGCGCGCATATTTCGGCTCGCCCCTGGGGCTGCCGACATACTCGCTCACGACCCAGCGCTTGCCGTCCGTGTGCCAGGGCACGGTGACGATGCTGCCGATCGCTGCCATCAGATCAGCCCCCTCAGTCTCTGGGTCCTGGTCTCCATCCGGGGCCTCGTCGCCATGCCCAGGACGCCCGCGACCGCATTCGCCACGTCGTCATGCGCCCCCGGTGAATGGTCGATCGAATCGCGTCCGCCCCGGCTCGTGCGGCGCTCGAGAGCGGTGAGCTGCGCGATGATGCGGGGATCGTCCAGAAGCTCGGCCTCGCCGCTGTTCAGCTTGGGCAGGAGATCCCGGTAGAGGTCGCTCTTCGGCTTGGCGCTGGGGCGGTACTCGATCCCGTGCCGGCGGAAGACCGCGCGCGGCCACTCGCCGGCATAGCGGTCCCCATGAACCTCGCGGATGCCATAGGCCTGCAGGACCTCGGCAAAGTCGGCGACGACGCTCTCCGGGCTGAATGGCGGCTTGCGCTCGCGGATGCAGTCGAGAACCCCGACCCGCCCCACAAGATGCGCAATTGCCATCGTCATGCTGTCGGAAGAACCGCCGGAAGGATCGACGAAGGCCATGTAGGTGAATTCGCGAACCCGCCCGCGCTCGCGCACGCCCGGCGTGATGCAGGCCTCCACAACCTCACGCGTGACGTAGCCTTCGATGTCGCTGCGGAACTGCGCCCCGTACTCGGCAGAAGCGCTTGCGGGGTCGCGCTCCATCGCCGCGTCAATCACCCGCTGCGGGACGGTCGGGTTCATGGTGCGGGTGTCCGCCTGCCAGACGAGGACGTTGGCGTCGTCCCGTCCGTAATGCCGACGGTACGCGTCCCAGAGCGCCCCTCGGCGGGCATAGGGCGAAGAGGCACACAGGAGCAGTGCGCCGGGGATCGTCGCCATGCCGGGCCTCAGGGCGTCGAGAATGGCGTAGTCGGGTTCAGCGGCGTCGTCCGAAGGCCAGAAGGCAATCTCGTCGCATATGGCAGCGGCGAGGGTGTAGCCCCGTATCGAGCGATAGGAGGCCGTCCCGACCTCGATCGTAACGCGGTTCGTCAGGTCGAAGATCTCGCTCGTCTCGCGCTCGATCATGCGCGCCAGCATCGGGACCTCGTGCAGGAGCGCCCGGATGTAGCGGGTGATGGTGCGCGCCTGCCGGCGATCGGTGGCGATCACGAAGATGGTGGCGCGCTCACCCGGTGCCAGGTGGTCGCGATAGTCCCGGAAGCAGGCGAGGTAGACCGCGATCAGGGACATCATGAAGGACTTGCCGGCGCGGCGACCGCACACGAGCCAAGCTTCATCGAAAGCGGCTGCAGGAGCCTCAGAGCGGGCAGTACAGGCGCGATAGGTGGCAAGCGCCTCGTCATCCATCGGCAGGGCAAAGAGGGCAGCCAGGAACGCCCGCCAGGCCTTCCAGGTGTCACGGTCGCGAAACCATCGGACGAAGAGGTGCTCGTCGTCGCAGGCGTCGAGGAGGGAGATCGTCATGCGGACGCCTCCGCCTTACCGGCCTGACGGACGTAGTCGCGAAGGTCCGGGGTGATATCTCTGGCGCGGCGATCGAGGCCTACTGTCTGCGCTTCCCGGCGACGGGCATTGATCAGCGCCGTGTATTCCGCGAGGTCGATCGACTCGCCCTTCAGCCAACGCACTTCCATGTCGCGGATCATGGTCGAGAGGACGGCGACGGATTCAGCGAGGGTCCGATGCAGGACGGTGAGTTGCTCAACCCCGCCGAGGTCGCTCATCACGCCGTCGCGGATCTCTGCCGTCGCCTGATAGGCCCGCGTCCGCCGGTCGAGATCGTCGAGCGTGAGCATGCGCACCTTTCCGCCGGCCTTCATCAGGCCTTCGGCATTGCACCCGTCTATCGTCGCATCGGCATCTGCAGCCACTTTTCACGCCCCCGCGTTACCCCAAAGTTACCCTGACGCAAACTCACAAGCGAAACTGTAACCCGAAAAGCCGTATAACACAACGATAAGACCGGCGAGTGAGCCGGCCTGATCCTCTGATATGTAATCAGGTGCTCTGGAAGTTGCCGCCGGCAGGAAAAAGCCGCCGAAACAGGGGGTGCGAGCGGCCGCATTTCTCGCACCCCTTCCACTCATTGCCCGTCCGAACAGAACGAACAGAACGAACATTGTTCGCCGGTGTTCACGGGGCCGAAAGCGAACAGAACGAACAACACCCTATAAGGGTGTTCGTAGTGTTCGCCCTGTTCCGTCACCTCGCGGGCCATGCATAGGGCATCCAGACTTGCACGACGTTCTCGGCGATGAGCGCTTCCGAGGCCCGCTTGAACGCCATCCGCAAGGCGTCCGGTTCAGGCGAGGTTGAGATACCCATTCGAGCGGCGTAGTCGCGCCAGACGTCTACCTTCACCGCCTTCACTCCTGCCGGAATGTGGTTGCTCGTGGGCGGCACTTCCCCGGTTTCGGCGAGGCACTCGCGCAGGGCGTTGAGGGCGATCTGCGCGCCCTTCGGCAGCTTGACGGCCTTCTTTGCCTTCGAGGATGTCGCCTCCTCTGACGGCTCGGATGTAATTTCGACGATGCAGGTCGAGATCTCGGGCGTGATCTCGTAGGGGCTCAACTTGAAGCCCCAGGAGAGGCCGTCCGGTCCGTCCTTCATGTATTGAATGCGAGCCGTGTTCTGATCGTCGCCGCGCTCGACCGACCACATGACATCAACGGCCCCGTCGAGGGCGTTTGATCCTCGAGAGCCGCGAGTCGCGTCTTTGCCCGAGTGATGCACCCCGAGCACGAGGCACCGAAAGTGCGATCCGATGCGATCGCAATTGTCGGCTAGAGTGGAGACATCGCGTGCCGAGTTTTCATCTGCCCCCTTCATGGTCCTCGCGACGGTGTCGATCGCGACTGCGCGAAGCGGTGGGTTCCCCTTGCTAGCGAGATAGCGCTCGATCTGCGCGATGAGGATCTGATCGTCGCCGGTGTTCTGTCCAAGGCTGGGGGCGACAGGGATCAGGCCGAAAGGCACGCCGCATCCGTCAACGTCGTAGTGCTGCCGCAGGGCTACCATGCGCCGCTTGAACCCGCGCACGCCCTCTCCGGTCACGTAAATCACCGCGCCCTGAAGCACTGCCTTTCCAGCCCATTCCCTGCCCATCCCGACGTGAAACAGGGCGTCAGACAGAAGGAACGACTTCCCGCTTTTCGGCGGGCCGAACACGATCCCGAAGCCTTCCGCCGGCAGCAGGTCGCTGATCAGGAAGGGCGGCTCGGCGTCCAGGGCGATCTGGTCGAGATCGAGGACGGTGAACCGCTCGATGCGCTCGCGCTCCAGACGGTCCGGCTCGTTGTAGTCGATAGGAAAGTGTTCATTCATGCATCGCCCCCGCGATAATGACGTCAGCCCCGTAGCGGGCGATGAGCGCAGCTTCGGCGCGCCCGTGATCTTTCTTGCGTGAGAAGCAGCCGATGCCCGGCCAGAGTTGAAGGGCGCGCGCACGCGCCTCTTCCTTGTCTGCAGGGAGCCTGTAGTGGGCCTTCCAGCGGCTCGGCGTCACCAGGTGCTGCGGGATCTCCAGGACCGCCGCAACGGCCCTGAGAGCTCCGTAGGCAGCCCCGAACTTGAAGGTGGATGACACGCCCTGCTTGGGCATGGCTCCGACCCGTTCGATGATCGCCGCCGTCAACTTCATCTGCGCGATCCGCCGGGCCAACGTGTCGACGTCGACCTCGCCGGCAGCCGTGGGGATGTCCTCCGCCACGACATGCCCCGGATTGCTCGGGAAGTAGAAGGCGATCGCTCCGGTGACGCCCGGATCAACGCCGAGGATGCAGGTCTCGCGGTTCATGCGCGATCCTCCATCATGCCGACGATGCCGCGCATCATCTGCTTCTCGCTCTCCTCCGCGACCTGGGCCGCGAGCAGCGATCCCGCCGGGAGCAACTTGTTGATGTTCGCCCTGAGGATCTCCCGCATGATGTGCGCCGGCATCGCCTCTGCCTCGACCGTGCTCTCGACATGCAGGGCGCGCCGATCGCTGTCCTTCCGAGGCTTTGTCGGAAGGTCGTATTTCCTGATCTGCTCCGGCGTGATCCCGAGGCGATGGAAGATGAGCGGGATCTCGGGACGGAGATGCTCCCGCAATTCCCGCTCGAGCGCCTGGTCGATCAGAACGCCCGCAGGGTCGTAATCTCCGATGTAGAAGATCACGACGGTCTTCTCGTCCGCCGTATGGTTGATGTAGTCGGCGGCTTCATATGCAAGCGTGATGCTGCTGAAACCGCCGGCGGGATAGAGACTGACGGCGAGTTCCCGGCAGTCATCCTCGATCACGCCTGCCAGGGATCGGGACTCCGTCCACACCTCGCAATAGACATCCGCGTGCTGCCAGAGGTCGGCTCGGTAGAGGCCGATATGGTTGCGGATGAACTCGGCTCCGCTCCGGTAGGTCGGAGTGAAGTAGCCGCGCCGGGTCGCGTCGGTGACCCAGCTATATGGCAGCAAGCCGCTCCGCCGCATCTTCACCATGCGGTCCTGCACATGCCGGTAACCGTTGTCGGTCTTCTCGACCGGCTCGGGCAGGCGCGGGTCCGTCATCCGATAGAAGACATGCCGCACGCTCTGCGGATGGTCATGCTCGAGCACGGCAAGGATCTGCCGGTCGAGTTGTTCGACTTCAGCGCGCGTCCGGCGGCGGCGCTTTATCGTGCCCGCACGATAAGTCATGAGCGCCCCCCGTCGTTGTGCGTGATCTCCATCTCCGGCGGGAGGCTGAAGCGGTCTTCCTTCAGTTTCTCGAGATCCTTGAAGACGGCGGCTGTGGCCTTGACCAAATCGATGATCCCGCGAATGTCGCGCTGAATTCCGTCGTCATCTCCGATGAGGGCGTGGCGCTCGAGCAATTCGGCCTTCACGCGCAGGGTCCATCCGAGGTGTCCGAGATCGTCGCGCTTCTTGTCGAGTTCCTGGTTCATGTGTGGAAGGGGGCGCGGGTTCATTGGGTCGCCTCCCTCTGCTTTGTCGCCTCGCCAAGGGCGCGAACGGCCTCGCGGCGCTGCGTCAGCTTGAAGCTGCCGGCGTGCCTGCCGTCGACGGTCCAGGCCTCGAGGCGTCCGTTCTTCTCATGGAGGTAGCCGATGGTGGTCGTGCCATCGGTCACGGTGAGGGTGCTGCTCATTCCGCGCCCTCCGCATCGTCGAAAAGGAAATCCTGCAATTCCTCGAGATCCGCGTAGCCCATGCAACGCAGGGCGCTGCCGATCTCGTCCGGGTGCATCGTCCAGTCCCGACCGAACTCGCGGTCAAGCGCTCTGTGGACTTGCCGATGGAAATCCTTCTGGGAGACGCGCTCGTTCAAGCCATCCGCAACCTCACAGATGATCGGGGTGAGGTGCGACGTGCGAATTCGCTTGCTCATCGCCAGGCCCTCCCGTGAGAGAAGGCCAGCTCGGCGATTGCGCCCGCCGTCGCAGCCGGAACACGGCAGCGATTGACAATCCAGGCTGCGGTAATCGCTTGCGTTTGAAGCGCCGGATGGGTAAATTCCGAAGTGTCTACGCCAGCAAGCATGACACCATTCGGAAGCCCGCCACTTGCCCCGTGGCGGGTCTTCTGTTTTTTGCCCCCCATCTGATCACACGGCCTCCAACTGGTCGGAGAGCCAGGCGACGAGTTCATCCTCGCGCCAGTAGCGGCGGCGTCCGATGTAAATGGGCTGCGGAAAGTTCATGGTCGGGTGGTGGAGCCACCGCCACAACGTCATGTCTGAGACGTTGCCCAGCTTCTCTCGCACCTGCGTCGAGGTAAGCAGTTTGGAATTCATGGCCGAACCTTTCTAACTTGAGGTACCGGCATTCCAAATTTCAGATAACGATCCCTCGCGGAATTGCGGAAAGAAGCTACGGCTTAAAACGGAACGCCATAGACTGCGCTTGAAGAAGCATATTGCCAGCAGCCCGCTGGTCCTGCCTCGTGTGCCCACCAGCGAGGATGATGTTGGTCATTCTGGATAAGCTCGCGCCGCCCTCTTTCGCGTCTAGCAGTCGCAGGTACATCAGCCACTTAGCCGGATGAAGCTTCGTCGCCTCGATTTCATTACCAGTTTCCTCAAGGTAGAAGCCCTGTGAAAGCGTCAAATCGGCTTTTACCTCTTCGATTTGAGGAGCCAATGGTCGAGACAAGTCAAACGTGAACGAAACCAGGTGCGGGGCGGGCGTTTCCTTCACCTCTCCGTTCCAGTTCATCTCACCTTCAACGCCGTCGACCGGGCCGAACAATAGGCCCGTGTGGCTCCACTGTGGACCCATCCCGGTCCAGTCGCTGAGGTGAGGGTCGAAGAACTCACTGAGCCCGTACTTCTTTGCATTAAAGTGGAAGAACGGCAGGCTTCGGATGCCACGAAGACGAATGAGATCCTCAGCGGTAATATCTGCTGCTTCCCATACGGGTTGGCCGATTTCCTCAAGAGCCTGCGCGAAATCATGGCGATAGTCGTTGCGACGCCGCGTGAATTCCCACCGCCAACGATCAAGATTCCATTCGTGGGTGCGGCCGTAGTTTGCCGCATCCTGCCAATCCGGAATGCCAAGCTCGTTGACAGACGCAAACCAGCTGCTCACTTCGCCGCCTCCCGAATCGAGACAACGTTCGCCGCCGGCTTGTCGTTGACAAGATCGAGAACGAAGCGTGACCATGCGTCGAGCGCCCGCCGCTTCTCCTCGGCGAACTCGTGCCGTTGGTAGACGCCGACGATGCCTGCAAACGAGCCGCTGATGTGATTGAGGATCTTCTCTATCACTGGAAGATTGATCCCCAGCCGGGCCATTCCCGAAGCAGCTGTCCGCCGTAGGTCGTGAAAAGTCCAGCGGGCGAGGTCCTCACCTCCCATCTCGGCAGATATCTCCGCGTCAAGCATCGCCTTGGCTTTTGAAAAGCCGCTGACGGATGTCGTTCCGGTCGTGGTGAAGACGTAGTCGCCGGGGTTGCTGATGCGCGGCAGAGACTTCAGGATGTCGACAACCGCAGGGGAAAGCGGCACAGCGTGCGCTTTCCCGTTCTTTGCTCGCTCTGCTGGAATTATCCACTCGGGCTTCTCGTCGCCCAAGCGAAGCTCCTGGCGTCGCATTCCAGCCACTTCAGAACGGCGTTGGCCCGTCAGAATCAACAAGTGGACCATTGTTCCGAAAGGGTATCCGAGCTTTGAGGCTGCACCCCAGACCGCCGCTAGTTCGCTATCCGACAAGATGCGATCGCGGCTTACCGGCGCGGCGGGTGCGACGATACCAGCACAGGGTGAAGCCTCCACAATCCCGCGCGAGATGCACCAGTTGTAGAACTTGCGGACCGTGGCGAGGATGCGGTTCGCCATGATAGGCGCACCGGCATCAACCTTCTTGTCCAGCAGGTCGATCACATGGCGGCGGGTGATGTCCTGCACCCGTTTCCCCCGCCATACCGGCAGAAGATCGCGGTTGATGACCCTCTCGACCTCCGGGGCGGATCGGTTGACCTTCCGAACGTGACGCTCGACGAACTCGGCGAAGACGTTCTCGATCAGGTCAGCGTCAACCTTAGTGGCGGACTTTGCCTGTGTCTTTTCGGAGGCCGGATCTCGTCCCTCTTCAACAGCCCGCAGCGCCTCACCTGCCGCCTTCCTCGCATCCGCAAGTCCAAATGTCGGATAGCGCCCTATCGTCAACTTGCGCGGCTTGCCCTGAGCACGGTAGCGCACGGCCCACGACTTCGCCCCGCTCGGTTGAATGACAAGATAGAGGCCTGGCATCGATCCGTCGGGAATCTCCCGGCGGTCGTCCGAAGGCTGCGCGGCTTCGACTGCCTTCGTCGTCAGTGCCCGCGCCATGATTTTCCTCCGGGGTAGCATTGGGGTAACGCCCTGAGCCTGTCAGGTAGCGTTAGGCCATGTTGATATCAGGTGCTAACAAAAGCAAGGAAATTCGACAAACTAACGATTTTAACGGCGGCGCTTGTTCCGTTCTGTTACCCCGAGTTATGGACTGTCACATAATTCGTAATGAGGGGGTCACAGGTTCGAGTCCTGTAAGCGGCACCACCTCCTCCCTTGTGCTTCAAATTTGCGATCTGGCTGGTATGCTCTGCTGGCTGCGCGATGACCCATGCGTGCAAGGGAGGATCACATGAATCTCTTCCTTTCGAAGCCGTTGCAGCCGCCATTCCGCCGGGCTGCGCCGGGGGATGCCCGGGCAATTGCCGAACTCACGAACCGGGCCGGGGACGGCATTCCGGGCCTGCTCTGGGAGGGCTCGGCCGGTCCCGGCGAAAGCGCGATCGATATCGGCGCGCGGCGGGCGGCGCGAACGGGCGTCAATTTCTCCTTCGAGAACGCGATCGTGGGAGATGATGGGGGCGAGGTGACCTGCCTGCTCCTCGGCTACGCGATCACCGACACGGATCCGGGGGATCTCTCCGGGCTTCCCGATCTGCTCCATCCTCTCGTTCGCCTCGAGTGCCGGGCTGCGGGAAGCTGGTATGTCAATGTCGTCGCCGTCGCGCCGGGCCATGAGCGGCGCGGGCTCGCGACCGCCCTGATGGCGATCGCCGAGGATGCTGCGGCGGAGGCGGGCTGCCGCCGCACGAGCCTGATCGTCGCGAGCGACAACGAGCCCGCGCTACGCCTCTACGAGAAGATCGGTTATGCGGTCGAGGCGTCGGAACCCGTCATCCCGCATCCCCGGCTGCATGTCGCCGGCGACTGGCTCCTGATGATTCGCCCGGTGATCCGCCCGCCGAGCAGCCCCGCTGGCCGCTGAGGCTCAGGCTGCTTCGCGCCCGGGTCGGCGGGGCGTGGCCACGACGGCGGTTCCGGTGATGCTGACGATCACGAGGTGCGAGCTTTCGCCGGACGTTTCGAAATCGAACTGGATGCCGATGACCGCGGTCGCCCCCATCTCGCGCGCCTGCTCCGTCATCGCTTCCGAGGCTTCCTGGCGCGCCTTGTCGAGTTCCTGGGAATAGCTGTGCCTGGCGCCCATCGCGACATCGCGGATACCGGTGCGAAACTGCTTGGTCATGTCCTCGCCGATGACAGCCTGGCCGACGACGAGCCCGAGATAGCGGTCTATGACATAGCCTTCGAGGGAATCAGTGGTGGTGAGCAGCAACGGAACGCCTCGCTTAACGGAGCCAAGGCCCAGTTTCGCGTAAAAATCGGCCGCTGAAATCGGGAATTGCGCGTAAGTATTATTCGCTGCGCGGCCAGCGGAAATCGTCGGCGCGCCCGCTGGCGGGGCTGGGCGCGATGCCCTCCTCCAGGGCGCGCTCCGTGATGATCCTTGTGGCGGGGTCAACGCGCGGACGCCCGGAAAGGAGGGCCCCGCCCGGCGCGATGTCGATGCGGGTCAGGGGCAGCAGCGGCCCGATGGCGGGGCGGGACGGGACATATTCCAGCCCCGGAAAGGCCGGCAATTCCCCAAGCGAGCGGCGGATCAGCATGTCGATCGCCTCGTCCCGCAATTGCGGATCGTCGACGGCCTCGATTGCGGCGCGGGAGATGGCGACCCGCTCCTCCCCGGGTCGGGAGACGAGCCGCCTGATCTCGACATCCGCAAAATGCGCCGCCTTGGCCGCGCCGGCGGGCGTGAAATGGATTCCGTCGCTCGCGCGCAGCCGCGCGTTCTGTCCGGAAAGATCCGGGCCGCTTGCCGCATAGCGGTCCTCCTCGTCGACGAAGCCTTTCCAGATGTCGACGAAATAGGCGCCTCCATGCCGGGCGCGCTCCCGCACGATCTCGTTGATCGCCGCGAGATCCGTGGACAGGCGCGCGCTCTCCGTCGGAGGCAGCCCGACCCATACGAGGGGAATGTCGCGATCGCGGAAGGAGGTGATCATCGCGTCGATCCGACGCGCGTATTCCTCGCGCCACGGATCCGACAGGGGCGGGGCCGATTCGCCATCGACCCGCAACGGCTGGCGGTCGTTCAGGCCGATCATGATGACGCCGATATCGACCTTTTCCCCTTCCGACAGCGCGGCCTCGATGGCGGCGGGCCAGTCGTAGAAGTCGTCGCGCACGATCCCCGACGATCCCTGCGCCTGCGTTTCGACAGCAATTTCAGGGGCGTCGGAAAGCACGGTCTCGAGGCCGCTGCCGAGATTGTGGGCGAGGGAATCGCCGAGGACGAGAACACGGGCGCTGATCTCGATCTCCTCCGTCGGCGCCGCCGCCTCCGCCTCTGGCGCGGGGCGAGCCTGCCGCGGGCGCTCCGGCCGTTGCTGGCGCATTTCCGGCTCTGGCCGGACATGATCATAGGTGCCAGGCGGGATGACGGCGTTCTCGTGCTGCGCACCCACATCCGGCCCGCTCGTAAGAAACACGAGCAGGACGACGATCGCCAGGCCGAGGGCGGATCGGAGCAGATTCAGCAAGCGGCGCGTCTCCTCCCTGCTCATGTCCCTGATATAGGGTATCCGGGCGCGCGGTTCACCGTGCGCTCCGCAATGCGTCGAGCACCGCCATGTTCGCATGGCCGTCGGGCCGCATGCCGCGCTGGAGCTGGAAAGCCCGCACGGCTTCGCGGGTCATCGAGCCGAAGCGCCCGTCCGTCTCCCCCCCATAGAAGCCCAGCGCGGCGAGGCGATCCTGCAGCTCCTTTCGCTGCGACGCGCTCATCGCCGGCTCGTCCTTCGGCCAGCGCGCCTGCAATCCCGCCCCGCCGGTCAGGCGATCCCCGAGAAGGGCCACGCCGAGCGCATAGGCGTCGGAGGAATTGTAGCGCTTGATCACGTCGTAATTGGCCGTGACGAGAAAAGCCGGCCCGTTCGCTCCGGCGGGCAGGAACAGCTTCGCCTCTCCGGACGGCGGAAGATTGCCTCCGCTGGCGCGCCGGACCCCTGCCTGCGACCATTGCGCGAAGGACGCCTCGCGGGTCACGTAGTCGAAGCCTGACGGGAGGGCGACCTCCATGCCCCAGGGATGGCCCGGGCGCCAGCCATGCTCGCGCAGATAATTGGCCGTCGAGGCAAGCGCGTCGGGAATCGACGTCCAGATATCGCGCCTGCCGTCCCCGTCGCCGTCGACGGCATATTTCATGTAGCTCGTGGGCATGAACTGGGTGTGGCCCATCGCCCCCGCCCAGGAGCCTGTCATGTTCGCCCGCGCGATCTTGCCGCGCTGCAGGATTTCAAGCGCCGTAAGCAGTTCGTCGCGGAAGAAGTTGCCGCGATAGCCCTCATGCGCGAGGGTGGCGAGGGAGCGGATCACGTATTTGGAGCCGGTGAAGCCGCCGAAATTCGTCTCCATGCCCCAGACGCCCAGAATGACGGAGCGCGGGACGCCGTAGGCGCGCTCGACCGCCTCGAGGGTCGAGGCGTGGCGCTGCGCCGCCTGCGCGCCCAGGCGCAGCCGTTCGGCCGAGACCGCGCCTTCCACATAATCCCAGATGGGCCGCACGAATTCCGACTGCGCCCGGGTCAGGCGCACGACTTCCGGATCGGGCGCCACGTTCCGGAACGCCTCGTCGAAGGTGGCGCGGGTGACGCCGCGCGCCTGGGCGGCGGGCCAGAGGGTTTCGATGTATTGCCGGAAATCCGCCGGCCGCACGCTGTTCGTCGCCGCCTCGGTGGCGGAGCGGGCCGCATAGTCGAGACTGGCCGCTCCGGTGCTTGCCGTGCCGGTGATTGCCGTGCGCTCGGCGAAGGCTTCCCCGACGACGCATCCCCCGAGCGGAAGCAGGCCCGCGACGAGCCCCGCGATCGCCGCCTGGCGCAATGAACTGTGTCGAGGAAAAGCTGCCATGAAGAACCCTTTCGGCGAGATCGAAGCGCCCGCCAAAGCGATCAAATCATGATTAAGGAAGCCTTACCCTGCAAGCGAGCTTTTCGCCGGAGCGCTTGTCTCGTTCAACAGTCTTTCTTCCCAGCGCAACGCCTGCGTCACGATCTGCTCCAAATCGTCGCAGCGCGGCGTCCAGCCGAGCCTGGTGCGGATCCGGTCGGCCGCCGCGACGAGCGCCGCAGGGTCGCCGGCGCGGCGCGGGCAGAGGCGGGTCTCAAAGTCGACTCCCGAGACGCGCTTCACCACCTCGATGACCTCGAGGACGGAATAGCCGCGTCCGTAGCCGCAATTGAGCACGAGGCTCTCGCCTCCCTTGCGGAGGTGGTCGAGGGCGAGGACGTGTGCATCGGCGAGATCGCCGACCTGGATATAGTCCCGGATGCAGGAGCCGTCGCGGGTCGGGTAATCGGTCCCGAACACGTCGAGGCGGGGGCGCATGCCCAGGGCGGTCTGGCAGGCGACCTTGATCAGGTGGGTGGCGTTCGGCGTCGACTGGCCGGAGCGCCCCTGCGGATCGGCGCCCGCGACGTTGAAATAACGCAGGGCGACGTAGGACATGTCGTGGGCGGCGGCCGCGTCGCGGAGCATCCACTCGCTCATCAGCTTGGAGCGGCCGTAGGGATTGATCGGCTCGGCCTGCATGGTCTCGTCGACCACATCCGTGTCCGGTTCGCCATAGACCGCGGCTGTCGAGGAGAAGATGACGTGCCTGACGCCCGCCCCGATGGCGGCGGCCAGGAGAGAACGGGTCTTGGCGGTGTTGGCCAGGTAATAGCCCAGCGGATCGGCCACCGAATCCGGGACGACGATCTTCGCAGCGAAATGGGCCATGTCCCGGATGCCGTGTCCGGCGACCGTCTCGGCGACGAGCTTCTCGTCCGCCACGTCGCCCCGGACGAATGTCACGTCATCCGGGATTGCCGCCCGCACGCCCGTCGACAGGTCGTCGAGCACGACGACGTCCTCGCCGGCATCGCGCAGGGCCAACATCATGTGGCTGCCGATATAGCCGGCGCCGCCCGTGACGAGAACTGCCATGAAAACTCCCCTGATCCGGTTGCCGGGGTTTTCGCGCGAGCGAGCGCCCCCTATCTTGAGAAAAGTATCTTCTTCCCGCAGCGTAATCCGAAAAGGATTGCCGAACCGTGATGAAGGCGTACGCGCAGGACATGAAAACGGCCCGCCAGCCGTTTCCTGCCAACGCTTTCCATCGCAAGGAGTTCCGATGAAGCGCATCCGTAAAGCCGTGATCCCGGTCGCCGGTCTCGGCACCCGTTTTCTGCCTGCGACCAAGGCTATTCCCAAGGAAATGCTGACGGTCGTCGACCGCCCTGTCGTCCAGCACGTTGTCGACGAGGCGCGCGAGGCCGGCATCGAGCATTTCGTCTTCGTGACCGGCCGCAACAAGGGTGCGATCGAGGATCATTTCGACATGGCCTTCGAGCTCGAGGCGACGCTGCGCGAGCGCGGGAAGACGAAGGAGCATGCCGCGCTCGCGGCCGACCTGCCCGCCGCCGGCCAGACGAGCTTCACGCGGCAGCAGGCTCCGCTCGGGCTCGGGCATGCCGTCTGGTGCGCCCGCGACATCGTCGGGGACGAGCCCTTCGCCGTGATTCTTCCCGACATGCTCTCGAAGGGCTGCATGACGCAGATGCTGGCGGCCTACGAGAAGCACGGCGGCAACATCATCGCCGTCGAGGAGGTGCCCGAGGACGAGACGCACAAATACGGCATCGTCGCCAAGGGGCAGGACTTCGGAAAGACCTTCGAGATCAAGGGCATGGTTGAAAAGCCTCCGAAGGGCGAGGCGCCGTCGAACATGATCATCTCGGGCCGCTACATCCTGCAGCCGGAAATCTTCGCGATCCTCTCCGACCAGGAGCGCGGCGCAGGCAACGAGATCCAGCTCACCGACGCGATGAAGCGCCTCGCGGAAAGCCAGGACTTCTTCGGCATGATCTATGACGGGACGACCCACGATACCGGCTCGAAGCTCGGCTTCCTCGTGGCCAATCTCGCCTACGGGCTCGAGAATCCCGAAACGGGCCCGCAATTGCGCGCGGAGATCGAGCGGCTGCTCAGCGCCTGAGCTGAAGCGGCGCGACCGCCGGGCCGGAGAAGCGGGCAGGCGAGAGCGCCGCCGGCATCTCCTTCGTGAATCCCGCCGCGATGCGCGGCCCGGCATCGGCGACGAACCCGGCGGGCGCCTGCGGCTCGCGGCGTACGCGCGCGTCGGCGATGCGGACCGCCGTCCCCGCCCGGGGAAGTGCGGGAGCATCGGCGGCGAAGAGCACGCGCAAAGCCGCGCGCTCGTCGCGGGCGATGGCGATGATGTTCCGGGCAGCCGGCCGCGGCGACGGCGACACAGAGGCGGTTGCCGGAGGAGCGGCGAGTGAGGCGACGGCCGTGGAAGGCGCGGCGACTTGCCGGCGAGGCGGAAGGATCGCGGGGATCGGTGAGGTTTCCGTCGCGCTGCCGGAAAGCGCGCCTCTCAGGTCGGGACCGGATTCGATGCCCAGCTGCGCAAGCGCCTCGCGCGGGGGAGGGGCGGCGGGCTGGCCCGCAAAGGCGGTGACGAGCGAGCCAATTGATTCGCCCGCGACCGGCCGCCGTGGCGGAAGCGGCAGTTCCGCGAGCATGTCCCTTGTCGAGGCGGTGGCGGACTCGGACGGGAGCCCGGCGGGGCCTTGCCGCCAGACGAGTTGGGGACCGGCTTCGGCCGGCGCTGGCTCTGCGCGCGCTGCAACAGGCGGCAGCGGGACATCTGCGAGCGCGACGGCTTCCGGGCGGGGGGCGGCGGGAGGCGCGGCGGAGCCTGCGACGGACGCGACGACGGGCGCTGGCGGCGTCGGGGCTGGTTCGGGCGCGGCAGCCGGAGCCGGGGCGGGAGGCCGGCTCTGCGCCAGCATCCGCTGTGCATCGGCCGGCGAGATCCATCCCGCGGAATCGAGGCTGTTCGCCTCGGCGACGTCCTCGTCGCTCTCTTCGCCGCCGCCGCCGAACAGGGCGGCCCAGATGCTGCGGCGCCCGGTTCTCTCGCTGGCGACCGCCGTTCCCGTCTCGCCCATCACGGTCCCGCCACGGGCGAGGATCTCCCGCCGGGCTTCCTCGAAGCGCGCCAACGGCTTGCCGTCGGAAGGAATATGCGCCGTGCGCTGATCGGGGAACAACTTCACGAGTTGCTGGCGCGTCATCCGCGGCCAGTGACGGACGCCGCCGACATCGAGATGGATGAAGGGCGTGTTGGCCCGGGGATAGTAGCCGACGCCGCCGCGCTGCATGCGCATGCCGAGGGATCGGATCCGGTCGGCGGGAACGTCGGGAATGTAGAAATCGACGGCGTTGCCGCGCATGTGCTGGCTGGACTGGGCCACCCCGCTTGAGCGACGGCGGAGCATGGCGTTCGTCTGGGGGGCGCGGTAGGCCGAGACGACACGGACTGCCTCGCGCGATCCGGTGGAGCGATGCACCTCCCAGAGCAGGTCGTATAGGCGCGGGTTCATCTTCGTGGCCTCGTTGCGCCGCCAGTCGCGCATCACCCAGTTGAGCTGCTCCAAAGCCCGTTCATCATAGCGGCCGTTGCGGCGGAAGGTGACGGTGACCCGCTCCTTGGTGTGCATCTGCATGATTTCGATCGTGCGCGTATCGCCATTGGCGACGGCGTCCTGCGTTCCCCTCGTGGCTCCGAAGAGCGTGCAGAGCGCCACCACGCCCACGGCCAGCCGCTTCACCAGCGGGCTGTGCAAGAAGCTCCTGTCTCGCGAAACGATCAAGATGACATCCTGTGGCAATGACGCAACGCGCCGGGAGAAAGATCGCAAAGGTCAGATTCGACTGGAAGCGTTAAGGTCGCGTAAACCTTGGCCGTAAGAGCAGCAGCTGTCCACTTATGGCCGAACCTTGGCGACATTGCGTCACGACACCCGGCGGGATCATCCCTCGAGGCCAAGCGCGTCGCGAACCAGCTGGTTGAAACGGTAGATATCCTCGAACGCCCGAAGCCGGCCGTCTTCGTCGATCGTCATGGTGAAATAGGCAAGATGCACCGGGATCGCCGGTTCGATCCTGACCGTGCGCTCCCGCCCCCCCACAAGGCTGCGAAGGCGCTGTTCCCCCCAGCCGGCTTCCGCCAGCAGAAGATCCGCGAGCCTGAACGGGTTCTCGATCCGCACGCAGCCGGCGCTGTGGGCCCGGCGGAGCGTGTTGAAAAGCCCGCGATTGGGCGTGTCGTGCAGATAGACGTGATGCTGATTGGGAAACATGAACTTGATCGCGCCCAACGCATTATTGGGCCCGGGAGGCTGTCGCACGGTGATGTTGTTGCCGTGGCGAATCACCTCATAGCCCCGGTTGAACGCGTAGTCGGGGTCCGCGCGCAGCCCGGGCAGCACCTCGTTGCGCATGATCGAGGGCGGGATCGTCCAGGACGGGTTGACCACGATGTGGTTCATCCGGTCGGAGAAGATCGGCGTCGGCGCATCCGGCCGCCCGACGATGGCGCGGGATTCGTGGATGACGGTATCCCCGTCCATCACGCGCATGGTGAATTCCGGCACGTTGACGATGATGGAGCGTGCCCCGAGATCGGCGGGAAGCCAGCGCCAGCGCTCCATGTTGGCGATGATGTCGCCCTCCTGCCGGGCAGGATCCTCGGCGAGGAGCACGGCGATGGTCTGCTGCCCGATGATCCCGTCGGCGGCGATGCCCTTCTCGCGCTGGAAATCGGCGACGGCCTCGGCGACCTGGCGGTCATAGAGCCGCGCGTCGTCCTTCTCGCCCGGATCGACGCCGAAGCGGGCGCGGATCAGCGGCACGCGCGGATCGCGCATGCCGACCCGCAGGCTCGGCCCCTCGGGGATATGCACGACCGGGCGGGTCGGGTTCATGCGCAACTCGGCGAGCCGCGCTCGCAGGCGCCTGTAGCCCTCGTGCGGCGGGTTGAAGCTCCTCAGCGCCTCGCCGGGATCCGTCGCCTCCGCGAGGGCCGAGAGCACCCTGTCGGCACCGGGAATGTCGAGTTCCGGCGTGATCAGCTTGTGCAGGCGCGCGACGTCGATTCGGCCGCCGCGCGCGTCGCGGGCGTAGAGGATGGCGGCGACGCTGAGCGCGATTTCGGCCTTCGCTATCTCCGCCGGCGTCTCTCGCGAGATCACGCCTAGAGCCGGCACCATGTAGTGCGATGGTTCGAGCGCATCCTCGCGGGCCGCCTGCAGCCGTCCCTGGACTGCCTTCGCGGCTGCGTTCCAGCGCGGACGGTCGAGGGAGCCGTCGATCCAGAGCGGGGCGAAGCGGCGCGCGCGATAGAATTCCGCCACCGCCTCGCGCTGCGCCGCGTCGAGGCGCGGATGCAGGCTCTCGATCTCGTCCAGCCGTTGCGCGATCGCCAGTGGCGCGATCTCCGCGAGGGCGAAGGACGGTGGCGTCGCCGGCGTGGAAAGGGCATCGCGGACAAGGCCTTCGACGGCCTGTTCGAGGCTCGCGCCCACCGCCCTTTCAGCCGCTTCCCTGTTTGCGGATCCCGCCTCCCGCATCGTCGGCCGATGATCGCTTCCTGTGCGCGCGGCTTCCCCGGCGGGCGTCGCAGCAGGCGCTTCGCCTGCGGCAAGGACCGGGCCGGCAACACTCAGGCAGAGGCTGAAGGCAAGGGCGAGGACACGCGAAGAGAACATCGATCAGGACTCCCGGAACGGCGCCGAATCGCCGGTCGAATTCAACAGCCGCCCGCCCCGCGAGCGCGATCCGTTTCCGCAGGGATCAACCGGAAAGGCAATCCCCGCGTGCGCCGCACCATAGCCACGCTTTGCGTGCCGGGGCTAGGGCACTGGCGCAACAACCGGCAAAAAGTGGAAAGCGGACTCAGGCGGCCTCCTCCTCCAGCCCGAAATCCTTCAGCTTGCGATAGAGCGTCGAGCGCCCGATCCCCAGCCGCCGGGACACCTCGGACATGTGGCCGCGATAGTGGCGCAGGGCGAAGCGAATGATCTCGGCCTCCAGCGCGTCGAGGGTCTTGACCTCGCCATCCTCGTCCACGATCGAGATCGCGTTCGGGTCGCGCACCTCGACGCGGACGATCTCGCGCAGGGGCGCCTGCGCCGTCCCCGTCTCGGGGAAGACCGGCGCGGGAGGGATGTGGACCCCGTAGCCATCCACCTGCGCCGCTATCTGGGGAAATTCCGATACGGTCAGTTCGTCGCGGTCGGCGAGGACGACGGCGCGGAAGAGGGCATTCTCGAGCTGGCGGACATTGCCCGGCCAGGCATAGTTGCACAGCATCTCCATCGCTTCCTCGGAGATGCCCCGCACGCGCTTGCCTTCCTCGGCGGCGAAGCGGGTCACGAAGCCCATGGCGAGATCGGGGATATCCTCGCGGCGGGAGCGCAGCGGCGGCAGCGTCATCGGGAAGACGTTGAGCCGGTAGTACAGGTCCTCGCGGAAGCGGCCCTGCTTGACGAGGTCGAGCAGGCTCTTGTTGGTCGCCGAGATGAGGCGGATGTCCACGCGCACGCTCTTGCGCCCGCCGACGGGGTCGACTTCGCCCTCCTGTATCGCGCGCAGGAGCTTGACCTGGGCGTCGAGGGGGAGTTCCCCGATCTCGTCGAGGAACAGGGTCCCGCCGCTCGCCTCGACGAACTTGCCGATATGCCTGTCGGTCGCCCCCGTGAACGAGCCTTTCTCGTGGCCGAAAAGGACGGACTCGACGAGGTTCTCGGGGATCGCGCCGCAATTGACGGTGATGAACGGCTTGCCCTTGCGGTCGCTCGATCCCTGGATGGCGCGGGCGAGGACCTCCTTGCCGACGCCCGATTCGCCCTCGATCAGGACGGGGATGTTCGATTTTGCCGCGCGCTCCGCCAGGCGGATCACCCGTCCCATGTCGGGACTGCGCGAGGCGAGGTCCTTGAAGGTCAGCGTCCCCGTGGCGCGCCGGCGCATGCGCCTGATCTCGTCCTCGAGGATGTCGACCCGCAGGGCGTTTTGCAGCGAGACCTGCAACCTCTCGACGCCGACCGGCTTGACGACAAAGTCGAGGGCTCCGGCCCGCATCGCCGAGACCACGGCCTCGATCGAGCCGTTCGCCGTCTGCACGATGACCGGCGTCTCGATGCCGGAGGAGCGCATTTTCTCAAGCATTCCAATGCCGTCGAGGCCGGGCATCACCAGATCGAGCACGACCGCGTCGATCCGCTCGCCCTCCTCCGAGGTCATCACCCGCAGCCCCGCCTCGCCCCCGTCCGCGGCGATCGGCTCGTAGCCGAACCGGCGCACCATCGCCTCGAGGAGGCGGCGCTGGACGGGATCGTCGTCGACGATCAGGATCGTGGTGGCCATGTTCATTCCCGTACGAGAGCTGTTTCGTTTCGGGTCATGCTGCTTCAGGAAAGTAAAGTCCCTGTTAACAGGGCGCGACTGTCCACAGCCGACGCGGCCGCTGACAGGCGCGCCCGGGGGCGTCATACTGCGGCGCGAAAGAAAGAAGACGATGCGATTCGCCCTTTTCAGCCGTCCCGAGAAAGATCCCGACCAGATCGAGGTCGCGCATGAATCGGCGCGCTACCCCGTCGCCCTGCGACGTTCCGCGCGGGCGCGCCGGCTGACGCTGCGCGTCTCCTCGACGACGGGCGAGGTCGTGCTGACGCTGCCGCAGAAGGTGGCGCTCGCGACGGCGAAGCGATTCGCGCAGGATCACGGGCACTGGATCGCGCTTCGCCTCGCGCGCCTGCCCCGGCGGATCGCCATCGGCCACGGCGTCGCGATCCCCCTGCGCGGAACGCCCCACACGATCATCCACTGGTCGCGCGTCAGGGAGCCCGCGCGGGTCGAGGCGGACATGGCCGGGCGCCCCGTCATCGCCGTCGGGGGCGAGCCGGAATTCGTGGGCAAGCGCGTGCGCGAATTCCTCCAGCGCGAGGCGAAGCGCGATCTCGCCGAGGCCGTCGCGCGCCACACGGCGAATCTCGGGATTCCCGCGCGCAGGATCACGATCCGCGACACGCGCACGCGCTGGGGTTCATGCTCCTCGCGCGGATATCTCAACTTCTCCTGGCGGCTCGTCCTCGCCCCGCCCTTCGTGCTCGACTATCTCGCCGCCCACGAGGTCGCGCATCTCAAGGAGATGAACCATTCGGCGCGCTTCTGGCGGATCGTGCGCGATCTTTGTCCCCGCACGGACGAGGCCGAGGCATGGCTCAAGCGCCACGGCATGGATCTCCATCGCTACGATTGAGCCGCCGCCCGCCCTCGACGCGAGGCGCGGCGGGGGATAGAGACGTTTCATGAGATCCCGCCAGCGCCCCTTTCTCCTGCGTCCCGAGACGCTCGCCCTCACGGCGACGCTCGCGATGCTGACGTCGCTCGGGCCGCTCTCCACGGACATGTATCTCCCGGCGCTTCCCGCGATCACCGCGGGGCTCTCGACCAGTGTCGCGGGCACGCAGCTCACCCTGTCGGTGTTTCTCGTCGGCTTCGCCTGCGGGCAGTTCCTCTATGGGCCGATGTCCGACCGTTTCGGGCGCAAGCCCGTGCTGATGACGGGGCTCGCGATCTTTATCGCGGCCACGCTCGCCTGCATCGTGGCCCCGTCGATCGAGACGCTGATCGTCGCCCGCTTCGTGCAGGCGGTCGGCGCGTCCGGCCCGATCGTGCTCGCGCGCGCGATCGTGCGCGACCTCTACGAAGGACCGCGCGCCGGACGGGAATTGTCGCGCATGGGGACGATCATGGGCGTCGTGCCTGCGATCGCGCCGATTCTCGGCGGCGTCGTGCATGAACTCCTCGGCTGGCGGGCGGTCTTCGCCGCGATTCTCGTCTTCGGCGTCGTGCTGGCGGCGGTGGTGGGCTCCGGCCTGCCGGAGACGCTCAAGGCGCGCTCGCCCGCGCCGATCTCGCCGCGCTCGATCCTGCAGGGCTTCGCGACGCTCCTGAGGCACCCCACCTACCGCGTCTATGTGCTGCTCTCGGCGCTGACCTATTCCGGCCTCTTCGCCTTCATCTCCGGCTCGAGCTTCGTTCTCCAGCAGGGCTACGGCCTGTCGGAGATCGCCTTCGCCTGGTCCTTCGCCCTCATGGTGGCGGGCTTCATTTCGGGGACGCTTGTCGCGCAGCGCGTTGTGGGAAGGCGCGGCCTCGACGGGACGATCGCCCTCGGCGTCGCCTGCCAGGCTTCGGGCGGGATCGCCATGGTCGCGCTCGCGGCGATCGGGACGGGGAGCTCATTCGAGATCACGCTCCCCATGGCGCTCTACGCCGTCGGGGTGGGGCTGACCATGCCGCAATGCATGGCCTCGGCCATGACGCCCTTCCCGGAACGGGCGGGCGCGGCCTCCTCGCTTCTCGGCATCTGCCAGATGAGCCTCGCGGCAATCGTCGGGATCGCGGTGGGCGCGTCCCTCGGCCTTGGGCCTCTCGCGCTTCCGCTCTTCATCCTCGGGCTGGGCCTCGCGGCCCTTCTCGTCTTCGCCGCGAGCGGCCCCGTGCGGCAGCGCGCCCGCGCGCTTCAATAAATCCCGAAGAGCCGCCCGAGCAGCCCGCGCTCCTGGGGCTGCGGGGGAACCCATCCGCTCGTGTCCTGTCCCGTCGCGGGGGTCCCCGTGTAGCGCGGATCCGGCTCGACCCCCGCCATCGGGACATTGCCCGGCGGCGGCGCAAGCCAGTAGCCGCCGCCCGGAAGCGCGACGGGGCTGTCGCCGGCGAGCGCCGTCTTCATGTAGCGGGTCCAGACGTCGATCGGCACATTGCCCCCCGAGGCGCGCCGCGTCGGCTTGCCGTCATCGTTCCCGAGCCAGACGCCGGTGACGAGCGTGCCGGTATAGCCGACAAACCAGGCGTCCCGGAATTCCTGGCTGGTCCCCGTCTTCCCCGCCGTCTCCCAGCCCTCGATCACCGCGCGGCGGCCGGTTCCGGCGACCATGGTCTCGTGCAGCATCGCGTTCATCATCGCGACGGCGTTCTCGTCGATCACGCGCCCGAGCCCCCCTTCGCGGCGCTCGTAGACGAGCTTTCCGTCCGTCGTCTCAACCCGGGAGATGATGTGCGGGATGACCCCGACGCCGCCATTGGCGAAGGCCGCATAGGCCCCGACGAGCTCGAGCGGCGTGACCTCCGAGGTGCCGAGGGCGATGGAGGCGTTCGGCTGCAGCGGCGAGGCAATGCCGAGGCGCTGCGCCGCGCCGATCACCGCGCGCGGCCCCACCTCCATGGCGAGGCTCACGGCGACAGTATTCAGCGAAAGCGCCAGGGCGGTGCGCAACGGGACCGGACCGCGGAAATCGCGCGAATAGTTCTCCGGACGCCAGTTGCCGATCTGGACGGGCGCGTCGTCGCGATAGGTGTCGGGGGTCAGGCCGTTCTCGACGGCGGCGAGATAGACGAAGGGCTTGAAGGCGGAGCCCGGCTGGCGCCGCGCGGCGACGGCGCGGTTGAACTGGCTCTCGGCGTAGTCGCGCCCGCCGACGAGCGCCTTGATCGCCCCGTCCGGGCGGATCGAGACGAGTGCGCCCTGGGCGACGTCGAAACGGCCGCCCTGTTCGTCGAGTTCCGCGATCAGCGCGGCCTCGGCGGCCTTCTGCATGTCGAGGTCGATCGTGGTGCGAACCACGATATCCGTCTCGACGCTGCCGATGAAATCGTCGAGGACGTCCATCACGTAATCGGCCGCGTAGTTGGCGGTGCCCGCGCCGGTCGGGCGCGACAATTCGGCGGGACGCGCCAGCGCCGTCTTCTCCTGCGCCTGCGTAATGAAGCGATTGTCGCGCATCGCGGCGAGGACGAGGGCCGCACGGTCGCGCGCGGCGCGGGGATTGCGCGTCGGCGCAAGCCGCGAGGGGGCCTGGACGAGGCCCGCCAGCATGGCGGCCTCGGAAAGATCGACGGCGCTCGCCGGCTTGTCGAAATAGCGCCGCGCCGCCGCCTCGACGCCGTAGGCGCCCGCGCCGAAATAGACGCGGTTCATGTAGAGTTCGAGAATCTCGTCCTTGGAATAGTTGCGCTCGAGCCAGAGCGCGAGGATCGCCTCCTGGATCTTGCGCGAGGCGGTGCGCTCCTGCGTGAGGAAGAGGTTCTTGGCGAGCTGCTGGGTGAGCGTCGAGCCGCCCTGCATCGTCTGGCCGGAGGTGACGTTCGTGACGAGCGCGCGGGCGATGCCGACCGGATCGATGCCGAAATGGCTGTAGAACCGGCGATCCTCGATGGCGACGAAGGCCTGCGGCAGGTGGGGCGGCAATTCCCGGATCGACACGGTCTGCCCGCCGGTCTCGCCGCGATTGCCCACGAGCGTCCCGTCGCTGGCGAGGATCGCGATGTTGGGCGGCCGCTTGGGAACCTGGAGCTGGTCGATCGGCGGCAATTGCGTGGCGTGGTAGGCGACGATCCCCGCAACCGCGATCATCGCCCAGAGGCCCAGGACGACAGCGCCGTAGAAGAGCCGCCCGATCAGGGAGCGCCTGCGCCGTCCGCCGCGGCGGCGGTTTCCGGACGAGGAGCGACGCTCGGAGGCCTTGCTTGCGCCGCGCGCGGGCGCCGCCTTCGCTCCTGCCCGCCCCGAAGGCTTGCCCGCCGCCTTCCTCGCCGCTTTCCTCGCCATGTCGTCCTCGTGGAAGCGGCCGCCGGCGCGGTCCTCGGGCGTCAGGCGCAGGTCGAGCAGGTCGTCGCGGGATTCGGGGATGTCGAAGATCGGCTCGCGCCTGATCCGCCCCTTTCCATTGCGATCGTTCATGCCTGTCCCCGCTCGTTTCGCCGTGAACCGCGTCCTTGAAGCCTCGTGAAGTTGCAGTGGCAAGTTAATTATGGCGGTTTAAGGAGCGATTAACGATTACGCCTCATCCGCCGCTTAACCCGCCGCATCCTTCGTGCTACGAGACCCCGCCGATCACGATGGGTTGCAGACAATGTATGAACCGCGGATGAATTCGATCCTCTCAGGCTTGCCGACGACGATTTTCGAGGAGATGTCGCGGGTCGCCCGCGAGAAGAACGCCGTCAATCTCGGGCAGGGTTTCCCCGACGATCCGGGTCCTCTCGACGTGCGCGAGGCGGCGGCCAAGGCCGTGGTCGAGGGCTGGAACCAGTATCCCCCGATGATGGGCATTCCGGAGCTCCGCGCCGCCATAGCCGCGCATTACCGCCACTGGCAGGGCCTCGAGCTCGACGCCAATACCGAGGTCATGGTCACCTCGGGGGCGACGGAGGCCCTGGCGGGCGCGCTGATGGCGCTGATCGAGCCGGGGGACGAGGTCGTGCTCTTCGAGCCCATGTACGACGCCTATCTCCCCCTCGTGCGCCGCGCCGGCGGCATCCCGCGCTTCGTGACGCTGCAGCCCCCGCATTTCGCGATCACCGAGCAGGCGCTCGACGCGGCGTTTTCCGAAAAGACGAAGGTCGTCCTCTTCAACAACCCGCTCAATCCGACGGGAACCGTCTTCCCCGCCGAACAGCTCGACCTGCTGGCGCGCTATTGCGTCCGCTTCGACGCGATCGCCCTCTGCGACGAGGTCTGGGAGCACATCGTCTTCGACGGGCTGCGCCATCTCCCGCTCATCGCCCGCGCGGGGATGCGCGAGCGCACGGTCAAGATCGGCTCGGCCGGCAAGATCTTCAACCTGACCGGCTGGAAGGTCGGCTTCGTCTGCGCCCAGCCGAACATCCTCAAGGTGCTCGCGAAGGCCCACCAATTTCTCACCTTCACCACGCCCCCCAACCTGCAGGCCGCCGTCGCCTACGGGCTGGCGAAGGATGATTCCTTCTTCGAGGGCCTGCGCGCCGATCTCCAGCGCTCGCGCGACCGCTTCTCCGACGGGCTGACCCGGCTCGGCTTCAAGGTGATCCCGACGCAGGGAACCTATTTTCTCAACATCGATACCGGCGGAGAGGACGACGTCGCCTTCTGCCGTCGGCTCGTCGAGGATCACGGCGTCGCGGCCATTCCCGTCTCCGCCTTCTACGCCGAGGGCGTGGTGCGCAACGTCGTGCGCTTCTGCTTCGCCAAGCGCGACGAGACCCTCGACGCGGCCCTCGACCGCCTCACCGGCGTCGCCACGCGCTGATCCCGCACCGATCCGCCGCCGAACGAAGGGATGCCTTGGGGAGGGGCGAGAGTTTCGCTAGAATCGCGCCAGCCGGACGCCCGATCCGGGGGAAACGCGACGAGGAACCATGTTCAGTCTCAATGAGGATCAGATCGCCATCCGCGACATGGCGCTCGCCTTCGCCGCCGAGAAGCTGGCGCCGGACGCCCTGCGCTGGGACGAGGAGAAGCATTTTCCCGTCGACGTGATGCGCGAGGCGGCGGCGCTCGGGATGGGCGGGGTCTATGTCCGCGAGGATGTCGGCGGCTCCGGCCTGACGCGCCTCGACGCGGCGCTGATCTTCGAGGCGCTGGCCACCGGCTGCCCCACGATCTCGGCCTATCTCTCGATCCACAACATGTGCGCCTGGATGATCGACGCCCATGGCGACGACGCGCAGCGGCAGGCCTGGCTTCCGGGCCTGTGCAGCATGGACATGCTCGCTTCCTATTGCCTCACCGAGCCGGGCGCGGGGTCCGACGCGGCAGCCCTGCGCACCCGCGCCGTGCGCGACGGCGACCATTACGTCGTCAACGGCGTGAAGCAGTTCATCTCCGGCGCGGGGGTGTCCGACCTCTATGTCACCATGGCGCGGACTGGCGACGAGGGGGCGGGCGGGATATCGACCCTCGTCATCGGGAAGGATGCGCCCGGGCTCTCCTTCGGGGCGGAGGAGAGAAAGATGGGCTGGAACGCCCAGCCGACGCGGCAGGTGATCTTCGAGGACGTGCGCGTGCCGGTGGCCAACCGGCTCGGCGCGGAGGGGATCGGATTCCGGATCGCCATGGCCGGACTCGACGGCGGGCGACTGAATATCGGCGCCTGCTCGCTCGGAGGCGCGCAGGCGGCCCTCGACAGGTCGATCGCCTACATGCGCGAGCGCAAGGCCTTCGGGAAGCCGATCGCGCAGTTCCAGGCGCTGCAATTCGCCCTGGCGGACATGGCGACGGAGCTCGAGGCGGCGCGGACCTTCCTCTGGCGCGCCGCGTCCGCCCTCGACGCGAAGGCGAGCGATGCGACGCGCCTCTGCGCCATGGCCAAGCGCGTCGCCACCGATACCGGCTTCGCCGTCGCCGACAAGGCGCTCCAGCTCCATGGCGGCTACGGCTATCTCGCCGATTACGGGATCGAGAAGATCGTGCGCGACCTGCGCGTCCACCAGATCCTCGAGGGCACGAACGAGATCATGCGCCTGATCGTGGCCCGCGATCTCCTCGGGCGCTGATCAGCCGCGCGGCTTCACGCCCGCGACGAGGACGAGCCCCGCCCCGAAGAAGAGGATGAGCACGGCGGGGCCGGCGGCCTGCGTCCCCGCGAGCGTCGTCGCGACCGCCACGATGATCGGCCCGGCAAAGGACGTCATCTTTCCCGAGAGCGCGAGGAGCCCGAAATAGCGCCCCGCCTCCCCCTCCGGGGCGATGCGCACGAGCAGGCTGCGCGACGCGGCCTGGAGCGGCCCGGCGAGAGCGCCGATGACGAGGCCGAGGCCGAGGAAAATCCGTTCCGGAACGCCGGCATAGAGCCCGGCACCTTCCGCGGGCGCGACGGGCACGATGAAGAAAATGTGCTCGCGCCCCAGCGAGAGGATGCCGATGCAGACGAGGATGAAGAGGACGAGCGCGCCGGCGATCACCGTCTTCGGCCCGAGCCGGTCGTCCAGCCTGCCCCCGATCAGCGCGCCTGCGGTGCCGGTGATCGTCAGCATGATCCCGAACAGGCCCAGTTCGATCGTGGTCCAGCCGAAGACGCCCGCCCCGTAGATCCCGCCGAAGGCGAAGAGCGCCACGAGCCCGTCCTGGTAGACCATGTTCGCCAGGAGGAAGCGCCAGACGGAGGGCTCCGCGCGCGCCTCGCGGATGGTTCCGGCGAGCCGCGCGAAGCCTTCGCGCGTTGCCTCCCGCAAGCCCGTGCGCGAGCGCGCGAGATCGGGCGTGAACAGCATGAGCGGCAGGACGAAGACGGCGAACCAGATCGCCGTCAGGGGGCCGACGATGCGGTCGCCCTCGCGCATGGCCGGGTCGAGGCCGAAAAGCGGTTCGAGGCCGAGGATCGTGCGGCCCGTCTCGGGGCTCGCAGCGAGGAAGCCGAGGACGACGACGAGCGAGGCCAGCCCGCCGAGATAGCCCACGGCCCAGCCCGTTCCCGATAGCCGTCCGAGCCGCTCGGGGGGGACGAGGGTGGGCATCATTGCATTGTTGAAGACGGCTGCGAGCTCCGCCGCGACGGTCGCCAGCGCATAGGCCGCGAGCACGAGCAGGATCATTCCGGTCGAGGCTCCCGGCGTGGCGAACCAGAGCGTCGACGAGGCGAGGACGAGGAGCAGGCCGAAGATCGCGATCCAGGGCTTTTTCGCGCCGGTCGCGTCCGAAATCGCGCCGAGGACGGGGGAGAGCAGGGCGAGCATCACCCCCGCCGCTCCGGTGGCGAAGCCCCACCAGGCCTGGCCGGTGACGGGATCGGGCGCGACCGAGGCGGCGAAATAGGGGGCGAAGACGAAGGTGGCGATCAGGGTGAAGAAGGGCTGGCCCGCCCAGTCGAACATCACCCAGCCGACGAGCGCCCGCCGCGGCGCCGCCTGCTTCGCCGCGGCCGCAGCCGCGTCACGGTCAACGAGTTGCGGATCGATGATCTGGGGATGCAAGGGCTTGCGAGGCTCCGGCGGCGGGGATGCGTCCGGATACGGATATCACAGGACGCCCCCGCCGCCACCTCGGATCGTGCGCCTATTTCGGCTGCATGCGCAGCGCGCCGTCGAGGCGGATCGTCTCGCCGTTGAGCATGTCGTTGTCGATGATCGCGGCCACCAGCTTCGCGTATTCCGCCGGCTTGCCGAGGCGCGACGGGAAGGGCACGCCCGCTTCGAGCGTCTTGCGGTATTCCTCCGGGACGCTCGCGAACATCGGCGTCTCGAAAAGGCCGGGGAGGATGGTCATGACGCGGATGCCAAGGCCCGAGAGATCCCGGGCGACGGGGAGCGTCAGGCCGACGACGCCCGCCTTCGAGGAGGCATAGGCGGCCTGCCCGATCTGCCCGTCCTGCGCGGCGACCGAGGCCGTGCAGATCACCACCCCGCGCCCTCCGTCTCCGGTGACGGGCTCGAGCCCGGCCATGCCCGCGGCGGATTTCGCCGTCATGGCGAAGGTGCCGACCAGGTTGACCTGAACCACCTTCGCGAAGCTCGCGATGTCGTGCGCCACGAATTCGCCGGTGTCGCGCTTCTTCGAGACGGTGCGCTTGCCCGGCGCGACGCCCGCGCAATTGACGAGGATGCGCTCGACGCCGTGCGCCGCGCGGGCGGCGGCGAGGCCCTGGTCGATCGAGGCTTCGTCAGTGACGTCGACGCGGCAGAAGACCCCGCCGATCTCGCTCGCGACAGCTTCCCCGCGTTCCGCGTTCATGTCGAAGATCGCGACCTTGACGCCCTTCTCCGCGAGCATGCGCGCGGTGCCCTCGCCCAGTCCCGAAGCGCCGCCGGTGACGATCGCCGCCGTATTGTTGTCGAGTTTCATGGTTTTCCTCCCGATGCCGTGTGGTTTTACGACATCGGACCAGCGGGGCAAATGCCCCGCTCGTACGAATTTGAGCAGAGGCTTTTTGTGCGGGCACCATGGGCGGCAGGCCGAGCAGCGCCTATCTGACAGGTTTCCCCGGAAACGGGGATCGAGCTACACGAGGACAACAGGATGGCCGACGGGTTCGACAAGGTCTTCACCAAGGAAGAAATGGAAGCCATTCGCCGGGGCGTGCGCGATGAGGAAAGCGTCCTGCGCGGTTCGTGGAAGAAGGCGCGCTCCCTCGGGCGGCGTCTGCCCTTCGCCGAGGATCTTCTCGCGGCCTGGTACTGCGTTTCGGACCAGGACACGTCGCGGCGCGTGAAGCTCATCCTCCTCGGCGCGCTCGCCTATTTCCTCATGCCCGTCGACATCGTGCCCGATTTTCTGCCGCTGCTCGGCTATACCGACGACGCTGCCGTGATGGCCGCCGCCATTGCCGCAGTCGCGAGCGCGATCACGGACGAGCACCGCAGGAAGGCGCGCCAGGCGATTCGCGCTGAAGCGTGATCAGGGCTTGATGACGATCTTGCCGCGCGCCTTCCGGTCCGCGATGAGGCGAAGCGCGCGCGCCGTTTCCTCCAGGGGAAACACCGCGTCGACATGCGCGGAGATGATCCCGCGCGAGGCCCAGTCGAACAAGGTCGCCATGTGCTCGGCCTGACGCTTCGGCTCGCGCTTGCAGAAGGCGCCCCAGAAGACGCCGCGCAGGTCGCAGCCCTTCAGCAGGAGCAGGTTGAGCGGGATGCGCGGGATCGCGCCCGCCGCAAATCCGACGACGAGGTAGCGTCCGCCCCAGCCCATCGAGCGCAGCGCCGGTTCGGCGAGGTCGCCCCCGACGGGATCGTAGAGCACGTCGACGCCCTCGCCCTTCGTCAGTTCGCGCAGCCGTTCGCGCAGGTTTTCGGACGAGTAGTCCACGAGGTCGTCCGCGCCGCAGCTTTCGGCGAGGGCGAGCTTGTCCGGTGAGGATGCGCAGGCGATCACCCGCGCGCCGAGCGCCTTGCCGATCTCGATCGCGGCGATTCCGGTTCCCCCCGCGGCGCCCAGCACGGCCAGGGTTTCGCCGGGCTGGATCGCGGCACGGTCGACGAGCGCGTGGATCGTCGTTCCATAGGTGACGGCGAGCCCGGCCGCCTGCTCGTCGCGCAGGTCCTGCGGCACCCTGGCGAGCCGGTCCGCGGCGATCGTCACGAATTCCCGCGCCGCGCCCCAGCCCATATGGCCGCTGACGCGCTCGCCCGGATTCCAGCCCCCGACCCCCTCGCCGATGGCGGCGATCTCGCCGCAGAACTCGGCGGCCGGAGAGAAGGGGAGGTCGGGCTTCGACTGGTAGCGGTTCTCGATGATCAGCGTGTCGAAGAAATTCAGCGCCGCCGCGCGGACCCGCACCAGAACCTCTCCCGGAGCGGGATCAGGCACCGGGATTTCCGCGATCTCAAGGGATTCGGGCGGGCCGTATGCGCGGCAGAGGACGGCTTTCATGCAGGCTTTCTCATCGTGCTTCGACGACGCCGCCCGATTCGAGCGTACGCCGCAATCGCGTGAAGGCGAGGCGGATGCGCGACTTGACGGTGCCGAGGGGCAGCCCCGTCATCTCGGAAATCTGGCTGTGAGAGAGCCCTTCGAAGAAGGCGAGGCGCACCAGCGAGGATTGCTCGTCGGGAAGGTCCTTCATCGCGACTCGCACCGCGGCTTCGCGCTGCGCTGCGTCCATTTCCCCCTCGATGTCGCTTTCGTCGACGACATCAAAGACGGGATCATCCGGCTCGACGAGGGTCGTCCGGTCCCGGCGCAGGAGATCGATGCGGCGATTGCGCGCGATTCGATACAGCCAGGTGGTGAGGGAGGATTTCGCGGGATCGAAAAGCGCGGACTTGCGCCAGAGAATCACCATCGTATCCTGCGTGATCTCCTCGGCGAGGGCCGCGTCCGCGCCCTGGCGGACGAGATATGATTGCAGGCGAGGCGCGAAATAGTCGAATAATCGCGCGAACGCTTTACGGTCGCGCGTTTCGTTGATTCTTGCGACTAGCGCCGCGAGCTCGCCGGGCGAGAGCAAAAGCATCCTCGATTCTTCGACCCGGGAGGGGCCGCCTGGGCACGGTCCCGGAGGCTCGAAATTAGGGCGGTTCACATCCTACTGCAATGCGAAACGAACAAACCTGCCAAGGTTAACGTATTTTTGCCCTTTTCAGGACAATCTAGTGGCGAACCGCAAGCAGTGCTCGCCGCAAGGCGATAAACACCAACGTTCCAAGGTCAGCGTCATGATTCTTTCCAGCTTTCTCCGCCGCTTCGCACCAGGGCTTGCCGTCATCTCCCTCGCTCTCGCGGGAGCGACGACGGGAGCCTTCGCGCAGGCCGGCCAGCAAGCCGTTCTCCTCGGCACCTTCGGCGACTGGGGCGCTTATACCGCCAATGCCGGCGGCGCCAAGATCTGCTATGCGCTCTCGCAGCCCCGTGAGCGCCTCCCCGCTGAATTGCGGCGCGGGGCAGGGTATATCTTCGTCTCCTTCCGTCCCTCGGAAAACATCTCGAACGAGATCGCGGTCGTGATGGGCTTCCCGACGCAAGAGGGGCAGAACGCGACGGGCACGGTGGACGGAGCATCCTTCTCCTTCGTCACCAGGGGCGAGAACGCCTGGGTGGCGAACGCCGCCGACGAGAGCCGCGTGGTCGACGCCTTCGTGCGGGGCCGTCAGCTCGAACTGAAGGTCACCTCGGCGCGCGGCAACGAGACGACGGACATCTATTCCCTCAGCGGCTTCACCGCGGCGATGCGCCGCGCGCAGCAGGAATGCAGCTGAGCCTCAGGCCGACCGGCAGCTGGAGGCGGGCGGGAGCGCGACTCCCGCCCCGCCGCGCGCGTCAGGACCGGTAGTCTCCGTTGATCTCGACATAGGCCTTCGTCAGGTCGCAGGTCCAGACCCGCGCCGTTCCCGCCCCGAGGCCGAGATCGACCCCCACCACGATGTCCTCGTTGCGCATATAGGCGGAGGTCTGCTCCTCGCTGTAGGCGGGGTCGCGCTCGCCGTTCACCGCCACGCGGATGTCGCCGAAGCTGATCGCGAGGCGGTCGCGGTCGGCGGGCTCGCCCGCCTTGCCGACGGCCATGACCACCCGCCCCCAATTGGCGTCCTCCCCCGCGATCGCCGTCTTCACGAGGGGTGAATTCGCGATCGACATGGCGATGCGATGCGCCGAGAGATCGCTCGTCGCGCCGGTGACGCGCACGGTCACGAATTTCCGCGCGCCCTCCCCGTCCTTCGCCACCCATTGCGCCAGCTCCTCGAGCAGGTCCGTCAGCGCACGCGCGAAATCCGCAAGGCGCGGATCGCCGGGCTCGCTGATCCGGGGGGCTCCGCGCTCCTGCGCGGCGCCGGTCGCGAACAGCATCAGGGTGTCGGAGGTGGAGGTGTCGCCGTCCACGGTGACGCAATTGAAGGACGAGTCCGCGCCCTTGCGCAGGAGCGGCTGCAGGGCGGCCTGGTCGATCGCCGCGTCCGTGAAGACGAAGGCCAGCATCGTCGCCATGTCCGGGGCGATCATGCCCGCGCCCTTCGCCATCCCGTTGATCGTGACTTGCGTCTCCCCGATCAGCGCGGTCCGGGTCGCGTATTTGGGGAAAGTGTCGGTCGTCATGATCGCGCGGGCCGCGCTCTCCCAGGCGTCAGGGACGGCGCGGGCTGCGCAATCCTCGAGCACGCCCTCGAAGCGGGTGGCGTCGAGCGGCTCGCCGATCACGCCCGTCGAGGCAATGAACACCTCCTGCGGGGCGCATCCGGCGGCGCGGGCGGCGATGTCGGCGGTCCGCGCCACCGCCGCGCTGCCCTTGATGCCGGTGAAGGCGTTCGCGTTGCCTGAATTCACCACGAGCGCGCGGGCGGATCCCCCGCCCAGATGGGCGCGGCACCAGTCGACGGCGGCGGATGGGCATTTCGAGCGGGTGAAGACGCCGGCGACGCTCGTGCCTTCGCGCAAGCCTATGAACAGCACGTCGGTGCGGCCCTTGTAGCGGATGCCCGCCTCGGCCGTGGCCATCGATACTCCGGCGACGGGAGGCATGGCCGGCCAGGATTGGGGCGCGAGGGGAGAAACGGTATCAGACATGGGGCGGTCCGCGATGGTTGCTTCGGCGCAAGCTATCGCATGGAGAGAGCCCAAAAGAAAAGGGCGCGGCGGGTTCGACCGCCACGCCCCTTCCGGAACACGCCGATGCTTACTGGGCGGCAGGCGCTTGCGGCGTCGCCTCGGGGGCGGCTCCCGGAGCGGCGCCCGGGGCGGCTTCCGGCGTCGCCGGACGGTCGAGACGCTCGACTTCGGCGCTCTGGCGCAGGGACAGGATTGCCTCCTGCTGGGCGCGGCGGGCCAGGAAGTTGTCGATCTGCGGGCGCATTTCGGCGAATTCCGGAATCGGCTTTTCACGCCGCTCCTCGACCTTGATGATGTGCCAGCCGAACTGGGTCTCGACTGGCTCGGACACCTGCCCCGGCTCGAGCTCGAAGGCCTTCTCGGCAAACGGGGCGACCATGCGCTCCTTCGTGAAAAAGCCGAGATCCCCGCCGCGCGCGCTCGAACCCGGATCCTGCGACGCCTCCTCCGCCAGCTTGGCGAAATCTTCTCCGGCGGCGATTCGCTCGGCGAGCGCCTTCGCCTCGGCTTCCTCGGGGACGAGGATGTGGCGGGCGCGCACTTCCTGCTCCGGCTCCAGGCTGGAGACCGTCTCGTCGTAGAGCGCGCGGGCGGCCTCGTCGGTCACGGCCTCCTCGACGCGCTGCTGCAGGAACGTGTCGAGGAGCAGCTTCTCGCGGAAATATCCGAGACGGCGCTCGAAATCCTCGCTCTCGTCGACATTGGCCTCGGCCGCGGCCTTTGCGCCGATCTTGAGATCGATGAGATAGCCGATGATCAGGTCGCGGCGCTGCGCCTCGCCCATGTCGGGGAGCGAGAGCGAGGGATCCTCGGCGGCGATGGCGATATCGGCCTCGGTGATCTCTACCCCGTTGGCGCGGGCGACGACCTTGTCCGGGTCGGCGTCCTGCGCGTGCACGGCGCCGAGGGCGGGAAATGCGAGGCAGGCGGAGACGGCGAGGGCGAGGCCATGCCGGCGGAGAGAGTACGGACGAGAGGACATCGGCTTTCCTTGAAACGCAGTGAGACGAAACGCCGTTCGGCCGAAGCGGACGAAGGCGCCCGACAGCTTCATCCTTTTGCAAGGCTGCCGGGACGGGCGGATGGCGGTGTCGCCATACGCGCTACGCCATGCGCGTTAGGTGGGGCAAATGATCAGAAAGCGCAACCCTCGACGCGGAAATCCGCCGTGACGGGCGGGATGGGGAACCCGTCGCCGGCTTGCAGGTTCTTCCGGCGCGCGATGCCCCGGCTTCATGCCTCGGCTTCGGTTACGGCTTGACAGTCGCGGCAGTTGGCGCGGAAAGAAAACCGTGCGAAAAGCGCCTCGCCTTTTAGTCGCGCGCATCAGTGACTAAATGTACGACGCGCCCAAGGCGCTTTCGAATTCGATCTGACGACGGGTATCCATGTTCGGCTCTCTCGCGAAGAAACTCTTTGGTTCGGCGAATGATCGCCGCGTGAAATCCTTCTACCCCCGCGTAGAGGCGATCAACGCCCTCGAACCGGAGCTGGCGGCGCTTTCCGACGAGGCGCTGCGCGCCCGGACGGAGGAATTCAAGGGTCAGGTGGCGGCGGGCGCGAAGCTCGACGATCTGCTCGTTCCCGCCTTCGCGACGGTCCGAGAGGCCGCGAAGAGGGTGCTCGGGCAGCGGCATTTCGACGTCCAGCTGATCGGCGGCATGGTGCTGCACGAGGGCGGCATCTCGGAGATGAAGACGGGCGAAGGCAAGACGCTCGTCGCGACGCTACCCGTCTATCTCAACGCGCTCGCCGGCAAGGGCGTCCACGTCGTCACCGTCAACGACTACCTCGCCCGCCGCGACAGCGAGTGGATGGGACAGGTCTACCGCTTCCTCGGGCTGTCCGTCGGCGTCATCGTGCATGGCCTCGACGATGCGCAGCGCAAGGAAGCCTATACCTGCGACATAACCTACGGGACGAACAACGAATACGGCTTCGATTACCTGCGCGACAACATGAAGTACGACCTCGCGCAGATGGTCCAGCGCGGGCATAATTTCGCGATCGTCGACGAGGTCGATTCGATCCTCATCGACGAGGCGCGCACGCCGCTGATCATTTCTGGCCCGATTGACGACCGTTCCGACCTCTATGTCGCCATCGACGCGCTCGTTCCGCAGCTGGCGCGCGAGGAATACGATCTCGACGAGAAGCAGCGCGCGGTCTCGCTCAACGAGGCCGGCAACGAGCACATGGAGCGCCTGCTTTCGGAGGCGGGCCTGCTCAAGGAGGGCGACCTCTACGACGCGCAGAACGCGACGCTCGTGCACCACGTCAACCAGGCCCTGCGGGCGCATGCGCTGTTCACCCGCGACAAGGACTACATCGTCCGCAACAACGAAGTCGTGATCATCGACGAGTTTACCGGCCGCATGATGCCCGGCCGGCGCTATTCCGAGGGGCTGCACCAGGCGCTCGAGGCGAAGGAGAAGGTGCAGATCCAGCCCGAGAACCAGACGCTCGCCTCGATCACCTTCCAGAACTATTTCAGGCTCTACGGCAAGCTCGCCGGCATGACCGGCACGGCGCTGACCGAAGCCGACGAGTTCGCGGACATCTACAAGCTCGACGTCGTCGAGGTCCCCACCAACCGGCCGATCGCACGCCTCGACGAATATGACGAGGTCTATCGCACGGTCGACGAGAAGTACCGCGCCATCATTCGCGAGATTACGGAAGCCTCCGCGAAGGGCCAGCCGACGCTCGTGGGCACCACCTCGATCGAGAAATCAGAGATCCTCGCCGCCCTGCTGGCGAAAGAGGGCTTCAAGCTGATCGATTTCGAGGACGTCAAGGCGCTGGAGCCCCTCTACGAGGCGGCGCGCAACGGGACGACGACGAAGAGCTTCGCCGTGCTCAACGCGCGCTTCCACGAGCAGGAGGCCTTCATCGTCGCCCAGGCGGGCGTGCCCGGCGCGATCACCATCGCGACGAACATGGCGGGCCGCGGCACCGACATCCAGCTCGGCGGCAATCCCGACATGCGCATCCAGCGCGAGCTCGTCGACGTTCAGGATCCGGAGGAGCGGGCGCGGCGCGAGGCGGCGATCCGCACGGAGACGGAGGTCTTCAAGCAGCGCGCCAAGGATGCCGGCGGCCTCTACGTGATGGGCACGGAGCGCCACGAATCGCGGCGCATCGACAACCAGCTGCGCGGCCGCTCCGGACGCCAGGGGGATCCGGGCCGCTCGAAGTTCTTCCTGTCGCTGCAGGACGACCTGATGCGCATCTTCGGCTCCGACCGGATGGACGGCATGCTGACCAAGCTCGGCCTCGAGGAGGACGAGGCGATCACGCATCCCTGGATCAACAAGGCGATCGAGAAGGCTCAGTCGAAGGTCGAGGCGCGCAACTTCGACATCCGCAAGAACATCCTGAAATACGACAACGTCATGAACGACCAGCGCAAGGTCGTGTTCGAGCAGCGCCGCGAGTTCATGGCCGAGGAGAGCGTGCGCGAGACGATCGACGACATGCGCCACGGCGTCGTCGACGATCTCGTGTCGCGCCACATCCCCGAGAACGCCTATCCCGAGCAATGGGACATCGAGGGGCTCTCGGCCGATGTCGTCAGGCTCCTCAACCTCGACGTCCCCGTCGCCGACTGGGCCAGGGAGGAGGGGATTGCCGACGAGGAGATGCGCGAGCGCCTGCGCACCGCCGCCGATGCGCATTATGCAGGGCGCATCGAGAAGAACACGCCCGAGGTCATGACCTATGTCGAGAAGCAGATCCTGCTGCAGAGCCTCGACCATCTCTGGCGCGAACACCTCGTCACCCTCGACCACCTGCGGCAGGTGATCGGCTGGCGCGGGCTTGCCCAGCGCGACCCGCTCAACGAGTACAAGTCCGAGGCCTTCCAGCTCTTCGAGGCGCTGATCGGCCGGCTGCGCGAGCAGGTCACGAGCCAGATGATGCGTATCGAGGTGGTCTTCCAGCAGCCGCCGCCGCCGCCCGAACTGCCGACGATGCACGCCCAGCACATGGATCCGACGACCGGGGAGAACGAGTTCGAGCGCGACGAAGCCCCTGCCTCGCGACTCGGCTTTGCCGCCGCCGCGGCGGCGACGGTGCCTCCCGCCGAGCGCGACCCGAACGATCCTTCCACCTGGGGCAAGGTCGGCCGCAACGAGCCCTGCCCCTGCGGTTCGGGCAAGAAGTTCAAGCATTGCCACGGGGTCCTGGCCTAGCCGGCCTTCCCGCGCCGCGGGCAGTCAGATCCGCTCGCGGCCGAGGAGCCGCAGGGTCAGGTTCCGCCCCGCCCGCATCACCGGATAGGCAAGGGCCGCGATCCGTTCGGAAGAGAGCGGCCCCGGGCGGCGGGACAGGCGCGAGAGCAGCGAGACGGCCCGCGCCCCGTGATGCACCTCGCCGTCCAGATCCACGATCATTCCCTCGTTGAGGTCGAGCCCGTAGGCGCGCGCCTTCTCTGGCTCGCGCCGGGCATCGACGAGCTCCACCTCATGACGTTCGCGAAGGCGCATCAGCGCCACATAGCGGCTGCAGAACGGGCAGTCCCCGTCATAGACGATGCGCAGCGACGCCATGGCCCTGGATCCTGTCGATGAAGCGATGAACGGCGTCCGGGTCGAGCAGCGCCAGATAGAGCGTGATCGCCGTGATGGAATAGGTATCGACCGGCAGGAGAAGGTAGAAAGTCCCGTGGAGCCCGATTCCGACGGGCAGCGCGAAGCGCCGCCAGCGCGGCACGAGGATCGCGACGGCGAGCCAGTATTCCACGGCGACGACGATGATCGACAGGAGGGCGAGGAGCGGCGGCCAGATGAGGAAGAGTTCGAGGGCGCGCCCCGTATAGGTCCAGACGAAGATCTGCTCGAGACGCTGCCCGGACAGGAACGCCCAGTCGGTCTTGTCGACGGCCGTCCAGAAATAGAGGGCGGAAAGCTGCAGCGCGATCAGCCTCTGGCCCCAGAGGTAGCCACGCTCGGGCGGCGCCCCGCCATGCCCCAGCTCACGCAGCCGGTCGACGGAATAGGAGGCCCCGCATGGCGTCAGGGCGAGGAGGATAGACGCGATCGCGAGCAGATAGACATGATGATGGGCCCAGCCGGGCACGGCCAGGGCCGCCCCGCCGATGAAGTACATTCCGAGGAGGGCAAGCCCGGTCATCGCGCTCGCGAGGCGCGACATATAGCCGACTAACATCATCGTCGCGACCATGAAGAACGCCAGCCCCAGTGCGACGCCCGAAGAGCTCGTGGCGTTAAACAGCGAGACTTCAGCGCCGAACCGGGCGAAGATGATCAGGGCGATGCCGATGCGCATCAGCGCGGCGGGGCGCGTCGAGCCGACGAAGTCAGGTCCCCAGGCGAGAAACTTCGGCAGCGCCGAGGCGATCCGATCGGTTGCGGTCATGGCGCGCTCCCCTCGTCCGTTGCTTCGACCGGATCGGGAAGCGCGCAGATGTCATCGACGGAGACCGCCCGCCATCCAAGGCGCGTGCCGATGAACCCTTCGAAGGAGAGGCGCTCCCCCTCTTGCGCCTGGTCGCATACGCGACCTGCGAAGAGCTTGATGTCGGCATCCTCGAAGACGCGCTTGTCGAACAGATAGTGCCGGATCTGCGGATAGGCCGTCACCCCCACCACCTGGGTCGGCGTGAGCGGCAGGGCGGCGCCGTCGGCGGTGTGCAGCGTGAAGACGCCCTTTGGGATGCCGACGCCGACTCCGGCGAACATGATCCACTCGCGCAGGAAGAACGAATGGGCCCCGAAGAGCTGCCCCGGGGCGGGTCCGAGCAACAGGAAGGCCGCGACGGCCACAAAGGCGACGCGGCGCGAGATCGCGCCGAGGCTGCCGGCAAGCTGCCGCCCTGATCCGCTCTCCCCGGCGGCAGGCTGCGCGCGAGCATCGAGCGAGGAGCGGAGGGGCAAGAGTCGGAGCGGAGAGGTTTCTCGTGGCATATCACTGGCGCGCATGTCGAAAACCTGCCTATTCATGCAGAAGAACGCAGGAAAGGCTACGCCCCCATCCGTTAATTCGACCTGAACCTGACGCAAGGGCAGGCCAGGGGGAGCGAGAGAGGGGGTGGCAATCCCCGTGATGGTGAAATCAAACCGGCTCTCTCTCGTCCCGCATGAGGCGCCAGCCAAGAATGCCGATCACGAAGAAGCTCAGGTTTCCGGCGAAATCCAGAAGCATCCAGCTCGTGAACATCGGGTTCACCCAGACGAACCAGACGTTGAAGACGAAGAAGGGAATCGAGGCCAGGAGCCCGAAGATCAGGAACGTCGTCGCCGTGAAACGGGACAGGAGGGTCAGCGATCCCACCAGAACCGCCTGCGCGCCGAAGCATTGCAGGAGCAGTGCGGAGGTCGGACTGAGATGGCGATATTCCTCGCGGAGCGACAGGGTCTCGACCATCTGGGGGTCCAGCACGCACCAGCCGCCCAGCCCGATGAACACGAGCGCCTGTGCGGTCTTGAGCGCCTTGGCCGTGCGTCTCGTCGAGGGCGCGCCGGGCGCTGTTTCCGTCGTGCCATGTATCATCGCGTTGGTCCACTTCGCCGACAAAGGGAGTGGCAATGCCATCATACGTTTTGTCTGTCAGGTCAATACGTCGAACAGTCTGCGCGCGTGCCGGTCCCGCCAATCCTGTCGGGCTCCGATGACGCGCGCCTGCAAAACCGGGCCTCTCCAGCCCCATGCGGAACGAAGGGCGACACCGAATAGCGAAAGGCCCGCGACTCTCGCCGCGGGCCCCTCGTCCTGACGCCTCCGGAGGTGATCAGTCCCGGCGGGGACGGCGCTCGCGGCGTTCGCGGCGCTCGCCCTCGGGCTCCTCCGGCTCGCCGGCGGCGGCGCGCTCGGCCTTGAGCTTCTCGGTGATGTCCTCGCCCGTCTGCTGGTCGACGACCTTCATCGAGAGGCGCACCTTGCCGCGCTCGTCCGTGCCGAGGAACTTCACCTTGACGACATCGCCTTCCTTGACGACATCCGTGACCTTGGCGACGCGCTGCGGCGCGAGTTCGGAGATGTGGACGAGACCGTCGCGCGAACCGAAGAAGTTCACGAAGGCGCCGAACTCCATCACCTTGACGACCTTGCCCTCGTAGATCTCGTTCTTCTCGGGCTCGGCCACGATCGAGCGGATCCAGTTCTGGGCCGCCTTGATCTGCTTGCCGTCCGACGAAGCGATCTTGACCGTGCCGTCGTCCTCGATGTTGATCTTCGCGCCCGTCTTCTCGACGATCTCACGAATGATCTTGCCGCCGGTGCCGATCACTTCCCGGATCTTGTCGGTCGGGATCTTCATGACCTCGATGCGCGGGGCGTGCTCGCCCAGCTCCGCGCGGGGCGCGGTCAGGGCCTTGTTCATCTCGCCGAGGATGTGGTCGCGCCCGCCCTTGGCTTGGTCGAGGGCGATCTTCATGATCTCCTCGGTGATGCCGGCGATCTTGATGTCCATCTGCAGCGAGGTCACGCCCTCCGCCGTCCCGGCGACCTTGAAGTCCATGTCGCCGAGATGGTCCTCGTCGCCGAGGATGTCGGAGAGGACCGCGAAGCGCTCGCCCTCGAGGATGAGCCCCATGGCGATGCCCGCGACAGGGCGACGCAGCGGAACGCCCGCATCCATCAGCGACAGCGAGGTGCCGCAGACGGTCGCCATCGAGGACGAACCGTTCGACTCGGTGATCTCGGAGACGACGCGCAGCGTGTAGGGGAATTCATGCGCCGGCGGCAGGACCGGACGGATCGCGCGCCAGGCGAGCTTGCCATGCCCGATCTCGCGGCGGCCGGGGGAGCCGACGCGGCCCGTCTCGCCGACGGAATAGGGCGGGAAGTTGTAGTGCAGCAGGAAGCGCTCCTTGCGGGTGCCCTCCAGCTCGTCAATGAACTGCTCGTCCTCGCCGGTGCCGAGCGTCGCGACGACCAGCGCCTGGGTCTCGCCGCGCGTGAACAGCGCCGAGCCGTGGGTGCGGGGGAGCACGCCGACTTCCGACACGATCGGACGCACGGTCTTCACGTCGCGGCCGTCGATGCGGATGCCGTCGTCGAGGATGGCCCAGCGCACGATCTTGGCCTGGACCTCCTTGAAGGTCGCCTTGACCAGCTCGGGGCTGAATTTCGGCTCGCCGTCGGCGGGAAGGAGCGCCTCGACCACCTTCGCCTTGGCGGCGTCGATGGCGGCGTAGCGGTCCTGCTTGACCCGATGCTGATAGGCGGCGCGCAGATCGGATTCGGCGATCTCGAGGACTGCCTTCTCGACCTCGGAAAGATCCTCCGGGGTGAAGTCGCGCGGCTCCTTGGCCGCCTTCTCCGCGAGGCGGATGATCGCGTCGATCACCGGCTGGAAATGCTTGTGGCCGAACATCACCGCGCCGAGCATGATGTCTTCGGAGAGCTCCCTGGCTTCCGATTCGACCATGAGGACGGCGTCGGAGGTTCCCGCGACGACGAGGTCGAGGGTCGTGTTCTCCATGTCGGGAAGCGGCGGGTTGAGCACGTAGCCGCCGTCGATATAGCCGACGCGCGCCGCGCCGACCGGACCGGTGAAGGGCACGCCCGACAAGGTGAGCGCCGCGGAGGCGGCGACCATCGCGACGACGTCCGGATCGTTCTCCAGATCGTGCGAGAGGACGGTGACGATCACCTGCGTGTCATTGCGCCAGCCGTTGAGGAAGAGCGGGCGGATGGGACGGTCGATCAGGCGGGAGACGAGGGTCTCCTTCTCGGTCGGGCGGCCTTCGCGCTTGAAATATCCGCCGGGGATGCGGCCGGCTGCGTAGCTGCGCTCCTGGTAGTTCACCGTGAGCGGCAGGAAGTCGATCCCGGGCTTGGGCTCCTTGGCGGCGACGACCGTCGCCAGCACCGTGGTGTCCCCGTAGGTCGCGACGACCGCGCCGTCGGCCTGGCGGGCGACCTTGCCCGTTTCGAGGACCAGCTTGCGGCCGGCCCAGATCAGTTCTTCGCGTTGAGTATCGAACATATCGTCATTGCCTTCATGTCATTGACGGTCCGGTCGATGCCATGAGCAAGACGGCGAGGGGCTTCCATTCGGCGATCCGGCGGCTCTCGCCCCGGCGCGAAGCCCCCGGCGATCCTGCCATGGTCATCGTCGGGCCTTCTCGGTCGAGGAGCGGCCGCGATCGGCCGCCCCTTTCGCCGGAACGGAAAGCCGTGCTTCCCGTCTCCCGGCTGGCAGAAAGCGAAAGCGTCCGGCCTCTCGGCGGGACGCCTGCGCGTCAGCGGCGGATGCCCAGGCGTTCGATCAGCGAACGGTAGCGGGCGTCATCGCGGCTCTTGAGGTAGTCGAGCAGCGAACGGCGCTGCGAGACGAGCTTCAGGAGGCCGCGGCGGGAGTGATTGTCCTTCGCATGGCTCTTGAAGTGCTCGGTCAGGTTCGTGATCCGCTCGGTGAGGATCGCAACCTGAACTTCCGGCGAGCCCGTATCGTTGGGCTTCTGGGCGTATTCCTTGATCAGCGCTTCCTTGCGCTCGGCCGTGATCGACATCGTGTCTTCCTTTCAAACAGGGCTTGAATCGCCGGCCCCACGGATGAGGCGGGCCGGTTCCGGCGTCGTCCCCATCCACATGTCGGGCTGGCACGCGTTCATTCGCGGAAGCGGCGATGCCGGGATGTCGTCCAGCATGGTCGCACGCGAGCGGCCCGCTCCACGGATTGGGGCAGGCGCGCGCACCATACTCCAAACCGTTCCGAAATCCAGCACTATCTTCCGTCAGCCGGGAACCGGTCAGGCGCCGAGATTGAAGACGCGGTGCGGCACGAGTTCGCCGTTCTCCACATGGCCGACGGCGACGAGGACGCCGTTGAGCGTGGCGTAGAGCTGTCCCTCGCTCGGGGCGTCGCGGCCGCGCAGGATGATCGACTGCCCGCGCATCAGGCGGCTTGCCGCCTCGCGCGTCACCGAGACGCTGTCGAGCCCCTCAAGCGCGATCTGCACCGGCTGCACGAGCCCCTCGAGGTCGAGCGGCCCGGGCGCGGCGGCGGCTTCGGCCACGGCCTCGAGATCGGCGACGTCGATGGCGATGTCCTCGGTGAACGGCCCCACCCGCGTGCGGCGAAGGGCGGTGACGTGGCCGAGGCAGCCAAGCGCGCGGCCGAGGTCGCGGGCGAGAGACCGGACATAGGTCCCCTTTCCGCATTCCGCCTCGAAGACGCTCTTGTCGTCGGCGTGGTGGATGAGCGAGAGCCGGTCGATCTCGACGGGGCGGGCCTGGAGTTCCACGGTCTCGCCGTCGCGGGCGAGGTCGTAGGCGCGCTCGCCCTGGATCTTGATCGCGGAATATTGCGGCGGAACCTGCATGATCGCGCCGGTGAACCGGGGCAGCAGCGCCTCCACCTGCGCCCGCTCGGGCACGATGTCGGTGCGCCCGATCACCCGGCCCTCCGCATCGTCGGTATCGGTCTCTACGCCCCAGGTCACGGTGAAGACATAGGCCTTGCGCCCGTCCATCACGAAGGGAACGGTCTTCGTCGCCTCGCCGAGGGCGATCGGGAGAAGGCCCGAGGCGAGGGGGTCGAGGGTGCCGGCGTGACCCGCCTTCTTCGCATTGAGCGAGCGCTTGACGATCGCCACGGCCTGGGTCGAGGTCATGCCGACGCCCTTGTCGAGGACGACCCAGCCATTGACGTCGCGCCGGCGCGGACGGTCTCCCTGGCGCTGGCCCCTGCGCGGGTGACGCGGGCCGCCCTGGCGGCGAGCCTGCGGCGGCGAGCCTTCGCCGTCGCGCGATGCGTCGTTGTCTGAACCGGAACGATCGGACATGTCTTCTTCTGCCTTGTCAGGAACGATCGGCGTCCGTCTCGCCCTCGGGCGTTTCGGTCTCGTCGCCATCGGGTGTGGATTCGAGGTCCCGGCGCACCTCCTCGGAGCGCAGGAGCGCATCGATGCGCGCGGCCTCGTCGAAGCTCTCGTCGCGGCGGAAGCGCAGGTCCGGCGCGAAGCGGAGGTTGACGCGGCGCGCCACCTCCCCGCGAAGCAGCTTCTTGTGGCGCTCAAGCGCTGCGATAACCGGCTTCTCGTCCACCCCGCCGAGCGGCATGACATAGGCGGTCGCGAGCTTGAGATCGGGCGACATGCGGACCTCGGGGATGGTCACGATATGCGTCGCGAGCACATCGTCGGCGATGTCGCCGCGCTGAAGCACCTCCGCCAGCGCGTGGCGGATGAGTTCCGCGACGCGCTGCTGGCGCTGGGACGGGCCGGTGGGTTCGATACGCTTCGGCATGCGACGCCTCCGCCTGCTGGTCGATGAAAGGGAAAGCCGCCCGGCCTCATGAACGGCGGAAAGCCGCATCGCGACGGTTTGGACGTCGCGGCGCGGGCGCGGCAGGACCGCGACGCCCCGAAAAGCGTCGCGGCCGCAGGGATGGACGCGTCAGAGCGTGCGCTGGATTTCCTCGACGCGATAGCACTCGATCACGTCGCCCGCGCGCATGTCCTGGTAGTTCTCGAAGGCCATGCCGCATTCCTGCCCGGCCAGAACCTCGCGCGCGTCGTCCTTGAAGCGCTTGAGCTGGCTGAGCTTGCCCTCGTGGATAACCACGTTGTCGCGGATGAGGCGGACATGCGCCCCGCGTTGCACCGTACCGTCGAGCACGCGGCAGCCGGCGACCTTGCCGACCTTGGACACGTTGAACACCTCGAGGATCTGGGCCTCGCCGAGACGCTCCTCGCGCAGGGTCGGCGCGAGCATGCCGGACATCGCCTTCTTCACATCGTCCACGAGGTCGTAGATGATGTTGTAGTAGCGGATCTCGACGCCGGTGCGGTCGGACAATTCCCGCGCTTCCTTGTGGGCGCGGACGTTGAAGCCGATGATCGCCGCCCCGGAGGCTTCCGCCAAGGTGACGTCGGATTCGGTGATGCCGCCGACGCCCGCATGGATGATGCGCGCCGAAACCTCGTCGTTGCCGATCTTGTCGAGCGCGCCGGCGATGGCCTCGACGGAGCCCTGCACGTCACCCTTGATGACGAGCGGGAATTCCTTGCGGCCAGCCCCTTCCTTGAGGTCGCGCATCATGTCCGCCAGCGAGCGGGACGCGCCGCCGGTGCGGGCCGCGAGTCGGTCGCGCTTCTGACGCGAACGGTATTCCGTGACCTCGCGGGCGCGGGCCTCGTTCTCGACCACCGCGACGCGGTCGCCCGCCTCGGGAGTGCCGTTGAAGCCGAGGACCTCGACCGGGACGGACGGACCCGCCTCCTTCACCTGCTCGCCGATATCGCTGATCAGGGCGCGCACGCGGCCCCATTCGGCGCCGGCGACGACGATGTCGCCGGTGCGCAGCGTTCCGCGCTGGACGAGGACCGTCGCGACGGGGCCGCGGCCGCGATCGAGCTTGGCCTCGATGACCGTGCCTTCCGCCGGGCGATCCGGATTGGCCTTCAGCTCGAGGATTTCGGCCTGGAGCTGGAGACCCTCGAGCAATTCCGCGAGGCCATCGCCGGTCTTGGCGGAGACCTCGAATTCGAGGGTGTCGCCGCCCATCGTCTCGACCTGCACGTCGTGCTGGAGGAGCTCGGTGCGCACGCGCTGCGGATTGGCGTCCGCCTTGTCGATCTTGTTGATCGCCACGACGAGCGGCACGTTCGCCGCCTTGGCGTGGGCGATCGCCTCGATCGTCTGCGGCATGACCCCGTCATCGGCGGCAACCACGAGAACGACCACGTCCGTCACCTTCGCGCCGCGGGCGCGCATGGCGGTGAAGGCCGCGTGACCCGGGGTGTCGATGAAGGAGATCCTGCCGCCGCTCGGGCTCGCCACCTGGTATGCGCCGATATGCTGCGTGATGCCGCCCGCCTCGCCGGAGACGACGTTGGTCTTGCGGATCGCATCGAGCAGCGAGGTCTTTCCGTGGTCGACATGGCCCATGATCGTGACGACGGGGGGCCGGGTGACCTGGTCCGCATCGGCATCCTGCTCGGTGAACAGGCCTTCCTCGACGTCGGATTCGGCGACGCGGCGCACCGTGTGGCCCATTTCCTCGGCCACGAGCTGCGCCGTGTCTGCGTCGATGATGTCGGTGATCTTGTGCATCGCGCCCTGCTTCATCAGCAGGCGGATCACGTCGACCGCGCGCTCGGCCATGCGGTTGGCGAGCTCCTGGATGGTGATCGTCTCCGGGACGATCACCTCGCGGGAGATCTTTTCCTTCGGCTCGTTGTTGCGCTGCCCGGTCAGGCGCTGCATGCGCCGGCGGAAGGAGGCCACGGAACGCGTGCGCTCCTCGTCTCCGGCGAGCGCCTTCGTCACCGTGAGCCGGCCGCGGCGGCGGTCGTCACCGGCCACCTTGGGGGTCTTGGGGACCGCGACGGGCTTCGCCGCGCCGCCCGGCTTGCGGGCGCCGCGCGGGGCCTCCGTCTCGGCTTCCTCGGCCCGAGCGCGGGCGGCCGGCGGGGTCGCCGCGGCTGGACGCGCAGGACGGGCGGCAGGCGCCGCTTCCGCAGGGGCCTCGGGCTCGGGAGCGGGCGCGGGACGCGCCAGGTCGTCGAGGCTCGGCGGCTTGCGGTTGTCGCGTATGATGACGCCGGGACGGGCGGATGCTGTGTCGACGGGCGCGGGCTCGCGCGATTCCAGCGACGGGGGCGCTCCGCCACCGTCGAGGCGACGCCTGGCCTCGCCCTCGGCGCGCCGCTTGCGCTCCTCTTCCTGGCGCCGGCGGTCCTCTTCGTCGCGCTTGCGGGCCTCGGCGGCCTCGCGTTCCGCGCTTTCGCGCGCCTCGCGTTCGGCGCGTTCCTTGGCCTCGGCGGCCGCGCGCTTGCGCTCTTCCTCCTCGCGACGCTTCGCGTCGGCAAGGGCGGCTGCGCGCGCATCGATTTCGCTCTCGCTCAGCGTCCGCAGGACAACGCCCGCGCCGCGGCCCGGCCGGGCCGGTCCGCGCGGCGGCTGCGACTTCGCTGCGGGCGCGCTCGGGGCGGCCTGCGGAGCGGGAGGGGGCGCGGCCGGTGCGGGCGCGTCCTTGCTCTCGCCGCCGGGTCCCAGCACGCGACGCTTCACCTTCTCGACCACGACCTGCTTGCTGCGGCCATGCGAGAAGCTCTGGCGCACCGTGCCCTGTTCGATCGGACGCTTCAAGGTCAGCGTTTTGGGGGACGAGACATGGATCGTCTTGTCGCCCGGGGTTTTCGTATCAGACATTCCGCTCACAATCCTGCGGGTTCGTTACCGTCAAGGCCTTCGCCCTCGTCCAGAGGAGCGTCCGCCATGGCGATGGATCCGCGAAAAACGCATAGCCGCCGCCAGCGCTCGAGGAAGCCCTTGCTTCCAGCGCCCGCGACGAGGGCTGCATGTATCACACGAGACCGGCCCAAAGCCAAATCCAAATCTTCCCCGGCCATCAGATCGATGACCGGAATCGACCGGAGGTCTCCACCCGGGCGTCGTCGCAACGCCTGGGCTATCTTGCGCCGCCCGTCCTCCGCAGCCTCGGCTGCATGGATGAGCGCCACAATCGATTCCGAACCGAGAGCCGCCTCCACCTTGTGGAAGCCGGTGATCACCTGTCCGGCCTTGTTGGCAAACGAAAGCGCCTGCCGCAAATCGGTGACGAGCGCCGCGTCGACGGCGTCGGCGAGATCGCGTGGGACCGTCGCCTCGGTCCTGAAGGCGCGGGAGAAGAGGCGGCGCCTGATCGCCGTCTCCAGCGCCTCGCGCCGGGCGCTCACCCAGACCCCCCTGCCGGGGAGCTTCCTCTTGAGATCGGGAACCACGATTCCGTCCGGACTCAAGACGAAGCGCATGAGTTCGTCCGGATGGCGCACCTCGCGCGTGGCGATGCAGGTGCGGTGAGGTTCCTTACGCGGCACGCGTCGATCTCTCCTTCTTCCCGTCTTGCTTCTCTCGCCTCGCGCAGCACGGGTCCCGGATCAGGTCTCGCGCTCCTGGGAAGCCGCCGCATCCGCGGGTTCGGCCATGGCTTCCGGGACTTCGCCCGAGACTTCGCCCGAAACCTCGTCCGACACTTCGCCAGAACTTTCGCCCTCGCTCTCCCCGGGTTCCTCATCCGCAACCGGAGCCTCGATCCAGCCCGCCTTGACGCGCGCGTCCATGATCATCGCCTCGGCCTCGGCGCGCGAGAGCTCGAAGGCGTCGAGGAAGCCCGCATGGCGCACGGCGTCCTGGCCGCGCCCCTCGGTGTAGCCGACGAGATCGTCCGTCGCGCAGCCGGCGAGATCCTCGATCGACTTCACGTCGTTCTCGCCCAGCGCGACCATCATCGCCGTCGTGACGCCATCGATCTCGCGCAGCTCGTCGAGCACCCCGAGTTCCTGGCGGCGCGCATCGTTCTCGGCCTCGATCCGGTCGAGATATTCCTGGGCGCGCATCTGGATCTCGGCGGCGGTCTCCTCGTCGAAGCCCTCGATCGAGGCGACTTCGGCGGGCTCGACATAGGCGAGCTCCTCGATGGTGCGGAAGCCCTCGGAGGCGAGGAGCTGACCCACGACCTCATCGACGTCCAGCGCCGCCATGAAGAGCTCGGTGCGCTCGTTGAATTCCTTCTGGCGGCGCTCGGATTCCTCGGCCTCCGTCAGGATGTCGATGTCCCAGCCGGTGAGCTGGGAGGCGAGGCGCACGTTCTGGCCGCGCCGTCCGATCGCCAGCGAGAGCTGGTCGTCGGGAACCACGACCTCGATCCGCTCGCTGTCCTCGTCGAGCACGACCTTGACCACTTCCGCCGGCTGGAGCGCGTTGACGATGAACGTCGCCTCGTCCTGGGACCAGGGGATGATGTCGATCTTCTCGCCCTGCAACTCGCCGACGACCGCCTGAACGCGGGAGCCGCGCATGCCGACGCAGGCGCCGACGGGGTCGATCGAGCTGTCGCGGGAGATCACGGCTATCTTGGCGCGCGAACCGGGATCGCGGGCGACCGCCTTGATCTCGACGATGCCGTCATAGATTTCGGGAACTTCCTGCCCAAAGAGCTTCGCCATGAACTGCGGATGCGTCCGCGACAGGAAGATCTGCGGCCCGCGCGCCTCGCGGCGCACATCGTAGACATAGGCGCGGATGCGGTCGCCGGGGCGGAAGGTCTCCCGCGGGATCAGCTCGTCGCGCCGGACGATCGCCTCGCCGCGGCCAAGATCGACAATGACGTTGCCGTACTCGACACGCTTGACCGCGCCGTTGACGATCTCGCCAATGCGGTCCTTGAATTCCTCGAACTGGCGGTCGCGCTCCGCGTCGCGCACCTTCTGCACGATCACCTGCTTCGCGGACTGCGCGGCGATACGGCCGAAATCGAAGGGCGGCAGCGTCTCGGCGATGTAGTCGCCGACCTGGGCCGCCGGATTGCGCTGGCGGGCCTCCTCGACGGAGATCTGCGTCGCGACATTCTCGACCTCGTCGGAAACGAGGAGGAGCCGCGACAACGCGATCTCGCCGGTGCGCGGGTTGATCTCCGCCCGGACCTCGGTCTCGCTGCCGTAGCGCGAGCGCGCGGCCTTCTGGATAGCGTCCTCCATCGCCGCGAGGACGATCTGGCGATCGATGACCTTTTCCCGGGCGACCGCATCGGCGATCTGCAAGAGCTCAAGCCTGTTGGCGCTGATGGCCATCGAGGTCACTCCTTCGTGAACTTTTTCGCGTTGTCGTTGAGCGGTCCGGCCTGCTCCTGCAGGTCGTCCGCAGCCTCGGAGTCCTCCTCCTCGGCCTCGAATTCCTCGGTCTCGTCCGCGCCTTCCGGCGACGGGGCGGTGCCCCGGCGCATGGATTCGCGGATCAGTTCGTCCGTCAGGACGAGCCGCGCCTCGCCGATATCCCCGATGGGCAGGCGCATCAGCGTCTCGACGCCCTCCTGCGCAGCCGGCAGCAGGAGCAGGGCGTCCTCGCCATCGGAACCCTTGACGAGGCCGCGGAAGCGCTTGCGGCCGTCGATGGGGACCGCCATCTCGACCTTCGCATCGTAGCCGGCCCAGCGATCGAAATCGCTCGCGCGAACCAGGGGCCGGTCGATTCCCGGCGACGAGACTTCCAGATGATACGCGCGATCGATCGGATCGTCGACGTCGAGGGCGGGCGACACTGCCCGGCTGACGGTCTCGCAATCCTCGACGCTCATCAGCCCGTCCGGGCGCTCGGCCATGATCTGCACGGTGCAGCCGTTCGTTCCGGTGATCTTGACGCGCACCAGCCGATAGCCGAGATCGACGATCACGGGCTCGACGATGGTCGCCACGCGTGCGGCCATTCCCGATTCCCTGATGAGGCGCTGTTCGTTGACGTCGGCCATCTTCCGTTCCAAACCGCTCGTGGTCATACGCCGCTCGCGGCGCGTCAGGGCGCAAAAACAATTAAGGAGCGGACCCGGGCGGGCCCACTCCCGTACTCGGCGCTGAGCACCACGACTAGAGCTGACGACGCTTACCTAGCCCTCTTCGACAGCGATTTCAAGTGCCCTTTGCATGAAACGGAAGCAGAAAAAGCACCCTGGGATTGCGATTTGCCGGATGTTGGCAACCAAATCCTCATGAACGCGCCATAGTCTGGCTCCCGTTGCGCGATGCGGGATGCCTCATGAACAGATTGTCTTCACTGGCAAGCGAGATCGAACAGGTGGTTGCAAGCGGCGATCCGGCGCGCCGCAGCGAGACGCTCCAGCGCGTCACCGACCTGTTCCTCGCGCAGGGGGAGACACTTCCGGACATGCATGTCGCGATCTTCGACGAGGTCATCCTTCGGCTGGCGCGAGGCATCGAGTTCCGGGTGCGCGTCGAACTGGCGGAGAAGCTTGCCGACCATGCCGGTGCGCCCAGGGCAACCGTGCGTGAACTCGCCTTCGACGAAAACGCCGAAGTCGCCGCGCCCGTGATCGAGAGGTCGCCGCGCCTCGACGAGGACGACCTCGTGGATCTGGCCGAGCGGCGGGGCCAGGAGCACCTGCGCGCCATGTCGCGGCGAAGCTCCCTGAGCGCCCGGGTGACGGACATCCTCGTGCGCCGCGGCGACAGCGACGTCGTCAGGCAGGTTGCCGAGAACGACGGCGCCCGGTTCTCCGAAACCGGATTCGGGGAACTGCTCGAAAAGGCGCGGCACGACGTGATCCTTCAGCGCATGTTGCAGGCCCGGTGCGACATTCCGCCGCGAGAAATGGCGATCCTCGTCGAGATCGCGCGGGAAAAGGTGCGCGAGATCTTCCGTTCGGACACGAGTTCCGAGACGGCGGAACTCGTGGATACGACGATCAACGACGTCGCAGCGGACGCCGTGCGCGACATGAGCTCCCGCGTCCTGCTCGACGATTATGCACAGGCCAGCGCAGCGGTCGCGCAGCGCGCATGGAAGTCGCCGCTGAGCGAGGCGGATATTGTCGAGATGCTCAACGGCGGCAGGGTCGACGAGGCGCTGGTTGCGCTCGCCCAGCTCTCCGCGCTTCCGGTCCATATGGTTGCGCGCGCCTATCACGCCAGCCATTACGATCCGCTTCTTTTCATCGTGCGCGCCGCCGGGTTCGACTGGGAGACGTTCCGGCTGATGCTGGTCGCGAAAGCCGGCCGGAGGTCGAACAGGATCATGCTCGACGGCGCCTTCGACGCCTTCCGTCACCTGAGCCCTGAAACCGCGCGCAACATCGTCCGGCTGGGCCGGGAGCGGGAGAAGGCCCTGCATCCGGCCGACGGCTGACGCACGGCGTCCGCCGGGCGGCTCATGACCTGCGGGCGTTGCCGACACCGCTTAGCCGCAGCTTGCTCGCGGACAAAGCACGCGATGGACTAAACGCTTCGGTGACGAATCGTCACTATCCTGACGCCGAAACAAGAAAACAGCGGTGGACGGATTGATCGAGGACCTTGAAGAAGCGATCTCGCGGAGCCCGTCCGGCAGGCGGGTGGAGCACCTGCGTCGGGTGACCGATCTTTTCTTGCGGGATACCGAACGCCTGAGCGATGAACAGATCGATCTGTTCGACGTCGTCATCGCCCGTCTCGCCACGGCCATCGAAACCGGCGCACGCGTGGAACTGGCCGAGCGCCTCGCCGATGCCCCCCGCGCGCCGCGGGGCGTGGTCCGCTCCCTCGCCCATGACGAAATCGCCGTCGCCCGCCCCATTCTCGTCCGGTCCGAACGGCTCTCCGACGACGATCTTGTCGCCGTCGCCCTCGCCAAGGGCCGCGACCACATGCTCGCCATCTCCGAGCGCGAGACTCTGACCGAGCCAGTGACGGATGTCCTGGTGAAGCGCGGCGACCGGGTGGTGGCCCACGCGGTGGCGGGAAATCCCGGCGCACGGTTCTCGCAAGGGGGCATGGCCGCGCTTCTTGACAGGGCCCGCGCCGACGACGCCCTGCGCCTGCTTCTCGACCGGCGCGACGACATCACCGGCGACCAGATGCGCCAGCTCGTGGCCATCGCAAAGGAAGCGGCGCGCCGCCGGCTTTCGGACAGCCTTCCCGCGATGGAAGCGCCCGCCCTCGACCAGGCGGTCGAGATCGGCGCCCTGCGGGTCGAGGCGGCCGTCGTTCCCGGCCAGCGCGACTACAGCCGCGCGATGGAGGTCGTCGGCGCGATCAGCGCGCAGCGCCCCTTGACGGAAGAGGATGTGCTGACATTCGCCACGGACGAGAAGTTCGAGGAATGCGTCTGCGCGATCTCGATGCTCGCCGGCTTGTCGCTCAACGCGGCTGAGCGCCTGTTCCGGGAAAGCGAGGCCGAACTGCTCCTCGTCGTCGCGCGTGCGCAGGAATGGTCCTGGCCGACACTGCGCAAGATCCTGAAGCTGCGGGGCGAGGAAGGCGAGCAGCCGCATCTCCTGAAGCGCGCCCGCGATACGTTCGAGCAGCTCAAGCCGACGACGGCGCAACGCGTCGTCCACTTCCTGAAGGTTCGCGAGGCGAGCCAGAAGCGCGCGGCGGAAATGGCCGCCAACCGTCAGACGCGGACGAATGTGAGGTAGGAGGGCCGTCGGCCCTCGCGGATCGCCTTCGCCTCGTAGCGCGTCCCCGGCCAGCCGGCGAAAGGTTCGCGCCAGTCGTCTGCGCGCGAGGCCGTCCAGCGGAGGCGCGGCTCCGCCGCCGTGCGCGCAAGCGTCCAGCCGACATAATCATCGATGTCGCTCGCGAAGCGGAATTCGCCGCCCGGGGCGAGAACCCGCGATATCTCCGCAAGGTTTTCCCGGGAGACGAAGCGGCGCTTGCGCATGCGGCGCTTCGGCCAGGGATCGGGATAGAGAAGGTAGACGCGCGAGAACATGCCGGCGGGCAGGCGCGGCAGGAGCCTGGCCGCGTCGTCGTCCCAGAGCCGGACATTGTCGATCGGCCCCTCGTCGATCGCCGCGAGAAGCTTGACCATCCCATTGACGAAGGGTTCGCAGCCGATGAAGCCGCAATCGGGCTCCTCACGGGCGCGATGCGCCAGGTGTTCGCCGCCGCCGAAGCCGATCTCGAGCGTGAAGCGCCTGGGCGCGCCCGGAAACATGGCCGAAAGCGCCTCCGCCGAAATCGGTCCGTCTCCGGCCGGCAGCCGCAGGCGCGGGAGAAGTTCCTCGAGGCGCGTCTCCTGACCGGCCCGCAAGCGCTTTCCCTTGCGGCGCCCGAAGAAGGCGCCGCCGCTCGCTTCGGCGGGTTGCGGCATGCGGCGGGACCCGTTCAGGAGAAGGAGGACCGCAACTGGTCGGCGAGGTCGACGCGCTCCCACGAGAAGCCGCCATCGGCGTCCGGCTCCCGGCCGAAATGGCCGTAGGCGGCGGTGCGGGCATAGATCGGACGATCGAGGCCGAGCTTGGTGCGGATGCCGCGCGGCGACAGATCCATGATCTGCATCAGGATGTCCTCGAGGCGGCCCTCGTCGACTTCGCCGGTGCCGTGGAGGTCGGCGTAGATCGAGAGCGGCTTGGCGACGCCGATCGCGTAGGACAGTTGCAGCGTGCAGCGCGAGGCGAGCCCGGCGGCGACCACGTTCTTCGCGAGGTAGCGGGCCGCATAGGCCGCCGAACGGTCGACCTTGGTCGGGTCCTTGCCCGAGAAGGCGCCGCCGCCGTGGGGCGCCGCGCCGCCATAGGTGTCCACGATGATCTTGCGGCCGGTGAGGCCCGCATCGCCGTCCGGGCCGCCGATGACGAAGGCGCCGGTGGGGTTGATGTGCCAGACGCAGTCCCGCGCGATCCAGCCCTCCGGCAGCGACTGACGGACATAGGGCTCGACGATCGCCCGCACGTCATGGGAGGAGAGATTCTCGTCGAGATGCTGGGTGGAGACGACGATCTGCGTGACGCCGACCGGCTGGCCGTTCTCGTAGCGCACGGTCACCTGGCTCTTGGCGTCGGGCCCAAGAAGCCTCGATTCGCCGCTCTTTCGGGCCTCGGCAAGGGTCTTGAGGATCTTGTGGGCGTAGAGGATCGGCGCGGGCATCAGCTCCGGGGTCTCGCGGCAGGCATAGCCGAACATGATCCCCTGGTCGCCCGCGCCCTCGCTGTCGACGCCCTTGGCGATGTCGGCGGACTGCGCGTGGAGATGGACCTCGACATCGGCATTGGCCCAGTGGAAGCCCTCCTGCTCGTAGCCGATATCCTTGATCGCGAGGCGGGCGAGATGCGCCACGTAGTCCTTCGTGATCGTGGCGGGGCCGCGAACCTCGCCGGCGATCACGACCTTGTTCGTGGTGGCAAGCGTTTCGCAGGCGACGCGGGCCTCGGGCATTTCCGAGAGATAGGCATCGACGACAGCGTCCGAGATCCGGTCGCAAACCTTGTCCGGGTGGCCCTCGGAAACGGATTCGCTGGTAAAAAGATAATGGGATCGCGCCACGGCCAACGTCCTCGCATGTGAAAGGGAAGGGCATCGCGGCCCCTGTCAAACGAAGGCGTTTCTGCCACCGTGGTGGCGGCAGGTCAAGCCGACATACGGAATTTGTTCGGAATACCGAACGCTGCGGGCGCGTCGCGTCGCGCCGGGCTCAGGCCTCCGGCTCCTCCGCGTCCGCGAAGGCCTCGACGAGTTCGACGATCCGGCGCCGCACCCGGGGGTCGCGGACGCGCACGAAGCAGCGCATGAGCTGCAGCCCGTCCGATGTCGACAGGAAGTCGGTCATGTAGGGGGGATTGGGAGCCTCCGCGAAGCCGCCCGCGATCTGGCCCTCGGCATGCGGCGCACCCTCGTAGAAGAACTCGATCTGCACCCCGAGGACAGCGGCGATCTGGTGCAGGCGGCTCGCGCCGATGCGGTTGGTGCCCTTCTCGTATTTCTGGACCTGCTGGAAGGTCAGGCCGAGCGCCTCGCCGAGCTTCTCCTGGCTCATGCCGACCATCATCCGCCGCATCCGGACGCGGCTGCCGACATGCGAGTCGATCGGATTCGGGCTTTTCTTCACGATCTTGTCAACCAACTGCCTTCCCCCCTGACTGCCGGCCCGCCCCCATCTGCAGCCCGCTGCCGGCTTCCCGTAGCGTACCGCAAGTAGCGCAACAATGGGCCACGCATCTGCCCCGATCAAACGCCCCGCGGACCGCGCACGCGAACAACGAACGCCGCTGAAACGCAGAATAAGAACTGCAACCAGAAAATGCTATTCCCAAATCGACTGAAGAGCGTCGATTCAGTCGCGGCGGGGAGCGCTGCGTCGATCACGCCCTCCACCCCGACCGGCAGCGCCGAGACGATCCGCCCATAGCCGTCCACCACCGCCGAGATCCCCGTATTGGCCGCGCGGACCAGAGGCAGCCCCTCCTCGACGCTGCGCAGGCGCGCCTGGGCGAAGTGCTGGCGCGGTCCCGGAGTGTCGCCGAACCAGGCATCGTTCGTGACGTTGAGAATGAAGCCGGGCCGCGCGCCTTCCGCAGTGGCCGCGCCCGGGAAGATGGCTTCATAGCAGATCCCGGGTGCTATCGCGGGGAGCCCCGGGACGTCGAGCGCGACGCGTCTTTCGCCGGCCTCGAACCCGCCGGGAACATTCACGAATTCGCGCAGCCCGACGCTACGTAAAATCGCGTCGAATACTCCCGGAAAATACTCTCCGAAGGGGACGAGGTGCACCTTGTCATAGGTGGCGAGGATGGTTCCGTCCGAGTCGATCGCCTGGATCGCATTGTAGAAGCGGAGGCTGTCATCGAAGAGCCCTTCCTCGACCCGCGCCGCCCCGGTGATCAGCGTCACCCCCGGCGGGAGGAAAGCCGCCAGCTGCGCAAGCGCGCGGGCGTCGCGGTGGAGAAGGAAGGGAAAGGCGGATTCAGGCCAGATCAGATGGGTCGCGTCGGCGACCCCCGAGGATTGCGGCGAGGTCGCCCGGTCGCTGATCTCGAAGTAGCGCCGGATGATCTCCTCGCGATTGTCCGGGTTGAACTTCGCGTCCTGCGCCAGGTTCGGCTGCATGATCCGCAGCCGCACATCGTCGACCTCGGGGCTCGGGCCGCCCGGAACTCGGGCAATTCCGAAGAGCGCCAGCCCGGCGAAGGCCGCCACAGCGAGGGCGCTGGGGAGCATACGTTGCGGGCCGGTCTTGCCGGTGACGATGGTGGCAGGCGCGGCTGCGATCGCAACGGCGAACACCGTCATCCCGTAGAGCCCGACGATGGCGGCGATCTGCATCGTCCAGATATTCTGCCCCAGCGACATGCCGAGCACATTCCACGGGAAGCCGGTGAAGAGGTGCCCGCGAAGCCATTCCGCGAGGGACAGCCCGGCGGCGAGGGCGAGGATGCGCCAGGCGGAGGGAGACCATAGGAGCCGCGCGGCGGCAAAGCCGAGCGCCGGGAAGAACGCGAGCGCCGCAGGCAGGCCGAGCACGCCGAGCGGCAGCGCCCAGGCGAAGCGGTCGGCCTCGACGAGGAACGCGCCGCCGAGCCACCACAGTCCCGCGACGAAGTAGCCGAAGCCCCACCACCAGCCGATCCCCGCCGCCGCAAGCGCGCCGCCGAGGCGCCGCCCTCCCGCGCCGTCGAGCAGCCAGACCGCGACGCAGAGCGAAACGACGAGGGCAAGGAAAATCCCGAAGGGCGGCATTGCCAGCGCGCCAATCGCGCCCGCGAGCCATGCGATCGCCGCGCGCCGCCATCCCCAGCTCAGGATGACGCTATGAGCGAGGCTCGTCATTGCGCGTCGTTTTTCTTTTCCGCCTCGTTCCCGGTTTCGGGTTGCTGCGCGGGCAAAGCCTGCGCCTGGGCCCGCTGCTCCTCCGGAGTTCCTCCGGGGATTTCCCGCGTTTCCTTTTCCGCCGCCGGCGCGCGTTCCTGCATGTCCGTGTCCCCGGACGGCCGGTCGGGTGATTCGCCCGCCGAAGCCGTTGGCGGCTGCTTATCACCGGACGGCTTGATCGTCACGAGCCGGCTCCCGAATTTCGCGCGCGGATCGCGTCTATGGATTCGCACGCGCTTGAGGCGCCTGGGATCGGCGTCGAGGATCTCGAATTCGAGGTTGTCGGGTCCCGCGATCAGCTCGCTGCGGGCCGGGACGCGGCCGGCAAGGGTGACGATCAATCCACCGAGGGTGTCGACATCCTCCGCGAGGTCGCCGGAGGTGAGGTCGACGCCGATCGCCTCCGAGACCTCCTCGAGATCGGCGCGGGCATCGGCGACGAAGGTATCCTCCTCGACGCGCTCGATCATGGCCGCGGAGGCGAGATCGTGCTCGTCCTCGATATCGCCCACAACGAGCTCGACGAGATCCTCGATCGAGACGAGGCCGTCCGTGCCGCCGTATTCGTCAATGACGAGCGCCATGTGCGTGCGCGTCGACTGCATGCGCACGAGGAGTTCCACGGCGGGCATGGAAGGGGGAACGAAGAGCACCGGCCTGAGGATCTTCGCGCTCGCGAGCGTGACGGAAAGATCGATATTGCCGAGGCTGAGCGCCTCGATCGTCTTCACCCGCCGCCGCCTTCCGCCGCCATTCTCCGCGCGCGCGACGAGATAGTCGAGGAAGTCGCGGATATGGACCATGCCCTTCGGGTCGTCGAGCGTCTCGCCGTAGACGGGCAGGCGGGAATGGCCGGCGGTGCGGAACATGCGCAGCAATTCGCCGAGGCTGGTCTCGCCCGCTACGGCGACGATGTCGGCGCGGGGAACCATGGCGTCGTGGACGCGCGTGCGGTGGAACCGCAGCACGTTCTTGAGCATCGCCCGCTCCTGCGCCGAAAAGCCTTCGCTCTCGGCGGTGGATGCGAGCACGCCCTCCAGATCGGTGCGGATCGAATCGCGGGATCTCAGGCCGAACCGCCCGAGCATCCGCTCGAACCAGGGTTCGCTTCCGGTACCGTTCGCCTTTTCGCGATCGGCATGACGTTCCTCCGGCTCCGCTTCGGATTCCGGGGAGATTTCGGCGGGCCGACCCGCCTCGTGACTTCGACCGTCGTTCATGGCTCTCGATTTTCGCCTGGTTCTCGCAGCATGTCCGGTTCCGGCGGCGCGCTACGCCGCATGATCCGCGTAAGGGTCGGCAATGCCGATTTCCTTCAGGGCCGCGATTTCCAACGCCTCCATTTCCTCCGCCTGCGCATCGGATTCATGATCATAGCCGAGGCAATGCAGAATGCCATGCACGATGAGATGGCTGACGTGCTCTGCGGGGGGCTTGCCCTCCTCGGCCGCTTCCCGCGCCACTGTCTCGTAAGCCAGGACAATGTCGCCGAGATGGCGGGGCCCCGGCCCGCCGGGATGGTCGCCTCCGGGAAAGGAGAGCACGTTCGTCGGTTTGTCCTGGTCGCGCCAGGTGCGGTTGAGCGCGCGCATCGCGGCGTCATCGGTGAAGAGAACGGCGCATTCCCCGCCCTCGGGGGGAAGGGCTGCAGCTGGAATGACCGCACCGGCCGCTCCGGCAGCGCGCTCGGCGATCGCCGCCACGTCGCCGAGGCTCTCCCAGTCCCCGGCCTCGACCGAGAGATCGAGCGTGATCACGACGGACGCCCCTCGCGGCGGAGCTCGGGCGCCGGCGCTTCCCGCGCGGCCTTGTCATAGGCAGTGACGATGCGCCTTACGAGATCGTGGCGTACCACGTCGCCTTCCTTGAAGATCACCCGGCCGATGCCCTCCACCCCCTCGAGAATGCGCGTGGCCTCCACGAGCCCGGAGCGCTGCCCCGGGGGAAGGTCGATCTGGCTCGGATCGCCGTTGATGATCATGCGCGAGTTCTCGCCGAGACGGGTGAGAAACATTTTCATCTGCATCGAGGTGGTGTTCTGCGCCTCGTCCAGCAAGACCACGGCATTGGTGAGCGTGCGCCCGCGCATGAAGGCGAGGGGCGCGATCTCGATCATGCCCGTCGCGAGGCCGCGCTCGACATGGCGCGCCTCCATGAAATCGTAGAGCGCGTCGTAGATCGGGCGCAGATACGGGTCGACCTTCTCGCGCATGTCGCCCGGAAGGAAGCCGAGGCGTTCCCCGGCTTCGACCGCCGGGCGCGAGAGGATCAGCTTGTCGACCTGCCCGGCCTCCATCAGCGAGACGGCGTAGCCCACGGCGAGCCAGGTCTTGCCGGTGCCGGCCGGCCCGTCCGCGAAGACGAGCTCGTTCTGCCGCAAGGCGCGCAGATAGGCGTCCTGCGCGGCGTTGCGCGCCTTGACCACGCCGCGCCTGCGCGTCGCGATGCTCTCGAACCCTCCCGTCGGAGCGGCGGGCTTGTCCTCGGGGGCCGGGAACAGGCTTCCCTGGAACGCCGTCTCCTGGATGGCCCCGTCGACATCGCCGAGCGTCACCGTGCCGCCTTCCGCGACAAGGTCATAGAGCGCTTCGAGAACCCGCCGCGCCTGCTCGGACGCCTCCGGCGAGCCGCGCACGACGACGCAATTGCCGTTGGCGTTGGCCAGCACGTCGAGACGCCGCTCGAGATGGGCGAGATTCTGGTCGTAATTGCCGAAGACGAGGCTCGCCAGCCGATTATCCTCGAAGGTGAGGGTAATCTGCGCGGTTTCGTCCACTCCTGCATGCGTCGAATTCATCGGTTTTTCCATGCGCTTCCCGCGCGCCGACCCGCCATCTCGCGCCGCAACGTCCCGAGGACGGCCATCATTGTCACGCAAGCGGGGTGTCTCCTCGTGTCATGCGGCCGAGACCGCAGCCGTGGCGGCGGGGACCGCGTCATCGCGCCCACCGGCTGACGGCGCCTCGCCGTAGAGCGAGTTGCTGGCCCGTTCGGTTATCCGAACAGGAACGATATCGCCGATCGCATGGCCGCGTCCGTCAAAATGAACGGCCTGCAGATACGGGGACTTGCCGCCGAGCTGGCCCGGATGCCGTCCGGGCTTCTCGACGAGGACCTCGACGGTGCGTCCGACGGTCTCGTGGTTGAACGCGCGGCGCTGCTCGTCGAGAAGCGCCTGCAGGCGCGCCAGCCGCTCGGACTTGACGTCTTCCGCCACCTGCTCGCCGCTCTCGGCGGCGGGCGTGCCGGGGCGCGGGGAGTACTTGAAGGAGAAGGCCGAGGCGAAGCCGATATCGGCGACGAGGCGCATCGTGTCCTCGAACTCGGCGTCGCTCTCGCCGGGAAAGCCGACGATGAAATCGGAGGACAGGGCGATATCCGGGCGCGCCGCCCGCACCCTATCGATGATGCGGCGATACTCGTCGCCGGTATGCTTGCGGTTCATCGCCGCGAGAACCCGGTCGGATCCGGCCTGCACGGGAAGGTGCAGGTAGGGCATCAGCTGCGGGAGGTCGCGATGGGCGGAAATCAGCGCGTCGTCCATGTCCCGGGGGTGGCTCGTCGTGTAGCGCAGCCGCGCCACGCCCTCGATCTCCGCCACCGCGCGCAGGAGACGCGCCAGTGTCCATTCCGCGCCGTCCGTCCCCTCGCCGTGATAGGCGTTGACGTTCTGGCCGATCAGCGTGATCTCGCGCACGCCCGCATCCGCGAGCCGCCGCGCCTCGTCGAGGATCTTCATCGCGGGCCGCGAGACCTCCGCGCCGCGCGTGTAGGGAACGACGCAGAAGGAGCAGAACTTGTCGCAGCCTTCCTGGATCGTCAGGAACGCGGCGACGCCGCGCGCCCGGATACGCTCGCGCTCGAGCCGGGGCAGGTGGTCGAACTTGTCCTCGGCGGGAAATTCCGTATCGACGACGCGCTTGCGTCCCGCCTCGCGCATCATCGCCGGAAGCCGGTGATAGCTCTGGGGGCCGACGACGACATCGACGACCTGCGCCCTGCGCAGGATCTCAGCGCCCTCGGCCTGTGCGACGCAGCCCGCGACCACGACCTTCGTCTCGAGCCCTGCGCGCGCCCGCTCGTCCTTCGTCTCGCGCACGCGGCCGAGTTCGGAATAGACCTTCTCGGCCGCCTTCTCGCGGATATGGCAGGTGTTGAGGATGACGAGATCCGCGCTCTCGACCGAATCCGTCTGCGCATAGCCGTCCGCCGCGAGCGCATCAGCCATGCGCTCGGAATCGTAGACGTTCATCTGGCAGCCGTAGGACTTGACGAAGACTTTCTTCACGTTGCCCGCTTTACCCTGCCTGCTTCACCTTGCCGCTTCAAAATGCCCGCCGGCCGTTCGCGACTCCACGCCGCATAGTGGGCTTATGCCCCTATCTATTCGGTTTCCCGCTCCAAGAGAATAGGAGCGCGCAAACAAATTCGAAGAGGGTTACGCAGCCGGCGGATTCGGGGTTTGCGGCTGGTCGGGGGATGGGGCGGCAAAGCGTATTGCGAGCGTCCCCAGGGGTATCGTCAGATCGTCGAAGACCGCACGGACGAGAAGGCGGCACTCTTCGGTGATCTCGAACGGCGTGAACTCCATCCCCAGGATTGCTTTGATCGACGCGACGGCGCTTCTGGGCGCCGCAGGTCGAGGAGGGGCGTCGTGGACGGATTGCCCCAGCGTCTCCTCCTTGTCCCCCTGCCGTCTGACGAGCTCGTGGCGGAATGTCCTGAAATCGAAATCTGCGGGAAGCACGATATGTGAGACGATGCAGAGGCGCGGCAAGACGGCCGGTTTCGTCGTCTCGATATTCAAGACTTGTCCGTGAACGCCGACATAGGTCCGCTTCCCGTCCTTCTCCTCGCGCACGTCGTCGCAGAAGAGGCTTACGCCGTGGGGCTCACGCATCTTCCGTCTCGTATCTGACCTGCGACGGCCCATTTTGATGCAGCGTCGTCTCCGGGGCGAACTCGGCGAGCGTCCTCACCGCCCCGGAAGGCTCTAAGTGGTTCCGGCCGGCGACCGGCAACTCCGGCTTGAGCGCAAAGACGATATTCGCATTCATCGCCCAGGCGAGGTCGGCGATCGTGCGCAGGGTCAGATTGGCCTCGCCCAGGAGTCGCTTGTTCACGACCGAGCGATTGACGCCGAGCTTCTCCGCGATCTCCTGCTGCTTCATGCCCGAGGCGACGAAAGCGTTCTGCAGTTCCTTCTGCACGCGATGAATGAAACGCCCCGCCTTGCGTGCCCGAGGGTCGTTACGCATCTGATAGGACATCGTCATACTCCGCACTGGCGACATATCTGGGTTCGTCGAGATCAAGACCGTTTCGGACATAGACCGTCTGGGCGATGTAGCGCCCGTAGAGATTTAAAGTTTCGATCCGGTCCTTCATGTCTCCGAATGTGCAAACGAACGCGTCGCGCATCGGGATCCATCCAAAGATCCGGATATCCGGCGTCTTGAACTGCCATACGTATTCATCAGGTGTCCGCGACAGCTTCTTGAACCGGCGGTCGAACTGCATCGGCTCTCCGACGATGTATTCATGGAAGACGGCGTCGACCTGATCATATGGCTCCGTTTCTCCTCCCACGACAGTCGTTTCCAGCAGCGGCAATTTTTCATCAAGCCAACGGACGAAGTCGTTCGTACCGTAAAGCCGTCGCCACTTCTGGTCGTCGCCGTCAAGAGGAACCTCGATCGAGGTCAACGTTCCGCTTCGCTTCAATTCTAAAAGTGTTGCCATATATGTCAACAAATTTTGGCCGCTTATCCGGCGGCGCGTGACCGATCGAATGCAACCTTTTATCCATAAGTATCAGATTCGCAATTCTAGGGCGGCGTCTCTACCCCGCCCGCAAGACCCCCAGGAACGCCTTGCCGTAGCGGGCGAGCTTGGCCTGGCCGACGCCGTGGCAGGTGGTCAGCTCCTCACGCGTGCGGGGCTTGAGCAGGGCCATGTCGATCAGGCTGCGGTCCGAGAAGATCACGTAGGCGGGGACGTTCTCGCTCCGGGCGAGCTCCGTGCGCAGCGCCTTCAGCTTCATCAGGAGCGGGTCGTCCGGCGCGAGGCCGCTTTCCGCAATGGCGCTGGCGCGGCGCGCCTTCCGGGTCTCGCGGGTCTTGAGCACGTCCGAGCGCAGCACCACGCTCTCTCCGCCGCGCAGGACCCGGTCGCCCCGCTCCGTGATCGTCCAGCGGCCGTAATCGTCGAGGGCCACCTGGACGAGGCCGCCGGCGTAGATCTGGCGCATGAGCGAGCGCCAGTCCTGCTTCGGGCGGTCCTTTCCGACGCCGAAGGTCTTGAGCCGGTCATGCCCGTGCCGCCTGATCCCCTCGGTTTCCTCGCCCGCGAGGATCGAGACGATGTGCTCCGCGCCGAAGCGTTCGCCGGTGCGGGCGATGGCGGAGAGGATCTTCTGGGCGTCGACGGTCCCGTCGAAGGTGCGGATATCGCCCTCGCAGAGATCGCAATGGCCGCAGGGCTCCGAGGTCTCTCCGAAATAGGCGAGGAGGGTCTGGCGGCGGCAGCGGGGGGCCTCGCAGAGCGAGACGAGGGCGTCGAGACGCTGGCGCTCGATGCGCTTCTGCTCGTCCGAGGCGTTCGATTCCTCGATCTGGAGCCGGCGCAGGCGGATATCGTCCATGCCGTAGAGCGTCAGCGTATCGGCGGGCGCCCCATCGCGCCCGGCGCGGCCGATCTCCTGGTAATAGGCCTCGATCGACTTGGGCAGCGAGGCGTGGGCGACGAAGCGCACGTCGGGCTTGTCGATGCCCATGCCGAAGGCGACCGTCGCCACCATGACGACCCCGTCCTCCTGCAGGAACATGTCCTGATGGCGCCCGCGCGTCTCCTGATCCATGCCCGCGTGATAGGCGAGGGCGTGAACGCCGTGCTCGCGCAGGGAAGCGGAGAGATCCTCCGTCGCCTTGCGCGAGGAGCAGTAGACGATGCCGCTCTCGCCCCGATGCTTGTCGACGAAGGCCCGGACCTGGCGGGCGCGATTCGTGCGCGGCTCCATCGCCAGGAAGAGATTGGGCCGGTCGAAGCCGTGGACGAAGACGGTGGGCTCGTCCTCGAACAGGCGCGCGACGATATCGGCGCGGGTCGCCACATCCGCCGTGGCGGTTAGCGCGATCGTCTGGATGCCGCCGAGACGCCGGCGCACCTCCCCGAGCTGCGCGTATTCAGGACGGAAGTCGTGGCCCCATTGCGAGACGCAATGCGCCTCGTCGATCGCCAGCAGCCGCGCCCCGGCGCGGGCCAGCATCTCCGCCGTCGCCCCCTGCACGAGCCGCTCGGGAGAGACATAGACGAGGCGCAGGCTCGCGTCGCGGAGGGCGGCGCGGACCCGGTCATTTTCCTCGGCGTCGTTCGAGGAGTTCAGCGCCCCCGCCGCGACGCCGGAGTTGCGCAGCGCCGCCACCTGGTCGCGCATCAGGGCGATGAGCGGCGAGACGACGATCGTCAGCCCCTCCCGGACCAGGGCAGGCAACTGGTAGCACATGGACTTGCCCGCGCCTGTCGGCATGACCGCGAGCACGTCGCGCCCCGCCAGCACCGCGTTCACGACGTCCGCCTGTCCGGGGCGGAAATCGGCGTAGCCGAAGACCGAGCGCAGAACGCCGCGCGCTTCGGCTTCGCCTCGCATCGAATCGGGTCGGTGAAGATCCATGGGGCGGATGGATAGAGCGGATCGGCGCCAACCGCCATGCCGACGCAGCGGAAAGCGGTGGATCGCGGCGCGGCCCTCCGCCGCCCCTGCCGCTCAGGCGGAGCGGGCGACGATCGCATCGGCGCGCACGAGGGCGACGAAATCCTCGGCGGGGATCGGCTTGGAGAAGAGATAACCCTGCGCCTCCTCGCAGCCTTCCGTGCGCAGCATGTCGACCTGCTCGACGCTGTCCACTCCCTCGGCGATGACGTCGATGCCGAGGCTGTGGCCGAGATTGATGATGGCGCGCACGATCGCGGCGTCGTTCGGATCGGTCGCGATGTTGCGCACGAAGCTCTGGTCGATCTTGATCCGGTCGACGGGGAATTTCTTCACGTAGGCGAGGGAGGAATAGCCCGTGCCGAAATCGTCGATGGAGACGCTGACCCCGAGGCGGCGCAACTCGCGCAACTCGCGGGTCACGGCCTCCGAATCGCTCATCAGGATGCTTTCCGTCAGCTCGAGCTCGAGCAGGCTCGGATCGAGTTTCGAGCGCTCGAGGATGTCCGTGACGAGCGCCGACATGTCGTGGTTGCGAAACTGCACCGGGGAGAGGTTCACGGCGATTCGCAGGCGCGGAAGGTCCATCTCCTGCCATGTGCGGGCCTCGCGGCAGGCTTCGCGCATGACCCATTCGTTGATGGGGATGATCAGGCCCATCTCCTCGGCGAAGGGCAGGAAGTCGAGCGGCCGCACGAGGCCCTTCGTCGGATGGCGCCAGCGGATCAGGGCTTCCGCGCCGATGATCCGGCTGCTGCGCAGGTCGATTTGCGGCTGGTAGAACAGCTCGAATTCCTGGTTGAGCAGAGCGCGCCGCAGCTCCGCCTCGAGAGCGATCCCGCCCTGGGCCGCCGCCATCATCTCCGGGCTGAAGGCGCGATAGGCGTTGCGGCCTTCCGCCTTGGCGCGATACATCGCGATATCCGCCTTCTTGAGGAGATTGTCGACGTCGTCGCCGTCGGTCGGATGGATCACGAGGCCGATGCTCGCGCCGATCACGATCTCCTCGCCGGCGATGACGAAAGGATCGCCCAGGAGGGCGATGACGCGCTCGGCGCGCTGCGCCGCTTCCCGTGGGGACGCGATGTCTGCCTGCAGCAGGGCGAATTCGTCGCCGCCGAGGCGGGCGAGCGTGTCGTCCTCCCCGGTCGCCTCGCCGAGCCGCTCCGCGACCGCCTTGAGCAATTCGTCGCCCGCATGGTGGCCGAGGGCGTCGTTGATGCCCTTGAACCGGTCGAGATCGAGAAGGAGAAGGGCGAAGAGGCGATCGCCGCGCCGTCCCCGCGCCACCTCGCGGCGCAGGCGATCCTGCAGGTAGGTGCGGTTTGGAAGGCCCGTCAGCGAATCGTGATGGGCGAGATGGACGAGATGCCGCTCCGCCTTCTTCCGGTCCGTGATGTCGAGGGAGCTCGTCAGGACCGCGATGATCGCGCCGGCGGCGTCGCGCAACGGCGACTTGGTGGTCAGCCAGACCGACTTCTCTCCGGCGGAAAGCCCGGGACCTTCCTCTTCATAGGTCGGGAGGGCGCGTCCGCTGCGGAAGACAAGCTGGTCGAGCGAGCGGTTGCGCTCCCCCTCTTCCGAGCCCAGAAGCTCCCGCGCGTCGCGCCCGATGGCTTCCTCCTGGCGCACTCCGAGGCGATCCGCCTTCTGCGCGTTGAGAAAGATGCAGCGGCCGTCGCGGTCGAAGGCGCTGATGCTCGCGGGCACGGTGTCGATGACCTGCGCCAGCCGTTCCTTGCTGTCGCGCAGGAGCTGCTCGCGCGAACGTTCGCTGTCCTCGAGCTCGCGCTCGAGCGTGTTGGCGCGGCTCTTGATGATCAGCGCCTGCTCCCGCAGCCTGAGCAGGTTGCGGGCGCGCGTCACGAATTCGGCGTGGTCGACCGGGCTCAGCAGGAAGTCGGTCGCCCCCGCCTCCAGGGCGGCGAGGCGGAAGCTGCGCTCCTCGTAGACCGTGATCGCGATGACCGGGACATCCTCGCAGCCGGGCAGGCCTCGGAAGCGGCGGGTGAACTCCGCGCCGTTCATGTGCGGCATCTTGTAGTCGGTAATGACCAGATCGGGGACCGGATGCGCGACCCGCGCCAGAGCGGCGACCGGATCGCCATAGGTCTCGACCCGGACATCCTCGGCGATCGAAGCGGCGAGCTTCGCGAAGATGTTCCGGTTGGTCACCCGGTCGTCGAGGATCATTACGAGGGGCATGCCGTCCGAGCCGTCCCTTTGCGGATCTGGTTCCACCAGGCCGTGAGGCGAGGTCGGCAGCATGATGTCCCTGAAAGTCTAAAGAAATTTCAAACAGTTCCTGCCCGTTCACAATTTTTTATTGTGCAAATTCTCAAATCTCAATTCCGAGGACGCAAGTGGTCCGAACTAATTTGCGGCAAACAGTAAAACGAGCAAAAGAAGATAATCGATCACTGCCATGCACATATCCATTCAAAAGTCAGAAACAGGCGCGTCAGCGCTGCCGGTGACAGGTTTTTGCGCAAACCCGCATTGTCGAACAACGTAGGAGCGCCGGACCGGAGATATCGCATCATCCATCTTGTGGTTGTAAAGCAGGACGTGATCATGCACCCTGCCCCTAGGGAGCCCCGGAGTCCGCTCTTACCAGGGAAGGCTCGCCACGACGCAGTTGCGCCCGCGGCGTTTTGCCCCATAGAGCGCGTTGTCGACCTCCGTCGTCAGTCGCTCGGGGTCGCTCTTGCGATCGAATTCCCTGACACCGAAGCTCGCCGTGACAGGAACGCATTCGCCGGCAATGGCGATTGGCCGCGCGGCGAGGCGCTCGCGAAGCCTCTCCGCGAGATCAACCGCCCCCGCGAGCGGCGTGTCAGGGAGGAGCAGCATGAATTCCTCGCCACCCACCCGGGCGACGATGTCGACCTCACGCCGTACGCCATCCGTGAAAGCCGCCGCGATTGACATGAGGACCTCGTCACCCCCCGCATGACCGTAGCGGTCGTTGATGGCCTTGAAGTGGTCGATGTCGACCGCCACAACCGAAAATGTCGTGCGATAGCGCCGGGCCTTGGCGATTTCCTGCCGAAGCGCGCGGACGAAGGCGCGGCGGTTGGCGACGCCGGTGAGATCGTCGGTGAGGGAGAGCTGCCGCAGCTCCTGCTCCAGCGCCCGGCGGCGCTCGACCTCCGCGGCCAGTTCCTCGCGCGAGCATTCGGCTTCGAGCAGGGCGTATTTCAGGTCGGTGAAGTCGGTCAGCGAGATGACGAAGCCGTCGCCGAGCGGGACAACGGTCACGCGGAGCCACGTATCGCGGTGGCGATGGGAAATGTTGATCTCGAAGCGCTCCGGCCTGCCTTCGGCGATGACGCGCTTGCAGCGACGCCAGATCCGCCGCGCCGTCGCGTTCTGGAACAGGCGCTTGAAGCGGCCGTCGATCATGTCCTCCGCGTTGTAGCGCGTATATTCGAGCGCCTTCCGGTTTGCCGACACGATGCGGCCGTCGACGAGTTCGCCGTTCTCGCCACGGATCGCGCGAACCGCGATCATCCCGTCCTGCGACGCCTCGAACACCGCCGCCAGGAGATCCTCGCGCTTGCCCCGCGGCTTGACGAGCGAAAGCGCGCACACGGCTCCGGCTCCGTCCCGGCACGGAAAGACGAGGCGCTGCCAGAAGGACGGTTGCGCCGCGTCGAAGGGGCGGCTGGCGGCGAGCAGGGGCCGCCTCTCCCTTGTCACGCGGTCGAGGACAATGCGGTAGGCGTCGGCGATCGGCTGCGGCAATGCGCTCAGGTCACGGCCCGTCATGTCGGCGCCCCGGACAGCATGGATCGCCGCCCCGAACAGGCAGTAGCGCCATTCGCCTTCCGGAAGGCGGGTGAGCACCTCGATGTCGCTCAGGGCGGCTGGCCCGATCATGGCGAGCATCGACTCGCAAGAGGCGAATCCGTCATGTTCTGCAAGATCCCGGTAGATCCGCAACAGGCGCGCCGCTTCCGGCGTGCTCGCGTGATATTCGAGGCATGTGGAATGAATGTCCGGAATCATCGGGCAGCGGAGCTCACGGCCAATGTCGAGAACGCGACCGTAGAAACGGCTTCTCTGCCGCTTGTTAAGCGGATTCCGACAATTGTTGCGAAACCCGGTTTTGCACAGGATGAGGGGCGTGATCCTTGCGCTGAGAGCCGTGAAGGTTCGGAGATGTTCAGGAATGAGACATTTGGTGGTCGCGGGGGTGCTCTTCACATGCGCAGTCGGGGCGGCGCGTGCCGAACCGCCGCTCGGAGCGCCTCCGGCGAATCGGGACGCATTCTGCGGAGGCGAGCCCCGCAGCTTCGCTTTCGTCGCGCCCGCACCGCCTCCGCCGCGGGAGGGCTACTGGCTGGTCCTGCCCCAAAGCCGCTGCGCTGATATCGCCGACCGGCGAGGGGGACGCATGCCGATAGGAATCGTCGTCGAGATAGCTCCCCATGCTCCGGGCTCAGGCGACAAGCCGTACACGGGTGGCAGGCGTAGCGGTCCGCCTTCACGCCGATGAGGCAGGACAGAGCCAGGCAGGAGGATGCGCCGCCGGCGAGCGGGGAGTTTGCGCGCGTGACTGAGGAGTTTGCTCGCGTGGAGGACTTACTTGATCGTCTCGTCGGGATAGACGCCCCAGAGCTTCTCCTGCTGGATGAAGCCCGAGATCTCGCGCCGATTGTCCGTCGACAGCGTCAGCCTGCACCATTGGCCGCCGCAATCGCCGACGCTTGCAACCACGCCCGGCTCCACCCGGGCGATCACGCGTGCGCCGGCATCCGCGCTTTCGAGGAGAGGAACCGGTTCGCCCGTGCCCCGGTCCCAGGGGGCGACGATGGCGGTGCGCCGGCCTGAAAGGAGCGAATGCAGCACCCAGCCGTCCGCCCCTTCCGGATCGCGCACGCGCCGCCAGTTGTCGAACTCGGCGATGATCTCGACCGGCAGGCCGGCGCGCTGGTAGACCCAGCGGGTCGAGTGGTCCCGCGAGGGCCCTTCCCGGAGATTCACCCGGTCCGCCTTCAGGCTGACATAGCGGGGCAGCGGCAGCCGGGTTTCGGGGCCAATCGTCGTCTGCGCGGCGGCGGTAGAAGACGAAAGGGGCGATGCGGCGACGAGCGCCGCGGTGACGAGCATGATGGCGAGGCCGGAGGCGGAGGCGAACGGCGATCTGCGCAAGGTCTCGACTCCCGTCGGATTGTGTTTGTCAGCGCCTCTGCTAGAGAGGCTTGAAGCGCAGCCGCTGCCGGCCGCGCATGTTACTGTTTCGCGAAACCCGGTTAACGCCGGGTGAAAAGCCGATGCCCCGCGGGGCGAAATTGGTGAGGACTGGCCGGATGCCCAACCGCAAGAAACCTCTCGTCGTCGTTACGCGCCGTTTGCCGGGTCTCGTCGAGACGCGCATGCGCGAGCTCTTCGAAACGCGGCTGAACATCGACGATGTCCCGATGACGCAACAGGAACTGGTTGCAGCCGTTCAGACGGCGGATGTGCTGGTGCCGACCGTCACCGATCATATCGACGCCTCGCTGCTCGCCCAGGCCGGCCCGAATCTCAAGCTGATCGCGAATTTCGGCAACGGCGTCGACAATATCGATGTCGGCGTCGCGCTCTCGCGCGGCATCACCGTCACGAACACGCCGGGCGTGCTCACGGATGACACGGCCGATATGACCATGGCGCTGATTCTCGCGGTCGCGCGGCGGATCGCGGAGGGCGCGCGGGTGATCGCCGAGGGGGAATGGAGCGGCTGGTCGCCGACCTGGATGCTCGGCCACCGGATCACGGGCAAGCGTCTCGGGATCGTCGGCATGGGACGGATCGGCACCGCGCTCGCGCGCCGCGCCCGCGCCTTCGGCCTCTCGATCCACTATCACAATCGCCGCCGCGTCTCCGCGGCGGTCGAGGACGAGCTGGAGACGACCTACTGGGAATCGCTCGACCAGATGCTGGCGCGGATGGACATCGTCTCCGTCAACTGCCCGCACACGCCGGCGACCTATCACCTGCTCTCGGCGCGCCACCTCAAGCTGATGAAGCCCGAGGCCATCATCGTCAACACGGCGCGCGGCGAGGTCATCGACGAGAACGCGATGGCGCGCCTCATCGAGCAGGGGGCGATCGCGGGGGCCGGGCTCGACGTGTTCGAGCACGAGCCGGCGGTCAATCCGCGCCTGATCAGGCTGGCCCGCGCCGGCAAGGTCGTCCTGCTGCCGCATATGGGCTCGGCGACGCATGAAGGCCGCATCGAGATGGGCGAGAAGGTCATCGTCAACATCAAGACCTTCATGGACGGCCACCGCCCGCCGGACCGCGTCCTCCCCAGCATGCTCTGAAGTCCGGAGCCGCGAGAGCGGCCCCCGCTTGCGCACGAAAAAGGCCCGGTCGTCTCCGGCCGGGCCCGTGAAGTCGCTTGCCGGATGCGCAGCCTTAGGTTTCCTTGCGCCTCAGACGCACCACGACGTCGACGCGCGCCACCTCGTAGCCCTCCGGCGCCTCCGGGAGATCGACCACCGTCACCCCCTCCGCCGGCACGTCCATCAGCTCCTCGTCGCCCTCGACGAAGAAATGGTGATGCTCGCTCGGGTTGGTGTCGAAATAGGTCTTTGACCCGTCGACCGCGAGCTGCCTCAGCAGCCCCGCTTCCGTGAACTGGTGGAGCGTGTTGTAGACCGTGGCGAGGGAGACCGGGACACGGGCGCGCATCGCCTCGTCGAAAAGGATTTCCGCGGTAATGTGGCGGTCCCCCTTGCCGAAGAGGAGCCATCCCAGCGAAACGCGCTGGCGCGTCGGGCGCAAGCCCACGCGCCGAAGCTTGTCGCGCAGATCCGAGAGCGGGCAGCCGCGCCGCGCCGCGCCCGCCTGCGGAAATGCCGATCTCGTCAGATGAAGGGGCTGATCCATGTCAATCGCTTCTAACACATCCGTCGTGTAACGTCGTCATGAATTCATACGGTTTCAAGAGCGCCGCCGCAACCCGGAGAAGCACGGAGGCGGTGGCGTGTGATAATTCGATATTACGTCGTGGCGAGACTTTGATGCCGCGAGCCCCTGTGTTACCAGAACGCAACCGGTGCGGCGCGTCGTCGCCCTGCCCGTTGGACGCGAATTTCTGGAGAGGAACGGCCGAGCCAAATGGACCGTCAATCGAGCTTTTCATATGAGGAACTCCTCGCCTGCGGGCGCGGAGAGCTTTTCGGGCCGGGGAATGCGCAGCTCCCGCTGCCGCCCATGCTGATGTTCGACCGCATCGCCTCGATCGGAGAGGATGGCGGGGCATACGGGAAGGGGCACGTCCGCGCCGAGCTCGACGTCCGTCCGGATCTCTGGTTCTTCGACTGCCATTTCAAGGGCGATCCCGTGATGCCGGGCTGTCTCGGGGTCGACGCGCTCTGGCAGATGGTCGGATTCCACCTCGGCTGGCTCGGCGCGCAAGGGCGCGGCCGCGCGCTGGGCGTCGGCGAGGTCAAGTTCACGGACCAGGTGCTGCCGAGCGTGAAGAAGGTGGTCTACGGCGTGGATCTCAAGCGCGTCTTCCGCTCGAAGCTCGTTCTCGGAATCGCCGACGGTTTCCTCGAGGCGGATGGCCGGCGCATCTATGAGGCGAAGGATCTGCGGGTCGGGCTGTTCAAGCCGGAAGCCGCGCAGGCGTGATTTCAGCCGGCTTCGCCAGCCGCGCCGAGGCGCTGCGGGAGCGGGGTCGAGCCACAGGGAGCATTTCATGAGACGTGTCGTCGTCACCGGCATGGGCATCGTGTCCTCCATCGGAAACGATGCGCAGGAGGTTCTGAATTCGCTGCGCGAGGGCCGCTCGGGCATTTCCTTTGCGCAGGATTACGCGGATCTCGGCTTCCGCTGCCAGGTCCATGGCGCGCCGAAGATCGACGTCGAGGCGCTGGTCGACCGGCGCGCCATGCGCTTCCACGGTGGCGGGACGGCCTGGAACCATGTCGCCATGGACCAGGCCATCAAGGATGCGGGCCTCGAGGAGAACGAGGTCTCCAACGAGCGCACCGGCATCATCATGGGTTCCGGAGGGCCCTCGACGCGGGTAATCGTCGAGGCGGCGCAGATCACGCGCGACAAGGGGCCAAAGCGCATCGGCCCCTTCGCCGTGCCCAAGGCCATGTCCTCGACCGCCTCGGCGACGCTCGCGACCTGGTTCAAGATCAAGGGCGTGAACTATTCGATTTCCTCCGCCTGCGCGACCTCGAACCATTGCATCGGCAATGCCTTCGAGACGATCCAGGCGGGCCGGCAGGACATCATCTTCGCCGGCGGCTGCGAGGATCTCGACTGGACGCTCTCGTGCCTGTTCGACGCGATGGGCGCCATGTCGAGCAAGTACAACGCGACGCCCGCCACGGCCTCGCGCGCCTATGACGCCAACCGCGACGGCTTCGTCATCGCGGGGGGCGCGGGCGTCCTCGTGCTCGAGGAGCTGGAGCACGCGAAGGCGCGCGGTGCGCGAATCCATGGCGAGATCGTCGGCTATGGAGCAACCTCCGACGGCTACGACATGGTCGCGCCCTCGGGGGAGGGAGCGGTGCGCTGCATGCGCCAGGCGCTCTCGACGGTGAAGGTTCCCGTCGACTACATCAACCCGCACGCGACCTCCACCCCGGTGGGCGACGTCAAGGAGATCGAGGCGTTGCGGGAGGTGTTCGGCGTCGGCGACAAGTGCCCGCCGATCGCGGCGACGAAATCGCTGACCGGGCATTCGCTCGGGGCGACCGGCGTGCAGGAGGCGATCTATTCGCTCCTCATGATGAACAACGACTTCATCTGCAAGAACGCCCATATCGAGGAGCTCGATCCGGCCTTCGCCGACATGCCGATCCTCATGGAACGGCGGGACGACGCGAAGATTGGCTGCGTCCTGTCCAATTCCTTCGGTTTCGGCGGCACCAACGCAACAATCGTGATGAAGCGGCTGGACGTCTGATCCGGCGATCGAGCGGTAGAGGAGAGCGCCCGTGACGGGTCTGATGCAGGGAAAACGCGGCCTGATCATGGGCGTCGCGAACGACCATTCGATCGCATGGGGAATTGCGAAGACCTTGGCCGCGCACGGAGCGGAACTGGCCTTCACCTATCAGGGGGAGGCCCTGGGCCGGCGGGTCGCGCCGCTGGCGAAGTCGCTCGGCTCCGAGCTCGTCCTGCCCTGCGACGTGGAAGACGTCGCCTCGCTGGACGCCGTCTTCGAGCGCCTCGACGCGGCCTGGGACGGGCTGGATTTCGTCGTCCACGCCATCGGCTTCTCCGACAAGAACGAGCTCAAGGGCCGCTATATCGACAACACCACCCGCGAAAATTTCGCGCGCACGATGGTGATTTCCTGCTTCTCCTTCACGGAGGTGGCGCAGCGCGCGGCGAAGCGGATGCGCAGCGGCGGCGCGCTCCTGACGCTAACCTATGGCGGCTCGACCCGCGTCATGCCCAACTACAACGTCATGGGCCTCGCCAAGGCGGCGCTCGAATCGAGCGTGATCTATCTCGCCTCCGACCTCGGGCCGGAGAATATCCGGGTCAACGCGATTTCCGCCGGGCCGGTGCGCACGCTGGCGGGGGCGGGCATCACCGATGCGCGGCTGATGTACACCTACCAGAAAGCCCACGCGCCCCTGCGCCGCACCGTTTCCATCGAGGATATCGGCGGAAGCGCGCTCTACCTGCTCTCCCCGCTCTCGAACGGGGTGACCGGCGAAATCCACTATGTCGATTCCGGCTACAACACGATCTCGATGCCGCGCCCGGATGTTCTCAAGGCGCAGGAAACGGCGGGCGTGACGGAGGGCTGAGCGCCTTCACGCCTTGACGCCCGTCTCGCCCGTGACGCCCGTCTCGCCCTTGGCGAGGAGATCGCGGATCTCCGCGAGCAGCTTGATGTCGGCCGGAACCTCGGGCTCCGTCGGCGCTGCGTCCACCTTGGCCTCTTCCCGATCCTTCAGGCGGTTGATGCCCTTGACCACGAGGAAGAGCACCCAGGCGATGATCAGGAAGTTGATCGCGACCGTGATGAAATTTCCGTAGGCGATCACCGCCCCCTGTTCGCGGGCCGCTTCGAGCGAGTTTTCCGTCACGGCGCTGGAGAGGGAGATGAAATAGTTCGAGAAGTCGAGCCCGCCGGTGACGGCGCCGATGAGCGGCATGAAGATGTCGCTGACCACCGAATCGACGATGCGCGAGAAGGCGGCGCCGATGATTACGCCGATCGCCAGATCCATCACGTTGCCGCGCAGTGCGAATTTCTTGAACTCGTCGATCATGCTCATCACAGCTTCTCCCCCGAGAACGTCAAGCCGCGCGAGCATCGCGCCGCCTGAAGCCGTGCACAAGAGGCGGGATGAACAGTAGCGGTGGATGAGTCGCGTTCGTGAGGGAAGACGATCAGAGATCCACGCCATGCACCTCGCGCCGGAGCTGCTCGACGAGCGGGGCGAGGCGGGGGAGGTGCGGGTTGATCGCGAGCGCCCGCTCGTAGCTGGCCAGGGCGCCCGAATCGTCGCCGCCTTCGCGGTAGATATGGCCGAGGCCGGCCCAGGCTCCGAAGTGCCGGGGCTCCAGCGTCAGCACGCGATGGATGTCAGCCATCGCCGAGATCGGATCGCCGAGGGCGTGAAACGTGACCGCCCGGCGATTCCACGCCTCTGCCCAATCCGGCTCGAGCGCGAGGACGCGGTCGAGCAGTTCGACGGCGAGGGCGTGGTCGCCGGCGCGCCCGGCCTGCTGGGCGCGCACCATCAGGAGATCGGCGGTCGCGGAGCCGGAGCGCATCCAGCGGCGATGGATCAGAAGCGAGACGCCGCGCGCCTCGTTCTCGTCCTCCGCCGTGGCGAGTCGCTCGAAGAGGCGGTCGAGATGGGAATCCCCGCGCCCGGGCTCGGCGGCGGACGCTTCCGGCGGCGTCTCCGCCGGAACTTCCTCCGCCACGGCGGCTCCTCCCGCGAGCAGGGCGCAGGCGAGGATCGCGGCGGTGGCGGTCGAACGAAAACGGCGCATGCCGGATGATCGCCTCATCCGGCATGCGCCGTCAATTCACAACGGTGCGACGAAAGGGCGTACCCTTTCGCGCGGGGGATCAGCCCTGACGCGCCTTGTAGCGCTTCTGGGTCTTGTTGATCACATAGACGCGGCCCTTGCGGCGAACCAGCTGGCAGTCGCGATGGCGGCCGCGCAGGCTTTTCAGCGAGTTGCGGATTTTCATCGGTCCAATCTCCGTGAGCGCGGTCGTCTCGGACCGGCAATACGTTTCGAATTCGGCATGAAATCACTGTCCGCACGAAGCGGACCCGTGACGTTGGAGCGGGGAGATACCCGATATCCGTCCCCCGGTCAACCGCCAAGCGCGAGGGCCGAACCGCCGGTGCGCGATCACGCCAGCCGCTCGACCGAGACGGCGTGGGGCACGTCGCCGGACCGGGCGAAGGCGTCGATATTCGCGATCGTCGTCTCCGCAATGTTGGTCAGGGCCTCGTGGGTGAAGAAGGCCTGGTGGCCGGTGATCAGGACGTTCGGGAAGGTGAGGAGCCGCGCGAAGACGTCGTCCGACAGGATCTCGTTCGAAAGGTCGCGGAAGAAGAGGTCGCCCTCCTCCTCGTAGACATCGAGGGCGAGGTGCCCGATCTTGCCGCTCTTGAGCCCGGCGAGGACGGCGCGGGTGTCGATCACGGCCCCGCGCGAGGTGTTCACGATCATCACTCCGTGTTTCATCCGCGCGATGGCATCCGCATCGATCAGATGGCGCGTCTCCGGCGTCAGCGGGCAATGGAGCGAGATGATGTCTGATTCAGAAAGCAGCGTCTCGCGATCGACATAGGCGATTCCGAGCGCCTCGCAGTCCGGATTGGGGCGAACGTCGTGGGCGATCACGCGGCAGCCGAAGCCGTGCAGGATCTGCGCCGCGATCGCACCGATCTGGCCCGTCCCGACGATTCCCGCCGTCTTGCCGTTAAGATCGAAGCCGATCAGGCCGTCGAGGGCGAAATTGCCCTCCCGGACGCGGTTGTAGGCCCGGTGGATCTTGCGGTTCAGCGCCAGGATAAGCGCGATCGTATGTTCGGCGACGGCGTGCGGGGAATAGGCCGGAACGCGGGCGACGGTGATGCCGAGCCGCTCCGCCGCCTCCAGATCGACGTTGTTGAATCCGGCGCAGCGCAGGGCGACGAGGCGCACGCCGCTGTTCGAAAGGTGTTCGAGCGCCGGGGCGTCGAGCTGGTCGTTGACGAAGACGCAGACCGCCTCCGCCTCCCCGGCGAGGATTGCCGTGGAGGCCTCGAGCGGGGCCTCGATGAAGGCGAGTTCGTGCCCGGACCCCTCGTTCGCCGCGCCGAGATAGGTGCGGTCGTGCGGCTTCGTGCTGAAGACGGCGACTTTCATGACCGGCTTCACCCCTGCTTCAGCGTGTCAAACAGGCGCTCGACATCCTCGCGCCGGCAAAGCTGCGTCCCCGGCGTCAGGACAGTGGCCGTTCCCGCCGCCATGCCGAGCAGGAAGGCTTCGCGGGGCGTCATTCCGGAAGCGAGACCAAAGGTCATGCCGGCGACGAAGCTGTCGCCCGCGCCGACGGCGCTCCGGGCTTTCACCGCGGGCACGTCGCGGCAATAGGCCTCGTCCGCGGTCGCCAGAACCGCGCCCTGGTGCCCCAGGGTGACGGCGATCATCTCGACGCCGCCGCGGGCGACGAAAGCCTTCGCCGCCGCCGCGATGGCGTCGGGCCCGTCAAGCTCGCGCCCGACCAGCGCCTCGAATTCGCCGTGGCTCGGCTTGATCAGGTGGAGGCCGCCATGGTCGAGCGCGGCCCTGAGCGCCGGACCGGAGGTATCGAGAACGAACCTCGCGCCACGCCTTGCGGCGACGTCCGCCACGTGCCCGTAGAAGTCCTCCGGCACCCCGCGCGGCAGGCTGCCGCTCGCGACGAGATAGTCGCAATCAATTTCCTCGAGCGCGGCGAGGCAATCCGCCAGTTCCGTTTCCCGCAGGACCGGACCCTCCGCGACGAAGCGGAATTCCTTCCCGCTCGAGCGTTCATGAACCACATGGCTAATCCGCGTGTGCCCTTCGATCGGGACGCGCCTGCGCGGAACGCGGCACTCGTCGAGAAGCGAATCGAGCACGTCGCCCGTCGCGCCGCCGGCCATGTAGAGGGCAAGCGCCTCGCCGCCGAGTTCCTGCACCACCCGCGCCACGTTGATCCCGCCCCCGCCGGGATCGTAGCGCTCGTTGCTGGTGCGCACCTTGTTCGTGTGGCGGACGGTCTCGGCTTCGCTCGAGCCGTCGATTGCCGGGTTGAGCGTGAGCGTGACGATGGCCTTCATGAAATCCCTTTCGCGGGCGCGATCCGCACCGATGGCAATGGTCCCGACCATGCTAGGCCGATGTGACCCTGGAATGAACCCCGCAGGTGGCGGAGAGTTTCACCGCGTCTCATGTCGCCCTCTCCGCGAGGCCCGGAAGCGGCCTCGATCCCATCCGGCTTCCATCCCATCCGGCTTGGGGCAAGCCGCGCTTGCGCTCGCCGGGGGATCGCAGCACTCTCGCGCCAAACGGGAGGAAAGCATGCAGCCGTTCATCTTCAACACGACGCCCTCGATCGTGTTCGGGGCGGGAGCGCTGGGGCGTCTGGCGGAGATTGCCGGCGCACGCCTCGGCCCGCGCGTTCTTCTCGTGACCGATGCCGGCCTGCGCGCGACGGGAATCGTCGAGCGGGCGGTCGAGGCGATGCAGGCGGCGGAGATGAGCGTTTCCGTCTATGACGGCGTTCTGGCCGATCCGCCGGAAGCGGTGGTCGAGGAGGCGACGCGGCTTGCCCTCGAAAACGACGCGACCGGGATCGTCGGCCTCGGCGGCGGCTCGTCCCTGGACGTCGCCAAGCTCGTCGCCCTTCTCGCGCGCGGCGGCGAGAGCCTTTCCGCCATCTACGGAGTGGGTCTCGCGAAGGGCCCGCGCCTCCCGCTCCTCCTCGCCCCGACCACGGCCGGGACCGGTTCGGAGGTCACGCCGATCTCGATCGTGACGACGGGCGCGCAGGAGAAGAAGGGTGTCGTCTCGCCCCTGATCCTGCCGGATATCGCTTTGCTCGACCCCGAACTGACGCTCGGTCTTCCCTCCCATGTCACGGCGGCGACGGGCGTCGACGCGATGGTCCACGCCATCGAGGCCTATACCTCGACGAGCGCCAACAACAACCCCGTATCGAAGGCTCTCGCCCGCGAGGCCCTGCGGCTCCTCGGCGGCGCGATCCGCCGGGCGGTGCGGGAGGGGGGCGATCTCGCGGCGCGCTCCGACATGCTGCTCGGCTCGCTCCTCGCCGGGCAGGCCTTCGCCAATTCCCCCGTTGCCGCCGTGCATGCGCTCGCCTATCCGCTCGGAGGGCATTTCAAGATCCCGCACGGCTTGTCCAACGCGCTCGTGCTGACGGAGGTGATGCGCTTCAACGCGCCTTTCTGCGGACCCGCCTATTGCGAGGTCGCGGGATCGATCTTTCCCGATCTCGCCGGCATCGAGGATCCCGCCATGCTGATCGATGCGCTCGCCGCCTTGTCCCGCGATATCGGGCTCGCCCCCCGCCTGCGCGACGCGGGCGTCCCGCGCGAGGCGCTCGAGGCGCTTGCGGACGACGCGATGAAGCAGACGCGCCTTCTCGTCAACAATCCGCGCCCGCTGACCCGCGCGGATGCCCTCGCGATCTACGACGCCGCCTGGTGAGGGAGAGACGATGTCCGACCGCCCCGCCCGCCTGACCCGGTCTGCCTTCAGGGTCTTTCGCCCGATGCCGACCCGCTGGATGGACAACGACGTCTACAGGCACGTGAACAACGTCGTCTATTATTCCTATTTCGACACGGCGGTGAACGCCTATCTCCTTGAAACCGGGGCGCTCGACATCGAGAAGAGCCCCGTGGTCGGGCTCGTGGCGGAGACGGGCTGCGTGTTCTTCGAATCCGTCGCCTTCCCGGAGGTGCTCGATGCCGGCCTCGCCGTCGCCAGGCTCGGGCGCTCGTCCGTGACCTACTCGATCGGGATCTTCCGCGCGGGCGGCGAGGCGGCGGTGGCGCAGGGCCGGTTCGTCCATGTCTATGTCGATCGCGAGAGCGGACGGCCGGTGGAAATGCCGGAACATGTGCGCAGGGTCCTCGCCGCGCTGGCGTGACGAAGAGGCCTCAAAACCCGCTCAGCGTGTCGATCAGGACGGGGATCAGCGGTTCGTCGGCGGGGGGCATCGGATAGTCGCGCAGGTTCGTGGCGCGCACCCATTTCAGGGCCTTGTGCTCGCGCGGCTGGACGAAGCCCTCCCAGCGGCGGCAGATATAGAGCGGCATCAGGAGGTGGAAGTCGGCATAGGCGTGGCTGGCGAAGGTCAGGGGCGCGAGGCAGGCCTCCTTCGTCTCGATGCCGAGTTCCTCGCGCAGTTCCCGGATCAGGGTCTCCTCCGGACGCTCCCCCGCCTCGACCTTGCCGCCGGGGAATTCCCAGAGGCCCGCGAGCTGCTTCCCCTCCGGGCGCTGCGCGATGAGGATGCGGTTGTCGGGATCGACGAGGGCGACGGCGACGACGAGGAGGAGCTTCACGCTGTTCGGTTCCGGCTTCAGGGGACGCGCCACTCATAGAGCGCCCCCGGCGCCTGCACAATCCGGCGCGGCTGTGATCAGGCGATATCCTTGAGCCGCTTGCGGATGCGCTGCGCCAGTCCGTCGCGGACGTCGCGGTAGGCTTCGAGGCGCTGCTCGCGGGTGCCGCTCTGGAGCGAGGGATCGGGCGTCGGCCAGTATTCCACGTCGGCGGCGATGTAGCGCGTCAGCTCGAGCGCCGCGTGATGGGCCTCGGGGGTGAGGGTGATGATGAGGTCGAAATTCAGGCCCTCCCATTCCTCCAGCTCCTCGAGGGTCCGGCATTTGTGCTTGCTGGCGTCGATGCCGATCTCGTCGAGGACGGCCATCATGAACCCGTCCGGCTCGCCCTTGCGAACTCCCGCCGACTGAACATAGGTCGATTTTCCGAAATAATGGCGCGCCAGGGCCTCCGCGATCGGCGAGCGGATCGCGTTGAAGCCGCAGACGAAGAGGACCGATTGAACGCGCTCCTCGGCGCCGTTCCGGGACACGCCCCTCATCCCTTCCAGTGCAGGGCGAAGATCAGCGTGAAGATGCGCCGCGCCGTGTTGAAGTCGATGTCGACCTTTCCCTCCAGCCTTTGCGCCAGAAGTTCGGCGGCCTCGTTGTGCAGGGCCCGGCGGCCCATGTCGATCGCCTCGATCTGAGATGCCGAGGCGGTGCGAATGGCGTTGTAGTAGCTCTCGCAGACCATGCGGTAGTCGCGGATGATGCGCCGGAACGGCGTCAGCGAGAGCAGATGCGTCATCAGCGTCGTCCCGTCGGGGGACTGGATCTCGAAGGAGAGCTTGCGCTCGACGATCCCAAGCTTGAGCGCATAGGGGCCGTGATCGTTCGAGGGAACGCAGAAGGTGTTGCTCTCGAGGATGTCGTAGATCGCGATGGCGCGCTCGTGCTCCTGGTCGGGGCTGCCGCGCCCGATCGAATCTTCGTCGAGGGTCACGGCGACGAGGCGGTGTCGTTGATCGTCCCCCATCCGAACCCCTTCCTCGCCCTAGAGATTGAGCCTTATGGCGACCGATCGCGCATGCCCCTCGAGCCCCTCGGCATGGCCAAGGGCGATCGCCGCAGGACCGAGCGCGCGCAGGGCTTCGGGCGTGCAGCGCAGGAGGGAGGTGCGCTTCATGAAGTCGAGGACGCCGAGGCCGGAGGAGAATCGCGCGGACCGGGCGGTCGGCAGCACGTGATTGGGGCCGCCGACATAATCGCCGATCGCCTCGGGCGTATGCGCTCCGAGGAAGATCGAGCCCGCGTTGCGCACTCTTTCGGCCAGGCGCTCGGGTTCCTCCGTCTCGATCTCGAGATGCTCGGGAGCGAGGCGATCGACGAGCGGGATGGCGTCATCGAGGCGCCCGACGAGGATGATCGCCCCGAATTCGTTCCAGCTCGCCCGCGCGATCTCGGCCCGCTTCATGGTGGCGAGATGGCGCTCCAGGGCGGCTTCCACCGCATCCGCAAGGCTCGGATCGTCGGTCACGAGGATCGATTGCGCGGCCGGGTCGTGCTCAGCCTGGGCGAGGAGATCGACCGCGACCCAGTCGGGATTGGCGTGGCGGTCGGCGATGATCAGGACTTCCGAGGGGCCTGCGATCATGTCGATCCCGACCTGCCCGAAGACGCGGCGCTTGGCCGCCGCCACATAGGCGTTGCCCGGCCCCACGATCTTCGCAACGGGGGCGATCGTATCGGTTCCGTAGGCGAGCGCCGCGACGGCCTGCGCCCCGCCGATGCGGTAGACCTCGTCCACGCCCGCGATCTCCGCCGCCGCCAGGACCAGCGGGTTGATCTCCCCGCCGGGCGCGGGGGCCACCATCACGACCCGGTCGACGCCGGCCACCTTGGCCGGTACCGCGTTCATCAGCACGGATGACGGATAGCTCGCCGTCCCCCCGGGGACGTAGAGCCCGACCGCCTCGATCGCGGTCCAGCGCCAGCCCATGCTGACGCCGGCGGAATCCGTCACGGAATGGTCCTGCGGCTTCTGCGCCCGGTGATAGGTCTCGATGCGCTCCTTCGCGAGGCCGAGCGCATCCAGCGTCTCCCGCGAGCAGGCGGCGCGGGCGCCTGCGATCTCGTCCGGCGAAACGCGCAGCGTATCCGGGGTGAGGTCGAGCCTGTCGAAGCGGGAGGTGTAGTCGATCACCGCCGCGTCCCCGCGTTCGACGACGTCGGCGATGATGTCGCGCACGACCTCGTCGATCTCGACGGAAGCCTCGCGCTTCATGCCGAGCAGATCGTTGAACGCGCGTTCGAATCCCGGTGAACGCGCATCGAGGCGTAGGGGCATCAGGTCTGGTCCTCGTCGCGGTGCTCGGGGCGGCCCTCCGCCTCCCAGACAGGCCCCATATCACGCATCTGCGCCTCGATGCACTCTACTTCGAGCCGCACGGCGCGATCCTCGGAAAAAATCAGCGTGACGGCGCCGGAGGGCTGGCTGTCGGGCTCGAAGGTCACGGCGAGGAGATTGAGGACGACATCCTTGCGCTTCGGGTCGATATTGCGGGCCTTGACCGACTTGACGCAGTCGAAATGGATGCCCGTGAGCCGCCGCCGGGGCGGGTCGTCCGGGGCGGCTTCCCAGTCGAAGCGGCGGACGCAGAGGGCGAAGCGCTTGTCCTTCGGCAGGAAGGCGATGTCCTCCATCTTCACGGCCGCGTCCTGGAGGTGGGCCGAGATGACCGCGAGGTCCTCCTCGTCGAGGGCTACGAGCTTGAGAAGATCCATGGTCTACGCCTCACATCGCCACCGGTCCGCCTTAGGTAGCCATGCCCCCGTCCCTTCGCAACCTCGGCGGCGGGCACGGGCATCCGCCCGGCCCGTCCGCCATCGCGCAACGCTCCGACCTCCCGCGAATGCGCATATGCGCCCCGGCGAGCGAGGTCCGTGGAGCAGGGGCGCGAAATTTTTCGGGCGTTTGCGATCCTCCTGCGGCAATCCCGTTGTCGCGCCTCCCGGGGCGAAGCCGCCTGTCGGGCCGCCGGAACGCGTTCTGATAAAAGGGTTTTTCGGCGGCAGAAGCCGCAGCGGTCGCGGCAGGTCCCTGTATGCAACCGTGCACGTGGCGCAAGGCACCATTGCGAATAATGCATGCAAAGGTCATTGCGATATCCGCACTCATATAGGAAAAACTGAAGCCATGACGTGCACAGATACGTAATTTGAAAAACCGCACGCGTGGAGAAAGTCATGAGCCGCTTCGATTGGGACGACCTGCGTTTCTTCCTGGCTGTGGCGCGGGTCGGACGCCTGACGGTGGCGGCGCGCCGCCTCGGCGCTGACCACGCAACGGTGTCCCGGCGTATCACCGCCCTCGAAGATGCGCTCAAGGCCAAGCTGTTCGAGCGCCGTCCGCAGGGATACGCCCTGACCGAGCACGGCGAGCGGCTCCTGTCCAAGGCCGAGGCGATCGAGACCCAGGCGCTCGCCGTCTCGAGCGAGATCGGGGGCGCGGATCTCGCGCTTTCAGGAACGGTCCGCATCGGCGCCCCCGACGGTTTCGGCACCATGTTCCTCGCCCCGCGCACGGCCAGTCTGGCGCAGCAATATCCCGATCTCGAGCTGCAGATCGTGGCGATGCCCCGGCTCCTGTCCCTGTCGAAGCGCGAAGCCGATATCGCGATTTCGCTCGCCCCGCCTAAAGAAGGCAAGATCGTCGCCCGCCGCCTGACCGACTACCGCCTCGGCGTCTTCGCCACGCAGGAATATCTCGACGCCAACAAGCCCATCAACGAGCCGGACGATCTTCAGGACCACACGATCATCGGCTATATCGACGACCTGATCTTCACGCCCGAACTCGACTATCTCGACGAGGTCTCGAAGGGGATGCGGGCCAAGCTGCAGAGCTCCTCGCTCGTCGCGCAGATGAAGGCGGCGCTTGCCGGGGCGGGCGTCTGCGTCCTTCCCTACTTTGTCGCGGCGGCGGATCCGCGCCTGATCCAGATCCTGCCCGAGAAGGCGACCTTCACGCGCTCCTACTGGCTGATCGTGCACGCGGATCTCAAGGATATCGCGCGCATCCGTGCGACGATGGATTTCCTCGTGCGCGAGGTGAAGGCTGCCCGGCAGGAATTCCTCCCGGACGATCGTCCGTAGGATTCCCGCGCCGGCGGATCAGGATTCGCCGCGCTCGCGGGCGCTTTCCGCAGGCGCGAACCGGTCCCGCGGCCGCCTGGACAGCATCGCGGCGGCGGCTGCGACGGCGGGAAGCTTGAGAGGACGAAAGCCCTCGGCAAGCGCGCGATCGGCGGCGCGCTGCCGGTCGGCCGGGGCGATGCGGGATTCGATCCGGGGTTCCTTGTCGGTCATCTGAACGCTCCTCACAGTGTCGGACCGTCCAGCAGAAACCCGCAACGCGTCGAGTTGAGGGCGAAAATGCGTCCGCCCGTCGGCATTTCTCGAGCGCGGCGGCAGTTCTAGGCGAGCTTCTCCGCCGTCACCCAGTCGAGCGTCTTGTCGAGGGCCCGCTCCATCCGGTCGAAGAGCGCGTCGATCTCCTCCGGCGTGATGATCAGCGGCGGGCACAGTGCGATCCGGTCGCCCATCAGCGAGCGCACGATCAGCCCCTCGGCCTGGGCGAATGTCACCGCCTTCGCGGCGACGCCCTTTCTGGGGTCGTACTGGCGCTTCGTCTCCTTGTCCGCGACGATCTCCATGCCGCCGATCAGGCCGATGCCGCGCGCTTCGCCGATCAGCGGGTGATTTTCGAGGGCGGATAGGCGCTTCTGGAAATGCGGCGCCTTCTCGCGCACGCCCTCGACGACCTTGTCCCGCGCGTAGATCTCCAGCGTCTTCATCGCCACGGCGCAGGCGACGGGATGGCCGGAATAGGTGAAGCCGTGGCCGAAGGTGCCGATCTTGCGGCTCTCGTCCAGCATCGCCTGGTACATGTCCTCGTTGATCATGACCGCCCCGAGCGGCATGTAGGCGGAGGTGATCGCCTTCGCGGCGGAAAGCGTGTCCGGCTTCATGTCGAGGGCCGTCGAGCCGAACATCTCGCCAAGACGCCCGAAGCCGCAGATCACCTCGTCGGCGATGCACAGGATGTCGTATTTCGCGAGAACCGCCTGGATCTTGGGGAAATAGGTCGCCGGCGGCACGATCGCCCCGCCCGCGCCCATCACGGGCTCGGCAATGAAGGCGGCGACCGTCTCCGGATCCTCCCGCAGGATCTGCTCCTCCAGCTCCGAGGCGAGGCGGGTCGCGAATTCCTCCTCGCTCTCGCCCTCCGCGGCGTAGCGGTAATGATGCGGGCAGGAGGTGTGCAGGATATTGGCGATGGGCAGGTCGAAATCGGTATGGTTCGCCGGCAGCCCGGTCAGCGAGGCGGAGGCGATGGTCACGCCGTGATAGCCCTTGAGCCGCGCGATGATCTTCTTCTTGCGGGGCCGGCCGAGGGCGTTGTTGTAGTACCAGACGAGCTTGACCTGGCTGTCATTGGCCTCGGAGCCCGACGAGGTGAAGAAGATCTTCGAGATCGGGACCGGGGCGATCTCCTTGAGCTTTTCCGCGAGCTCGATCGCCGGATCGTGGCTGCGGCCGGAGAACAGGTGCTGGAAGGGCAGCTTCAGCATCTGCTCGTGCGCGGCGTCGGCGAGTTCGCGGTTCGAATAGCCGAGCGAGGTGCACCAGAGCCCCGCCATCCCCTCGAGATAGGGCTTGCCCTCGACGTCGTAGACCCAGACCCCTTCGCCGCGCTCCAGGATCAGCGGGCCGGTCTCGCGGAAGGCCGCGAGCTGCGTATAGGGATGGATCAGGGTTTCGACGTCGCGCGTCGCGAGATTGGAAAGCACATCGACCTCCTCGGGGCTGTGGTGCCGAGTCTAGACCCGCTCCGGCGGGCTTCAAAGCCCCCGGACCGCACATGCGGAATGCGGGTCCGGGGGGAGGCTCAGAAGCCGACCTTGTCGCCGCCCTTCAGGGCGAGCATTTCACGCGCCTCGTCCGGCGTGGCGGCCTCGAGCCCCAGGCCCTCGATGATCTGGCGCGCCATCGCCACCTGCTGCGCGTTGGTCTCGGCGAGCTTGCGCGGGCCGATCCACAACGAATCCTCAAGCCCGACGCGGACGTTGCCGCCCATTGCCGCGGCCATCGCCGCGATGGTCATCTGATTGCGCCCCGCCCCGAGCACGGACCAGCGGTAATCCGAGCCGAAGAGCCGGTCGGCGGTGCGCTTCATATGGGCGACATCCTCCGGATGCGGCCCGATGCCGCCGAGAATGCCGAAGACGCTCTGGACGAAGAGCGGCGGCTTGACCAGGCCGCGCTCAAGGAAATGGGCGAGCGTATAGAGGTGTCCGATATCGTAGCACTCGAACTCGAAGCGCGTGTTGTTCTCGGCGCAGGTCGTGAGGATGTACTCGATATCCGCGAAGGTGTTGCGGAAGATGCGGTCGCGCGAGCCCTCGAGATAGGGACGCTCCCAGTCGTGCTTGAACTCCTTGAAGCGCTCGAGCATCGGGTAGAGGCCGAAATTCATCGTGCCCATGTTCAGCGAGGCGACCTCGGGCTTCAGCTCCGCCGCCGGGCGCAGGCGCTCCTCGGGCATCATCGTCGGCGCGCCGCCCGTGGTCAGGTTGATCACGCAGTTGGAGCGCTGCTTGATCACCTTGAGGAATGGCATGAATGCGTCGGGCGACTGGTCGGGCTGGCCGGTCTCCGGATTGCGCGCGTGAAGGTGCACGATCGCCGCGCCGGCCTCGGCGGCGCCGATCGCGGCTTCGGCGATCTCCTGCGCCGTCACCGGAAGATGCGGCGACATCGAGGGGGTGTGGATCGCGCCCGTCACGGCGCAGGTGATGATGACTTTGCGTTGATTGGCCATTGTTTTCCTCCCGCGGGTCTCCCCGGCGTCAAACGAGCATCTGCATGTCGCCGTCGACCGCCAGGGCCTGCCCGGAAATCGTGCGCCCACGCGGCGAACAGATGAATAGGATCTGGTCGGCGAGCTGCTGCGCCGTGACCATGGTCTTCAGCGAGACCGCGGAGAGAGCCTTCGCCTCGACCTCCGCGTAGCTCAGCCCGAGATTCTGCGCCTTGCTCTCGAGGACGCGGCGGATGCGGTCGCCCTCGACGAGTCCCGGCAGGATCGCATTGACGCGGATGCCGTCGGGGCCGAGTTCGACCGCGAGCGCCTTGGTGAAGCCGACCACCCCCCATTTCGCGGCGCCATAGGGCGAACGGAGGGGGAAGCCGAGCTTTCCGGCCGCGGAGGAGAGGTTGACGATCGAGGCGTTCGCGCTCTTGCGCAGATGCGGGACGGCGAGCCGCGCGCAGTTGAACTGGCTCGTCAGGCAGACCTCGACGCAGCGGTCCCAATCCTCCGGATTGATCTCCTCCACGCGGCCCGTCGGCCCCGCGATGCCCGCGTTGTTCACCAGCACGTCGAGCCCGCCGAGCTTCCCGAGCGCCTCGTCGAAGAGGGCGGCGACGGCGGTGCGGTCGGTGACGTCGGTCAGCGAGGAGGTGATCTTCGGGTCGCTTCCGGACAACGCGGCGAGCGCCTCGCGGTCGACGTCGCAGACATGAACCCGGGCGCCTTCCCCGGCGAAGGCGCGCGCGACGGCAAGCCCGATTCCCGACGCTCCCGCTGTCACGAGCACGCGCAGGTTTGCGATGTCCAGATCCATGTTTTCCTCCGCCGGCAAGGCACAAGGATTCCGACGAGCCGCCGCCGGGGCGGCCAGGATCCTTGTCCATGTCCTTTTGCGCCATCCTATCGTGCGGCGCGAAGGCCTGTCGATGCGCGCATGAGGCCAAAGCCGCTTCGCTCTCCGTCACGGTCCGGCGCGCCCGGGAATCGTCTAACATGGCCGAAAACGTGAAGTGGGAGGAAGGATATGCCGAAAGTCGCTGTCGTGGGGTCGGGGCTGATCGGCCGGGCCTGGTCGATGATCTTCGCGCGGGCCGGCTGGGACGTGGCGCTGAGCGATCCCTTTCCGGAGGCGCGCGCCGAAGCCGTCGAAGCCTGCGGGCGGGGCCTTGCGATTCTGGCCGGGCAGGGGCTCTGCGATGATCCCGAAGCCGCCCACCGGCGAATCACGGCGAGCGCGTCCCTGGCGGAGGCGCTGGAGGGCGCGGACTACGTGCAGGAGAACGGGCCGGAATCGCTCGACGTGAAGAAGGCGCTGTTCGCGGAGATGGACGCCCTGTGCCCGCCCGCCACCATTCTCGCCAGCTCGACCTCCGCGATCCAGTGCTCCCTGTTTACCGAGGACCTGCCCGGCCGGAACCGCTGCCTCGTGGCGCATCCGGTCAACCCGCCGCATCTCATTCCGGTGGTGGAATTGTCCGGCGCGCCCTGGACGGATCCCGATGTGATCGCCCGCGCCCGCGCGATCCTCGAGGAGATCGGCCAGGCGCCGATCGTCGTGCGCAAGGAGATCGACGGTTTCATCCTCAACCGCATCCAGACGGCCCTGCTGTCGGAAGCTTTCCGCCTCGTCGAGGAGGGCTACGTCTCGCCGCAGGATCTCGACCTCACCGTCTCGCAGGGTCTCGGCCTGCGCTGGTCCTTCATGGGACCATTCGAGACCATCTCCCTCAATGCGCCAGGCGGCGTCCCGGATTATTGCGCGCGCTACAGTCCGTTCTTCCGCCGCTTCTCCTCCGCCCCCGCCGGCGCGGAGGTCTGGGACGAGGAGCGGGTGCGCGCGGCCTGCGAGGCGTGGGGCCCCCCGCTCTCGCCGGCGGAGCAGGCCGAAAAGACCCGCTGGCGCGACCAGCGTCTCGCCGCTTTGGCGGTCCACAAATCGGGTCAGGACGGGTTCGGAGGCGAGGCTTCCGGAGGGTCATGAAACGTGCGGCGGAAAAGGGCTCAAATTATCCCATTCGGCATTAAACGTGGCAGTTGCATGAATCCGCGGCGCGGCGATTGACGAATGGGTTCTTTTTTTCGAAAGTACCGCTGCGTTTGGCAGGGGTCGACTTGCTTCTGCGCCCGCCAAAGAGAACAACGAGGGGCAAATGCTCCCATTCTCGTGGAACCGGAGGATCTCCGGGTCTGCGCAACCAGAGAGGAAACGCCTATGAAGAAGCTCTTAGCTGGAACAGCTGTCGTCACCATCGCGGGACTTGCGGCGATCACGTCGCCGGCTCCCGCCCTTTCGCAGGAATTCAACCTCACCTTCCAGTCGACCTGGAGCGCCGCCGACCCTCACCAGACGAATTTCGTGCGCTGGGCCGAGGAGATCGAGCGCGTCACCGGCGGCCGCGTGAAGATCGAGACGCTTCCTGCGGGTTCGGTCGTCCCCGCCTTCGAGGTGCTGGACGCTGTGCATGAGAAGGTCATCGACGGCGGCCACGCCTGGGCCGGATACTGGGTCGGCAAGAACCGCGCTTCGGTGATGGTTTCCTCCGGACCGGGCGGCCCCTTCGGCATGGACGCCGTCGACTACTGGGGCTGGATCTGGAACGGCGGCGGGCTCGAGGTCAACAACACCTTCTTCAACGAGGTGCTCGACGCCAACGTCTTCTGGATGCCTGCGGGCAGCACCGGGCCGCAGTCGCTCGGCTGGTACAACAAGGAGCTGAATTCGGCGGAGGATTTCCGCGGGCTTCGGCTGCGCATTCCCGGCATCCCCGGTGAGATGTACGCCGACATGGGGCTCTCGGTCATCACCCTGCCGGGCGGCGAAATCGTTCCGGCCGGCGAGCGCGGAGTCATCGACGCCGGCGAATTCGTGAACCCCTATCACGACGAGGCGCTCGGCTTCGAGGATGTGTGGTCCTTCCACTATGCTCCCGCCTATCACGAGACAGTGACGGTCGCCGAGATTCTCTTCAACGGCGAGGTGTGGGAATCCATCCCGGAGGACCTGCAGGAGGTCATCAAGACGACCACGCAGGCCCATTACTTCTGGTGGGAAACCCACAAGATGAACCAGAACCGCGGCGCCATGCAGCGTCTCGAGGAAAAGGGCGTCGAGTTCCGCCGCACTCCGGAGGACATTCTCGAGGAGTCGCTCGAGGCTTGGCACCGGATCATGGCGAAGGAATACGCCGAGAACCCGGCCTTCAAGACGATCGCTGACAGCCAGCTCGAGTGGGCCTCGCAGAACGTCGTCGCCCGCCGCATCCTCGAGCCCGACTGGAAGGCGATCGCCGACCGCTACTGGGCGCCCGGCGGCCTGGTTGAGAGCGGAGCCGTGGACTTCGAATACACGGCGCCGGATTACTACAATCGCTTCCGGCCGGAAGGCAGCCAGTAACGAACTGGTCACGGACAGATGAAAAGGCGGGCGCCGACCGATGCTGAATGTCGGCGCCCGTCGTCTTGTCCGGGCGCCATCCCACCTTCCGCCTCTGTCTCGGGAATATCCGGATGTCACTCCGCTCTGTCGTCCTCCCGGTGACCAGAACGATCGACACTTTCACGCTGTGGTGTGGACGGGTCTTTTCGTGGATCGGGTTCGTCCTGATGCTGGCCATCGTCTACCACGTCATCATGCGCTACGGCTTCAACGCGCCGACCATCTGGGCCTATGACGTCACGTACATGCTCTATGGGTCGATGTTCATGCTCGGCGCCGCCTATTGTCTCTACAAGGGCGGCCATGTGCGCACCGACTTCCTCTACAACAACTTCACGCCGCGCTGGCAGGGGATCGTCGATGCCTCGCTCTACGTCATCCTGTTCTTCCCGGCGATGATCCTCTTCTTTGACGCGGGTTATGATTACACCGTCCGCTCCTGGGAGCAGCTCGAGCGCGGCTTCTATTCGCCATGGGCGCCGCCGATCTACCCGTTCAAGACGGCGATCCCGGTGGGCATCGCGCTTCTCATCCTGCAGGGCGTCTCCGAACTGCTGAAATCGATTTACGCCGCGGTCTACGGGAGATGGCCATGATCGCTAACGAGTATCTCGGGCTGGTGATGCTCGGGCTGTTGTTGCTGACCATTTTCATCGGCTTCCCGATCGCCTTCACCCTCATGCTCCTCGCCGTTGTCTTCGGCTATATGGGCATGGAAGCGCGCGTCTTCCGCCTGATGGTGTCGCAAACATTCGGACTGATGCAGGAGGAGGTGCTGGCGGCCTTGCCTCTCTTCGTCCTGATGGGCTTCTTCCTCGAACGAACGGGGCTGATGGAGCGATTATTCAGGGCGCTCCAGCTCGCCATGGGCGGCCTGCCGGGTTCGCTCTATCTCGTCACGCTCCTCACCGCCACCGTCTTCGCCACGGCGACCGGCATCATCGGCGCCTCGGTAACCGTGATCGGCCTCATGGCAGTCCCGGTCATGCTGAAATACGGCTACAATCCGCGGCTTGCGGCGGGCGTCGTCTGCGCGGGCGGTACCCTCGGCATCCTGATCCCTCCCTCGATCATGCTGGTGCTGATGGCCCCGGTCATGGGCGTCTCGGTCCTGCATCTCTTCGCCGGCGCGATCATTCCGGGCCTGATGCTGGCGGGGATGCACATCGTCTACGCCATGTTCAGGGCGCTGAAGAACCCGGCGCTGGGGCCTCCCCTGCCGGTCGAGGAGCGGGCCGCGAACTGGGGGATCATCATCAAGGAACTGATCGCCGGATTCGTCCCGGCAGCACTCCTGATGTTCTTCGCCCTCGGCACGATCCTCATGGGGATCGCGACGCCGACGGAAGCCGCGGGTCTCGGGGCCTTCGGCGCGCTCATGCTGACCATCCTCTATGGCAAGATGAACTGGCGGATGTTCCGCGACTGCCTGATGAGCACGCTGCAGACGTCGTCGATGATCCTCTTCCTCGCGGTGACGGCGAACATCTACGCGTCGGTGTTCTCGCGCCTGGGAAGCGGGGCGCTCGTCACGGACTGGTTCCTGTCCATGCCGTTCGAGCCGATCTGGATCGTCGTCATGACGCAGGTCCTGATCTTCCTGCTGGCATGGCCACTGGAATGGCCGGCGATCATCCTGATCTTCGTGCCGATCCTCGTGCCTGTGGTCAGCGCGCTGGATGTGGACCTCGTCTGGTTCGGCATCCTCGTCGCGGTGAACCTGCAATCGGCCTTCCTCTCGCCTCCCGTGGCGATGGCGGCCTACTACCTCAAGGGAGCGGTTCCGCAATTGCAGCTCTCCGACATCTATATCGGCATGCTGCAATTCAACGTGATCCAGAACGTCGCGGTGCTCGTGATCCTGATCTTCCCCGGCGTCGCGCTGTGGCTGCCGCGGGTGATCTATGGGTGAGGGCGGTCGCCTGATGGAGAAGCAAGCCCATGCGGGCGTCGGTGTCCCCGACGCCCGCATGGGGGATTTCGTCGGGAACCGGGTCCTGGCAAGCTATGATTTCGACCCCCGCAAGCGATGGCCTTTTCTTGCGGGGCTCCTCGTGCTGATCGCCCTCGGGCTGGGGCGGATCTACGATGCGGGAGGGCTGGAGGGGCAGTGGCTTGCGGTTTTCCTCCTCGTGGGAATGCCCGGCCTCGCCTTCGTGATGTTCGCAGCCGAGTTGCGGCTCGGGGGGCCGGTTCTCCTGATCACGGAGAAGGGCCTGCTCGACCGGAGGCACGGTCCCGAACTGATCCCGTGGGACCGGATCGAACTCGCCGAAGTCAGGAAGAAGCCCTTCATCAGCCGGATCCGGATCATCCTGACAGGGCAGGAGCGCTACGATATCGAGCTGATGCTTCTGCAGGCCGATCCGGCGGAAGTCATGACGCTGATCAACCGCCAGGCGACGCGGATCGTCGCAAAGACATGAAGCGGGGGCGCTTGCGCGCCCCGCCGTTCTAGAGGTCGCGCACGAGCAGCACCGTCTCGCCCGTGTACCTGAAGGCGGGATGGGGAATCACCGGCCGCGACGCCAGCTCGCGAAACCCGTTTCGGCGATAGAACGTCCCGGCGCGCGGGTTCTCGGAGAAGAACTGGACGCTGGCCTGCCGGCATCCTTCCTGCCGCGCCCGTTCCAGCGCCGCGTGGAGCAGGCGCGTCCCGGTCCCCCTGCCGCGGTCGGACTCGAAGAGCGCGAACGCATTGATGTACCAGCTCTCCGGGACCTCCCGCTCCAGTTCGAGGAACGGCCGCAGGACCTCCGGGGCGCCGGTGATCTCGTCCTGCGCCAGATGCGCCAGCCGATAGCCGAGGATCATGCCGCGCACCGCCCCGCCGCAATCGGCGACGAGAGCGTTGCGGTAGGAGAACCCCCCCTCCTCGCGCATGGCCCGTCGCGTGCCGACATCGATCGGCTCTTCGCCCGGCGCCGCCATGCCCGCCCAGAGCCAGGTCGGAATGCCTCCGCCGGCGATGTCGATGAGGCGCGCGAGGTCAGGGGCGTCCTCCGGGCGGGCGGCCCGGATCGGGAGGATCTGGTCCCGCTTGGCGGGATTGCGAATGGCGAGGTTCATGATTCTTCTCCGGTCTCGCCCGCATCTCGGATGCGGGCCTGCATGACCGGCGGTCTAGGGCCTGGGCGGCCATCCGGCGAGTGGGGGAATGGACAGATTCGAGGCGATTGTGCCATCCTTGCGGGATGCATCCGCGCGCGCATAACCAGCCGCTTTCGATCAGCCTCCTGGCGCTGCCCGAATCGACGCCGGCGACGCTCTACGGCCTGCATGAGGTCTTCTCGGCGGTCGGCGTGGTCTGGGAGCAGCTGACCGGCGAGAAATATGCCGGACGCCGCGTCCTGCCGAGGATCGTCGCGCGCGACGAGAAGCCATTCCGTTCCGTCGCCGGTCCCCTGATCGCCCCCGACGCCACGCTGTCCGAGGTCTCGGCGACCGATGTGGTGATCGTCACCGATCTGGCGCTCCTCGGGGATCCGCGAGGGCTCTGGGCCGAAGAAATCGCCTGGGTCAGGGCGCGCCATGAGACGGGTGCGGTCGTCACCTCCGTCTGCACCGGATCGGTCTTCCTCGCCGAGGCCGGGCTTCTCGGCGGGTGCGAGGCGACCACCCACTGGAGCGCGACGCCGGTCTTCCAGTCGCTCTATCCCGATGTGAAGCTCCGGCCGGAGCGGATCCTCTGCCCTGGCGGGGAGGGGCACCGCATCATCACCGGCGGCGGCGTCTCCGCGTGGCATGACCTCGCCCTCTACCTGATCGCACGTTTCTGCGGCGACGAGGAGGCGCGGCGCGTCGCCAAGATCTTCGTCATCGGCGACCGGGGAGAGGGGCAGCTGCCCTTCGCTGCGATGATGCGGCCCAACACCCATGAGGACGCCGCGATCGCGGCCGCCCAGGACTGGATCGCCGCACATTATGCCGAACCGGGCCCCGTCGCACGGATGGCGTCCCGGTCGGGGCTGGCGGAACGCACCTTCAAGCGGCGCTTCAAGGCGGCGACAGGCTACGCCCCAGTGGACTACGTTCAGGCGCTGCGGATCGAGGAAGCGAAGCAGATGCTCGAGACGACCGCCGATCCGGTCGAGGCCGTTGCCGAGGCCGTCGGCTACGAGGATCCGGCCTTCTTCCGCCGCCTTTTCAAGCGGCGCACCGGCGTCAGCCCGGCCCGCTACCGCCAGCGCTACCAGAACATCGCGCGCCTCGACGCCTGAGGCGCGGCGCGTCCCTGCCCGCCGGTCCGATCGCGATCGCCGCGCCTTGAATGGCGCGATGCGCCTCCTTCTGTCCGTTTCGCCACTGCCGCCCCTGGGCGAAGGGATGTATTCACCGGGCATCCTGAATGTTGTCCACGGCTGATATTGCAGAATTGCAAGCATCCATGCTGCGGATACATCGGAGTGAAACATTGGCAACCGCATCGAGGAAGAGAACGACCATGAAAAACAGGCTCTTGTCTACCGCAATATCCGCCGCCATTCTGCTGGCTGCCGGATCATCATTCGCACATGACGGACGGCTTCACCTTGCCCAGAACACCGAGCTCAAGCAGTTCGGCGGCAACGAGGTTCCCGCGCCGCCGGTCGCCGATCCGGAGGTTCCCCTTTGGCCGAACCTCCTCGGCCACCGGTTTCCGGCCTCCACGTCCGTTCCGGAGGCCCAGGACTACATCGACCAGGCCGTGATGCTGACCTTCGGCTTCAATCACGCCGAGGCCGGCCGCAGCTTCCGGCGGGCGCGCGAACTCGATCCGGGTTGCGCGATCTGCTACTGGGGCGAGGCGCTCGTCCTGGGGCCGAACATCAATGCGCCGATGGATCCGGAGGCCAATGCGCCGGCCCTCGAAGCCCTTGCCCGGGCGAAGGCGCTGGCCGAGGGGGCCTCGCCTCGCGAGCAGGCGCTGATCGCGGCCCTCGAGGCGCGCTATTCGCCCGAGGGAGACCGCGCGGCCCTCGACGCCGCCTATGCGGACGCCATGGAAAAGGTCGCGTCCGCCTATCCCGACGATGACGACATCGCTGCGCTTCATGCCGAGGCGCTGATGAACCTGAGCCCGTGGGACTACTGGACCGAGGGAGGCGCGACGCCGAAGGGACGCACGGCCGAGATCGTCGCGGCGCTCGAGAAGATTCTCGAGCGGAACCCGGACCATATCGGGGCGATCCACCTCTACATTCACACGGTCGAGGCCTCGACCACGCCCGAGCGCGCCGAGCCCTATGCCGACCGGCTCGCCGGAATGGATCTCGGCGCCGGCCATCTCGTCCACATGCCGTCCCACATCTACTACCGCATCGGCCGCTACCAGGATTCGCTGGCGGCGAACCGGCGGGCGGTGGCGACCGACGAGGCGTTCTTCGCGGCCGTCGCCCCGGAGGGCCTCTATGCGGGCGGCTACTACCCGCACAACATTCATTTCCTCCTCGTCTCCGCCCAGATGGCGGGCGATGGCGACACTGCGGTGGAGGCCGCGGAAAAGCTTTCGCGGACTGTGTCTGACGATCTCGCCCGGGTCGCGCCGGCCTTCGTCCAGCCGATCAAGGTCGCCCCGCTTTTCGCGCATGCCCAGTTCAGCGACCCGGAGACGATTCTCGCGCTTCCGCGTCCCTCAGGCGCGTTCCCCTTCGTCGATGCAGCCTGGCACTACATGCGGGGCGTCGCGCAGGCCGCGAGCGGCGATGTCGCCGGGGCGCAGGAAGAGCGTGCGCGGATCGTCGAAATCGCCCGGAGCGCCGACCTGAGCGGCCTCGAGGAGGGAGGCATGCCCGCTTCCGACGTGCTTGCCATAGCAGGCCACGTCCTCGACGCACGCATCGCCCAGGCGCAGGACGACTGGCCCGCGGCCGTCCGCTCCTTCTCCGAGGCGAAGACGATCGAGGACGGCCTGTCCTACATGGAGCCGCGCCACTGGTATTATCCGGTGGGCCAGTCGCTCGGCGCAGCCCTCCTGAAGGTCGGCGACCTCGACGGAGCGGAACAGGCCTTCAAGGAAAGCCTCGCGCTTGCTCCCAATAACGGCTGGTCGCTGTTCGGGCTGAGCGAGGTGTACCGGGCGCGCGGCGCGGCAGCCGAGGCGGAGGCGACGGAGCGGCGCTGGCGGGCGGCCTGGACCGGTGATGGTTCGCTCCTGCGTCTCGACCGGCTCTGAGGCAGGTGCGGAAAGGGGAGCCGCAGGTATGCGGCTCCCTCCCCCTCTCAAAAGCGACTTTGCAGCATTGACTGATTGCCAGACAATATGGATGATCATGCCGGATGCGCGGACAAGAGCCCCAAGGGCCGGTGCGCGCATCTCTTTCGCGATGGGCCGTCCGTTGATCCGGCGGGCGGGCAGGGAGACCCATGCATGGACGGCGAGATCTCGCGCAAGACGCCGCTGCAGCGTTTGCTATCAGCCGCCGGAATAACGTTCTGCTTCTACATGTTCTATGCGGCGTTCTACGGCCCCTACAAGACCGAGATCGTGCATCTCGCGATCATGCTGAGCGTCCTCCTGCCGATCTTCTTCCTGGATCAGCCCGGACGAAGGCATCCGGCGCTCAGGGCCGCGGATTCAGTCTGGGCGTTGCTCGCCCTCGTCGCGGGCGGCTACGTGATCCTCAACTTCGATCATCTCCTGAACCTCTGGGGCGCGCCCTTCATGACGACGACGGATGTCGTTATCGGCGTCGTCCTCGTCCTCGTCGTGCTGGAGGCGGCGCGGCGGAGCAGCTTCGCGTTCTTTGTCCTGGCGTCGCTCGGCGTCCTCTACATCCTCTATGGAAACCTGGCGCCCGGGCTGCTGCGCCATTCCGGCATGGACCTGTCCCGCTTCATCTACCTTACGGCCTACACGTCGGAGGGGGTGTTCGGCGCGGGCCTGCGGGTCGCGTCCGCCTATCTCTTCATGTTCATGCTGCTGAGCGCCGCGCTGCACCGGACCAAGACCGGCATCCTGCTGATGGACCTCTGCAACGCGAAGTTCGGCCACCGGGTCGGCGGCCCGGCGAAGAGCACGGTCGTCGCGAGCGGCGCCATGGGCACGATGGTGGGCAGCGCGATCGGCAATGTCGTGACGACTGGCGCCTTCACCATTCCCCTGATGATCCGCTCCGGCTTCAAGCCCCGGGTCGCCGCCGCGATCGAGACGGTCGGCTCCGAGGGCGCACAGATGCTGCCGCCGGTGATGGGGGCGGGCGCCTTCATCATGGTCGAGTTCACCGGCATTCCCTACGCCACGATCGCGCTCGCGGCTGTGATCCCCGCGCTCCTCTACTACGTGTCGCTCTTCGCGGTCGTCCATATCGAGGCGCTTCGCGAGGGGCTCCTCGGCATCCCGAAGGAAGAGCTTCCCAGCGCCAGGCAGGCCCTGAAGGATGGCTGGCATCTTCTCGTCGCGCCGCTCGCCCTCGTCTATCTGCTGATGATCGAGGGCTACAGCCCGAACTATGCGGGAATGATCTGCCTCTTCCTCGCCATCGCCTTCGCGATGCTGCGCCACGTGACCCGCATGAGCTTAGGCGAGATCCTCGGCATTCTCGACACCGGGGTGCGGACGACGGCGCAAGTCACCGCGCTGATCGTCGGAATCGGGCTGATCCAGCAGGCGGTCCTCACCACTGGGCTCGGGCCGCGCCTGACGGAGATCATCCTTTCCGTCAGCGACGGCTCGACGATCGTGACGCTCCTGCTCGCGGTGGTCGTGGCTACCGTCCTCGGCATGGGCATGCCCACGCCGATCGCCTACATCCTGCTCGCCATCTTCCTCGCGCCCGCGATCGTGGCGACGGGGGTATCGGTGCTGGCGACGCACCTGTTCCTCTTCTACTTCGCCATCAAGTCCGGATCGACGCCGCCGGTGGCGATGGTTGCGGTCGTCGCCGCGAGCATCGCGAAGGCGAACTGGTGGTGGACCGGGGTGACGGCGTTCTTCTACTCGCTGCCCGGCTTCATCGTGGCCTTCATGTTCGTCTATTCGCCCGCCCTGCTCATGCAGGCGCCCGCGCACGAGGTGCTGCTCGCCCTCGTCACGGCCACGGTCGGCGTGCTCGCCCTGTCGGGGGGGCTGCAGGGCTGGTGGCTGACCTGGATCACATGGCCGGAGCGGATCATCCTGGTCGCGATAGCCTTCACGCTCGTCCATACGGGCTGGCTGACCGACCTTGTCGGCCTTGGGCTCGTCGCACTCATCACTGCTTACCGCTGGCCAGGCTGGCGGCAGGAGAAGGCGGTCGTGCAGTCCGCCGCAGCAACGACTGCACAGGTTTCGGGGAGGAAACAATGACAATGACAGGCAAGAAGAATCTTACGACATTCGCCGCGGCGATCGCGTCCATCGGCCTCGGTCTGGGGTTCGCGGGCACAGCGTCGGCGCAGGAGCAATGGTCGCTCGGAACCTCCAGCAGCGGTTCCGGACCCTATGTCGACGGCACGATCATCGCCAAGGTGATGAACGAAAACCAGGATGTCGTCGAGGTCTCGGCTCAGACGACCGGCGGCTACAACGAAAACGTGGCGCTGGTGGCCGCGGGGCAGATGGAGATGGGCCTTGGCGTGGCCTCGGATCTCCATGACGCGCATAACGGGACGGGCAAGTACGCCGACGTCCAGAACAAGGAGATGTTCGGCAACCTGCGCGCCATGTTCACCTTCGGCATCGTCGTCTGCCACTATGTCGTTCGGGAGGACGCCAATATCGCCTCCTTCGAAGACATGCGCGGCAAGACCTTCAACCTGAACACGCCCGCCACCTTCACCCGCGGCCTGAACGAGAACTTCGTCAAGGCGCTCGGGATGGAGCTTTCGGATTTCAACGTGGGCAACGTCTCGACCGGGCAGTTCTTCAGCGCCATGCAGGACCGGACGGTGGATGCCGGCGGCCATTGCTTCCCGATCGGCCTGGGCGCCCTTCATCAGCTCGCCAACAGCGTGTCCGTCAAGATCCTCGACGTTCCGGAAGACGCCTTCGAGCGCCTGAACGCGATGTATGACGGTCTCCTGCTGCCGATCACGATTCCCGCCAACACCTATCCGGGCCAGACCGAGGCGGTCTCGACCTTCGCCCTCAATTCCGTGATCTACACGAATGCGGATACGAGCGAGGAGGGCGTCTACGCGATCACCAAGGCGTTCTGGGATAACCACGAGGATCTCGCAAGCCAGAGCCAGAGCTTCTCGGGGCTCACTCTTGATCTGGCCATCGAGGGGAACCGCGTGCCGCTTCATCCGGGCGCGGAGCGCTATTTCCGCGAAGTCGGAAAAGTGAACTGATCGAATGACGGAGCGGCGGAGCGGTTGCTGGTCATGACGGGCTTGCTATCCGGCACCATTGTCGAGGTGAACGAGGCGCGAACGCCGGCCAGCCTGCGCCTCGCCGCTTCCCTTGCGACGAAGATCGCGTCGGATCTCGGCGCGCGCGTCATCAAGATCGAGCCGCCCGGCGGAGACGCCGTGCGGCGCATGCCCCCGTTTCTCGGGAGCGCCAGGACCGGGGAAGACAGCGCCCTGTTCCAGTTCCTCAACACGGGCAAGGAATCGCTCGTGCTCGACCTCGAGAGCGAGAGCGGGCGCGCAATGCTCCGCCGCATCCTCGACAAGGCTGATGGCGCGATCCGGGAAGGCGGCGCGCAGGAGGGCGCTGCGCGCGGCTGCGTGGAGGTCGTGCTTTCGGGCTTCGGCGACCGGCCGTCGCGCCTCGGTGAACCCTTCAGCGAACTGACGGTCATGGCGCTTGGCGGATTGCTCGACATGATCGGCGAGCCCGCACGCGAACCGCTGCGGCTTGGCGGGCACCAGGCGGCCTATGCCGCGGGACTGGCGGCCTTCACGGCGATGATGGCGGGGCTCGGGGACCTGTCGGGCGGAGCGCGGCAGTACCATGTCTCCCTGCTCGATGTCGTGCTCTGGCTGAACTGGAAGGCTCCTGCGGGCGCCCTCTTCCTCGGGCGTCCCCCGAGCCGCGAGGGCGCGCAGGCCGAATGGCGGACGATCGCCTGCGCCGACGGGCATCTCGCGCTGGTCTTCGCCGACCGGGACTGGCCCGCGCTCTGCCGCCTCGCGCGCAGCCCGAGCCTTGCCGAACCTCCGTTCGACACCCCCGCCGGGCGCCGCGAGAACCGGCTGCGGATCGTGGAGATGCTCGAGGCCGCCTTCGCCGGCCGCAGCCGGGCGGACATCTTCGCCGAAGCGAAAGCCTCGCGAATTCCGCTGGGTCCGGTTCTTTCGCCCCTGGAGCTTCTCGCGGACGAGCAGTATCTGGCGCGCGACTTCATGGCGCGGATCGCGCACGACGAACTTGGTCCCCTCGTCATGCCGCAGGTGCCGGCGAGCTGGAACGGCAGGCGCTTCGCACCCCGGCCCGCGCCACATCTCGACGAAAACAGCGGGAGCTTCCGATGAAGGGCACGCCGACGCGGCCACTGCGCGTGGTCGATCTCGGGATCATCACCGCAGGCGCCAGCACCTCCGCGATCATCGCCGATCTCGGCGCCGACGTGATCAAGGTCGAATCGGCCTCCTACATGGACCCGTTCCGCCAGTGGGACATCGCCCGCGGCAAGCCGCGCTGGTGGGACGATTCGGCGCTCTACAAGTTCACCAACAGGAACAAGCGCTGCGTCAGCATCGACCTGAAGCTGAAGGCCGGGCAGGAGGCTGTGCTTGATCTCGTGAGGCAGGCGGATGTCGTGGTGGAGAACTTCCGCCGCGGCGTCATGCAGAAGCTCGGCCTCGGCTATGACGCCCTGCGCGCGGCAAATCCACGGATCGTCCTCGCCTCGGTCTCCAGCCAGGGGGAGGACGGACCCGAGCGGGACGCCGTCTCCTTCGGATCGACCCTCGACGCCACCTCCGGTCTCGCCTGGCTCACGGGCTATCGGGGTGGCGCGCCCACGATCAGCGGACGCGACGTGAACTATCCCGACCAGGTGGTCTCCGTCTTCGCCGCGGGAATGATCCTCGCGGCGGTGAGGCATGCCCGCGAAACCGGAGAGGGCGGCCATCTCGACCTGCCGCAGAGGGAGCTCGCCTCCTTCCTGATCGGGGAGGAAATCCTGGCCGCAGCGCATGCGGGGCGCGATCCCGCGCGGGAAGGAAATGCCTCGGCGGACATCTTCTGGCAGGATTGCGTGAAGGCGCGCGACGGATGGGTGGCGGTCACGCTTCCCGCCGCCGAAGATGCGCGCCGGGTCGCGGCGGCCATCGATGCCGGGCTTGTCTCGTCCCCCGATGCAATTGCGAAGGCGCTGGCGCACTGGGCGGGCGAGCGGAGCGCGGACGACGCGGTCCTCACCCTCCTCGCCGCCGGAGTTCCGGCCGCGCGCGTGCGCGACGCGCAAGGCTTCGCCGCCGCGCCCTTCGAGGAATTCGGCTGGGCGCTGGCGCGCGATCCGGAAGGCGGCATCGCCAAGGGATTTCCCTTCCAGCGGCGCGGCCGCCCGCTGGCGGTCCGTGGCTGCGCCCCTGCCCTCGGTGAACATACGCGGGACGTGCTGGCGGGGGTACTCGGCATGGACGAGGCGGAGATCGAACGCCTCGAGCGGGAAGGCGTGACCGCCGTTTCGCCCGATTGACCGCGCTCGCAGACGCAAGAAGGACGTTCAGATGAAAGCGATTACCTGCCGCCGCTTCGGCCCGCCCTCCACCCTCGCTCTCGAGGAACACGAGGGACGCAAGCCCCGCGCCGGGGAAGTCCGGATCGCCGTCAAGGCGGCGGGGGCGAACTTCCCCGACGCGCTGATGGTCGCGGGGACCTACCAGGTCAAGCCCGACTTCCCCTTCACGCCGGGCCTCGAAGGCGCAGGCATCGTAACGGAAGCGGGGGAGGGCGTCTCGCATGTGGAAGTCGGCAGCCGCGTTCTCTTCATCGCCCGTCGGGGCGGCGCCTTCGCGACGGAAATCACCATGCCCGCCGCGACCGTCGTTCCCCTGCCCGACGAGGTCGATTACACGACCGCGGCCTGTTTCCCCATCACCTACGGTACGGCCCATTTCGCCCTTACCCATCGCGGCCATCTTGCGCCGGGGGAGAGCGTGCTCGTAACGGGAGCGGCCGGCGGCGTCGGCATCGCCGCCATCGAATGTGCGCGGGCGCTGGGGGCGGGGAAGATCATCGCCGCCGCCGGCGGCCCCGATCGCCTGCGGATCGCGCAGGATCACGGGGCGGACGAACTCATCGACTATTCCCGCGAGGACATCCGCGCGCGGATAAAGGAACTGACGAATGGCGACGGCGTCGACGTCGTCTTCGACCCGGTCGGCGGCAGCGTCTTCGACCAGTGCACGCGCGTTCTCGGATGGGAGGGGCGGCTCCTCGTCATCGGCTTTGCCAGCGGGGAGATACCAAAGGCCCCGGCGAACATGATCCTCGTGAAGAACTATTCCGTCGTCGGCGTCGTGTTCGGAGCGCATACGGAGCGGTTCCCCGACAATACCCGCGCCCGCCTCGTCGAGCTTCTCGACTGGCTGAAACAGGGCCGTCTGAAGCCCCATGTCTCGAAGACCTATCCCCTGGCGGATGCCGCCCGCGCCCTGGAGGACCTGACTGGCAGGCGCGCCGTTGGCAAGATCGCGCTGACGATGGAATAGGGGCAGCGGTCAGAGCAGCTTCTCTGCGTCCCGGGCCAACGACGCACGATGGTCGGGATGGGCGATCGCGATGAGGGCGCGCGCCCGTTCCGTGAGCGTGCGGCCCCGTAGCTCGGCGACGCCGTATTCCGTCACCACGGTGTCGACATCGCCCCGCGAGGTCGTGACCACCCCGTCCCCGAGGCGGGCGACGATGCGCGAGAGGGAGCCTCGGCTGGCGGTGGAGGGAAGGGCGATGATCGAGCGGCCATTGCGCGACGCCACTCCCGCCCGCACGAAATCCGCGTGGCCCCCCAGCATCCCGATATGGCGCCCTGCGGCGACCTCGGCGTTCACCTGGCCCGTCAGGTCGATCTCGATCGCCGCGTTGACGCTGATCAGGGACGCGAAATCGGCGAGGACCTTCGGATCGTGCGTATAGGCCGCCGAGCGGAAGCGCAGCAGCGGATTGCGATGCGCCCAGGCGTAGAGCCGCGCCGTCCCGAGGAACGAGCCCGTGACCACGAGCCCGTCGTCGCGCTCCTTTCGGCGGCCCGTGACGACGCCCGCTTCCACGAGGTCGATCAGCGTGTCGCCGACGACGCCGGTGTGAATTCCGAGATCAGTCTTGCCGGAGAGGCTTCGCAGCACCGCCTCGGCGATCGAACCCAGCCCGATCTGGAGCGTCGCCCCGTCGGGGACGAGGCGCGCCACATGACCGCCGATCGCCCGATCGACATCGGAAAGCGCGGGGGGCGGCGATTCGGGCAGCGGACGCGACGTGTGGACGAGGGGGAGGACATCCTCGGCCTCGAGGCGTGAATCGCCGAAGGTCTCAGGCATCCGGTCGTTGACCTCCACGATCGCGCGGCGCGCGTGTCGCGCGGCCTCGCCCAGAAAATCCGCCACGATCCCCAGCGTGCAGGCTCCGCCGGATCGGGGCGAGACCTGCAACAGGGCGATGTCGACCGGGAGCAGGCCGTCGCGGATTGCGCCGGGCACCTGCGCGTAGTGCATCGGCAGGATATCAAGGAGGCCCTCCCGGACGAGGCGCGCGTTGCGTCCCGCGCCCCCGAAACCCCGCAGCGCGAGATGACGCGCCGCTTCCACGGAGACCGCCTCGGTGAGCGACAGGCCCACGAAGGTCGAGCCCACGCGAAGGCGCGCGGCCTCGGCGTTCAGAAGGTCGACGAGGGCGAGCGGCTCCGCGGCCGAGTGCCCGACGAGAAGCCGGTCCCCCGGCTCGACGAGACCTGCGAGAGTGGACTTGCCCGGCGCGTCGGAATCAGCCATTGCGCCCTCGCATCGGCTGCGCGGCGGCCTCGGCCTCCTGCGCGTCCCGCTCCGCGAGGACCTGCATCGCCGTGGCGCCCGCATTGCGCACGTGGATGGCCGCGGCCTCGGCCGCCGCATCGCCGTCGCCCGCGAGAATGCCGTCGAGGATCGCGCCGATCTCGGGGATGCTGCGATCGGGGCGGCCCGCCGCCGACATCGAGGTCGCGCGCAGGAGCATGATCCTGTTGTAGAGCTGTCTCAGGAGCTGCCGCACCACCGTGTTGCCCGCATGGTCGAGCATGACCTCATAAAATCGCCCCGCCGCTTCCACCACCTCGAGGATGGTGCCTTCCTCCTTCAGGCGGCGAAGGTCCCGGAAGGCCTGCGCCAGCAGCCGCTTCGCCTGGTCATCGGCGTTGCGGGTGAAGTCGCGCACGGCGATCCGCTCGAGGAACTCGCGAATCTCGTAGAGCTGGCGGGCTTCGTCGACCGTGATCCGCGCCACAATCGGACCGGAATACCGCACATGCTCGATAATTCCCTCCGCCTCGAGCTGGCGCAGGGCCTCGCGGATCGACGCCCGGCTCACCCCGAGCAATTCGCACAGCTCGCGCTCGATCAGCCGGTCGCCCGGCTTGAAATGGCCCGTCAGGATCGCAAGACGGATGTTCCGCTCGATCTGGAAACGGAGGGATGCGGTGTCGCGGCTGACTTCTAGCTTCATGGCGCGACCATATAATCTTTCATTTTGCTCGACAATCAGTCGATTTTTCCCATCCCCGCCTGCTGATCCGGAGCGGGGCAGTTGTCACTCCTGCTCGGCTATGGCCTACTTGCATTGCCTGACAATCTGGCAAACCACCGGCTGTCGCATTGTGGGGAAGGTGCGACCGGGAAGCCGGACAGACAACGAGAGGGAGACGAGACCATGAAGCATGTCTTGAAGGGTATCGCGATCTTTGCAGCAGGGCTGGCACTGGCTGCCCCGGCATCGGCCCAGGACTATCCGACGCAGCCGATCCGCATCATCGTCGGCTACGCGCCGGGCGGCGGCAATGACATCCTGGCGCGCCTGCTCGCTCCGAAAATGGCGGAGGCTCTCGGCCAGAACGTCGTTGTCGAAAACCGGCCGGGAGCCGGCGGCAATATCGGCGCACAGGCGGTTGCCGGCATGGAGGGCGATGGCTACACGCTGATGATGGCGAACAATTCCTTCACCATCAACCCGTTCATCTACAAGGATCTCGGCTTCGACGTCGCGCGCGATTTCGAGACGATTTCGCTCGTCGCGACGGCGCCGATGGTTGTCGTCGCTCATCCGGATGTCGGTGTCTCGACGCTTCAGGAACTGATCGACCACGCCAAGGCCAATCCCGGCGACCTGAACTACGGCTCTCCCGGAATCGGCACGCCCCAGCATCTGGCGACGGAGCTGTTCCTCGGTTCGGCGGATCTCGACATCGAGCACATCCCGTTCGGAGGAACGGGTCCTTCGGTGACCGCGCTGCTCCAGAACGAAATCCAGGTCATGTTCGCGACGCCCGCTTCGATCGAGCAGCACGTGCAGGCCGGAAGCCTTCGCGCCCTGGCCGTTACCTCGGACGAAAGGTCCGCGGCCTTTCCTGATGTCCCGACCGTGGGCGAAGCAGGCCTGGAAGGCTACGAGATGAGCATCTGGTGGGGCCTCGTCGGCCCCTCGGGGCTGCCGGAAAACGTCAGGGACATGCTGAACGAGGCGGTTGTCGGCGCGCTCGGCGATTCGGAGGTGACGACGCCGATGACGAACCAGGGCCTGAACCCGCGGCCAACCACGCCAGCCGAGTTCACGTCGCTGATCGAGGGTGATCTCGGTCGCTGGGAAGAGGTGGTCAAGCAGGCCGGAATCGAAGCGCAGTGACGCCGGCCTGAATGGCCTGCCTGGGATCCGGGAACGGATCGCGGGTCATTGCATTCCCTCCGGCGGTGCCATCGTCGCTGCCGGAGGCTTTACAAGACCGTGCGGGGATGCATCGAATGCGCAGGAGCTTCCCTTCGGGAAATGCTGTGCCCGCAACCCGCCCGCCCGGAGATTCCGCATTGATTTCCACCGTCGCCACCACCCCCTTTCCCGACCAGTCTCCCGGCACGTCGGGGCTGCGAAAGCGGGTGAGCGTCTTCCGCCAGCCGCATTATCTCGAGAATTTCATCCAGGCGATCTTCGACACCGTCGACATTTCCGGCGCGACGATCGTGCTCGGGGGCGATGGCCGCTATCACAACGAGCACGGCACAGGGATCATCCTGCGGATGGCGGCGGCCAACGGAGCCGCCCGGGTCATCGTGGGGCAAGGCGGGCTTCTCTCGACCCCCGCCGCCTCGCATCTCATCCGCTCGCGCGGGGCGCGCTGCGGCATCATTCTCTCCGCCAGCCACAATCCGGGCGGGGAGGAAGGCGATTTCGGCGTCAAGCTGAACGGGGAGAATGGCGGGCCTGCCCCGACGCCTGTCACGGACGCCGTGCACGAGCACACGAAGGCGCTGTCGCGCTACCGCATCAGCGACGACGCGGCGAGCGACGTTTCGCGGCTCGGCGAAAGCCGCCTCGAGGAGATGGTCGTCGAGGTGGTCGACCCGGTCGCGGATTACGCGGCGCTCATGGAATCGCTTTTCGACTTCGAGCGGATTGCGGCGCTGCTGCGCTCCGGCTTCCGCATCCGGTTCGACGCCATGCACGCGGTGACGGGGCCCTATGCGACGGAAATCCTCGAGAAGCGTCTCGGCGCGCCGGCGGGAAGCGTCGTGCGCGGCGATCCGCGGCCGGATTTCGGGGGCCTGCATCCCGATCCCAACCCGGTCCATGCCGGCAGCCTCATCGAGGCGATGTTTGCGGAAGGCGCCCCGGATTTCGGGGCGGCCTCCGACGGGGACGGCGACCGCAATCTCATCGTCGCGCCCGGCCATGTCGTCGCCCCGAGCGACAGCGTGGCGCTCCTCGCGGCGAATGCAAAGCTTGTCCCTGCCTTCGCGAACGGGCTTTCCGGCGTGGCGCGCTCGATGCCCACGAGCCGCGCGCTCGACCGGGTGGCGGCCAAGCTCGGAATCCCCTGCTACGAGACGCCTACGGGCTGGAAATATTTCGGCAATCTCCTTGATGCCGGCCGGATCTCGATCTGCGGCGAGGAGAGCGCCGGGACGGGGGCGGATCATGTACGGGAGAAGGACGGGCTCTGGGCGGTCCTCTTCTGGCTCGACATCCTCGCCGCGCGCCGCCAGCCGATCGGCGACATCCTGCGCGAGCACTGGCGCACATTCGGACGCGACTACTACGAGCGCCACGACTACGAGGAGCTTCCGGCCGCCGACGCCCGCAGCGTGATGGAAGGGCTGCGCGGGCTCCTGCCGTCGCTGCCGGGGAAGCGGTTTGGCCCGTTCGAAGTGACGCTCGCCGACGAATTCTCCTATCGCGATCCCGTCGACGGGACCCTCGCCCGCGGCCAGGGATTGCGCATTCTCTTCGGCGACAGGGCGCGGATCGTCTACCGCCTGTCGGGCACCGGGACGGAAGGCGCCACGCTGCGGGTCTATCTCGAACTCTTCGAGCAGGACCCGGCGCGGCAGGATCTTTCTCCCTCGCTGGTCCTGGCGGAGCTTTCGAAGCTCTCCCGGTCGCTCGCGGAGATCAAGGAAAAGACCGGCAGGGAATCTCCGGACGTTATCGCGTGAGATAGAGGGGGATGGCAGGATGCAGGAAACGAGGCCGTTCGAGATCGTCGATCCGCACCAGCATTTCTGGGATCTTTCGCGCAATCATTATCCGTGGCTCTGCGATCCGGAGCCGATCCCGTTCCGCTACGGGGATTACTCCGCGCTGCGGCGCAACTACCTTCCGGCAAATTACCGGCGCGACACCAAAGATTTCCTCGTCCTCAAGACGGTTCACGTCGAGGCCGAATGGGACCGGCGCTCGCCGGTCGCGGAGACGCTCTGGCTCGAAGCCCTGGCGGCGCGCGAGAACCTGCCCACGGCCTGCGTCGCCCATGCCGCGCTCGACGAGCCCGGCGTCGGCGAGATCCTGGCGCAGCAGGCAGAGAGGCCGCTCGTTCGCGGGATCCGGCACAAGCCCGCAGCCGCGGCGACGCCCGGCGAGGCGCGGCGCAGCGCGCCCGGTTCGATGGACGATCCGTCCTGGCGCGAGGGCTACGCGCTGCTCGCGCGGCACGGGCTGTCCTTCGACCTGCAGGCGCCCTGGTGGCACATGGAGGCGGCTGCCGAACTCGCCTCCGACTTCCCCGGAACGCAGATCATCATCAACCACACGGCGCTGCCCTCCGATCGCAGCCCCGAGGGCCTCGACGGCTGGCGGCGCGCCCTCGCGCAGGTCGCCGACCGGCCGAACGTCGCTCTCAAGATCTCCGGGCTCGGCCGGCCGGGCCTGCCGTGGACGGTTGAGGCGAACGGCCCGATCGTGCGGGACGCGACTGCGATCTTTGGCGTTGATCGCTGCATGTTCGCCAGCAATTTCCCCGTCGACAGCCTCGTCGGCTCGTTTACGGAGATCATGCAGGGCTTCCGCGCTGCCGTCCGGGATCGGCCGGAAGCGGACCTGCGCAAGCTGTTCAAGGAAAACGCAGAGCGCATCTACAGGCTCTGACACAGGAGGAACGTCATGACCACGATCGGCTTCATCGGACTGGGGCTCATGGGGTCGGGATTCACCCGGCGGCTTGCCGCGACGGGACACAGGGTCATCGGCCATGACCTCTCCGCCGAACGCACGCGCGCCGCCGCCGCCTGGGGGGTCGAGGCGGCGGGATCGCCGGCGGAGGTCGCGCGGCAGGCCGACATCATCGCGATCTGCGTCACGACCACGAAGGCCGTGGAGCAGGTGATCACCGGTGAATCCGGCCTCGTCAGCAGCGGCGACATGCGCGGCAAGACGGTGGTGGACTTCTCGACCACCGAATTGCCGGTCACCCGGCGCGTCGCCGAGGCGCTGGCGTCGGTCGGCGGGCAATTCATCGACGCCCCGGTCTCGGGCGGACCCGGCGCGGCGGAGGAAGGGTCCCTCGCCATCATGGCGGGCGGCGAGGAGGCGGCGATTGCGGCTGTGCGGCCCGTTCTCGAGGAGCTGGGCCTCCTCACCCATATGGGCGGGGTCGGCGCGGGGCAGGCGACGAAACTCGTCAACCAGGCCCTTTGCCTGACGAATTACTGCGTCGTCGCCGAGGGCCTGCGTCTCGCCGAGGCCTACGGGGTCGACGCCGCCAGGATACCCGCCGCGCTTGCTCCGGGGCTCGGCAATTCGGCGGTCCTCCAGGCCCTGATGCCGCGCATGATCGCGCGCGATTTCGAGCCGCGCGGCTATGCGCGGCAGGTCCTCAAGGATCTCGAGATGCTGCAGGAGGCGACGCGCGAACAGCATGTTTCGATGCCGATGGCGTCGCTGGCCACGACGCTCTTCCGGATGCTCGTGGCGCAGGGGAAGGGCGAGCTGGACGGCGCGGCAATCGTCACGATCTTGCCCGAACCCGGCGCGCACTGACCGCGCGCGCTCAAGCCTGACGCCGAATCTGCCGTGAAACAAGCTGCTTGCGGCAAAGGTGCATAACAAATACCGTCTGAGGCCGGAGTGGGTGACGCTGGTTGAATACATGCGACTTCCGCTTCGGTAGGTGAATGCAAGCAAAGACAACGCAAGAATTGCTCAAGAGGCAGGGCGGTCGCAGGCCGGTTGCCCGACGGCTGCTCCTGACGACAAGCAAACATGCAACGGGAGGAACGTGATGTCTTACTTCGCAAGGCTCGCCTGCGGCGTCGCCGCCGGCCTCTTCGCCCTGACCGCCTCGGCCAGCGCATTTCCCGACCGGCCCGTCTCGATCATCGTGCCCTGGGCAGCCGGAGGCGGCACCGATACGGTGGTGAGAACATTTGCAGCGGGATTCGAGAAGGAGCTCGGCGTCGCAGTCAACGTGATCAACCGCCCCGGCGGCGGCGGGGTCGCCGGCCACAGCGAGATCGTCAATGCGACGCCCGACGGATACACGCTCGGAGCCGCCAGCCCCGAGATCACCTTCTACCGGACCCTCGGACTCAGCGAGATCTCCCTCGATGACCTGACGCTGTTCTCGCGCCTCGCGGTCATTCCCGCCGGGGTCACGGTCGCGGCGGATTCGGAATTCGAGACGCTCGCCGATCTGGTCAAGGCGGTGGAGGAAGCACCCCCCGGCACATATTCCTCATCCGGGACCGGCGTCGGCGGCTCCTGGCACATCGCCGCCGGCGGCATGCTCAGCGCGGCAGGCATCGATCCCCAGAAGCTGCTCTGGGTGCCGAGCCAGGGCGGAGCGCCGGCGTTGCAGGATCTCGTGGCGGGCGGCATCACCATGTTCACCGGATCGCCCATCGAGGCGCAGGGCCTTCTCGATGCGGGGCAGGTGCGCACGCTCGCCGTCATGCTCGACGAGCGCTCCCCGGCCTTCCCGGACGTCCCGACCGTCAAGGAGGCCATCGATGCAGACTGGACCTATGCGAACTGGTTCGCCCTCGTCGCCCCGAAGGGCATTCCCGAGGACATCCGGCAGCAGATATTCGAGGCTGCGGCGCGCGGGCATGCGCGGCCTGAAGTGCAGGAGGCCCTGAAGGCGCGTGGCATCATGCCGGTCTGGGACGAGCCCAGCGCCTTCGAGGACTATGCGCAGGAATTCGCCACGCGGGCCGAGACCGTGCTCAAGGAACTCGACCTCGCGCGCTAGCAGAACCTGAACCCCGCGTCGCCGGCATCCGGCGGCGCGGGACCGACATTTGCGTTCCTTCGGTCACGTGGCAAGCACGTCCAGTTCCATCTCCGCAACGACCGGCAGATGATCGGACGCCCAGCGGGAAGCCGCCGAGCGATGGGCATGGAGGCGCAGGCGGGCGCGGGTTTGCCCGCCATCCGCTGCGGCGGGACACGCGCCCATGCGCCAGGTGACGATGCGGTCGAGGGCGAGGAACGGGAGGATCGAGGGAAAGCTTCGCGGGGCCTCGGCGCCGTCTGCCCCCCGCAGGAGCGGCGCGATGGTGGGGCTGCCGGGCATCCAGTCGTTCAGGTCCCCGAGAAGCAGCGTCGGCAGCTTCCGTCCGTCGCCGATCAGGGAGGCGAGCCGCGCCGACTGGCGGCGGCGCTCGATCGGGCCGAGCCCGAAATGCGTGACGAGAACGCGCAGGAACACGCCATCGAGATCGAGAACCACATCCACCGCCCCGCGCGGCTCGCGTCCGGGGAGGCCGAGGTCGATCCGGGCGACCGAGGACACGGGAAAGCGCGTGAGCAGCATGTTGCCGTAATGGCCCCGATGGTCGAGGATGTTCGAACCCGCGATCGCCTCGTAGCCCGGCAGATGCGCGAGGAATTCGGCTTGCGATTCGTCCTCGGTGGCGCTGCCGGCATGCCAGTCCACCTCCTGCAGGCCGACGATATCGGCGTCCAGCTCCCGAATGACCTGCGCCACCCGCTCCGGACGGCGGCGGCGATCGGATCCTACCGTCCTGTGAATGTTGTAGGACGCTGCGCGAAAGCCGAGCCGGGTCCGGCTCCACGAGTCACGCATCGCCGCCGCCCTCCACGACGCGGCCGCCGAAACGGCGCCAGAACCAGGCCGCGGCTCCGACGATGATCGCGAGGATGATTCCGAGGAGCGCGATGTCGACCGGATCCGCCGATGTGAGGGCCGCGCGCAACTGGCCGGAGAAGAGCGTGATCGCGGTGATCCCCGGCGCCATTCCGAGCAGGGTCCCTGCCATATAGTCCCGGAACCGGATCTGGGATGCGCCCGCCGCGAAGTTGACGAGGGTGAACGGCGCGACCGGCAGCATCCGGATCAGGGCGACGGAGATGATTCCCCGCCGCGCGAGCGCCTGCGAAACCTGCCTGAAGCGCTTCCCCGCGATCCGTTGCACCGTGTTCCTCCCGAGCGCCGCGCCGACAGCATAGCCAAGCGCCGCGGAGGCGAGGGAGCCGGCGAGGGCCACGGCGAGACCGGTCCAGGGGCCGTAGAGCAGCCCCGTGGCGACGATCAGCACGAGGACCGGAAACATGACGAGTCCGCCGAGCAGATAGGCCGCGAGCATGAGTGAAAGGCCGCTCCACCAGCCCGGAGAGAACCGGATGACCATATCCTCGACGCGTTCCGCCTGGACCAGTTCCGCCCCCGGCCCGAAACGCCAGAAGGCGGCGAAGGCCGTGACGATGGCAAGCGTAACGAGCAGTCCCACAAGCGCCTTGCGGAAGGGAGGACGGTTGCCGCCATTGTCCACCAGCTCATCGGCGAGACGTTCGGGCTCGGAGGTGGCCATCGGATCAAGGATGCCGCTTTCGGCGATCATGGCGTCGATGTCGTCCGGGGGGCTGGTCGGAAGGGAATGCAGGCTGCGCCCTTCGCGACGCAAGAAGGCGATGGCCGCCGCCAGCGATCCCTCCCCTGCGATCGCCCTGGCAACCTCCTCGCGCTCGCAGCCGAGATGCTCCGCGAGCAGGCCGTCCCGCCAGCCCGTGATCACGTCGCTTTCCGGCGATCCGGGGTCTGCGAGGAGAGCGATGTCGCATTCGCTGTCGAGGCCCATCGATCGATTGTTGAGATTGGACGATCCGACCCGGGCGTAGCGCCCGTCGACGATCATGGCCTTCGCGTGGACCATGATGGGGACATCGCCGCGATCCCCCGTCATCGGGATGTAGACGTGAAGGCGACCTTCGTGATCGGCCTCCCGAAGCTTCGACAGGATGCGGCGCTGGTTGATGCCCATGGCGGTCTGCTCGATCCAGCCGGAGGGCTCGCGCGGCAGGATGATGACAATCTCTGGCCCCCCGGTCTCCTCCAGCCTCTTGCGCAGGGCGTCGGCGACCGTGGATGAGGTCAGGTACTGGTTCTCGATATAGATCGTCTCGCGCGCGCAAGCGATCGAGTCGCGGTAGAGCGTCTCCACCTCGCGGATTTCGGGCAGGCCCTTCCAGGCCGGCCGGGTGCGTGCGATCGCGACAGGCATCTTCACGAGTTCGGGCGCGAGATCATCGGGCCAGGGATCATCGGGCCAGGGATCCTCGCGCCTTGTATCCTCGCCGCCTGCATCGTCGCTTCCCGTGGCGCCGGCCCCCGCGTCGACCGCGTCGAGATGTTCGCCGGTGGCCAGCCGCCAGCGTTCCCGGGCGATCCGGCCGACGGCGCGCGCGGCTTCTCCCGCGACCGCTATCTGAATATCGTGATAGGGCTGCGGGATCTTGCCGTCCGGCCCCCGCCGCCGCGCATCTTCCGGCGCATGGGCGCGGGAATCGAGGCGGCCGGCGGAAAAGTCGATGCCGCCGACGAAGGCCATCCTGTCGTCGATCACGACCATCTTCTGGTGTTGCGCGGCGCCGAGGGGATGCTGGTCGTCGAGGGCGAAGAAGGCGCGGCTCTGGGCGAACCAGCGGATGCGCATGCGCGGCAGCCATTCCCGGTCGAGCTTGTACAAGAGGGGCGAATCCCAGTTCAGGACATGAATTCGCAGATTTGGCCGTCGTTCAGCCAGATAGCTGAGGAACGGCCCGAGCTCGTTCGGCACATCCGGAGCCGCAACATCCGGAAACTCGAGCGGGATGCGGCTGTTGAAATCCCAGCCGACGATGTAGATCGCATGCCGAGCCTTGAGCGCCGCGTGCTTGAATGCGCTGAAATAGGCTTCTCCGTCCACGAGAAGCGCCACGCGATCGGCCGTCGCAACGTAACCGCAATTCTTCCCCGGAACGAAGTGCAAGTCGCCGGGGGTGCTCTTCTGGCTCATGACTTGTTTTGAACGGCGCCCGTCGATGCGTCAATTCGGGAAGACGCGAGGAATCTTCCGACAGGCTGGCCGGAAGGGTAGACCGTTTCCGGGCCGCGATTGAAACGTTCCCCCCTCCTAACTGGCAGGTCCCGCCTCGCTTGGCCGGGATGTGCCGTCGACGCGCATCGTCAATCCGAGTTCCCGCGCAAGCGCCTCCGGCGCGACGAGATCCGCCAGCGTGCGGCGGTTGAGGACCTCGATGAAGGCGACGAGCGCGTCGTTGAGCGAATGCTTGAGGACGCAGCTGCCGGTGATCGCGCAGCGATTGTGCGCCCGATCGAAGCATTCCACGAGTGCGAAGCCGTCCTCCATGGCGAGGACCACCTCGCCGACGCGGATTTCGCTCGCCGGGCGCGCCAGGGCGATCCCGCCGCTGCGGCCCTTGACCGTCTGCAGGAAGCCGGCCTGGCTCAGGGCGTGCACCACCTTCATCAGGTGATTGCGCGAGATGTCGTAGGATTCGGCGATCTCAACGATCGTCGCGCGCGCCTCACCCTTGAGGGCGACGAAGATCAGCACCCGCAGCGAGAAGTCGGTGAAAGTCGTCAGCCTCATGGCCTGCTCCGGACAAATACGTGTTTCCCCGACTGCCGGGGCCCGGTCACCAGTTTAACATGTATAACACGTACATGTTAAGAGGTCGCCGTGGTTGCGCTCGACATATCACACAAGAGAAAACGTCCCACCCTGCAGCGCACGGCGCCTGCGGCGCTGCAGGCCGCCGTCGTTCCGCAATCCGTCTCGGGGCGCTACCGCCGCCTGAAGTGGACGGTGCTGCTTGTCTGCCTCGGGCTCTACTATGTCCTGCCTTTCCTGCGCTGGGATCGCGGCCCGGGGCAGCCCGACCAGGCGATCCTCTTCGACCTGGAACGCATCCGGTTCTACTTCTTCTTCGTCGAATTCTGGCCGCGTGACCTGATCCTCGTGACCGGTGCGCTGATTCTCGCGTCCCTCGTGCTCATCCTGGTGAACGCCCTCGTGGGACGCGCATGGTGCGGCTATGCCTGCCCGCAGACGGTGTGGACGGACCTGTTCATGCTGGTGGAGCGCAAGATCGAAGGCGACCGGCGCGAACGGCTGCGCGACCGGAACGCGCCGCTCACCCTGCGGCGCGCCGCCCGGCGCGGCCTGAAACACGCGGTGTGGGTCCTCGTGGCCGCGGGCACGGGCGGCGCATTCGTTCTCTATTTCGGGGACGCGACGCAACTCGTCCCCGCGCTTCTGACGGGGTCCGCCTCCGCTGGCGCCTATTCAGCGGTCGCCGTCCTTACCTTCACGACATACGCCCTCGCCGGTCATGCGCGCGAGCAGGTCTGCACCTGGATGTGTCCCTGGCCCCGCCTGCAGGGCGCGATCTGGGATCCCGAGGCCCTGACAGTGAATTACCGCGACTATCGGGGGGAACAGCGCGCTTCCGCCAAGAAGGCTGCGCAGGCGCGGGCGGCCGGCGAACAGGTGGGAGACTGCGTTGATTGCGGGCTCTGCGTGTCGGTCTGCCCGATCGGGATCGACATCCGGGAGGGCCCCAATTTCGCCTGCATCAATTGCGGCCTCTGCGTCGACGCCTGCGACGGGGTGATGACGAAGCTCGAAAGGCCGCGCGGGCTCATCGACTACGAGACCTGGCGCAATATCGAGCGCGGCCGGGCGGGCGAGGAGCGACGGCTGCGTCTCGCGCGCCCTGGCACGATCGCCATGACTGCCGCGATCATCGCGCTCGCCGGTTTGATGCTGGCCTCCATCGCGACGCGCAGCGACCTGGAGATTTCGGTGGTCCGCGACAGCAATCCGATGGCCGTCGTGCTCAGCGACGGCCGTATTCGCAACGCTTATTCCGTGAAGCTGTCCAACCTCGCCCTCGAGGCCCGTTCGCTCGTTCTCGCCGTGGAAGGTCTCGATGAAGCGGAGATCGGGATCGCGGGTGGCGCGGCGCATATCGACGAGCCGGTTGAGGTCGGGCCCGACGCGAGCCGCATCCTGCGGATCCTCGTGAGCGGGAATGCGGATGAGATCCTGCCCCTGTCCTTCGCGGTCACGGACGAGGAGACCGGGGTGCGGAGCGAGGCGGGCGATCTCTTCATGTTGCCCGGCGGGGGACGCTGACCCTGGTGTGCCGCAGGCCGACGCGCCCGTGCAATCAACGACATCTGGAGAATCGACATGACGAGACGTTTCGTAGAAGCAGTCTTCCTCGGCCCCGGGGACGCAGTGTGCAACGCCATCGGCGTTGGCGAAGACAACAACCGCGACCTCTTGCGGATGCTGGTCAATTCCTTTGTCTGGGCCGCGATCGGCGTGGTCGCGGTCGCGCTACTCGTCTGATGTCCAACTCGCGCTAAAGCCTTGTCGTTCTTGCGTGCGAAGGCGCGCGCCGCGAAGAGAGCGGTGTTGGGACGTTGTCCGTCGGTTCATGAGACCGCTCACTTCGGCGTATAGGCCGGCACGTCTGCACCGGGTCCGGATGCGGCGGCTCCCGACAGGCGCTCATTTTGAGCACAAACATTGCAGACGGTTGCGGCGGTTTCGCGTACTCTGCTGAATTCGAGCATCACCTCAAGGCCGCCCGGATGGACAACGCACACAGCTTCTTTCAGGGCGGTCGCATGGACAAGCTCGCCGCGACCTTCGAGGAGAACTATCCCGTCTTTCAATACACGGTCGTCGAATTCGTCGTCGAGCACCTCGCGGATCTGAGCCGCGTCTTCGACGGCGACCTCCAGGAGATGCTGGTTCTCGCCATCGTTGGCCAGGTGCAAATGCGCGCCATGCGGGCGGCGGCGTTGGCGGGCGAGGACCCTTGGGGCCTCGCCGAGGAGCGGGTAAGCATCAACGCCTCGCGGATCGCCGACGTGACGGCCATTCCGAGGGAGACGGTGCGTCGCAAGCTGCGAAGCCTTGAGCAGCGTGGGTGGGTTTCCCAGACAGCCAACTCCGCGTGGCGGCTCGCTGTCGATGACGGGTTCGCGAAGGCGAAGCTCGATCTGCAGGAAGTAGACCGCCGCGGCATTCGACGGGTGGCAAGACTTTTTGCCGGTCTGGAGCAGATCGTCCCGACCGTCCAAAATGCCCGCACAGACCATTTTCAGATAGCAGCAAAATAAGAACAAGTACTGGTGCTCAGATTGAGCAGGTAGTGACTTGATCCGATAGCAAGTCATCTGCATTCTCCCGGCGAATTATAGCGGGAGATATCAGATGTACGATGCGACTGCGTTTCGAATCAATGGCGCCGTGGCGATCGTTACCGGCGCGGCCGCCGGTATAGGGCGTGCGATCGCCGAAACATTTGCAAGCGCGGGGGCGGCGGTCGTTGTGAGCGACCTCGACGGCAAGGCGGCCGAGGAGGTCGCCGGCGCCATCGCCTATGGCGGCGGGCGTGCCATCGGGCTCGCCTGCGACGTGACGAAAGAGGATCACCTCGGAGCCGTCGTGACGGCGGCGGTCGAGACGTTCGGTTCGCTCACGACGCTCGTGAACAATGCCGGCGGCGGCGGCCCGAAGCCCTTCGACATGCCGATGGGCGACTTTCGCTGGGCCTACGACCTCAACGTGTTCTCCGCCTTCCGCCTCACCCAGCTCGCAGCCCCGCATATCGAAGCGGCGGGCGGCGGCGCGGTCCTGAACATCTCGTCGATGGCGGGCGAGAACAAGAACGTTCGCATGGCGTCCTACGGCTCCTCCAAGGCGGCCGTGAACCACCTGACCCGCAACATCGCCTTCGACCTTGGCCCCCGCGGCATCCGCGTCAACGCCATCGCCCCGGGCGCGACCCGCACGCACGCGCTTTCCACGGTCCTCACGCCCGAGGTCGAGGCGGCGATGCTGAAGCACACGCCTCTCAAGCGCCTGGGCGAGGCGCAGGACATGGCGAACGCCGCCTTGTTCCTGTGCTCGCCCGCCTCCGCCTGGATCTCCGGCCAGATCCTGACCGTGTCGGGCGGCGGCCTCCAGGAACTCGACTGATCGCTGCTCACGCAACCACCTCAACCACGGAGCGGAGCCATGCGTCCGGGCCCAACCTTCTTCATCCTGATCGAAACCCTCGGGATTCTCTCCTTCGCGTTCAGCGCGATGATCGTCGCCAAGCGGAAGGAGCTGTCGATGCTCGGCATCTTCGTCGCCGCGGCGGCGACCGCGCTCGGCGGCGGCACCATCCGGGACATGCTGCTGGGTCCTTCCGCGCAGCCGTTCTTCTGGGTGGCGAACCCCTTCTACGTCGTGGCGATTTTCGTCTTCTCGGTGGCCTACGCGCGCTTCGACACGATGCAGGCGCTGATCGCCCGCCGCGATGTCCTCGTCAAGGAGACGGCGGAGGCGGTCGCCTACGCCTCTCTTGCGGCCCTTGGCGCCCTGAAGGCCTACACGATCCTGTCCGCGTCCGTCGGATCCGGCTGGATGCCCGCCATGCAGCTGCTGATCCTGTGCTCGTTCTTCGGCGCGATGAGCGTCGCATTCGGCGGGATTATCCGGGACGTCTTCGTCAACGAGCTTCCTGGCGCGCTGAAGCCCGGGAGCTGGGGGCTGGAGGCCGCCTTCCTCGGCTCCGCCGTCGCCGTCCTCATGCGGATGTACGGGATCGAGCAGCCATGGGCGCTCCTCGGCGGGTTCGTCGCAACCGCCGCCATCCGCACCATCGTCGTCGTTCGAAGCCAGGCCGCGAAGCCGGCCAAGGCCTGAAGCACTCCAGGAGGCTCCCGTGAAAATCGCTTTCTTCTACGCCAAGGACTATGAGAAGCCCCAGTTCGACGCCGTGAATGCGGCGCACGACTTCACGCTCGACTACATCCCCGAGCCGCTGAACGCACGCACCGCCTCGTTGGCGGCCGGCGCAGATGCGGTCTGCATCTTCGTCAACGACGTCTGTGACGCCGAGGCCATCGCGACGCTTGCCGGCGGTGGGGTGCGTCTCATCCTGTGCCGGTCGGCCGGCTTCAACCAGGTCGACCTCGCGGCCGCGAAGGCTCACGGCATGACCGTCATGCGCGTGCCGGCCTACTCGCCGGAATCGATCGCCGAAGCGACCATCGGGATGGTCCTCTCGCTGGTGCGCAAGATCCACCATCAGTACAACCGGGTGCGCAACGGCAACTTCTCCATGGACAATCTCGTCGGCTTCACGCTGCACGGCCGCACGGCGGGCATCGTGGGCACCGGCAAGATCGGCCTCGCCACCGCGCGCATCCTGAAGGGCTTCGGCTGCAAGCTGCTCGGGGCCGATCCGTATCCGAGCGAGGATTGCCGCGCGCTCGGGATGGAATATGTCGAACGCGAGGCGCTCTTCGGCATGGCCGACATCGTCATCCTGACGGCGCCGCTGACCGAAGACACGCGTCACATGATCAATGATCGCTCGGTCAAGCTGTTCAAGCAAGGCTCCGTCCTGGTCAACACCGGTCGCGGCGCGCTGATCGACACGAAGGCGGTGCTCGGCGCCCTGAAGAACCTCGAGACGATCTGGTATCTCGGCATCGACGTCTACGAGGACGAGGCGGGCATCTTTTTCGAGAATCTCTCGGGCGAGATGGTGCAGGACGACACGCTGCAGCTCCTGACCACGTACAAGAACTGCCTCATCACGCCGCACACCGCCTGGCTCACCGATGAGGCGCTCAACGACATCGCCCAGACGACGCTGTCGAACGCCGCGAGCTTCGTGTCCGGCAAGCCCGACCCTGCCACCACCGTCTCCTGAGGAAACCGGATCATGAACATCGACGCATTCGCGGACTTTCGCATGAACGGCCATTCGGCCATCGTTACGGGCGGCGCGCAGAACATTGGCGAAGCGATCGCGCGGACCTTCTCCGCTGCGGGCGCAAAGGTCATGATCGCCGACCTCGACGGTGACAAGGCGGCGTCGACCGCGGCAGCCATAGCGTCCGCAACCGGTGGCGAGGTCCACGGCATGAAGTGCGACGTGACCTCCGCCTCCGACATCGAGGCCTGCGTCGCAAGGACCGCGACGGCCTTCGGCGGCATCTCGACGCTCGTCAACAATGTCGGCTGGGGGCGGGCCTACGACGATCCGCTCGCCGTCTCCGACGAGGACATGATCGCGAGCTACCGGCTGAACGCGCTGTCCGCCCTGCGCATGACGGCTGCCTGCCGACCTTTTCTCGAGAAGGCGGACAACGCGACGGTCACCAACTCCGGGTCATTGGTCGGAACGCTGCCAGCCTTCGACTTCATCGCCTATTCCGGCGCGAAGGCGGCGCTGAACCACCTCATGCTCGGGCTCGCGCACTATTTCGCGAAGTCCGTGCGGATCAATACGATCCTGATCGGGACCGTGCTGACGGAAGGCTATGCCTCGGCAGGCCTCGACGAGGCCGCGCAGGCCGCCCTCGCGGCTCCCGACAACCTGACGGGACGCGCAGGCTGCCCGCAGGACGTCGCCAACGCCTTCCTCTGGCTCGCTTCCCCGGCCGGAGCCTGGCTGTCCGGCCAGACGATCCAGGTGGCGGGCGGCGGCCGTCGCGTCCGGCTCAAGCCGGAGTGATGACGTGGCGCGCCTCCGCATGAAGCTCGCGACGGCGGCGGGACTGGCGGCTCTCGCTGTCGCCCTGGCGCAGCCGGCAGCGGCGCAGGACGCCGTCGGTGGCCGCCCCGCTGCCCTGCCGCTCGCCGGCCAGGGCGACGGCGCTCGGATCGGGCGCGTCATCGTCCGGCTGCGTCAAGGCGGCGGCTCGGAGGCGCGCGACCAGGCCATCGTCGGGCGAGTGGCGGCGGCGCTCGCCTCGTTCGAGGGGCGGACGTTCAACCGCATCGTTTTCGAGACCCGGCTCGCCGCTTTGCGCACCCGCATGGGGACCGGCGGGCTGACCTACGAACTGAGGGACACAACCGCGGGAACGGAGCTCTTCGTCGAGGTCGATACGACCGAGGACGCCGAACGTGACCAGATCGGCGCCCTGCGCGGGCGACCCGGCGATTTCCCGGTGCTCCTGCGGACCGACAGCGCGTTCGTGACCGCCCTCGTCTCCGGCGGCGTCGGCGTCTACTCCGACCGGCAGCCCTGGTTCGGCGCCGACGCGGTTTTTCTGCGCGGCAGTCCGATTGCGGGCGCCCTCCCGGGCACCGGGGCGACGTGGACCGAAGGCTTCATCGAATATGGTATCGGCGGAGCTGTTCAGTTCGGTGATCTCCCCCTCTACGGCTACGCCGCCGTCACGGGGCTGACCTCCTTCACGCTGGGCCCCGACGTATTCCGCGGCGACGACCGCGGCTACACGGCGCTCGAGAAGGCCTATGCGGGCCTCCTGTGGGTCGATCCGCACTCGGATGTGAGCGCGAACCTGAGCGTCGGGCGCCAGAACGTCACCCTGAACGACGGCTTCCTCGTTCATTTCGTGCGCGGTTCGGCCAATGCCGGTCGACGTGCCGCGTCCTATATCGGCGCCCGGAACGCCAACGACTTCTCCGCGGTGTTCGACTGGTCGGCGGGGCGCTGGGCCTTCAAGGCGTTCTACGTCGATCCGAACGAGCTCGAGTTCCTGGAGAGCCGCTCGACGTTTCTCGGGGCAAACCTCCGCTATTCACCGACGCCCCGGCTTTCGTTTGACGCGACCCTCATCACGATCCCGAACTCCGAGAGCCGCTTTGCGGCGCCGGGCGGCGTCCGGCTTCCCCGCGAGGATCTTCTGACCCTCGCCGGGCACGCGCGCTGGACGCGTGCTTTCGGCGTCGAGGGGCTCTGGGTCGAAGCCGAGCTCGGGCACCAGACGCATCCCGACTACGACCTCTCGGCCTGGGCCGGCTACGGGCTCGTCGGCTGGCGCGCCGCCGATGCGCCCTGGTCGCCGAGCATCTCCTACCGTCTGTCAGCGTTCAGCGGCGACGATCCGTCGACGACCCGCTTCGAACGCTGGGACCCGCTCCTCTCGACCGGGCTCGGCAATTGGCTGCAGGGCATCAACTTCGGCAAGGTGGCGTCCAACTCGAACGTGCTCGTCCACCGCATCCAGTTCAACGTCGCGCCGACGCCCCGTCTCAACGTCACATTCGATTGGCATCGCCTCGAGGCGCTCGAGCGCAACAATCTCGGCGCCAACCCCGTCCTGGCCCAGCTCGCCTCGACGGAACTCGGAGACGAGCTGACGCTCACGGCGCGTTGGGCGATGACCGACCGCCTCTACCTCCAGAGCCTCGCCTCCGTCGCGCTGCCCGGAAAAGCGCTTCGGGCTGTCGGGGCCGACAAGCCGTGGCTCTCGCTGCAGTCGAGCCTCTACTGGTCCTTCTGAGGAGACCGCCTTGGACCCGCAATCACCTCCCCTCGCCGTCCTCGGCTCGCTCCTGTTCACGCTCATCGGTCCGATCGGGCTCATGCCGGCCTTCGCCATGCTCACGAAGGGCGCCGATTTCGGCGCCAGGCTGAAGCTGGGCGGCGCGGCCATCGGCATTGCGGCGGTCGCCTTCGGCCTCGCGGTCGCCGTCGGCGCTCCGGCGATGCAGAAGGCGGGAACGAGCCCCGCATCGCTCATCTTCGCCGCCGGCGTGATCCTCCTCCTGACGGCGCTGCGGTCGATCTTCGGGACCAAGGGCGGGAATCCGAGCCCGGCCGCGCAGCCGTCCGGCTTCGGAATGGCCCTGTCTCCCCTGGCGATCCCGGGCATCGTGACGCCCGTCGGTGTTGCGGTCGTCATGATCTTCGCCACCTATTTCCCCGCCGCCCGCCTGGAGATCTTCGCGGTCGTGCTCGCGATCCTCGCCGCCAATCTCGTCGCCATGCTCTCCGCAGGCCTGTTCATGCGTCGGATCGGAGTGGCGCCTCTTCTCGTCCTCGGCTCGGTCTTCGGCGTGCTTCAGGCCGCCATGGGCATCGAGTTCCTCACCTCCGGCCTCCTGCGCTCTGCGCTGTGGCAATGATCATGAACCGACCAATGGCCATGGATCCGGCGAGCGAAGTGCGGGACGACGCCGGCCCGAAGCGCGCGGGCCTCGCGCTTGCCCTGGGTGGAGGAGCCGCGCGGGGCCTTGCCCACATCGCGGTTCTCGAGGCCCTCGATGAGCTCGGGGTAGCGCCCGAGATCATTGCCGGCACCTCGATGGGAGCAATCGTCGGCGCCCTGTACGCGAGCGGACGCAGCGGCGCCGAGATCGGAGAGATTGCCTGCGATTTATTCGAGACGCGAGCCGCGCTCCTTCATCGTCTACTGGTTCGAGACGGCGGCGCGTGGTCGGCGCTTCTCAGCTTCCCCAGGCGCGGCGTCATGCCGGCGGAGGAGTTCTTCGAGGCGATCCTCGGCCCGCTCCTGCCGGAAACGTTCGAGGAGCTGAGGACGCCACTCGTCGCCGTCGCTACCGACTTCCATGAGCAGGAGGCGGTTGTTCTCTCCTCGGGAGAACTTATCGCAGCGATTGCCGCATCATCGGCGCTGCCGGTTCTCCTCGATCCCGTCGAGCTCCACGGGCGCATCCTGATCGACGGCGGCTTCGTTGATCCGACACCGTTCGAGGTGGTTCGCGGGCGAGGGCGCGTGACGCTGGCGAGCGACGTGACGGGGCTCGCCGGCGGAACAGAGAAACCGGGCTCGATGGAGGCATGGACGGGTTCGTTCCAGATCGCCCTGCACACGATCGTGACCGAGAAGTGCCGCCATAGCCCACCGGACATCCTGGTCCGCCCGGACGTGACCACCTTCGGAACCTTCGAGTTCCTCAGGGTTGTCGAGATCCTCTCGGCCGCGAGAGGGTGCAAGGACGCCGTCAAGCGAGAGCTCGATCGTCGTCTCTCGCGCGGCGCGGAGCCCGCGCCTTGAAACGCCTCCGGATGCGCCTGTCGGCCCGGCCATCGGTGACCGGCCTCCTGTTCTCGGCGTTGTTCCTCGCGGCCTCGCTCTCGCCGTCTCTGCTGCCGCGGACGGAGTTGCTGCAGGGCGCTCTCTCGGGCGCCTGCCTCGCCGCCGGCTACGCCATGGGAGTTCTTCTGGAGAGCGTCTGGATATTCCTCGGACTCCCGCGGCCGCGGCGCGAGATGATCGCGCTCCTGCGTCGCGGAGCGGCGGTGGTCCTGCTTGTAGTCGCGACGGCGACCCTGCCGTCCTGGACGGGGGGGCAGAACGCCCTGCGTGCGCTCATGGGCCTCGACCCGCTCGCGACCGGCCGGCTCGCGCTCGTCGTGCTCGTGGCTGCGGTCGTTGCTTTCGGCTGCGTCTTCCTGGCGCGCGCCCTCGCCGCAATCAGGGATTCGGTCGCGGCGCGTCTCGAGCCCCGGGTTCCCGCGCGGGTCGCTGCTCTCGTCGGTCTCCTCGCCGCGGGCGGCTTCGCGCTTGCGATCGGTGACGGGATTGTCTTCAGGCAGCTCCTGCGTCTCGCCGACTCGTCCTTTCGCGAGCTCGACCTGCGCCTCGAGGCGGCCCACCCGAGGCCGAGGGAGCCGCTGTCCCCGGGCTCTCCGGCCTCGCTGATCGCCTGGGAGAGCCTCGGGCGGAGGGGACGCGAATTCGTCGCAACGACGCCCGCGGCCGAGGAGATCGCGCGATCCGTCGGTGCCGACGCCGTTCGTCCCGTCCGGGTGTATGTCGGCCTGGGCTCGGCCGCGACGGCGCGCGAGCGGGCGAACCTCGCCGTCGAGGAGCTCGCCCGGATCGGCGGGTTCGACCGTTCCGTTCTTGTCGTCGCCACCCCGACCGGGACCGGCTGGATGGACCCCGCCTCGAGCCTCGCCCTGGAATATCTCCATCGCGGGGACGTGGCGACCGTGGCGGTGCAGTATTCCTATCTCACGAGCTGGCTTTCGCTGCTCGTGGAGCCGGAGTACGGTGTCGAGAGCGCGCGTGCGCTGTTTGCAGCCGTCTATGCACGCTGGCGCACGATGCCGCGGGACACGCGCCCCCGGCTCTACCTGCACGGCCTTAGCCTTGGCGCGTTGGGATCGGAGGCTTCGACCGACCTCCTTGACGTCATCGACGATCCTTTCGACGGCGCTCTCTGGAGTGGCCCGCCTTTCCGCAGCGCCGGCTGGCGACGGGTCGTCACCGATCGCAATGTGGGCTCCCCTGCGTGGCTTCCGCTCTACCGAAACGGGGCGGCGATCCGCTTCGCCAATCAGAACGGCGTCGTGCCGTCCAGCGCTCCATGGGGGCGTCTCCGGATCGTGTATCTCCAGTATGCAAGCGATCCGGTAACCTTCTTCGAGCCGTCAGCCGCGTATCGGGCGCCGGACTGGCTCGCCGAGCCGCGCGGCCCCGATGTTTCGCACGACCTGCGCTGGCTGCCGTTCGTCACCTTCCTGCAACTCGCCTTCGACATGGCGACGGCGACGACGACGCCGACGGGATTCGGACACGTTTACGCGCCGAGGGACTATCTGCACGGCTGGGCGGAAGTCACGGGCGCCGCATTGCCGGCTGACATCGATCTCGACCGCATCGCCGCGGCTCTTGCCCGCCTGGATGTTTCGCCATGACGACGGCGGCGGGACGAAGGGTGAGGGTGATCCTGCTCGCGGTGCTCATGCTCACCGCCTTCGCCGTCGGTTCGGTTCCCGCGCAGGACGTTTCCGGGCGGAGCGAGCCGCCGGCGACGCAGGTCCAATCGCCGGGCGGCGACCTGCTTGGGCGAAGCACCCCGCGCGGCATGGTGGACGGTCTCCTTCTGGCGATGGCCGCGGACGACCCTTCGGCCCTTCTGGATTTCCTGGACCTGTCGGGGTTGCCGGAGGGGCAGCGGTCTTGGCGCGCCCGACGGATCGCAACGGCCCTGGAAGCCGTCCTCGACCGAAGGGGCGGCCTGCTGCCGAGCTACCGCATCAGCATGAGCGAGGCGGGAGCACTTCAGGACGGTCTCCCCCCGGATCAGGACGTCTTCGCGCAGATGCGGACCTCTGAAGGCCCGGTCGATCTGATTGCACACCAGACGCGCACGCCGGACGGCGTCGTGGTCTGGCTCGTCTCGCCGGAGACGCTCGCGAAGGTCGAAGCACAGGCGCCATTCGCCCCCGTGGCGCTCGTCGAGGAGATCATGCCGCGCGCATGGTCCGATGCCCGCGCCGCCGGTGCGCCGGTAAGCCACTGGATCGCGCTGGTTATCGCGGCCACCATCGCTCTCGCTGCAGGCTGGTCCGCGGCCGGGATATTCACGATCATCCTGCAGCGGATCATCGGCAAGCACATCGTCGCGAGCAGCCGCACGTCGACCGTCGCGCTCGGCGCGGTTATCGGGTGCATGCTTTTCGGCTGGCTGCCGGGCGTGCTCGGCGTCTCTATCGTCGCTCGCGCGTCCGTCGCTCCCGCTGTCGAGATCATCGCCTGGATGGCTCTCGCGACGCTGGCCTGGGCCACGGTCGACCAGTTCGCCCGAGCCTGGCTTTCCGCCCTCACCCGGAGAGGTGTCGTCGCAGCGATATCCCTCGTGACGCTCGCCCGCCGCGGATCGAAGATCCTGATCACGATTGCTGCGATACTGGCGACGTTTTCGTCGCTCGGAGTCGATCTGACCGCATGGCTTGCCGCCTTCGGTATCGGCGGGCTGGTCATCGCTCTCGGCGCCCAGAAGACTGTCGAACATCTCGTCGGGACCCTGTCGATCGTCGCCGACAAGCCGATCCGCGTCGGCGACGTGTGCCAGGTGGACGGGCTTCTCGGCACGGTCGAGGACATCGGGATTCGATCGACGCGCATCCGCACCTTCGAGCGTACGGTGGTGACGGTCCCGAACGGGATCATGTCCTCCGCCCGGATCGAGACCTACGCGCTGCGCGACCGGTTCCTGTTCAGGCACGTCCTTCGGCTGCAGCTCGACACTCCGCCCGAGCAGATCCGGCTCGTCCTCGACGGCCTGAATCAAGCGCTCGTGGAGACCGAGGCCGTAGCGCCCGATCCGCGGCGGGCGCGGCTCGTCAGCCTGGCGCCGGAATCGCTGGAGATCGAGGTCTTCGCGTACATCACCGCGCCGGACTTCGATGCTTTCCTCGCGCAGGGCGAAGCGCTCCTGCTGCGGCTGCTCGACGTGGTGGAGGCCTGTGGAGCGCATCTCGCCATCCCGGCGCGCCGGGTTAACATCATCGGGGAGGATTGCGGAAGTTCGGCGCGCGCCTCAGGCAAGGGCGGCTGAACCGATCAGGGCGGCTCGGGTCGGCGATTTCCGCCCGGCGCGCGGGGATGCACGGGGACCTTCAACCGCGTGATGCTCGTGACCCGCCTCGCGACTCCTTCACCAGCCTGCGTTTCGGCCTTGGCTGTCGTCTCGCGTCGTCGGCAGGACTGAGCCTTGAGCGATGTGCCTGGCGCCTTTCGCCCCGCTGCCGCCTTTGTCAATTTCGCGGAGACGAAGCGCCGCCCCTCGGGAGCGGCGCTTCCATCGTTCAGCGGCCGCGCAAGGTGTCCTTGACGCTTCCGGCAGCGTTCTGGGCCTTGCCCTTGGACTGTTCGGCTCGGCCTTCGGCCTCGGTCTTCGCGTCGCCGGTGAGCTTGCCGAAGCCCTCCTTCGCCTTGCCCTTCATGTTCTTGGCGGAACCTTCAACCCTGTCCTTGTCGATCGGCATGAGAGCCTCCTCTGCTTCTTCCGATTCAAGCGCGCCGGAGAGGAATGGTTCCGGCTCCCGTACGTCGACGCGAGCCGAAGCGTGCAGATGCGCGAGCGCCTGGCGCGTCAGCCGGGAAGCATTGCGCTCTCCCGTGAAAATGTCCTCGATGATCTTCTTTGCGAGAGTGCGGCGGATCCAGTGAGCGCTGGCTTCGATTTCGCCCGCCGCCACCGCGCAGATTGCGCGCTCGAAGACTGCCGCGGCAAGCGCGGCAGATTGAGGATCCAGGAACTTGGCGGGTTCACTCAGCGGCATTGCATGCCTCCGCCTCCATTTCAGCAACGATAGCAGGAGCGCTGCGTTCCCGTGCCTGGACTTCGGCGGCTTCGGCTTCACGCCAGCGCGGCGCCGCCATGCCTTCCCCGCAGCTCATTGGCATGTGGCAAATGACATGGTCGGCGCTATCTCATGGGGGAAGCGCAGTACATCCAGGGAGCGAGACCATGAGCGGGAAGAAGCCGGAGATCACGCAGGAGATCATCAACCTGTACGACGAATACACCCACCTCACGCTCGACCGGCGCGGCTTCATGGACAAGCTGGCGAAGCTGACCGGGAGCACTGCCGCCGCCGCCGCCATCGTTCCCCTGGTCTCAGCCAACCCCGCCAGGGCGGCGATCATCGCGCCGGACGACGCTCGCCTTGAGACGCAGACGATTACTTATCCAGGCAAGAGCGGCGAGGTCGAGGGCTACCTCGCGAGGCCCGTCGATCCCGGCCGGCCGCTACCGGCAGTGATCGTGATCCACGAAAATCGCGGGCTCAATCCACATATCATGGACGTCACACGCCGCATCGCGCTCGAGGGCTTCGTGGCGCTGGGCATTGATTTCCTTTCGCCCGCGGGCGGAACGCCTCCGGATGAGGATCGCGCTCGTCAGATGATCGGCGAGGTCGACCGCGACATAACCGTCGCGAACGCCGTCGCCGCCGTTCAATTTCTCGCCGATCACGAGGCGACCAACGGCAATGTCGGCGCGGTCGGGTTCTGCTGGGGCGGCGGCATGGTCAACCAGCTTGCCGTTGCGAGCCCGGAGCTCGACGCCGGTGTCGTCTATTACGGGTCGTCGCCGGCCGCTGAGCAGGTGTCGCAGATCGAGGCCCGGATGCTGCTGCACTATGCGGGCCTCGACGAGCGGATCAATGCCGGGGTCCCGGCCTACGAGGAAGCGCTCAAGGCGGCAGAAGTTGACTACACGCTTTACATGTACGAGGGCGTGAACCACGCCTTCAACAACGACACGGCAGCGGCCCGGTACGACGAGGAGGCGGCAAACCTCGCCTTCGAGCGCACGATCGCATTCCTTCGTGAGACGCTCGCCTGAGCAGAAGCCGGGGTTATTCCCGTCACCGCATATGGCCGGGGGCGGGTCTGGCCGAGAGAGTCGTGCGGAGATCCACGATCGCCCGGGAAGAGGAACGAGGAGGCCGCAGCCGCCCTGACTTTCCGGGATAAGGGAAAGCGACGTTCATCGCCGCCGGAACAGGGCTTTGTTCAGAAGCGGAAGTGTGACAGGCGGTCCGCCTCTTCATTCGCCGGCTCGGTGAGCTTCGGAAGAGGCACGACGGTCTGCAGACTTGATGAACGGCGAGACCTTGCGGCACGCACCCGTAAGGAGAGGGGGCAGGCGCCGCGAGCGAACGCGCGACCGAGACCGTGCGCGTGGTGCAAGTCGCGCCGGACGCCGGCGACAGCCGTCCCGGGACGAGGAAAGCCGCCCGCTCCCCTGGCGGGCTGCGATGGCTGTCGTTCCTGCCGACAACCGCAAGGTTGGCGGAAGTCGGCAACCACCTCCCCATGCTCCCGAATGCAGTCCGAGAGTACGAAGTTGAGCAACCGGCGCTTCTCGCGCGCAGTCCGGCGTTAGAACAAAGGCTGCGCGTTCTGCGCCAGTTCGAGAATCCGTGGCTTCTCTCCAATTGCGATGCTCAGCCTCTTGGTGCCGCTCGATGTCCCGGAGGTTGTTGCACTTCGATAACGCTTGCTCGACGAGCCCAGGTGGGCGGATCGGGCATCGGGGGCTCATTCGGAACGCCGCGAAGGGCGTCACATTCCTGAAATGAAACCTCGGCATTTAGCGCATAGACGCAGGGTTCCACTGCGCAAAGGCAACATTCGGAGCGAAACATGAGCTTTACGCGAACGATTCTGACTGCCTCGACGGCCATGATGCTGATCGCTGCCGCGAGCGCCGCGCAGGCCCAGCCCGTCGAGATCAGCTTCTGGCACGCCATGGGCGGCGAACTCGGCGAGCGGACCCAGGAAGTCGTCGACGGCTTCAACGCCAGCCAGGACCGGTATCGCGTCAATGCGGTATATCGCGGAAACTACACCGAGACCCTCACCTCCGCGATCGCGGCCTTCCGGGCGCGCCAGCAGCCGCACATGGTCCAGGTCTTCGAGGTTGGCACCGCTTCGATGATGGCGGCCGAAGGCGCCGTCTACCCGGTGTACCGACTGATGGAGGAGCACGGCCACGATTGGGATCCGTCCGTCTACCTCCCCTCGGTCGTCGGCTATTATGCGGACCCGGAGGGCAACATGCTCTCCATGCCCTTCAATTCCTCGACGCCGGTGATGTACTACAACAAGGACGCGATGAAGGCGGCTGGGCTCGATCCCGAAAGCCCCCCGAGGACCTGGAGCGAGCTCGTTGAGATGTCCCGCGCCATTATCAAGGCCAATGGAGCCGAATGTGGCTTCACCACGGGCTGGCAGTCCTGGGTGCAGCTCGAAAATTTCTCCGCCCTGCACAACGTCGCCTTCGCTACCAACGCCAACGGGTTCGAAGGGCTCGACACCGAGTTCCGCTTCAACAGCGACCTGCACAAGCGCCACATCGCCAACATGAAGGATTGGCAGGACGAGAACGTATTCCGCTATGGCGGACGCCGCTCCGATTCCGCGCCGCTTTTCTACACCGGCGAATGCGCCTTCTACATGAATTCCTCCGCCGCGCAGGCCGGGGTCCAGGCGAATACCGACTTCGAATTCGGCGTCGGCATGCTCCCCTATTACGACGACATCGAAGGCGCTCCCCAGAACTCCATCATCGGCGGGGCTACCCTGTGGGTGCTCAACGGCCATGCTGATGAGGAATATGAAGGCGTCGCGGCCTTCTTCTAGTATCTGAGCGAAGCCGGGGTCCAGGCGGACTGGCACCAGGTTGCCGGCTACCTGCCGATCACCATGGCGGCCTACGAATTGTCACGCGAGCAGGGCTTCTACGAGGCCAATCCCGGCACCGATACGTCGATCCAGCAGATGACCCTGAACGAGCCGACGGAGCATTCTCGCGGCCTGCGTCTGGGCAACTTCGTGCAGATCCGCGACGTGATCAACGAGGAGCTGGAAGAGGTCTGGTCAGGCAACAAGTCGGCCTCGGATGCGCTCGACGACGCCGCGCGCCGCGGCAACGAGTTGCTGCGCCAGTTCGAGGGCGACAATTCCTGACGCGCTCACGAAGCGTCACGCGTACAGGGGCGCCGATCTACTTCGGCGCCCCTTGTCCCATGCCGGCGCGCCACGCCTCCAAGCGCCATGACAGGAACGTCCATGCACCAGCGGGTGACATTCGCCGGGCTTATCCTTCCCTTGGCCCTGCTCGCGCCTCAGCTGATCATCACGGTGATCTTCTTCATCTGGCCGGCTGGCCAGGCGCTGTATCAATCGGTACTGCGTCAGGATGCCTTCGGCATACGCACAACGTTTATCGGTCTGCAGAATTTTCAGAAGCTCTTCGCCGATCCGCTCTACCTCTCGTCCTTCCAGGTGACGATCGTCTTCAGCCTCGCGGTCACCTCCTGCGGGCTCGCGATCGCGCTTCTTCTGGCGAGCATGGCCGACAGGGTGATCAAGGGCGCCAGCGGCTACAAGACGATGTTGATCCTGCCCTATGCGGTCGCGCCGGCGATCGCGGGCGTACTATGGTGGTTTCTGTTCAATCCCTCGATCGGGATCCTCGCCTATTTGGTGCGTGGCTTCGGATATCCGTGGAACCACCAGATCAGCGGCAACGATGCGCTCGTTCTCGTGACTGTCGCGGCCATATGGAAGCAGATCAGCTACAACTTTCTCTTCTTTCTCGCCGGCCTTCAGGCGATACCGAAATCGCTGCTCGAGGCGGCGGCGATCGACGGAGCGGGGCCCTGGAAGCGCTTCTGGTCGATCACCTTTCCGCTGCTTTCGCCGACGACCTTCTTCCTGCTCGTCGTCAATGTGGTCTACGCCTTCTTTGACACGTTCGGTGTGATCCATGCGACGACCGCCGGCGGACCCGGGCAAGCCACGAACATCCTAGTGTACAAGGTCTATACGGACGGGTTTGTGGGCTTGAATCTCGGCTCCTCTGCGGCCCAGAGCGTCATCCTGATGGGAATCGTCATCCTGCTCACTACAATCCAGTTCCGCTACATCGAGCGGCGCGTGCAATACTGAGAGGGCCACCATGGTCGAGAACCGCCCCTGGCTGACCTTCTTGCGTCACGCCGTCCTGATCTCGGGCGTCCTGCTCGTTCTGTTCCCGGTCTGGGTCGCATTCGTAGCCTCGACGCACGAGGGCGGGTCCCTGATGCGCGGGGTCATGCCGCTCTGGCCAGGGGATCGGCTCGTCCAGAACTATTCTGTGATCCTCTCCGAAGGCATGCGCCAGGCCGGCGGCATTCCTGTGGCGCTGATGATGCTGAATTCGCTCGTCATGGCGCTCGCCATAGCCATTGGAAAGATCGCGATCTCGCTGACTTCCGCCTTCGCGATCGTCTACTTCCGCTTCCCCTTCCGGATGCTGTGCTTCTGGATCATCTTCATCACGCTGATGCTGCCGGTTGAGGTCCGCATCCTGCCGACTTTCGAAGTCGTCGCCAATCTCGGCATGCTCAACTCCTATGCCGGGCTCTCGATCCCTCTGATCGCCTCGGCGACAGCGACCTTCCTGTTCCGGCAGTTCTTTCTCACCGTGCCCTACGAGTTGATCGAGGCTGCCCGCATGGACGGGGCGAGTCCGCTCCAGTTCTTCAAGGATATTCTCGTGCCGCTTTCGCGCACCAACATCGCGGCGATCTTCGTGATCATGTTCATCTATGGATGGAACCAGTATCTCTGGCCGCTGCTCGTCACCACCGACTCCGCCTACACGACAATCGTGATGGGCATTCAGCGGATGATCAACGTCTCCGACATGCAGCCGCAGTGGCACCTGGCGATGGGCACCGCCACGCTAGCACTCGCGCCGCCGGTCATCGTCGTGCTCATCATGCAGAGGCTGTTCGTCAAAGGCCTCGTCGAAACAGAAAAATAGGGAACGCTCTGGCTATGGCCGAAATCACGATCAGGAACGTCACCAAGAGCTACGGCGATACCAGAGTCATCCACGGCGTCTCGATCGACATCGCGCACGGGGAACTCATCGTCATTGTCGGCCCCTCGGGATGCGGAAAATCGACGCTACTGCGCATGGTGGCGGGGCTCGAGGAGATCACCTCCGGCGAGATCGCCATCGGTGGGCGGGTGGTGAACCGGCTCGAGCCGAAGGACCGCGATATCGCCATGGTCTTCCAGAACTACGCGCTCTATCCGCATATGAGCGTTTTCGACAACATGGCTTACGGACTCAAGATCGCCGGCAAGCCCAAAGCCGAGATCGGGGCGCGCGTTGCCAAGGCCGCGAAGATGCTGGAGCTGACGCCGTTTCTCGATCGCAAGCCGCGCCAGCTCTCCGGCGGCCAGCGCCAGCGCGTCGCCATGGGCCGCGCCATCGTGCGTGATCCCTCCGCCTTCCTCTTCGACGAGCCCCTGTCCAATCTCGACGCCAAGCTTCGGGTGCAGATGCGGCTCGAGATCAAGCAATTGCAGCGCAGCCTGCGCACGACCTCGCTCTATGTCACCCACGATCAGGTTGAGGCGATGACGCTCGCTGACAAGCTTGTGGTAATGAACGCGGGCGTCGCCGATCAGGTGGACACGCCGATGAACGTCTATCTGCATCCGCGCACGATGTTCGTCGCGGGCTTCATCGGATCCCCGGCCATGAACTTCATGCCGGGGCGGATCGCTGCGGACGGCGCGACGCTCGCGCTCCAAAGCGGCCAGAACCTTCGCATTGTGCCCGATCGCCTGGCCGCGCATGCGGACACGCCCGTTATGATCGGCATTCGGCCAGAGCACCTCACGCCCTGCGCGGAAGGCGAGGCCGATTTCAGCCTTGCGGTGGAAATGGTCGAGACGCTGGGCGCGGACGTCCTCGTCCACGGATCCCTGGCCGATGCGCGCAAGCAGGCGGTCTGCGGCGAAGGCGAAGGCGAAGCGCGGATGGCGGTCCGGCTGCCCGGCCACGCGCTGGTGCGCGAAGGCGAGATACTGCCCCTGCACGCCGCAGAGGAGAGCCTGCACCTTTTCGACAGTGAGAACCACATCCGCCTGGCGGATGTCTGAGGGACACGTCGCGCGTGACGCCGCAGGGCGCCGGCTCTCGGTCAGTCTCTGCAAGCCCGCCGGCCACGCAGCGGAACTCCAGCGCCTCGACCGGCTGATCCACAGGGAGCTGTGCAATCCGGAGCACTGCGCCTTCCGCCTCGTGCGCGAGGCGTTGATGGGGGCGAACGCCCCGCATGTCGTCTGACCGAGTGGCTCGTCAGCTTCATCAGCTATGATCTGGGATACATCGATCTCGAACAGAGTACCCTGCAGACAATCGACAACCCGTTCGGCACGAGGTTGTCACCTATGTCTTGGGTTGTACATCACAAATTTTGGTTGCGGGGGCAGGATTTGAACCTGCGACCTTCAGGTTATGAGCCTGACGAGCTACCGGGCTGCTCCACCCCGCGTGATGGTTTGGGAGATTGTG
>JAWLCY010000008.1:0-267284 GCA_041686895.1 Saliniramus sp. | reverse complement strand
TGATCTGTTCCTCGCTGAACCTCGATCGCTTCATGGTCCGGTCCTCTCGTCGGGCCGGACTCTACCTCAGGCTGGAGGAGATGGCGGGGGTCAGAGCACCGGCCACAGAGAAACTCTCCGGGTTGCAGGAACCGGGCAAATCGCTCGGGACGAGGAACTAAGGGAGCTTTTTGTCATAAATGGAAAGCTTCCCGAACTGGTCCTTGTTGTCTCCGTGGAGCAGGTTTTCATGCATTGTTCGAAGTCTCTGATCCGTTCACGGCTGTGGTCGCCCGAGACGTGGCAACATGCAGATGATGCTCCAAGTCTCGCGCAGTGGGTAAAATCGACGGTAAAGACTGAAGAAACTCTCGAACAAGTTCAGGGCAAGCATGACCGAGACTATGAAGAACGGCTTTATTAGAATCTGTCGCAATCGCCCGCACCAGATAGGCGTGCCCGAGGCCGAATTTCGTTGGCGGGGAAGAATTCTTCAGGGGCGATGACCGGATGGAAGATGCGATCAGTTGGATGAAGCATGGCCGGGAGGAAATCTGCCAGGCATAGCTAATCGCTGAGCGCGCGCTTGGCGTCTGGCGGCGTCCGTTCTGCCAAGTAAACGGTCATCTCAGGGCGCTGGCGACACCCATCAACGCGCGTATGATGTGTTGTTCCACGCGGTCGGAACCGGTTCGGCTTTTCCCAAGAGCGCCCCCCGCGCGGTCACAGAGCCGGGACGAGGTAGGCTGCGCCGGCGCCGCGGCGGCCCTTCGCCTTCTTGATCTCGGCCCGCGCGATCGCGCGCAGATGCACCTCGTCGGGGCCGTCGATGAAGCGCAGCGCCCGGCCCCAGCTGTAGATTTCGGCGAGAGGCGTGTCGTCGGTCAGCCCCATCGCGCCGAAGACCTGCATGGCGCGGTCGGCGACCCGGGTCTGAAGCCGCGCGGCGACGACCTTGATCGCCGCGATCTCGCCGCGCGCGGCGGCTGCGCCCTCCCGGTCCATGCGGTCGGCGGCATAAAGGCAGAGCAGGCGCGCCTGGTCGATGTCGATCCGGCTTTCGGCGATCCAGTCCTGGATATTGGCGTAGTCGGCGAGATGACGGCCGAAGGCCTTGCGCTCCAGCGCCCTCTCGCACATCAGCTCCAGCGCCAGTTCGCACTGGCCGATGCTGCGCATGCAGTGATGGATGCGCCCCGGGCCGAGCCGGGCCTGGATCACGGCGAAGCCGCGCCCCTCCTCCCCGAGCAGATTGGCCGCCGGAACGCGGACATTGCGGAAGGTGATCTCGCAATGGCCCTCGACGGAATGGCGGCCGAGGATCGGCAGGTTGCGGATCACGCGCACGCCCTCGGCCTCGAGCGGAACGATCACGAGCGAATGCTGCTCGTGGGGGGAGGCCTCCTCCCGCGCGGTGCGCCCCATGACGATCACGAACTGGGCCTGCGGGTGAAGCGCCCCGGTCGTGAACCACTTGCGCCCGTTGATGACGTAATCATCCCCGTCGCGCCGCACGGAGGTCTCGAGATTGGTCGGGTCGGAGGACGCTACGTCGGGCTCGGTGATGCCGATGCATGACCGGATCTCGCCGCGCAGGAGCGGATCGAGCCAGCGCTCCCGCTGCTCCGGGGTGCCGAAGCGGTGGAGGATCTCCATGTTGCCGGTATCGGGCGCCGAGCAGTTGAACACTTCCGAAGCCCAGGGAATGCGTCCCATGATCTCGGCCAGGGGCGCGTATTCGAGATTGCTCAGCCGCGTGCCGGCTTCGCTGTCGCGCAATTGCGGCAGGAACAGGTTCCACAGCCCCTGCGCCCGCGCCTTTTCCTTCAGGTTCTCGACGATCTCCCCGGGGTGGCGCCCTTCTCGGGCCGCCTGGAGCCATGCGGCGTTGGCAGGCAGCACATGGTGCTCCATGAAGGCCGTGAGCACCGCGCGCAATTGCGCGACCTTCGGTGTGAATGCGAAGTCCATCGTCGGCCCCTCTCGCCTTGCGTCCTGCGGCTCGCCCGATGATCGGAGCGGCCCTCGCGGCGATCGTTGCGGCAGATCAAGGAAGAGGCATCCCCGACGCCCACACGGGGAGCCGGGAATTTCACGAAGGCCTGCGATTTCTCCCGTCCTCAGCCGGCGGAGGCGGCCGGTCGTCCCTCGACGGGATAGGCGGGATCCATGTATTGGGGGATCGCCGTCGTGCCGGGCGGCGTCAGCGCGGAGACGGCGGCCTCGTCCTCGGGACCGATCCGCATGTCGAGGGCTTCGAGATAGCCCTGCCATTGCCCAAACGTGCGCGGCCCGGCGATGAGCGAGGTCATCAGCGGGTTGGCGAGAACCCAGGCGGAGGCGAAGGCGGGAAGCTCAACGCCTCGCGCGCGGCAATGTTCGGCGAGGCTTGCGGCGGCTGCGAGGTTGGCCGGGTGGAACTCGGTCTCGGTGATGCGCTTGTCGCCGGCGCCGACGCGGCTGTCGGGCGGGGGAGGGGCGTCGGGCGCGTATTTCCCCGTCAGGACGCCGCGGGCGAGCGGGCTGTAGGCGATGGTGCCGATCCCGAAATCCCGGCAGGCGGGGAGGAGTTCCACCTCCGCCACCCGGTAGAGGGCGTGGTAATAGAGCTGGCAGATGACGGGCCGGTCGATGCCGATCTCGTCGCACAGGGCGCAGATTTGCGCGACCCGCCAGGCGCGGTGATTCGAGACGCCGAAATACCTGATCTTTCCCGCCCGCGTAAGATCCGCCATCGCCCGGACGGTCTCCTCGAGCGGCGTCCCGTGGTCTTCCTTGTGCAGGTACTGGATGTCGATCGTCTCGACATTCATCCGTCTGAGCGAGCGTTCCGTCGCTTCCATGATCCAGCGCCGTGAGAGGCCCCGCATGTTCGGCCCCGCCCCCATCGGGTTGGCGAGCTTCGTCGCGAGGATCCAGTCGAACCGATTTGCGGCAATGGCGCGCCCGACCACTTCCTCGGACGCACCGTTATTGTAGGCGTCCGCCGTGTCGATGAAGTTCACCCCGCGCTCGCGGGCGTCGGCGACAATGCGCTGCGCCTCCTTCTCCTCGGTCCTCCCCCCGAAGGTCATCGTGCCGAGGGCGATGCGGGAGACGACGAGGCCGGAGCGGCCGAGGCGTCGCATGGGGATTTCGGCGGAAGGCGATGACATGAATCTGTTCCTCTTCCCGCGGCCTCCGCCGCGTCGGACAAGCATAGCGCAATGTGGCTTCGCGTGATCCCGGAATGCGCGCAACACGGGATCGGAGCTTCGCAGGAGCCGCGCGGGAACGCGTTCCGCAGCTTTGCCGCTCCGGTCTGTGCCTAAGCACCCGGCGACGCGCGCCCCCGGCATGCTAGAAGGGACCGGCTTTCATGCGGGGGGAGCGACAGCCGGGCGATGTCAACACAGTCTGACGATGCGGCCTCGAGGCATGCGCCGCTCCGCGGGATCCTCCTCGTGGTGGCGTCGACGGTGTTCCTGGCGTCGTCCGATTCGGCGGCGAAGCTTCTCTCGGGCGCGATCCCGACGATCGAGATCGTCTGGCTGCGCTATTTCGGCTTCTGCCTGATCATGCTTCCGATCATCGCCTTCGGCGGCTTCGGCAAGGCGCTTCGCCCGCAGCGGCCGGGTCTGCTCGTCCTGCGCGGATTCGGGCTGCTCGGCTCCTCGTTGCTCTTCATCACCTCCCTGCAATTCCTGCCGATCGCGGCCGCGACCGCCATCGCCTTCGTCTCCCCCGTCTTCGTGACGGCGCTTTCGGTTCCGCTGCTCGGGGAGCGGGTCGGCTGGCGCCGCTGGGCCGCCGCGGTGATCGGGCTCATCGGCGTCCTCGTGATCGTGCGCCCTGGAACGAGCGCCTTCCATCCGGCCTCGATCCTCCCGGCCTGCTCGGCCCTGCTCTGGGCCCTCACGCTGATCCTGACGCGCCGCATGGGCGGATATGACGGGCCGGCCGTGACTCTCGCCTTCGCGGCGGTGATCGGTTTTGCGGTATCGAGCGCCGTGGTGCCGTTCGTCTGGGTTCCGCCCGGCAGGGACGTCCTCCTCCTGGGAGCCTTCGTCGGGATCGCCTCGACCATCGGGCACTGGCTCGTGGTTCTGGCTTATCGCCACGCCGAGGCGTCGGTCCTCGCGACCTTCTCCTACAGCCAGCTCGTCTGGGCGAGCATCCTGAGCGTCCTCGTCTTCGACACCATTCCCGACGGATGGACCCTCGCCGGCTCCGCCCTGATCATCGCGAGCGGGCTCTATATGGGCTACCGCGAGCGCGTCAATGCGCGCCGCCGGCGCCCGTGAAGACAGGCCGAACGCGTATCGGGACGGCCGTAAATCATTGACGCAGATCATTTTCTTGTGCACGCGCGCCCTCTAGGGTGAAGGCCCTGCCATGCGGAGCGCTTATGACGACGCGGCGAAATCTCCTGTTCGGCGCGGCCGCGGCCCTTCTGGCGGGCGCGGGCTATGCCGCGGGATCGCGCAACGCTGCGGTGCAGGCGGCGCGAGAGCGTGTGTCGCGAAGCAGCGACATCATGCAAAGCCGTTTCGGGAGGCTCGAATATGCGATCGCCGGGCGCGGCGAGCCGCTGATGATGATCCACGGCACGGGCGGCGGGTTCGACCAGGGGATAAGGTTTGGCCGGAGCCTGATCGCGCGCGGCTTCCAGGTCATCGCCCCATCCCGTTTCGGCTACCTGCGCAGCGACTTTCCCGATCATCCGACCCCGGCCAACCAGGCGGACGCCCTTGTCGACCTGCTTGATCACCTGGGCATCGAGCGGCTGGCAATCGCCGGCGGATCCGCCGGCGCCCTCTCCGCGGCGCAATTCGCGCTGCGGCATCCCGACAGGTGTTCGCATCTGGCGCTGCTCGTCCCGGCGGCGAATCTCGCGAACGAAGATCCGGTCGCGTTCACCCCGCTGCAAAGCTTCATCGTCGAGCGGGTCCTCGCCTCCGACACCTGGTTCTGGGTGTTGCTGAAGATCGCCCCGAACCAGTTGATGCGGACGCTTCTCGCGACCGATCCAGCGCTCCTGGCCTCGGTCCCGGCAGAGGAACGCCAGCGTGCGCGCCTGATCCTCGAGGATCTGATGCCGATCCGCGATCGCGCCCGCGGGATGCTGAACGACGCGCGCTCATCCGGTAGCCCGGCCAACCTTGACTTCTCGCGGATCGGAACGCCCACGCTCGTCATCTCGGTGGAGGACGACCTTTTCGGCACGGCTGAAACCGCACGCCGGATCGCGGCCCTGATCCCGTCGGCGCGGCTGCTGGTCTATCCGGAGGGTGGCCATATCTGGCTCGGCCATAATGACGAGATCGCCTCGGAAATCGCGAGCTTCGTGAGGCGGGGGACCGGCTGAGCGGCCGGCAGCGGCGCCGCCGCTCGCGGCGCGTTGATCGCCTGATTCGCAGTCCTACCGCTCGCCGCGCGCCTCGACCTCCCGGTGGAGGCGGCCCATCAGACCCCAGAAGAAATCCTCTCCCGGATATCCTTCGATCCGCCCGACCTCCTCGCCATCTGCCACCACGACGAAGGTGGGAGAATAGCGTACGGGACGCGCGAGCCTGACCGCAGGTTCTTCATCGCCGTCCATGTCGATCATGCGCACCGGCAACGCGCGGCCGATATCGGTCTTCGGATAGGCGGGCAGGATCGTGCGATCCCAGGTCAGGCACCAGGGGCAGCCGTCCCTGCGATACATCAGCATTTCGGCCTCGCCGGCGACAGCGCGCCCCGCCGCCGGGAAGAGCGCCGTCAGCGCGAGCGCCAATGCGCCAATGAGAAACCCCGTTCTGCGTACCAACGCCCGCATCTGCGACATTCCCTTCGTTCCGGTGCTGCGCTAACATATCAGGAAATTCATATGTATCGAGATGGGGAGCAATGCAATGGAGATCGGCCTCGCCGCAGCCTTTCTCGCGGGGATCGTCTCCTTCCTGTCTCCCTGTATCCTGCCGCTCGTTCCACCCTATCTCTGCTTCCTCGCCGGCGCATCCCTCGACGAATTGTCGGCGGAAAGGTCGGCGGTGACGACGTCGCGGGTGATGGGCCGCGCGGGGGCCTTTGTCGCCGGGTTTGGGGCCGTCTTCGTCGCCCTCGGCGCGGGCGCCTCGACCATCGGCGGCTTCCTGATGCAGCACCTCACTATCCTGACCCAGGTTGCCGGTCTCGTGATCGTCCTTCTCGGCCTGCACATGCTGGGCGTCTTCCGCTTTCTCTTCATGATGCGCGAGGCGCGCTTCCATATCGCGCGCCGTCCGGCCGGCATGGCGGGCGCCTTCGTCGTCGGGCTCGCCTTCGCCTTCGGCTGGAGCCCCTGCGTCGGCCCCGTCCTCGCCTCGATCCTGATGATGGCGAGCTTCGACGAGGGGGCGGGACGCGGCGCGGCGCTGCTTGCGGCCTATGCGGCAGGGATTGGCATTCCCTTCCTCGCCGCCGCGCTGTTCACGGGACCATTCCTGCGCTGGCTGTCGGGCTTCCGCAAGCACCTGGGGATGATCGAGAAGGCGATGGGAGGCGCGCTCGTCGCGACGGGTGTCGTGATCGCGCTCGGATACATGCCGATCTTCGCCGGCTGGCTGCTCGACATGGCCCCGGTGCTGGGGCGCATTGGATGATGGCGATGAGGGGAGAAGCGGGATGTTGACGAGGCGCAATCTTCTGGGGGCAGCAGGTGCGTTCGGCCTCTCGGCCAGCCGTCCCGGCACCGCGTCCGCCGAGGCGGTGCTCGGCGACGACGGGATCTATCGGCAGCCCTGGTTTCTCGAAAGCTTTCTCGAACTCGAGGAGGATCTGCGGGATGCGGCCGACGCGGGCAAGCGCCTTGCGGTGATGTGGGAACTGCGCGGGTGCCCGTTCTGCCGGGATACGCACCTGGTCAACCTTGCCGTGCCGGAAGTGTCCGGCTACATCCGCGAGCGGTTCGAAATCCTCCAGCTCAACCTCATCGGGGACCGCGAGGTGACCGATTTTGACGGCGAGGTCGCGGGCGAGAAGCGGATCGCGCAAAAATACGGCGTGCGCTTCACCCCGACCATCCTCTTCTTCCCCGAGCAGCCGGAGGGGCTCGGGGACAGGGCGCCGATGGCGCGGGAGGTGGCGCGGGTCGTCGGCTATCAGGAGCCTAAGGCCTTCCGCCGGACCTTCGAATTCGTGGCAGACCGCCACTACGAAAGCACGTCGCTGCAGGAATTCCTGGCGCGAGCGTGAAAAGAACCTCCCGGATCACTCCGGGAGGCGGGCTTCAGGAGGATCGCCCGGATTACTCGTTGACGGGCGATTCCCGGTCCATGAGCAGCGCCACGATGTCCTTGATCTGGTCGATCGTCAGGACGGCGTTGACGCCGAAGCGGGGCATCATCGAGCACGGGAAGGCGGCGTGCGGATTGTAGAGCTTCTCATAGGCGGCCTTCACGGCCTCATCGGAGAAATCCCGCAGCTTGCCGTAGCCGAGGAGGCTCGGCCCCAGCGTCCCATAGCTGACCTCGGTGCGGGTGAGCTGGTGGCAGGCATAGCAGTTGCCGCCGTTCTCCCGTGCGGCCGGATAATCCGTGAAACGCATCCCGTATCCGGACTGCGCAAGCGCCTCGCCCTTCTTCCAGTCGCCCATGAGCACGCCGTCATCCGGATACTTGATGCTCGCTTCAGCGCGCTTGCGGATCTCCTCGAACACGTTGTCGGGCGGGTTGTTCCGCGAGGCGTTGCACTGCTCCATCGTCTCGTCGGGCGTCAGACGCGGCTTCCAGTCGTCCGGTGCGCGGGCAAAGCCGGCGGCGATGGCCTCGTCCACCCGGGCCTTGTCGATGGAAGGCGCGTCCTGCGCCATGGCGGCGCCCGTCATGAGGGCAAGGGAGGCGATCGTCGTCGTGAGAAAAATGCGCATGTTGCCCTCCCTCAGCGCTTGATCGAAGGCGCTTTGACGTCGCCGCCATCCGCCATCGACACGAGATACGAGATCAGGGCGACGGAAGCCTCGGAGCCCATTTCGAGCTGCGGCATGCGCATCTGCCAGTAGCAGTCGTACATGCGGTGCTGCATCGTCATGACATGGGTCGAGGAGACCCGGTAGGCGGGCCATTCGCCGACGACCTCCCGCGCTTCTTCCGGATTGGAGAGATGCGGCAGTTCCTGCAGGCGGATTCGCTGCCCGCTGGCTGCGTGGCAGGTCTCGCAGGAGAAGTCGAACGGGCCGGAACGGCGGCTGAAGAGGGCCTCGCCCAAAGCGACCGCCTCGCGGCCGTGCTCGTCGTCCAGCTTCGCCTGGAAGGGTATTCCCTCGGATTGGTTCGCGACATAGGTCGCGATGGCCCCGATCTCCTTGACCGGCTGGCCGCCGCCGGGATGCGGGCGCGCGGTCAGTTCCGCAGCGTCGAAACCCTGCAGGTTCTCCATGCACCACAGGATGCGGGTCTCCACGTCCATCACGCGCCCCGCATCCTCGAAGTAGCGGGGCAATTCCGCGAAGGCGCCGGCGACGACGCCCGGTCCCTTGCCGAGATCGCATTCCTCGAGGGAAACGTTCCTGGGGCCACGCGGCTCGGACCAGAGCATCTCGCCGCGATCCGCGTCGAGAAGCGCCGGGTTCGACCACGGATCCTCCCGCAGCATCTGCCGGAACCGCTCGAGCCCCCGCTGGGTTTCCTCGTCCGTCTGGGCGTCTGCCGGGCCGAGCGCGGCCGCAAGCGCCACGCTCGACGCCAGCCCCACAGCCAGCACCGAAAATCTTGATTTTAGCAAGGTCAGTTCCTCCCGAACCCGTGCTGCGTACAATTCTTGTTCGATTGACCCGATCGATGCACGATCCTTGCGAAGTCTTACATGCAAAAATTGGAATGAAAAGACCCTTAGCCAGGAAAAATCCGGTTGACGCAGGCTGCGCCTTAAGCCAACATTTTAAAAAATGAATATGTTCGCCGCCCAGGCGACGCTTCGGGAGGATGCTCAAAGCCCGTCTGATTCGGGCCTGCCTCGTCCCGCCCATGCCACACGCTTCCGGGAGGAAGCCAAACCGCGCGGCGCATGATCGCTGCCGGCGACAGGAGACGATGATGAGGATTGTACTGAGCCGCAGGCAGGCTCTCTTTTGCGGATTTGGCGTGGCCGCGGCCGCGGGCATGAAGCTCAGCGTTCCGGCCTTCGCCGCCGAGAACGACCACCGCGACATGATCATGGCCTTCACGGGCGGCAAGGAGCCCGAGAAGGGCCGAGTGATGCTCGATCTCCCGGAAATCGCGGAGAACGGCAACACCGTGCCGATGAACCTGATGGTCGAGAGCCCGATGACCGAGGACGACTACGTCACCGACGTGCTGGTCGTGGCCGACGGCAACCCGAATGCAGGCGTGGCGACCTTCCACTTCTCGCCGCTCTCCGGTTCGGCGGAAGCGAATACGCGCATCCGGCTCGCCTCGACCCAGAACGTCATCGCGGTGGCGAAGATGAGCGACGGCTCCGTGTTCATGGACACGAAGGAGGTGAAGGTAACGATCGGCGGCTGCGGCGGCTGACCGTTCTCCCGACCTTCCATCCCCATTCAAGGAACACCGATCATGTCGACACCCCGTCCCCGTATCCGCCTCGATCGCAACGAGATCTCCAAGGGAGAGACGATCGAGGTCAAGACGCTGATCTCGCACACCATGGAATCCGGCCAGCGGCGCGACCGCGACGGCAAGCCGATCCCGCGCAAGATCATCAATCACTTTTCCTGCGAGTTCGAAGGCCAGACGGTCTTCGCCTGCGACGTGGAGCCCGCCATTTCGGCGAACCCCTATTTCCAGTTCCGCGTCAAGCCGGACCGTTCCGGCACCCTGACCTTCAAGTGGATCGACGACGACGGCACCGAGATCACCGCGACGGAAGAGGTCATCGTCAACTGACCCGTCGGGGCTCCGGGGGGCGCTGCGCGCCTCCCGCGGTTCATTCGACAATCGTCCGCCGCGCAGGATCCTCCCGCGCGCCGTCGTTTCTTGCCTCGGAACGGACCCTTCGATGACATCGAGACGCGACTTCCTTCAGATGCTGGCGGCCACGGCGGCGATCACGCCGATAGGCTGGTCGCGGGCCTTCGCGCAGCAGCAGCTCACGCAGGACGGATTGATCGGCATGGAGCCGGTCGGCGACCTGACAATCATCCATGTCACCGACATTCATGGCCAGCTCGTCCCGGTGCATTTCCGCGAGCCGTCGATCAATCTCGGCGTCGGCGAGGTCAAGGGGCTCGTGCCGCACGTCACCGGTCGGGGACTGCTCGACCGCTACGGGATTCCTCCGGGCTCGGCCCTTGCCCATGCCCTCGCCTACGAGGATTTCGCGGCTCTCGCCAGGACCTATGGCCGGATGGGCGGCCTCGACCGCATCGCCACGGTGGTCGCTGCGATCCGCGCCGAGCGCGGCGAGAACAACACGATCCTACTCGATGGCGGCGACACGTGGCAGAACAGCTACACCTCGCTGATGACCAAGGGCGAGGACATGCTCGACTGCATGGCCATGCTCCGACCCGACGCCATGGTGGGCCACTGGGAATTCACCCTTGGCGAGGAACGCGTCCAGGAACTGGTGGAGAAGCTTTCCTTCCCGTTCCTCGCCCAGAACATCCGCGACACGGATTGGGATGAAGGCGTCTTCGAACCCATGGTGATGCTGGAACGGGGCGGCGCGAAGGTCGCCGTGATCGGCCAGGCCTTTCCCTATACGCCGATCGCCAATCCGCGCTGGATGATGCCGAACTGGTCCTTCGGCATCCGCGAGGACGAGACGCGCAAGAATGTCGAGGCGGCGCGCGCGCAGGGCGCGGATGTGGTCGTGCTTCTGTCGCATAACGGCTTCGACGTCGACCGCAAGCTCGCCTCCCGCGTGCCCGGCATCGACGTGCTCCTGACGGCGCATACCCATGACGCGCTGCCCGAGCCGGTTCAGGTCGGCAAGACGCTCCTGATCGCTTCCGGCAGCCACGGCAAGTTCGTCTCGCGCCTCGATCTCGACATCCGCGACGGCGAGGTGAAGGGCTATGGCTTCCGGCTCATCCCGATCTTCTCCGACGTCATCGCTCCCGAGCCCGGGATGGCAGCGGCCATCGCCCGGATTCGCGCTCCCCACGAGGCCGCGCTGAACGAGGTCGTCGGCCGCACCGATACGCTGCTCTACCGCCGAGGCAACTTCAACGGCACCCTCGACGACGTGATCTGCGAGGCCATGCTGACGGAGCGCGACGCCGAGATCGCCCTCTCCCCGGGCTTCCGCTGGGGGACCTCGGTCCTCCCCGGCTCGGAGATCCGCGCCGAGGACATCTACAACGCCACGGCCATGACCTATCCCGCCACCTATCGCATGACGATGACGGGGGAGCGCCTGAGGGAGGTGCTGGAGGACGTGGCGGACAATCTCTTCAACCCCGATCCCTATTACCAGCAGGGCGGCGACATGGTCCGCGTGGGCGGGCTCGCCTATACGATCGACGTCGCCGCGGGCATGGGATCGCGCATCTCGGACCTGCGCCTCCTGCGCACCGGCGAGCCGCTCGAGGCCGGCCGCGAATACACGGTCGCGGGCTGGGCGAGCGTCAACGAGGATACGGAAGGGCCGCCGATCTGGGACGTGGTCATGGACCATATCCGCGACAAGCAGGTCGTCGCGCCGAAGGAGGCGACGCATGTGCGGGTTACGGGTGCTTGAGGCTGGCGAAATGCAGGTTTCGCCCTCCCGTGTCATCCCCGGCGGCGCGAAGCGCCGGGAAGGGGATCGTGCCGTGACCTTCATGCAGCGGGGCGGCAGGGCAACCTTCATCAACCTCGCGGACGGATCCCCTTCCCGACCCTGCGGGTCGCCGGGGATGACACCGACGGGGGATGCAGGATCGACCCGGCGTGCTGCAATTCCATCCCTCCGTGTCATCCCCGGCGGCGCGAAGCGCCGGGAAGGGGATCATGCCGTGAGCTTCATGCAGCGGGGCGGCAGGGCAACCTTCATCAACCTCGCGGATGGATCCCCTTCCCGACCCTGCGGGTCGCCGGGGACGACACCGAAGGGGGTTGCTGGGTGGGCCGGGCGAGGCTTGCAACGGGCTTCCGTTGGCGACGACACCGCATTTCGAGGACGAAACTGATGTCGAATGAAGACAAGAACACTGGAACCTCGCGCCGGGCGTTTCTGCGCGGCGGGTTGATCGCCGGCGGCGCGGCCCTCGCGGGCGGCGGCGCCGTCGCGCAGACCGGCCCCGGCAACCCGGAGAACCTCCCGCCGAACGTGCCGGACTGGTCGCGCTATCTCGGCGACGGAGTGGCGGTGCGCGAATATGGCAAGCCCTCGCAATACGAGAGCCACGTCATCCGCCGGGATGTGGAATGGCTGACGGCCTCGCGGGAATCCTCCGTGAGCTTCACCCCGCTCCACGAACTCGACGGGCCGATCACCCCCAACGGGCTCTGCTTCGAGCGCCATCACGGCGGGATCGCCGAGGTCGATCCGGGGGATTATCGCCTCATCCTGCACGGTCTCGTCGACAAGCCGCTTGTCTTCACCCTCGACGACATCAAGCGCATGCCCCGGGTCAACAGGGCGCATTTCTGCGAATGCGCGGCAAATTCCGGAATGGAATGGCGCGGCGCGCAGCTCAATGGCTGCCAGTTCACCCACGGGATGATCCATTCGGTCATGTATACGGGGGTGCCCCTGAGGGTGCTGCTCGAGGAGGCCGGGCTGAAGCCGAACGCGAAATGGCTCCTGATGGAAGGGGCCGACGCCGCCGGCATGACGCGTTCGCTGCCGATCGAGAAGGCTCTCGACGATGTCCTCGTCGCCTATCGGATGAACGGCGAGATGCTGCGCCCGGAGAATGGCTACCCCGTCCGCATTGTCGTCCCCGGCTGGGAGGCGAACATGTGGGTGAAGTGGGTGCGCCGGATCGAGGTCGGGGACGAGCCCTGGTACCACCGCGAGGAGACGTCGAAATACACCGACCTCCTGGAGGATGGGCGCGCGCGCAAGTTCACCTTCATCATGGACGCGAAGTCCGTGATCACCAATCCGAGCCCGCAGGCGCCGCTCAACTACAAGCGCGGCTTCACCGTCCTCTCCGGTCTCGCGTGGTCGGGGCGCGGGAAGATCAAGGAGGTGCACGTCACCTTGGACGGCGGCCGCAACTGGCGGCAGGCGCGGCTCGACGGGCCCGTCTGGGACAAGGCGCTGACGCGGTTCTATTTCGAGTTCGACTGGGACGGCTCGCCGCTCCTGCTGCAGTCGCGGGCGGTGGACGAGACGGGCTATGTGCAGCCCACGAAGGACGAGCTCCGCGCCGTGCGCGGCGTCAACTCGATCTATCACAACAACGGGATCCAGACCTGGCACGTCATGGCCAGCGGGGAGGTCGAGAATGTCGAGATCAGTTGAGCTTTTTGGAGCCGGCCTTCTCGCCGCGGCCCTCGTGCTCGGGGCCGGCATGACGGGAGGTCAGGCCCAGAATGCGGCGACGCCGCCTGCGACCGGCTCGGTCGGCGCCCTCCCGACCAATCTCGGCCTCGGCCGCGAGGCCACCCCGGAGGAGATTGCCGGCTGGGCGATCTCGGTGCGGCCGGACGGGCAGGGCCTGCCCGAGGGACGTGGCACCGTGCTTGAAGGCGAGGATGTCTACGTCGCGCAATGCGCCGTCTGCCACGGGGATTTCGGAGAGAGCGCAGGGCGCTGGCCGATGCTGGCGGGCGGCGACGGCACGCTCGCCTCGCATGATCCGGTCAAGACGGTGGGGTCATACTGGCCCTATGCCTCGACGCTGATCGACTACATCTATCGCGCCATGCCCTACGGGAATGCGCAGTCGCTGAGCCCGGACGAGCTCTACGCGGTGACGGCCTATGTCCTCTATCTGAACGACGTGATCACGGACGAGGATTTCGAGCTCAACAGCGAGAACTTCGCCTCGATCAGGCTGGACAACGAGGACGCCTTCTATCCCGACGATCGGGAGGTCGCCGAGGCGCATTTCTGGAAGCAGGAGCCGTGCATGAGCGACTGCGCCGGCAACCCGGCCGAGATCCGCAACCGCGCCCGCGCCCTCGACGTGACGCCCGAAGCGGGGCAGGCGCCACGGGTGGAGTGACGCTGTGCGACCGCTTTCCTCGCAATCGATCGCACGTCCTCCACGCCCTGGCCTGGCGGTGCTCGCGGCCATTGCCCTGAGCGTCTCCGGCGCCGCTTCTCTTTCGGCTGCGGCGGAAGGAGACCGCGAATATGGCGCGTTCCTTTCGGGCGAATGCGTCACCTGCCATCAGATCACCGGCGGCTATGACGGCATTCCCCCGATCGTCGGCTGGCCGCCGGAGACGTTCGTCCATGCAATGGAAGACTATCGCGACGGCGCGCGCCCGAACGAGGTGATGCGCAACATCGCTGCCCGCTATTCCGACGAGGAGCTTGCGGCTTTGGCCGCATATTTCGGCAGCATCGAGCCAGGATCCGGCGCGCGCTGACATGTTGAAAGACCCAAAGAGGCGGACCGGCCGCGGCCGGTAGGGAGGTTTCCAATGGCGAAATTCACAAGGCGCAGCGTCCTGGCGGGCGGAGCGGCAATCGCGGGCGCGTCCCTCATGCCATTCGCGGCGATGCGGCCCGCGCTTGCGCAGGCGAGACCGCGACTCGTCGTGATCGGCGGCGGGCCCGGCGGGGCGACTCTCGCGAAATACGTCGCACGCGATTCGGGCGGAGCAATCGACGTCACCCTCGTCGAGCCGAAGGAGAGCTTCACCACCTGCTTCCACTCGAACCTCTATCTCGGCGGTGTCCGCGAGTGGGAGTCGATCAATCACCGCTACGACGCACTGGCGAGCCGCTACGGGATCAACCACGCCCGCGCCGGCGCCCGCGCCATCGACCGCAATGCCCGCACTGTCACGCTCGATGACGGGGCGAAGCTCGACTACGACCACCTTGTCGTGGCTCCCGGGATCGACCTCGTCTACGAGTCGGTCGAGGGCTATACCCCGGAGATCGCGGAGAAGCTGCCCCATGCCTGGCTCGCGGGTCCGCAGACGCAGCTTCTCAAGGCGCAGCTCGACGCCCTCGAGGACGGCTCGCTGATCGTCATGATCGCGCCCCCGAACCCCTATCGCTGCCCGCCCGGCCCCTACGAGCGCGCCTCGATGATGGCGCATGTCCTGAAGAACAAGGGGCATGCGCGTTCGCGCATCATCATCCTCGACCCGAAGGACAGCTTTTCCAAGCAGGCCCTCTTCGCGGAGGGATGGGAGCGGTCCTATCCGGGCATGGTGGAATGGCAGGATCCGCTCATGCATGGGGGGATCGGCGCGGTCGACGCCGCCACGCTGACGGTGGAGACGGATCTCGCCGACTACAAGGCGCAACTCATCAACGTCATCCCCGCCCAGGTCGCCGGCGCCATTGCCCGCGACGCCGGGCTTTCGAACGAGACCGGCTACTGCCCCATCGTGGCGGATACGATGCGCTCGGCGATGGACGAGAACGTCACGGTCCTCGGCGACGCGACGATCGCAGGAGACATGCCCAAATCCGCGTTTTCCGCCAACAGCCAGGCCAAGGTCGCGGCGAACGCGGTCCGCGCGGCGCTGACGGATGCCCGCGCCTTTCCCGCGCGCTACACCAATACCTGCTGGAGCCTGATCGACAACGACGACGCCGTGAAGGTCGGGGGGCGCTACGAGCCGAAGGACGACCGGATTACGGCGGTGGACACCTTCGTCTCGCAGACCGGCGAGGATGCGCAGACCCGGCGGCGGACCCAGGAGGAAAACATGGGCTGGTACGCCGGCATTACCGCGGACATCTTCTCATGACGAATGCGATCAAGACGGGAAGCCGCGGCGTCAGCCGCCGCGTGGTTTTGGGAGGGGCGACGGTGCTTGCCGCCGCCGCCTCGTTCCCCCGCATCGTGCGGGCACGCGCGACGCAGGTCCTGACCGTGGGCGAGATCGAGATCAGCGTCGTGTCGGACGGAACGATCACCTTGCCCGTCCCGCTTTCGCTTCCCGATACGCCAGGGGAGGACCTCGACGCCCTGTTTCGTGCGGCCGGCCGGGAGCCTCCCGCGGAATTCGTCAACCAGACGAATGTCGTCCTGGTCCGCTCGGGAGGCTCGACGATGCTCGTGGATGCGGGAGCCGGTCCCAATTTCCAGGCCACGGCCGGCCGGCTGGAGGACAACCTGGCGGGGTTCGGCCTGTCGCCCGCAGACGTGGACATGGTGATCTTCACCCATGGCCATCCCGATCACCTCTGGGGGGCGCTCGACGATTTCGAGGATGGGGCGCGCTTCGAGAACGCCACGCATGTCATCGCCCCCGTCGAACACGATTTCTGGGCTGATCCGGAAACCGCTGATCGCGTGCCCGACTGGGCAAAGGGGATGGCGCTCGGTTCGGCGCGGGTGCTCGCGGCGATCGAGGACCGTCTCGAAAGACGGGCCCCGGGGGAAGCGATCGCGCCCGGCCTGTCCTTCCTTTCCACCTCAGGCCACACGCCCGGCCACGCTTCGGTGCTCGTCGAAAGCAACGGGGAAAGCCTCCTGATCGGGGGAGATGCGCTCACGAACGATCTCATTTCCTTCCAGCGCCCGGACTGGCGGCTGGGGACCGACCTCGACGGCGAACGCGCCGCCGCCACGCGGCGAACGCTTCTGGACCGTCTGGCGACAGAGCGCATGCCGATGATCGGCTTCCACCTGCCCTGGCCCGGCCATGGACTGGTGGAGCGCGATGAAACCGCGTACCGTTTCGTTCCTCTCCAAGATTGAAGAAACCCAGCGTCGACTATCCGGAGAAACCAGAAAATGCGCTTTGCCCTCTTCATGTCCGCCTTCGCCTTCGTCGCGATGAACGCTCCCGCCCAGGCCGGTGATCCGGCTGCCGGCCAGAAGGTGTTCAACCAGTGCCGCGCCTGCCACCAGGTCGGCGAGACGGCCCGCAACGGAGTCGGCCCCCATCTCAACGGCCTGTTCGGACGCGAGGCGGGTTCGGTGGAAGGCTACACCTATTCCCGCGCCTTTGACGGTCTCGACAAGGTCTGGGACGAGGAGAACTTCGCGGTCTATATCCGCAATCCGCGCCAGGTCACGCCGGGCACGAAGATGGTCTTTGCGGGGCTGCGCAACGACAAGCAGATCGAGGACCTGATCGCCTATCTCGGCCAGTTCAACGAGGACGGCACCACGAAGTGACCATGAAGTTGCCGGGCGCCGAGGCGCCCGGCGCTCCATCTTTCACCCGTGGCGTTCCACGAGCCAGTAAAGGCCTGCCCGCGCGCCGACGAACATGCTCGCAACGGCGATGATGGAGCCGATGGCGAGGGTCGAGACACCCGTAACCCCCTGGCCGATCGTGCAGCCGAGAGCCGCGACGCCGCCCGTGCCCATCAGGAACGCCCCCAGGACGTGCCGCTTGAGTTCGCGCGCGTCATCCGGGGCTTCCCAGTGGAATTCCCCCTTCACGACCGCCGCAAGCCAGCTTCCGCCGATGACACCCAGGACCGCGCCGACGGGGAAGTCGATGGCGAGCCCCGACGCGAGCATTGTGTAGAGAATAGTCTCGCCGAGCGGCGCGACGAAGGTGAAGGATTCAACCCGCCGCGTCTCGAAGGGATCGAAGGCGGCGACGCCCGTGATCCACCAGCCGGCAACGACGCACAGGCCGATTCCCGCGCCCGTCAGGATCAGGCGCCGATGCTTGCGGAAAGCGGGGAGGGCGAAGGCCCATCCCGCGAGGCCGGCGGCCACGGCGATCGGCAGGATCGCCGCCGGGCTGCCGCTCAGGCCGAGAAGATCCGGAAGCGTCTGGGTCGGTCTCGGCCCCAGGTCGAGCGAGAGCGGATCAAGCAGCGCGATGCGCGCGAAGCCCGTGAGGCCCCGCATCGCCATCAGGGCGGATATGCCGAGAACGAGGAAGGCGAGGAAGGCCTTGAGGTCGCCGCCGCCGAGACGCAGCAGCGTGCCGAAACCGCAGGTTCCCACAAGCGCCATGCCGAGGCCGAAGGTGAGCCCGCCGATGATCGCCCCGCCCAGTTCCAGCCGCGGCGATACGTAGATCGAGCGCGTCAGGTCGAGTTCCGCGAGATGCGTCAGCGCCAATGTGCCGAGGATGGCGACGGCGATGGCGAGCGCCCAGGAGCGGATCCGGCGCGTATCATCCGCATAGACGGCGTCCTCGATCGCGGAAAGGGTACAGAAGCGGCCATGGCGGGCGATGAAACCGAGCGCGCCTCCCGCTCCGAAACCCAGGAGAGCCCGCAGGACATTGACGTCCAGCTCGGGTATCATGTCCGTATCCTAGCGCCGAAAAACGACGTGGCCCTTCATTCCTTTTCCCTCTCCCGGGCGCAGAACGCCTCGTGCAGGGCGGCGATGACGGCAATCACCTCCGGTCGCGCAAGGGAGTAGTAGATATTCTTTCCATCGCGGCGGGTGGAGACGAGATCGTCCGCGCGCAGGCGAGCAAGTTGCTGCGAGACCGCCGGCTGGCGCATGTCCAGCATGCCCTCGAGATCCGTCACCGAACGCTCCCCCCCGATCAGGGCGCAGAGGATGAACATCCGGGTCGGATGCGCCATTGCCTTCAGGAATTCGCTCGCTTCGCCCGCACTCTCCAGAAGCGCGTCGATATCGAGATCGCTCCGCTCGTCCGGGATGGATAACGCCGCCGATTGCATGATCGTCCTCTTCGCGCCGCAGGGCGCATAGCCGGTTTACGGTATTGCCGCGACCATGACAACTCTACCCCCCTCACCGCCGCCGGCCGTGATGTTCGGAAATCCGGACCCTGCGGCAGGGTTACGTTAGGAAAACCGAACAGCGCCGACGAGCGAGCGGCGGAGCACCCCCGCAAAACCAAGCCATTGCGGGCGGTCCCGGTCTGGCATGTCCCGTGCAACGTGATCCGCAATCATACGGAGGTACCCTGCCCGTGGACATATCGACCGTGCTTCTGCTCGGCCTTCTCGGCTCGATCGCCGTCCCCTTCGTCGTTGCCGTGACGGGGCGGCTCGGAGGCTGGCTCGCGGCCCTGCTGCCGGCGTCGCTGTTCGTCTACTTCCTCGCCCGCATCGGCCCGGTCGGCGAGGCGCCGATCGTCGACGTGGTGCCCTGGGTGCCCTCCCTGGGGATCGACCTCACCTTCCGGCTGGACGGGTTCTCGCTGCTCTTCGCCCTTCTGATCACGGGCATCGGGGCGCTGGTGACGCTTTATTCGGCGTCCTACATGGCGGGAAAGCCCGCGTTCCAGCGGGCGCAGTTCCTCCTCTACATCCTCCTGTTCATGACAGCGATGCTCGCCACCGTGAGCGCCGACAACCTCGTCGCGCTGTTCGTGTTCTGGGAGATGACGAGCCTGCTTTCATTCCTGCTCGTCGGTTTCCAGAGCGAAGACGCGAAGGCGCGCAAGGCGGCGCTGCAATCGCTCCTCGTCACCGCCGGGGGCGGCCTGGCGCTGCTCGCCGGCATCATCCTGATCGGGGTCGAGGCGGGAACCTTCTCGCTCGCGGCGATCGTGGCGAACCCGGCTCCGGTGGTGGAGAGCCCGCTCTTTCCCGCCATCGTGATCTGCGTGCTCGCCGGCGCCTTCACCAAGTCAGCCCAGGCGCCCTTCCACTTCTGGCTGCCGAACGCCATGAAGGCGCCAACGCCGGCTTCCGCCTACCTGCATTCGGCGACCATGGTGAAGCTCGGCGTGTATCTCCTCGCGCGGCTCGACCCGGTCTTCAGCCAGGTCGCCTGGGTCGGCGCGACAATGGTGGCCTTCGGCGGCGCGACCATGTTGATCGCCGCGGTCCAGGCGCTGCGCGCGACGGAGATCAAGGCGGTGCTAGCCTTCTCCACCGTCGCCTCGCTCGGCACGCTCGTGATGCTGATCGGCCTCGACGGACCGGTCGCCTCGGTGGCCGTGGTCGGGTTCATCCTCGCCCATGCGCTGTACAAGGCGACGCTCTTCTTCTGCGCCGGCACGGTGATCCACGCCACGGGAACCACACAGCTCAATCAACTCGGTGGCCTCGCGCGGCACCTGCCGGTGACGGCGGCGGCAACCATCATCGCCTGCTTCTCCATGGCGGGCCTGCCACCCTTCATCGGGTTCATCTCGAAGGAATACCTGTTCGAGGCCAAGCTCGCATCGTCCCTCGACACGATTGCTGTCGCGATCGGCGTGATGGTCAACGCGGTGATGGTCGCGGTCGCCGGCGTTCTCGCCCTGCGCCCCTTCTTCGGCCGCGCGCGCCGGCCCATCCGGCTCAGGCATGGCGAGACGCCCGGGATGTCGATCGGGCCGGTCCTGCTGGGGGCGACCGGCGTCGCCTTCGGGCTGATGCCTTCGCTCGTCGCCCACGCGCTGATCGAGCCCGCAGCCATCGCCATCCATGGCGAGCCCTTCGCGGTGTCGTTCAAGCTGTGGCATGGCCTGACGCCGATGCTGGCCCTCTCCGGCCTCGTGGTCCTGCTCGGGGCGACGCTTGCCTGGTACTGGGATCCGATCCACGTCGCTCTGCGGCGGCGACGCGGCCTCGACAGCCTGTTGAGCGACCGCGGCTACGAGCACGTCCTCGAAGGAACGCTCGCCCTGGCGCGCTGGTCTACGCGCGTGCTGCAGAACGGCGACCTGCGCATCTACGGAGCGGTCGTCGCGGCCTCGGTCACCGGCCTGCTCGCCTTCGGCCTGCTCTCGGCGGAGGGGCCGCTGCTTCCGGAGGTCGAGAATGTGCCGTTGCGTCCGTATCTCCTCCTCGTCTGCCTGCTCATCATTGCCGGGACGATCGTTGCGGCCGTCGCGCCCTCCCTCGTCACCGCGATCGTGGCTGTCGGATTGTCCGGCTACGGCCTCGCCCTCGTCTTCCTGCTGAACGGCGGGCCGGATCTTGCCCTGACGCAGTTCTCCGTCGAGACGCTCTTCGTGGTGATCGTCACCGCGGTCCTGCTCAGGCTGCCGGTGGTGGCCCGCTCCTCCCGGAGCGCCGGAGAGCGCTGGACGGACGGCGCCATTGCAGCCGCCTTTGCCGCCTGCGTCTTCGTCGCCGCCCTGTGGATCGCCGGCAAGCCCTTCAATCCGGAGCTCACGGAGTGGTTCGCCGCGACCTCGGTGCCGGAAGGCTTCGGCCGCAACGTCGTCAATGTCATCCTGGTCGATTTCCGCGCGCTCGACACGTTCGGGGAGATCGCGGTGGTCGCCTTCGCCGCGCTGTCCGCCTGGGTCCTGCTGCGCGCGAGCGGCAAGCCGGCCCGTTCCGCCCGCAAGGAGGCCTGAGCCATGCATTCCCTCATTCTCTCCGCCGTCGCGCGGATCTTCTTCGCCATCATGCTGGCCGGCTCCGTCTGGGTGCTCCTGCGCGGCCATAACGAACCGGGGGGCGGCTTCATCGGCGGCCTGGTCGGGGCGGCCGGCTTCGCCACGCTCGCCCTCGCGCTCGGGGTCGAGAGCGCCCGCCGCGCGCTGCTGCTGCATCCGGTGGTCCTGATGGGGACCGGGCTCGTCCTCGCCTTCGCCTCGGGGGCGCCGGGGCTCGTCACGGACACCTCGTTCCTCACCCATCAATGGGGCAGCCTCGCCGGGATCAAGCTCGGCACGACGATCATCTTCGATCTCGGAGTCTATTTCGTCGTGGTCGGCGGGGTCCTCTCCTTCATGTTCCGGCTCTATGCGGAGGATGCCCGATGACCATCGTCTACGCCTTCACGATCGCCGCCTATGTCGGCTGCGGGCTCTACATGATGCTCTCGCGTCACGCGGTGCGCATGATCCTCGGCCTGACGCTTTTGACCAATGGCGCGATCTTCCTGATCTTCTTCGCCGGGCGCATGGGCGCGACCACCCCGCCGGTGGTCCCGCGCGGGATCGGGTTTCTTGCCGCCGATGCCGCGAACGCCCTGCCTCAGGCCCTCGTGCTCACCGCGATCGTCATCGGCTTCGCCCTGACGGCCTTCGCCGCCGCGCTCGCCCTTCAGGCCTATCGTACGCTCGGCACGCTCGACCTGCGCGAGATGCGCGCCGCCGAGAGCCTCGGCGCGCCTGACGCTCCCTCTTCCGGAACGGTGAAATCCAATGGTTGATCGCGTTGTTGATCTCTCGGCGCTTCTCGTCGTCTGGCCCGTCCTGATCCCGATCCTGGCCGCGGCTGTCACGGCCTGCCTCTGGGCCTGGCCGACGGCGCAGCGGGCCGTGGGACTGGCCAGCCTCGTCCTGCTTCTGGGCGCGTCCCTCCTGCTCACCCGGGCCGTCGCGAACGAAGGAGTCATCGCCAAGCAATTCGGAAACTGGGACGCGCCCTTCGGCATCACCTTCGTCGCCGATCCGCTCTCGGCGGCCATGGTGGCGATCTCGGGGCTGCTGGCCTTCGCCGTGGGCATCTTCGCCCTCGCCGACATTCGCCCCCGGCACGAGCGCGCCGGCTTCCATCCGCTTTTCCACGGGCTGCTCGCGGGCGTGAACGGCGCCTTCCTGACGGGCGACATCTTCAACCTCTATGTCTGGTTCGAGGTGATGTTGATCTGCTCGCTCGGCCTGCTCGTGATCAATCGCGGCAAGGCGCAGCTCGACGGCGCGCTGAAATACGCGGCCATGAACCTGTTCGGCACGATTCTCTTCCTGATCGCCGTCGCGCTGCTCTACGGCGCGGCGGGCACGCTGAACATGGCCGATCTGGCGCGCATCCTGCCGGACATGGCGATGAGCCCCGGCCTCACCGCCTCCGCCCTGCTCTTCCTCGCCGCCTTCGGGATCAAGGCGGGGGTCTTCCCGCTCTTCTTCTGGCTGCCCGCGAGCTATCACACGGCCCCCATCGCGATCTCCGCGATCTTCGCCGGGCTCCTGACCAAGGTCGGCGTCTATGCCGCCTTCCGCGTCTTCACCCTGCTTTTCGAGATGGAGGGCGGGGCGCTTCGCGAGATCGTGGCCTTTGTTGCGGCGCTGACCATGATCACCGGCGTCTTCGGCGCGGCGATCCAGTGGAACGTGCGGCGGATCCTCTCCTTCCACATCATCAGCCAGATAGGCTACATGCTGATGGGCCTCGCCATCGCCACCCCCGTCGCCATCGCCGGCGCGGTCTTCTACATCGTCCACCACATCATCGTGAAGGCGAACCTTTTCCTGCTCGCCGGGGCGATCCGCCGGGCGGCGGGAACGGACGACCTGCGGAAGGCGGGCGGGCTGCTGAAATCGCATCCCTGGCTGGCGGTCCTGTTCCTGATCCCGGCGCTGTCTCTCGCCGGCCTGCCCCCGCTTTCCGGCTTCTGGGCGAAGTTCCTCGTCATCGACGCCTCGCTCCGCGAGGAAGCCTGGTGGCTGGCCGCCGTAGCGCTCGTGGTGGGCGCGCTCACCCTGTTCTCCATGTCCAAGATCTGGATGGAGGCCTTCTGGAAGAAGCCGGCTCTCGTGCGGGCGAGGCCACGTGCGGTCCCGGCGGCCTTCGTGATCCCGATCGCGCTGCTCGGGGCAATCACCCTTAGCATCGGCCTCTTCGCCGAACCATTCGTCGAATACGCGCGCGTCGCCACGGCGGCGCTGGTCGATCCGGCGGACTACATCGCCGCCGTCCTTCCCGCATCGCCTCCGGCCGCGGACGTGGCCGGGGTCATCGAGAGCAAGGGAGCCATCGAATGAGCATTCTTCTGTCCCCGCGGCGCCTGTGGGCGCTGGCGGTCCTCTTCGCCACCTTCCTGACCGAACTCGTGAAGTCGGCGAGCCGCGTGGCGATCGCCGTGCTCTCGCCGCGGGCGGCGCTCGCGCCGGCCGTCGTGGCTGTGCCCATCGACCTGCGGAGTGACCTCGGGATCGCGACGCTCGCCAATCTCGTGACACTGACCCCGGGAACGACTTCGCTGCATGTCTCGGAGAAGCGGGACACGCTCTATGTCCACGTGCTCGACGCGCCTTCCGCCGATGCGGTCGCGCGCGACATCAAGAACACGTTCGAGCGCCTGATCCGGAGGATCGAAGGATGATTGAAAGCATCGACGCCGCAGTCACCACCGTCGCCGTCGCGCTCACCGTGGTGCTCGCCCTCGCCATCGCCGGGGCAGCCTTCCGCATGATCGTGGGGCCCGGCTACGCCGACCGCTTCGTGGCGCTCGACATGCTCACCGGGATTGCGGTGGCGGCCTGCGCGCTGACCGCCGTGGTCACGGAGCGCCGCGAATTTCTCGATGTCGGACTGGGTCTCGCGCTCATCGCCTTCGTCGCCACGATCGCCTTCGCCGCCTTCCTCGAGAAAAAGGAAAGGGAAACGCCATGACCGCGCTCGTCGCTCTGCTTCTCAAGCTCGTCGGGACGGGTTTCCTCGCCATCGCCACGATCGGCGTGCTGCGTTTCGAGGATTCCTTCCAGCGCATGCATGCCGCGACGAAGGCGGGGACCCTGGGGGCGGGGCTCGTCCTTCTTGGGGTGATCATCACCAAGGGCAGCATGGACGCGACCGTCGTGGCCCTTCTCACGCTTGCCTTCCTGATCGGCACGATGCCGGTGGCGGGCCATCTTCTGGGGCGTGCGGCCTACATATCCGGCGCGCCCCTGCGCTCGCGCGAGGATGCGCTCGCCGGAATCTTGCCGCGGGCGGCGCATCCGCTGGAGGAGCGGACGGTCTCGGCATTCCTTGCAGATGTCGCACCCGTCGTCAGCCGGCGGCCGGCGGCGGAGACGATCCTCGCCCCGGAGGCGCCCGAGCCGGACGATCTCCCGTATGACGCGGGATATGACGGCGTCCGCTTCGCCCTGATCGCGCCGCATGCGCGCATGGTGACGCGCCGGGCCATGCGCCTCGCGGACGCCAGGGAAGCGGCGTTGACAGCGGTGGCGGTCATCGACCGGGATTGCGTCGAGACGGCGCGCGTGCCCGCGGCGCGGGACGCGATCCGCGCCAAGCTCGCCCAGGCGATCGAGGAGATGCGCGCCGAGATGGGGGGCTGCCCGAGCCGCTTCTCGCTGTCCTACGAGGAGGGCGATCCGCTGGCGCTCATTCCCGCATCCGCGCGGGAGAAGCGCGAACTGCTCGTGCTGCCCACCGACGGCTGGTGCCATCACGGCGCGCGCGTGACGCTTCCCGTCTTCGAGGAGCGGCTGACCGACAAGCTCTTCCAGGTCGCCGAGAAGCACGAGGGGCCGACGCTGTTCGTCGGGTTCCGCGAAGGGGAGGGCGGGCGGCTCGTCGTCATGCACGACGGGTCACGCCGCGTGCAGCGCCTCGCCGCCTGGGCGCTCAACACGGGTCTGTGGCCGGTATCGGCCCTTACCGTGGTGGGCGAGGCTGATGCATCCCAGCGCGAGGCGCTTGGCGCTATCGCGGCTGACCGGGGCCTGCGCCTCGAGCATGCGCGCCGAGCTCGGTCATCCGGCCGGCTGCTGCTGCCCGCGACCTGCGCAGACGCCGCTGCGCTCATCCTGCCGCGCCTTCCGGAGCGGGCAATGGGCTATGGGGAGTTCTGGTATGACAATCTTGCTCCCGGCTGGCGCGGCGACGTGCTCGTCTGATCCCGCGACCGGGCCTGCCGCGGCAGGTGGCATGCTGGATGACAGCGCGCATTCCGCTCCTTAAAGTTGCGGCATGCGCAAGTCCTCCAACAGCCGCTGGTCCCTGACGCTTCTCCTGCCGCTCGGCGTCTCGCTGGGGATGTTCGTCGTCGCGGTCGGGACGACTCAGGTCGGGCTGGCCATTTTCGAGCGCCGCGAGGTGCAGGCGCTCGAGGCCAAGGCCACGATCTTTCTCAATGCGCTGGCGGGCGTGATCGCTCCGCGGCTCCAGGCCGGCGAGGCGGCGGTCGAGGAACTTCTCGGTGGCCCGCTGGCGATCGGGGAGACCCTCTCGGAGGAAGTCCTCGTGGCCCGCTGGCGCGCCGCGGACGGAGAAGTGAAAAGGGTCGCCCGCGGGATATCGGACGGGGAGGAGGTTGCGCAGGCGCTGAACGCCCTGGCGCAGGGACCGGCCGGTCCCGTGATCTTCATGCGAGCCGAGCCGGGAACGCGGGCGGTGGTGGCGCGCGCCTTCGCGGTGGACGGCACGCGCCTCGAACTCGCCGCCGTCCTCGACGCCAGCGATATCGTCGCGGAAATCGAGCGGGCGGGATTCTGGGCCATCGTCATCGACCTCCTTCTCGCGAGCATCGCGGCGCTGTTCACCTTCGTCTTCACCCGCCGCGCCGTGGCGCCGCTCGACGCATTGGCGCGGGAACTCGCGGGCCAGTCGGCGGGAGAGAGGGCGGGAACAAGGAGAGCCAGCGCGGAAATCACACGCCTCAGGGAAGCCATCGCCGCGCGCCTCGAGGCGGAGGAGGCGCGCAATCTCGCCCTGGCGGATCTCGGGGAGAAGGAGCGCAACGCCCTCCTCGCCAAGCTGGCCGCCGGTCTCGCCCACGAGGTGCGCAACCCGCTCGCCGGATTGCTGAATGCGGTTTCGACCTTGCGGCGCTTCGGCGACAAGCCGGAGGTGCGCGCCGAGACGCTCGATCTCGTGGAGCGGGGATTGCGCTCCATCGAGCGCGTGGCCGACGCCATGCTCTCGACTTATCGGCCGGCGCCGGGGAGAATGCGGTTTTCGCGGGAGGACCTCGTCGACATCCAGCTCCTCGTTGCGCCAGAGGCGCGGCGGCGTCACCTGTCCCTCGAATGGCGCGTCGACGAGATGGCGCCGATCGCGGCGGATGCCGATGCCTTGCGGCAGGTGCTGCTCAATCTCCTTCTGAACGCCTGCAAGGCTTCCGGAGAAGGCGGTCGCGTAAGACTGGCCGTGAGCCAAAGGGGGGGCGAGACGGAGTTTGCGATTTCCGACAGCGGCCCCGGCATGCCCGAGGATGTTCTCGCCTTCCTCGAGGAAGGACGGACGAACGCACCGATGACGCGCGGCAAGGGGCTCGGCCTGTGGATGGTTTCGCGCCTGCTGGATGATCTCGGCGGGCAGATCGGGGTGGAGAGCCGCGCGGGCGAGGGAACGCGCGTCGTCGTGCGCCTGCAGGCGGCGCAGGCCGACGGCGGCGATGCAGGCGCGGCGCAGGCGGGGGCGGCATGAGTGGGGGCGGGATGAGCGGCGGGGCGCTGATACTCGTGATCGAGGATGACGAGATCCTCGGGCGCTCCCTGGAGCAGCGTCTCGCCCTCGAGGGCTATCACGCGCAATGGGCGAAGAGCGTGGCGCAGGCGCTGTCCCTCATTGCCCGGCAGACGCCGGACGCCATCATGTGCGACATCCGCCTTCCGGACGGGGACGGGGAGAGCCTGATGCGCGACGTCTTCGCCCGCGTCGGCGCGGTCCCGACCATCTTCATGACCGCGTTCGGGGGGATCGACCAGGCGGTTCGCCTCGTGCGCATGGGCGCCCGCGACTACATCTCGAAGCCGTTCGAAATGGATGAGGTCGTGGAGAAGCTGGCCGCCGCCACGGGCCGCGCCCAGGAACCGGCCCCGGAGGAGAGCTTCGCGTCCTTCGGGTTGTCTCCAGCCACCGCCGCGACCCGGCGCATGCTCGAGCGCGTCGCGGATGTCGATCTGCCCGTGCTTTTTCTCGGGGAGACCGGCAGCGGGAAGGAGGTCGCCGCGCGTTTCCTCCACGAGGCCAGCCGGCGCGCTAGGGCGCCCTTCGTCGCGGTCAATTGCGCCGCGCTCGCCCCGGAACTCGTCGATTCCGCCCTGTTCGGGCATGAGCGCGGCGCCTTCACCGGGGCTGCCGCGCGGCATCTCGGCTTCGCGGAGACGGCGGCGGCCGGCACCCTCTTCCTAGACGAGATCGGCGAGCTCGACGGTTCTCTCCAGGCCAAGCTGCTGCGTCTCGTCCAGGAGCGCGAGTTCATCCGCGTCGGTGATGTCAGGCCCCAGCCCTTCACCGCGAGGCTCGTCTGCGCGACGCATCGCGACCTCGAGGCGGAGGTGGCGCGCGGCGCTTTCCGCGAGGACCTCTGGTACCGCATCAACGTGCTGACGATCCGCATCGCCGCCCTTCGCGAGCGGACGGAGGAGATCGCGCCGCTACTGGAGCGCTTCGTCGCCGAGGCGGGGCCGAGGCTGCGCGGGGTCCGTCTGGCGCTCGCTCCCGAAGCGGTCGACGCCGCCCTCTCCTACGACTGGCCCGGCAATGTCCGCGAACTCAGGAATCGGGTCGAGCGCGCCGTCGCCCTCGCGGAGGGCGACCGCATCGGCGCGCCGGACCTGTTTCCCGACGCGAAGCCGGCCCTTTCGGCAGGCGCCGGCGCGGCGGTCGAGGGCCTCACGCTTGCGGCGGTCCGGGAGGCGGCGGAAAAGGCGCATATCGAGGCGGTGCTGAGCGCGACGGGCGGCAGCATCCAGGAGACTGCGCGCCGGCTTGGCGTGTCCCGAACGACGCTCTGGGAAAAGATGCGGCGTCTCGGCCTCGCCTCCGGGCCGGAATAGCCTGGCTTCGCGATCTGTTCCGGACGGGGAAGCCCCTGTCAGCCCGGCAACCGCGTCGAGAGGGGACGCTATCGGTTTACGCCTCAGGGTCTTGCACCCGAAGAGAGGCTGACCCGCCGATAACGGGCCGAGGGGTCGAGGTGGAGCAAGCTGGCGCACCTCGACGGAGAAAGTTCGAACACTCTCTTCGAGGTGCTGACTGAATGGGAGCGCCATCTCGCACAGCTAGACCCTAAGGGTCTGGGGTGCGGCCATGACGACCCTTCGCCATGAATTTCAACGACATGCGGAGAAGCAGGCGGCGAAATACCCGCCGCCCTTCTCGCTGCGCCTGACCTATGAAGAGCGGGCGCAGCTGCTGGCTGCCGCCAAGGGCAAGCCGCTCGGGGCCTATATCCGCGAGCGGCTGCTCGGCGATGAGGCGAGCCCGCGCAAGCGGCAGGGCAACAGCCCGCTCAAGGATGAGGAAGCGCTGGGCCGGGTGCTGGGGGCGCTGGGGCAATCGCGGCTCGCCGCGAACCTGAACCAGCTGGCCAAGGCGGTGAACACGGGCTCGCTCCCGGTCACGTCCGAAACCGAAGCCGATCTGAAGCAGGCCTGCCGGGACGTCGCCGCGATGCGGGCCGATCTGCTTCGCGCGCTCGGCAAGATGCCGGGGGATGGGCCATGATCCTCAAGGCTTCAGAGCGCGGCGACGCGCCTCAGCTCGCGCGCTACCTGCTCGCCCTGCGCGACAACGAGCACGTCGAGCTGCATGAGGTGCGCGGGTTCGCGAGCGATGATCTGCAAGGGGCCTTCAGCGAGGCGGATGCCATCGCCAGAGGGACGCGGTGCAAGAATTACCTGTTCTCGATCAGCCTCAACCCGCCCGAAGGCGCAAAGGTCGGGATCGAGGCCTTCGAACAGGCCGCCGACGAGATCGAGCGCAAGCTCGGGCTGGAGGCGCAGCCCCGCGCCATCGTCTTTCATGAAAAGGACGGGCGGCGGCATGCTCATGTCGTCTGGTCGCGCATCGACACGGAGCGGATGCGGGCGATCAACCTGCCCCATTACAAGATCAAGCTGCGGGACGTATCGCGCCAGCTCTACCTGCGGCACGGCTGGGAGATGCCGCGCGGGCTCCAGGATCGGAGCCTGCGCGACCCGCTGTCCTTCTCGCGCGAGGAATGGGAACACGCGAAGCGCACCGGCCTCGATCCGCGCGAGATCAAGGCGGTCCTCCAGCAATGCTGGCAGGCATCGGACGGCAAGGCCGGATTCGAGCAGGCGCTAAAGGAGCGCGGCTTCTGGCTCGCCAAAGGCGACCGGCGCGGCTTCGTCGTCCTCGATTATCGCGGCGACGTCTATTCCCTCTCCCGCTACGCGGCGGCCAAGACCAAGGACCTTGAGGCGCGGCTTGGCGATCCGGCGCAGCTGCGCACGGTCGATGAGGTGAAGAGCGAGATCGCCCTCGGCATGACACGCAAGCTCGAAGAGTACATCAAGGACGTCGAGCGCGACGCGCAGCGGCGGCTCGCGAACGTCGCCTTCCGCAAAGGCGAAATGGTCGCGCGCCATCAGGACGAGCGGCAGGCACTGCGGACCGCGCAGGAAAAGCGGTGGGAATCCGAATCAGGGGAGCGGGCGCAGCGCCTGCCCAAGGGCTTGCCCGGCATCTGGCATCGCCTGACCGGGCGATATGCGAAGGTCAAGGCGCAGAACGAGCAGGAAACCCTCGCCGCCTGGCAGCGCGACCGGGCGGAGACGGACGGGCTGGTGTTCCGCCAGCTGGAAGAGCGGCAGGCCCTGGAGCGCGACCTGAAGGCGCAGCGCGCCATGGCGCAGGAGGACCTGATGCGGCTGCGCGAGGATGTTGCGCATTATAAACGTGATGATCGGCATGACCCCGATCACACGCCCACGCACAAGCGCGATAAGAGCCGAGAAGAAGATCAAAAGCGCGAGCGCGCTCATTTTAGCAGACGAGAATACCGTTCATAAAAATAGGGAAAAGCAAAAATACTGGCTAATTAAAACAGGTCTGTAAATACCTGAATAATATTGACGTTTAATTATTTGCATTATAGCCTGAAAAAACTCGAGCTTATTATAATAATTATTGTAGTTAAGTGCGCCAAAATGCTTGAACGTGATAATCTATCGGGAATAGAGCGACGCGACGCGGTAGCAAATTTCTTTTTGATTCCGGGGAAAGTAATTCTGTGGATTTTCTACATGTCAACTCCCGGTGGCTATTCAGCCGCCAGAAGAAGCAGCAGATGGGCGCGAAGTCCGCTAATGACCATGCTCGTTTCAGCGGCTTTTTGGGTGACGCTCGCGGGAGCAATATTGGCACTTATATTTGAGGCGCTTAAATAAATGGCGAGGAAAAAGGGGCATGACGGCAAAGAAATACTTATCCTCGTGATTCTTGCTGTGGCATTTGCGATCGCCGTGGCGTATCTCGCCGTTCTCGGCATAGGATTTCTCTACTATTTTTTCTTTGCACCAAGTAAACTCCGCGCTCGATCGGAAGCTTACCAAGCAGGCGCTGTTCGCGCCCGCGAAGCAAGGGCATCATTAAATCGCGCCAGAGAAAGATATTCTCACCTTCGCGTCACAAAAAACGGGCTGTACGATGAAAGATCGAACGCCGGAAAGAATGCGAATTCTGAGATTCGATCTTGCGAAAATGATCTGGATGAAGAGATGCGCAGTCTTCAAAAATCTATTTCTATATTTCTAAATGCCAAGTTTATTTTCTATTCTATATGGGCATATTTCTTGACCCTTGTCCTTCTTTACGCCGCAGAGGTCGATTCTTTTTATTGGCCAATTGGCGCAGCGCTGTTCTCAGTGATCGTGGGGTTCGGGGCAAGGCTATTGTCTGGGATTGAATTCAAGGATGATGAAATTTCTCCGAGCCGACTACCGCAGGTCAACAGCGCTGGGTACTTAGTGGCGGGCGCTCCTCTAATTGGCTCATTCTATCTATTGCTTATTGCCTTTGACGGCTGGCAATCTCTTCAGGGTTCTAATACTGAACGCATATTGCAAGCTGTTATTGGCCAGAGCTCTCAAGTTGAACGCCCTTGGGCCGAAAGCAGATACTCGACTTCCGCCATGAGAGGTTTCATTTTGTTTGATGTTGAGGCGGAGATGTCAGGCGTCCCAACCATTCGCGCTAAACTTCAAAAAGGCTCGGCCATCTACATCCTTGATGCAGATCACAAGGCTGATGTTTCACTGATATCACTGCAAGAAGGAGGAGATGCATTCTTAGTGGATAGTTCTGCGATTGGTATCTTCCAATGAGTACTGCGCATCACTTCTAATAAATGCTACTCATGTCTGCCGCTATATGCAAATAATCCGGGATCGAACGAAAGTTTTAGCGCTATCTAGTTGAACTTTTTAAAGCGGCTATCTGCATTACTGATAGCAGAATCCGCTGCCCTTTGTCAGCCCTTAAGCGTATCAGGCAAGACTAGACAAAATCGGACATTGGAAGGGCGCTTTAAGAGCGCCCTTCGTTTTGCGGTGGGGTTTCGTCCAGCGGTGCGCGCAGAACGATGCGGCCATTGATCGGGCAGGTCTCCAGCTGAAGTGTGAACCCGTTCCCGTCCTTGTGCGCCCAGGCTGCGCCGACCTTGTTCCAGAAGGACTTCTCGCCCTTCCGGGTGACGTGCCATGCGAGGAAGTCTGGGGCCTTGGGGGCCAGTTGTGCGGGCTGAGTATTTTCGCGTGCCATGATCTCATCTCCTTGGTTCGGGGTGGCTTGCTAACGCCTTCCCGTCAGGCCGGAGGCTTCAGGCTCCGCCGTCAATGGCCAACACGGCCCTTCGCCAAGGCTTCGGGCCGCAGGCGTGAGGGGTGGTGCGGGCGGGCCATTGACGGCGGGCCGCGTCCGGCCAGGGATTCCGGCGTCCTGATGCAAGCCAGCCAAACCCAAGAGCATGAGCGGCACGGGGGCAGAAAAATGCGCGGCTGCCGGGGCCATCCGCAGGCGGCGCTTTCCTCCGCCGAACTCATTCCAAGGCGAATTTCCGTATCGAGAACAGACGTTCATGCTGCGCCTCCGGCGCACCGGGACGGGCAAAGGGCGATTTCAGCGCCTCTTTCGATCAGTCCGGCATCGTTTTCGTCGATGCCGCCCGTACCGCCGCCCTGAACCGCGCGCGTTTCCTGCGCGCCCTCCTTGCCTTGGTCTTTGAGGCGAGACCCGAACCATCAGCGCCTTCACAGCCGATGATGATGTCCGACCGGGCCGAAAGGCCCTGAATGGTTCGGGGCCTCCTTGACCAAAGGAGGACACGATGAAACTCGTTTCGCGTTTCGAAGCGGCGTCGCTCGGCACTGCCGAGCTGCACGGCCTGCTGTCCGAGGCGATGCTCGCCTTTGCCGCCGCCCCTCGCGGCTCGCAGGAGCGGCGCGATGTGCTGGAGTCGATCCGGAACATCGAAAATGAGCTGGCGGTGCGACCGCCAGGTCTCTAACCCGTCGCGGCTGGCCCCATAGGCCAGCCGCGAATTTTTCTGCCCCGTCAGAAAAGGGAAAGCTGCGCTCCGCGCCAGCTTTGGCGGTCGGCTTCGTGATCGAGCCATGCGGTCACGAAGCCGACCGCGCCGCCGTGGTCCGCCACGGCGCCCTTGCTCATGAAGTGCGAGCGGTAGCCCGTCTCGGTGACGGGAAGCGGCGCTTTGTCCTCGGCGCGCAGCTCGATATGATCGGCCATGCCGAAGGCGTCGGGCGTGAAGGTGATCTCGATCCGGACGCCTCGCCAAATGATGATATGCTTTTCCATGATGTTGCCCTCCGCCGTGGCGGAGCCGCCGCTTACGCGGCGACTCCTTCCATCGCTTGGGCCTTGCCCTGACAGGCATGCAGGAAATCGGCGGCCCGCTGCGCGTGCGCGGCGGCGGAAAAGATCGCCCGCTTGTCGTTCTTCAGGACCTTCAGCCAGCTCTGGATGTAGGCGGCATGATCGGTGCCGGGCTCCGGCGTAAGGGCGAGATCGGCACAGAGAAAGGCCGCGCCAAGCTCCGCCACCAGTTCCTCCTGCGCGTAGCCTTCATCGCCCCATCGCTTGCGGCCAAATTCCCGGTCGAGGCGCTTCGGGTGCTTGGTCCAGTGGGTCAGCTCGTGGGCGAGCGTCGCGTAGTAGGCCTCCGGGCTCCGAAAACACTCGAAGACCGGCATCTGCACATGATCCGTGCCGCCGCTGTAATAGGCGCGGCTGCCGCCGTGCCGGACGTTCGCGCCTGTCGCGGCAAAGAACGCCTCGGCGTGGTCGATCCGTGCCGCGCCGTCGATCACGGGCTCGGGCTTCGCGTAGTAGTGCTCGGGCAAGCCCTCGATCTGGCTGGCGTTGAAGACAGCGTAGGCCTTCAGGAAGGGAATCGTCCGCTCCTCCTCGCTGCCGTCGTCCTGCTCCTCGGTCTTGCTGATGCTTCCCGCATAGACAACCGGGTTGCTGCGCTCGCCCTTGCGGACATGCGCGCCAAGCTCCTTCGCCTGCCGGAAGGTCATCCAGTAGGGGGAGGAAAAGCCGCCCTCCAGCGCCGCGCCCCAGAGCATCAGGACATTGATCCCGCTGTAGGCCAGCCCGTTGTGCCGCAGCGGCTTGACGATCCGTCCGTCGAGGTTTCCCGCTGCCCACGGCTTGAGCCAGGTCAGCTCGCCCTGCTCCAGATCGGCGATGATCTTCGCGGTGACTTTTTCGTAGATGTCTGTTTTCATTGGTTTTCTCCTAGTCTTTAAAGCGGTTGCGCATGCAACCGGACTAGGCCCGCGCCAATGAGCGGGGGGAGACCGTCAAGACCGCAGACAGCGGAGGGGGATCACCCGACCTGCACAAGCCGAAGGCGCGGAAGGACGGGGAGACCGCTGGCTGCGCCCGAAGCGCAGCGAAGGGCTTGGCCTTGACGGAGGACGGGGCCGCAGGCCCCTGAACAGGAACAAGAGCTTCAGCCCGCCAGGGCTGGCCTCAGAGAACGCGCAAGGGATGGAAGCCGGATGGCCGAAACCGCCACGGGCGGACTCGGTTTACGAGAGCCCGGACCGCAGGGTGCGCGCACCTTCTTCGCTCTTGGCCAGCACAAATTGGTCTGCTAGGCTTTTCGCATGGAGTTCCAGGTCATTCCCTATCGCGGCCAGCTGCCAGCAGAAGGATACAACAAAGTATTCCTTCTTACTGATGCTTGGGATGATTGGTTTAAATATAGCACGATGTACGTGGTCTTTTTCTTTGACCAAAGTGGCGAAAAGCATCGCATCGGAGAGGTAAAGATCGGGCAGTTTGCGATGCAGGCTGATCAGAGGCGCCCTCATATCCCAGATAGGTTCACGGAGCTCGACGAGAGGTTCTTTTCGCTTGGCCAAGATGACACATACTACCAGAAGATCATCGACTTAGGAGATGAATTTAGAGATAGATATCTCTTAGCCATGCGCGATGTCGCCAGAGATGCCGATCTCTTCGACATGGCACTCGCAGAGGACGTGACTGGGGTATCACTTCTGCGATCTGTTTCGGATGTTTCCGTCCGAAATCAATATAGACGGATGTCACAAGGAGGCGTGCGACTGACAGAGTACGCCTTTTCATTTACGCCTCCTCCGTGGGGAAAAGATAACATACAGCCTACCTTTGGCTTTCAAGTTCACCCCGAGTCATATCCTCCGACGAACGTTCATGTTCTCATTGGACGAAATAATGTTGGCAAAACCTATATGATCGAGCAGATGACCAATGCTCTCGTCCGTCCTGAAGAAGGTAATTATGGTGAATTTGTCTGGCACAATTCTAATACAGCAGAACTAGACGGTTCCGAAAATTTCTCAAATATTGTTGCGGTTACGTTTAGCGCCTTCGATCCTTTCGAGCCACTTCCCAATCGGGAAAATAAGCTCTCAACGGTACGGTATCAATATATCGGATTGAAACACATTACAAAAAATGAGGACGGTAAACCTAAGCCACCAAAGACCACAGACGATTTGGCGGCAGATTTTGGTCAATCCGTTCAGCTTATACTTACTCAGACTGCGAAGCGTGAGCGGTGGCGGCGTGCCCTTTCGCTGCTCGAGTCTGATCCAATATTTAAACAGGCGGAAATATGGTGGCTGATAGAGCACTTTGATGAATTATTGCTAGAATTTGAGAGAACAAAAGCGTTGTATCAGCTGCGGAAAAGCGCGCGCGATCTTTATGGGAAACTCAGTTCTGGACACAAGATTGTAGTACTAACTATCACACGACTTGTTGAGACAGTCGAAGAACGCTCGTTAGTTTTACTTGATGAACCGGAGGCGCATCTTCACCCCCCACTTCTTTCAGCCTTTATCCGCTCGCTATCGGATCTGCTGATAAACAGGAATGGTGTAGCAATCGTTGCAACCCATTCCCCGGTAATATTGCAAGAGGTACCAAGAACTTGTGTATGGAAGATTTGGCGTAGTGGCCGCGAAAAGAAAATCGAACGTCCTCTAGCTGAGACCTTCGGGGAAAATGTCGGAACCCTGACTCAAGCGATTTTTGGCCTTGAGGTCACTAATTCCGGATTTCATAAGATGCTGAACGATGCGGTGCAGGATGACCTAACCTACGAGGAAGTCCTGCTTCGGTTTAATGGCCAGCTTGGTGACGAGGCCAGAGGAATTGTCCGATCGCTAATAGCCTTCCGAGAGCAAGAATAATAAGGATGTGGACAATACCGAAACCAGCGTTGAAAGCACGCACTACATTTGACGCCTGCATCGACGGCATAAGAGATGCGGGCAAGAAGGCACGGCTCGAAGGTATCCGTCAGCAAATTGAAGATGCTGAAAACGTATTCGAACAGCGTGCGGCCGCGACTGAACTCCATCTCGTTGCAGAGGCCGATGCCATCATCGGAGTGGATGGGAGTGTCTCGGGGAAAGAGATGCAGCAACTTTATGATAGTCATATGGCTCGGCAAAAAGCTCGAGCCCGTGGGATCTATGACAAGATCATGATGGCAGCTGTGCACGGACAATGCCCTTTCTGCGGACACTTACCAGTGTCCACGCTCGATCACTCCTTGCCTAAATCCTGCCATCCAGCATTAGCGGTAACGCCAGTGAATCTGGTTCCAAGCTGCAAAGATTGTAACCATAGCAAAGGAACACTTGGTCCTACTTCGGTGGAAACACAGTTCCTGAACGCGTACTACGATGATGTCACTGCGGATCGCTGGCTTTTTGCTCGTATTGTTCAGGGATCACCTCCTGGAGCACTGTTCTTCGTCAATCCGCCTGCGCAATGGGGCGACCAAATCTCAGAAAGGGTGCAAAGGCATTTCCGAGAACTGAAGCTCGGCAGACTCTATGCTTCTCAAGCAGGTAGACAATTGCAGAATATAAAACGTGCGCTCTCGAATATCCATTTCGCATCAGGGCCTAACGAAGTGAGTAGAGACTTAATGGAGCGAAGCCATAGTTGCGTGGCTATAAGCATTAATTCGTGGGAGGGCGCTCTGTATGAGGCAGCTTCACAAGACGCCTGGTACTGCAATGTGGGATTCGCACAGTAGGCAGTCGCAAGAACTCTTCCTCAGTTAAGTTGGAAAGTCCCTGCGCCCTTACGGTACCCCGTCAAACACAATAAGAGAAGCGAGGACTTGCGACCATGCCGCCCGAATTCATCTGTCTGATGCCAGAAACAGGTGAGGCTGAAATTCCATGAAAGCTTGGCGTATGGATTTAGGATCTGTTCCTAGCCGTATAGTCGCGTCCTTCACACCGCCGTATTTCAGACGCAGCAGATCAGGTAACTTGCCTTGATCCAATTCTTCAATGCCGCCCTCGACATACTGTCCAAGCACGAAATCGAGGAACGTTTGGAGCTTCTCATCGAAGGGCGAGAGGGCGGCGGCTCGATGGTTCTCGACGCGCTCCCGGCGCGTAACGGTCGGCAGGGCGAAGGCGATATAGGCCAGCACGTCGAAAAGATCGCTCTTCTCGGCAGCGATCATGCGGCGGATCTCCCCGAGCTGCTCTGCGCCGTAGCCTCGTTCCGACAACGCCGACAACAGCCCCTTCCGAGTGACCGGATCGCCCCAGAGGGCGCGCAGTTCAGCCTCGTCCTTAAACAGCGCCGGAAGCTCGCCGAACAGCCGCTCGACGAATTCAGCGGCGGACATAGGGCGCCCCTCGGGGCTATAGAACATAGTCGCGCTGATATGCTGGAGCGTGCGTTCCTTACCGTCAGCGAGCTTGATCCTTAGGCGCTGGGGCCTCTCGGAAGGCTCACCCGGCTCACCGGGCGTCGGTTCGCCCGGTGATCTCGGTCCGGGCGCAGGCCGTGGCTCACCGGGCGGTTCGGGCTCAAGCGGCTCGCCGTCCCATTCGGGATCACTGAAGTGGTGATAGGCCTTCACGAAATCGTAGATCGTGAAGTACTCCTTGCCGTCATAGAGCCGTGTGCCACGCCCGACGATCTGCTTGAACTCGATCATCGAATTGACCGGCCGCATCAGCACAATGTTGCGGACGTTCCGGGCATCGACCCCCGTAGAGAGCTTTTGCGATGTCGTCAGGATCGCCGGGATTGTCTTTTCGTTGTCCTGAAAGGTGCGAAGCCAGCGCTCCCCTTCGGCTCCGTCGTTTGCGGTCACGCGGACGCAGTAGTTCGGGTCCCGGCTCCCCTTCATCTGGTTGATCAGGTCACGCACGGCGGCGGCATGGTCCTGCGTGGCGCAGAAGACTAGCGTCTTATGGGTCTGATCGATCATCCCCATGAAAGTCTTGACGCGGAAGCGCTCGCGCTCGGCAATCTCGATGATGCGGTTGAAGTCTTGCTCCGTATAGCGTTTGCCGTCCTCGACCTCGCCTTCGATCACGTCGTCATCCGTGGTGTAGACGTAGTCATCGAGCGTGGTAGCGATCTGCTGAACCTTGAATGGCGTTAGGAAGCCATCATTGATCCCTTCGCGGAGCGAGTAGGTATAGACCGGCTCGCCGAAATAGGCGTAGGTATCGACATTGTCCTTGCGCTTGGGCGTGGCGGTCAGGCCGAGTTGCACAGCTGGCGAGAAATATTCCAGGATTGCCCGCCATGTACTCTCATCCTTGGCACCGCCGCGATGGCACTCATCCACAATGATGAAATCGAAGAAGTCGGGCGCATAGTCGAAAAAGCTCGGCTGGGGCTTGCCGTCGGCGTCGCGGCCGCTCATGAAGGTCTGGAAGATGGTGAAAAAGACCGAGCCGTTCTTCGGGACCCGTCCGTCCTTGGCAATCCGCTTCGGGTCGATGCGCACTCGGGCGTCATCGGCGAACGGTGAAAAGGCGTTATAGGCCTGATCGGCGAGGATATTGCGATCGGCGAGGAAAAGGATGCGCGGCCGCCGCGCAGGTTCGCGGCTGAGATTCCAGCGGCTGTGAAACAGCTTCCAGGCGATCTGGAAGGCAATGAAGGTCTTGCCGGTGCCGGTGGCGAGGGTGAGAAGTATGCGGCTTCTGCCGTCCGCAACGGCATCCAGGACGCGTTCGATGGCAATGTCTTGATAGTAGCGCGATGCCCAGGAACCGCCCTTCTCCTCATGCGGGACGGCGGCGAAACGATCGCGCCAGGCGTTCTCCGCGGCAAAGGTCAGCGACCATAGCTCATCAGGGGAAGGAAATCCCGCGATCCCGCCTTCTGCGCCGGTCTCCATATCGGCCTGATACACGCCCAGACCGTTAGTCGCGTAGGTAAAGCGGATTTGCAGCTTGGTGGCGTAGGCCTTGGCCTGCGCCAGCCCTTCAGTAATTAGCGCGTCCCGCTTCTTGGCCTCGATGACGGCCAACCGCTTGCCGCGATAGATCAACACATAATCGGCCGTATCGCGCTTGCCGCGCCGTCCGGCCCCCTCCAGCCGACCGGCGGTGATGCCGTACTCCCGGGCCACACGGCTGCCATCGACCGCGCCCCAGCCGGCCGCCTTCAGGGCGGGATCGATCAGCTCAGCGCGGGTCTCGGCCTCGTTCATGCGGCAACCGCCTCCTTGCCGGTGAGCTGGCCGGAAAACGCCTTTCGAAGCAGTGATTGGCGTAGCTCCATGCAACTCGCAATCTTTGCTCTATAAGCAGTTTCGACATCGCGCGTTTGAGCAGCGAACGTAGACAATTCGTCTGCTATGGATCGCTGGATATCGTGAGAAGGAAGGGGAATCTCAAACTTCTTCAAGTCTTTTGCACCAAGATTCGGCTGGGCTGCACCTCCTTTATATTTTCCGATCATCGCTGCGCAGATCGGGCCTGCGAGATATTCCAGCAGATACGCCAGATTTAGTCGCTCCGAAGGTCGTATTATCACGAGGGAAGATGCGATTGCCCCTTCGTCGAGTTCGTTCACGCAGGCGAACTTGCCAAGGGAACCGCGAAGGCAAAACAGAACATCATTTGGCCTAATCTTTCCATTGCCAAGTAGAGAATATCGTTCAGATGAAATATAGTCCATTTCTGAAAAATCTATTCCGCCCTCGGACAGGTGCCCAGCATTGATAAATGGCACTCCTTCGGAAACGCGGTGCTGTTTTCCAGGATAGTTTGCACCTCGATCGCCGTTCTCAAACTTGCAAATCTCGCCGAGGGTAGATGCGGGCGCGAGATCGCGCAAAGCCATAAACCTTTCTTGGCGAATAACCGCTAGAAGCTCTCGCGCGTTGGCAAGGTTACGCTCGGCGTTGGCGGTTGCCTTGGCGATCCCTTCGAACGCCTCGTCGAGCATGGAGACAATCCGCCTCTGCTCGGCCAACTCTTGCGGAAACTGTATTTCAGTCTTTGCTAGAAGCCTGTAGTGCCGCGCGTACCCCAGCGTGCGGACGGGGTTTGCCATAAGGGCGTAATAGAAAAACTTACAATCCAGAAATGGCTTTGGAGACAGAATTTTCACTCCATCTGCGCCACGCACGAAATCGAAATCAATGAACTTTAGAGCTTTAGTATGGTCGCCGAAGACGACTACCGGACGTTTTAGTTTCAACACCGCTAACTCATCGTCCCAATAGCCATTGATGAACTCTGCCTCTTGCGAGACGATAGGAAATTTGCCTTCGTTCAGAAAGTCTTTGCGCTGAATCTTCTCGGTCGTTGGTAATTTCTCGATGCAGTCCTCAACGGCCAGCTTATTCCACTTGATCACAGCATCCCCCTGATCTGCTGGAGGATTGCTGCACTCTCAGCGTCGAGCGCGATCATTTCTTCGATGATCTCCTCCGGCTCACGGTAAGTGATTTCGTCGTTGCGGTTCGGATTTTTGACGGACAGGTCGAAGGTCTCGGTGTCCAGGTCGGCCACCTCCACAACCCAGCTCTTGTCGCTGAGGCCCCGTGTCGCCTGAAGCCGCACGAACTCCGAAAAGTCCGCATCCGTCAGCGCTGTCGTCTTGCCGAGGCTGCGGCCGGGGGCCAGCTGATAGAACCAGATGTCCCGTGTCGGCGCGCCCTTCTCGAAGAACAGCACGACGGTCTTGACACCGGCACCCTGGAACGTGCCCTGCGGGCAATCGAGCACGGTGTGCAGATTGCAGCTGGCGAGAAGCTCCTTGCGCAGCGCGCGCGCGTCACCGTTCGAGAGCGCGGTGTTTTTGATGACGACGGCTGCGCGGCCGCCGGGCTTCAGCATCTTAATGAAGTGCTGAAGGAACAGGTAGGCCGTCTCGCCTGAGCGGATCGGAAAGTTCTGCTGAATTTCCCGGCGCTCGGAGCCGCCGAAGGGCGGATTGGCGAGGATCAGATCCTTCTGGTCGCGCGGCTGAATGTCGGCCAGTGACCTGCCGAGCGCGTTGTCGTGAACGATAGCGGGGGCCTCGATCCCATGCAGGATCATGTTCATGACGCCGATAACGTAAGCGAGGCTCTTTTTCTCGATGCCGGAGAAGGTCCGCTTCTGGAGCGTCTCCAGGTCAGCCGTGCTCTTGGCCTGCTTGCGCAGGTACTCGAAGGCCTCGCACAAGAAGCCCGCCGAACCGACGGCACCGTCATAGATCGTCTCGCCGATCTCTGGCTTGACCACCTGGATCATGGCCCGAATGAGCGGCCGGGGCGTGTAGTACTCGCCGCCGTTCCTCCCGGCATTGCCCATCCGCTTGATCTTGGCTTCGTAGAGGTCCGACAGCTCATGTTTTTCAACCTGGCTGCCGAAGCGCAGCTGATCGGTCAGTTCCAGCACCTCGCGCAGTGTGTAGCCGCTGGAAAATTTGTTTTTGATCTCTCCAAAAATCTGCCCGATTTTGTATTCGATTGTGTCGGGGCTGGAGGCGCGCTGTTTGAAGCCTTGAAGATACGGCCAAAGATCACTGTTTACGTAGTCGATGAGATCGTCGCCAGTCATGGCGCGATCTCTATCGACTGAGCCGTCGGGCTTTTTCGGTGCCGCCCAACGTGCCCAACGATGCGCATCATCGATGATATAGTTGTATGTCTTTCCCTCAAGCTCAGCGCTCATCGCGCGCTCGGCTTCGAGATCATCAAGGTATTTCAGAAATAGTATCCATGATGACTGCTCGACATAATCAAGCTCGGTCCCGCAGCCCGCCTCTTGACGCAATGCGTCATCAATATTTTTAAACGTCTGCTCAAACATCTGGCCCCCCGTTATTTCTACTCCGGCCGCCCATTCGTTTCCGCTGTGGGCGCGGTTTTGTGCGGCTGCGCATCTGCATTTGGATCGGCGACGTAGGCGCGCATAAACTCTCTTAGCACCTGAGCGGCAGGCCGATCCTGAGCCCGGCACGCCTCCAGGAACTTATCGCGCAGATCGCGCTCCACCCGAATCCGCAGCCCCGCGTCCTTGGTTTTCATGAGCGAGAGTGTAGCCAATGGATACACCGTTGTGTAGCTTTTTTATTCCCGTCAACGAACGCATGGGTCCTCGGAGCGGAGCCGTATTTGACAATGTCATCCTCTGTCAGCTATATTTCTGACATAGGAGTTTCGCCATGAGCGATGGACCTCATAGAAGCCTGCCGATGCGTCGGCCTTGGAAACTGCTAGCCGAGCGAGCGGGAACCCCGGCTTACGCCTGCGAGGAAGTGAGCGAAGCATTTTCAGTGGCGCTGAAGAGCGACTTCCGTGAAGCACCGTTGGATAAGGTGCGAGATATTCTCGGTGGAAGCGTCCAAAGCTCGCTTTTCAGCGATGACCGTGCGGCCCAGCTTGAGGAAGCGCGTAGGTTTTGTCGGGGATCGGCAGCGGGGAACACGCTGATCGACTGCGCGGTCGAGGCTAACGCGAGTGGTCTTACCGGCGACACCGCCTTTGTGGCGGCGTTGACGAATGCGTTGGAAGCGTGTGCGAGAGCTGGTTGCCGCCAGATCGAAGAGCACTGGCAACGGGAGGAGCCGAGAGGCACGCAGCATGTGCGCAACCGGTTGCGGGAAGCCCGTAATACCTGCGCCTTCGGGGTTATGGCCCAAGAACTTTCTGCGCCTGGTGGCGGCGGCGTTCTCAGGCTGCCGAAACATGGTGGCGTTGATGAAGGGCCGCCACTATGATTTCCGCTTCCGCCAATGTTCATGTCCCTGGAATCGAGATTGACGTCGTCGAGCCTGGCTGCCGTGCGCGTAAAGGCCGTGTGGCATTCATGCTCGGCAGGGACGTGAAATTCTCTACGGCGGGGCTGGAAACCTATGCGTTCGCTCGTTGGGAACCGGTGGTCTATGACGCTATGGTCGTTGCTGCCGCGATCGAATTCGGCGACAAGATTGTCCAGCGGCCGCCGCAGGGGTGGGCGCGGCGGATAGCGCTACGTATTCCGGTACATGAGCCCGAGCGCTGGTGCTCGCCGGGCGTAGCAGGTCTGTTGCAGGACGCTGTCGAATTCCTAACCGGCGACTACTGGACGTTTGAGTTTAGTGACCGTCAGAGCACGGCGCCCGCACCCGAGCAGCCCGCTCTCAGCCTGCCCGTCAAAACTCAAGCTGTGCTGCCGTACAGCGACGGCATGGATTCTCGCGCGGTCGCCGGTCTGCTCGCTCAGAAGCTCGGCGACAAGCTCATTCGCGTGCGAGTCGGCTCAAAAAGTTGGGATCAGGCTCGGAACGGAGTCTCTCGGGTGCCGTTCGCGACTGTGCCCTATAGCGTCCCTTGCAAGATGCCTAACCAAGAATCCAGCTCCCGCAGCCGGGGGTTCAAATTTGCGCTCATCAGCGGCATTGCGGCCTACCTTGCGGACGCAGGGGAGATTGTAATCCCAGAAAGCGGACAGGGCGCCATTGGACCCGCGCTGCTAAATGTGGGTCACGCCTACCCCGATTATCGCAATCACCCATTGTTAGGGAGGCGTATGTCCGCCTTCTTAAACGCCCTGCTCGGAACGCGGATGCGGTTCGTATACCCGCGTATCTGGAGTACCAAGGGGGAAACGCTGCGTGAGTTCGTAGCGCTGGACGGCGAGAGCGACTGGAAGAGCACGCGGTCCTGCTGGCGCAGCAACCGATGGAGTTCCGTCGATGGAAAGTTGAGGCAATGCGGCGTTTGCGCGGCCTGCATGCTCCGGCGTATGAGCATCCATGCCGCTGGGTTGGAAGAAAGCGCCGAAACCTACATCGCCTACAACCTCGGTGCTGAGACTCTACAAGACGGACTCGTACGAGGCTTCAGTCGAAGGACAGTTGCCTTTGATGAATATGCAATCGCAGGCGTATTGCACCTGGATCACCTCGCAGACATGGCCGAACCGGATGCTGCGCCTTTGGTTCGGAGACATGCTGTGTTTCTAGCGCAAGCCTTGGACCTGCCGCAGTTGGATACCGAAGCGCTGCTAAGGGGACTTGTGGAGCGGCATGCGGAAGAGTGGAAGAACTATTTGGATGCGCTCGGCGAGCGCTCATTTGTGCAGCGATGGGTACGGGCACGCCAATGACTGAGCAGAGCGACAAACTTCCGGATGAAGAAATCGGCAAAAGGTTGAGGATTGCGCGCGAAGCGGCGAAGATTACGCAGGCCGATGCCGCTGACGCAGCTGGTGTCGTTCGCACCACGATCGTGGCGATCGAAAAAGGCCAGCGACGTGTCCGGATGGAGGAGCTGCAAAAGCTTGCCGCACTCTACGGCATCTCGGCAAATTCGATCCTGCGGCGAGAATCCGTGCATCTCGACATGGTTCCGCAATTCCGAAAGCTTTCTAGAAGCGGTGACGGCGGTATCGAAGAGGCGGCGGCGCTGCTTAATCAGCTCGTTCGCGCTGAAGTTGAACTTGAAAACGCGCTGGGTGTTCAGCGGGTCCGAAACTATCCGCCGGAGCGGCCGATCCTGCCGGGTGATGTGCGCGCGCAGGCTGAACAAGATGCACAAGACCTGAGGGACTGGCTTGGACTCGGTGCCGGGCCGGTTCTTGATATGCTCTCAATTCTCGATCTTCAACTGGGGATCCGCGTCTACTTGCGGCGGCTTGACGGCAAGATATCGGGGCTCTTCGCGTATGACGAGACGGCCGGCGCCTGCATGCTACTGAATGCTAGCCATCCAGCCGACCGTGTGCGCCAGACCGGTGTCCATGAACTCGGGCACTTCATGGGAACGCGGAGAAGGCCGGAGGTTCTCGTCGAACATGAAGAGTCTTCCTCGCGCGAAGAGCGCTACGCCAACTGCTTCGCCCGCTGCTTCCTCACGCCCGCACGCGCCGTCCGGCAGCGCTTTGCCGAAATCACGGCCGGACAGTCGCACCTGACGCGGCGGCACATTATCCTGCTGGCGCATGCGTTCGGAGTTTCGCGGGAAGCGATGACGCGCAGACTGGAGGAACTTACCCTGGCGCGGGAAGGCACTTGGGATTGGTTCGTTGCCAATGGTGGAATTACCGACGAACAGGAGCACGAGGTCCTGGGTATCCGTCCGGAGCGACATCTCAATGCGGCGGCAGCCTTGGGACTCGTGCCTCCGCGCCTTGCGCTCTTAACGCGCGAAGCCTCGAAGAGGGGAATCTACAGCGAGGGGCAGCTAGCTAACCTATTGCAGCTTGATCGGCTCAGCGTCAGGGAAATACTCGACGGAGTGGAACAGGAGGAAAGCGAGGCCAATGAGCTCTTTCGGCTTTCTTCTTAATGCTTCTGCCGTCTTGGTTGTCGATGCTAGCGTTGTGATCAATCTCAACGCGACGGGAATGGCGTCCGAAATCATTCGGGCCTGTCCCGGCGAGCTGGTCGTGACCGAAAATGCCTGTGCGGAACTTTTCCGTGGCACGCGCAGTGGGTACAAAGATGGCGAGAACCTCCAGGTCCTCATTCGAGCAGGTGCCTTACGGGCGGTCGCGCTTGGTGAGGGCGGCAAGCGCGTCTATGGGAGCCTCATCGAAGGAACGGCGCTCCGCACGCTCGACGATGGCGAGGCAGCGACGATTGGATATGCCGTCGAGGCTGGAGCCGTCGCTGTGATCGACGAGAGGAAAGCACGAGGCCTATGTTCAACTGGTTTCCCGTACCTCACGCTCGCATCAACCGTGGATCTTCTCCTCCACGAGTGCATCGCGCGCGCACTCGGCGCGCAACGACAGGCCGAAGCGATCTTCCAAGCGTTACGTGTTGGTCGTATGCGGGTGCCACCGGAGCATATCGACGCGGTGGTCGCCCTGATCGGAGCGGATGCCGCTGCGAGCTGCAACAGTCTGCCAAGAGCGAAGCGAAAAACGTCTTAGAAGAAAAGGCGAGCAACGAGGCTCGACCTAGGTCCAGCGCCGAACGCTGGCGGCATCCAACCCGCGCAGGGTTGGTCGATGGGAGGTCCATGGAGGGAGAGCTGACGTCTCCCTCCTGGTCAGGGTTCCAAGGGGCTCGAAGGCTTCTGGTCGATGGGATGGGTCCAGGGCAAGGGTAGCTCGAAAGCTCCCTTCCTGGTCTCCATGAAATGGTCAGGGGACTCGGGGGCAGGAACGCTCCTGAGGCGATGGGGTCCAGGGGAGAGCGAAGTCTCCTCGGCCATGGGGGTCTTGGGGGAGCACGGAGGCTCCTCCGAGTGGTGGGTGCAGGCGGCCAGACGTCTGCGAGTGATCAACCGGCGATACGGTTGGATGGCTCCGGCATTGGGCTCGATGCCCTGAAGGAGCCACAGGCCGGGGGGATGGAACGGGGGCGCGCAGCGGGCCCCCTTCCCAAGATGGTTTTGTACTACAAAACACATCTTGCCATCTGCCGCTTTGGGCAAGGCTCCGGCTTTGTACTACAAGGCTCTGCGCTTTGTACTACAACCGTGTTGTGCATCGCAGCAGGTGGGATCGTGGCCGTGGGCTCAGGCGATGTCCGGGACGAGAAGGCTCCGGATGGTAGGCCCTGCTCTCGTCTCCAGAAGCTCGATCAGGGCTGGATCGCCGCGTTCATACTCATCCGGGATGTGAAGCGTGATGATCCGGCTGTCGCGCGGACGCTGCTTGAACTTCTTCCTGATGCGGTCGCGGTGGTGGGTTTCCATCGCGAAGATCAGGTCGGCGTCGGCCACAAGCTCGGCGGTGAGCGGTCGCGGAGCCTCCGGGTCCGTGCCCGCTGACGTGACCACAATGCCCGCGAGGCCCTGGAACAGGTCCTCGGCGGTCGGGCTTCGCAGCTTGTTGGCGGTGCAGACGAACAGGACCTTCATGCCGGTGATCGTACCCGATTTATCCGGGCGCAGGAATCTCAGCGGGTGGGCGTCTTGGCGGAAAAGGGACACCGGCTGCCTCGGCCTGCTTACGAGTCTTATAGATCAAGAGCCGGGCCAATGCGGCATCGTCTGCATTGACCGCCAGCTCCCAGGCAAGCCGCCCTTTCTTGTCCCTGATCAGGAAGTCGCAGTCAGCTCCTTTCGTCAGGGCACGGAAGGCAGCACGGGCACGGTAGGCCGCTACGTAGTGCAGCGGCGTCGCGCCCGTCCGTGGGTCGCGGAAGTTGACAGGAGCTTTCCACTCTCGGAGCTTTGCGACGTCCCGCGCATTGCCTTCCTGAGAAGCCCGAAGCAGCAGCAAGCCAAAATCGATGTTCCTGGCTTCGTTCATGATGATATCGGGATCGAGCGTTGTCGATTCGGCCCCACCATCCAGAACCGCGATGCTCTCTCGGACGAACTGGAGGACGCTCGGCTCGCGCTTATGGCGCGAGGCCATTTCACGTAGGTAGGACGTGGTCGCGGCAACGCGCTGACCAAAAGACAGATGGCCAGCTCCGTCATTCCGGAAATGGAGCCTTTGCTTCCACTCCTGTTTGTCTATCATGGCATTCCCAATCAATCTTGAGTTGGAGATGTGGTTTCGCCGTCATTCAACCTTCGGAACGCTATGAGGCCGTCGGCGACGGTCCTGTTGGCAAAATCAGGAATCTCGTAATTCTTTAATGAGCGGATTTGAGGCATGGGTTCGGGATAATCGTAGCGCAGAAGTAAAAAATTGTCGTAAGGCTCATCGGTCCAAATTTCCAGATCAGAAACCAAGTGGTAGTAGTGGTTTTTGCCGTATTGGTTATCCTTCAAGAAGAAAAGCAGATTGTCCTCGGGTGTCAGAACACACCATCCAGAGCTGGCTGATCGGGACTCCGACCGGATAAATTCATCCTTGTGCTTTAATGTACTCACGTGTTGACGCTCTTCGAGCACTCTCAGAATCCAGCTCTCATCTTCCACATGCGTTATGTTCAGAATGATTCGGGATTCCTCACTGTGTGATTTAGCCTCGGAAACGTACAGCCCGGATATTCGGCGAATGGGGCTATCTACTGCTACAGGGTCGAGATCGGTCCTGAGGTATTCAAGCAGTCGCCTCGCCGCGTGCAGATACGAGCCGGGCTCAAGAAACTCGCCAAGGGTCATGAGGTCCATGTCCGGGTGAGTGAGAAATTCGACAAGCGCCTGCCGCCGGGCCGCGTTGTCCGTCGCCGGTCGGGTCCCCGCTATGTACTGGCGAAGGTGGTCCTTCCCGCCCATTGCGACGCCTGTCAGATGCTCAATGTCTTGCTGAATCCCCTGCCAGCTCAACCCGCGAGTCCCTGGGGACCTGCTCTTGTAGGCAAGCAGGGCCCTCTTGATGAGCTTCTCCTGCTCCTTTGACCATGAAGACAGGTCCGCGTCTGCGGTGAGGTTCCGAGCTTTCATTCTTCGCACACTGGGCCGGGAGCGCGTCTGCGCTGAGCGCGCAAGCTCAGGCGGCTGCCATCGCCGATCACGCTCGCCGAACACTATACGTGCGTCCTCGCGGCTTGAACAGCCGACTGGCTGCGGTCGCGAGGAAAGCACGAGGAGAGCCCCATCACCCTTTCAGGCAAGAAGAAGATGCAAAGGCGGAGACGCCAGCCATCCGAGAGGGGAGCCCAGAGATGCCAAGCGCTCACCCACCAAAAAAGAGATCGCCGACAGGCGAATTGCTGCTCGGTGTTTCGCTCTACTCGCTGGCCAGTAAATGGCCCGAGCTGGTCGGAGGGCCGCTCGACGCTGCCGCTCACTTCTACATCGGCTTCTTCAAGTGGGTGGGCGTCCTCGCCATCGCCACGGGCATTACGGGACACATCACTGACTGGAACCAGGCGCGAAGGCGCAAGGAGGCGGAGGAGACATCCGGGACCTTCGGGGAAGCCGCGTTCGCCACGCTAGAAGAGTGCGAGGCGGCAGGCCTCACCAATCCCGAGGGCCTCTATCTGGGGCTGCTGGATGGGCAGCCGCTCTTCTACAGCGGCAAGGCGCATCTGCTGACCTGCGCCCCGGCGCGGCAGGGCAAGGGCATCGGGTTCGTCATTCCGAACCTGCTGCACTATCCCGGCTCGGTCGTCGTGACCGATCCCAAGGGCGAGCTTGCCGCCGTGACAGCGGCGCACCGACGGAGCCGCCTCGGGCACAGGGTCGTCGTTCTCAATCCTTGGGGACTGCACGGACTGCCGCAGGACCGGATCAATCCTCTCGCAGTGCTGATCGTCCTCGCCAGCGATCCGCGCCTGCAAAGAGGGCTCTCCGACGAGGTGAGGGCGATTGTCCTTGTGATCTACCCAGAACCTGAGGATCCGAGGAACTTCTACTTCCGGGAAGGGACACGGTCGATCATTCGCTTTTCGATCCTGTCCCGCGCCCTTCTTGCGCCCAAGCGCTGCACGCTGCCGGAAGTCTGGCGGCTGGTCGCCTCACCGAAGCGGCTGGAGCGGGCCATCGAAGAGGCGCGCCGCTCCGATGCACTCGGCGGCGTCCTTGCCGATCTCGCCGACGATCTCGCGGCGCAGATGAAGGAAAATCCCGAGCATTTTGAGGATTTTCGCTCGGGGGCGCTTCAGGTGCTCAGCATCTATGAGCCGGGCGGCTACCTCGCCGACGCGGTCAGCGGCTCGGATGTGTCGCTGGCCGATCTCAAGACCGGAAAGGTGAGCGTCTATCTCGCCCTCCCGCAGGACAGGATCGCAACGCACGGCGCGGTCCTCGGCCTGATCGTCAGCCAGGCGATCACGGCAGTGGCAAGATCGGAGGCGAAGGGCAAGGTGCTCTTCCTGCTCGATGAGTTCGCCAACATGGGCAAGCTCTCCGGCCTCGCCGAGAGCCTGACCGCCCTACCGGGGCTGGGGGTGCGGGTTTGGATGATCGTCCAGGAGCTGGCGGACATCACCCGCATTTACGGACCCAACACAGCCAAGACGGTGCTCTCGCAGTCTGATGTGAAGCAGTTCTTCGGCGTCAACTCCGGCGAGCTTGCGCAGACGCTCTCAAGAGCGCTGGGGCAGAAGACGGTCAAGACGAGGAGCTACAACCTCGGGCGCGAAGTCGATGACGAGATAAGCGAAAGCATGTCCGAGAGCGGTCAGCCGCTCATGCGGCCTGAAGACGTCCTGCTGATGAAGCAAGACGAGCAGCTTCTCTTCATCAATCGCGTGAGACCTGTCCTCGCGCAGCGGATTCCTTTCTGGTTCGTCTCCCCGTGGGGGAGATGGGCAACGCCAAACCCCGTCGAAGGCGAATATCCGGAGGTCAAGCCCCTGGTGCGCCTCGACTATCCCAAGCAGGAGAATGACCATGAATGAGTTTAAGATCAGGGTCCACGGCGCGAAGCCGCCGAAAAGGCCCTTTGAGCGGATTGCCCGAATTTTCCGGGTGGCCCGGATGGTGGTCCACGCGGTTCTGAAGCGCCAGCGGGCGCTGGTCCTCGCGGGGCTCACCGGCTTCGTTCTCTTCGCCGGGACGCCTCATGTCGGATGGGACTATGGCTGCGGCCATCGCATGAGCGGGCCGGGGACCTGCCGCATCATGACCTATTGCGGCTACTACGGTGTTCAGGGTCGCCGCGTCCATATCCCCGGTCGCGACGAGCACTGCGGTATCTTCAAGGTGCTGCCGATTGACTGGAGCCGCATCATCAGCAGCCTCTAATTTAGAGGCCGCTTTTATGAGGAGAAACTGATGAATAGCCACAAGCAACCGATGCAGCGCTCCTCAACTCGCTTTTCGGAGGACGGCACGAGCGCCGTCGTCACGCTGAGGATCGACCGGCGCGACTACGAGTTCGCCCGCGCCTGGGCTGCGGTCCATGCCGAAGCCGATCCGCAGGGGACGGCGGAGGAGCAGCTCGAAGGCTACCTCGCGATGGCGCTGATGCAGCGCCGCGCGGAGTCCAACTGGAAGCCGCCGCCGGAGATCGAAGCGCTCTTCACAACCAAAAAGAGTGCCGGAAACCCGCAGAATAACTTGGATGACGGCATCCTGCTCTGATCCTGAATTTTGTAATAACACTACAAAAAGTAGTACAATTAAAGTATCGGGGCAAAGGTTATCGTCTGGAAAGGAGAAGGCGATGAAAAGAGAAGATTTGGCCCCTGAGGGCAGCAATGTCGGAGGCAGCTTTGCGGCTGCCGCCCGCCCCGTCATCGGTCTCGATGTCGAAAAATACCAGGCGTATCTCGACAATTCGGGAATGAGTGACGCACAAAAAGAGGAATTCCTTCAGTCGCTCTGGACAATTATAGTGTCGTTCGTCGAGCTTGGCTTCGGGGTCCACCCTCTGCAAGAAGTCTGTGGACAAAATCTGGAGACGGTTACGTCTTCTGAATCTCCCGAGTCTGGTAATGTAGAATCGAAGCAATCAGAAAGATGTAAACCTCAAACGAAAGCAGGCCCTCCGGGCGGTCTGGAGGAAGAATGAACAACGAACGTCAACAACAGGACCTCAGCAAGGCCGTTATCTATTGCCGCGTATCGAGCGCCAAGCAAACGGTGCGCGGCGATGGCCTGCACTCGCAGGAGACGCGCTGCCGGGAGTTCGCGAAGTACAAGGGCTATGAGGTGGTCGAGGTTTTCCGCGACGACACCTCGGGCAGCCTGACGACACGTCCCGGCATGCAGGCGATGCTGTCCTTTCTGAGCGCGCGGCGCAAGGAGCCGCATGCGGTTATCATCGACGACATCAGCCGCCTTGCAAGGGGGCTGATGGCGCATTTCGAGCTGCGGGTGAAGATCGGCGATGCGGGCGGCGTCCTCGTCAGCCCGTCCATCGAGTTCGGCGAAGATTCCGACTCCCAGCTCGTCGAGAACCTGCTCGCTTCGGTTTCCCAGCATCAGCGCCAAAAGAACGGCGAGCAGACCGTCAACCGGATGCGCGCGCGCATGCAGAACGGCTACTGGGTTTTCCAGGCTCCGGTCGGCTACCGTTTCGAGCGCAGCGGCGGACAAGGCAAGGTGCTGGTCCGCGATGAGCCGAACGCCTCGATCCTTCAGGAAGCGCTGGAGGGCTACGCCTCCGGGCGCTTCGCCACGAAGGTCGAGGTGAAGCGCTTCCTGGAGCGCCAGCCGACCTTCCCCAAGGACCTGCCTGGCGGCGAAATCCGCAATCAGCGCATCCACGACATGCTGACGCGGCCAATCTATGCCGGATACATCGAAGCGCCGAATTGGGGCGTCGGGCTCCGCAAGGGCCATCACGAGGCCCTTATCAGCTTCGAGACCTTCGAGAAGATTCAGAAGCGGCTCACGAGCACGGCGAAGGCTCCGGCGCGCAAGGATATCAGCGCCGACTTCCCGCTGCGGGGCTTCATCGTCTGCAACGACTGCGAGAAGCCGCTGACCGCCTGCTGGTCGCAGGGTAAGTCGCAGAAGTACCCCTACTATCTCTGTCCGACCAAGGGCTGCTCCAGCTATCGCAAATCGATCAAGCGCGAAGAGCTGGAGGGTGCGTTCGAAGGCGTGCTCCAGAGTCTGGAGCCTTCAGAGAACATGTTCGCTCTCGTCCGGGCCATGTTCCGCGATGCCTGGGACATGCGCCTTCAGCAAGCCGCACAGGCGACGAAGGCCATGAAGGAGAACGTCCGGGCTGTCGAGAAGCAGATCGATCAGCTGCTCGACCGGATCGTGGATGCGAGCAACGACTCGGTCGTTGCCGCCTACGAGAAGCGGATAGCGAAGCTGGAGCGGGAGAAGCTGCTGGCGCTCGAAAAAATGGCTCAGGCGGGCAAACCGATGCATACCTTTGAGGAGTCGTTCGAACACGCGATGCGATTCCTCGCAAGCCCTTGGAATATATGGGCTAATGCCGATCTGGTCATGAAAAAAACGGTCCTCAGACTGGCGTTTTCGGAGCCTTTGCCCTACTGCCGGAATGAGGGACTTCGAACACCAAATTTGGCCTTTCCATTCAAGGCCTTAAGTGACTTTTGCGGTAACAAATGTGAGATGGCGCGCCCGGCAGGATTCGAACCTGCGACCTTTGGAATCGGAATCCAACACTCTATCCAGCTGAGCTACGGGCGCTTCCGGCGTGTGGACTTGAGACCAGAGAGAAAGCTGTGGCAAATCAATCTGTTACAATTGCCATCTTAGCAGCAGAGATTTCTTTGACAAGACCCCGTGGGCGGTCCCGCGGCCTCTGATGCGGCTCCCAACTGTGACACAGCTGTGACAGAAAAATCGCTCGGATAGCCTGATTCCGTAAGAGCCAGAGCGGCTCTCACTTCACGCCTTGGCAAGCGCTGCCGTGTAGGCTCTACTCGAGGGAATCCATTTTGCGCAGGGCAGGAAATCTTGAACCAGCAGTCACTTTCGTCCTTCATCTGGTCCGTCGCCGACCTCCTCAGGGGCGACTACAAGCAGGCCGATTACGGCAAGGTCATCCTCCCCTTCACGGTCCTGAGGCGCATGGATTGCGTGCTGGAGCCTACCAAGGAGGCGGTCCTTCAGGAACACGCCACTCGGGTCCAGCAGGGAATGAACCCGGAGCCGTTCCTGCTGCGGAAAGCGGGGCAGACCTTCTACAACACGTCGCCGCTCGACATGCGCAAGCTGATCGGCGACCAGGACAACATCGCTCCCAACCTCTTCGCTTACATCCAGGCCTTCTCGCCTGACGTGAGGGACATCTTCGAGCGCTTCGAGTTCGCGGCCCAGATTGATCGCCTTGGGAAGACGGGGCTGCTCTATCAGGTGACTGAGCGGTTCGCCAGGATCGACCTCCACCCCGACAAGATCGACAACCACCAGATGGGCCTCGTCTTCGAGGAACTAATCAGGCGATTCGCGGAGCTGTCCAATGAGACCGCCGGGGAGCACTTCACGCCACGTGAGGTCATCCGGCTCATGGTCAATCTCCTGTTCGTGGAGGACGACGACGTTCTCTCGAAGCCTGGAGTGGTCAGGACGATTTACGATCCCACAGCGGGAACCGGAGGGATGCTCTCGGTGGCCGACGAGTATCTCAAGGAACACAACGAGCAGGCCTCGCTCGTCATGTACGGGCAGGAGCTGAACCCCGAGTCCTACGCCATCTGCAAGGCGGACATGCTCATCAAGGGGCAGGACGTCACCAACATCGTCTTTGGCAACACGCTGTCCGATGATGGCCATCCCACCGCCAAGTTCGACTACATGCTCTCCAATCCGCCGTTCGGTGTCGAGTGGAAGAAGGTCGAGAAGGCGGTCCGTTCCGAGCATGAGCGTCAGGGTTTCAATGGGCGATTTGGCCCTGGGCTGCCGAGGGTGTCGGATGGTTCCCTCCTGTTCCTGATGCACCTCCTCTCGAAGATGCGACCGGCAGCCGATGGAGGCGGGAGGTTTGCCATCGTCCTCAATGGCTCTCCGCTGTTCACGGGTGGAGCCGGGAGCGGCGAGAGCGAGATCCGGCGCTACGTGCTGGAGAACGATCTGGTGGAGGCGATCATCGGGCTTCCCACCGACATGTTCTACAACACCGGGATCTCGACCTATGTCTGGGTCCTCTCGAACCGGAAGCCCAGCCACCGGAAGGGGAAGGTCCAACTCATCGACGGCTCAGGCTTCTGGCAGAAGATGCGGAAGAGCCTCGGGTCGAAGCGGAAGGAACTGGGCGAGAAGGACATCGACACGATAACGCGGCTCTTCGGAGGCTTCCTGGAGGCTCAGGTGGCGACCGTCCTCGATGTCGATGGCAAGGAGATCTCGCGCGAGGTCGTGGCCGCAGGCGAGCAGCCCCCGGTCGCCCCGGATGGCGGGAAGGTGAAGCTCGCGCCGATGTCGCGGATCTTCCCGAACGAGGCCTTCGGCTATCGTACGATCACCGTGGAGCGGCCCCTGCGCGACGAGAAGGGGCGGATCCTGCTCGGAGCCAAGGGGAAGAACAAGGGGAAGCCTCAGGCCGACAGTTCGCTCAGGGACACCGAGAACGTGCCTCTGGGTGAGGAGGTCGAGGTGTACTTCAAGCGCGAGGTTCTGCCTCACGCCCCGGACGCCTGGATCGACCACGAGAAGACCAAGGTCGGCTACGAGATCCCGTTCAATCGGCACTTTTACGTCTTTGACCCGCCGAGGCCGCTGGAGGTCATCGACGCCGAGCTGAAGCAGACCACCGACCGCATCAAGGCGATGATCGAGGAGCTGAGCGCATGAGCTTCCCGAGGTATCCCGAGTACAACGACAGCGGAGTGGAGTGGCTGGGGGATGTGCCGAGTCACTGGGCGCTGGAAAAGATAAAGTACGTGGCATCGTTTATGGGAGGAGGGACGCCGAGTCGCGAAGAGCCGACCTTCTGGAATGGCGACGTGCCTTGGGTTTCTCCTAAAGACATGAAAACGGAAAGGATCACCTTCTCCGAGGAGTGCATCACGCAGGAAGGACTTTCTAGCAGTGCGGCGGGAATGGTCCCCAGCGGGGCGGCGCTGCTGGTAGTTCGTTCCGGGATCTTGAAGCACACCCTCCCGGTTGCCATCAACGCGGTGCAGGTCGCGCTGAACCAAGATATGAAGGCGCTGATCTTTCGGGGCGGAAAATGCCGCTCGGAGTTTTTTATGCGTTGGGTTCAAGGCCTTAACGATAGGCTGCTACTCGCATGGGCCAAGCAGGGCGCGACCGTGGAGAGCATCGAGCACGAGTACCTTGCTAACGCCCGGCTTCCACTGCCAACGATGGCAGAACAAACCGCCATCATCGCGTTCCTCGAGCGGGAAACCGCCAAGATCGACGCTCTGGTGGCCGAGCAGGAGAAGCTGATCGAATTGTTGAAGGAGAAGCGGCAGGCGGTCATCTCCCACGCGGTCACCAAGGGGCTGAACCCGGATGCCCCGATGAAGGACAGCGGGATCGAGTGGCTGGGGGAGGTGCCGGAGCATTGGGAGGTGAAGCGCCTCAAATATCTCGTTCGCAGCAGCGATGGTATTCAAATGGGGCCCTTCGGTGGAATGCTCACCGAGCTACCCGCCTCAGACACTGGATACAGGCTCTACGGGCAGGAGAATACAATCTCCGGCGATTTCAATCGAGGCTCTAGGTGGATTGAGCCAGAACGATTTGCTGAGCTTGAACGCTATGCATTGAACTCGGGTGATTTAGTTATAACTCGTAAAGGTAGTCTCGGGAGCTGCAGGATTTTTCCAAGTGATGCCCGTCCCGGCATTGCCGACAGTGACACTATTCGTATCCGCCCAGACAACGAAATCGTTCTCTCGAACTACATCGTGTTAATACTCGCTGAGGCTGAGTACATCAAGACTCAGACAGAATTATCCAAGCGTGGCTCAATTATCTCTGGCATCAACACAGAAGTTGTCGCCAATTTGACGCTACTACTGCCTCCGCTTTCGTCCCAGGAGGAGATCTTGGAAAGGCTTGGATTTGAGCTAGCAAGAATTGCGTCTCTCGTTGACGAGGGGGAAGCAGGTATCAGGCTGCTGCGTGAACGCCGGTCCGCCCTGATCTCAGCCGCCGTCACCGGGAAGATCGATGTACGAGCAGCAGTTCCGGAGGTCGCCAGCAACAAGGTTGAGGCGCCCGAGAAGGAGGTAGCATGAAAATCGAGGGCATTCTTGCGAGCATTCCGAATATGAGTGCCGAACAGCGTCGGCAAGTTCGCGCCAACGCGGAGAAGCACCTCGCGAACCCCGCGATGGAGGCGAACGCTCGTCGAGTGCTGGAGGCGCTGGATCAGCAGGCGGAAACCGAAGAATCGGCGCTAATCGAGCATGTGCGTGGCCTGTCGAAGTCACAGCGGATCGTAGAGGCCTTCCGTCATGATCTGATGACCGAGACCGAGCGGCGACTGGTGAGCGTCCTGCTCGACAACCCGGGGCAATCCTCGGAGGGCCTCAGCAAGGCCATGGGCTGGGGCGGCCAAACATGGCACATGCACTTCGGGGAGATGTGCAAGCGCCGGGAGGCACGGCTCTGGCCGGCGAAACGCTCCGAAACTAGTGATGCTGCTTTCTACAGCGGTATCCTGGCCGAATGGACCGCTGAGACCGGCTGGAACCTGAAGCCCGAGGCTGTAGAGGCCTTCAAGGTGTTAGGGCTCAAGGCGAAGGAGCTGAAGCCGGCATGAGCCTCCACCGCGAGATCAGCTTCGAGGCCGAGATCTGCGATCATCTCGCGGAGCAAGGCTGGCTTCACGCTGCTGGTGACGCGGCCCTCTACGACCGCTCTCGCGCTCTCTTCCCTCGTGACATCGTCACATGGGTGCAGGAAAGCCAGCCCAAGGCTTGGGAGACGCTCCAGAAGAACCACGGGGCCTCCGCCGAGGCCATGCTCCTCGACCGGATACGCAAGCAGCTCGATGAGCGAGGCACCCTGGATGTTCTGCGTTACGGTGTGGAGCTGATCGGCCTTCGAGCGCCTCTGACTCTCGCCCAGTTCAAGCCTGCCCTGGGAATGAACCCCGAGATCCTCGCCCGCTACAAGGCGAACCGTCTGCGGGTGGTTCGACAGGTCCGTTACTCTCAGGCCAACGAGAACTGCCTTGATCTGGTCCTCTTCCTCAACGGGCTGCCTATGGCGACCGCTGAGCTGAAGACGGACTTCACGCAATCGGTCGGCGACGCGGTCGATCAGTACCGCTTCGACCGTCACCCCCAGCCCAAGGGCCAGGGACCGGAGCCGCTCCTGAGCTTCCCCAGCGGCGCACTGGTCCACTTCGCGGTGAGCAACGCCGAGGTCATGATGACCACGAAGTTGGAAGGTGCGGCCACCCGGTTCCTGCCGTTCAACAAGGGCTATGACGGCGGCAAGGGCAACCCTCCGAATCCCACGGGACACCGCACCGCCTACCTCTGGGACGAGATCTGGGAGCGCGAGAGCTGGTTGGAGATCCTCGGTCGCTACATCGTCGCTGAGCGGGATGCCAAGAAGAAGATCAAGACCATCATCTTCCCCCGGTTCCACCAGCTCGACGCCACCCGGAAGCTTCGGGCCGCAGTTCTCGCCGAGGGCGCAGGAGGCAAATTCCTCATCCAGCACTCGGCAGGATCGGGCAAGACGAACTCAATCGCGTGGTCTGCTCACTTCCTGGCCGATCTCCACGACGATAGCCACAGCAAGGTGTTCGACAGCGTCCTGGTGGTTTCCGACCGGAACGTGATCGATACGCAGCTCCAGGAAGCGATCTTCAATTTCGAGCGTACCACTGGCGTGGTCGCCACTATCAAGAACGACAGCGGGGCCAAGAGCGGCCAGCTTGCCGACGCTTTGGCTGGAGGCAAGAAAATCGTTGTCTGCACGATCCAGACGTTCCCCTACGCCCTAGAGGCCGTTCGCGAGCTGGCGGCTTCGAAGGGCAAGCGATTTGCGGTGATTGCTGACGAGGCTCATTCCAGCCAGACCGGCGAAGCCGCAGCGAAACTCAAGCAGGTTCTCTCAGCGGAAGAGGTTGCTGAGCTTGGGGATGGCGCAGAGATCAGCAGCGAGGACATTCTTGCGGCCCAGATGGCAGCTCGTGCGAACGACAAGGGGATCACCTACGTTGCCTTTACGGCCACTCCGAAGGGCAAGACACTGGAACTCTTCGGACGCCGTCCGGATCCACACCAGCCCGCAAGCGCGACCAATCTGCCTTCGGCCTTCCACGTCTACTCGATGCGTCAAGCCATCGAGGAGGGCTTCATTCTTGACGTGCTGCGGAACTACACGCCCTACAGCCTCGCATTCAGACTCGCCACCGAAGGCAGGGAGTTGGACGAGAGGGAGGTCGAGCGCAGCGCGGCAATGAAATCTCTGATGAAGTGGGTCAAGCTCCACCCCTACAACATCAGCCAGAAGGTACAGGTGGTAGTCGAGCATTTTCGCTCAATGGTTCAGCCCCTTCTTGACGGCAGGGCGAAGGCCATGGTGGTGGTGGGGAGCCGAAAGGAAGCGGTGCGTTGGCAGCTCGCCATCGAGAAGTACATCAAGGACAAGGGCTACGGCTTCGGCACGCTGGTGGCCTTCTCGGGCGAGGTCAACGACCCCGAGACCAGCCCTGACCCGTTCACCGAAGGGAGCAAGGCGCTGAACCCCGACCTGCGGGGACGCGACATCCGGGAAGCCTTCAAGCTTCCTGAGTACCACATCCTCCTGGTGGCCAACAAATTCCAGACGGGGTTCGACCAGCCGCTTCTCTGCGGGATGTATGTGGATCGTCGTCTCGCTGGCATCCAGGCCGTGCAGACGCTCTCGCGACTCAACAGGGCCTATCCTGGGAAGGACACCACCTACGTCCTCGATTTTGTGAACAGCAGCGAGGAGATCCTGAAGGCCTTCCAGACATACTATGAGACGGCGTCGCTGGCTGACGTCACCGATCCGAATCTCATCTTCGATCTGAGGGCGAAGCTCGATGGCCAGGGACACTACGATCAGTTCGAGGTGGATCGCGTGGTCAAGGTTGAGCTGAACCCTGCCTCCAAGCAGGGAGATCTGGTTGCCGCTCTAGAACCCGTCGCGGATCGCCTCCTGCGGGCTTACCAGGCCGCTCAGGCTCGCCTGAAGCAAGCCAAGGCCCAGGATGACCAGGATGCCGCGAAGGACGCTCAGGACGCCCTGAACGCCCTCCTGCTGTTTAAGAACGACATGGGAGCCTTCCTGAGGCTCTACTCGTTCCTGTCGCAGATCTTCGACTACGGCAACACCGCCATCGAAGCCCGGAGCATCTTCTACCGACGCCTCATTCCGCTCCTGGAGTTCGGTCGTGAGCGGGAGGGGGTGGATGTCTCCCACATCGTGCTGACGCACCACAAGCTCTCGGACAAGGGGAAGCGAACCCTGGCTCTGGGCGGAGAAGGTGAGAAGCTCCAGCCGATCACCGAGACCGGTTCTGGGTCGGTCCAGGAGAAAGAGAAGGCTCTGCTCGCCGAGATCGTCGCTCGGGTGAACGACCTGTTCAAGGGCGATGTCACCGATGGCGACCAGCTGGTTTACGTGAACAACGTGATCAAGGGGAAGCTCCTGGAGAGCGAGATGCTCGCCCAGCAGGCTTCGAACAACACCAAGGAGCAGTTCTCGAATTCGCCTGCTCTGACACAGGCGATCATGAATGCGATCATTGATGCGCTCGAAGCCCACGGGACGATGAGCAAGCAGGCGCTTGAGTCGGCCCAGGTGAGGGAGGGGCTCAAGGATATCCTGCTTGGCCCTGGGCAGCTCTACGAGGCGCTCAGGAGCAGGGGCAGCGAGGAGAGGACGCCAGCAGCCTGATGTCCTCTCTCATCTTCAGAAGGCGAAAAAGTACCCGCAGTCAGTCAGCTGAAGGCGAGCTTACTTCAAGTTTCGGGGAGTGGGTTGGGAGCCAAATTGCCTGAGATGCAAAGATGCCAACAAGCAGGCGAAGCCATGAATTGCCTGCCGATCCTTTACGTCTCCGTTCGGCATGAAGCTGCATATTTCGTCCCACAGCGCGTACTGCTCTTCCAGACACTCAACGTACGTGTCGACGTCTGTGGCCGATCGTTCAGCCACATGCAACATTGCGCGGGCAAGATCATGAGCGAGTGGAAATGCCTCTCGGACGAGTTCGCTTACATCCTTGTTTCGCTTTTTCATTCTTTGATTTCCTCTGATGCCAAGCCATGCGGCTTAGATTTTTCGGTTGATTTGTTGTCAGAATTTGATGTGTCTCAAGCGTTGAGCTGTGAGTGAGGTCTATTTTCCGTCCCTCGCCGTGCGCAGATAGGCCGCGACAAGGTTGGCGTAAATGGGAGTCAACTGTAAATTGAGCTCACAGTCCTGTAATTCTTGGATATATTGAAAAATTTTGAGCAAAAGATTCGCTTTAGGTGTGTTTATATTTTGAAGCGTCTCAATATTTTCTTTGAAGGTCGACGGTTTCTGTGCTGATAGAAACGAGGAGCTCTTCTGGTTTTCGTTCATCACATGGTTATTCATGTTATTGATCCTTGGGTTGCGCCGGAAGTCGGCGATTTGTTGTCTTGGAGTAGGCAGCCGCGGCTGATCCCGGGATAAACGTCGGCAAACTAGGAAGTGCTGGTGGATTTCGGAGTTCTTTGTGCCTCAGCTTAGGCTTGAGGGCGCAAGAAGCGGATGCTCCACACACACTGCGTGGGCGGCTCCTTATGCAAAAGGGCGGACCTAAGGGGGGCCTGAGAAAATAGATGAGCAACTTCAGAGGGTTGTGCGCTGTTTTCTGTGTGGGATTTTGCTACTTATTTTCCAGTGACGTTTAAGCGTCATGAGCGAACGCGGCTGGGCTGCAGTTCAGTGCAAAGACAATGTTGACGATTGGTCGTCCACGGTGAGGATCCGGTCCACCCTGGGGAGAATTGCAAGTGGCGAACCACGACCCCCCTCGTTCCAGCGGCAACCCGTGGGGAAAGGCTTCAAGCTGCGATGATGACATGGGGAAGGTCGTCGATTGGAAGACGATCAGGAGGCGCTCACGGCGTCACCAGCGGCAGAAGCGCCTTGGTCGCCTCATGCGTCGCCTCAGGCAAAGCCTGACCCCCTGGATCCTTGGAGGCTCTGTGGTGGGCCTTGTGGTCCTAGTCAGTGCCGTGGCGTTCCCGAAGAAGATGACGCTCGAGAATCTCCGCGACTACGATTTTCTCGTCGAGCTATCATTTTTGCTTTGGCAAGTGCCTATTTCAATTTCGCACCGGTTAATTCCTCATCAAGAACAATTCCATCAAGTCGCTATTTTCGCTTGAGGTGGTGAACTGCGCTGCCCACCTCGCCAATTAAGGAACGTATAACCGCGGTTCGAGAAGGGAAATGACGCTGTCGTACTCGACTTCATCAATTTGAAAGTGTCCGACGCCCCGCGGTTCCCAAAATTCCTCTTTTGCAATCTTGCCTGAATTTTTTATCTCATCAATTCCGATATGAAGCCCAGGCTTCGTCAGGAGTTCAAACCGCAGTTTCACGGTTTCCTCTTTGGAATTTCGAAGATCGGGAGAACTCCAGTAGGGATCAGTCCCCTCGAACCCCACGCAATTCGTCTTTATCACTTTGCAGACGCCGTAAATTCCAGATGGATAATGCCCCGTGTGCCCCTTCCCGACTCGAAACAGGACAATGTCCCCGCGCTTGATTTTCCGTGCATAATTTCCCGCCCGCCAATTCCCTTCCAGATGACCATCCGCAAGGAAGCGATCCAGCGACCAACGGTCTGGGTTGCAGAGGAACACCCAATATTGCGGCATCATACGGCTCCGAATCGTGTCCAGCCTGAAATAGGCCCGCCCTCTTGAAGGACTCAAGCCCAGAGGGGTGCGGTGGAGCCGAGTAGCGCTTTCGCTTTTTGTCTCAACGGTTAGGCTTGACCTTGTTTGATGGCATATTCTATCGATTCGAGGTGAGCGATTGATCGGCCAGGACCACGATCTCGCGCTTGCTTGCGTTGTGGGCCAAAGGTCTAGCGGACGGTTCCTGGAGCCGATGTCGTCCGCGTTCCTGCCGGAGGCTGAACTTACAAGGCGGGGCTTCGTGCCTCGCCTTTTCTTTGAGGTGGCAGAGGCCATTCCTGAACGTGCAAAGGTAGCGCCGCAGCCGCGCAGAAACTGTACGGAGCACGAGGAGTAGGTGTGGTGGGACGGGCCAAGGACAGTGATTTCTACGCGGCTGATGATGAGATTTCTGGGGAGTTGCTGGCATGGTCGGGGCTGGATGATCTGTGGGATGAGTACAGCCTCGGGGACGACCACGACTTTTTCAACGATGTCGTGCGGGACGTCGGCTCTGTCCATTGGGACGAGGACGAGTGGGACGCCGATCGCCCCATGGCATCAGAAATTAACTACAGTGTCTGGATCCTCGATGCCGAGACGGCGAAGGCCGAAATGCGAAAGGGGATCCAGTCCCTCATAAGGACACGCAAGAAGCGCCGCGGCGAGAAGACAACAGCGAAGACCACTGAGGAGGTTGTGAAGGCTATCGAAGCCGAGGTGCTGGACGCACTGGACCATTATCAGTCTGGTGAAGCATCGCGTCCGGTGGAGCGACCTGGCCGTGGGCGGACTAGGAGGCTTGTCCGGCGCCGACCTGGGACCTACTGACTGCCCTTCTGCTGCAGATAATGATGGCTATCAGACCAACATGAACGCTTCGATCTCCTGGAGCAGCGGGAGCAGGCGATCGAGTTGCCGCTGACCGAGGACGAGCTGTCGATTTTCGATCTTCTCACCAAGCCTAAGCCGAAGTTGACCAGAGAGCAGGAGGTTGAGGTCAAGAGGATCGCTCGGCAGCTCCTGGAGACCCTCAAGAAGGAGAAGTTCATCCTGGACTGGCGACGTCGTGAGGCGGCTCGTGCAGCCGTCAGAGAGGCCATCAGGGAGAAGCTCGATGAACTCCCTGAAGTGTACGACCGCAAGCTCTGGGAGGAGAAGGTCGAGAGGACGTACCAGTTCGTGTTCGAGCGGTACTAAGCTCCAAGCCCGACGAGCTGCTTAAGGTGGTCTTCTAACAATCGCATCCCGAGCGTCTTGATCAGCGTGATTGGTGCAGTCGCCAGTTCTTTGGGAGACATCGCGTTCTTGATCTTCTCCCAGACTGTATCGTTTTGGATGGCTGCAACGAAATCGTGGCCCTTCCACGTGAGGTCGGAGACGAAGCAAGTCAACTGATGTTGCAGCGAGCTGTCGTGTACTTTCCCGTCAAGGTAGCCTTCCTGAACCAGAAGTTGTACGTGACGGCCAACGACATTCTGGTCATAGCCATCGAGGGTAAATCGTTGAAGCATACTGTCTGGTCGGGCCTGGATCGTGAGCAGTATTTCCCTGATCAATTCCATGTCGCGTATCATTGCCATTGCCTCCTTGGGCGACAGTTCACTACTTGTTCTTTTGGGGCCTCTTCCGCTGATGGTCAAGAACTGGCTCGGCGACGTTGACAGAAATCCACAAGCACCGAGGCCCAGGTTGAACAACAAGGTTTACTGGCAAATTTGGAAGCCTTACTCCCCGGGTCGCTCCGGCCGAAAAAGGGCTCGGGAGGGACCCGCTGTTGCCACCACTTGAGAAGTCGGCTCCTCCGTCCCGACAAGCCCCCCGGGAAGCTCTCCATCGACGCCAGTTAGCTCTAAGCGCCGGGCGATGGTACTCCGCAACCTGCGCCCACTCGAGCAGCTCTGTTCACGATACCCCCCCTCGGAGCTTCCGGTTCAGCCTCGATGCAAATGATTGCGTATCACAAAAACAACTACCTCAGGCCTGTAAGGCTTCGGGATGAACGGAGCAATGCCCCCGACGTCCTCGAAGAGCATGTGGCCCGACGTCACAACAACCATCCTGGCCGGATCTTCGTCGAGAAGTCTCTTGGCAAGCTCAAGGCCATCAACTTCACCGGGAAGGCGCACGTCGGTGAAGACGAGATCAACTTTCTGGCCCGCCGCTATCACCTGCTGTGCTTCATCTGCACTGCCAGCTTCGATGACGACGAAGCCCTCCTCGCGAAGGTGGTCAGCGATCATCATGCGGACGAGGACTTCATCTTCTACTACCAGTATTGTGGGCTTACGCTCCAGCTTGGCAGCAATGGTTGGTGACGGTCGCACGTGCGCTCCTTCGTCGTTAAGGCTAACGCGGCCGAGAACAGACACTTCGTATAGGCTCTACGCATACATCTGTACACCCTTCCACGCCTGCAGCCAGGAAGTTGTTGTGGATTACCATGTCGATAAAGTATGCAGCATCCCAGCAACTCTACCACTTTTGCCTTACAAGCATCCTACCCCGCGAGGTCCAAGTGGAGAAATGTACCTCCCTCCGATGACCATGATGCCTTGGCGTTGATCTGTTGGGCGAGTGCATTGATCAGGCGGATGCCTGTCCCCCCACTTTCGGCGATATCTGAAGGTAAACCCTTCCCGTCGTCCCAGATGCGCATCAATGTGCCGTTGTCCGAGCTCATCAGTTCGACGCCGACGCTGCCATTTCCTTCATCAAACGCGTATTTCAGGCTGTTTGTGATGAACTCGTTCAGGATCAACCCGATCGGCATGGCGATCTCTGCGGGGACGTAGATGTTTTCAACCTCGACCTGGAGGCGGATGTCTACGTCATTCGCGTGGACCGAAACGAGCGAACTTGCCAGATCGCTCAGGTACGCACCCAGGTCGAGGTTCTCGATCTCGCCAGTGCTGTAGAGCTTTTCGTGGAGTATATGGACGGTCTCGATGCGCCCAGCGACGCTGTCGAGTTGTTCCCTCGCATCATCCGACGCGGCGTTCTTCAATCGCAGTCGCACAAAGCCGCTGATCAACTGCAGGCTGTTTTTCGTCCTGTGCTGCATCTCGACAACAAGCCGCTCCTTGTCTTCCACGGCCTTCTCAAGGCGCTTGATTATCTTGAGGCGCTCGATGGTGGCGGCTAGCAGGTTGGCATATATGCGCAGGAAGGCGATGTCATGCGTCGTGAACTCGCGGGGAGATCGGCTGTCAACTTCAAGGATGCCGAAATTGTCAGTTCCTCCGTCGCTCATAATCGGGACGTTGACGAAGGCCTTTACCGCATGATCGTCCATGAAGCCTGGGTAACGGAAGCGGTTCTCTTTCTCGATGTCGGTTGAGATCGTTGGTTCGCCCTTGAGGAGCGCGTAGCCTTCGGAGGTGTCCTCCTCCGCCTGCACCCGGACATGTCCCACCACGTCGTCCTTCCAGCCGACGCCTGCACGGACGAGCAGCGTGACGCCGTCTGCCTGCAATTCCATTACCTTGGCGAGGTCGGTGTTGAGGGCGCTACCAATGAGGCGGCAGGCTTCGTGAAGAATTTCGTCGAGATCGCTCGACTTCAGGGTCAACTCTCCGAAGGACGCGAGAGCCTCTTGCTGGCTCTGCAGGATCTCGGCGAGCGGGTTTTCTCTCTTTGCCACTGGCGCTCCGGCTCTGCAACGGACGTGGTCAGCATACAAGAGCATTGGATCATCGTCATCCCTAGTCTGATGCGGTTCGCTCCGCCACACGACCTTGCCCTAGCGGCAGACGCCTGAGGTACCGCTTCCGCCTGCCACACACATCGCAATTGACTATTGGCAGACATCTCGCCATGATGTTCTAGATGTCAATGGCAGACGCAGAGGCTTCTGATGCTCTTAGGCTATAGTCGCACCTCTACCCTCGATCAGGTCGCCGGTCTGGAGGCCCAGAAGCGGGATCTGGAGGCCCTCGGGTGTCAGAAGATCTTCTCGGAGCAGACCTCGTCGGTAGGCCCCAGGAAGGCCCTGGAGGACCTCTTGGAATTTGCCAGGGCTGGCGACACGGTGGTGGTGACGAAGCTCGACAGATTGGCGAGGTCGGTGGTCCACCTCGGGAAGATCATCGAGACCTTGGAGGCCAAGGGTGTCGCCCTCAGGATCCTAGACCTCAACCTCGACACCTCGACGGCGACAGGCGAGTTGATCCTGAACGTCATGGCTTCCGTAGCGCAGTTTGAGAGGGCCATGATGATCGAACGGCAAAAAGAGGGAGTGCAGAAGGCGAAGGCCGAGGGCAAGTACAAGGGACGCAAGGCGACGGCCCGGGCGAAGGCCCAGGAGGTCCGGGAGTTGATCAAACAGGGGATGCCTAAGAGGGAGATCGCGAAGACACTGGGCATTGGCGAGAGAAGCGTCTACAGGGTCGCTCAGGGGACTTGAAATGCCCCTAGTGAGAGATCTGTGATATTTCTGCAACACTACTTTTCGATATGCATCTGGACCGAGCTCGAGCACCCCTTCCGCCTCATGAACATGCACCCGACAGAGACCCCGAAGCCCTCCAAGGAGGAGCTGCGGAAGGCGACCTACGCCACCCTCATCCGCAAGGCCGCGACCCCTGAAGCCAACGCTCTCGTGGATCGTCTCGTGGAGCTTCTGGAGGCCAAGGAGGCCGAGCTTGGGCAGCGCACCCGACGGCGCAAGGATGCCGCTCAGGCAGGCCTCAGGCGTGCTGTAGAGGCCTTCGCTGGAGACCTCCTCCTCGGCCTCCGGTTGGTTGAGAACGGATGGGTCTACCGCTCCAAGCACAACAATTCATTCAGCGGCCAGGAAGTCACCGCTCGCCATTTCATCTCGGTCGTCAGCGCCTTCAAGGCTCTCGGACTTCTCGAAGAGGTCAGCGGCTACGACCACCGACTGGTCAGCCCCTTTGGGAAGGAAGACAACAAGATCCAGTGGGGCCGCGCCTCCCGCTACAGAGGAACATCCCTGTTCATGCAGGTCGCCGAGGAGGCTGGGGTTCTTGTTCAGGATGTCGGCAAGCACTTCCGCGAGGAGGCTCCCGAAGAGGTCCTGGTCTTGAAGACCTCGTCAACCCGCGTTGGACGGACGAAGATCCCCTCTCGCCCCATGGAGTTTGCGGAGACCGAACAGACCACGAAGCTCCGGGAAAATATCGAGTTTATCAACGACTTCCTGCCGGGCGTCGAGATCGAGGGTGGCGTCCACCGAGGGTTCTACCGCGTCTTCAATCTTGGAGACGACCCCTCATTCAACTGGGACAAGGGCGGAAGGCTCTACAGCCATGGGGACGACAGCTATCAGCGCCTGAAGGAGACCGATCGCCTGAAGATGACGATCAACGGTGAGCCTGTCGCTGAGATCGACATCAAGTCCAGCTACCTCACGGCCCTTCACGGGCTGAGGGGCCTCCCGATGGACTTCGACCAGGATCCCTATCACCTGGAGGGCTTCCCGAGGGAGGTGGTCAAGGACTGGGTCCTGGTGACCCTGGGCCACTCAGGGCATCACCTCAGATGGCCGAAGCCGCTCTCGGATCGCTACCTGGAGAAGACGTCGATCAAGCTATCCGAGACGTACTCCATCAAGGCGATCCGAGAAGGCATGATCGAGAAGTTCCCGGTCTTGAAGACCTGGGGCGAGGAGGGGCCAAATTGGGCCGACCTGATGTTCAAGGAAAGCGAAGCCGTGATCGGGGCCATGATCCACCTCATCAAGGTCTACGCGATCCCTTCGCTTCCGGTCCATGACAGCCTGATCGTCCCCCTCAGCGAGGCCGGAAGGGCTGAAGAGATCCTAAGCAGCCACTACCAGCATCATTGCGGGATCTGGCCTCAGGTCAAAATCGACTACCCGAAAATCGACCCTCTCATGCTCTGAAGTAAAACAGAGGACTTGTGGTTCTCTTCCCTTGAGGATCTCACCTCATGGTGATTATCCCCAGTATGGTATCTGTAGATAGTAGGTGGTGGTCTTCCTCTTTAGTCCACTGTGGGAGACACTGTAGGGTTTACTGGTAACGCTAAGGAGACGCTTGCGCTTCCCCACCAACGTGATCAACTGGATCTTCGGTCTTCCGAAGCGACGGGCATGAGGCGTCGCAGAACGGCTCTGCAGCCGCTCGCAGTCAGGTCGCATACTGCCCCTCACTGCGCTGTGATGCACACGCGATGAGTTTTGCCATCTTGATCTGTCCGCCCGCAAAACGTCCCGCTGTTGCATATGCCAAATACCTCACTATGGACCTTCCCGCCCAGCGTCCTGCACTCTTCGGCTGTAAGTGGTTTGACCGTTGTGGGGCGAACCTGGAGCGTGTGGTCTGTAAGATTTCCGCGTGGTCGAGCCGTGGGCGCGGCAGTTCCTATCGGCGCAGGTGGTCGTGCTTCCTGAGTGGAGGGGCGTCTCAGGTCCACCTGTGCCCAACTCCACGAGACTGGCGTGAGGAGTACGAGACACATAGCCACTCGGAATATTGGCTTCCGCATGTCACCCTCCTGATGATTGGCGGCCCCCAGGGGACTAGGAACCGCTCCATCTTGCTGCGCGGCTAATTCTTCGTGATGCACGAGTGCCTGATCACATTGTCTTCACCTGTGGTGTAGCAGGCCTTACTGGTTCCTGAGCAGCCCACAAGCACATCGACAACCTTTCCCCCGAGCCCCGTGCACTCAGCTTCCGTCAAAGCTTTGTTGGTGCTAGCCATCGGGTGAGCGAGGCTTTCAGATCGAAGAGCGGGCCGAGTGCTCCGGTTCGGTGCAACCGTCATCTCCCGCATGGAGGGCGCTACACTCCCTGGAGCGCCTTTTGGCTGTGATTGTGAGATGGCTGGACTGACGCAAGTAAATGTCAGACAGACCGCCAATGCTAAAGAAATCTGGCCCATGTTCTCCACCCTATCTTTAGGAGTAACTTAGCCGTACAGTCTTCATATAGAAGTAGATGATCGAATAATGCTCTTCTTGAAGGTCGTAGGCAAGAGGTGAATAATGGCGCAGGCTTTGGTCGCTAACAAAAGTAGGATGCGTGTCAAGTTTTCGTGGCCCAGGCTCGTCATGCGCCTCAGTCGGTCGGGGATGCAGTATCCACCTGACGGAACCTCTCAGGCCTCCCTAGGCGCTCCGCAGCCTCATTGGCGGCATCCACAGCCCACCTCATCGTCGCCACCCCTGAGGTCCTGCTGACGGCTCCCTGAGACAGGGGAACGACCTCTACCCCCACTAGGGACGCCTCCTCGTCGTTGTCGCGGAAATACTGGAAGGCGGCATCACGGGAGTTCAGGGGCCAGTCGGCGTACACGACTTCATGATCGTCAGGTGGCTCTGAGGCCCACTTCTGGACGGCCTTGATCAGAGGTCCCCTCTCGGCCACGTAGCCGACCTTGAGATAGGCCAGGAGGACCTCATGGGGCTCATTCTCGCCCTCAAGCTCCGGGGCAAGGAGGCCCACCAGGAACCGCTGCAGCGGCTCGCACTCGGTTGCTTCCTCTGCAATCCCCGGGAGGCTCTGGAGCTGCTCCTGGTCAACGCCGAAGGCATCAGCGCGATCCTGGGCGACCTCAAGGTCGTCCCCGTGGAGGATCCCGCTTGGATCGACGGTGAACCAGAGGGTTCGTGTCGTCTTCGGCTCGACCATCTGAGCATCTCCAACGGGCTGCAGGGTAACGTCAAGCTTACCAAGATGAAGTAGTTGATTTAGACTGCTGCGTGCATCGGGATGCACAAGGTTCGGGCCATGCAGTTCACCATCACCTCGTTCTTCAAGCCGACCAAGCAGGAAGTCGGCTGATGGCAACGATCAGTCGCTTGGAGCGCGTACCGCTTCGCGAAGTGTGGACCCACGAGGCATATGATTTCACGCTTTGGCTCCAGGAGAACATAGATGTCCTCAATGAAGCTTTGAACCTTAATCTCGTCAACGTCGAGAGGGAGAGAGCCGCTGGATCGTTCAGCGTGGACCTTGTGGCGGAGGACGAGGCTGGCAGCAAGGTCATCATTGAGAACCAACTGGAGAAGAGCAACCACGATCATCTCGGCAAGGTGATCACCTACTTCACGGCCATGGAGGCGCGGGCGGCGATCTGGATCGTCGCAGAGCCACGCCCCGAGCATGTCGCAGCCCTGGCTTGGCTTAACGAGTCCAGCAGCGGGCGCTTCTACCTCGTCAAGGTGGAGGCGATCAGGATCAGCCAGTCGCCTCCGGCACCACTGCTGACCTTGATCGTCGGCCCCTCTGCTGAGGCTGAGGAGATCTCGCGCTCAAAGAGAGAGTACGCGGGCAGGGACGATCTGAGGCAACGTTGGTGGTCTCTTCTTCTTTCGCGTCCTGATGCCAAGCTCCACGCCCATCTAAATCCAAAGACGTCAAACTGGCTGGGAGCGTCAGCCGGCATTCCGGAAGTTAGCTTCGGCTACATGGTCTATAAGGAAACCTGCAGTGTGTTGCTGTGGATCGACCGCAGAAACAGGATCGAAGGAGAAAACAAGTACATCTTCGATCAACTGCTCGCCAAGAGGGCCGAAATCGACCAGGAGATGACGTTTCCGATAAGCTGGGACCGGCTTGATGGACGACGTGAGTGCCAGCTCAAGATCACCATTCAGGGAGGCTTTGCGGCACCAGAGGAGGAATGGGGGGCGATCCAAGACCAACTGGTAGCCGCCATGAACCAGTTGGAGGCAGCACTCCGGCCGCATCTGCGTGATGTGAAGATCTTGTCGGGAACCTGATCCAAATCCGACTACGTGTTTTGTCTCAACCGGAGTTCACCTCATGCTCATCACCATCGACCCAGATGTTCCCTGGCAGTCGGAGCTGCTCTCCAGGCCGCTGGTCCCGGGCGCTACCACACTGGAGGTGTCCGACGATGAGCTTGCCGTTCTGCGAGTGGGGCAGCTCGTGAACCAAATCCTCCGCGGTGGCTGGGGGAGCCTGGGTCGCCTCTGGAGGCCAGAAGTGCAGCGAGACGTTCTTCTCGTGATCGAGCACTTCGGGGCCGAGAATGTGACTGCCGACATCGTCCGCGAGTTCGTCCCTGAGGAGCCGCCGCCGACCAAGCTGATGCCGTACCTCCGAGAGAACTCGGGGGATGAAGAGGAAGACCAGTTCGACCTCCTCCCAGGTTCGGAGGAAGAGCGCATCATGGCAGTCGTCGAGGAGGCCTTGCCTCATGGTTGGTGCGGGTGGACAGTCGATGAGCGTGCCCGCTTCGTTCTCGTCCTCACGCGACTCTTAGGGCAGCGGCGCTCAACCGATCTGGATGAGAAGGCCATTCGGGCGCTCCTGGGTGCGGTCGATCTCCTGCCGGTGATGGGCGCTTTCGCGCAGAGGGCCGCTAGGAACTGAGCCCTCCAGACTGGCAGGAGTTTTCGGTTCAGGGCTTGCGACGCAGGACGACCTCACTCACCCCAGCATCCCTGCGGCGACCTTGAAGTCCACCCCGCCATCCCGTTCGATCACGGCGTCCAGGGAAGCCGCCTTAGGCGTCATGACGGCGTGCTCTGTCTGGAGCTGTTCCTTCTCCTGCTGGAGGCGGGTCACCTTGCCCTGGAGCATCGTGACAACCTTGAGGACCAACTCGTCCTCGGTCATCTCACCAGTGGCTACCTTCTCCTCGTCCTTGACGTACATGCCGTCCTTGCGGATCGCCGGGAGGACGACCTTGGTGACCCAGTCCTGGAACTCCTTGACGACGGGGTTCCGGTTGGGGTTGGCCCGCATGATCAGCTTGTAGAGGCCACTCTCGGTGATCAGGGTCGTCGAGGGGAAACCCGGCTTACCAACAAAAAGACAAGGGGTATCCGCCTTGGTGACCACCCGCTTCTCGGAGGCATCGAGGCGCTTCGTGACGGCGCAGAGCCAGGCCTTGCAGAAGACCTTGCAGAGCTGGGCGCTCGTTCCCTGATGGTATTCAGGAACCAATCTCACGACAGACTGACGCCCACATCCAGTTCCACCAGCCGCGCCTGGAGCAGCGACAGCGACATGGCGTCGGGGACAATGGCCCACCTTCCGCTCGCCCCCATCATCCCGCCCTCGTGGAACTGGACCTGAGGATCGCTATCACCGGCCAAGTCAGGGCCGAGATCAAGGCCGTAGAGCAGGTCGAAGGCTTCGCCCTCTGCTGTCATGTCCAGCCATGCCTCTGACCAGACGTCGTCACCGACGGGGCGGTCCAGATCGGACAGGGTCAGTCCCCACATGTCGTCCAGCGTCTCAGGGTCGAGCGTCATCTCTCCTCGCCCCCTGAGGAACTCGCGCCACGTGGGTGCCGGTGGTGGACCCTCAGTGGGGCCGCCAACGCTGAGGAGGTACCAGCCTTCGTCATTGTCCCAGAAGGCGCCGATGGTCGTCACCGGCTTTGGATGCGGCAGCAGGAGCGGTTCCTGGTTCAACTCGATGAAGGCTTCCGCCCTCTCGACGAAGGCGAGGGTGAGGAGCTTCCCAGCCCCGATGAGGATGCCACGGCGGGTGAGCATGAAGGTGTCTCCTACGGATCGATGCGGTTCAAGACGCACCCCGAGTGGAGGGCTGACGCATAGGTTCTCTGTAGGACCCGTTTCGTTGCCGCCGTGGTCAGCCACATCCCCTCAGTGGGTGAGGGAGGCCACCTTGCCCGGGAAAGGCAGGTTGGTGAGGGCGTCAGCCCTGCTCGTGATGTGCAACCAGATTATCAAATGGCTAAGGCGTTGCAAGCCGAGGTTCGGCCTTTTCCTGTGCGACTGAAGGCGACGAAGATCCTCGACATGTGGCACCCCCTGGTCAGGGGACAAGGTACTCTGAGGAACAGCCGCGCTCAATCCGCTTCTTGATGATCCCCGGAGGGCTTGTCTCGGAGAGGGGGGAGGCTGATCCCCCCATCCCGTTGTGGATCACTTGCCGACGAGGCCTGCCAGCTTCTGAGCTACCGTCTCGGGTCGCAGATGGGTGTAACGATCCAACATCCTGCGGTCTCGGTGACCACTGATGAGCGCGACCTCAGGCATAGACAGCCCGTACTCGAAGAATCGTGAGACTGCCTCGTGGCGCAGATCATGCATCCGAAGATCCGTCAGGCCTGCACGTTGCCTTAAACGCTCCCACGCCAGGCGCACGGCGTTCGCTGACTGCTGGAAGACGAGTTCACTCTCGCGCGACATGGCCCGAAGCGTCTCAACCGCTCTCGGCGTCAGCGGGATCCTTCGAGGGTGCCCGTTCTTCGTGTGCGAAACCCGAACCGTCATGGCTTCGAGATCGACCTCGGTCCACCGGATCGAGAGGAGCTCTCCGCGGCGCATCCCGGTCTCCACTGCGAGCGTCAGGAAGGGTTTGAGATACAGCGCCGACTTCGTGTTCAATGCAGCGGCCAGGAGATCGGCCTCCCCGGCGTTCAAGCGGCGTTCTCTTGGCTTGGACTCCTCAGGAAGTCTGATCTGGTCGATGGGATTTGTCGCAAGCGGAAGACCCCATTCCTTGCGAGCCACCTCCAGGCAGTGCCGAAGCAGCGCGAATTCGCGTCTGATTGTTCCTCCCTTGACCTCCTCCAGCCGTCGATCCCGGTAAGTCGCGAGGGCTGCGGGTGGAAGCTTGAGGGCCGCATACCGTGCCAGATCGCTGGCTAGCAGACGCTTGATCCGACACAACTCCTCCTTGGAGCCTCGTTTACGAGGTGTGATCGTCGCGCGATAACGGTGCAGAAGTTCAGCAATAGTGACGCTCCGCTGCTCGCTCGCAGCACCGGGCATTTCACCTCTGTCAATCGAGCGCTCCTGCTCTCTCGCCCAGACCTGAGCATCCGACTTCAATTTGAAGCTCCTGGCCAGGGGAGGATGGCCCTCCCTCCGAACCTGAGCCTGCCATGATGAGCCGCGCTTTCTGATGGTCGCCATGATGTATTTCCGTCCAGCTGTGACAAGGCTGTGACAGATCGATCATGCTTCAGCTTTTCGGGATGTTGGCCTGGCTAAAAACGCTTGTCTAGCAAGGGTTTAGCTGGCGCGCCCGGCAGGATTCGAACCTGCGACCTTTGGAATCGGAATCCAACACTCTATCCAGCTGAGCTACGGGCGCTTCCGGCGTGTGTCGCGACACGCAGGATGTCTCTAGCCCATCGCGCGACGGCGGGCAAGGGAACGTTAAGCGCCTTTTGCGTTTCGGGACGCCTCGGCTGGCGCGGCGATTGCAGAAAACCGTACAATTCATATCGGCGGCGCGGGCTTCGCTCAAAGCTGTCTTTCGCTGACACAGTGGCGTCAGAGTTCAATTAACGGAGTCTTAACCATGCGGGGTGGATCGGAAGGAGGCGCGGCGATGCAGCCGGATGCCGGAGCGGGGGATCGCGTGGCCTGGGTGGATACCGCGAAGGGCTTGTGCATCATCCTCGTCGTGATGATGCACGCGACTCTCGGGGTCGGCGAGGCGATGGGCGGCGAGGGCTTCATGCATCATGTCGTGGCCTTCGCCGCGCCTTTCCGGATGCCGGACTTCTTCCTGATCTCGGGGCTGTTCCTCGCCCGCGTCATCGATCGCGACTGGCGCAGCTACGGCGACAAGCGCATCCTGCATTTCCTCTATTTCTACGTCCTCTGGCTCGTGATCCAGTCGCTCGTGAAATTCGGGCAGGTTTCGGGCGGCTCCGCGACAGGCTTCGTCGAGCACCTGGCATGGTCCTTCGTCGAGCCCTTCTCGACGCTCTGGTTCGTCTACATGCTGGCGATCTTCTCGGTCGTGACGAAGCTCCTGCGGCGCGTCCCGCTCTGGGCCCTGCTCGGGGGCGCGGCTCTCCTCGAGATCGCGCCGATCCACACGGGCTGGTTCCTGCTCGACGAGTTCTGCGCACGCTACGTCTACTTCCTCGCCGGCTACCTGCTCGCGCCGCAGATCTTCCGTCTGGCGCAGGCGGCGATCAACGCGAAGGGGCTCGCTCTGGCCGGCATCGCGCTCTGGGCGCTCGTCAATGGCTTCCTCGCCCTCACCCCCTCGGGTTTCGGCGACGCCAGCCTCGCCGCGCTTCCCGTCGTGAGCCTCGCCGCCGGGACGATGGGGGCTGTGGCGATGGTGACGATGTCGGCGCTCCTCGCGCAGACGATCCTCTCGCGCCCCCTTGGTTATGCGGGCCAGCAGTCGATCGCGATCTACCTCGCCTTTTTCCTGCCGATGGCCGTGAGCCGGGAGGTCCTGGTCCGCACCGGAATCATCGAGGATGTCGGGCTGGTCTCGCTGATCGTCCTCGCCGCGGCCGTGATCGCCCCGCTGGTCCTCGAGCGCATCGTCCGCCACACGCCCCTGCGCTTCCTGTTCGTGCGCCCGGCCATGTTCCGCATCCGCCCCCGCGGCGCCGCCGCCCCGGTCGTTCAGCCGGCGGAATGACGAAAGGGGCCGGCTGCGCGTAACCGCAGCCGGCCCCTTCGCCAGAAGTCCAGGCCGGAAGCTCAGCCGCGCTCGGTCACCGGCTCGATCGTGATCGCCCTCTTCCAGAATGACCACATCGCCCAGACGCCGATGATGCTGAAAAGAACCATCAGCACATAGCCCACCTGCTGCCCGAGTTCGAACAGCCCGGCGATGGCCCAGCCCGCGGCGATGGCGACGCCGAAGACCTCCGTGCCCACGAGGATGAGCGCGCTCACCACGGTCACGAGGTTCTGCCGGTTTGTGCGGGTTTTCTCGGCCACGATCGATCTCCGAATATCCTGTCCGGGGGACTACCCCATATCGCACCGTCCATGCAAGCATGCGGGTGTCGCATCCCTGTCATCGACGTCCGTCACCAATCCGCTGCGAGCGTCCCGAGATCATGCTGGATACCCCCACCTTCGCCTCCGCCGCCGTTGCCGCCCCCTCCGCGATCGCCGCGCGGACCGGCGAGAGAATCCTGCGCGAGGGCGGGAACGCGCTCGAGGCGATGATCGCCATGGCGGCGACGATCGCCGTCGTCTTCCCGCACATGAACGGCATGGGTGGCGACGGGTTCTGGCTCGTGCGCGCTCCGAACGGCCGGGTCACAGCGATCGACGCCTGTGGCAGGGCGGGGACGCTCGCCACGCGCGACTTCTATCGCGGGAGGGAATGCGAGGCGATCCCCGCGCGCGGCGACCTTGCGGCGCTCACCGTCGCAGGCGCTGTCGGCGGCTGGAGAATGGCGCAGGATTATGCGCGCTCGATCGGCGGGCGGCTTCCGCTCGACGTCCTGTTCGAGGAGGCGATCGGCCATGCCCGCGACGGCTATCCCGTCGCCGCTTCCGAGGCCCGCTACTGGGCGCGGGAAGCGGGCGGGAAGACCCTCGAGGGACTGACGTCCGTACCCGGTTTTCTCGATGCCTTCGCCGTGGAGGGCGAGCCGCCGCGGCAGGGGGACTTGCGGAGGTCGCCGCGCCTCGCCGACACGCTGGCGCACCTGGCCGGGGCAGGGCTCGACGATTTCTACCGGGGGGATGTCGGGCGCGAGATCGCATTCGATCTCGAACGGGCCGGAGCTCCGGTCACGCGCCGCGATCTCGAGCGCCACGAGGCGCGCGACGTCGCGCCGCTCACGCTCGCGCTGGAGGATGTCGACCTCTACAATTTCCCGCCGCCCAGCCAGGGCCTCGCCTCGCTGATGATCCTTGGCATCTTCGAGCGTCTCGGGGTCGAGCGGGGAGAGAGCGTGGCGCATCACCACGGGCTGATCGAGGCGGTCAAGCGCGCCTTCGCCGTCCGGGACCGCGTCGTCACCGATCCCGCAATGCTCGACGAGAATCCGGCCGACTATCTCTCCGCACGCAGCCTCGAGCGCGAGGCGCAGGCAATCGCGCGCGACCGCGCCGCCGCCTTTCCCCTTGCCGGCGATCACGGCGACACGGTCTGGATGGGGGCCATCGACGCGCAGGGCTACGCGGTCTCGTATATCCAGTCGATCTACTGGGACTACGGTTCCGGGCTCGTCCTTCCCGCCACCGGCCTGCTCTGGCAGAATCGCGGGATGGCCTTCTCCCTCGATCCGCAGGCGCGCAATCCCCTCGCACCCGGACGCAAGCCGTTCCATACGCTCAACCCTGCGCTCGCCGTCTTCCGCGACGGACGCGTGCTGTCCTATGGCTGCATGGGGGGTGACGGACAGCCGCAGACTCAGGCGCAGATCCTCACCCGCTACCGCTTCGGCCAGGGGCTGGCCGACGCCGTCGATGCGCCTCGCTGGCTCCTCGGCCGCACCTGGGGCGCAAGCTCGACGACGCTGAAGCTCGAGGACAGGTTCGATCCGGGACTTGTCTCCTCCCTGAGGCGACTGGGCCATGAGGTCGAGGAACTGGGGGCGCCCTATCTCGACGCGCTCGGTCATGCCGGCATGCTCCTGCGCCATCCGCGCGACCGGCGAGTCGAGGCAATTCACGACCCGCGATCGGATGGAGCCGCACTCGGACGATGAGCAGCCTCTTCATGAGAAACCACCCCGCGAGCACCCGACGATGAGCACCCGTCTCGCCCTCTACATCACGCCCGCCGAGGACAGCGCGCTCTGGCGCTTCGGCTGTTCCATCCTCGGCTACGATGCCCGGAAAGGGGAGGAGATCCCGCAACTCGTCCCCGCTGGCGTAACCGCCGCGAGATTTCGGGAATTGACGCAGGACCCCCGCCGCTACGGATTTCACGCGACCATGAAACCGCCGTTCCGCCTCGCTGCGGGATGCACGGAGGAGGCGCTGGAGGAGGCAGTGGAGCGGTTCTGCCAGGGCAGGGCGGGTTTCGTGCTGCCGCGCCTCCGTGTCGAGGCAGTCGGAGCCAACGGGGACGGCGACGCCTTCATTGCCCTTGTCGAGCCGGAGCCGACGCCGGAGCTTCTTGCCCTGGAACGTTCGGTCGTGACGACGTTCGAGCCCTTCAGGGCGCCGCTCACGGGGGAGGAGATCGCGCGCCGGCGGCCCGAGCGCCTGTCGCCGCGCCAGCGCGACAATCTCGCGCGCTACGGCTATCCCGGCGTGCTCGACGAATTCCGCTTTCACCTGACGCTGACGGGGCGCGTTCCGGCCGCAGAACTGCCGGACATCCTGGAGGGCCTTCGCAAGCTGCATCGCGAAATGGCGGAGGGTCCCCTCGCGGTGGCGGACCTGGCGATCTTCCGGCAGGAGGGCCCCTCTCCCTTCCGCCTTGTTCGCCGGTTCCCATTGCGCGACGTCAATGGCCGTGACTGACGGATCGGGTTATCCTGTCTCTTCAGACGAGCCGAAGGAGAGACGGATGATCACGCTGACCGACTGCATCGGCCTATGCGATCTCACTCCGGAAGAGGTGGCGGCGATCGCCGAGCATGAACACCTGCCGGAGATGGTCGCGGCAAGTCTCGGAGCCTATCTCGTCCATTCGCATCATGGACCGGAGACGATCCGCGACATGATCGTCGACGATATCCGCATGGCGATCCGCAACCACGACGTCCCGCATGCGCGCCAGCTCGTATCCGTCCTGCGGCATTTCCTGGGCGAGCATCCCGAACTCGCGCTCAAGCCCTGAGCGGCATCAGGCGCCGCGCCGCCGCTCCGCGAGCCAGATGCCGCCGAGGACGAGGGCGAGCGCCGCGCCGTGATAGATCCGGAATGGCTCGGCGAGGATTCCGACGGCCAGCATCGCCCCGAAGATCGGCACCAGGTTGACGAAGAGCCCGGCGCGCCCGGGGCCAATCAGTTCCACGCCGCGCATGAAGAACAGCTGGGCGAGGAGGGACGGGAAGAGCCCGATATAGAGGAGGATCAGCGATCCCTTCAGGGTCGGCCAGATGATCGTGCCGGCGGCGATCTCGTAGATTACCAGCGGAAGCGACGTGACGAAGGCGACGCAGGCCAGCGCCGTGAAGAAGACGAGGCCCGAGACCGGCGGGCGGTTGCGCAGCGCCAGCGTATAGCCGGCATAGAGCAGGCATCCGGTCAGCATCAGGAGGTCGCCCGGATTGAAGGCGAGGGCGAGAAGCGTCGTGATGTCGCCCCGCGTGGCGACGAGCGCGACGCCCGTCAGCGTCACGATCATCCCGAGGACCTGCAGGAGCGTGATGCGCGTCCCGAAGGCGACGAGGGCGCCGCTCAGGACGAGGATCGGGATCGCCCCCTGGATGATCGTCAGGTTGACGGCGGTGGTGTAATGCGCCGCCGCGTAGAACAGGGCGTTGAACCCGGTGAAGCCGAACGTCCCCATGGCCAGGATGAGCAGCCAGCGGCGCGAGAGGACCGGCAATTGCGCCACGAGCTCCCGCCGCGTCACCGTCACCATGATCACGATGGCGACCAGCCAGCGCAGGCAGGTGAGCGCCATCGGCGAGATTTCGCCGACCGCGAGGCGGCTTGCAACCGCGTTCCCGCCCCAGAACAGGGCCGTCAGCGCGAGGAGGAGATATGGCTGCCCGAACAGCCATGCGACCGGCTTGCCGAGGAGGGGAACGCGAGCCGGGCCGGTTCCATTCTTGTGCGCATCGTTCATGTCCGCTGCATCACCGGGGGCATTGGGCGGGTGGATCGGGCGGCTGGTTCAACCGGCTTACGGCCTCTCGGGATTGATGGCAATGCGCAGGCGGCGCGTGAAATGCCAGCGCGCATCCATGGATCATCGCGCAGGCCTCCGATGAGGCCCGTTTGGTTAAGCGCCTCTTAACTCGGCTCTCCATACACTGTGCGTCCAGACCCCAGGGGACGATCAGCGCGCGGATCATGGCCACATCACGACGCAATGCATCACCGACAGACGAACTGACAGACGCCCTGCGGGCGTTCTTCAGGCGCCGCATCGCACAGACGATCGGCCTCGCGCTGCTCGCCTTCTCCGTCGCGACGGCGCTGGCGCTGGCGACGTGGTCGGTCGAGGATCCGAGCTTCAATCACGCGGTTGACGGGCCGGTCGGCAACATTCTCGGCTTCCCCGGCGCGGTGGCGGCCGATTTCGTCATGCAGCTCGTGGGGCTCGCCTCGATCGCGATCCTCATCCCCCTCGCGATGTGGGGCTGGCAATTGCTGCGCACCGGGGCGCTCGGGCGTCTCCAGCTCAGGCTCGCCCTGTTCGTGATCGGGACGGGAGCGGCGACGGCGGTGGCAAGCGCCCTGCCGGCGACTTCCCGCTGGCCCCTTCCAACGGGCCTCGGCGGCGTCGCGGGCGACGCCCTGCTCGCCGGCGCACGCACGGTGACCGGGATCTCCGGCGGTCCGGCCGCCGCGATCGTGGGCTTCGTCTTCGCGGGCGTCGCGATCCTCGCGATCACCGCCGCCTGCGGTTTCGGTTTCGTCGACGAGGAGCACGAGGAGGAGGAGCCCGCGCCGCCGCGCCGCCGGGGGCCGATCGATCTCGACGACCTCGACGAACCCCCCCGCGACGACGAGCCCGGCTGGATCATCGTCTGGCTCGGAGCCGCGGCGCATGCGCTCATCAGCCTGCGCGTCCAGGCGCGACGGCGGCTCGCGGGCTGGCGCGACGCGCTCCTCGCCCGGGGACGACACGATGAGGACGATTTCGCCTATGCCGCCGGGCCGCGCCGCCTGCGCGATCCCGATCTTGACGATTTCGTCTCCCCCGCCGCGCCCGTTCCCCTGCGCCGCGAACCGGTGGTCGCGCCGCCTCCGCCGCGCGGCGCGCCGGCCCCCTCCGCGCCCGCCGCCGGCGACGCTTACGATCGCGCCGATGATGACGATTATCCGGAGGATGATTTCGAGGACGATGACGCCTACGCGCCTGCGCGCCCCGGGGAACCGGTTCAGGAGGCCCCCTCGAGCCGCGTCAGCATGCCGCCCCCCGCGCCGAAGCCCGGGAAACGCATCGTGCGCGAGGCGCAGCCTTCCTTCCTCGACGAGGACGATTACCAGCTTCCCGCGTTGACGCTCCTCGCCGAGCCGAAGAACTCGGGCGTGACGACGATCTCCGCCGATTCGCTGGAACAGAACGCGGCGATGCTCGAATCGACGCTCGAGGATTTCGGCGTGCGCGGCGAGATCATCAACGTCCGTCCCGGCCCCGTGGTCACGCTCTACGAACTCGAGCCCGCTCCCGGCACGAAGTCGAGCCGCGTCATCGGACTGGCGGACGACATCGCGCGATCGATGAGCGCCGTCTCCGCCCGCGTCGCCGTGGTGCAGGGCCGCAACGCCATCGGCATCGAGTTGCCAAATTCCAAGCGCGAGACGGTGTATCTGCGGGAATTGCTGGCGAGCCACGATTTCGAGGCGTCCAAGCAGAAGCTCGCGCTCTGCCTCGGCAAGACGATCGGCGGCGAGCCGGTTATAGCGGATCTGGCGCGCATGCCGCACCTGCTCGTCGCGGGCACCACCGGCTCGGGCAAGTCGGTGGCCATCAACACCATGATCCTGTCGATCCTCTACCGGCTCAAGCCCGAGCAGTGCCGGCTGATCATGGTCGATCCGAAGATGCTCGAGCTCTCCGTCTATGACGGCATCCCGCATCTCCTCTCGCCCGTCGTGACGGACCCCAAGAAGGCCGTCATCGCACTCAAATGGGCGGTGCGGGAGATGGAGGACCGCTACAGGAAGATGTCGAAGCTCGGCGTGCGCAACATCGACGGCTTCAACGCCCGCGTGGCCGAGGCCTCCGCGCGCGGCGAAATCATCACCCGCACGGTCCAGAGCGGGTTCGACCGCGAGACCGGCGAGGCGATCTACGAGGAAGAGGAGATGAACCTCGATCCTCTGCCCTATATCGTCGTCATCGTCGACGAGATGGCCGATCTGATGATGGTCGCGGGCAAGGAGATCGAGGGCGCGATCCAGCGCCTCGCCCAGATGGCCCGCGCCGCCGGCATCCACCTGATCATGGCGACGCAGCGCCCCTCCGTGGACGTCATCACCGGCACGATCAAGGCGAATTTCCCGACCCGCATCTCCTTCCAGGTCACCTCGAAGATCGATTCGCGCACGATCCTCGGCGAGATGGGCGCCGAACAGCTCCTCGGGCAGGGGGACATGCTCTACATGGCCGGCGGCGGGCGCATCACCCGCGTCCATGGCCCCTTCGTCTCCGACGACGAGGTCGAGAAGATCGTCGCCCATCTCAAGCGCCAGGGCAGGCCCGCCTATCTCGACGCCGTCACCAGCGACGAGGAGGGCGGCGGCGACGAGGATGGCGACGGCGGCGCGGTCTTCGACAAGAGCTCCTTCGGCGAGCCGGGGGGCGACATCTTCGACCAGGCGGTCGCGGTCGTCCTGCGCGACAAGAAGGCCTCGACCTCCTATATCCAGCGCCGTCTCCAGATCGGCTACAACCGCGCCGCCTCGCTCATGGAGCGGATGGAGCGCGAGGGGATCGTCGGCCCGGCGAACCACGCGGGCAAGCGCGAGATCCTGATGGAGGCCCATTCGGGCGGGGGCGACGACGACGAGGATTATTGAGGAACGCCCGCCAAGCTGCGTCGTTGTTTCGCCACAGCCTTTCTCTAGGGCGTGGGCGAGAGCCGGACGCGCCGGCGCGCCAGGACGGCGCAACAGGGCAGCAAGCTGGATTGAACGAAAGGGTTCGCGATGGGTTCGAGCGGTCGCATGATCGCGCTGACGGGGGCGCTTCTTCTCGCACCGCTTATGCCGCCGGGAGGCGAGGGCGCGGCTGCGCTGGCGCAGGCGCTGCAGGAGCCGCGTCTCGTCATCGTCAACACCCTGCCGCCGCCTCGCCCCGCCGAACTCGCGGGCGCCTCCGCCGCCGTTGCCATGCAGGCGCAGCCGGTCGCCGCCCCTGCGCCCGCCGCCGCGCCGCCTGTCGCGCAGCCGGCGCCCGCCGCCCCGGCCGTGGCGCAGCCCGTCGCGCAGCCCGCGCCCCCGCCCGTGCAGATCGCCTCGGCCGCAGCGCAGCCTGCGGCGAGCGCGCCGCTCGACGATCGCGAGGTCATCGCCCGCGCCAACGACTATTTCAACGGGATCACGACGCTGACCGGGCGCTTCGTCCAGTCGGGCAATAACGGCAGGCTCGCGGGCACGCTCTATGTCCATCGCCCCGGGCGGGTCCGCTTTGCCTATGACGAGCCGGCGACGATCGACGTGATCGCGGATGGGCGCTCCGTCGTCGTCCGCGACCGCAAGCTGGCCACCCAGGACCTCTATCCAATTTCGCAGACGCCGCTGAAATTCCTCCTCGGGGACCGCGTGCAGCTCGGCGCCACGATTCCCGTGATTGGGATCGAGCGCGCCACGGGGGAGACCGACGTGATTCTCGAGGACCGCTCCACCCTCGGCGGCACCTCGCGCATCACCCTGACATTCGATTCGCAGGTGCGCGATCTCAAGCAATGGCGCATCCGCGACGCCCAGGGCTTCGAGACGGTGGTGTCGCTGTCGGGGCTCGACACGACGTCGCGTCTCGACCCGAGCCTGTTCGTGATCAATTACCAGCCGATCTGGGGCTCGAACACGAACTGAGGGGAGGGGCCGCGACGGGCCTTAACCTGAGGCGAGAAAGCGCGTAAAGCCATCGTCATGGCTTCTCCTCCGCTCCTGCACCTCCAGGGCGTCTCGCTGACCTTCGGCGGTACGCCCCTTCTCGAAAACGCCGAACTGGCCGTCGGGCCGGGCGAGCGCGTCTGCCTCGTGGGCCGCAACGGCTCGGGCAAGTCGACGCTGCTCAAGATCGCCGCCGGCATGGTGCAGGCGGATGGCGGAACGCGATTCGTGCAGCCGGGCGCGACCATGCGCTACCTCCCCCAGGAGCCCGACTTCTCGGGGCACGACACGATCACGAGCTATGTCGAGGCGGGTCTTGCGCCGGGAGACGACCCCTGGCGGGCGCAATACCTCCTCGGCGAGCTCGGCCTCGACGGCGAGACACCGACCGACAACCTGTCCGGCGGGGAGGCGCGCCGGGCCGCCCTTGCCCGCACGCTCGCGCCGATGCCGGACATCCTGCTTCTCGACGAACCGACGAACCACCTCGACCTGCCCGCCATCGAATGGCTCGAATCCGAGCTGGCCTCAATGCGCGCAGCCCTCGTCCTGATCAGCCATGACCGGCGCTTCCTTGAGAACCTGTCCCGCGCGACGATCTGGCTCGACCGCGGCGTGACGCGCCGCATCGAGGAGGGGTTCGGGGCGTTCGAGGCATGGCGCGACGCGTTTTTCGAGCAGGAGGAGCGCGACCGCCACAAGCTCTCGCGGAAGATTGCGGCCGAGGGAGACTGGCTTCGCTACGGGGTGACGGCGCGGCGCAAGCGTAATGTCCGCCGCCTCGGCGAATTGCACGCCATGCGCAAGGAACTGCGCGAGCAGCGCCGAGCCGTGGGGCAGGTGCGGCTGGCGGCGACGGAGGGGGAAACCTCCGGCAAGATCGTGATCGAGGCGGAGGGCGTCTCGAAGGCCTTCGGGGATAGGCCCATCGTGCGCGACTTCTCGATCCGCATTGCCCGTGGCGACCGGGTGGGCGTCGTCGGACCCAACGGCGCCGGAAAGACGACCCTGATCAACCTGCTCACCGGTGCGATCGAGCCCGACTCGGGGAAGGTGACGCTCGGCGCAAATCTCCAGATGGTCACCCTCGACCAGCATCGCGAGAGCCTCGACCCGCAATGGACCCTCGCCGAGGCCATGACCGGCGGACGCGGGGACACGGTCACAATCGGGGGCGAGACGAAGCACGTCGCCGGCTACATGAAGGACTTCCTCTTCCTTCCCGAGCAGATGCGCACTCCGATCAACGTGCTTTCCGGGGGCGAGCGCGGGCGGCTGATGCTGGCGCGGGCGCTGGCCAAGCCGTCGAACCTCCTCGTCCTCGACGAGCCGACCAACGATCTCGACCTCGAGACCCTCGACCTGCTCCAGGAGCTTCTTGGCGAGTACGCGGGCACGCTCATTCTCATCAGCCACGACCGCGATTTCATTGACCGCGTGGCGACCTCCACCATCGTCTCCGAGGGCGAGGGGCGCTGGGTGGAATATGCGGGGGGCTATTCCGACATGGTCGCGCAGCGCGGCTACGGCGTGACGCCGCTCGCGAAGGCGACCGCGCGTCCCGACCAGGCGGCGAAGGTCGCCGCTCCCGCGAGGAAGGAGCCGGAGCCGGGGCGCAAGCGCCGCCTGTCGTTCAAGGAAAAGCACGCGCTCGAGACCCTGCCGGGGCGGATCGCAGGATACGAGGCCGAGATCGAGACCCTGCGCCGGCAGCTCGACGATCCCGACCTCTACAGCCGCGATCCCGCGCGGTTCGAGGCGCTGACGGGGAAGATCACCGAGGTCCAGCTCGCCCTGAACGCGGCGGAGGACGAATGGCTCGCCCTCGAGATGCTGCGCGAGGAGATCGAGGGTTGAGGCGTTCGGCCCCGTCGAAAGTCCTAGGGAAAACCCGCTTGCCGCGCCGCGCCAAGGGGGTCACCATGCGGCGAAAGACGGTCGCGCCTGGCGCGGCCGAAAATGCGCATGGGAGGGGACGAGCCGATGAATGCGGCCGCGAAGAGCGCCTATCACGAGGTCTACGGACAGTGGCGCGAAAATCCTGAAGCCTTCTGGGGGAAGGCAGCCGAGGAGATCGACTGGTTCTCCCCTCCCGACCGGATCTTCGACAAGGAGGCCGGTATCTACGGGCGCTGGTTCACGGGCGCCACCTGCAATACCTGCCACAACGCGGTCGACCGCCACGTGGCGACGCGCGGCGACCAGGCGGCAATCGTCTATGACAGCCCGATGGCGCAGGTGAAGCGCGTCGTGACCTATAGGGAATTGCGCGACGAGGTCTCCGTCCTCGCTGCCGTGCTGCGCGATCTCGGGGTCGAGAAGGGGGACCGCGTCCTCATCTACATGCCGATGATCCCGGAGGCTTTGTTCGCGATGCTCGCCTGCGCCCGGCTCGGCGCGGTGCATTCCGTCGTCTTCGGCGGTTTCGCGGCGAAGGAGCTGGCGACGCGGATCGATGACGCCCGGCCGAAGGTCCTACTGGCGGCCTCGTGCGGCCTGGAACCGGGCCGCGTCGTTGCCTACAAGCCGCTCCTCGACGGCGCCATCGCGCTGGCCTCGCACACGCCCGACGCCTGCCTCGTCTTCCAGCGCGAGCAGGGGCGGGGCGAGCTTCTGGCGGGACGCGATCACGACTGGGCGGAAGTCGTCGCCATGGCGAAAGCCGCCGGCAAGAGCACGGAATGCGTGCCGGTCGCCGCGACCGATCCGCTCTATGTGCTCTACACCTCGGGCACCACAGGCAAGCCGAAGGGCGTGGTGCGCGACAATGGCGGGCACATGGTCGCGCTGAAATGGACCATGCGGAACCATTACGGGATCGAGCCGGGCGAGGCCTTCTGGGCCGCGTCAGACATCGGCTGGGTGGTCGGGCATTCCTACATCGTCTACGCGCCGCTGCTGCATGGCTGCACGACGATCGTCTACGAGGGCAAGCCGGTCGGAACGCCGGATGCGGGAGCCTTCTGGCGCGTCATCGCGGAACATGGCGTGGTATCCCTCTTCACCGCCCCGACCGCCTTCCGGGCAATCCGCAAGGAGGACCCCGAGGCGAAGCTCCTGAAGGACTACGACCTGTCGCGCTTCCGCACGCTCTTCCTCGCCGGGGAGCGGGCCGATCCCGACACGGTCCAGTGGGCGGAGCGCATCCTCGGCGTGCCCGTCATCGACCATTGGTGGCAGACGGAGACGGGCTGGCCGATCGTCGGCAACCCCCTCGGGCTCGGCATGCTGCCGGTCAAGCACGGCTCACCCACCGTTCCCATGCCGGGATACGATGTCCGCATCCTCGACGAGGGCGGAAGGGAGGTCGGTCCCAACGAGATGGGCTCCGTCGTCGTCCGGCTGCCGCTCCCGCCGGGCTGCCTGCCCACGCTCTGGCACGCGGACGACCGCTTCCGCGAGAGCTATCTCGAGGCCTATCCCGGCTACTACTCGACCTCCGACGCCGGTTTCGTCGACGAGGACGGCTATCTCTTCATCATGGGACGCACGGACGACATCATCAACGTCGCCGGCCACCGGCTCTCCACGGGTGGCATGGAGGAGGTCCTCGCGGCTCATCCCGCCGTCGCTGAATGCGCTGTGATCGGCGTCAAGGACGCGCTCAAGGGCGAGGTGCCCTGCGGTTTCGTCGTCCTGAAATCGGGGATCTCCACCTCGCCGCTTGAAGTGGAGAAGGAACTCGTCGCGCTGGTGCGCGAGAAGATCGGGCCCGTGGCGGCGTTCAAGCTCGCTGTGACGGTCGGACGCCTGCCGAAAACGCGGTCGGGGAAGATCCTGCGCGCGACGATGAAGAAGATCGCCGACGGCGACGAGTGGACGGTTCCCGCGACCATCGACGACCCCGCGGTGCTCGACGAGATCGCGCAGGCTCTGAACAGCAAGGGGTTGCTTTAGCGTCTCGCTGACGATTTAGTGCAATCTTGTATTGCAAATTTGAGCGGTTTCTGCCAAGGAGCCGGACCTGTCGCTATGTCGACCGTCCGACTCGGAGGCAACTTCCATGGCTCGTTTCGTCCTGGCGCTCGTGGTCGCCTGTCTCATCAGCGCCGCGCTCGGCAGCTTGCCGGCCCGTGCAAACGAAATCGCGGACGCATTCGCGCAGGTGCCGCGGCATCCGCCCGTCGAGGCGGTTCTGGATGCGTGTCACGACGACATGATCGCCCTGTGCGGGGATGCCGCCTTCCGGATGGATACGCTGAGCGCCTGCCTGCGCGAGAACGAGGAGATCCTGTCCCCTGCCTGCTCCGCGGTGCAGGACGATTTTCGCCAGCGGGCAACGGCCCTGCGCGAGGCCCTTTCGCCGTTCCGCGAGGCGGCTGTCCAGGCCTGCGCGGCAGATGCCGAGGCGCTCTGCTCCCCGGGTCGAAGCGAGGCATCCATGGGCCGGGCGACCTGCCTGCGGCTCAACGCGGAAAGGCTCTCCGAGCCCTGCGCGGCGGCTCAGGAGACCCTGCGCGCGGCGCAACGCATCGCCCGCAACCTTCATCGGGCCAAGTAGCCGTCATGTTCCTGCCGTGGCGCGCTGGCGGGTGAGCGCCTCGCGGCGACCCTGAAGGGTGATCGCAATCCCGCTCGCGACGATCATGCCGGAGCCCAGATAGACCCACGGATCGGGGATCTCGCCAAAGAAGACGACGCCGAAGACGAAGGCGTAGATCAGGGTCGCGTAGTAGAACGGCGCGACGAAGCTCGTCTCGCGCACGCGAAGCGCCGCCATGAAGATCAGCTGCCCGACCACCATCAATATTCCCGTCCCGGCGAGGAAGAGCCACTGCGCGGGCGTGGGCATGGTCAGGACCGGAAGGGCGAGGAGCGCCGAGGCAAGGCATCCCCCGGCATTGGAGAAGGCGAGGACCGTGAGGGGGCCGTCTCGCTGCGCCAGAATGCGGATGGTCACGACCTCCGCACCGAGGAGGAAGGCCGCGCCGAGCGCCAGCGCCCCGTCGAACCCGAGCGCGGCCCCGCTCGGGCGCATCATGACGAGGACGCCCAGGAAGCCCAAAGCCGCCCAGAGCCACCGGCGCATGCCGATCCCGTCGCCAAGGAAGAGCCCGGCCAGGACCATCGCCATCAGCGGATTCGACCAGGCGATAGCGGTGACGTCCGCCATGGGAAGGCTGCCGAGGGCGGCGAAGAGGCAGGCTACGCCGCCCATGCCGCAGGCCACGCGAAGCGCGTGGATCACGGGCGCTCGGGTGCGAAAGACGGGCGTCCGCGCCATCAGCAGCCATGGCGTAAGAACGAGAAAGCCGAACAGGAAGCGAAAGAAGACGACCTGCTGCGGCGGAATCGTGCCGTCGAGCTGGGCGGCCTTGGCGAAGGCGTTCGCTCCGGCGAAGAAGCCGCAGGCGAGGAGCGTCAGCCCGGCCGCCTGAAGCGCGGTCCTGGCGGGGGAGCGGGGCGTAGCGGGGGAGGTGTTCGAAAGAGCCATGCCCCCCTCCCGCCGGCGCGGTCAATCACGATGACGGACGAGCCTCAGTGCGCGTCCTGATCCTCGTCGTCTCCGCTGCGCTTGAGGCCCTTGAGCTTGGCGAAGACCGAATCGGCATCGATCTTCTCCTGCTCCTCGCGCTTGCGCGGGGGCTCGTAGTCGCTGAACGGCGGCCGCTCTTCCTTCTCCTCGAACTGGGGAGCGAGGCTCTGGTCGGTCGGCATGAGCGTCGCGCCGCCTTCCTCGCCCGCGGGAGTCGCCGGACGATCCTTGGCGGAGCGCTGGACTTCCATGTCGAGGTCGATCTGCGAGCAGAGGCCCAGCGTCACCGGGTCCAGCGGCGAGAGCGATGCTGAGTTCCAGTGGGTGCGGTCACGGATCTGCTGGATCGTCGTCTTCGTCGTGCCGACGAGGCGCATGATCTGCGCGTCCTTCAGCTCCGGATGGTTGCGCAGCAGCCAGAGGATCGCATTGGGGCGGTCCTGGCGGCGCGAGACCGGCGTGTAGCGCGGCCCGCGCTTCGTCCGCTTCATTTCCGGAAGCTTGACCTTCGGGGGGAGCAGCTTGAGGCGATAGGACGGGTCCTTCTGGGCGCGCTCGATCTCGTCGCGGGAGAGCTGCCCCATCGAGATCGGGTCCGCGCCCTTGATCCCGGCGGCGACCTCGCCATCGGCGATCCCCTTCACCTCGAGGGGGTGCAGCTTGCAGAAATCGGCGATCTGCTCGAACGAGAGGGATGTGTTTTCGACGAGCCACACGGCCGTCGCTTTGGGCATGAGCAGTCCAGCGGACACGGGCTTTCTCCTTGAGCGCTTCGCGCCAGAGCCGCAGAAACGGCGCGCGCGGCAAAAATCTCCTGCGCTCCGACCCGGCCTCGGACCGGAGCCAACCGTGACGACATGTCAGGGAATCCCCGCGAATATAGGCCCGACGAGGCCGCGACGCAATCGGCAGCCTTTTACCTTTTCGGGATCTGCGGATCGATCTCTTCGATCTCTGCTCGCGAACCGGTAATTCGCCCTCGAATGATCGCCTCGATCGTATCCGCAGGATTTCCGTCGGCAAATTTCAAGAAGATCGTGCCGACGGCTTCAAAGCCTCCGTCCTGCGTCTTGAAGACGCCCTCGGGGAACGTATCCAAGCCGTCGAATTCGAGTTCTCCGTCGAATTGCTTTATCTGTTGGAGAAGCCGTTTCCCGCTCTGGTGCGTGTTTGGTGAGTAGTCCGCGATCGTGTCGAGAACGCTGTAGTAGCTTTCGTTTTCCTCGCGATCGAAGCGGGCGAGCTGTCGTGTTTGCGCCGACTGCATGACTTACCTCACTGCGCCGAGTCCGATGTTCCGATCATACTGCCATTTGAGCCGCGCACCAATTCCGTCGATGCCGCCCATGATCCGCTGGGGATCGATTCCAAAGTAGAACAGTTTTCGCTGAAAATAGGCCCGGAAGCCGTCACCGATAATGAATCGGCGCTCCGGATTTGCTCTCGGGTCAAAGAAGGGAACCGTTGGATCTGCGTGGACGCTGAACAGGCCGCTCTGGTGGGAGAGGCGGTAGGTGAGGAAGCGTGGAAGCACGAAACCGTCGCGGGGGCAATCAAACGGGTTGGAATGCCGCGTGGTGTCGATCACCCGTCGCGACAGTACGCGATGAGCGACGATCTGGGCATCGGCCCCCAGCGTCTTCGGCGCGCCGGTCACGGCGAAGTAGCAGGCCACCAGCGGATTGCTCGTCCAATCCATCAGTCTCGTCGGCGCTCCATGATGTTGTGCGAGAGCCAACGCGTCCCAGTCGCTCAAGTTCTGGTGCCCGTCCAGAAACTCCGTTGCTCGTCGCTTGAAAACGTCGAGAACGCCGATCTCCGTCGGCAGGCTGTAATCGTCTATCCGCCCCGCCGTAGGCCGCAGCTCGTACTTGATGTCCGCCAGACCCCGGAATACCCAACGTGAGTCGCTATGTTTGTCCGTCCATTCCAGAAACCTGCGCCATTGCTCCTGCCGTTCCGAGACCATCGCACCAAAGGATCCATATCGCTACGGTTTGGCAATCATAGATTGGTGTCGTGCGATTGCAACAGTCGCGGGACATTCTTCCCGCTGGCGCCCCATCCCCCACCTTGCGGCCCTTTTGGCCTCCGCCTATATCACCGCGAGCTGGGAAACGCGTTCGGATTGGCGCTTGCGCTGCGTCGGACGGGTTCCCATTTCAGCGTCAGTCAACAGTGAAGCCAGCCATGGGCCGTGTCGCTTCGGGACGCGGCGGTCTGCTTGAAAGTGAGGGATCCCGCCATGGGTAAAGTTATCGGAATCGACCTTGGTACCACCAATTCCTGCGTCGCCGTCATGGAAGGCACGACGCCGCGGGTGATCGAGAATGCGGAGGGCGCGCGCACGACCCCCTCCATCGTCGCCTTCACGGACGAGGGCGAGCGCCTCGTCGGCCAGCCGGCCAAGCGCCAGGCGGTCACGAACCCCGAGCGCACCTTCTTCGCCATCAAGCGCCTCATCGGCCGCACCTATCAGGATCCGATGACGCAGAAGGACAAGGGCCTCGTCCCCTACCACATCGTGAAGGCGGATAACGGCGACGCCTGGGTCGAGGCCGACGGCAAGCAGTATTCGCCCTCGCAGATCTCCGCCTTCACGCTGCAGAAGATGAAGGAGACGGCGGAGGCGCATCTCGGCCAGCCGGTGACGCAGGCCGTCATCACGGTTCCCGCCTATTTCAACGACGCCCAGCGCCAGGCGACGAAGGATGCCGGCAAGATCGCCGGGCTTGAGGTCCTGCGCATCATCAACGAGCCGACCGCGGCCGCGCTCGCCTACGGGCTCGACAAGAAGCAGTCCGGCGTCATTGCGGTCTACGACCTCGGCGGCGGCACCTTCGACGTGTCGATCCTCGAGATCGGCGACGGGGTGTTCGAGGTGAAGTCGACCAACGGCGACACCTTCCTCGGCGGCGAGGACTTCGACATGCGCCTCGTCGAGTATCTGGCCGACGAGTTCAAGAAGGAACAGGGCATCGACCTGAAGAAGGACAAGCTCGCCCTCCAGCGCCTCAAGGAAGCCGCCGAGAAGGCCAAGATCGAGCTGTCCTCGACCTCGCAGACCGAGATCAACCTGCCTTACATCACCGCCGACTCCTCCGGTCCGAAGCACCTGACGATGAAGCTGTCGCGCTCGAAGTTCGAGAGCCTCGTCGACGACCTGGTGCAGAAGACGATCGAGCCCTGCCGCAAGGCGCTCAAGGATGCCGGCCTCTCGGCGGGCGAGATCGACGAGGTCGTGCTCGTCGGCGGCATGACGCGCATGCCCAAGATCCAGGAAGTGGTGAAGTCCTTCTTCGGCAAGGAGCCGCACAAGGGCGTCAACCCGGACGAGGTCGTGGCGATCGGCGCCGCGGTCCAGGCCGGGGTGCTCCAGGGCGACGTCAAGGACGTGCTGCTCCTCGACGTGACCCCGCTTTCGCTCGGCATCGAGACGCTGGGCGGCGTGTTCACCCGCCTGATCGACCGCAACACCACGATCCCGACCAAGAAGAGCCAGGTCTTCTCGACGGCCGAGGACAACCAGAACGCCGTGACGATCCGGGTCTTCCAGGGCGAGCGCGAGATGGCGGCCGACAACAAGCTGCTCGGCCAGTTCGATCTCATGGGCATCCCGCCCGCGCCGCGCGGCGTGCCGCAGGTGGAGGTCACCTTCGACATCGACGCCAACGGCATCGTCAACGTCCAGGCCAAGGACAAGGCGACCGGCAAGGAGCAGGCGATCCGCATCCAGGCTTCGGGCGGCCTCTCGGACGCCGACATCGACAAGATGGTCAAGGACGCCGAGGCGCATGCGGAAGAGGACAAGAAGCGCCGCGAGCTCGTCGAGGCGCGCAACCAGGCCGAGGGTCTCGTCCATTCCACCGAGAAGTCGCTCGCCGAGTTCGGCGAGAAGGTCTCGGAGGAGGACCGCCAGGCCATCACCACCGCCGTCGACGCGCTCAAGGAAGCCGTCGCGGGTGAGGATGCCGAGGTGATCAAGTCGCGCACCACGGACCTGATGCAGGCCTCCATGAAGCTCGGCGAGGCCATGTACAAGGCCTCCCAGGGCGAGGATGGCGGCGAGGCCGGCGGCGGTCCCGAAGGCGGATCGAAGTCCGACGAGGACGTCATCGACGCCGACTTCCAGGAAGTCGACGACGAGGACAAGAAAAAGAGCGCCTGAGCGGGCGTTTTGAGACGTGCAGACGCCGTCCGGCCTTGACCGGGCGGCGTCCGGCCGTTCTTGTCGAGGAATCACCTCCGGATCGTCGCGACCCCTGACGGTTCCGGGGTCGGGACGTCAGGGGGCGCAAAGCCTGGGGCTCCATGTCGAAGCGCGACTACTACGAAATTCTCGGCGTCGAAAAGACGGCCAGCGAGCAGACGCTCAAGAGCGCCTTCCGCAAGCTGGCGATGAAGTATCACCCCGACCGCAATCCGGACGATGCGGAAGCCGAGGTCAAGTTCAAGGAAGTCAACGAGGCCTATCAGGCCCTCTCCGACCCGCAGAAGCGCGCCGCCTACGATCGCTTCGGCCATGACGCCTTCGCCCAGGGCGGAGCCGGCGGTCCCGGCTTCGGGACGGATTTTTCCGACTTCATGTCGGACATCTTCGAGAATTTCTTCGGCGAGGCACGCGGGCGCGGGCGCTCCACCGGCGGGCGCGAGCGCGGCGCGGACCTGCGCTACAACCTCGAGATCTCGCTCGAGGAGGCGTTCTCGGGCAAGACCGAAACCATCAACATCCCGACCTCCGTCTCGTGCGAGGCCTGCAGCGGCACCGGAGCCAAGGCGGGATCGAAGCCGCGAACCTGCCCGACCTGCAACGGCTTCGGCCGGGTGCGGGCGCAGCAGGGCTTCTTCACGATCGAGCGGACCTGCCCCAATTGCCACGGCCGCGGCGAGATCATCGACGATCCCTGCGAGGCCTGCGGCGGCGCGGGGCGCGTCACCCGGGAGCGTTCGCTGTCGGTGAATATCCCCGCCGGCGTCGAGGACGGGACGCGCATTCGTCTCGCGGGCGAGGGAGAGGCGGGCCTGCGCGGCGGCCCGGCCGGGGATCTCTACATCTTCCTCTCGCTCAAGCCGCATTCCTTCTTCCAGCGCGACGGCGCGGATCTGTTCTCGCGCGTGCCGATATCGATGGTCACCGCCGCGCTCGGCGGCGAGTTCACGACGCCCACGATCGACGGCTCCGACGCGAAGGTGAAGATCCCTGCAGGGACACAGACCGGCAAGCAGTTCCGCCTCAGGGGGAAGGGAATGCCGGTTTTGCGTTCGCGCGATGTCGGCGATCTCTATATCCAGGTTGTCGTCGAAACGCCCCAAAACCTCACGAAACGGCAGCGGGAACTGCTGGAGGAGTTCGATTCGGAGTGTTCCAGGGACACTCACCCCGAAAGTTCCGGATTCCTCTCGCGGGTCCGGGACTTTTTCGATGGGCTCGGTGGATCGGCGCGGGCTTGACCGGCGACGAAGTTCGTTGCTGTAAATAGGATCGGGGCGGAAACCGGAAAGGGTCGACGAGTGCTTCCTTCGCTTCAGCGGCAAACGCAGCGCAAAGTTCGCCGCGAGGACGAGAAGTTCGACGACGAGACGCGCTTCCTGCGCTCATGGCTCGAACGTCCCCTCGTCACCGGCGCCGTCACTCCGTCCGGCCGCATGCTGGCGCGGACGATGGCGTCCTATGTCGATCCGGCCACGGCCGGACCGGTGATCGAACTCGGCCCGGGCACCGGGCCGGTGACGGAAGCCCTGATCCGCCGGGGCGTGCCGCAGGAGCGGCTGATTCTCGTCGAGTTCAACCCGGACTTCTGCAAGCTCCTGCAGCGCCGCTTCCCGCGCGCCACGATCATCCAGGGCGACGCCTATGCGATCCGCGAGACGCTCGGGACCGCGCTCGTCGAGCCGGCCGCGGCGACCGTGTCCAGCCTGCCGCTCTTCACCAAACCCCTCGAGATGCGCCTGTCGCTCCTGCGCGCGACGCAGGCGCTGATGCAGCCGGGTGCGCCTTTCATCCAGTTCACCTACGCGATGGTGCCGCCGATCCCCAAGCGGCTGGGCGAATATTCGGCGCAGGGCTCCGCGCGCGTCTGGCTCAATCTGCCTCCCGCGCGCGTCTGGGTCTATCGCAGGCCCTGAGCGGCGAGGAAGTCGCGCATCCGTCCGAGGGCGAGGCGGATATTCTCCGACGAATTGGCGTAGGACAGGCGCATGTAGCCCTCTCCATGCACGCCGAAATCCGGGCCGCCGATGACCGCGACGCCGGCCTCCTCGAGGAGCGCCGAGGCGAGCGGCTTCGCCTTCCACCCGGTCGCGACGATGTTGGGGAAGGCGTAGAACGCGCCCTTGGGAGTGATGCAGCTCACCCCCGGCAGGGCGTTCAGCCCCTCCACGACGATCTGGCGGCGCTCGTCGAAGGCGCGCAGCATGTCGGCGACGCAGTCCTGCGGCCCGTCCAGCGCCGCGACGCCGGCCCATTGGGTTGCTGCGTTGACGCAGGAGAACGAGTTGACGGCGAGCTTGCGCGCCGCGTCGTAGAGATCCTTCGGCCAGACCGACCAGCCGAGCCGCCACCCGGTCATGGCATAGGTCTTGGACGCGCCGTCGAGGTAGATCAGGCGATCGCGGATCGAGGGATATTGCAGCAGCGAGACGTGGCGCTCGCCGTCATAGGTCATCGTCCCGTAGATCTCGTCGGAAAGGATGGCGACGTCGGGGAAGCGCTCGAGCCCGGCGACGAGCGCGTCGATCTCTTCCTTCGGCGTCACGCCGCCCGTGGGGTTCGCGGGCGAATTGACGATCACGAGGCGCGTCTTTTCATTGATCAGCGAGAGCGTCTCGGCGGCGGAGAAGGCGAAGCCGTTCTCCTCGCGGATCGGGACGGGGATCGGCGTCGCCCCGGTGAACTCGATCATCGAGCGGTAGATCGGGAAGCCGGGATCGGGATAGAGGATCTCGACGCCCGGCTCGCCGAACATCAGGATCGCCGCGAACATCGTCACCTTGCCGCCGGGCATGACCATCACGCTCTCCGGCGAGACGCCGACGCCGAAGCGGCGATGGAGATCGCGGGAGACCGCCTCGCGCAGGGGCAGGATCCCCGTCGCCGGCGTATAGCCGTGATGGCCGTCGCGCAGCGCCTTGATGGCGGCCTCGACGATATGGGCGGGGGTCGCGAAATCGGGCTGGCCGATTCCGAGATTGATCACGTCGCGCCCCTGCGCCTGCAGGGCGGTGGCGCGGGCGAGAACCGCGAAGGCGTTCTCCTCGCCGATGCGCGAGAAGGCGGAGACGATGTGCGGCATGGCTTCCCTTGATGAGCTTGTGATCGCGCGGCTATTCGATGCCGCTTTCGTGTCGGTCACGCATCAAGACCGGGGCCGGGCGCGGAGTCAATTCGGCCCCGCGCCATCGAGCTTTCGCGTCAGCGCATAGAGCGTGACCGCCGCGGCGTTGGAGACGTTCAGGCTCTTGATCGCGCCGCGCATGTCGAGCCGGGCCACCACGTCGCAGCATTCGCGCGTGCGCTGGCGCAGCCCCTTGCCCTCGGCCCCGAGGACGAGGGCCACCGGCCGTCGCGGCGCGATTGCATCGAAATTCGTGTCTCCCTCCGAATCGAGCCCGATGCGCAGGAAGCCGCGCTTGCCGAGTTCGAGCAGCGCGTCTCCCAGATTGCGCACCACGGTGAAGGGGACGTGCTCGAGGCCGCCCGAGGCGGATTTCGCCAGCACACCGGTTGCCGCGGGGGTGTGGCGGTTCGTCGTGACGATCGCGTCGACGCCGAAGGCGGCGGCGGTGCGCACGATGGCGCCGACATTGTGCGGATCGGTGATCTGGTCGAGGACGAGGACGAGCGAATCCGGCGAGAGGCCGGAGAGGCCGGGCGCGTCGAGCGGATCGGCCTCCATGTAGATGCCCTGGTGCACGGCGTCGGGCTCGAGCAGCACCGTGATCTCGCGCGGCGAGACGATTTCGGGCGTCACCCGCAATTCGCCGAGCTCCTCGACGAGCCGATGCGCCGAGTTCTCGGTGGCGAGCAGCCGGCGGATATGGCGTCCGGGATTGCGCAGCGCCTCCACGGCGGGATGCCAGCCGTAGAGGATGACGTGGTCCTCCCCGGCCTTGCGCTCGCGCGGCGGACGCTGGCCCGGTCGCCGTCGTGCGGGACGCGGCCCTTGGCGGTTGCGCGGCGGGAATTTGGAGGGCGGTCGGGACAAGGCGGCTTCCTGCAAGCGGGGCCAAAGCTGTGACCCGATCGCGGGCTCCGGGTCAAGCCCGGAATGATGCGCCTTTTCGGTTGACACTGCGCGCCGGGCTTACCATAAGAGCGCGCATGTCAACGGAACGGGCGCGGCGACGCGCGGTTCCGGACGGCGATGGGGGAATGTCCCGAGCGGCAAAGGGGGCGGACTGTAAATCCGCTGGCTTACGCCTTCGTAGGTTCGAGTCCTACTTCCCCCACCACTTCGATTATGTGATGATTGATCCGTCGACGACGCGCGACGCGGGTGTAGCTCAATGGTAGAGCAACAGCCTTCCAAGCTGATGACGGGGGTTCGATTCCCCTCACCCGCTCCAGCGCTGCGAATTTTCAAGAGAGTGTCAGTCTCGTAGAGCCCGCCCCGTAGAGCCCGCCGCCCCGTGGAGCCCGCTCTCTCAGGCGGCATTCTCCCGGGCCGCCGAGCGGACACCCTCCGCGAGGTCGCGCACCAGCGTCTCCACCGCCGCGACGGTGCCGGGGGTGGCGCGGCGCTCGCCGTCGAGCGTGCCCTCGAGCGCCGCGATCAGCGCCGATCCCACGACGACGCCGTCGGCGCCTTTCGCGATCGCGGCCGCATGCGCGCCGTTCTTGACCCCGAAGCCAACGACGACGGGGAGGTCGGTGTGGCGCTTGATCCGTTCCACCGCGGTCGCGACCTTGCCGAAATCCGGCGTCGCCGCCCCGGTGATCCCGGTGATCGAGACGTAGTAGACGAAGCCGGCCGTGTTCTTGAGCACCGCCGGAAGGCGCCTGTCATCGGTCGTGGGCGTGGCGAGGCGGATGAAGGCGAGCCCGGCCTCCAGCGCGGGCAGGCAGAGCTCGGCGTCCTCCTCGGGGGGGAGATCGACGACGATGAGCCCGTCGACGCCCGCATCCTTCGCATCAGCGAGAAAGCGGTCGACGCCGTATTGCTCGATCGGATTGAAGTAGCCCATCAGGATCACCGGCGTCTCGGAATCCTCCGCGCGGAAACGGCGCACCAGGTCGAGCGTCTTCACCGTGTTCTGGCCCGCCTTGAGCGCCCGCAGGCCCGAGGCCTGGATCGCGGGGCCGTCGGCCATCGGGTCGGTGAAGGGCATGCCGAATTCGACGATATCCGCCCCCGCCCTGGGAAGGGCCTTCATGACCGCGAGCGAGGTCTCCGGATCGGGATCGCCCGCCATGATGTAGGTGACGAGGGCCGCGCGCCCCTCGGCGCGGCACTTGGCGAAACGGGCTTCGATACGCGTGCTCACAGACCGCCCCCCAGATGCTCGGCCACGGTGAAGATGTCCTTGTCGCCGCGCCCGCACAGATTGATGATCATCAGGTGATCGCGCGGCTTTTCCGCCGCGATCTCAACCGCCTTGGCGATGGCGTGCGAGGGCTCCAGCGCCGGGATGATGCCCTCGAGCTTCGACATGAGCTGGAAGGCGGCGAGCGCCTCCTTGTCCGTCGCGGAGATGTATTTCACGCGCCCCGTCTCGTGCAGCCAGGAATGCTCCGGGCCGATGCCGGGATAGTCGAGCCCCGCCGAGATCGAATGGGCGTCGGTGATCTGCCCGTCCTCGTTCATGAGGAGATAGGTGCGGTTGCCGTGCAGCACGCCGGGCTTTCCGCCGGTCAGCGAGGCGGCGTGCGCGCCCGTCTCGACCCCGTGGCCTGCCGCCTCGACGCCGAAGATCTCGACGCCCGGATCGTCCAGGAAGGGATGGAACAGGCCGATAGCGTTCGAGCCGCCGCCGATCGCCGCGATGAGCGAATCGGGAAGCCTTCCCTCGCGGTCGAGCATCTGTTCGCGCGCTTCCGTCCCGATCACGGCCTGGAAGTCGCGGACCATCGCCGGATAGGGATGGGGGCCCGCCACCGTGCCGATGCAGTAGAAGGTGTTGTCGACATTCGTGACCCAGTCGCGCAGGGCCTCGTTCATCGCGTCCTTGAGCGTCTTCGAGCCCGACTGGACGGGCACGACCTCCGCGCCCAGCATGTTCATGCGAAACACGTTCGGCTTCTGCCGCTCCACGTCGACCGCGCCCATATAGACGACGCAGTCGAGGCCGAAGCGCGCGCAGAGCGTGGCGGTCGCGACCCCGTGCTGGCCGGCCCCCGTTTCGGCGATGATCCGCTTCTTGCCCATGCGGCGGGCGAGCAGGATCTGGCCGAGGACGTTGTTGACCTTGTGCGCGCCGGTATGGTTCAGCTCGTCGCGCTTGAGGTAGATCTTCGCGCCCCTGTCCGCGCCCGCCGTCTCGCGCACGTGCTCCGTGAGGCGCTCCGCGTAGTAGAGCGGGCTCGGGCGGCCGACATAATGCTTGAGATAGGAGGCCATGTCGGCGGCGAATTCCGCATCGCCCTTGGCCGCCTCGTAGGCTGCTTCCAGCTCGAGAATGTTCGGCATCAGCGTCTCGGCGACGAAACGCCCGCCGAACCTGCCGAAATGGCCTGTCTCGTCCGGCCCGATGCGGAAGGAATTCGGGGTCACAGGCGCGCTCACTGCTCGTTCACCTTCTCGTTGGGCCGCGCCCATGCCGCACGGGCGGCCTGGACGAAAGCGGCGATCCGCTCCGGGTCCTTGACGCCGGGCGCGCTCTCCACCCCCGACGATACGTCGACGCCGCGGATTCCGGTCGAGGAGATGGCCTCGCCGACATTTCCGGGCGCGAGGCCCCCTGACAACATGAACGCAAGCCCCGGGTCAAGCGCCGCGACGAGCCTCCAGTCGAAAGACAAACCGTTTCCTCCGGGCAGCGCGCCCGGATCGCGCGGCGGCTTGGCGTCGAGGAGGAGGCGGTCGGCGACTTGCGCGTAATCCGCGACCTGCGCCAGATCGGCGTGTTCTGCGATCCCGATCGCCTTCATCACGGGGACGCCGAAGCGCGCGCGGATCTCCGCCACCCGCTGCGGGCTCTCGTGCCCGTGAAGCTGGAGCATATCCGGCGCAAGGGCTTCAAGAACCGCTTCAAGCTCCGCGTCGGAGGCATCCACGACGAGCGCCACGCGCAGGGCCTTTCCCTCCGCACGCGCCGAGAGCGCGCGTCCTGCCTCCAGCGAGACATGGCGCGGGCTTCTCGGAAAGCGCACGAGCCCGACCATGTCCGCTCCGGCGGCAAGCGCCGCATCCACGCTCTCGGGCGTCGATAGGCCGCAGATCTTGATGGTCTGGCTCATCCTCGGATACCGGCTTGAAACTGGCTGTTCGACATGATGGCGAATGCCGCCCGATGCAAGGAAAAATCGACCCATCGCTCCGCGACGCCGTTATCGGCGGGCGGCGCAAATGGCTTTCGGCGTGGATGCAAGAGAAAATGCCGGGATGACGCATTATCTTGCAGTCTGGCAATGAAACAAGGAATGTGGAGCATGGGACTTCTGGTCGAAGGCAAGTGGCAGGACAAGTGGTACGACACCAAGGCGACCGGCGGACGCTTCAGGCGCCAGGATTCGCGCTTCCGCAACTGGGTCACGCCGGATGGCGCGCCGGGGCCGACGGGGGAGGGCGGCTTCGCCGCCGAGCCGGGGCGCTACCACCTCTATGTCAGCCTCGCCTGCCCCTGGGCGCACCGCACCCTCATCTTCCGCAAGCTCAAGGGCCTCGAGGACATGATTACTGTCTCGGTCGTGCACTGGCTGATGCGCGAGGAGGGCTGGACCTTCGCGGAAGGGCCCGGCGTCATCCCCGATGACGTCAACCATGCCCGCCTCCTGCACGAGGTCTATACCGCCGCCGATCCGCACTATACGGGCCGCGTGACGGTGCCCGTCCTCTGGGACCGGAAGCGCGAGACCATCGTCAGCAACGAATCGGCCGAGATCATCCGCATGATGAACTCCGCCTTCGACGGCGTCGGCGCGCGCGAGGGGGATTACTATCCCGCCGCCCTGCGCGAGGAGATCGACACGCTCAACGCCCGCATCTACGACACGGTCAATAACGGGGTCTACAAGGCCGGATTCGCCACCACGCAGGAGGCCTACGAGGAGGCCGTGGCGCCCCTCTTCGAGACGCTCGACTGGCTCGATTCACGGCTCTCGCGCCGGCGCTACCTCACGGGCGACGCGGTCACCGAGGCCGATTGGCGGCTCTTCACCACGCTGGTGCGCTTTGACGCCGTCTATGTCGGCCACTTCAAGTGCAACCTGCGCCGCATCGCGGATTATCCGCATCTCGGCCCCTACCTGCGCGAGCTGTACCAATGGCCGGGGATCGCGGAGACGGTGAACCTCGCCCACATCAAGAACCACTATTACGCGAGCCACGCGACCATTAACCCGACGGGCGTCGTCCCGGTCGGCCCGGCGCTCGATCTCGACGCGCCGCACGGGCGCGAGGGCGTCGGCGGCTGAGGCGAGCGCCCCGCCGCCGGCCCGGCAGGATGCTCAGCCGCGCTGCCCGGCGAGCGCGGCGAGGATGCGCGCCCAGGAGCGCATGCCCTTGTGGAAGCTCTTGAGGTCGTATTTCTCGTTCGGCGAATGCACCCGGTCATCGTCGAGTCCGAAGCCCACGAGGAGCGTGTCGAGGCCGAGGGTGCGCTTGAAATCACCCACGATCGGGATCGACCCGCCCGAGCCGATCAGCACTGCCGGACGCTCCCACTCGTCCGCGAGGGCGGCGCGCGCCGCGCCGAGCGCCGGCATGTCGTAGGGCAGGGCGATCGCCCGCGAGCCCTTGTGGTTGATGATCTCGTAGCTGCAATCGGAGGGAATGCGCGCCTTCACATGCGCCTCGAGGGCGCGCACGACCGCCTCCGGGTCCTGCTCGCCGACGAGGCGGAACGAGAGCTTGCAGCGCGCTTCCGCGGCGATCACGGTCTTCGTTCCCTCGCCCGTATAGCCGCCGATGATGCCGTTGGCGTCGCAGGTCGGGCGCGACTGGATCTGCTCGATCACCATGCGTCCCTTCTCGCCCGCCGGCTCCCTGAGCCCGACCTGGCCGAGGAAGCTCTCCGCCGTGAGCCCGAGGGCTTCCCATTGCCGGCGCACCTCCTCCGGCGGCTCGCTCACGCCGTCGTAGAAACCCGCGAGGGTGACGCGGCCCTCGTCGTCATGCAGGTCGGCGATGATGCGCGCGAGGATGCGGATCGGGTTCTGCGCCGCTCCGCCGAACAGGCCGGAATGGAGGTCGCGGTCGGCGGCGCGCACGATGATCTCCTGATAGACCATTCCGCGCAGCGAAGCGGTGATCGCGGGGGTGTCCTCGTCCCACATGCCCGTATCGCAGACGAGGGCGAGATCGGCCTTCAGCTCATCCGCGTGGGCCTCGACGAATTCCGGAAGGTGCTTGGAGCCGTCCTCCTCCGCGCCCTCGACAAGGGCGGTGATGTCGACGGGCAGCGAGCCGGTCACGGCCTTCCAGGCGCGGCAGGCCTCGATGAAGGTCATGACCTGGCCTTTGTCATCGCAGGCTCCGCGCCCGACGATCACCCGGCGTCCGAAGGGAATCGTCGCGATCGTCGGCTCGAACGGGGGGGTGTGCCAGAGGTCCAGCGGATCGACCGGCTGGACATCGTAATGGCCGTAGAACAGGACATGCGGCCTGCCGACGGAGGCCCCTTGGGACCTCGCATGCCCGAGGACGATCGGGTGGCCGGGCGTTTCCCGCAGGCCGACCTCGAAACCGAGGCCGGCGAGGTCCTTCGCGAGCCACTCCCCCGCCTTCCGGCAATGCGCGGCATAGGCGGGATCGGTCGAAATGGACGGAATCCGGAGCCATTCGAACAGGCGGTTGACGGAGGCGTCGAGATCGTCGTCGATCCGGGCCAGTACTGCGTCGAGCTGAGACATCGTTCTTCCCTTCGGCGGCCGGCGAAAGCCGGCGGGTTCATGCGCGAGAGTGTTGCGTTTCGCCGAGCCGATGCAAGCGCGAAGGCGCGCTTTCCGGCCTGCGCGAACGCCGCAGCAGCCGACGGCGTTTCAGGCGAACCGCCTCAGCGCCGCAACAGCCCCCCGAGCGCACCGCGTACGATGGCGCGCCCGACGGAACTCCCGGTGCGGCCGCCAATCGACCGGCCGAGATCGGCCGCGACCTGTCCCGCGACCCGGTTGACGACGGTGCGGGTCACCTCGCGCGCGATGGTCTGGCTGGTGGAGAGCCGCTCCCCGCGTGCGCGGTTCGTGCCGAAGAAATCCCCGATCCGGTCGAGAAATCCGCCACCTGAAACGGGCGGCGACTCCTCCGCGATCGCCTCCTCGGCGCGCCGGGCGAGCATCTCGTAGGCGGAATCGCGGTCGATCGCGTCGTCGTACTTGCCGAGAAGCGGGCTCGCGCGCATCAGCGCGGCGCGCTCCTGCTGATCGATCGTGCCCACCCGCGCCGCCGGCGGGGCGATGAGCGTGCGCTGGACGATGCTGGGGGCGCCGCGTCCCTCCAGCGTCGAGACCAGCGCCTCGCCGACATGAAGCTCGGCGATGGCCGTCGCCGTGTCGAAATCGGGGTTCTGGCGGAAGGTCTGGGCGGCGGCGCGGACGGCGCGCTGGTCGCGCGGCGTGTAGGCGCGCAGCGCGTGCTGGACGCGGTTTCCGAGCTGCCCGAGCACGCTGTCGGGAATGTCGAGGGGGTTCTGCGTGACGAAATAGATGCCCACCCCCTTGGAGCGGATCAGGCGCACGACGCGCTCGACCGCCTCGACCAGGGCCTTGGGGGCGTCGGAGAAAAGAAGATGCGCCTCGTCAAAGAAGAAGACGAGCCTCGGCTTTTCCGGATCGCCGACTTCGGGAAGCTTCTCGAACAGTTCGGACATCAGCCAGAGCAGGAAGGTGGCGTAGAGGCGCGGATTGTCCATCAGCTTGTCGGCGGCGAGGATGTTGACGACGCCGCGCCCGTCGCGATCCGTGCGCATCAGGTCGGTAATGTCGAGCGACGGCTCGCCCAGGAAGACTTCGCCCTGCTGGTTCTCGAGCACGAGCAGGCGCCGCTGGATCGCCCCGACCGAGGCGGCGGTGACATTGCCATAGGCCGTCGTCAGTTCCCGCGCGTTCTCCCCCACGAACTGGAGCAGCGCGCGCAGGTCCTTGAGGTCGAGGAGCAGGAGGCCCTGCTCGTCCGCGATTCGGAAGGCGATGTTGAGGACGCCCTCCTGCGTTTCGTTGAGGTTGAGAAGCCGCGCCAGCAGAAGCGGCCCCATCTCGGAGATCGTGGCGCGCACCGGGTGGCCCTGCTCGCCGAACAGGTCCCAGAAGATGACGGGGAAGGCGTCCGGCGCGTAGTCGATCCCGATCTCCTGCGCGCGCCGCACGAAGGGCGGCTTGGCGTCGCCGGGCTGCGAGATGCCGGCGAGGTCGCCCTTGATGTCGGCGGCGAAGACGGGGACGCCGGCATTCGAGAATCCCTCCTCCAGCACCTGGAGCGTCACGGTCTTGCCCGTTCCCGTCGCGCCCGTGACCAGCCCGTGGCGGTTGGCGAGGCCGAGATGGATGAGTTCCGATTTCGCGTCGCCGCCCGCGATTTCACCATTGATGTTGCTCTTGATATTGCTCTTGCCGATCAGAAACGTCCCGTCCGCCGCCATCATCCGCCCCTTCTTGATGTCGGCGGCGATTTCACACGTTTTCCGCCGCGCCGTCATCACTCTTGCGGGAACCGTCGCGATTATCCCGGCTTGATTATCGCGCGCGAACGTCAGACCCTCGCGCCTAGACACACGCAACCGGCCCGGAGGCCCCGATGGAAGAACTCGTCGCCCGAATCACCGAACGCACCGGCCTCGACGCCGATACCGCCTACAAGGCGATCGGCATCATCCTCGGCTTCCTCGCCAAGGAGGGGCCCCCGGAGGAGGTGGCGAAGCTCATGGAAGCCATGCCCGAGGCCGCCGACGCCATCACCACCGGCGAAGCCGCGGCCGGGGGCGGCGGCATGATGGGCGCGATGGGCGGCATGATGGGCGGCGGCGTCATGGCGCTCGGCGGAAAGCTCATGGGCGTCGGCGTCTCCATGGGCCAGATGCAGCCGCTCGGCAGGGAGCTTCTCGCCTATGGCCGCGAGCATGCCGGCGAGGACACGATGGGCGCCATCGTCGCCGCCGTGCCCGGCCTGAGCCAGTTCGTCTGAGCGGCTATCGGTCACCGCTCCCGCCGCAGCTTCTCCCACCAGTCGAGGCGCTTCCTGACCTCGCGCTCGAAGCCGCGGTCGACGGGTTGGTAGAAGCGCTGGCGGCCGAGTTTCTCCGGCCAGTAATCCTGCCCTGAAAACGCGTCGGGCTCGTCGTGGTCGTAGCGGTAGCCCTCGCCGTAGCCCTCGGATTTCATCAGCTTTGTGGGAGCGTTCAGGATGGTCTTGGGCGGCATCAGCGAGCCGTGCTCCTTCGCCGTCCGCGAGGCCGCCTTCCAGGCCGTATAGAGCGCATTCGACTTAGGCGCGGTTGCGAGATAGACGGTCGCTTGCGCGAGCGCCAGCTCGCCCTCCGGGGAGCCGAGGAAGTCGAAGGCGTCCTTCGCGGCGTTGGCGACGGCGAGCGCCTGCGGATCGGCGAGGCCGACATCCTCCACCGCCATGCGCACGAGCCGGCGCGCGAGAAACAGCCGGTCCTCCCCCGCATCGAGCATGCGCGCGAGATAGTAGAGGGCGGCGTCGGGATCGGAGCCGCGCACGCATTTGTGCAGGGCGCTGATCAGATTGTAGTGACCCTCCTGGCCCTTGTCGTAGATCGGCGCGCGGCGCTGGATGATCTCGACGAGCCGCGCCGTGTCGAAGACCTCCTGCGGCCCCGCCGAACGCCAGACCTCCTCCGCGAGGGTGAGGGCGGCGCGGCCGTCCCCGTCGGCCATCCGCGCCAGCGCCGCGCGCGCCTCCGGGTCGAGGGGCAGGGGCTTGCCCTCGATCGCTTCGGCGCGGGCCAGAAGCTTCCCGATCGCTTCCTCGTCCAGGGCGCGGAAGGTGAGGACGCGGGCGCGCGAGAGGAGCGCCGCGTTGAGCTCGAAGGAGGGATTTTCCGTCGTCGCCCCGATCAGCGTGACCGTCCCGTCCTCCATGACGGGGAGAAACGCGTCGAGCTGGGCGCGGTTGAAGCGGTGGATCTCGTCGACGAAGAGCAGCGTCGCCTGCCCCGTCCGCCGGCGCGCCCGAGCGGCCTCGAAGACCTTCCGGAGATCGGCCACGCCGGAGAAGATCGCCGAGATCTGCTCGAAATGCAGGCTCGTCTCCTTTGCGAGGAGGCGCGCCACCGTGGTCTTGCCCGTGCCGGGCGGCCCCCAGAAGACGAGGGAGCCGATCGAGCCCGAGCGGATCAGCCGCGTCAAGGCGCCTTCCGGGCCGACGAGGTGATCCTGCCCCACCACCTCCGCCAGAACCGTCGGCCGCAGGCGGTCCGCGAGCGGGCGCCCCACGTCCTGTTCGAGTCCGGCGGAGGCGAAGAGGTCGCTCATTCAGCCTCGCAGTATGGTGGAGATGATCTGCCCGTCGCGGCTGACGCGCATCTGCCACGCGCCGCGCCCGGCGCGCATCAGTTCGTCGAGCTGGCGGGTATTGACGACGCGCACGCCGTTGACCTCGAGCACCACGTCCCCCGGCTGGAAGCCGTAGCGGGCGGCGAAGCTGCGCGGATCGACGGCGGTCACGACGACGCCCTCGTGCACGCCCTGCAACTGCATCTCGTCGGCGACGGCGGGGGAGACGTTGGCAACCGTCGCGCCTCCGAGCGGGGTGCGCGAATCGATCGCGACCGCCTCGCGGGGCGGAACTTCCGGCGGCGGGATCAGGCGGACGCGCAACTCCAGCGCGCGGCCGCTGCGCAGGACGCCCAGCCGGGTCTCGCCTTCGACGCCGCGCAGGGCGAAGCGGTATCCGAAGCTGTCGGGATCGTCGACGGCGAGGCCGGCGACCGCGCGGATGATGTCGCCGCGCCGCAATCCGGCCTCTTCCGCAGGGCTGCCGGGGATGACGTTCGTCACCAGCACCCCCGAGGGGCGGTTGAGCCCGACGCTTTCCGCGATATCGGCGGTGACGGCCTGCACCGTCGCGCCGAGCCAGGGGCGCTGCACCGTGGGGCTGCCGATGCGGGCCGATTCGACGACGGCCCGCACCATGGCCGAGGGGATGGCGAAGCCGATCCCGTGGCTGCCACCGGAGCGGGAGAAGATGGCCGTGTTGATGCCCACGACGCGTCCGTCCATGCCGAGGAGCGCGCCGCCGGAATTGCCCGGATTGATCGCGGCGTCCGTCTGGATGAAGAACTGGTAGTCGGTGATGCCGACCTGGGTGCGCGCAAGGGCCGAGACGATGCCCTGGGTCACTGTCTGCCCCACCCCGAACGGGTTGCCGATGGCGAGGACGATGTCGCCCACCTCGAGGCTTTCGGAATCGCCGAGGTCGAGGGCGGGGAAGGGCTCGTCGGCGAGGATGCGCAGGACCGCGAGATCGGTGCGCGGATCGCGCAGCACGATCTCCGCGTCGAATTCGCGCCGGTCGACGAGGGCGACCCTGACCTCCGTCATCCCCTCGATGACGTGGTGGTTGGTGACGACGAGCCCGCTTTCGTCGACGATCACGCCGGAGCCCAGCGAGCGCTCCATCCGGTCGCGGGGCATGCTGCCGAAGCCGTTATCGCCGAAGAACCGCCGGAAGAAGTCCTCCATGGAGTCCGGCTGGCGCATCTGCTGGACGCGCGCGCCGTAGACGTTCACGACCGACGCGGCGGCGTCGCGCACCAGCGGCGCGAAGGAGAGCTGCATCTGCACGCTGCTCCGGGGCGCCTCGCGCGTTTGCGCCAGCGGTGAATCGACGGGTGCGGCGAGAAGCAGCGCGATGGCGGCCAGGGAGATGAGACGGGAGAGCTTCGTGAACAGCATCATGCGGATGGCGGCCTTGTCTGCGACGGATCGAATATGTGTCGCATATACGCCCGGACGGAGCCGGATGAAAGGGTAGCGGGGGTGGTCGAGCGATTGGAACCCCCTGTGAAAGAAAGAGTGCTTCCCGTCCCCGTCGCTTCTTCCCCCTCCCCCCGCTTGCGCCGGGGAGGGTCGGGGTGGTGGACAGTCCAGAATTGGGCGAGGCGGCGGTCGAAAGGTCGGACGGGACGACGGCAGAGCAGGTTCTGAGGCCATCCGACTTCCACAAACGCCCGCCACCCCTAACCCCTCCCCGCCGCAAGCGGGGGGAGTGGAATACCGGCTCGCTCCCCTCAATAAAAAACCCGCGCGGATCGCTCCGCGCGGGTCTCGTCGCCTCGAATGAGGGCGATGCTTACTTCTTGTCGCCGGTGCGGGCCTTGAGGGCCGCGCCGAGGATGTCGCCGAGCGACGCGCCCGAGTCGGTCGAGCCGTACTGCGCGATCGCCTCCTTCTCCTCGGCCACTTCGAGGGCCTTGATGGAGAGGGTGACGCGGCGCGCCTTGCGGTCGAACTGCGTGACGCGGGCATCGAGCTTCTCGCCGGGGGCGAAGCGCTCGGGGCGCTGGTCGGCTCGGTCGCGGGCGAGTTCGGCGCGGCGGATGAAGGTCGAGAGATCGGTATCGACGATCTTGACCTCGATCCCGGCCTCCTTCACCTCGAGCACCTCGCAGGTGACGACCTGACCCTTGCGGATCTCGCCGGCATCGGCGAACGGGTCGCCCGCGAGCTGCTTGATGCCAAGCGAGATGCGCTCCTTCTCGACATCCACGTCGAGAACCTGGGCGCGCACCACGTCGCCCTTCTTGAACTCGTCGATGACCTGCTCGCCGGGACGGTTCCAGTCGAGATCCGAGAGGTGGACCATGCCGTCGACATCGCCTTCGAGGCCGATGAACAGGCCGAACTCGGTCTTGTTCTTGACCTCGCCCTCGACCTCGGAACCGACCGGATGGGCCTGGGCGAAGGCCTCCCACGGGTTCTGCAGGGTCTGCTTGAGGCCCAGCGAGATGCGGCGCTTGACCGGATCGACCTCGAGGATCGACACCTCGACCTCCTGCGACGTCGACACGATCTTGCCCGGATGGACGTTCTTCTTCGTCCAGGACATCTCGGAGACGTGGATCAGGCCCTCGATGCCCGGCTCCAGTTCGACGAACGCGCCGTAATCGGTGATGTTCGTCACGCGGCCCGTGAAGCGGGCGTCGACCGGATAGCGGTTCTCGATGCCTTCCCACGGATCGGCGAGGAGCTGCTTGATGCCGAGCGAGATGCGGTGCGTGTCGTGGTTGATCTTGATGATCTTGACCTGCACGTTCTGGCCGATTGTGACCACTTCGCTCGGGTGGTTGACGCGGCGCCACGCCATGTCGGTGACGTGGAGCAGGCCGTCGATCCCGCCGAGATCGACGAAGGCGCCGTACTCGGTGATGTTCTTGACGACGCCCTCGATGACCTGGCCCTCTTCGAGGTTGGCCACCAGCTCGGAGCGCTGCTCGGCGCGGCTCTCCTCAAGGACGGTGCGGCGCGACACGACGATGTTGCCGCGGCGGCGATCCATCTTGAGGATCTGGAACGGCTGCGGCACGCCCATGAGCGGGCTCACGTCGCGGACGGGGCGGATATCGACCTGCGAGCGGGGCAGGAACGCCACCGCGCCGTCGAGATCGACGGTGTAGCCGCCCTTGACCTGGTTGAAGATCATGCCCTGGACGCGCTCCTGCGCCTCGAAGGCCTTCTCGAGCTTGACCCAGGATTCCTCGCGGCGGGCCTTCTCGCGGGAGATGACCGCCTCGCCGAGGGCGTTCTCGACGCGGTCGACATAGACCTCGACCTCCGCGCCGACCTCGATCGGCTCGTCACGGCCGGGGCCGGTGAATTCCTTGAGGGCGACGCGCCCTTCGGTCTTGGCGCCGATGTCGATGACGGCGACATCCTTCTCGATGGCGACGACACGCCCCTTCACGACGGAGCCTTCGGCGACTTCGTTGGTGCGGAACGATTCCTCGAGAAGCGCCGCGAAATCCTCGCGGCTCGGCGAATATTGTGATGCTTGAACGGACATTCAGTCTCCTAGTGCCCCGCAGGGCTCGTGCGCCGGCGCAAGTGTTGCGATCCATCCTCCTCCGCCGCACTCTCGCGATGGAACCGTCGAGAGCTCGCCGCTCCAGAAGAGCGGGCCGGCGCGTCGACGACGAACGAAGACGGGTTCACCCGGCAGGGCATGCGATCAGGGGCCGATGCCGGATCGCGCACGATTATAGGAAAAGGGGCGCGGGGGCAAGGGTGGGAACTTTTGTGGCTTAACGGTAAGATTGCCTGAGAAAGAAGAGGCTGTCGAGTTGTTGCGCCTCGCACATCTTTTCGTAGGCTAGTTTCTGACGCCCGACGCGAAGCCGGGCGTAAGTCGCCCTAACCCCCGCCTTTGGCCGCCTCGATCGCCCGGAATTTCACGATAAGGTCGTAACGCATTCCCTCTTCGCGACCGAGGTAGATCCAGTCGAGCGTCACGCCGTACATCCGGACCAATTGAGCGGACGCATCAACAGGGATGCGTCCCACTCCTCGCTCCCAATTGTTCCAGCGGTTCATCGAAGCGCCCACCTGACGACCAATGGCTGTCTGTGTCAGGCCGTGCGCCTCACGCAAATAACGCAACCGCTCACCTACCGCAATATTCTCTTCGTCGCGCATCAAATCCTCCGAGCGGGCGGCAACACATTCTGCGTCTGAAAAACCCCAAGTATCCGTCGTTACCTTTGAAGAACCCTGGCAAAAAGGCGATTGATCTAAGTTTGCCTTCTGCATCTAGACTTCGCGGATGAACAGCATCGGCAGGAGGCTTGTTCGGTGTCCGATGGATTTGCTTCGATCGCCACTCACTAAAACCGACATTGGAACTATCGTACTCAGCCGCTGGCTTGGCGGAACGCGATCAGCAAGATGAGTGCTCGATACTTCGCCTCGCCGGAAATTCCATTGCAAGATCGCCTATTTCAATTAAAAGTTGCATAATTGCTTTAGGACAGAATGCATGAGCTCAGGCTCAGTCGTCACAATCGCTTCCCCATCAGCAGCCGAGCCCCGGATCCCATTTTAGGGCACCACTATCGCCTCCCTGCTGTCCTCGTGCCTGGAAACAAGAAGTCTGCAACGGCTTTAGATCAAGGCCCCGCTTCGGCGGGGCTTTGTTTTTGTACCGCCCCAATCCTGGCATCCTCCCCCGCCCCCCGTCACTCCAGCAGCCCGACCGCCGCCTCGACGGCGTCGACGACCGCGCCGGTGCGGACGAGGGCGAGGGCCTGGGTCATTTCGGTGGCGTACCAGCGGTCGCCGTCGAGGGCGGGGGGGATGACGGCGCGGATGGCGTCGAGCGCGGCGCGCGAGCCGCGCCCGAGGGGGCGGTCCTCCATCAGGGGCGCGACGAGGGAGAGAGCCTGCGCCGCCATCAGCAATTCGCCCGCCACGACCTGCTCGGCGTTCTCCACGATCGTCCGCGCCTTGCGGCCGCACCAGGTGGAGTTGGAGACATGGTCTTCGGCATTGCTCTTGCCGGGGATCGAATCGACGGAGCCGGGCGTCGCGAGCCCCCGGTTCTCCATCACCAGCGCCGACATCGAGCACTGCACCGTGGCGAAGCCGGTATTGAGCCCGCGCTTGCCCGCGAGCAGGTTGCGCGGCAGGCCGTAGCTCATGGTCGGGTCGACGAGGCGCGCGAGGCGGCGCTCGGAGATCGCGGCGATGTCGGCGACCGCGATGGCGAGCACGTCCATGGCCTGCGCCATGTACTGCCCGTGGAAATGCCCGCCGGAGAGCGAGACATAGCCGCCGCGCCCGTCATCGACGATGAGCGGATTGTCCGTCGCCGCGTTCAGCTCCGTCGAGACGATGCGCTCGACATACTCCACCGCCTCGTTCGCGGGGCCGTGGACCTGCGGCGCGCAGCGCAGGGAATAGACGTCCTGCACCCGCGGGGCGGCCTTCTGCCCCGGCTGGCGCGGCTCGTCGGGGAAGATCACCTCGCGGGCCTCCTGCGCGCACCAGCCGCTGCCGTCGAGGATGCGCAGCACGTTGCGCGCGACCTTCATCTGGCCCGGATGCGGGCGCGCCCGCTGCAGGCGCGGGTCGAAGGCGGCAAGCTCGCCGCGCATGGCCTCGAGGGTCAGGCAGAGCGCGATGTCCACCGTCTTGAGCAGGCGCCGGGCGTCGTGGGCGGCGAGCGCCGCGAGGGCGAGGGAGGTCGTCGAGCCGTTGATCAGGGCGGACGCGTCCTTCGCCCCCAGTTCGATATCGGGCTCGAACCCCGCCGCCGCGATGGCCTCGCGCGCGGGCATGCGCCGGCCCCGCCAGATCATCTCGGCCTCCGGGAAGCCGCAGAGCGCGCCGGCGAGATGCGCCAGCGGGGCGAGGTCGCCCGACGCCCCGACGGAGCCCTTCTGCGGGATGACCGGGTGCAGGCCGGCATTGAGGAAGGCAAGGAGCCGCTCCACGAGCTCGACGCGCGGCCCGGAATAATTCGAGGCAAAGGCGTTCGCCCGCATCAGCATCATGGCGCGGGTCACGTCCTCGGCGAAGGGCTCGCCGATCCCGGTGGCGTGGGCGTAGACGGTCTTCGTCTGGTAGGCCGCCATGTCCGAGATCAGCACGCGCTGGTCCTTGAACAGGCCGACGCCTGTATTGAACGCGTACATCAGGGGCGCATCGTCATGCATCCATTCGCGGTCGATGAAGTCGCGCGTGGCGGCGATGCGCTCGCGGGCGGCGGGGGCGAGGGCGACGCGGGCATAGGCGCCGTCCGGGCCGGGGCGGGCGACGCGGGCCGCGTTGTCGATCGTCAGGGTCGCGCCGTCGAGAGCGATATCCATCGCGTGTCTTCCTTCTGCTCCAGAACCGTTACCGCCGCGCCCGCTCCGCGACAAGGGCCGCCATGGCGGCGGAGCCCTCGCCCTGTCCGGCGAGCCCCGCGGCGACGCCTTCGCGATCGGCCTCCGGGCGGTTCTGGCTGACCTTCCACTTGCCTTCGATCCTGTCGATCGCGATCTCGATGCCGACGATCCCCTTGATCTGGGCCGCGACGAAGGGGGCGGGCGCGTCGTCGACCTCCCAGGGTTCCGCACGCGCCGCCTCGCGCAGCCGCGTCAAGTCGTCGATCTGGCGGCGCAGCCATTGCTGATCCTGGATCACGCAGGCCCGGCCCGAGACATGGACCGTCGCGTAGTTCCAGGTCGGCACGACCTTCCCGGTCTCGCGCTTCGTCGCGTACCAGGAGGGGGTGACGTAGTCCTGCGGCCCCTGGAAGACGACGAGGCATTCGCCGGAGGCGGACAGATCGCGCCATTGCGGATTGGCGCGGGCGAGATGCGCCCGAAGCCGCCCCCGCTCGCCCTCCTGCGGATCGATCAGGAAGGGGATCGGGTTCGCCATGAGGCCCTGCGGACCCGCCGTCACGAGCAGGCCGAGGGGATAGGCGCGGATCAGCCCGTGCTGGATCTCGGGATCATCCTCGCGGAAATGGGGCGGCTGGTACATGTTCGGGTTCTCGGCTCGGGCTCTACCCGGCGGTCGTAGCAAAAACGGACGCGCATGTCGCGTTGCGGCACGTCCGGGCGGCAGGAAACGTCCGGGCGGCGGGCGATGAGAGAACGGGCGCTCCGGAGTAAAAACGTGCGCATCGGCGGGTCACTCTACTCAAGATTGTTCAGCCGACCATGCGAGCGGATCCCCGCGATGCTGGTTCCGTCACGGCCAGATCTCATCTCGTTGCGCCGCGCGGGAGCAAGGCGAACATGGTGCGGCTTCTATACATCCCTCAATTGTTTGGATGTAACCTGGCCGCAACTGCAAGCCTGCAGTGTTATTCGCGGCGATCTTAACGTCCCGTTGATTGGCCGAAGGCACAATGGCGGCATTCGTAAACTGGACTGCCGCCGAATCTTCGGACGCACTTCCTATACGTAGCGATTGCCGGGACCCTTGATGACAACCACCGCAGCAGCCCGCATTCCGAACCACGTCGACGATCCGGGGATCGGGCGATGTGAGGCCGCAGAATGTGTCGAGGATGCGCGACAGGCGGCGCTCCGGTCGCTCCATGTGCTCGAGACCGCTCCCGGGGAGGGCTTTGACCGCATCTGCGAAATGGCAAGCGTCCTGCTTGAGGCGTCGAGCGCCCTGATCTTTTTGCAGGACGGCGAGAGGCACTGGTTCAAGGGAAGCGTCGGCATTTCCCCGGACGATGCGGCGAAGGCGCTCCCGTTCTGCCGGCGCGCCGCCGCGTCCGCCTCCGTTCTCGCAAGCCTGCGGCAAGACGCAGATGCGCCCCTTGCGGATGCGGCGGAGGCTCTCCAGGCGACAGGCCTGCGCGCCTGTGCGGGCGCGCCGCTTGTGCTCGCCCCCGGCGTCAGCATCGGGAGCCTCTGCGTCTTCTCGAGGGAGCCGCGGCATTTTGCCGAAGCTGATCTCGAACTCCTTTCGGAACTCTCGAAGGTCGTCGTCTCTGAGGTCGCCCTGCATCGCGCGACACGGGAGGCGCTGGCGTCGCAATCGGCGCTCTTCTCCACCGAGCAGCGCTATCGGGCGCTCCTGGAGGCGAGTTCCTCGATGGTGTTTCGCGCCGGCCCTGATGGACGTGTCGTGGAGGTCTCGCTCTCGGGGCAATTCTCGACGCTTCTGGTGGAGGATTACCTCGGCCTGTCCTGGGTGGCCATGGTGCATCCCGACGACAGGCCTTCCCTTTGGCGGCAGGCGCAGCGGTCGCGGCGGCAGGCGCGGGCGTGGAGCGGCGTCCACAGGGTTCGCGCCGGTGATGGCGCGTATCGCTGGACGCGGATCCGCGTCGCGCCGTTGCTCGATGAATCCGGCGTGGTGAGGGAGTGGATCGGAAATTGCGCGGACGAGCATGACCGTCATGTGGCGGAGGACGAATTGCGCAGAGGCGAGGAGCGCCTGCGCCTCGCCCTCACCGCGGCCCGCATGGTGGCGTGGGAATTCGACCCGGAGCGCAACAGGACCAACCGAAGCGACAATTCCCAGGCGATCCTCGGCATCGATGCAACGGATCTGGACAGCTATCTCGCCAACATCCACCCCGAGGACCGCGCCCTCTTCTTCGAGGCCTACGCGCCCGGCGGGAACATGCGCATCGCCGAGCTTCGCTATCGCCACCCCGACGGCCGGCTGATGTGGTTGTCCTCGCGCGGGACCGAGATCAGGGACGGGACCGGCGGCCGCCGGATCATCGGCGTCACCTACGACATCACCGACCGCAAGGCCTCCGAGGAGCGGGCGTGGCGCGCCGCCAACCACGACGGATTGACGGGCCTGCCCAACAGGCGCTTCTTCCAGATGCGACTGGATGCGAGTCTGCGGGCCGCGGCCGTGGAGGGATCGCGCTGCGTCCTGATCCTGCTCGACATCGACGACTTCAAGGGCGTCAACGATTCGGTCGGGCATGAGGCCGGCGACACGATCCTGCGCGAGACCGCGGATCGGCTGCGCAAGGCCATCGGCGCCCGCGGCATGATCGCGCGCCTCGGCAGCGACGAATTCGGCGTTCTTCTCGTTCAGAACGGTCCCGCCGAGGAGGTCCGCACACTGGCCGCGAGCCTGCTCGAGGAACTGCGCCGCGACATTGCCCACGGCGCGCTCGTCCTGACCTGCCGCGCGAGCGCCGGCATCGCCCTGTTCCCCGAGCATCACGCAAGCGCCGGCGAACTGATGAAGGATGCGGAAATGGCGCTCTACGCCGCCAAGACCGGCGGCGACAGCCGAGCCCTCGTCTACGAGCCGCACATGCGCGATCTCGCCGCCATGCGGCTGCAGATCGCGCGGGAGATGCGCGGCGCCCTCGAGGCGGGCGAAATAGCGCCCTTCTACCAGCCCAAGATCGACCTGCGTTCCGGTGAGATCATCGGCTTCGAGGCGCTCGCGCGCTGGCGGCATCCTGAGCGCGGCCTCCTGACGCCCGCCTCCTTCGCCTCGGCCTTCGAGAGCCAGGAACTGGCGCTCGGAATCGGCCGGACGATCGTGACGCATGTGATGCGCGACATCCGGTCATGGCTCGATGCGGGGGTCGATCCCGGCTGCGTTGCGGTCAACCTGTCGCCCGCCGATTTCGGCGACAGCGGTGTCGCCACCGGCATCCTCGGCCTGCTCGCCGAGGCCGGCGTTCCAACCCGCCATTTCTCGGTGGAGGTGACGGAGAGCGTGTTCCTCGGCAATGACGGCGGCAAGGTCGGAGCCGCCTTGCGCGTGCTGCACGAGGCGGGCGTGCGGATCGCCCTCGATGATTTCGGCACCGGGTTCGCGTCGCTGACGCATCTCAAGCGCTTTCCGGTCGACGAGATCAAGATCGACCGGTCCTTCGTGCGCGACATCGAGAACGACGCCGACGATGCGGCGATCGTCTCCGCGGTGATCGGCCTGGGACGCAGCCTCTCGATCGACGTAATCGCCGAAGGAGTCGAGACCCTGTCGCAGGCCCGGTTCCTGCGCGACAACGATTGCGGGCAGGCGCAGGGCTTCCTCTTCGGAAAGCCGATGGCGGCCTCGCGCATCCCCGGCTGCATCCGGCAGCAGGAGCAGGCGATGAAACCGTGTCTCCAGAGGGCGACAGCCTGAAAGCGTCCTGCAGGAACCCTCAGGCGATCCGGATTGACGATTGTGCGGGGGCGGCGGGGACCACGCGGTTGCGGCCGGCGTTCTTTGCCCCGTAGAGGGCCGTGTCGACCCGCTTGAAGAGCTGCTCGAGCGTGTCGCCCCGGCGCCATGAACCGATGCCGAAGCTGCTCGTGAAGCGCACGGCGCCCCGGTCGGAGAGGATCTCGATCGCTCCGACCTCGTGGCGAAGCCGCTCCGCCACGCGCAAGGCGTCGTCCTCGCCGCGTCCCGGCAAGGCGAGAACGAACTCCTCGCCGCCGAAACGGGCCGCGAAGCCGCCCTCCGCACAGGCCTCGCGGGCGAAGACGGCCCCGGTCCGCCGGATCGCTTCGTCGCCGATATCGTGGCCGTAGGTGTCGTTGAGGTTCTTGAAATTGTCGATATCCGCGAGGACGAGGGCAAGGCCGGGCTGCTCTCCGTCATCCGGCCGGGCGGCATCGAGCCGCGCGAGAAACGCGCTGCGGTTGAGGAGCCCCGTGAGGCCGTCCGTGCGGGCCTGCCGGATCAGCTCCTGCTGCATGGTATTGAGCCGCTGCGCCGCCCGCAGCCGCGCGTGCAGCTCCTCCGGAACCGGGGGCTTGGAGATGAAGTCGTCCGCCCCCGAATCGAGCGCCTCGGAGAGGTTCCGGGGATTGGCCAGGGACGACATCGCAATGATGCAGAGGGGGCGGCTCGCATTGGCGATGAGGCGAAGCGACCAGCACAGCTCGATCCCCCCGATGGGGCGGGTCTCGAGGCTGGTGAGAACGGCCTCGACCTCCTCGTCCCCCGCCACGCGGATCAGGGCCTCGCGTGAATCCGTGAAAGTCAGGACCTCGTGTCCCCGCGGCTCGAGGAGCCCGGCGATGATCCGCAGGACCACCCTGCTCGAATCCACCACGACGATCTTCAATTCTTCCCCCCGGAAATCCGCTCCGGCACCCGCCGGCTGGACCGGTCGCGACGCTGGCATGACTGGTTTTAATGGTCGCCTAACAAGATTGCGGAAAACGCAACCTCGGGGCGATGCAGCCTGCCGACGGGCCCGAAACTGAAGGTGATGTCTCGCCTCTCGCCTGCTGCAGTCCGGATGGCGGCTCACCCGAAGGCGTTCGGCAGCCAAAGGGCGATCCCGGGGAAGATCGCGAGCAGCGCGATCATCAAGAGCATCGCGAGAACGAAGGGCAGCACGCCGAAGATCACGTCGTTCAGGCTGCCGCTCGTGCGCAGGGACTGCACGACGTAGAGATTGAGCCCGATCGGCGGGGTGATCAGGGCCGCCTCGATCAGGATCACGATCACGATGCCGACCCAGAGCGGGTCGAAGCCCAGCGCCACCATCACCGGGGCGATGATCGGGATCGTCGTGATCATCATGGAGAGTGTCTCCATGAAGCAGCCGAGGATGAGGTAGAAGACGATGATGACGAGCAGCATCGTCCACTTGTTCAGGCCGAGGCCGGAGACGGCGTCCGTCAGCAACGTGGTCAGGCCGATGGCACTGATGACGAAGTTCAGGAAGTAGGCCGCGATGATGATCAGCATGATCATCGCCGTCGTGCGCATCGTGTTCTCGAAGACCTCGAGCAGCATCGCCACCGAGAGCCTGCGGTGCCACGCCGCGAGCACGAGGGCCGCGATCACGCCCAGCGCGGCAGCCTCGGTGGGCGTGGCGAGACCGGCATAGATCGACCCCACGACGATGAGGAAGATGCCCAGCGGCGGCGCGAGATGCGGCAGGGCGGCGAAACGCTCCGCCCAGGTCACCTTCACCTTCGTTCCTCCCCATTTCGGGCGCAGCGTGCACGCGATCGCCACCATCACCATGAACAGGAGCGCAAGACCGATGCCCGGAATGATGCCGGCGAGATAGAGTTTCGGGATCGAGGTGTCGGTCAGGACGGCGAAGATGATGAGGTTGATCGAAGGCGGGATGAGAATGCCGAGCGTACCGCCCGCCGCCAGCGTCCCGAGGAAGAGGCGCTCATTGTAGCCCTGGGTCCTGATGTTCGGCAGCGCCACCGTGCCGACGGTCGCGGCAGTCGCGACCGACGAGCCGGACGTAGCCGCGAAGATGGCGCAGGAGCCGACATTCGAGTGCATCAGGCCGCCGGGAAGCCACGAGAGCCACTTCACCATGGCGCCGTACATGCGCTCGGCGACGCCGGAACGCAGCAGGATCTCACCCAGCATAATGAACATCGGGATCGCGACGAGGAGGAAGTCCTGCCCCGTGGACCATGCGATCTCCCCCATCGCAAGGGGGAGCGGCAGGGGGGAGTAGAGCAGCGCCAGGAGCAGCGCGAGCACCCCGAGGCCCGCGGCGACGGGGATCGAAAGCGCGAGAAGACCGACGAGGAGCGAGAGGGAGGTGGGCAGCATGGAATCAGCGCTCCGTCGCGGTTGCGGGCTGGCTGGACTTGACGAGGCTGTGTGCCTGCTCGACCTCGAGGCCGGCATCTTCTTCGAGGGTGCGGGCTCCTGCGAGGGCGCGGACCTTCGGAAGGTCGCCTTCGATCAGCGCGGCGGATGCGCGCAGGATCAGAGGTACGATGGTGAAGAGGAAGAGCGCGTAACCGAAGAGCCAGAGCGTCTGGGGCATCCAGAGGGGCGTGGCCAGCGGAGTCGGGGCGCGGGTCTCGAAGTTCAGCGTGTCCACCAGCACGTACCAGCCGCGCCAGACAAGGAGCGAGATGAAGAGCAGCATGGCGAACAGCGCGAGGACGTCGAGCGCCGCGGTGACCCTGGCCGGGAGGCGCGCGTAGAGGGCATCGACCCTGACATTCGCGCGGCGCAGAAGCGTGAAGGAGAGCGCCCAGGTCGTGCCGATGGCGAAGGCGTAGCCGGAGAGTTCGTCGGCGCCGCCGATGGTGATGCCGAACACTTTCCGCACGACCACCTCATAGCCGACGAGCAGCGCTGCGAGGAGGATCAGGAAACCGGCGAAACGCACGGCCCAGGTGGAGATGCGATCGGTCAGGCCGATCCAACGGTCAATGAGTCTGGTCATGAGTCTGCCCCGATTCGGCCGCACGCGCGGCGATACGGATCATGAATTGCTGTAACTGCAGCGCATCTACTTAAGCATGCTGCGCCGCCGGTGGTCAGACGTCCAAAGCTGTTCCGGGGGCGGCGATCCGAGGGATCGACCGCCGCCCCCCGCCCCCGCCATCGCCATGGGAGATGCGATGACGCTCGGGAATGTTCGGGCGCCCTACTCGCCGGCAGTCATGCCGAGGACCGCACCGACAGTCTCGTTCCACCGCGGCACGCAATCGCCGGTGCAGCGCGCCGCCCACTGCGGCACGATGGTCCCGGACAGCACGTTGGCCAGGATCTCGCGGTCGCCCTCGCTGACGGGAACCAGCGTAAGGTTGGCCTTCACGCCCATGGTGCAGCTGTCGAGACCGGCATTGCAGTCGAAACCCTGCTGGGTCTCCTCGGCGGTTGCCTCCCAGATCCGCTCCTCGAGCTCACCGATCTTCGTCTCCAGGAATTCCCGGACGGCGGGATCGAGGCTCTCCCAGCGGTTGATGTTGACCGCGTGCATGACCTGGCTCCAGCCGATCGGGAGCGCGTAGAGATGCGTCGTCACCTCGGTCCACTTGGCGGCGTTACCCGACAGCGTGCCGGTGATGGCGCAGTCGATGACGCCGTTCTGAAGCGCGGGGACGACTTCGCTGAAGGCCATCGTGATGCCGGTGCCGCCCAGCGCCTCGACGAACTCCGCGATCGAGCGGCCCGCGGCGCGCACGCGCTTGCCCTCGAGATCCTCGAGCCCTCTGATCTCGACGTTGCAGTAGATCACCTGCGCGGGATAGGGCCATACGCCGAGGACCTTGATGCCGTACTGTTCGCGATAGAAGTCGTCGAGCACCGGCTTGTAGGCTTCGGAAACGGCGCGTGCCGTCTCGATGTCGGGAGCGAGGCCGGCGAGGTCGATCGCCTCGTTGCGGGCGTCGTCACCCGAGACGTAGCCGAGAACCGTCGAACCGAAGTCGATCACGCCGAGACGCATCAGGCGGAAGATTTCGGCACCCTTGAGGCCCATTTCGTTGAAGGGCGTGATCTCGGCGGTGACCGCTCCCCCGGACGCCTCCGGAATCTCCTCCATCCAGAACGGGCGCTCGTAGTTCTTGTACTGTGACAGGCTGCCCCACGCGCCGACCACCTTCAGCTCGGTGCGCGGCAGCTCCGCTGCCATGGCGCCCGTCGAGATGAGCGCGATCGTGCAGGTCGTCAGAATGTGCTTCTTCATCGTGATTCCCTTCTCTGGTTGTGCTTGCGGTCACGTTGTGACGTTTGGAAAAGCCGCCTGCTCACAGGACAGCGAGACGGGCGTTCGTGAGATCCGTCACCAGCATGCAGCCGGGCTCGTGCGTGATGGCGATCGGAGGGCGGGCGGCCCGGATCGCGGCCTGAGGCGTCACGCCACAGGCCCAGAACACGGGCAGCTCGTCGGGGCGGATTTCAACCGGTTCGCCGTAATCGGGACGGGAGAGATCCTCGATCCCGATCGCTTCCGGCATGCCGAGATGGACCGGCGCGCCGTGCACGGCGTAAAACCGGGTTGTGATCTGAACGGCGCGAATGGCTTCGGCGGGCCTGAGCGGACGCATCGAAACGACGAGAGGCCCGGAGAACGGTCCAGCCGGCACCGTCTGAAGCGCCGTGCGGTACATCGGAACGTTGCCGTGGCCCTCGTGATGGCGCATGGGCACGCCGTTTTCGACCAGCGCCTCCTCGAAGGAAAAGGAACAGCCCAGAACGAAGGCCACCAGATCCTCGCGCCACCAGGAGCGCACGTCGGTGACTGTCTCGACGAGTTCTCCGTCGCACCAGACCCGGTAGCGTGGAAGATCCGTCCGCAGATCGATATCCGCGCCGAGGGCGGGGATCGTGAAAGAGCCGGGATCGGAGATGCCGACGATCGGGCAGGGCTTCGGATTGCGCTGGCAGAAGAGCAGGAAATCGGCTGCGAAAGCGGCCGGCAGGATGGCGAGATTGCCCTGCACGTAGCCCGGCGCGAGGCCTGCGGTGTGACCGGTGAACTCCCCGCGGCGCGCCTGCTCCCGCAGCTGTCGGGCCTCCCGGGCGGGGGCAGAGCCGGTGTGAGACGGGGGGAGTGGCATGGCCGTTTCGACGCTCCGTTGCGGACGGTGCAATCGAAGCACGAAGTTGTGTTTAGCTCTAATCGTAATCTCGGATGGCCAGCGATAAGCGCTCCTTATCGCACGCGTCTCCCCCTCGCGCCGTTTCCACGGCGAGATTCGCGAGAAGCCGGGTCAGGTTGGCGTCCGGAGAAACAGCATGCGTCGCGGTGAATGCCAGCTCCGGCAGGGTGACCGTGCAATCGACGATGCGCAGAACCCCGTCCCTCACTTCGCGGCTGACGACAGCGGCCGGGATGATGCCGAGCCCGATGCCGTCCAGCGTCATGCGCACCATCGTCGACAGCGAGGCGGTCGAAAACAGACGCGGTGGAGGCAGTCCACGACGCGTCAGCATCTCGCGTACGGCGATGTGCGGCCGGGTCGTTCTCGGATAGGTGATGATCCGCAGCCGATTGAGATCCTCTACGTCGAGGGGCTCGGGCGGCAGCGGCAGATCGCTGCGGGCGACCAGCGCGAGCGGGTAGCGGGCGAGATCGTAATTGACGACGTGCGGATGACTGACCGGTCCGAGCAGAAAGGCCAGATCGATGCGATTATCCACGAGTGCGTCGCGTAGGACCGGTGATACGTCGACGTCAATTTCGAGGGTCACTGCGGGGTAGAGCGTGTGCACCCGCTCGATGAAGGCCGAAAGCCACGTGTGAACGATGGTCTCCGACACACCGAGGCGCAGCACGCCGCTCTGACCCGACGGCTCGGAGACGGCCACCAGCATTTCCGCGCGCAGGCGCAGCATGCGATCGGCGTAATCGAGCAGCTCCCGCCCCTTCGCCGTAAGCGTCACCGCGCGCGACCCCCGGTCGAAGAGCCGTACCCCCAAATGCGCCTCGAGACCCGCGATTCGCTGCGACACTGCAGGCTGCGTCGTGTGCAAACGCTCCGAAGCCCCCCGGAATGAGCCGAGGCGCGCCACCCAGTAGAAGACTTCGAGCGAGCGCAGGTCGACCATCGGCGACTCTCCCCGGGGAAATCCGGGCAGGGTAAGCGAGATTGATCGCAACCTCTAGCACCTATAGGTGAAATCGGCCCCGGAAACATATAAAGACATGTTTATATCTTGATTGCCCTGCGCGCCGTCCTCTGCTAGGACAGCGCCAAAGTTCGAGCAGAGGATTGAGAACATGTCGAAGGACTACATCGTCAAGGATATCGGCCTCGCGGATTGGGGCCGCAAGGAAATCGCCATCGCCGAGAGCGAAATGCCGGGCCTGATGGCCCTGCGCGAGGAATACGGCGCGAGCCAGCCGCTCAAGGGCGCGCGCATCGCGGGCTCGCTGCACATGACGATCCAGACCGCGGTGCTGATCGAGACGCTCCAGGCTCTCGGCGCCGATATCCGCTGGGTTTCCTGCAACATCTACTCCACGCAGGATCACGCCGCCGCGGCCATCGCCGCCGCGGGCATTCCCGTCTTTGCCTGGAAGGGCGAGACGCTGACGGAGTACTGGGACTACACCGCCAAGCTGTTCGACTGGCATGGCGGCGGTACGCCCAACATGATCCTCGACGATGGCGGCGACGCGACCATGCTGGTCCATCTCGGCCTGCGCGCCGAGCAGGGCGACGTGGCCTTCCTCGACAAGCCGGGCTCCGAGGAGGAGGAGATTCTCTTCGCGCTGATCCGCCGCCTGCTTTCCGAAAAGCCGAAGGGATGGTTTGCCGAGATCGCCGGCGCGATCAAGGGCGTCTCGGAGGAGACGACCACGGGCGTGCACCGCCTCTACATCATGGCCAAGGAGGGCAAGCTCCTCTTCCCGGCCATCAACGTGAACGACTCGGTCACGAAGTCCAAGTTCGACAACCTCTATGGCTGCCGCGAATCGCTCGTCGACGGCATCCGCCGCGGCACCGACGTGATGATGGCCGGCAAGGTCGCCATGGTCGCGGGCTACGGCGATGTCGGCAAGGGCTCCGCCGCGTCGCTGCGCCAGGCCGGCTGCCGCGTCCTCGTCTCCGAGGTCGATCCGATCTGCGCGCTCCAGGCCGCGATGGAGGGCTACGAGGTCGTGACGATGGAGGACGCCGCCCCGCGCGCCGACATCTTCGTCACGGCGACAGGCAACAAGGACGTCATCACCGCCGATCACATGCGCGCGATGAAGGACCGGGCGATCGTCTGCAATATCGGCCATTTCGACAACGAGATTCAGGTGGCCGCGCTCAAGAACTTCAAGTGGCACAACGTGAAGCCGCAGGTCGACGAGATCGAGTTCCCCGACGGCAAGCGCATCATCCTGCTCTCCGAGGGCCGCCTCGTGAATCTCGGCAACGCGATGGGGCATCCCTCCTTCGTCATGTCGGCCTCGTTCACGAACCAGACGCTCGCCCAGATCGAGCTCTGGCAGAACGACGGCAAGTACGAGAAGAAGGTCTACGTGCTGCCCAAGCATCTCGACGAGAAGGTCGCGGCCCTGCATCTCGCGAAGGTGGGCGCGAAGCTCTCGACGCTGCGTCCCGACCAGGCCGCCTATATCGGCGTCTCCGAGACCGGCCCGTTCAAGCCGGATCACTACCGCTACTGAGGCGCGGGGAGCGAGGCTCTTCCGGGCCGCGTGACATGCCGGGCTCCTCTTCCGCCGGGAGAGGGGCCCGGTGTCCATGTGGAGGGCGATTTCCCGCTGTTGCCCGCGCGGCGTCGGTCGTGTAAGGGAAGCGCTTCGAACCCCATCATGGCGGCTTGCATGGGGCAGACGGCCTTTTGCCGGATGTCCGGGAGCCGCCGTGACAACCACCGGAGCGAGCGACCCGATGTCCTCCACTTTCGACACCGTTGCCGACATCATCGCCGACACCGCCGACATCCCCCGCGACCAGGTCACGCCGGAGAGTCACGCGATCGACGATCTCGGCATCGATTCGCTCGCCTTCCTCGATATCGCCTTCGCCATCGACAAGGCCTTCGGCATCAAGCTTCCGCTCGAGCAGTGGACGCAGGAGGTCAACGAGGGCAAGGCTCCGGCGGAAGAGTATTTCGTGCTCAAGAATCTCGTCGCCCGCATCGACGGCCTCGTCGCCGCCAAGCAGGGCTGACCGGCCGCAGGCCGATCCTGGCGAGCGCCGGAAGGAAGCGGCGGGGCACGCCGAAGGCAGGCAAGGGCAGGTCATGCGCCTCGAATATTTCGAAATGATCGACCATGTGGTCTCGCTCGACCGCGATGCGAAGACGCTGGCGGCGCGGTCGGTCGTTCCGGGGACGAGCCCCGTCTTCGAAGGCCATTTTCCCGGTCATCCCCTCGTGCCGGGCGTCCTCCTGACCGAGACCATGGCGCAGGCCTCGGGCTACCTGGTTCTCGGCCTGATGGATTTCACCCACATGCCGTTCCTCATGGCGGTCGACAAGGCGCGCTTCCGCACCTTTGTCGGGCCGGGCACGGTGCTCGACATCACGGCATCCCTCGAGCATGAAGGCTCCGGCTATGCGGTGACGAAGGCCAGGATCGCCGTCGACGGCAAGGCGATCTGCGACGCGGAACTGCGCTTCAAGACCATGCCCTTCCCGGATGGGCTCGACGAGCAGATGCGCGCCCAGGCGCGCCGGATCGGATTGCTGGAGGCCGCCTGACATGAACGCACGCGACGTCGTCGTGACGGGAACGGGAATCGTGACGAGCGCGGGAATCGGCGTCGCGCCGAATCTTGCTGCGCTCACCGGGGCGTCTCCTCCCGTCCTCGACGCGGAGAAATTCGCGCCGTTCCCTGTCCATCCGGTCGCCGACATCGCCTTCGACGCCCAGATCCCGAAGAAGTCCGACCAGCGCCAGATGGAGCTGTGGCAGAAGCTTGGGGTCTTCGCAGCCGGCCTCGCCCTCGACGATGCGGGCGCGAAGGAGGACCCCGCCCTCAAGAACGTCATGAACCTCATCGTCGCGGCGGGCGGCGGCGAGCGCGACTTCGCCGTCGACGGGCAGATCCTGACGCAGATACCCCATCAGCCGAATCCCGAGGCGTTTCTCAACGAGCGCCTGATGAGCGACGTGCGCCCGACGCTGTTCCTGGCGCAACTTTCGAATCTCCTGGCGGGCAACATCTCGATCGTCCACGGCGTCACCGGCGCCTCGCGCACCTTCATGGGGGAGGAGCAGGCGGGCGTCGACGCCGTGCGGATCGCCCATGCCCGCATCCGCTCGGGCCAGAACGAGATCTTCCTCGTCGGCGGCTCCTACAATGCGCAGCGCCCGGACATCCTGATGCTCTACGAGATGGGCGGCTTTCTCTGGAAAAGGCCCTTCGCGAGCGTCTGGGATCGCATGAGGGATGGCGGCGGCTTCATTCCGGGCTCGGGCGGCGCGTTCCTCGTGCTCGAATCGCGCGAACATGCCGAGCGGCGCGGCGCGCCCATTCTCGCGAAGATCGACGAAATCGGCTCCGATTTGTCGCCGCGCGCGGCAGGTAATGTCACGCGCTCGCTCGCAAGGCTCTGGAACGAGGTGAAGCCCGGCCCCGAGGCGCTCGTCGTCTCCGGCGCGACGGGCGTGGCCGGAAGGACGGAGGAGGAGCGCGCGGCACTCTCGGATCTCGCTCCCGGCGCCCGCATCCTGTCGAGCCACGACGCCTTCGGCCAGATGATGGAAGGGCAGGTCCCGGCGGGCGTCGCGCTCGCCGCGCGGCTGGTTGCGCAGGGCGAGGCGCCGGAGGCGGTTGTCACTTCCGTCGGACACTGGCGCGGCGAGGGTGTGATCCGCCTCTCGCGCGCGCATTGAGGAGGCCGTGATGGCTGGCGCATATCGCGATCGACAGGGACGTCCGCTCGTCGCCGTCACCGGCATGGGCGTGGTCACGTCGCTGGGACAGGGCAAGGACGACAACTGGGCGCAGCTCACCGCCGGGCGCTCGGGCATCCACCGGATCAGGCGCTTCCCGACGGAGGGACTGCGCACCACGATCGCCGGCACCGTCGATTTCATCACGACGGAACCGGTCTGCGCGCCCCTCCTGTCGCAGGAATTCGCGACGCGGGCCGCAGAGGAGGCGCTGGCGCAATCCGGCATCGGCGCGAAGGCGGATTTCCCCGGATCGCTCTTCGTCGCGGTGCCCCCGGTCGAGATCGAATGGCCGCAGCGGATTGCCCTTGCCCGCGCCTCCGGGCAGACGGGCGACGTCACCTATGCCGATCTCCTGAAGGCGGCGGGAAGCGGCGCGTTCAAGGCCTGGCACGATCTCTTCCTGTTCGGCACGGTGGCCGAGCGGCTGCAGGAGCGCTTCGGGACGAAGGGCTCCCCGATCTCGCTTTCGACCGCCTGCTCCTCCGGCGCGACCGCGATCCAGCTCGGCATCGAGGCGATCCGGCGCGGCGAGGCGCCGGCGGCGCTGTGCATCGGCACGGACGGGTCGGTCCATGCGGAGGCGCTGATCCGCTTCTCGCTGCTCTCGGCGCTCTCGACCCAGAACGAGGTTCCGGAAGCGGCCGCAAAGCCCTTCGCAAGGAACCGCGACGGATTCGTCATGGGCGAGGGCGGCGCGGCGCTGGTGCTGGAGAACGCCGAGCACGCGGTGGCGCGCGGCGCCACGATCCTCGGATACCTCCTCGGCTGCGGCGAGAAGGGCGACGGCTTCCACCGCACGCGCTCGAGCCCGGACGGAGCGCCGATCATCGCGGCGATCGAGGCGGCGATCGCGGATGCGGGGCTGACGCCGGACGCGATCGATTATGTGAACGCGCACGGCACCGGTACGCCCGAGAACGACAAGATGGAGGCGATGGGCCTTACGGCGGTCCTCGGCGAGCGCATGCTCGGCGTCCCGATCTCGTCGAACAAGTCGATGATCGGCCACACGCTCACGGCTGCCGGCGCTGTCGAGGCGGTGTTCTCGCTGATGACCATCGCCAATGGCCGCATTCCGCCGACGATCAACTACGCGATGCCCGATCCGGCGATCCCGCTCGACGTGGTGCCGAACGTGGCGCGCGACGCGCAGGTCGGCGTCGTCCTGTCGAATTCCTTCGGCTTCGGCGGGCAGAACACCTGCCTCGTCCTCGCCGCGGAGCCGGTGTGAAAGCAAGCCTGACGCGGGAGCAGCCGTCATGACGAAGAAGGTCCTCGTCACGGGAGGGGGCAAGGGCGTGGGCGCCGAGATCGTGCGCGCCCTCGTCGCCGGCGGATACGATGTCGACTTCACCTACCGGTCCTCGGCGGAGGCGGCGCGCGCCCTGGCGCAGGAGCTCGTCGACGCGCATCCCGGACGCGCCGTCAACGGGATGCAGCTCGATCTCGCCGACAAGGCGGCGCTCGAGGGCTTCTGCGAGCGGATCGAGAGCGAGGTCTATTTCGGCTTCGTGCACAATGCGGGACAATCCTACGACGCGCTCACCGCGATGATGTCGCAGGACAAGGCGGAAGCCGCCATGCAGGTGAATTTCTGGTCCTTCACCCGCATCGCCAAGGCGCTCATGCGCGGCATGCTGCGCGCCCGCGCGGGCCGCATCGTCGCGATCGGCTCCGTCGCCGCGCTCCAGGCGAGCGCCGGCAACGCCGCCTATGCGGCCTCTAAGGGCGCGCTTCTTTCCTATGCGCGCACGCTCGCCATCGAGACGGCGAAGCGCGGCGTCACGGTCAACGTGATCGCGCCGGGCTTCATCGATACCGACATGATGGCCCCCTACGCCGCCTATCGCGAAGGCATGGAGAAGCAGATCCCGGCGGGACGCTTCGCGCGGCCGCAGGAGGTCGCGGGTCTCGCCGCCTTCCTCCTTAGCGAGCCGGCAGCCTATGTCACCGGCGCGGTCCTCCCCATCGACGGCGGCCTCACGGCAATGGTGGGCGTGCACCGCTGAACGTCATTGCGTGAGCGATCACCGGCCCGCAGGCGGGGGACGGAGCGCTGTCTCGACGTTGGTGCCGGGATCCCCTTCCCGGCGCTTCGCGCCGCCGGGGATGACACGGCAGGGATGCGCGCCGAGGGGGATGCGCGGTTCGGAGGAAGTCGCAGGCAGCGCCACGCCACTCCCTCCCCCCGCTTGCGGCGGGGAGGGCCGGGGTGGGGGGGCGTGCAGGATTGAGCGCGCGGTTGATCGAAGGGCGCATCGAAGGGCGCGACGGGATCCCCGTTGAAGCGCGCTTCGCCACTCCCTCACCGTCCCAGGCGGGGGAGGAGGCGCTGTCTCGACGTTGGCGCCGGGATCCCCTTCCCGGCGCTTCGCGCCGCCGGGGATGACACGGCAGGGATGCGCGCCGGAGGGATGCGCGACTGGGGTGACACGAGGGACGCGCGCGCCAGAGATTGCCGGGCCGAACCTAAGGCCCCCTCAGCCCGCCTTCAGTTCCAGCCGCCGCCTGTGGAGCACCGGCTCCGTGTAGCCGGACGGCTGCACGCGGCCCTCGAAGACGAGATCGCAGGCGGCCTTGAAGGCGGGGCCGTCGAAGCCGGGCGCCATCGGCCTGTAGGCGGGGTCGCCGGCGTTCTGCCCGTCGACGACCCGCGCCATGCGCTGCATCACCTCCATCACCTGCTCGCGCGTGACCACGCCGTGATGCAGCCAGTTGGCGAGGTGCTGTGAGGAGATGCGGCAGGTGGCGCGGTCTTCCATCAGGCCGATATTGTTGATGTCGGGCACCTTCGAGCAGCCGACACCCTGGTCCACCCAGCGCACGACATAGCCGAGAATGCCCTGCGCGTTGTTCTCGATCTCGGAGCGCACCTCCTCCTCGGACCAGTTGGGGCGGTCGGCGAGCGGGATGGTGAGGATGTCGTCGAGGCTGGCGCGGGGGCGGGAGGCGAGCTCGGCCTGGCGGGCCTTGACGTCGACCTTGTGATAATGCGTCGCGTGCAGCGTCGCGGCGGTCGGGGAGGGCACCCAGGCGCAGTTCGCGCCAGCCATCGGGTGCCCGATCTTCTGCTCCAGCATCGCCTTCATGAGATCGGGCATGGCCCACATCCCCTTGCCGATCTGGGCCTTGCCGCGCAGGCCGCAGGCGAGCCCGATATCGACGTTCCAGTCCTCATAGGCCTTGATCCAGGGCTGGGACTTCATGTCCGCCTTGCGGATCATCGGCCCGGCCTCCATCGAAGTGTGGATCTCGTCGCCGGTGCGGTCGAGGAAGCCCGTATTGATGAAGGCGACGCGGGATTTCGCGGCGCGGATGCACTCCTTGAGATTGACGGTCGTGCGGCGCTCCTCGTCCATGATGCCGACCTTGAGCGTATTAGCCGGCAGTCCGAGCGCCTGCTCGACACGGGTGAAGATCTCGTCGGTGAAGGCGACCTCCTCCGGCCCGTGCATCTTCGGCTTGACGATATAGACCGAGCCCGCGCGCGAGTTGCCATTGCGCTTGAGATCATGCATGGCGCAGAGCGCGGTAATCATCCCGTCGAGAAGCCCCTCGGGGGCCTCGTTGCCCTCGCGGTCGAGCACGGCGGGGTTCGTCATCAGGTGCCCGACATTGCGCACCAGCATCAGGGAGCGCCCGTGCAGCGTGACGCTCGAACCGTCGGGCGCGGTGTAGACGCGGTCCGGGTTGAGCGCGCGGGTGAAGGTCTTGCCGCCCTTCGCGACCTCTTCCGTCAGGTCGCCCTTCATCAGGCCGAGCCAGTTCCGGTAGGCGAGGACCTTGTCCTCGGCGTCCACTGCCGCGACCGAATCCTCGCAATCCATGATCGTCGAGATCGCGGCCTCGAGGACGACATCGCTGACGCCCGCCGGATCGGTCTTTCCGATCATGTGCTCGCGATCGATGGCGATCTCGACATGCAGGCCGTTATGCTTCAGGAGAACCGCCGAGGGAGCGTCAGCCGCGCCGGCGAAACCCGCGAACTGCGCCGGATCCTTCAGCCCCGTCTGCGCACCGTTGCCGAGCGTCACCCGCAGCGCGCCTTCCGCCACCGTGTATCCCGCCGCATCCGCATGGGCGCCCTGCGCCAGCGGCGCGGCCTCGTCGAGGAAGGCCTTCGCCCAGGCGATCACGCGCGCGCCGCGCGCGGGGTCATAGCCCGATCCGGCGGGGAGGTCGCCCATGGCGTCGGTTCCGTAGAGCGCGTCGTAGAGCGAGCCCCAGCGCGCATTGGCGGCGTTGAGGGCATAGCGCGCGTTCATCACCGGGACGACGAGTTGCGGGCCCGCGATCTCCGCGATTTCCGGATCGACATTGGCGGTCTCGACGGCGAAATCCGGCCCCTCGGGGAGGAGATAGCCGATCTCCCGCAGGAAATCCTTGTAGGCCGGGAGATCGAACGGCTTGCCGCGCCGCTCCCGGTGCCAGTCGTCAATGCGCGCCTGGATCGCCACGCGCTTCTCCAGAAGCGCGCGGTTCTTCGGCGCGAGGTCGTGGATCAGCCCGGAAAGCCCGCGCCAGAAGGCGTCCGCCGCGACGCCTGTGCCCGGAAGGGCCTCGTTCTCGATGAAGGCGTGAAGCTCGGGGGCGATCCGGAGCCCGTCGATCTCGATCCGCTGCGCTGTCATGACTGTCCTCCCGAAATTCTTGTCTCAGGGCTAGCAGCGCGGCGACCGTGGTTCAATTTCAAAGACGGACTTTGATTTGTGCAAGAACGGAAACAATCCCGCCACGCCCGGCGACGCTTGCGGTCCCGCCAAGGCAATGCCACAAGACGCCATGAGCCTTGCCGCCGTCCTCTCCCCCGTCTTCGTCCTCGTCGCCCTCGCCTTCCTGCTCCTCTTGTGGATGGGGAGGGTGCGCTATGCGGCGGTGGGGCGCAAGGAGGTGCGCGTCCGGGACATCGCGCTCGGCGAGAAATCCTGGCCGCCGCGCGTGCAGCAGATCGCCAACGCGTTCCACAACCAGCTCGAGCTGCCGATCTTCTATTACGCGCTCGTGGCCTTCGCGCTGATCGCCGGAAAGGCCGATCTTGCTTTCGTCGCGATGTCGTGGCTCTTCGTCGCGAGCCGTCTCGTCCATGCCGCCGTCCACGTCACGTCCAACGACGTGCGCTGGCGCGGCCCGGCCTATATCGTCGGATTCATCGTCCTCGCCGGGATGTGGATCCGCTTCGCCCTCTCCATACTGATTGCACCCTGATGACCCCAGCAGCCCGCATCTCCGCCGCCATCGACATCCTCGCCGATATCGCGGCGCGGCGGCGTCCCGCGTCCGACGCGCTCAAGGACTGGGGGCTGTCGCACCGGTTCGCCGGCTCGAAGGACCGCGCCTCCATCGCCTCGCTCGTCTATGACGGCCTGCGCCGCAGGTCGTCCGCCGCGTGGCTGATGGGCGACGACGCGCCGCGCGCGGTAATGATCGGCGCGCTCGCGCTCCAGCGGGGCCTCGACCCCGCGGCGATCGAGCGCCTGTTCAACGGCGAGCGCTTCGCACCCGCGCCGCTGAGCGAGGCCGAGCGCGGACGCCTTCCGGGCGACGCCCCAGGCGCGCTCGCAGGCGCTCCCGCCCATGTCGCGGGTGATTTTCCGGAGTGGATCGAGGAGCCGCTCGCGGCGTTTTTCGGCGATGATCTCGTTCCCGAAATGCAGGCCCTGTGCGGCCGCGCGCCGCTCGACATCCGCGCCAACACGCTCAGGACGACGCGCGTGGAGTTGCAGGACGCGCTTGCCCATCTCGCCCCGATCGAGACCCCGCACGCGCCCTTCGGATTGCGGATCCCGATCGGAGAGGACGGGCGCGGCCCGGCGCTCCAGAGCGAGCCGGAATTCATCAAGGGCCTGTTCGAGATCCAGGACGAGGGCTCGCAGCTCGCGGCCCTGATCGCGGCGGCGAAGCCGGGCGAGCAGGTCGTCGATCTCTGCGCCGGGGGCGGAGGGAAGACGCTCGCGCTCGCGGCGGCGATGGAGAATCAGGGGCAGATCTACGCCACCGATTCCGACATGCGCCGGCTTGCGCCGATCCACGAGCGCCTGACGCGGGCAGGCGTCCGCGACGTCCAGGTCCGCACGCCGCGCGGCAAGGAGGACCCCATTGCCGATCTCGGGGGAACGGCCGATTGCGTCCTCGTCGACGCGCCCTGCACCGGGACCGGCACCTGGCGGCGCAATCCCGACGCCAAATGGCGTCTGCGCCCGGGCAGCCTCGAGCTGCGCCGGCGCGAGCAGGAGAATGTGCTCGAGCGCGCCGCGGAACTGACGAAGCCCGGCGGACGGCTCGTCTATGTCACCTGCTCGATTCTGCCGGCCGAGAACGATGAGGCGATCGCGGGCCTTCTCGCGCGCCGGCCGGATTTCGCGGCCGTCTCCGTTCCTGACATGCTTGCCGGGGCGGGACTGCAATCGCTTGAAGCCGTCGTTCGGACGACCGGGCACGGCCTCCAGATGACCCCGCGCCTGACGGGAACCGACGGGTTCTACGTGAGCGTGCTGCGCCGCGCATGAGGCGCGCCGCTAGAGAAATGCGTCGAATCCGCCCGTCTGCCGCATCGCCTCGCCGAGGATCATCGCCGCCGATACGGCGACATTGAGCGAGCGCAGGTCCGCGCGCATCGGAATGGCGACACGGGCATCCGCCGCTTCGTGCACGTGATCGGGCGCGCCCGCGGATTCGCGTCCCATCAGGATAGCGTCGGTCCGTTCGAAGGCGAAGCGCGTATAGGGGACGGAGGCGCGGGTCGTGGCGAGGACGAGGCGCAGGCCGCGTTCGGCGCGCCACGCCTCGAAGGCGCTCCAGGAGGGGTGCCGGGTGATCTCGACGGCGTCGAGATAATCCATGCCCGAGCGGCGGAAATGGCGGTCGGAGACGTCGAAACCGGCAGGTTCGATGATATCGGCGGCCACACCGAGGCAGGCAGCGAGCCGGACCATCGTGCCGGTATTCTGGGGGATGTCGGGCTGGAACAGGACAAGGCGCATGATGCCCTGTCATCATCCGGCCACGGCGTTTCGTCAAGGACACGGGATGCGTCGCGGGCGCGGCGCCGGAAAGGCTGAGACATGTATGACCGGCTCGAAGGACGGATCGACCCCTTCGCCCCCTTCGACGAGGAGAAGACGCCTCCCGATGGCGTGAGCCGTTTCGCACTGCACTATCTGCGCCCCGTGCGCGGATGGCTGATCGTGCTCGTCCTCGGAACCTTCGCCGTCGGGATCTTCGAATCCTCGCTCTATCTCATGATCGGCTGGTTCGTGGACATCCTCGCGCGTTCCACGCCCGAGACGCTGGTCGACGAGCACGGGAGCGCGCTCGTTCTCGCCGCGCTCGCGATCCTCGTGCTTCGCCCGCTGCTGCATTTCGTCCATGACGTGATCAGCAACCAGATCATCGTTCCCCAAACGACGAACATGATCCGCTGGCGCACCCATTCCTACACCCTCGGCCACTCGCTCAGCTACTTCCAGGGTGATTTCGCGGGACGGCTCGCCAACCGCATCCTCCAGGTGGGTCCGGCGATCCGCGAGATCGCGGTGACGCTCCTCGACACGCTGCTCTACGTCGCGATCTTCGCCGCCACGGCGGTCCTCCTCTTCAGCACGATCAGCGTCTGGCTGGTCCTGCCGATGATCGGCTGGATCGTCGGCTACGGCTTCCTCCTGCGCTATTTCGTGCCCCGGGCGCGCGACCGCTCCCTCGCCAATGCCGATACCCGGTCGGCCCTCGTCGGCCGCGTCGTCGACAGCTACACCAATGTCCTGACCGTGAAGCTCTTCGCCCGCGGCGAGGCCGAGCGTTCCTCGGTGCGCGAGGCGATCGCCCGCAACACCCGCGCCTTCCTCGATCTGGGGCGCGTCATCACCAACGCGGCGGCGCTGCTGGCGGTGATGAACAGCCTCCTGCTCGCCCTGACGGGCGCATTGTGCGTCATGCTCTGGCGCGAAGGCGCCATGACGAGCGGGGAGGCGGCCGCGTCCCTCGCCCTCGTCATGCGCATCCTCACCATGTCGGGCTGGGTCATGCGTACGGTCCGGCAGGTCTTCGAAAATATCGGCGTGGTGCAGGAGAGCATGCGCACGATCGCGCGTCCGCACGGGATCGTCGATCGCGGGGAAGCAACGGAGCTGAAGATCACGCGGGGCGAAGTGCGCTTCGAGGGCGTCACCTTCCATTACGGGCGCGATGAGGGAGTCCTCGAGGATTTCGACCTGCGTATCGCGCCGGGGGAGAAGCTCGGCCTCGTCGGCCCGAGCGGGGCGGGAAAGTCGACGATCGCCTCCCTGCTCCTGCGCCTGCACGAGGTCGAGGCCGGGCGCGTCCTCATCGACGGGCAGGACATTGCCGGCGTGACGCAGGACAGCCTGCGGCGACAGATCGGCGTCGTGACGCAGGACACCTCGCTCCTGCATCGGTCGATTCGCGACAACATCCTCTATGGCCGCCTCGGTGCAAGCCGGGAGGAGGTCGAGTGCGCGGCAAGGCTTGCCCATGCGCATGATTTCATATTGGAACTCGAGGATCATCGCGGCAGGCGCGGCTACGAGGCGCAGGTCGGGGAGCGCGGGGTGAAGCTCTCGGGCGGGCAGCGCCAGCGCATCGCCATCGCCCGCGTGATCCTCAAGAACGCGCCGATCCTGCTCCTCGACGAGGCGACGTCCGCACTCGATTCCGAGACGGAGGCAGCGATTCAGGAGGCGCTGCGGGAACTGATGAAGGGCAGGACGGTCATCGCCATCGCGCACCGCCTGTCGACAATCGCCGCGCTCGATCGCCTCGTCGTCCTCGACGAGGGCCGAATCACGGAGCAGGGCACGCACGACTCCCTCCTCGCCACAGGGGGCGCATATGCGCGATTGTGGGCGCGTCAGTCGGGCGGCTTCCTGAACGTCCCACGGTCAGTCGAAAGAATTCGATAGGACCTGCTTGCGCCTGGTCGGGGAATGTGTTTTTCGATATCTTTGATTGTATCGATCAGGGCTTTACACAAAAAATGTACCTTCGTGAGTCCTCCAACCCTTCCCCCGCGCCTGAGGTGGATGTGCTTGATGTCGCAGTGGCGATGATGCGCCGCTGGCGGATTCTTGCGGCCTGCATGACCGTGGCTCTTCTCGCCGGGCTTGCGCTCGCGATGACGAGGGAGGACCGCTTCACCTTCACCACGATCATCGAGGTCGGATCGTTCGCCGCGGAAGGCGAGCGAATCCCGTTCGAGTCGCAGCAGACCGTTCTCTCGAAGCTTGAAGAATCCTTCATCCCCGTCGTGGTCGGCGAAAGCGGCGCGGCCATGCCGGCAGCTCCCGCCATACAGGTCTCCGCGCCGGACGAGAGCATCGTGCGCCTGTCGAGCAAGGCGACGGAAGGGGAGGCTGCATCTTCGCGCGAACTGCACGAAAGGGTCGCGGCGCGGCTGATCCTGGACCACGATCGCCACTTCAACGTCTTGCGCGAGAAGGGGGCGCGGCAATTGCTCGACGAGCGGGGCCGGCTGGACGCGATCGCGGAGCAATTCGCCGCGGCATCGGCGGATGTGGCGCGGCTGGAAGCGCGCCATGACGCGCGCCTTCGGTTGTTCGCGGAGGAATTGTCCACGCTCGCGGTGGAAAAGGAGCGCCTGGAGGCCCAGGAGGCGCGCCGGCGCGAGGAATTCGTCGCGCGCGTCGAGGCCCTGCGTCAGCGTCGCGAGCGCCTGGACACGCTAGCGATCATGCTCGGCTCCCATGCGGGAAGCCTTCGCGAAACCGTTGTCCAATATGAAGAAATGCTCGCCGGAACGATCGGAGCGGTGACTGACCGGACCGACGGACTCGCTGCCATGGCGATTTCCGCGATCGTGCAGCAAAGCCGGTCCGAGCTCTCGCGCCTGCGTGAGCGGGTCGAGGTAGAGATCCCGATCGAGCGGGCCGGGGTCGACCGCGATCTTGAACTGGCTGATCTGGCTCGCGCCGAGCAGGAGGCCGAATACCGTCTTGCCTCGTCCATGCTCGAGGGCCGCATCGCGCAGAAACAGCGGGAGCGGGAAGACGCGGTGCGCGAATACCAGCGGGACCGATCACATCAGGACGACAGGCTGGCTGCGCTCGCGCGGGAAAGGTCAAGCCAGGAGGCGCTCGTGGTGGTTCGCCAGGCGGAACTGGAGGGCCTCCAGAACACCCGGATCCTGTCGCTGGCGCTGAGGTCGGCGGGGCCGACCGGCGTCGGCGACGCAAGCATCATCCTCATCTCCGTTTTGCTGGGGTTCCTTGCCGCGATCTTCCTCATGTTCGTCGCGGAGCTTGCGCCCGCCTTCGCTGCGCGGTGGCGCAAGCATGACCGGCTCGAGAATCAGACGCCGGGAGCGGCCATCGCCGCGTGAGCTGCAGGCGGCCCCCTCCCGTATCGTTGCTTCGTGATCCTCGCCTGCGGGAATTGCCGGAGCGAACGCGGGCGAAAGGCGCGGGAGCAGGGTTCCTGAACGTTGCGGGCAGGCCTCACCAGATGAGAATCGGTTGAAATCGGCTTCTGAACGCCCTATCCGGCATCGTGCGGTATGGACACGGAAGCGTGAGCATGTCAAAGACCGCGCCGCGTGGCGACTCCCGGTCGCATTGTCCGCGAGCTCCGACTTGTGCATTTCACGATGGCGCAGGTTCGGCGTTCCCGGCTATGCCACGGGAGCCGATCGGGCAATCGAGCCCGCTCGCGCGACTTGTTTGGAACCCTTTGCCGGGAGAGAGAAGTGGCTGAGACCACCACGAGCGCCGAGCCGACACGGCGAGACTTCCTCTTTATCGCGACCGGGGCGACCGCGGCCGTGGGGCTGGGCGCGCTCGCCTGGCCGTTCGTGTCGCAGATGGCGCCCGACGCCGCCACCATCGCGGCCGGCGCGCCTGTCGAGCTGGATCTCGCGCCGATCAACGAGGGCCAGATCGTCAAGCTGTTCTGGCGCGGCAAGCTGATCTTCGTGCGTCACCGCACGGAGGCGGAGATCGCGCAGGCCCGGGATGTCCAGCTCAGCGCCCTGAAGGATCCGGAGCCGGATCAGGATCGCGTGGTCGACGGCAAGGCGCAGTGGCTCATCGTCTACGGCAACTGCACGCATCTCGGCTGCGTCCCGCTCGATTTCGCCGGCGAATATCGCGGCTGGTTCTGCCCCTGCCACGGTTCGGTCTTCGACACATCGGGCCGCATCCGCTCGGGCCCCGCCCCGATCAACCTGCCGATCCCGCCCTACACCTATGTCGACGACACCCGCATCGTCATCGGCGAGGCTTGAGGAACTGACGCAAACGGAAGCCGCCCCGGGCGGGCGCCGACGCAGAAGCAGGCGAGAGAAATGAGCGCACATCCCACCACCTACGTTCCCAAGAACGCCGCCGCGAAGTGGCTCGAGAGCCGGTTGCCGATCATCGGCCTGGTGCACACGTCCTTCGTGGCGTTTCCCGTGCCGCGCAACCTGACCTACATGTGGACCTTCGGCGCGGTGCTGATGGTCATGCTGGTCCTGCAGATCGTGACCGGCGTCGTTCTGGCGATGCACTACACGGCGCATGCCGATCTGGCGTTCAACTCGGTCGAGCGCATCATGCGCGACGTGAACTACGGGTGGCTGATGCGCTACCTGCACGCCAACGGCGCGTCGTTCTTCTTCATTGCTGTGTATATCCACACCTTCCGCGGCCTCTATTACGGCTCCTACAAGGCGCCCCGCGAGGTGCTCTGGATCCTCGGCGTGATCATCCTGCTGCTGATGATGGCGACGGCCTTCATGGGCTACGTGCTGCCGTGGGGGCAGATGTCCTTCTGGGGCGCGACGGTGATCACGAACCTGTTTTCGGTCATCCCGGTGGTCGGCGACACGATCGTGACCTTCCTCTGGGGCGGCTATTCGGTGGGCAACCCGACGCTGAACAGGTTCTTCTCGCTGCACTATCTCCTGCCGTTCATGCTGTTCGGCGTCGTGATCCTCCACGTCTGGGCGCTTCACGTTCCCGGCAACAACAACCCGACGGGCATCCCGATCAAGTCCGGCAAGGACGCGATCCCCTTCCACCCCTACATGACGGTGAAGGATTCGCTCTCGGTGGTGTTGTTCGTCATCGTCCTGTCCTGGTTCGTCTTCTACATGCCGAACTATCTCGGACACGCGGACAACTACGTTCCGGCCAACCCCGCCGTGACGCCGTCGCACATTGTTCCGGAATGGTACTTCCTGCCCTTCTACGCGATCCTGCGCGCCATCCCGAACGCGTTGTTCGGCGTCATCGCGATGTTCGCCTCGATCGCGGTGCTTGCCTTTTTGCCCTGGCTCGACACGTCGAAGGTGCGCTCGGCGGCCTATCGTCCCGCCTTCAAGGTGTTCTTCTGGGTCTTCGCCGCGACCTGCCTCGGCCTCGGCTATCTCGGAGCCATGCCGGCGGAAGGCGGATACGTGATCGCCGCGCGCATCCTGACGATCTACTACTTCGCGCATTTCCTCGTCATCCTGCCGTTGCTCGGCCTGTTCGAGACGCCGAGGCCGCTGCCGAATTCGATCAGCGAGTCCGTTCTCGGGCCGCGCGGATCCTCCGGCATGCCGGCGGGCGCGACCGCGGAACCGCAGAGCAAGTGACACTGGCAACGGGCCGCGTCTCCCAGGCGGGAGGCGCGGTCGTGACGGGACAAGAAGGACCAGGGTTCGAGACAATGAAGAAGACCCTCATCATCGCCGGTGCGTTCGTCGCCGCCCTCACCCTCCAAGGCGAAAGCGCCCGGGCGGCCGAGCAGGTCAAGCCGATGCGCCATTCGTGGAGCTTCTCCGGCCCCTTCGGCACGTTCGACCGGGCGCAGCTGCAGCGCGGCTTCCAGGTCTTCCGGGAAGCCTGCTCCGCCTGCCACGGCCTCGAGCAGATCGCCTTCCGCAACCTCGCGGAGCCCGGCGGGCCTGAATTCACAGTCGGGCAGGTCGAGGCGCTGGCCGCGGAATACATGATCCAGGACGGCCCCGACGAGTTCGGGGACATGTTCGACCGCCCCGCGCGCCTTGCCGATCGCTGGCCGAGCCCGTTCCCGAACAAGGCGGCGGCCGCCGCCGCGAACGGGGGGAAGGCCCCGCCGGACCTCTCCGTCATGGCCAAGGCCCGCACCTATGAGCGCGGCTTCCCGTGGTTCATTACGGACATGTTCACGCAGTACAACGAGAACGGCGTGGACTACATTGCCTCGCTGCTCCAGGGCTATGTCGATCCGCCTGAGGATTTCGAGCTCCTCGACGGCGCGATCTACAACCTCTACTACCCCGGCAACGTCATCGCCATGCCGCCGATCCTGAACGACGGGCAGATCGAATACGCCCGCGACGCACAGGGGCGTCCGGTCGTGCCGGAGACGGTTGCGCAATATGCCAAGGACGTGACAGCCTTCCTGATGTGGACGGCGGAGCCGCATCTGGAGGCCCGCAAGCAGGCCGGCTTCCAGGTCATGCTGTTCCTCATCGTGCTGGCCGGCCTGCTCTATTTCACCAAGAAGAAGATCTGGTCCCGCATCGGCGAGGGCGAGATCGACCAGACGCGCGCCTGAGGGCCGCGGCCGGGCAAGCAAACGTGAAGGGCCCCTGCGGGGGCCTTTTTCATTCCGGCGGGCGGGGTTGCCGCCCGCGTCGGAGCGGGGGAAGATCGCGCTCCCGTGATCAGGAGCATGGCGATGCAGAAGGCGGTTCTCGGTGTGATCGGCGGGTCGGGCGTCTATGACCTTCCCGGCCTCGAGGATGTGCGCGAGAAGCGCGTCGCGACGCCGTGGGGCGAACCCGCCGACGTCCTGCGCATCGGGCGCATCGGCGAGACGCCCGTCGTCTTCCTGCCCCGGCACGGGCGGGGCCATCGGCTCTCGCCCTCGGACATCAACTACCGCGCCAATATCGACGCCCTGAAGCGCATGGGGGTGACGGACATCGTCTCGCTCTCCGCCTGCGGTTCGTTCCGGGAGGACTTGCCGCCGGGCATGTTCGTCCTCGTCGACCAGTTCGTCGACCGCACCTACAGGCGCGAGAGCTCCTTCTTCGGGCGGGGTTGCGTCGCGCATGTCTCCATGGCGCATCCGGTCGGCCCGCGGCTGCAGGAGCGCCTCCTTGCGGCGGCGCAGGCGGAGGGGATCGCCTGCGCGCGCGGCGGCACCTATCTCTGCATGGAAGGGCCGCAATTCTCCAGCCTCGCCGAATCGCGGGGCTACAAGGCGGCGGGCTACGACGTGATCGGCATGACCAACATGCCCGAGGCCAAGCTCGCCCGCGAGGCCGAGATCACCTATGCGACCGTGGCGATGGTGACCGACTACGATTGCTGGCACGAGGAGCACGAGGCCGTCGACGTCGCGGGTGTGATCAGGGTGGTGCGCGAGAACGCCGCCAACGCGGCGCGCCTCGTCGCCCGCATGGCGCGCGATTTCCCCTCCGGGCGCGAGGAATGCCCGCACGGCTCGCACAACGCCCTCGACGTCGCGATCATCACGGCCCCTGAGGCCCGCGACCCGGAGATGCTGCGCAAGCTGGACGCCGTGGCGGGGCGGGTGCTCGGGCGCCGGGCCCCGTGACGGACCGTCGCGGGCTTGCGCGGCGGTTCGAACAAATATAGAACATCTCTGCGCCTTTTCTGGGGAAGGCGACGCGGCGCGGCTTGTAACCGGGCGCGCGAGCGCCCACAACAGGCGCAACACGGACAAGGGAGGCTCGGATGGCGGGCAGCGTGAACAAGGTCATTCTCGTCGGCAATCTCGGGCGCGACCCGGAAGTGCGCCGCATGGGCAGCGGCGACCCGGTGGTCAACCTGCGCATCGCCACCTCCGAATCCTGGCGCGACAAGCAGAGCGGGGAGCGCCGCGAGAAGACGGAATGGCATTCCGTCGTGATCTTCAACGAGCAGATCGGCAAGATCGCGGAGCAGTACCTGAAGAAGGGCTCGAAGGTCTATGTCGAGGGCCAGCTCCAGACCCGCAAATGGACCGACCAGCAGGGCGTCGAGAAATACACGACCGAGATCGTGCTCCAGCGCTTCCGCGGCGAATTGACGATCCTCGATTCGCGCGGCGGCGGCGGAGGCGGCGAATCCGGTGACGACGAGGGCCGCGGCGGCGGCGATTTCGGCCGCTCCTCCCCCATGGAGAACCGCCCCGCGCGCGCCGGCAGCGGCTCGGGCGGCGGATCGAGCGGCGGTTCGGGCGGCGGCGGCTCGCGCTACGACGACCTCGACGACGACATCCCCTTCTGATCGCGGGCGGAGGCAGCCTCCGCGTTCCACCGGATCGTGAAACGGCGAACCCGGCAGGCCCTCGGCCTCGCCGGGTTCTTGCGTTGCGGCCAAGCCGCCTCAGCCACGCAAAAATGACTCGATACAATCTCCGCGATTGTTACGATAGGATGCGTTTCGACAGATTCGCCTCTTATGATTGTCATCGCGGTATTGTTCATGAGCCAATTGTTGATCCAGGGCTATCTCAACGAGCTCGACCGCCTGCGCCGCTTCTCGGGCGCCAACAGCGAACAGATCATCCGCGAGGCCTTCAAGGACCTGCTCAAGGGCTTCGCGCGGGCGCATCACCTGATCTTCGTCCCCGAACTCGAATTCGAGACGGGAATGAAGCGCAAGGTCTATCCGGACGGATCGATCCTCTACCAGCTGCGCGTGCCCCACGGCTTCTGGGAAGCCAAGGACACCGCCGACGATCTCGATGTGGAAATCGCAAAGAAGCTGCGGGCGGGCTACCCGCAATCCAACATCATCTTCGAGAATTCGCAGATCGCCGTCCTGATCCAGGACCGGGAGGAGGTCTTTCGCTGCGAGATGACCGACGTCGAGGCGCTTGGAAAGCTGCTCGACCGGTTCTTCGCCTGGGAGCGCCCCGAGATCGCCGAATTCCGCAAGGCGGTCGAGCAGTTCAAGCGCGACCTCCCCGCCGTGCTCCACGCCCTGCGCGGGAAGATCGACGAGGCTTACGCGCACAACGCCTCCTTCCAGGCGGCGGCGCGGGATTTCCTCGCCCAGGCGCGCGAGACGATCAATCCGAGCGTCTCCGAAGACGACGTGCGCGAGATGCTGATCCAGCACATCCTGACGGAGGACATTTTCGGCCATGTCTTCAACGAGGGCGCGTTCCACCGCGAGAACAACATCGCGAAGGCGCTCTATGCGCTCGAGGAGAAGTTCTTCACGGGGGCGGTGAAGCGCGAGACGCTCCGGGCGCTCGAACCCTATTACGCGGCAATCCGGGCGAACGCGGCGCAGATCACGCGCCACCACGAGAAGCAGGCCTTTCTCAAGGTGATCTACGAGAATTTCTACAAGGTCTACAATCCGAAGGCCGCCGACCGGCTGGGGGTGGTCTATACGCCCAACGAGATCGTGCGCTTCATGATCGAGGGGGCGGACTGGCTCTGCCAGCAGCATTTCGGCCGGGCGCTCATCGACGAGGGCGTCGAGATCCTCGATCCGGCGACGGGGACGGGCACCTTCGTCTGCGAATTGCTGGAGCACTTCCGGGGCCAGCCGGAAAAGCTCGCCCGCAAATACCGCGAGGAGATCCACGCCAACGAGGTGGCGATCCTGCCCTATTACGTCGCAAACCTGAACATCGAGGCGACCTATTTCGGCATTGCCGGGCAACACGCCGAATATCCGAACCTGTGCTTCGTCGACACGCTGGACAACACGGCGGCGCTCAAGGGGCGCGGCGTGGAGCAGAATGACCTGTTCGGCTCGCTCTCGGCGGAGAATGTCGCGCGCATCAAGCGCCAGAACGAGCGCAGGATTTCCGTGATCATCGGCAACCCGCCCTACAACGCGTGGCAGGAAAACTTCAACCTGCGCAATCCGAACCGCCCCTATCGCGAGATCGATGCGGCGATCAGGGACACCTATATCCGCCGCGGCAGCGCGCAGAACAAGAACGCGGTCTACGACATGTATGTCCGCTTCTACCGCTGGGCTTCGGACCGGCTAGGCGATAATGGCATCATCTGTTTTGTTTCCAACAACAACTTTGTCGAAAAGGCTGCGTTCGATGGCTTTCGAAAGTCGGTTGCGGACGAGTTTCATGAAGTGTTCGTAATCAACTTGAAGGGCGAAGCCAGGGGCAGTGGAGAGCTGCGGAGGCGCCAAGGCGGAAACATTTTCTCGGATAAGATCCGAGTGGGGGTCGCGATCAGTTTCTTTGTCAAGAAGCGACAGGAGAAGAGCTTTTTCCTTCATTATGATGAAGTTCAGGATTTCGCTAGGGCGAACGCAAAGCTCGAATACATTTCTCACCAGCGCCTCAATGAAAGAAACTTGCAGAAGCTTCGTCCCGACGTACGCGGAATTTGGCTGAACCAGACGAACAACGATTGGGAGAGCTTGTTGCCGCTTTGCCTCAAGGAGGCAAAGGGAGCGCGGGAACGCGTGGAGGCGATATTCGGGCTGATGTCCAATGGGGTGAAGACGCAGCGCGACGAATGGGTCTACGATTTCGACCGCACGACGCTGGAGGACAAGGCGCGCTACCTGATCGAGATCTACGAAGCGACGCGGAAGGATCCGGGCTACACAGAGCGCGACACGATCAAGTGGGATGCTGAACTGGATCGTTACGCCAAGAGCGGCGTCGCGAAGACCTTCGTTACAGGCCAAATTGTTCAAGCCGAGTTCAGGCCTTTCAACAAGTGCTGGCTGTACTTTGACCGCCACTTCAATGGGAGAACCTACCAGCTCCCCCTGATGTTCCCGGCGGACGCGAAGAACATTGTCATCAGCTTCAGCGGCATCGGCGCTCGCGCCGATTTCTGCGTTTCCAGCGCGGACCGGCCCGTAGATCTCCACTACGGGGCCGCCGCCGACGCCTATCAGGTCGTCTCCCGCTACCGCTACACCAAATCTGGCACCCGCATCGACAACATCACCGATTGGGGATTCGCGCAGTTCGTCGCGCATTACGGCCCCGCGCCGAAGAAGCGCGCGATCACGAAGGACGCGATCTTTCACTACGTCTACGGCGTGCTGCACGATCCGGTCTATCGCGAGATCTATGCGCAGAACCTCAAGCGCGATTTCCCGCGCATCCCGTTCCAGTCCGATTTCTGGACATGGGCGGACTGGGGCGAGAAATTGATGGGGCTGCATATCGGCTACGAGGCGGTCGAGCCGTGGCCGCTCACGCGCATCGACGCGCCCGACGAGCGGGCGCGGGAGGCGGGCGTTTCGCCGCGCGTGATCCTCAAGGCCGACCGCGACAACGGCATCGTCACCCTCGATTCGGAGACGCAGCTCACCGGCATCCCGCCCGAGGCCTTCCTCTACCGCCTCGGCAACCGCTCCGGGATCGACTGGATTCTCGACCAGTACAAGGAAAAGACCCCGCGCGACCCGACCATCCGCGAGAAGTTCAACACCTATCGCTTCGCGGACTACAAGGAGCACGTCGTCGACCTGATCGGGCGCGTGACGCGGGTCAGCGTCGAGACGGTGGCGATCACGCAGGCGATGGCGGAGGAAAGCGGGCTTTCGGCTCCCGACGCCTGAGCCTCAGCCGAATTCCTCGCGGATCGCCGCGCCGTGGGCGTCGAGGGCGGGGACGGGGCGCAGGCGCGGGGGCCTGCCGTCCATCATCGCGCCGGGCGCGAGCATCCGCACCGGCCCCGCCGGGGTCTCGATCTCGACATGGTTGTTCTGCGGATGGGCGAGGAGGTCGTCGAGGCTGCTCACCCGCCCATAGGCGACCCGCGCGGCCTCGAGCCGGGCGATCACGGCGTCGCGGTCAAGAGTGGAGAAGACCGCGTTGATCTCCACGTCGAGGGCGGCGCGGTTTCGCACCCGCAGCGGGTTCGTCGCGAAACGCGGATCACCGGCAAGTTCGGCCCGCCCCAGCACCTCGCCGCAGAACCGCGTCCATTCCGTCTCGTTCTGGATCGAGAAGAGCACCGAGCGCCCGTCCCCGCAGGCATAGTCGCCATAGGGGGCGATCGTGGGATGGTGCAGGCCGCAGCGCTCGGGCGCGTGCCCGCCATAGGCGTATTGCAGGTAGGGGACGTTCATCCAGTCGGCGAGGGCGTGGTAGAGCGAGACCGCCACGTGCCGCCCCCGCCCCGTGATCGCGCGCCCGATCAGCGCCTGGAGGATGCCCTGGAAGGCCGTCATCCCGGCGGCGATGTCGCAGACGGAGACGCCGACGCGGGCGCGCCCGTTGGCGTTGCCGGTGATCTCCGACAGCCCGCTCTCGGCCTGGACGAGGAGGTCGTAGGCCTTGAGGTCGCGAAGCGGCCCCTCGTCGCCATAGCCCGAGATCGAGCAGGTGATCAGGCGCGGGTTCTCCGCCCGCAGGCGCTCCGAATCGAAGCCGAGGCGGGAGACGGCGCCCGGCGCGAGGTTCTGGATGAAGACATCCGCGCGCGCCAGCATCTTCGCGAGAACCGCCCGGTCGGCCTCGGCCCGCAGGTCCAGCGCGATCGATTCCTTGCCCCGGTTGAGCCAGACGAAATACGCGCTCTCGCCATTCACATAGGAATCGTAGCGCCGGGCGAAATCGCCCTCGGGCCGCTCCACCTTGATGACCCGCGCGCCGGCATCCGCGAGCCGGCCCGAGGCATAGGGGGCGGCGACGGCCTGCTCGATCGTGACGACGAAGAGGCCCGCAAGGTCCTGTTCGGCCTGATGAAGGTCGTTGTCGACGGAGGGCTGCATTCCGGTCACCATCTGTTGCGGGACCCAGCTATAGCGCGCGCGCAGACGGCCCGGAAGCCGTGAAGCCTCCGGGCCGCTGTGCGGGGATGGGAAGACGCCTCAGCGCTGCGGGCCGCGCCCTTCGCCCATGCCTTGTCCTTGCCCAGGACCCATGCCTTGTCCCATGCCCTGACCTGGCCCCATTCCCTGACCCTGGCCGGGGCCCATGCCTTGTCCGGGGCCCATGCCTTGTCCGGGGCCCATGCCTTGGCCCGGACCCATGCCCTGGCCGCGTCCTTCGCCACGTTCTTCACCGCGTCCCTCGCGGTCACCGAAATAGCCGCGCCCTTCGCCGTATTCGCCCTTCATATGGTGATAGCCGCGTCCCTCTCCGTGGCCGCGCATGCCGTGATGGCCATAGCCTTCATGGCCGCCGCCATGCCAGCCCATGCGGCCGCCCATTCGGCCGCCATGACGCTTGCCCATGCTGTCGTGCATCAGGACGGGAAGCAGGCGCTGCTGGCGCTCGTCGAGGGAATCCCAGAAGGGCCGCATCGCGCCGGCGAGGGCGCTCAACTGCTCGGCATTGGTCCCGGCGCGCTCGGCGCGGGTTTCGAGCATGGTCATGAAATCGCCGCCGCGTTCAGCACGGCGCTCGTCGCGCGAGGCGCGGCGCTCTTCCGGCGACATGTCGCGCATTTCCTCGCGCATCTCGTCCCGGCGCGCGCGCATCTCGTCCCGGCGCTCCATGCGCTCCTCGGCCATGCTGCGGATCGCTTCCTCGACGGGGCCGAAGAGCTGCTCCTGTTCCCCCGTGAGCCTGAGCCCGGCCTTGATCGCGGCGATGCGGGCGTCGACGAGGGCGGAGCGGTCGATCTCCTCGAAGCGGCCCTGGCGCGGACCTTCAACCTGCTGGGCGAGGACGGGAATGGCCGTGATGGCGGTGAGGGCGGTCGCGGTTGCGAATGCGGCGATGGCAAGTCGTTTCATGATTTCTCTCCGGTGGCAGATTGTCTGCGTGCGATGACGAAGCGTCGCATTATCGGTCTCACCCCGGGATGTCCGGGGCATGAACTTTTCGTCATCTTCCCTGTTCAGGAGCGAAACTGCGCAAGCCGGCGCGGAAACGCGGCCGCGCCTCTTGTGGCGGAAGCCGTCCCCGACGTAGCCTGACATGAAACAGGGCCGCAGCCGCTCGCCGGCTCTCGGGCGGCCTCAGGGGGCAGACCGAGCATGCGCGCCGTATTTCCGTTTTCCGCCATCGTCGGCCAGGACGAAATGAAGCGTGCGCTGATGATCGCCGCAGTCGATCAGAGCGTCGGCGGGGTGCTCGTCTTCGGCGATCGCGGCACCGGGAAGTCCACGGCGGTGCGCGCTCTCGCGCGGCTCCTGCCGCCGATGCGGGTCGTCGACGGCTGCCGCTACCATTGCGATCCGGACCTCGGCGGGGAGGGGTGCACGGATGATTGTCCGGCGCGCGCTCCGGGGGCGAAGGCGAAGGTCGCCAAGGCGCCGGTGCCGGTCGTCGACCTGCCGCTCGGGGCGACGGAGGACCGCGTCGTCGGCGCGCTCGACCTCGAACGGGCCCTGACGCGCGGCGAGAAGGCCTTCGAGGCGGGGCTTCTGGCCCGGGCGCATCGCGGCTTCCTCTATATCGACGAGGTCAATCTGCTCGAGGATCATCTCGTCGATCTCCTCCTCGACGTCGCGGCTTCGGGGGAGAACGTGGTCGAGCGCGAGGGGCTGAGCGTGCGCCACCCGGCGAAATTCGTCCTCGTCGGCTCGGGCAACCCGGAGGAGGGGGAACTGCGCCCCCAGCTTCTCGACCGTTTCGGCCTGTCCGTGGACGTGCGCACCCCCGCCGACCTGCCGACCCGCATCGAGGTGGTGCGCCGCCGCGACGCCTTCGAGCGCGACCCGCAGGGCTTCGTCGCGGGCCGGGCGGCGGAGGAGGGCAAGCTCCAGCGCAAGATCGCCGCCGCCCGCAAGCGGCTTCCCGAGGTCGAGGTTCCCGAAGCGGCGCTCGAACGCGCGGCGCGCCTGTGCATGGCGCTGGGGACGGACGGGCTGCGAGGCGAGATCACCCTGATGCGCGCCGCCCGCGCCTACGCGGCGCTCGAGGGAGACAAGGCAGTGGCCGATTCCCACCTGCGGACGATGGCCCCCTCCGTCCTGCGCCACCGCCTGCGCCGCAATCCGCTCGACGACGCCGGTTCCGACACCCGCGTCGAGCGCGCCGTCACGGAGGTGTTCGCGTCATGAACGAGGGCGGGCCGGATCCAGCCGCCCGCTGGACCGACGCGGTTCTCGCGGCTGCCCTGATCGCCGTCGATCCCGTGGGACTGAAGGGCGCGGGCCTGCGTGCGCTTCCGGGACCCGTGCGCGACGAATGGCTCGGGCGCCTGCGCGGCTTCCTTCCCCCCGGCACGGCCTGGCGGCGGATGCCATCCGCGATCGAGGACGAGCGCCTGCTCGGCGGCCTCGACCTCGTGGCGACGCTCAATGCCGGAAGGCCGGTGGTGGGGCGCGGCCTTCTCGCGGAGGCGGATGGCGGCGTGGTCCTCGCGACGACGGCGGAACGGCTTTCGCCGGGAACAGCGGCCCGGATCGCCGGCGTCCTCGACACGGGCGAGGCGCGGATCGAGCGCGACGGGATCGCGCTCGCCCTTCAGGCCCGGATCGCCCTTGTCGCCCTCGACGAGGGCATGGAGGCGGACGAGTGCACGCCGGCGGCCTTGCGCGAGCGCCTCGCCTTCTCCCTTGACCTCGGGGAGATTGGCATCCGCGACATGCCGGATTTCCCCGCCGATCTGGAAACGGTGCTCGCCGCGCGCAGGCTCCTGCCCGACATCGCGCTCCCCCGCGAGGCCGTGGAGGCGCTCTGCCTCGCCGCGATGAAGCTCGGGATCGCGTCCCTGCGCGCGCCGATCCTCGCCATGCGCGCCGCGATGGCGGCGGCGGCGCTCCACGGGCGGATCCGTATCGAGGACGAGGATCTTCGCACCGCCGCCCGTCTCGTGCTCGCCCCCCGTGCTGGCGCCCTCGACGCGCCGCCGGCGGAGGAGGGCGGGGAGGAGAAGCAGGGCGAGCCGCCGCCGCCCGAGCCGGTTCCGGACGAGGCGCAGGACGGGCGCGAGCCCGAGGCGGACCTCTCCGAGATCGTGCTGGAGGCCGTGAAGGCGGCGCTGCCGAAGGACATGCTCGAGAAGCTCACGGGCGCAGCCGCCGGCGGCGCGCCCTCCCGGTCGCGCGGGCAGGCCACCGGATCGACGCGGATCGCGTCCCTCGGGCGACCGGCGGGCGTGCGCCGGGGCGAGCCGGGGCGCGGGGCGCGGCTCAATCTGATCGCCACCCTGCGCGCCGCCGCCCCGTGGCAGCCATTGCGGCGTCGCGCCGCCAATGCGGGGGTGGCGCCAACGCAGGCCGCGCGCGTGCATGTGCGTCGCGACGATTTCCGCGTCACCCTGCGCAAGCCCCGCAGCCTCACCACGACGATCTTCGCCGTCGACGCTTCCGGCTCCTCGGCTCTCGCGCGGCTGGCGGAGGCAAAGGGGGCCGTCGAGTTGCTGCTTGCGGAATGCTATGTGCGCCGTGACCGCGTCGCGCTCCTGACCTTTCGCGGGCAAGCCGCCGAACTGATCCTGCCGCCGACGCGGTCGCTGGTGCGGGCCAAGCGCTCGCTGGCCGGCCTCGCGGGCGGAGGCGCAACGCCCCTCGCCTCAGGGATCGAGGCGGCGACCCTGCTTGCGGATACCGTGCGCCGCAAGGGCGAAAGCCCCGCCCTCGTGATCCTGACCGACGGGCGCGCCAATGTCGGCCGCGAGGGGAGGGCCGGGCGCGAGCAGGCGAACGCGGATGCGCTCGCGGCGGCGCGGATGGCCGGGGCCTCGCGCCTCCGCGCGCTCCTCGTCGACATCTCGCCCTTCGGCCAGCCGCTCGCGCGGCAGATCGCAGAGGCGATGGGCGCGCATTATCTCCCGCTGCCGCGCACGGACGCTTCGGGGCTCTCCAATGCGGTCCTCGCCGCGCTGCCGAAGGCGTAGGAGCGGGCATGGCAGGGCGCCTCGTGTTCTCGCGCGACGGGCGCGACTGGCCGAACCGCGAAGCGAGCCTTTTCGTGCGGGCGGGCGGACTCGAGTGGCACGTGCAGCGCATGGGGGTGGGGCCGCCCCTTCTCTTGGTCCACGGAACGGCGGCGACCACCCATTCCTGGCGTGATCTTGCTCCGGAACTCGCCCGGCGTTTCGAAGTGATCGCCTTCGATCTTCCCGGCCACGGCTTCACCGATCCGATTCCGGGAGGCCGGGCGACGCTGCCGGCGATGGCGCGCGCCGTCGGCGGGCTCCTGACGGCGATCGATGTCAAGCCGCGCATCGCCGTGGGCCATTCCGCCGGCGCGGCCATTCTCGTGCGCATGGCGCTCGACCGCCTCCTCGCGCCAGGCGCGATCATCGGGCTCAACGCCGCCCTCCTGCCGTTCCGGGGCGCCGCCGGGCATCTGTTCTCGCCGCTGGCGAAGCTTCTCGTGCTCAACCCGCTCGTGCCCCGCCTCTTCGCCTGGCGCGCCTCCGACATGCGCGCCATCGAGCGCCTGATCGGCCATACGGGCTCGGTGATCGATCCGCGCGGTCTTGCGCTCTATGCCCGCGTGATCGGCAACCCGGCTCACGTGGCCGGCGCCCTCGCCATGATGGCGCGCTGGGATCTCGACGCCCTCGCCGCCGATCTCCCCCGGCTCGCGATCCCTCTGCATCTCATCGTCGGCGAGCGGGACCGGGCGGTTCCCCCGGAGGATGCGCGGCGGGTCGCCGGAAAAGCCTCGCAGGTCACTGTCGAGTATCTCGCGGGCCTCGGACACCTCGCTCACGAGGAGCGGCCCCGCGAAGTCGCTCAGCGGGTCTTGGCATCGGCGGAACGTGCCGGCGCGGCCGGAATCTAATATAGGGACGCGACGGCGCCCCGGAGGCGCGCTTCGACGGAGACGACGATGGACGAGACTCTTGCGGCCCTGCGCGGGGACGACCGCGTCATGATGACCCGGGACGTCTTGCGCTACAACGACATGGACGAGAACGGGCACGTCAACAACGCGGTCTACGCCGTCCTGTGCGAATCGGGACGGGTGCATTATTTCCGCGAGCGCGTCACTCCCGTCGTGCCGCCGAACACGTTCTACGTGATCGTGCGGCTCGCCATCGACTTCAAGGCGGAAGCGTTCTATCCCGGCGAGATGACGACCGCGACCTGGCTGGAGCGGGTCGGCAGAACATCCCTGACCGTGCGCCAGCGCATTTTCTGCGGCGAAACCCTGGTGGCCGTTGCGGAAGGGATCTGCGTCATGATGGAAAGCGAGAGCCGTCGCCCGTTGCCCTTTCCCGAAGAAGCGCGGGCAAGGCTCGACGCATTCGTCCGCAGCGCCTGACCACCGGAACCGGCGGGACGGGGATATTCTCCGAATTACCGATCCCCACGGGCGTTTTCCGCGCTATATTGCGCTGCAGCAAGCTCTGGAGACGATTTCATGACCGCAACGAAGCCGAGCGCCGAAAGGTCCGACCGTGAATTCCCGTCCCTCGTTCGCGACGCGGCGGAGGGACTCCGGGCGCTACTGGACGAGGCGCGGCGGCGCGTGCGGGCGCGGGTGGCGGTTGACGGCAAGATTTCGGCGGAGCGCCTCGAAGCCGAGCAGCACGCCGCTCACGGGCTTGCCTGGCTTGCGACCTACGTGCAGGCCGTGGGGGAACTCGCGAGCTATACGGAGCGCCTGACCGAAGAGGGGCGTTTTGGCGCGGTCGAGGAGATGCTCGTGCGGGTCGGCGCGGGCGAATATTGCGAACAGGCCTTCACCGGCATTCCCATGAGCCAGGGCGAGATCGTCCGCCTTTCGGCCTTCGGCCTCGATGCGCGCGAGGCGGAGGGCTTTCGCAGCGAGGCGATTGAGATGCTGATCGCCCAGGGCAACACGGTGGAAAATCGCGCCCGCCTGATCGAACTCATCCGCCAGTCGCAGGGGGCCGACACCTACGGCGATCCCGGCCTCCACGAGACGCTCGAGGCGATCCGCACGGAGATGCGCCGCTTCTCGCAGGCCGAGGTCGAGCCGCATGCCCACGACTGGCACACCCGGAACGCCTATATTCCCCTCGACGTGATCGCGAAGATGGCGGAGCTTGGCGTGTTCGGGCTCACGATCCCCGAGGAATACGGCGGCATGGGGCTCTCGAAGGTCTCGATGTGCGTCGTGTCGGAGGAATTGTCGCGGGGCTATATCGGAGTCGGCTCGCTCGGAACGCGCTCCGAGATCGCTGCCGAACTCATTCTCGGAGGGGGAACGGACGAGCAGAAGCAGCGCTTCCTGCCGGGCATCGCCTCTGGCGACATCATCCCGACGGCGGTCTTCACGGAGCCGAACACGGGCTCCGACCTCGCCTCGCTCCGCACCCGTGCCGTCCGCGACGGTGATGTCTGGAAGGTCCATGGCGCCAAGACCTGGATCACGCATCCCGTCCGCGCCGACCTGATGACGATGCTCGTGCGCACGAAGCCGGAGGAGCCGGGGCATCGCGGGCTGTCGATCCTCCTCGGCGAAAAGCCGCGCGGATCGGACGAAGACCCGTTTCCGGTCGAGGGCCTCACCGGCGGCGAGATCGAGGTCCTCGGCTATCGCGGCATGAAGGAATACGAACTCTCCTTCGACGGTTTCGAGGTCCGCGCCGACAATCTCCTCGGGGAAGTCGAGGGCCAGGGTTTCCGCCAGCTCATGCAGACCTTCGAATCGGCGCGCATCCAGACGGCGGCGCGCGCCGTCGGCGTGGCGCAGGCCGCGCTCGACCTCGGCTTGCGCTACGCGCAGGAGCGCATCCAGTTCGGCAAGCCGCTGATCGCCTTCCCGAGGGTCGCGGACAAGCTCGCCATGATGGCGGCGGAGGTGCATCTCGCTCGCCAGATCACCTATTTCTCCGGTCGCGAGAAGGACGCGGACAAGCGCTGCGACCTGGAGGCCGGCATGGCCAAGCTTCTCGCCGCGCGCATCGCCTGGGCGGCGGCCGACAACGCGCTCCAGATCCACGGCGGCAACGGCTTCGCCCTCGAATACCCGATCAGCCGCGTCCTGTGCGATGCGCGCATCCTGTCGATCTTCGAGGGCGCCGCCGAAATCCAGGCGCAGGTCATCGCGCGAAGGCTGATCGAGGAGACCGAGTCGGCCTCCTGAAAGCCTCCGGGGGTGGATCGGGCCTAGTCCCCGGAACCGCTCGTCGTCTTGTTGAAAGCGGGTGGATCGGAAGCCGGGAAGCTCTCGTCCAGCGCTTCGTCGACCTTCGCCTCCTGCTCCTGACGTTCGGCGCTTTTCTCCGGCTGCCCCGGCTTGTTCTTCTTAGCCAGATCTTCGGCAGTCTCGGTGCGTTTCTTCTCGTCGCCCATCGTCTTCTCCTCTTGTTCGCCTGAAACCAACGCGCGAAGGCGGCGAAGGATGCGCCTGCGGCGAAAAAGCCGCGTGTGATCGTCATGGATCCGGAAGGTCGTCCACGGGCTCCGGCTCCGTCATCCCGCTGCGCTGCATGCGAAGCATCAGGGCGCCGCAGATGAGGGCCCATGCGGAGCCGACGAGCCAGCCGGCGAGGACGTCCGTCGGCCAGTGCACGCCGAGATACACCCGGCTGATCCCGACGAGCAGGGTCACGAGGATGCACACGGAGATGATGTAGGCCCGCAGCCTCCTGCGCGGGAGCGTCCGCGCCAGCATGGCGCCGAGCGTCAGCGTCACGGTCGCCGTCATCATCGAGTGACCGCTGGGGAAACTCGCGGTGTAGACGAGGGACCCGTGGGGCACGAGGTCCGGGCGCGGCCGGTCGAACCCGGCTTTCAGCAGGCTGCTGATCAGGATCCCCCCACCGATGGCCACGACCACCGCCAAGGCGGCCTTGGGCTTGCGCGCGAAGAGCAGGAAGCCGATCACCGCCATGGTGATGAGCGTTAGGAAGCCCACGCCTCCCATGCCGGTGAAATCGCGCATCATTTCCTCCAGCCAGGGCTGCCCGATCGGATCGGTCCGATCGTCCGGATCGCGGAGCATGAGGATGATGGTCTCGTCGAGCGAACTGGTCTCCCCTTCAAGGACCTCGTCGGCAAGCTCGATGAAGGCCCAGAGCGCCGCCGCGCCGAGGCCGAGGAGCGCGAGCGTCCAGCGCTCGGGATAGAGAGCGGCGATCCGGGGATGATCGAGAAGCTCGCGTCCGCGCGCGGCGTGGGGCGCGAGGAAATCCTGAAGGCGTTGGGGCAGAAGGCGCATTGTTCGATGGGTCCTCAACGATCCGGGCTGGAGGGAACGGGCGAAGCCGAAGCCCGGACCTTCGAAGCCCGAGCATAAGGGACGAACTATCGCGGCGTCGAAACGTTTCCTCGATCGAGACGTCACGACCGCCGAAGGAGCGCGCCCGCCCCATGTCATCCGACCTCGAAGAACCTATTCTCGCGCCCGGACGCAATTGCTGGCGGATCGAACATGCCTCGCGTCTGGCCCTGATCGTCGACGCTGCCGACTATTTCCGCGCGGTCAAGTCAGCCATCCTCGAAGCCCGGCACGCAGTCTACCTCATCGGATGGGATTTCGACACGCGCATCAATTTTGAACCGGAGGGGAGCACCCTTGACGGACCCAATACCCTCGGCGCGTTCCTGCGCTGGATCGACAAGACCCGGCCGGACGTACAGGTCTACGTGCTCAAGTGGGATCTCGGGGTGCTTCATACCCTGGGTCGCGGGGCGATGCCGCTCACCATGCTCGACTGGATGACCAGTTCCCGCATTCATCTTCGGCTTGACGGAGCTCATCCGCCGGGGGCCGCGCATCACCAGAAGATCGTCGTCGTGGATGACACGATCGCCTTCTGCGGCGGCATCGATATGACCGCTGATCGCTGGGACACCCGGGAGCATGCGGACGACGACCCGAGGCGCAAACGCCCGAGCGGCCGCGCATACGGCCCATGGCACGATGCGGCGACCGCGGTCGACGGCAAGGTGGCGCGCGCGCTGGGGGATCTGGCGCGAAGCCGATGGCTGAAGGCCACCGGCGTTGAACTTGATGTGCCGCCATCGCGTCCTCCGATCTGGCCGAAGGACATCGACAGCACCTTCGAGGATGTCGAGGTCGCGATCGCCCGGACCCAGCCGGAAACGACAAGAGAACCGGCGGTTCGGGAAATCGAGAGCTTCTGCCTCGACGCGATCGCAAGTGCGCAGAGTGCGATTTATTGGGAGAGCCAGTATTTTGCGTCCCGCCGCATCGCGGAGGCCTTGGCCGAACGCTTGCGCGAGAGGAACGGTCCGGACATCGTGATCGTGAACCCGCTATCGGCGGACGGGTTTCTCGAGGCGGTGACCATGGATACGGCGCGCGCGCGGCTGCTCGACCTGATCGCGGAGGCGGATTGGTACAAGCGTTTCAGGATCTACACGCCGGTCACGCAGAAGCGTCAGCCGATCTATGTTCATGCCAAGATCCTGATCGTGGACGACCGTATCCTGCGCGTGGGCTCGTCCAACATCAACAATCGCTCGATGGGATTCGACACAGAATGCGATCTCATCGTCGAGGCGGCGGGAAGCGACGCGCGAATGCTTGACCTGCAGGCCCGGATCATCTCCGTGCGCGACGACCTTCTTGCCGAGCATCTTGCCGTGGAACCGGATCGGGTTCGACGCGAGGTCGAAAGGGAAGGCTCCCTCGCGCGCGCGATCGATTCACTTCTGGGGCCCGAACGCTCGCTTGATCCCTACGAAGCAGACAAGGTGGGGCTGCTCGAGACGCCGCTGGCGGAAAACGATCTCCTCGACCCCGAACGGCCCTCAAGCTTCATGAACCGGGTCAAGGGCTCGATGCAGCTTCGCGGCAGCATCATGCGCTAGCAGAAGCCCGGCGGACCTTGGCGCGGGCGGCCTGCGCCACGAAGCGCAACATGCCGAGCGTCTCTCTGATGGCGTTCGAGCGCTGGCTTGCCGCGCGCCGGACATAGTAGCCCGTGTCGATCGAGCCGTCGACGCGGCGACGAATGGCTCCGTCGACTGTCCCAGTGTCGTTCTGATTCGGGTTCATGATTGCTCTCCCATACCTCAGTCGAGGAGAGGCTACCGAAGGCTGCGAAAGTTGCTTGAGGCTGTGCTTCGCCTTCCCTTGTTGTTTATCCTGTCTTTTGCTTGCGCCGTTTCTCGCCGGCTGCGTCCATGGTAATAAAGGACATGCGATACAGGTTTGGCCACTGCGAACTCGTTTCGGAAACGCGGGAACTCGTCGTCTCCGGTTTGCCGTTGCCGGTCGAGCCGCAGGTCTTCGACCTGCTCCATTTCCTCCTGAGGGAGCGGGACCGGGTCGTTTCTCAAGACGAACTCATTGCCGCGGTCTGGAACGGCCGGATTGTCTCGGATTCGGCGATCAGCGCCCGGGTGAGCGCCGCCCGCGCCGCCATCGGTGACAGCGGAACGCGCCAGGACTGGATCAGGACGATCCCCCGAAGAGGTTTCCGCTTCGTCGGAGAAGTCGAGACGTTTCCAGCGCCGGACCCGGAGGCGCCGACGCGGCGACATGCCGGTGAGGCCGGTGGACATGACGACCAGGCGGAGGCGCAACGCCAGCGGATCGCGTTCTGCCGCTCCGGCGACGGGACGCGCATCGCCTACGCGACAACCGGTAGCGGCTTTCCGCTCGTCAAGGTGGGGCATTGGCTGACGCATCTCGAATTCGACTGGCGCAGTCCCATCTGGCGTCCGTACCTCGACCGGCTCAGCCGCAGGTTCCAGGTTCTTCGCTACGACCAGCGCGGGAACGGCCTATCCGACTGGGACGTGCCGGATTTCTCGATCGAGCGCTTCGTCGATGATCTCGCCGCAGTGGTCGACGCCGCGGGAATCGAGCGCTTTGCGCTCTATGGCACCTCGCAGGGGGTGCCGATCGCGATCGCCTATGCCGCCCGGCATCCGGAGCGGGTCAGCCGGCTGATCTTGCACGGCGGCTACGAGAAGGGCCGGCTCGTCCGGGAGTCCGCGAGCGACCGCGAGCAAGGCGAAGCCATCCTCACCTTGATCCGGCACGGATGGGGAAAGCGCGGCAGCCCCTTCATCAATGCCTTCGCCGCCATGTTCATCCCGGATGGAGACCAGGAGCAGGTCCATTCCCTGGTCGATCTCCAGAAGCTGACGACCTCGCCTGAAAACGCGGCCATGATCCGGGCGGCAGTGGACCGTTTCGACGTGTCGGACCTGCTCGCGGCGGTCCGGACCCCGACCCTTGTTTTGCACGCGCGGGACGACGGCATCCAGCCCCTCGAACAGGGAAGGCGGCTGGCCTCCGCGATTCCGGGGGCGGAGTTCGTCCTGCTCGAAAGCGCCAACCACGTGATCCTGCCGCAGGAGCCGGCATGGAACGTGCTCTTCTCAGAAATCGAGCTTTTCGTCGCGGGAGACGAGGCCGTTCCGCCGTCTACAGGCGCAAGCGGGGCGGAACCGGCGGAGCCTCGTTCAACAGGGTGATCGTGACCCTGCGGTTGGGCGCGACATAGGGATTGTCGGGAAACATCGGCTCCGTGTCGGCCTTGCCGGTCACCGATGCGAAGCGATCAGCCGGCAATCCGTTGAAGGCGAGGATTTCCCGGACGCTTCCGGCGCGGCCCATCGAAATGTCCCAGCCATCCTCCACGCGCGCCGCGCCGGGGCGGGGGGAGGAGGTATGGCCGGTCACCGCCACGCGATTGGGCATGCGCCGGATCACGGGGCCGATCGCCTCGAGCACCCGTCGGGTGCGCTCATAGGGATAGGTCGCGCCGTCGGGGAACATGGCGCGCCCGTCCTGGTCGACGAGGGAGATGTCGAGCCCCTCCTTCGTCTCCTCGATGATGATGTTGCGCGAGAGTTCCAGGATTTCGGGCATGTCGCGCAGCGCCTGGCGCAGGGAGGCCGCGGCAAGGCCGAAGCCGCGGTCATGCGCTGTCACGGACAGCCCGTCCTCGCGGTTGTCGAGGTCGTTCGGCGTGGTGTGGTCGGTCGCCTGCTCCGGGGGGACGTCGCGCAGGTTCTTGATCTGGGACGCCGTTGGAATGCCGTCGATCTCGATGATGCCGGCGAAGCGCGATTCGGGGTTCACGCCAAAGGCGTCGCGCATCGAGCCGGCCACGATCTGTAGCTTGCGCTGGTCCTGCGTCGAGAACGCGACAAGCATCACGAAGAATGCCATCAGCAGCGACATGAGATCGGCAAATGTGACGATCCAGGCGGGGGCGCCGGTGGAACCTGCTGATTTCCTTCTCGCCATGGCGACGCTCCTTGCCGGTCAGGCCTCGGCGGCTTCCTCGCGATGCTGCGCCGGGAGATAGGCGTTCAGCATTTCGCGGACGATGGCGGGGCTGCGCGAATCGCGGATCTGCAGCGTTCCGTCGATGATGAGGGAGCGCGACACCTCCTCCTCCTCCAGCTTGAGCTGCAGCTTGTCCGCGATGGGCAGGCACAGGAGGTTGGCGAGAATCGCGCCGTAGAGGGTTGTCAGAAGCGCGATCGCCATGGCGGGGCCGAGCTTCGACGGATCGGCCATGTTGGCGAACATGATGACGAGGCCGAGCACCGTCCCGATCATGCCCCAGGCCGGCGCCGTGTCGCCGAGCGCCCGGTAGACCTTCTGACCGGCGTCGAGCCGCGCGAGGTAGCTGTCGCGCTCCTTCTCGAGGGCGGCGCGGATGAATTCGCGATCGTAACCGTCGGAGATGTAGCGCAGGCCCTGCGCCAGAAAGCTGTTCTCGACCGTGACCTCCTCAAGGGCGATCGGCCCGCTCTGGCGGACGACCTCGGCCACGCGGGTTATTTCGTCGATGAGATCGCGGGCGCTCTCGGAATTGAGCTGGAATGCGTAGCGGACGCCAATGGGAAGGCCGCTGATCATCGTCGAGAAGGGAAAGCGGATCATCGTGGCGGCGACGGTGCCGCCGACCACCAGCAACATGCTCTTGTGGTCGTAGTAGGCGGCGAAGTTTCCCCCGTCGAGCAGGATGATGCCGACGATCGTCACGATGCCCGCCAGAAGCCCGACGCCGGTAGCCAGATCCATGATAGCCTCGAGACCCCACGCAACCGAAGGCCTCCGCACATGCGCTCCAGCCTCCCCTCCAAGACGCTATGGCCTCGCCCTGAAGATAGGGTTAATCGGAAGGGGTGAAGGCGCTGCCGGGCGCTGCGTTCACGCCCTGCCTTACCGTTTGCATCCAAACGTGGCCGGGACGCGTAAAGGCCGTCATGAGGCTGTCGCGAACATATCTGCGCGTTCTGGGCGGGCTGCGAACGGAGCGGCGCGTTGCCGGCGTTCTCGCCATCGCGAATGTCGCGCTTGCGGTGGCGGCCTTCGCGGAGCCGATCCTGTTCGGGCGGATCATCGACCGCCTGGCGCGCCTCGAGCCCGGGGAGAGCGGGGCGCTCGCCGCGATCGCGCCTCTTCTTCTGGCCTGGATCGGATTCGGGCTGTTCACCATCATCGCCGGTGTCCTCGTCGCGCTGCATGCCGACCGGCTCGCCCACCGCCGGCGGCTGGGGGTGATCGCGGAGTATTTCGAACACGTCATGCAATTGCCCGCGGCCTTCCACCTGCGCACCCATTCCGGACGCGTCCTCAAGGTCATGCTCGAGGGCGCGGGCGCGATGTTCATGCTGTGGCTGGGCTTCTTCCGCGACCATCTCTCGGCCCTCGTGGCCCTGGTCGTGCTCCTGCCGCTGACGCTCTTTCTCAACTGGCGGCTCGGGCTCCTCCTCGTCGCGCTGATGATCGTCTTCGCCGGACTGACCGCCTTCGTCCTGCGCCGGACGGAGAAGCTGCAGGGCTCCGTGGAGCGCCATCACTCGCAGCTTGCCGAATATGCCGCCGATACTCTCGGCAACATTCCCGTCGTGCAGGCGTTCACCCGGATCGAGGCCGAGGCGCGGGCCGTGCGCGGCATCATGAGCGACGTCATGCGCGCCCAGATGCCCGTCCTCTCCTGGTGGGCGCTCGCCTCGATCGCGACCCGCGCCTCGGCCACGATCACGGTGACGACGATCGTCCTCGCCGGCGCATGGCTCTTCAGCCGGGGCCTCGCGAGCCTCGGGGAGATCGTCACCTTCATGAGCCTCGCGATCATGCTGATCGGCCGGCTCGAGCAGGTCGTCCATTTCGCCAACGCCCTGTTCCTCCAGGCGCCGAAGCTGGCGGAGTTCTACGCGATCATTGACACGATCCCGGCGGTGCGCGAACCCACAAGCCCGCGCAGCCTGTCCCGTCCGCTCGGACGCGTCTCCTATGAAAATGTCAGCTTCGCCTATGACGGCGTCCATCCGGCGATCAGCGCGGTCAGCTTCCGCGCGGAGCCGGGCGAGACGATCGCCCTCGTCGGCGCGACGGGATCGGGAAAATCAACCACGCTCAGCCTGCTCTATCGCGCCTTCGACCCGACCAGCGGGATTATCCGCGTGGACGGCGAGGACATCCGCGAGCTGAGCCTTGCCTCCCTGCGACGCCAGATCGGCGTGGTCTTCCAGGAGCCGATGCTGTTTGCGCGCAGCATCCGCGAGAACCTCCTCGTCGGCCGGCCCGATGCCGACGACGCGGCCCTGCGCGACGCCCTCGAGCGCGCGCAGGCGGGCGATTTCCTGCGCGCCCAGCCGCGGGGCCTTGACACCGTGCTCGGCGAGCGCGGCCGCTCCCTTTCCGGAGGAGAGCGCCAGCGCCTGGCCATCGCGCGCGCGCTCCTCAAGGACCCGCCGATCCTGATTCTCGACGAGGCGACGAGCGCCCTCGACGCGGCGACGGAGCGGCGGGTGCAGGATGCGATGGAGGAGGCGCGCCGGGGGCGCACGACCCTCGTCATCGCGCATCGGCTCGCGACCATCCGCAAGGCCGACAGGATCCTCGTCTTCGAGCAGGGGCGGATCGTGGAGGCCGGGACCTACGATGCCCTCGTCGTCGGGGACGGGCCCTTTGCCGCCACCGCGCGCGCCCAGTTCGCGCCCGTCGCCATCCGCGCTGCGGAATGACGCGATGGAAAGGCCTTTCCTCGTCAGTGAGCCATGCCGCCCAGGGCATGCCGCTCCCGGTCCGCCCGCGAGATCTCCTCGCGCTGGAAGCTCGCTGCGACATCCGTCATCGGCATAGGCCGGCCGAGCAGGAAACCCTGAACCTCGTCGCAGGCGAGTTCGCGCAGGAACTCCGACTGCGCCTGGGTCTCGACGCCTTCCGCCGTGACGCGCAGGTGCAGCGAGCGCGAGAGGGATACGATCGCCAACAGGATGTCGCCGACGAGGCTGTCCTTCTCGTCGAGGCCGCGCATGAAGGAGCGGTCGATCTTGATCTTGTCGAAAGGGAACTTCCACAGATAGCTGAGGCTCGAATAGCCCGTGCCGAAATCGTCCATCACGATCGAGACGCCGAGCTCCTTGAGCATGTTCAGCTCGTTGAGGACCGCCTGCGTATCGTTCATCAGGAGCCCCTCGGTGATCTCCAGCTCGAGGCGCCGAGGGGCCAGTCCCGTTTCGGCGAGCGCCTCGCGTACGACGCGCGAGACGCTCCCGTCGCGAAATTGCGCGGGCGACAGGTTGACCGCCACGGAATAGTCGCCCGGCCATTCGGCGGCGAAGGCGCAGGCGCTGCGGATCACCCAGTCGCCTATCTTCGAGATAAGGCCGAGCTCCTCGGCGATGGGCACGAAGACAGCGGGGGAGATGAAGCCCTCGCCTCCCGACGGCAGGCGCAACAGGGCCTCGTAGCCGACGAGCTTGCGCTCGCGATTGCTGTAGAGCGGCTGGAAATGCAGCTCGAAACTTCTGGTCGCCACTGCCTCGCGCACCCGGCGCTCGATGGCCCGCCTTTCCCCGACGAGCGTCTCCAGGGCGCGGTCGAAGAACCTGATTGCTCCCGGACCCGCGCCCTTGGCCGCGGTGAGGGCGAGATGGGTGTTCTTCAGGAGCGCGGCGGCCGTCTCTCCCCCCTCGGGGCCGGCGCAGACGCCCATGTTCGCCGACAGCTCGAACTCGTGGGCGTCGATCACGCGCGGCCGGGCTATAGCGGCGAGGAGCCGCTCGCCCGTCTCGTGCGCATGGCGCTGCGCGTAACCTTTTGAGTGGCGCTTCTCGATCGGAAACGCCACCACGAACTCCGCACCGGCGAGACGCCCGAGCAGGGCCCCGGGGCCCGCGACGCCCGCAAGGTCACGGGCGACCGTCTGCAGCACCGCATCGCCCGCCTCGTGGCCATAGGCGTCGTTGACGAGCTGAATCCCGATCATCTCGACATGGACGACCCCGATGCCGTTGCGATGGAGGAAGTCGCCGCAAACGAGGGCGTCGAGGGCATCGGTGAAGCCTTCCCGGTTGAGGAGGCCGGTGCTCGAATCATGCCGTGCGAAGTGGCCGAATCGGAGGGCGAGCCGTCGGTTTTCCTGCCATTGCGCCACGAGCGCCGCGACAGGGGCGGCGAAGGCGAAAACCAAAGATCCCGACACCAGAGCCGCGGCGTATTCGGACGGGATCGAAAGGCGCTCGGAAACCTCTTCCGACAGACGATCGGTGCCGAAGACGATCACCGCCAGTGCGATGACGACGGCGAGCAGGCCGCCACAAGAGCTGATCAGTCGGATCTGGTGCAACATGAGGACGTATTTTCTCGCGGTCACAAGCAGAATTTTAGGCGGAGCGGCTTCCTCAAAGATTAACGTATTGCCACGGATTCGATGCAACTATTGGTTTTTCACGTGCGAATGCGTTTGGCCGCTCTCCTCCAGCAGCTTGCTTGAGGCGCCTTCGATGCGCTCCTGCAGCAGGTGGAAGAAGGTGTCGCGCGGCAGACCCGGCGCGATTGGCTGGAGGATCTGGACGACGATGGTGCCGGGACGCCTGATCATACGCCGGCGTGGCCAGAAGACGCCGGAATTCAGGGCGATGGGAAGGCAGGGAACGCCCATCCGGTCATAGAGATGGGAGATCCCGTACTTGTAGGCGGGCTCCGCCCCCGGCGCCCGCCGTGTCCCTTCCGGAAAGATGATGATCTGGCGCCCGGACGCGAGTTCCTCGCGCGCACGCTGGTTCATCTCGAGAAGCGCCGCCGATCCTCCGCGACGGTTGACCGGAACCGACCGCGCCTTCCACGCGTACCAGCCGAAGACCGGTATCCACATCAATTCGCGCTTGAGCACATAGGCAGGATCGTCAAAGACCATCAACAGCGCGAAGGTCTCCCACAGGGACTGGTGCTTCGAGGCGACGAGCAGCCCGCCCTTGGGCACGTTCTCCAGGCCCCGGAACTCGACCCGCGTGCCCGCGATCACCCGCAGCAGCCAGAGCGAGGAGGCCGCCCACCAGCGCGCGATCCGCATGAAATAACGGCGCGGGAAGGCGAGCAGCGGCAGCGCCGCGATCATCCACACGAGGAGGTTCAGGTAATAGGCGAGGTTGAAGAGGGCCGAGCGAAGGATGAGCATGAATGGACCGAAGCTGCGCGGGTGTCCCGCAACCGGCTCCTTCCTAGTCCGGATCGCAGCTGAACGAAACCGCCGATATCACTCACTGGTCGACGTTCGTGATATGGAGGTTGAGCGGCCCCTGCGGACGGCTGAGCAGCGCCGCCGCCCGCGAATTCTCCGGATCGCCCTCGATCTGCGTCCGGATCAGGGCAGCGACGAACTTCGCATATTCCAGGCCGAGAAGCCGGAGCGCCGCGCGGTCACGCCACCAGGCGGAAAGATTGATGGAATTGGGAGCGACCGCGTAGGCCGCCTTGCGCACGTCCGGCAGGGCGTTCTCGAGTTCGAGCATCGTGCGCGGCATGTGATAGTTGGAGGTGACCACGATGATCGAGGCGAAGCCGCGTTCGTTGACCCAGCGCCGCGTCTCGATGGCGTTGCCAATCGTGTTGCGCGCCCGATAGTCGAGGTCGACGCAGCATTCGAGCAGCCGGCGCTGGCCGGGGTTGAGCCGTGCGATCTCCTCGCGGCTCGTCATTTCGTTGACGCCGGAAATCAGGAGGCGCTCGCCATGGCCGCGGGCGAGAAGGTCGATCGCATCGGCGACGCGCTGCGCACCCCCCGTCAGCGCGACGATCGCATCGGCGCGGCCAGGATCGCTGTCGTCATAACTTTCAAGCGCGGTGACGAAGACGAAGAAACCGCCGATCAGCGCAACGAATCCCATCAGGGCCAGCCCCGCGAACGCGCCCCCGACCGCTCGTGAAAAGACGCTAGCCCGCCTCACGGCTCTCCTCGCACCAAGATCTTCGGCGTCGGCCATTCCTGCCCTGTCCGGCCAGAACCAGCCGATCGCACCTTCGAACGTGCGCGTCCCAGACATCCCTCACCATGCCGTCATCCGGACCGTCGAGCGGTCCTCGCCGCCATCATGCGTGCGAAGCCCCAGAAAGTAACGGAAAATGCGGCCTTCGCAGGGCGGGAGGCTGAAAAAGTCCCGAATCAGCCGGATTCGGCGAGGAAACGCTTGACCGAGAGCCCGGATACCACCGCGGTGACCAGCGCCACGACGAGCGCGATCCCGATCATCACCGCATAGCCGCGCCAGCCGATCTCGAAGGCGCCGAACAGGGCCTCTATCTGGTCCCCGGCCGGCGAGGCCCGCCACGAGGAGGAGATCAGCCCGAGAATGGCGAAGAGGAGCAGCGCGGCCGCGCCCCCCGCCGCGCCGCCCTTCAGGCCGAGCCGCAGGAAGCGGCTCTGGAACTCGCGGGCGATATAGGAATCGCGGGCGCCGACGAAATGCAGCACCTCGACGATGCCCTTGTTTCCGGCCATCGCGCCGCGTGTGGCGAAGGCCACCGCAAGGCCGGTCGCGACGAGGACGAGAATGACCAGGGCGATCCCGATCGCGACGATGGTCTGCGCCATGGCCGAGAGCCGGGCGAGCCACTGCGCGTGATCGTCGAGGCTCGCCCCGGGAATCTCGCCCAGGCTCTCGCGCAGCCCCGCGAGGTCGGCCTCCGCGCCCTCCGCCATGCGCAGGACGATAAGCCGGGGCACCGGCAGCTCGCCCAGGTCGAGCCCCGCCCCGAGCCAAGGCTCGAGAAGGCGCTCGGACTGCGCCAGCGTGAACGGTTCGGCGGCGGCTATGCCGGGCGTCGCGACCGCGAGGGCGACCGCCCGGCTCACGAGTTCCTCGGTGTTGCGGTTGGGCTGCGGGCGTATCTGGATCGTCGCCTCGTTGGCGACGGAGGCGCGCCATTGCGCCGAACTGGTCGCCACGAGCTCCGCCGCCCCCGCGCATAGCGCCGCGAGGAAGGTGAGGATGGCGATGACGGCCACCAGGGAGCGGCTCGCCGCGGAATCGACCGGGACCAGCGGTGCGTGGCGCTTGGCGGGGGGCGGGGACGGGAGCGGCGCGCCCGTTCCGGCCGAGGCCGCCGGCGGGGCCTCGAAGCCCGCTTCCGGCGCCTGCGCGCCTCCCTCGCCCTGTCCGTGATGAGCTTGCGTCACGTCGCTCCTCATTCGTCGATATGCAGGTGGCCGTCCCCGAGGAGCAGGCGCTTCGCGTCGACCTGATCCATCAGGGCAAGGTCGTGGGTGGCGATCAGGACGGAGGTGCCGAGCCGGTGCAACTCGATGAAGAGCCGCAGGAGACGCCTCGCAAGGCTCGGGTCGACATTGCCCGTCGGTTCGTCCGCGAGGAGGAGGTCGGGGCGCGTGATCAGCGCCCTTGCGATCGCGGCGCGCTGCTTCTCCCCGCCAGACAGCACCGAGGGCATCGCATGGACCCGGTGGCCCAGGCCGACCCAGGCGAGGAGTTCCATCACCTCCGCCCGGTAGCCGCGCTCCTCGCGCTCCTGGACGCGCAGGGGCAGGGCGACGTTCTCGTAGAGGGTGAGGTGGTCGAGGAGCCGGAAGTCCTGGAAGACGACGCCCATGCGCCGCCGCAGGTCGGTGAGGCGGTCCTTGTCGATCCGGCTCACCTCCTCCCCGAACAGGGTCATCACCCCCCGGGTCGGCCTGATCGACATCAGGATGAGCCGCAGGAGCGTGGTCTTGCCCGCCCCCGAGGGGCCGGAGAGGAACTGGAACGAATGCGGGGCGATCGAGAAGGTGATGTCGCGCAGGATCTCCGGCCCGAGTCCGTAGCGGACGCCGACATTCTCGAAATGAACGACCGGGAGATCGCTCTTGTCAGGGAATATTTCGAAGTCTTTCACGCGTCCTTAACCAAACCGATCGACCAATGGTGCAGTCCGGTCTCGCATGAAGCGAGTCCCGGCGCCATGTGATTCGCCCATGCTGATCGTCTGTCCGTCCTGTGCAAGCGAATATGCGGTCGATCCGGCCTATTTGAGGCCGAGCGGCCGAAAACTCCGCTGCGCCGCGTGTCGCGAGGTCTTTTTCGTCGATGCGCCTGCGGACGAGGAAGAGGACGATACTCTCGATGCGAGCTGGGCCGAGGGGATGTTCGAAGGTGATTCGCCCGCGGACGCGCCCGGGTCAAGGCCCGCCATTTCCGTCGACGCCGCCAATTCCCGCTCCGGGAGAAAGGCGCCGCGCCGCGAGGGCGGCGTGGGGGCCCGGTTCGGAAGCCTCGCGGCCCCGTTCGCGGCCTTGCGCGCCGGCGCGACGCGCGTGCCGCTCGGCCTGCTGCTCGCCGTGGTCCTGGTCGGCTCGCTGATCGGGGCCTTTCTCGGCCGCGAGAGCATCGTGCGCTCGGTGCCCTCGACGGCGCTGCTCTACGATCTCGCCGGGATGGAGGTGAACCTGCGCGGCCTCGAGATCGAGAACGTCGTCTCCGGCCTGTCCAGCGAGCCGAGCGGGACCTTCCTGACGGTGGAGGGCGAGATCGCCAACCGCAGCGGCGTCGAACGCGTCGTGCCGCCCGTGACGCTTTCGCTCTGGAACGAGGAGCGGCAGGCGTTGTATTCGTGGACGATCGAACCGCCGCGCGCCAACCTGTCGCCGGGGGAGAGCACCCGTTTTCGCGCCCGGCTGGTTGCGCCGCCCGACGAAGCAAGGCAGGTTCTGGTTCGCTTCGCTCCCGACGCGCCGGGGACGACCGTCGCCGAGGGCGGAAACTGAGACATTGCAAGGCTGACCGACATGACCGATTCGCGCGTGCGCGTTCTGTTCGACGAGAAGACCATCGCCCGCCGCTGCGAGGAACTCGCCGCCGAGATCGCGGCCTCGCAGCCGAAGGACCTCCTCGTCGTGGCGGTGCTCAAGGGCAGCTTCATGTTCGCGGCGGACCTCATCCGCGCCCTGCATCGCGCCGGCCTCGATCCGCAGGTCGAGTTCATCCACCTCTCGAGCTATCGCGACGGCACCCAGTCCTCGGGGCATGTGGCGATCCTTCGCGACGTCGAAAGCTCCGTCCACGACCGCGACGTGCTCCTCATCGACGACATCCTCGAATCGGGCCGCACCATCGTCTTCGCGAAGGATCTTCTCGCGGCGCGCGGCGCGCGGCGCGTACTGACCGCCGTTCTTCTCGAGAAGCCCGGCAAGCGCGCGGTGCAGATCGAAGCGGATTTCGTCGGCTTCACCTGCCCGGACCGCTTCGTCGTCGGCTACGGGATGGACATCGCCCATTCCTTCCGGCAGCTTCCCTTCGTCGGCGTCATCGATACGGCGGATGTCGATCCGGACCTGTTCGACCGCCCCGTGTGACGTCATGGCGAAGATTCTTCTGGTCGACGACGAAGAGCCCGTCCGGGGCTTCCTCAAGCGGGGGCTGGAGCTCGACGGCCACCAGGTCACGACCGCCGAGGACGGGGGCGACGGGCTCGACCGGCTCAATGAGGAAGGCGGCGATTTCGACCTTCTCCTGACGGATATTCGCATGCCGATCATGGACGGCATCGCCCTCGCGCTCGCCGCCAAGCGGGATTATCCGGCGCTGACCATTCTCCTGATGACCGGCTTCGCCGACCAGCGCGAGCGCGCGCGCGGGCTCGATGCCATCGTGGTTGACGTCCTCACAAAGCCCTTCTCCCTCGCGGACCTGCGCGCGACGGTGACGCGGGTCCTCGCGGCGCGGGCCTGATCTCCTCCCGCGAGGCAGGATGGGGCGGTTCTCAATCAAAGATCGATGCGGCGGCGCTTGACAGCCAAGGCCAATTGATGGACGACAACGCCAAGCGTGGCCTGATGGGGTAGCCTGCGCGCGTCGTGCAGGCTCGATCCGGACCGGTCGCCAAGGTCAATCGGTCGCCCGGCCGGTTGCGCCTCCTGCCGGAATTGTTGTCCAACCCGCGAGTCCCTGAATCAATGTTCGACAAGATTCTCATCGCCAACCGCGGCGAAATCGCCTGCCGGATCATCAAGACCGCCCGGCGGATGGGCATCCGCACCGTCGCCGTGTACTCGGACGCGGATCGCGATGCCCTTCATGTCGAGATGGCGGACGAGGCGGTGCATATCGGTCCGGCGGCGGCGGCGGAATCCTATCTCGTGATCGAGAAGATCATCGACGCCTGCAAGCAGACGGGCGCGCAGGCGGTGCATCCCGGCTACGGCTTCCTGTCCGAGCGGGAAGCCTTCGCCAATGCGCTGAAGGAGGCGGGGATCGTCTTCATCGGCCCCAATCCCGGCGCGATCGCGGCGATGGGCGACAAGATCGAATCGAAGAAGGCGGCGGCCGCCGCGAAGGTCTCGACCGTTCCCGGCTTCCTCGGGGTGATCGAGAGCCCGGAGCATGCGGTGCAGATCGCCGACGAGATCGGCTATCCGGTCATGATCAAGGCTTCCGCCGGCGGCGGCGGCAAGGGCATGCGCATCGCCCATTCCTCCGGCGAGGTGGCGGAGGGCTTCGCCCGGGCGAAATCCGAGGCGGCCTCGTCCTTTGGCGACGATCGCGTCTTCGTCGAGAAGTTCATCGTCGATCCGCGGCACATCGAGATCCAGGTGCTTGGCGACAAGCACGGCAACGCCATCTGGGTCTCGGAGCGCGAATGCTCGATCCAGCGGCGGAACCAGAAGGTCATCGAGGAGGCGCCGAGCCCGCTCCTCGACGAGGAGACCCGCCGCCTCATGGGCGAGCAGGCGGTGGCGCTGGCCAAGGCCGTGAACTACGACTCCGCCGGAACCGTCGAGTTCGTGGCCGGGCAGGACAAGTCCTTCTACTTCCTCGAAATGAACACCCGCCTCCAGGTCGAGCATCCGGTCACCGAGATGATCACGGGAATCGACCTCGTCGAGGAGATGATCCGCGTCGCCGCCGGCGAGAAGCTGCGTTACGCGCAGGAGGACATCAGGCTCGATGGCTGGTCGGTCGAGAGCCGCATCTATGCGGAGGATCCGACCCGCGGCTTCCTCCCGTCCACGGGACGCCTGACGATCTACCGTCCTCCCGTCGATTCGGGCGCGGACGGGGTGAGCGTGCGCAACGACACGGGCGTGACGGAAGGCGGCGAGATCTCGATCTACTACGATCCGATGATCGCCAAGCTGGTGACGCACGCGCCGACCCGGCTGCAGGCGATCGAGGCGCAGGCGAGGGCCCTCGACGCCTTCGCGATCGACGGCATTCGCCATAACATCCCCTTCCTCTCTGCGCTGATGGCGCATCCGCGCTGGCGCGCGGGCAATCTCTCCACCGGCTTTATCGCCGAGGAATATCCCGACGGCTTCACGGCGCCCGCGCCCGAGGGCGAGGTCGCGCGGCGGATGGCGGCGGTCGGCGCGGCGATCGATCACCTGCTCAACGAGCGCAAGCGCAATATCAGCGGCCAGATGCGCCCGCAAGCGGCGGTGCGTTTTTCGCGCGAGCGGGCCGTCATGCTTGCCGGCGAACGCCACGACATCACGATCGACGACGCGGACGGGGCCGTGGTGATCGTCTTCGCCGATGGCGAGCGGGTGAGCGTCGAGAGCGACTGGCGTCCGGGCGATCCGGTCTGGACCGGCGAGGTCGGCGGCGTCAGCGTGGCGATGCAGGTGCGCGACCTCCTCAACGGCGTCCTTCTCTCCCATGCGGGGGCGTCCAGCCCAGTGCGCGTCTATACGCGCCGCGAGGCCGAGCTCGCCGCCCTGATGCCCGAGAAGGAGGTTGGCGGCGCGACGAAGCAGTTGCTCTGCCCGATGCCCGGCCTCGTCAAGGCGCTCCTCGTCTCCGAGGGGCAGGAGGTCAAGGCCGGCGAACCTTTGGTCATCGTCGAGGCGATGAAGATGGAAAACGTGCTGCGCGCGGAGCGCGACGGCACCATCGCCAGGATCCCGGCGAAAGAGGGCGACAGCCTCGCCGTCGACGCCGTCATCCTCGAATTCGCCTGATCCGCCCCGGAGCGGGGCGGTCCTCGTTCTCGCAGGGCGGTGAGAGCGCCGTGCTCGCCTGACCCTTGCGCCCGTGCAAGACGGGCGTTGCCCTCCTTCGCTTTTCATGTCCGCGATCAAATCTCTGGCGTAGCGCGCCGCGGCCTTGACGAACCGGCGCGCATCGAGGCGATGTGGAGGCGGGGATGAGCGAATACGGGATCCATCACGTCACGGCGATGGCTGGAAAGGCGCAGGGGAATATCGACTTCTACACCCGGGTGCTCGGCATGCGGCTGGTGAAGAAGACCGTCAATTTCGACGACCCGGGCACGTATCACTTCTATTACGGCGACGCTGAAGGCCGGCCCGGGAGCGTGCTCACCTTCTTCCCCTGGGAGAATGCCGCTCCTGGGCGGCGCGGCGCGGGCGAGACCGTCGAGACCGCCTTCGCTGTTCCCGAGGCGAGCATCGGCTTCTGGATCTCCCGCTTCGTCGCCCTCGGCGTCGATCACGACATGCCAGTGACGCGTGGCGGGCGCAAGGTCGTGGCCTTCCGCGACCATGACGGCACGAACCTCGCGCTCGTCGCCTCCGCCCGTCCGCTCGAGGGCGCATGGCATGAGCCGGGCATTCCCGCGCAGCACGCCATCGGCGGGTTTGCCGGCGTTACGCTGGATGTCCCCGAGCCGGAACGGACGGCGGAGCTTCTCGTCTCGGTGCTGGGGTTCACGATCGCCGAGCGCGATGCGGGGCGCATGCGGCTCGAGGCCGATGCCGGAATTGGAGCAACGGTGGAACTCGTCTCCTCCGGAGCGCCGAACCGGCCCCGTCTCGGCGCCGGCTCCGTCCATCACGTCGCCTTCCGCGCGCGCGACGATGCGGCGCAGGCGGAAATGGCGCGCAAGTTGCAAGATGTCTTTGGCATCGTGGCCACCGAACAGAAGGACCGCAACTACTTCCGCTCGATCTATTTCCGCGAGCCTGGCGGCGTTCTCTTCGAGATCGCCACGGATTCGCCCGGCTTCACCGTCGACGAGCCGCCCGACGTCCTCGGGATGACGCTGAAGCTTCCGCCTTTTCTCGAGAGACGGCGCAAAGCCATCGAGGCCGCGCTGCCGCCGCTCGCCTGAACCCTGACCGGAGATTGTGCATGAATGAGGCCCTGAACTTCGAGCACCGTTTCGTCGTCGGCTCCGACCCGACCCGGCCGCCGCTGCTCCTGCTTCATGGAACGGGGGGCGACGAGAATGACCTGCTGCCGCTCGGAGGCCAGGTCGCGCCGGGGGCCAGCCTCCTGTCGCCGCGCGGCAAGGTGAGCGAGAACGGCATGCCGCGCTTCTTCCGACGGCTCGCGGAGGGCGTCTTCGACGAGGATGACGTCCGGTTTCGGGCGAACGAACTGGCCGATTTCATCCTCGCCGCCCGCGACGCCTATGGGATCGAGGCGCCCGTCGCGCTTGGCTTCTCGAACGGCGCGAACATCGCTGCGGCCCTTCTCTGGCTGCGGCCCGACGTGCTCGCCGGCGCCGTCCTCCTGCGCGCCATGCGTCCGCTTTCCGCCGCGCCGCGGGGCGATCTGGCGGGCAAGCGGATCCTGATCCTCAACGGCGCCGCCGATCCGCTGATCCCGGCGGGCGATTCGGTCGCCTTCGCTGACACGCTGCGGCAGGCGGGCGCGGAGGTGTCCCTCGAGGTCCTGCCTGCCGGCCACGGCCTGACCCAGGCCGATCTCACGCTGACGCAGCGTTTTCTCGCGCGCTGACGGAACGCTATCGGGCTGCCTCTTCGAGGAGTTGGTCGAGGGCGGGATCGATATGCGCGGCCTCCTCGCGGAGGAAGTTGAGGAGCGCCTTCTCGGCGCTTCCCACGACGCCATTGTGCCGGATGCGGCTCTTGAGCCAGAGGGCCTCCTCCGTCGTCACCACGTCGTTGCTCGCGGGCGCTGGCGGCGGAGCAGGGCGACGCTCCTCCCGGCCGCCGAAGAAGGCGCCGCGCAGGAGCGCGCCGATGCCGCTGCCGAGAGGACGGCGCTCGTCGAGCCAGGCCTCGCGGCGCAATGCCTCCTCGCGAGCGGGAGCGTGGCGTCCCACCTCGCCGAAGAGGTGGTTGGCAATGGCGCGGGCGAAGAGATCATCGAAGGCCGGATCGTTCTCCGCGCCGGCGGTGGCGTCGGCGATATCGAACAGGACGTCGGCTTCCTTGCGCGTGACCGCATTGAAGCCCTCGCTTGACGCGACGAAGAGGACGCGGCGCATGGCCGCCACATCCGCCGGGGTGACGATCCCCGGGGCGTGATGCTCGCCGGTGACCGATTCGCCCTCCCCGGAGATCACGATGTCCCTGACAAGACCGAGGGCGAAGGCCGCGAGGACGTCAGGCACCCTGCGTGCATGTTCCATCACCTTGAGGAGCGTCTCGAACTCGGTCTTGAGCAGGACATGCCCGTCCGCCTTGATCCGGGCGATGAACCAGTCCGCGTTCTCGAGCGAGAGATAGCCGCGAGGCTCGACCTGGTTCACGAGCAGTTCCGTGATGGCCTCGGAGAAGAATTGGTGCCACTCGCGGCAACCCTTGTCGCCGATCCGCTCCGCGATGGCGAAGAGTTCCTCGCCTTCCCGCAGGCTGATCATGTTGTCGGCGAAGTATCGCCTCCGGAGCGTGATGACGCCCTCCGGCGAAATATCCGGCGTAGCGACCGCCTCTATTTCAGGCGGCAGGGCAGTTTGACTGGGCATCGCGGGCCTCGCGCTATGTTCGTCTCGTGCCCGACCATGACAGGTTTGCCTTACGATCGCACTAACGCGTCCGCGTGCTCATTGGCCCTTGCGCTCATCGGAACGCCTTCACAAAAGGATTGAAGTCCGCCGCGAGGTAAGTTGCGAGCGCCTCGCGCAGGAACGCCTCGAACTCGGGGGTCGCGCGATCGGCCACAAGGCGCTGGAGGACGAACAACTGGTCGGCTTCCGCTGACGTGATCGGGCCGCCCGCAATGTAATGTGCGCGCAGGCGGGCGATCGCTTCCCCGTCGATCGGGCCGCGGGCGAGCGCCTCGATCCCTGCGGGCAGCGCTGTCTCACTCATCTTCGTCTCCGTTCAGCGCCGTCACATTAGCGCGGCCATGTTGAGAAAGCCTTGCGCCGAGGCCGTCCGGAAGCTGGCCGCCCTAGGCGAAGCCGTGTTCGCGCAGGTTCCGGAAGAGCGGATTCGCCGCCCGTAAGGTCGGCTTGTTATCCGTCACGCCGCGCGCTGCGGCTTCCTTTTCCCAGAAATGCTGGGCGGTGAAGGCAACCTGTTCATGCGGGTTGAGGATGTAGGACGATTCGCCGAATTCATTGTAACTGATATAGAGGCCGGGCCGGGCGTTGAAATACGTCATCGCCATCGCGTAGTCGATCTCGCCGTTGCGCGCCATTTCGATTGCCTCGGTCGGGCTTCCGATCTCCGTTGCCTTGTCAAAATATGCCGCGTGCATCATCTCGTGAAAGATAACCTTGAGCACGTGCGAGAAGCTGTGGAAGCTGGACTCCGGATGCGTATTCAAGGTGATGTTCCGGGACGCGGACGAGAAATAGCCGTGAGTAAGAAAGCCGTTGACGCGCGCCTGGTCCATGTATCCGACCTCGACGGACAGGTTCAGCATCTCGTTCAGCGTGTCGACGAATTCCTCGACCACCGCCTTGCGCTCGGTTTCGCTGTAGCTCGACCAGTTGCTTGCGTGACGGCCGAAATTCGCGCCGCGAGGATCGAAGACCTGCGCCGCGACTTCCGCCGCCGTGTTCTCCAACTGCGCCAGCGTCCGGGGATCGAGGCGGAACTGCGCATATATCTCGTTCGCGCGACTCTTGTCGTTCGCGGATACGGGCCGGGTTGAACTCATTCGATAGAGCTCTTCGAGATTGGCCATCTCGTTCGCAGTCAGTGGTGCAGCCGGCGGGAGGATTGCGATCCCGGCCGGGGAGGCGGGCTCCGACGTGGCCGGCGGCGGAACGGGATCGGTTTGCCCGACAGGCGCAAGCGGCGGAGCGGGGGGCGTCGGGATCTCTGGAACCGTCGCCGCCGGCGGTGGTGGCGGCGGAGGCGGCGCGATGGGAGCAGGCTGTTCCGGCCTCGGCTGCCCGCCGCCGATCAGTTCCTCGAACCAGCCGGGTCCGGAAGGACCTGTCGGCACGATGATCGTCGGCGGCTCTGGCGCGGGCTCGGGCTCGGGCATCGGATCCGGGGCGCCCTCTTGTGGATCGTTTGTCGAGACCGAGGCTCCGCCGGTTTCGTCGGCGCCCCTCGAGCCGTGTTCGCTACCCGCAGACGGATCGGCCGTGATCTCCGGCGCGGCGACGGTCGCCGGCGCCGGTTCGGCCGCCCCTCCTTCGACTTCTTCACCAACTCCCGCGCCCCGCAGTCTACGCGTGCCGCCGCCACTGGGCTCGGTCGTAGTCGTATCGACCGGAGGCCTCTCGAGCATCGTCGTGGTCACGCTGCTTCTTCCGACGACGGGCGCGACGGGATCGGGCCTCGTTCCTCCGGTCGGAACGCTGGCGCGCGTACCGCCGAGGCTCGAGATCGTCCATGGTCTGGCATTATCCCAATCCTGAAGCACCGGCAGGCGCTGCATGGCCGTGGCCGGCGATTGCCGCCACGGGGAACCCGTGAACCAGGGCAGATCCGCCCAGGGAAGCCGGGACGGCGCCGGTGACGGAGCGCTTCCGGGACCGACCCAGAAATCGCACCAGATACTCGAGCGGCAGCTGTTCGAAAGCCCGGCATCCGCGCGCCATCCATTCGTGAAACTGGCGGCAGGGTTGGCGAAGCTCGACAGCGGGTTCGTCAGGCCGCCGTGCTGTCGGCTCCCGAAGGCGTCAAGGAGGCTGATGCGGGGAGGCTGGGGCAGAAGGGATGGGAGAGACAATCGCGGCGGGTTGTTCCACCAACTCCCGGCTTCGAGAACGCTGCGGGTAGAATGGGTCGACTGCGTTGGCGCAAGGCTGAAACCGGCCGCCTCGTGACGCCATCCGGAGGCGGAGGTTCCGCCCGGCCACATGCACGCGTTATTAAAAATGCCAGTTTGCATAATATGCCTCGCCGGTTACGACTTGCGATCATAATAACATCAAAAAACATAATTTAAATATTTTTATGATAATTGATTATTATCATTAACTTATTTTGATATAAGTGGTTGCGGAGGGCGCAAAAAAGGCCCGGCTAAAAACTCCGGGCCTTTCTCTGTGGAATGAAAATGGTCTCGAATCAGAGTGGCAGGTTGTCGTGCTTTTTCCAGGGAAGCTCCGTCTCCTTCGAGCGGAGCATGGCGAAGGCGCGGGCGACCCGGCGGCGTGTCGAATGCGGCATGATCACCTCGTCGATATAGCCGCGCTCGGCCGCCACGAAGGGCGACATGAAGCGTTCCTCGTATTCCCTGGTCCGCGCGGCAATCTTCTCCGGATCGCCGAGATCGGCCCGGAAGATGATCTCGACCGCCCCCTTGGCGCCCATCACCGCGATCTGCGCGGTCGGCCAGGCATAGTTCACGTCGCCGCCGATATGCTTGGAGGCCATGACGTCATAGGCCCCGCCGAAGGCCTTGCGCGTGATCACCGTGACGAGGGGGACGGTCGCCTGCGTATAGGCGAAGAGGAGCTTCGCCCCGTGCTTGATCAGCCCGCCATATTCCTGCGAGGTCCCGGGCAGGAAGCCCGGCACGTCGACGAGGGTGAGAATCGGGATGTTGAACGCGTCGCAGAAGCGCACGAAGCGCGCACCCTTGCGCGATGCGTCGGCGTCGAGAACCCCGGCCAGGACCATCGGCTGGTTGGCGACGACACCGACGGTCTGGCCCTCGAGGCGCGCAAAGCCGGTCACGATGTTCTTCGCGTAGTTCTCCTGGATCTCGAAGAAATCCCCCTCATCCGCGACCTTCCGGATCAGTTCCTTGATGTCGTAGGGCTTGTTGGGATTGGAGGGGACAAGCGTGTCCAGCGATTCGTCGACGCGCTCCGGATCGTCGAAGCTCGGCCATTCCGGCGCGCCGTCGATATTGTTGGCCGGGAGAAAATCGATCAGGCGGCGCACCTGCAGGAGCGCCTCGACGTCGTTGTCATAGGCGCCGTCGGCGACGGAGGATTTCGTCGTGTGGACCTTCGCGCCGCCGAGTTCCTCCGCCGTGACGCTCTCGTTCGTCACCGTCTTCACCACGTCCGGGCCGGTCACGAACATGTAGCTCGTATCGCGCACCATGAAGATGAAGTCGGTCATCGCCGGGGAATAGACGTCGCCGCCGGCGCATGGACCCATGATGACCGAGATCTGCGGGATCACCCCCGAGGAGATGACGTTGCGCTTGAACACCTCGCCGTAGCCGCCCAGCGCCGAGACGCCCTCCTGGATGCGCGCGCCGCCGGCGTCGAACAGGCCGACGATGGGCGCGCGCATCTTCAGCGCCAGGTCCTGAACCTTCATGATCTTGCGCGCATGCGCCTCGGAGAGCGAGCCGCCGAAGACCGTGAAGTCCTTCGAGAAGACGAAGACCGTGCGGCCGTTGACGGTGCCCCAGCCAGTGACCACACCGTCGCCCGGGATCTTCTGGTCGGCCATGCCGAAATCGGCGCAATCATGCTCGACGAACATGTCGAACTCCTCGAAGGAGCCGTCGTCGAGCAGGAGCTCGATCCGCTCCCGAGCGGTGAGCTTGCCGCGCGCGTGCTGCGCCGCCACCCGCTTCTCGCCGCCACCAAGGCGCGCCTGAGCGCGACGCTCTTCGAGCCGTTCGAGCATGTCCTTCATTGATCTTGCGCCCCCAAAGGCGGCCTTCGCGGCGTTCTGTCACAAACGCGCCAAGAACCGTCGCCAGAATAAAACCGGGAGAGCCATAGCCTAAAGCCGGGGCTTAAAAAAGCCCTCGCTTGGGCGAATGCTCCGCGAGAGAGATGTGCTGTACCGCGAAATGCGCGCGAGTGAAACCACCCGGCTTGCGATCCCAGGTCGAAAATGCGCGTCCTCCCGGTGAAGGTCCGGCGGTCAGTGCTGCGGGGTCAGCGCGAAGAGGCGCAACGCCGCCTGGTAATCGGCCTCGCGCAGGGCGCGCCGGCGCGTCGCCTCCGCATCCTCGCCCCAGATGCTCTCCTGCACGATCTCGTCCACATGCGCGGCGGCCCAGGATTCGGCTCCCCCCAGCCCGCCATCCGCCGCCGCTAGCGCGATCAGCGCCGAACCCGTCAGCGTCGTCATCACGTGCAGCGCAGCCACCCGGAAGGGGGAGGTCTCCCGCGCAACGCGGTTCCTGATCGCCTCGATCGCCTCCGGCGGCTGCTCCACGAACACGATCCCCTCGCTCAGGAGGAAGCGCGCGCCCCAGTTCTCCCGCGCGAAGGCGAGGACGGGCGCCCAGGCGGCGTCCTGCGCGGCGACAAGGCGCTCGGGGTCACCGGCGCGATAACAGACAAGATCGGAGGCCGCGTATTTGACGATCTCTTCGATCACCGCCTCCATCTGCCCCGCCACGCCGTCGATCGCGGAGTTCGTGATGCGGGTCAGCGGCATGCGTCCGGGATCGATGGTCCCGACCTGCGCACGCCATTCCTCGGCAAGAGCCTCGCCGGCTGCCCGCGTCGGAAGCGCCAGCGGATTGCGGCCCGGCGTCCGGGCCGGACGTCCGTCGAGCAGGAGATGGTAGCCGCCGTCGCGCTCCTCGACCGTCGCCTCGGCATAGAACCGCTTCGGAAGTTGCGTTTTCATGGCGAGCCGCGCGGAGAGCGTCGCATCCCCCGGCTGGCCGGAGGATTGCGCGGGCTCGTCCCGTTCGGGAAGGAGATCCTTGGAGAAATCGTTCTGCATGCCGCTTAGATGAGCCGCCTGCCGGCGAACGGCAAGTCGCCGGCGCAAAAACAATTCAGGGCTGCGTCCCCGCCGCTCTGCTTCGCGCCTCCGCGAGAGCGTCGATTGCCGCGATCACCTCGTCGTGCCGCTCGACGATCGCGGCCGCGCCGGCCTCCCTCAGGTCGTCGACGGCGTGGTAGCCCCAGGAGACGCCGATCGGCGTCGCCTCCGCCGCCCGCGTCATGCGCATGTCGAAGGTCGAATCCCCGATCATGTAGGTCCGCTCAGGCGGCACGCCAGTCTCCGCCATCGCCTGATGAATCATCGCGGGATGCGGCTTCGAGGGCGCATCGTCGGCGGTCTGGATCGTCGCGAAGAGACGCGACCAGCCCGGAAGCCCGAGGAGGCGGGCCACGCCCCGGCGGCTCTTGCCGGTCGCGATGCCGAGGACGATGTCGTCGCGGCGAGAGAGGGTCCGCAGGGTCTCGTAGGCCCCCTCGAAGAGCGGTTCCTGAAAGCGGGGATCGCCGCGCACCTGCAGGAACGCCTCGCGATAGCTCTCGGCCATCGCCGCCGCCGGGCCGTCGGGGCCGACGAGCACGGTGAACGCCTCGAGCAGCGAGAGCCCCACGATCGAGAGCGAGCGCTCCCGCGTCGGCGGCTCGAGCCCGTGCGCGAGAAAGGTGCGGCGCTGCGCCTCCACGATGAGGTTCTGGCTGTCGACGAGTGTCCCGTCGATGTCGAAGATGATGAGCTTCACGATGGCCGTCCGATGGCTGCCCGGCGAACATCTATGCGAGGATCGGTCCTCGCGATAGGGCGGTGACGCCCATCACGGGTTGGAAGCTGCGCGTCCTCCGCTGCCGGCTGGCGTGAAGGCGAGCCTTGTCGGGCGAAACGAGTGATCCTCGCCGCGGAAGTACCAGTCGTCGAGGCAGCGGTAATCCTCGGCAGGACGCCCATGACTTTCGCGGTCGGCGATCGCGGCGAGCATCATCGCCTCGTAGGAACCGGGATCGGCGCGGATCGGCTGGATGTTCTGGTTCGGAAAGACGGCCCAAGCGGGCGCCTCCAGAGCGCGCGGGAAGACGAGACGGCGGAATTCGCCCTGCGCCCGCAGGCTCTGCATGATGAAATAGGCGTCATCGCGCCTGGCGACGTCAATCTGGACAGCGCCCGTCCGACGATCGTGATGGCCGAGGCCGATGACGCCCGTGCGGGCGATGAAGCGGATCGCCGAGACATCCGCCCGACCCGGTCGCCGCTCGGCATGGACGATCCGCGCCTCGCCCGGATGGTTGGCGCTTCGCCCCGCGACCCGCGCAAGCGTGCGATCCGCCGTTTCACTGAGCCGGACGAGGCGCGCGCCCGCTTCCGCAAAGCACGCCCAGAGCGGCCCGCTTCTGACACCGCGGGCTATGCGCGCGATGTCGAAGACGGGAAGTGCAAGGCCCCGCTGGTCATAGACGAGAAGATCCTCGCTTTCTTGCAACGCATGCAGCGCGGCGAATTCGAACGAGCCAACATAAGCCATCCGCTCGTCCCACTCCGCGCGGATCGCGTCGTCATGCGTTGCGGATTCCGCCCAGAATTCCGCATAGCGGGAGGCGATCGAGAGGCAGGAGAGGCCCGTATTTGTCAGGCCGAGCCGATCGCGCGCCACCGCCTCCTCCGGCGATTCGGGGGTCGGAGAATCGCCATGAAGCTGCAGAAGGTGGACATAGCAGCGCCGATAGAGCGCTGCCCATTTTTCGACGAGGTCCACGAGGCGCTCCGGCGCGATCCTGTCGAGGAGCCCGATCCGGTTGCGTCTTATGGCGCGCGTCGCGCCGTGATGAAAGGCGAGAAAGCCGGAGCGGACATCGTCGCTCCGGGTCGCCTCGAAGGCGAGACGCAGGGCGGCGACATCCGCGTCGAAGATTGCCGAATCGTTCGCGAAGCGGCCCGGCGCCGGAGCTAAGCCGGATGCGCCCAAGTTCACCTCTGCGCGGGCGTCGGCCAGTGCCAGCCGCACCAGTCGCGGCGGGGCTTGAAGATGCCGGGATCCGCGTCGCTCTTGTCATTCATGGGGACGGGACGCGAGCCCTGTCGATGGAGATTGTCCACAAGGTCCTCGAAAGCGCGCTCACAGGCCGCGCCAACCTCCCCGGTGAAGACGATATTGACCACCTGGTGCGTGCGGCCACCGAGTTCGGCGGAAATCCCGACGGGCGTGACCGCCTCGATCGCCTTCTTCGGACACGAAAGCCGAAACACGTGCAGGATGCCCAACTCGATGCTGAAGGGGTAGATGTCGAGATCGTCCGGGGAGGAGCCGCCCGTGACGACAAAGCTGTAATGGCTCTTGCTCTGGTTGGCCAGGAAGGTGTCGAGGTCGATGTCGTCCGCCACTTGCAATCCTTTCGTGGTTTGATGCCATTAAACAATTATTGATTGTTAAATTGCTCGTCAAGCTCCCGGCGACGCTTACACCGGAAGCGCCCCATCGGTCTTCACCTCCTCCATCACGGCGTAGGTGCGCGTCTCGCGCACGCCGGGGAGCGACAGGAGGCCCTCGCCGAGGAAGCGGCGATAGGCAGGCATGTCCGCCACCCGCGTCTTGACGAGATAATCGAACCCGCCCGCCACCATGTGGCATTCGAGCACTTCAGGGGCGCGGCGGATTGCGGCGGCGAATTTCTCGAAGACGTCCGGCGTCGTCTTGTCGAGGGAGACCTCGACGAAGACGAGGAGCCCCAGCCCGAGGCGATGCGGATCGAGCCGCGCCCCGAAGCCCGCGATGACGCCGTCCTTCTGGAGCCGCCGCACCCGCTCCCCCGTCGCCGTCGGCGAGAGCCCGATGCGCTCGGCCAGGTCGACATTGGCGAGGCGGCCATCGCGCTGCAGCTCGCGCAGGATGCGCCGGTCGATTCGATCAATGTCCGTCATGATCACCAAAATGCATTGGTTTCGCCGCAGGATCAACGGTCATGCGCCGTTCTTGCCGCTACGAACGCGGCATGGATCGCGCTATGCTGCCGCCTCGACGAACGAGGTATCCCCATGGCCGCATCCTCCCCCGTTTTCACCGCCCCCTATGCCGAGGACGATGTCGCGATCGCGCGACGGCTCTTCGCGCGGACGACCCAGGACGACGAACGCCATCGGCGGGTCGATGCGCTTGCGCGCGATCTTGTCGGCGCTATCCGCGCGGAGGGGCGCGGTCTCGGCGGGATCGAGGACATGCTGCGCGAATACTCCCTCTCGACCCGTGAGGGGCTCGCCCTGATGGTGCTTGCGGAGGCGCTGCTGCGCGTCCCCGACGCGGCCACGGCGGACCGGCTCATCGAGGACAAGCTCGGCCAGGGGGATTTCGCGAAGCATGAGACCCGCTCCGACGCGTTCCTCGTGAACGCATCCGCCTGGGCGCTCGGAATCACGGCCCGCGTGATCCAGCCCGGCGAGACGCCCGAAGGCATCCTGCGCCAGCTCGCCAAGCGCGTCGGGACACCGACGGTGCGCACCGCCACGCGGCAGGCGATGCGCGTGATGGGCTCGCATTTCGTCCTCGGCCAGACGATCGGCGAGGCGCTGTCGCGCGCCCGCTCGGGGAAGGGCCGTCTCTACCGCTATTCCTTCGACATGCTCGGCGAGGGCGCGCGCACCCGCGAGGATGCCGAGACCTATTTCGCGAGCTATGCAGACGCGATCGACGCGATCGGCCGCGCGGCGGGGAACGAGAAACTGCCGCAGCGCCCGGGAATCTCCGTGAAGCTCTCGGCGCTCCATCCGCGCTATGAGGCGCTCAACCGCGAGCGCGTGCTGGCGGAACTCGCGCCCCGGGTCCTCGATCTCGCGCGCAAGGCCCGGTCCTACGATCTCAACTTCACGATCGATGCCGAGGAGGCGGACCGGCTCGAATTGTCCCTCGACCTCATCGCGGCGATCCTGCCCGATCCCTCGCTCGCCGGATGGGACGGATTCGGCCTCGCGATCCAGTCCTACCAGAAGCGCGCGGAGGCGGTGATCGACCATGTCGCGGCGCTGGCGGAGCGTCACGACCGGCGGATGATGGTGCGGCTCGTGAAGGGGGCCTACTGGGATACCGAGGTCAAGCGCGCCCAGGAGCGCGGCCTCGCCGACTACCCGGTCTTCACCCGCAAGGCGATGACGGACCTCAACTACATCGCCTGCGCCGAGCGCATGCTCGCCCTGCGCCCGCGCATCTTCCCGCAATTTGCCACCCATAACGCGCTCACGGTCGCCCAGATCATCGACGCGGCGGGCGATAGGGAGGGCTACGAGTTCCAGCGCCTGCACGGAATGGGCGAACAGCTTTACGGGCGCCTCCTCGACACCAGGCCGGGAATCGGCTGCCGCACCTATGCTCCCGTGGGAGGGCATCGCGATCTCCTCGCCTATCTCGTGCGCCGCCTGCTCGAGAACGGCGCGAATTCGTCCTTCGTCTCCGTCGCCGCCGACCCGAGCGTTCCCGTCGACGAATTGCTCAGGCGTCCGGACGAGATCATCGGCGAGCCGCGCCGGGCCCGCCATTCGCGCCTGCCCCTGCCGCGCGATCTCTATGGGAGCGAGCGGCGCAATTCGCGCGGCGTCGAGTTCGGCGACGCCTCCGCCGTCGCCTCCCTGCGCGCGGAGATCGATGCATGTGCGGGCGAGGCGTTTTGGGTGGAGCCGGTGATCGGGGGGACGGGGGCGGGCGGAACGGCCCGCGCCGTCGTCTCGCCCATCGACGGGAGGACGAAGGTCGGCGAGGTCGCGGAGGCCGACGAGGCGGCGGCGGACAAAGCCGTCGCGGCGGCCCGAAAGGGCTTTCGTCCCTGGCGCGACACGCCCGTCGAGACCCGCGCCGCCGCCCTCGAACGGGCCGCCGACCTGATGGAGGAGCGGCGGGGCCGCCTGTTGCATCTGCTTCAGGCGGAGGCCGGGAAGACCATCGACGACGCACTCGCCGAAATACGCGAGGCGGTCGATTTCTGCCGCTACTACGCCGTCCGCGCCCGCCGGGAATACGGCGCCGGAGCCGAGCTTCCGGGCCCGACCGGGGAGACGAACCGGCTGCGCATGCGCGGGCGCGGGGTCTTCGTGGCGATCTCCCCGTGGAATTTCCCGCTGGCGATCTTCATGGGCCAGGTCGCGGCGGCGCTGGTCAGCGGCAACGCCGTCGTCGCCAAGCCCGCCGAGCAGACGCCGCTTGTCGCGGCGGAGGCGGTGCGGCTCCTGCACGAGGCGGGCATCCCGGCGAGCGTGCTCCATTTCGTCCCCGGCGACGGGCGCATCGGAGCGCGTCTCGTCGCGCATGAGAAGATCGATGGCGTCGTCTTCACCGGCTCGACCGAGGTCGCGCGCCTGATCAACCGCACGCTTGCGGGCAAGGACGGGGCGATCGTGCCGCTGATCGCGGAAACCGGCGGCATCAACGCCATGATCGTGGATGCGACGGCGCTGCCCGAGCAGGTCGCGGACGATGTCGTCATGTCCGCCTTCCGCTCCGCCGGCCAGCGCTGCTCGGCCCTGCGGCTGCTCTTCGTGCAGGAGGATGTCGCCGACCGGATGATCGCCATGATCGCGGGTGCGGCGCGGGAGCTGCGCCTCGGCGATCCGCGCGATTTTTCCGTCCATGTGGGACCTGTGATCGACGCGGAGGCGAAGGCGAAGCTCGATGCGCATGTGGCGCGGATGAAGACCGAGGCGAAGCGGGTTCATTTCGCGGGGGAGGCGCCGGGCGAAGGCGTCTTCGTCGCACCCTATCTCTTCGAACTCGCGAGCGCGGACGAGTTGCGCGAGGAGATCTTCGGCCCGATCCTGCATGTGGTGCGCTACAAGGCGGGGGAGCTTGACCGGGTTCTCGACACGATCGACGCCAAGGGCTACGGCCTGACCCTCGGGATGCATACGCGCATCGAGTCGACGATCGAGCGCATCGTCGAGCGCCTTGCGGTCGGCAATGTCTACGCCAACCGCAACATGATCGGCGCGGTGGTGGGCGTGCAGCCCTTCGGCGGGCACGGGCTCTCGGGAACCGGCCCCAAGGCCGGCGGGCCGCATTACCTCATGCGGTTCGGCAACGAGCAGACCATCACCATCAATACGGCGGCGGCGGGCGGCAACGCGGCGCTGATCGCGATGGAGGAGTAAGGCGTTTGGCCAAGCGCCTCGCGAACGAGAAAAGGGCGCCGAGGCGCCCTTTGTCGTATCCGGTTCCGGAACGCGCCCGGATCAGGCGAAGATCACTTGATCTTCGTTTCCTTGAACTCGACATGCTTGCGCGCGACCGGGTCGTACTTCTTCATCGACAGCTTTTCGGTCGAGGTGCGGGTGTTCTTCTTGGTGACGTAGAAATAGCCGGTATCGGCGGTCGATAGCAGCTTGATCTTGATCGTTGCAGCCTTGGCCATGGTCCATCCTCTTGATGAAGCGTGCGGCGAAGCCGCAAAACGCAAAGGCCGGGCGAGACCCGGCCGAATTTCGCGAGTTCAATGCCCCATCCCGGAGCGCGCGTCAAGAGTAACGATAGCCGGAACGCAATCGCGTCGCGATGACGAGGAGATAGGCCGCGAAGAGGAGGCCGAGGGCGACGGCGAATCCGTGCGGGGGGTAAAGGTCCATTCCCCCGCCCACGAAGGGCGGGCCGATCACGAGGCCGGTATTGTAGAGGATGACGAAGGCGGCGTTGGCGCTGGCGAGGTCGCCGCCGGAAAAGCGCGCCCCCAGATGCGCCAGCCCCACCGTGTAGAGCGCCCCCGCGACGCCGCCCCAGACGACGAGCAGGATCGCGAACCCGGTGATGCTGCCCGCGGCGAGGGGCATGGCGAAGGCCCCGATCATGCCGATAAAGGCGACGACCGCGAGCACGAGGCGGCGGTCGACCCGGTCGGACAGCATTCCGATCGGAATCTGGAAGAGCACGTTGCCGAGCGCCATCAGGCTCACGAGGAAGGCCGCGCGCTCCGCGGTGTAGCCGAGCTGCAGCCCGTAGAGCGGCAGGATCGCGAATCCCCCCGTCTCGACAGCGCCGAAGACGAGGGCGGCGACGGTCGCGGCGGGGGCGGCGAGGATGAAGGAGAGCACCGTCCGCCCGGTCCCGCGGTCGATGCGCGGCGAGATCCCGCGCGCGAGAAGCAGCGGCAGCGCGGCGAGGCTGCACAGGGCCGCGCCGGCGAGATAGGGGGGCCAGCCGCTCGTGCCAACAAGCGAGAGCACCGCCGGGCCGGCGGCGAAGCCGAGGGCGAGGACGGTCGCGTAGATGCCCATGACGAACCCGCGCTTCTCGGGCGGGGCGGCTGAATTGATCCAGTATTCCGAGAGGACGAAGAGGGTGCCGAGCGCGATCGAGAACAGGAAGCGCAGCGGGAACCACCAGAGGATGTCGTAGGTCGCCTTGAAGGCGATCAGGCTCAAGGCCGCGAGCCCCACCGCCAGCCAGAGCAGGGTGAGAACGCCGAGGCGGGCGGCGAGGCGCGGCACGAAGGGCACGACGATGATCGCGGCGACCCCCGCGACCGCCGTGTTGACGCCGATCAGCGTGCCGGAGGCGCCCATCCGCTCCATTTCGAGCGAGAGGAGCGGGACCGACAGGCTGAGCCCGACGCCCACTGAGGTGATGCAGCCGATCGCCGCAGCGATCGAGGCATAGCGGGCCTTGTCGAGAACCTCTTGCTGCTCGGTCTCACCCGTCGGCATGCTGCGCGCGGCCGCCGTCAGACGAGTTCGCGCACGAAGGATCCGCGGCGCTCGTAATAGAACGGCACCGGAAGATGCGCCAGGAAGCCGCCTTCGATCCGCGCGTCGAGTTCGTCGAGCACGACGGTGGTGATCGTCGGAAGGTCGAGGTCGCGCGCCTGGGACAGCTCGACCCAGACAAGCTCCACAAGCTCCGAATTCTCGCCGACCACGTCCGGAACCTCATGCGCCACGAAATCGCGGTCGATCGCGAAGAACCGCGTGTCGAAGCGCTTGGGCCGGCGCGGCGGCGTGATGGCGCGGGCGACGAACTGCAGGGCGTCGAGCTCGGGATAGATCCCCTCAGCGACGAAATCCGCCCAGGGCCCGTCGATCGTGAGCTCCGGCGGGCCGAAGTCGCGCGAGCCGAGCATCAGCCCCGTTTCCTCATAGGTTTCGCGGATCGCCGCGAGGGCGAGGGCGCGGTTGCGGCTCGAGGAGGGACGGGTGCAGCGCGCGAGCAGCGCCGCGTCGGTGCGGTCGTCGAGCATCCCGGCGGCCACCATGCGCCGGTCGCCGGGCTCGATGCGGCCGCCCGGGAAGACGAACTTTCCCGGCATGAACTTGTGGCCGTGATGGCGCTTGCCCATCAGGACGCGGGTCTCCGGGCCGGAACGGTCGAGGACGATCAGCGTCGCGGCGTCGCGCGGGCGCTGGTTCGGCCATTTGCGATCGCGGACCGCGGAGGTCATGCGGTTGGTCAGTGTGGTGGCGGTATCGGTCACGCTGGAGGTCCCCCATGGTTCTCGTTATTGGCCGGGGCGTCTTCGCGCCCTCCGAATCCGTGCATACCTAGCGCGTATTGCAGCCCGACAACAGCGCCCTTGAGCGGCTGGATCAGCGCCAGCGACAGCCCGAGGGTGACGAGCGGCCAGGTCACGATATGGAACAGCAACGGCAATTCCAGCTTCATTTCCGTCACGAAAAGCCCGTAGCCGACGATATGCCCGACGATGAAGATCGTCAGATAGGGCGGCAGGTCGTCCGCGCGATGGTGATGCAGCTCCTGCCCGCAGGACTTGCAGGCCGGCTCCACCTTCAGGAACCGTCCGAAGGCGTGGCCTTCGCCGCAGGCGGGGCAGCGGCAGGCCAGACCGCGCCGGATGCCGGTGCGCCAGTTGCGCGAATCCATCGTCATTCCTGCATTCATCGTCTTCCCTTTCCGCCCTTCTTCCCGGCGCTCGCGGCGCCGTTCCGGCGGGACTTGACCTTGACGCGGCCGGGACCCGCCCGTCCGCCGCGGCCGCCGCGGGGGAGGGCGGCGCGGCTGCGCGTCCCCTGCCGGCCCTCCGACAAAATCTCGAAGCGCAGCGCCCCCGCGATCGGGGCGACCTCGACGAGCTTGACGCTCACGCGATCCCCGAGGCGGTAAGTCTCGCCCGTCCGGTCGCCCTTCAGGGCATGGGTGTATTCCTCGTAGCGGAAGTAGTCGTCGCCGATCGTCGAGGCGGGCACGAAGCCGTCCGCGCCGGTATGGTCGAGCTTCACGAAGAGCCCCGACTTGGTGACGCCGGAGATCTGGCCCTCGAAGGTCGCTCCCACCTGGTCGGCGAGATGATGTGCGATCAGCCGGTCGATCGTCTCGCGCTCGGCCGCCATGGCCCGGCGCTCGGCGGCGGAGATGCGCGCCGAAATCTCGGCTAGCTGCTCGCCGGTGATATTCTTCGGCAGGCCGTCGTCGCCGAGCTTGTGGGCGGTGATCAGGGCGCGGTGGACGATGAGGTCGGCATAGCGGCGGATCGGCGAGGTGAAATGCGCGTAGCGGCGCAGGTTGAGCCCGAAATGCCCGTAATTCTCGCTGGTGTATTCCGCCTGCGCCTGCGTGCGCAGCACCACCTCGTTGATGAAGGTCTGGTGCTCCATGCCCTCCACTGCCTTGAGGATGCGGTTGAACAGGGAGGGCCGCAGCGCGCCCTGCTTCGGCAGTTTCATCGCCACGGAGGCAAGGACTTCGCCGAGGGCGTGCATCTTGGTGAGGGAGGGCTCGTCATGCGCCCGGTAGATCAGCGGGATCTTCGCCTTTTCCAGCACCTCGGCGGCGGCGACATTGGCGAGGATCATGAATTCCTCGATCAGCCGGTGGGCCGCGAGCCGCTCGGGCACGATCACCTGGTCGACAGTCCCGTCGGGCTTGAGGATGATCTTGCGCTCGGGCAGGTCGAGGGCGAGCGGCTCGCGCGCGTCGCGGGCGCGCGCCACGCAGGAATAGGCCGCCCAGAGCGGCTTGAGCACATCCTCGAGGATCGGCCCGGTCACCTCGTCGGGACGCCCGTCGATCGCCGCCTGCGCCTGCTGGTACGAGAGGCGCGCGGAGGAGCGCATCATGATGCGGTGGAAGGAATGGCGCTTCTTGCGGCCGTCAGGTCCGATCACGAGGTTCACGGCGAGGGCCGGACGGTCCTCGTGCGGGCGCAGGGAGCAGAGATCGTTCGATATGCGCTCGGGCAGCATCGGCACGACGCGGTCGGGGAAGTAGACCGAGTTGCCCCGCTCCAGCGCCTCGCGGTCGAGGGCGGAGCCGGGGCGCACATAGGCCGCGACATCCGCGATGGCGACGGTGACGACGAAGCCGCCTTCATTGGCGGGATCGTCGTCCGCGACCGCGAAGACCGCATCGTCATGGTCCTTGGCGTCGGCCGGATCGATGGTGATGAGCGGCATGTCCCGCCAGTCCTCGCGGCCCTTGAGCGAGACGGGCTCGGCGGCCTCGGCTTCCGCGATCACGGGCGGGGGAAAGACATGCGGGATCGCGTGGGCGTGCAGCGCCACGAGGCTGACGGCCTTTTCCGATTTCAGCGAGCCGAGCCGTTCGCGCACCTTCGCCATGGCGAGCCCGTGGCGCTTCGAGGGCGCGAGGATCGCGGCGACGAGATCGCCGTCCTGCGCCTCGCCCTCGTCGCCCGGCGCGATGGCGATCTCCTTGCCGAGCGATTTCTTGTCCACGGGCATCAGGCGTCCGCCCCCGGCAGGGAGCGGGCGGAAGATGCCGAGCACCTGCGCCTGCTGCTTCGCGATGATCTTGATGACGCGACCGGTATAGGGCGGCCCCGTCTCGTCCTCGTTGCGCGCGACGCGCAGCAGCGCGCGGTCATTGACGCCCGGTGCGGGCTGGCCCGGCTTGGGGCGGCGCGAGGAGACGATGAGGATGCGCGGCGGTTCGGAGAGATCCGCCTCGTCCCACTCGGCGGGAACCGCGATCAGCTCGCCGTCCTCGTCCCGGCCGGTGATGTCGGCGAGGACGACAGGCGCAAGCCGCCCGGCCTGGCTGATCGCCTTGCGCTTGCGGTCGATCACGCCTTCGTTTTCGAGGTCCTTGAGAACCTGCTTCAGCCAGATCCGGTCCCCGCCGCCGATGCCGAAGGCGCGCGCGATCTCGCGCTTCCCCACCTTGCCGGTCTGGCCCTTGATGAAGGCGATGAGATCCTCTCGCGAGGGCAGTCCCGGCTGGGCGGATGGCTTCGTCTGTCGTGGCAAGGACGTCTCGTGCAGGCTGGCCGTCATGCGGCGGAAAGAAACGGGGCGCGGCTTGCGAAATGCACGCGCCCCAGGCCCTCATATAGGGTTTGGGCCGCGATGTCGAAAGGGCGGCGTACGCTAGGACTCCCGCGCCACCCGCGCCGCGCAGAACTTGAATTCCGGGATCTTGCCGAACGGGTCGAGGACCGGGTTCGTCAGGAGGTTCGCGGCGGCCTCCACGAAAGCGAACGGGATGAAGACCATGTCCGCCTGGAGCGCCGGATCGGCCCGGGCCGCGAGCGATATCGCTCCGCGCCGCGTCTCCACCCGGATCGCCTCGCCGGGCGCGACGCCGAGCCGCTCCAGCGTCGCCGGGTGCAGGCTCGCGGTCGGCGCGGGTTCAAGTGCATCAAGGATGCTGGCGCGGCGCGTCATCGCGCCCGTATGCCAGTGCTCGAGCTGGCGGCCGGTGGTCAGGATCATCGGATAATCCGCATCGGGCAGTTCTGCCGGATCGGTGACGCCCGCCGGGACGAACAGGCCGCGCCCGCCCGCGCGGGGAAAGCCGTCGCCGAACACCACCGCGTGCCCGGGCGCGTCGGGAGCCGGGCAGGGATAGGTCACCGCGTCCTCGCGCTCCAGCCGGTCCCAGTCGATATTGGCGAAGGAGGGCATCGCCTGCGCCATCTCTGCGAAGACCTCGCGGGGATGGCTGTAGCGCCAGTCGAGGCCCAGCCGCTGCGCCAGATCGACAATGATCGCCCAGTCCTCGCGCGCCTCGCCCGGCGGGGGGAGCGCCGGGCGGCCCATCTGCACGGTGCGGTTCGTGTTCGTGACCGTTCCCGTCTTCTCCGGCCAGGCGGAGGCGGGCAGGACGACATCGGCGAACATCGCGGTCTCGGTGAGGAAGATGTCCTGCACGACAAGGTGATCGAGGGCGGCGAGCGCTTCGCGGGCATGGCCGGCATCCGGGTCCGACATGGCCGGGTTCTCGCCCATGATGTACATGGCCCGGATTTCGCCGCGATGAATCGCGTCGACGATCTCGACGACGGTGAGGCCGGGCTCGGGATCGATGTCGAAGCCCCAGAGGGAGGAGAAGCGCGCGCGCACGGCCTCGTCCGTCACCTTCGCGTAATCCGGCAGGACCATCGGGATCAGGCCGGCGTCGGACGCGCCCTGGACGTTGTTCTGCCCGCGCAGCGGATGCAGCCCCGTTCCGGGCCGCCCGACATGGCCGGTCATCAGGGCGAGCGAGATCAGGCAGCGGGCGTTGTCGGTGCCGTGGGAATGCTGGGAGACGCCCATCCCCCAGAAGATCATGGCGCGCCCGGCTGTCGCATAGAGCCGCGCGATCTCGCGGATGCGCTCCGGGGCGATTCCGCAGATCGGGGCCATGGCTTCGGGGGTGTAGGCGGCCAGATGTTCCTGAAGGCGCCCGAAGCCCTCCGTGTGCGCCTGGACATATTGCCGGTCGAACAAGTCCTCCGCGACGATCACGTGCATCATCGCGTTGAGCAGCGCCACGTCGCTTCCGGGCCGGAACTGGACCATGTGCGTCGCGTGGCGCTTCAGCGCGTGGCCGCGCGGATCCATGACGACGAGTTTCGCACCCCTTTTTGCGGCCTGCTTGAAGTAGGTCGCTGCGACGGGATGGTTCTCTGTCGGGTTCGCGCCGATGACGATGATCACGTCCGCCTTCAGCGCATCGGTGAAGGGCGCGGTCACGGCGCCCGAGCCGATCCCCTCCATGAGCGCGGCGACTGACGAGGCGTGGCAAAGCCGGGTGCAATGGTCGACATTGTTGTGGCCGAAACGGGCGCGGATCAGCTTCTGGAAGAGGTAGGCCTCCTCGTTTGAGCCCTTGGCGGAGCCGAAGCCGGCGACGGCGCGCCCGCCACTTTCCCGTGCGATGCGCTTCAGGCCGGAGGCTGCCCGCTCGAGCGCCTCGTCCCAGGAGGCCTCGCGGAAATGGGTGAGGGGATTGGCGGGATCGACATTCATCCCCTTGGGAGCGTCGTCGCGGCGGATCAGCGGTCGCGTGAGGCGCTGCGGGCTCGCAATGTAGTCAAAGCCGAAGCGCCCCTTGACGCAGAGCCGGTTCTCATTGGCGGGTCCGTCGCGCCCCTCGACATAGGCGATCCTGCCGTCGCGGATGCGATAGCTGATCTGGCATCCCACGCCGCAATAGGGGCAGACGGAGGCGACCTCGCGCTCGACGGCGCGCGTGCCCTGCTGCGTCACGGGATCGACAATGGATTTCGGCATCAGCGCCCCGGTCGGGCAGGCGGCGACGCATTCCCCGCAGGCCACGCAGGTCGAATCCGCCATCGGGTCGTCGAGATCGAAGACCGGCCGGTGATGATCGCCCCGAAAGCCCATCCCGATCACGTCGTTGACCTGGACGTCCCGGCAGGCGCGGGCGCAGAGATTGCAGGCGATGCAGGCGTCGAGGTTGACCGCCATCGCGGGGTGGCTGAGATCCTGATGCGGCGTCTCGTGCGCGAAGCGCGAGGGGAAGCGCGAGGCCGTCACGCCCTGCGCCTCGGCGAAGCGCCAGAACGGCGCGATCTCGTCATGCGCCGCCTCGCGCGGAGGCTGGTCGGCGACAAGGAGCTCCATCACCAGCCGCCGCGCAGTCACGGCCCGCTCGGACGCGCTCGTCACCCGCATGCCGGGGGCCGGCGCGCGGATGCAGGAGGCCGCGAGCACGCGCTCTCCCTCGATCTCGACCATGCAGGCGCGGCAGTTTCCGTCGGGCGCGTATCCGGCCTCGGGGCGGTGGCAGAGATGCGGGATCGTCACGCCCTCGCGGCGCGCCACGTCCCAGATCGTCTCCCCCTCCCGCGCCTCGACCTCGCGCCCGTCGAGCATGAAGCGGATGGAATCCGTCAAGGCTCGTGCTCCATTTCGCTACTCTGGTTCCAGGAAGATTGTGTTCGGCCCATCCTTTCACGAGCCGCCGCAGGGGGAAAGCCGCAAAAAGGCGGGACGGTTGGCGCGGCCCCGCCCCGCCTCCGCGCCATTCCCTTGGTCTCCCCCTTCGTGTCATCCCCGGCGGCGCGGAGCGCCGGGAAGGGGATCCCGATGCGAGGGCGATGACGCGCTCCCGCCGGGCCCTGCATCGCGGTTGCGGCATGATCCCCTTCCCCTCCGCCGCTGCGCGTCTCCGGCCCGGGGATGACACGCAGGGGGTGGACGGCGTCCCGGAGAGCCGTGCGCGACAGTGTCCTTTGCGACCCCGTGCGACGCGCTCGCCATTCCCTTGGCCTCCCCGTCCGTGTCATCCCCGGCGGCGCGGAGCGCCGGGAAGGGGATCCCGACGCGACGGCGATGACGCGCTCCCGCCGGGCCCTGCATCGCGGTTGCGGCATGGTCCCCTTCCCCTCCGCCGCTGCGCGGCTCCGGCCGGGGATGACACGGAGGGGGGGATGAGGCGGCTATTCCGCCGCCTGGCCGGGATTGGCGCGGAAGAGGAAGGTCTTCCCCGAGCGGTAATCGTAATCCGGATCTTCCCAGGCGATCATCTTGCCGGGGTTGAGGAGCCCTTGCGGGTCCGCCTCGCGCTTGAAGGCGAGCTGGACCTCGTCGGTCTGCTTCATCCCGCCCTCCTCGAGCGTGAAGCGGTGGGGATTGAAGATCGGCGCGCCCATCTCCTCGTGGATCTCCATGATCTCCTCGAGGCGCTCCTCGGTCGTGAAGCGCACCAGCGGCAGGCCGAAGCAGGTGACCTTGCCGTCGAACTTCACGAATTCCAGATGCGCCGGCAATTCGTCGCCGAAGCGCTCGTGAATGCGCTCGACGAGGGCGATCTGGTCCGGGAAGGGATAGAGGACCTGGAGGTAGGTGATCGCGGGATCGTCGCGCAGGGCGCGCAGGGTGGTGTGGTTCCAGGAGAGCTCGAAGGCGGGCGGCAGCCCCTTCAGGTCTTCCGGCGGAAGGGCGTCCTGGCGGAAGAGGATTTCCGCGTTGCGGTAGCGCCCCACGAAGCCCATGAGCGGCGCGATCTGGAAATCGGCGACCATGATGATGGCGATGTGCTTGTCGCGCGGCAGGAACTTCTGGTGTCGCTTGAAATGGTCGTGCGGCGTCGGCGCGGCGATGACCGCGAGCTCCTTGATCAGGAGCCCGTCCTGTTCGCCGAGGTCGTTTGCGAACTGCGCCGCCTGCCGCAGGGTGTCGAAGCCGATGATGACGTCGATCCAGCCATAGGCGGGGGTCAGGGGCATCTCCACCTCGGTGATGATGCCGTTCGTGCCATAGGCGTGGCTTACCTTGTGGAGATCGTCGCCCGTCAGCTCCAGAATGCGCGGCGAGGCCTCCATCGTCGCGACCTTCAGGCGGATGATGTTGCCGGTGTCGCGCAGGCCGCCCCAGCGGACCGAGCCGATGCCTCCCGATCCGCCCGCGATGAAACCGCCGATCGAGGCGGTGTGGTAGGTCGAGGGATGCAGGCGCATCTCCTGCTGCGAATGCGCCCGCGTCTCCTTGTCGATTCTCGCGATGACCGCACCCGGCTCGGCCACGACGCGCCCGAGCCCGATCTCCTTCACCTGCGCGAAGCCGGAGAGATCGAGCAGGATCCCGCCCGAGAGCGGCATTGCCTGCCCGTAATTGCCGGTGCCCGTTCCCCGGGGCGTGACGGGAATCGCAAGCTCGTGCGCCGCCGAGAGGACGCGCAACAACTCCTCCTCGCTCTTCGGGCTCACCATGATGTCGGCGGTGACGGCGTCGAGCTGGCGCTTGAGAACGGGAGAGTACCAGTAGAAATCGCGGCTCTTCTGCTTCACGAGGGCGGGATGCTCCTCGATCCGGATTCCCGCGATGCGCTGCTTGAGCGTGTCGATGTCGTAGCGGGTCGTCATGCGCGGAATTTCCTCAGGTCTTGCGTTGCGTCGTCAACGCGTCGAGTTCGGTGTAGTCGGGGGGTGTCGTGTCGATCGGACGTCCGCCGACGAGCACCATGCGGTCGTTCTGCGGGCGCGAGACGAGCTCGTTGAGCGACCGGGCCCGGGTGATGATCAGGTCGGCCGGGTCGCCCGCCTCGATGCGGCCGTGCCGGTCCAGGTTCATGATGTCCGCGGGGGTCGCGGCGACCGTGCGCAGCCAGTCATTGGTGCAATGGTCGAGATGCAGGATCCGCGTCCCCTCGCGGAAGACCTCCAGCATGTCGAGGTCGCCATAGGCGTAGAATGGGTCGCGGACATTGTCCGACGCGATCATCACCGGGATCCCCGCCGCCTTGAACTCGTGCACGGGCGCGACGCCGCGCCAGCGCGGCGTGCGGCCGCTCGCGCGGTCCTGCAGGTACATGTTGCACATGGGCAGGGCGACGACGGCGATGCGAGCCTGGGCCACCCTGTCGATCAGCCGTCCGAGCTCGCCGTCGTCGAGGAGCGCGGCGGAACAGCAATGGCCGCAGAGGATCTTGTTCGGGAAGCGGTGGCGGATGGCGGCGTCGGCGATGCGCCCGAGCGTGCGGGCATGGGGCGAATCGCTTTCGTCGACGTGGAAATCGAGGTCGAGCCCCTCGGCGATCGCGACCTCGAAGATCCTGTCGAGCGCGGCGTCCGTGCGATCGTCCGGGACGCTCCCGTTGAAGGTGACGCAGCCGAGATTGCCCTCGTAGCGGACGGTCGTCGCGACGATTTCGCGGAATTCCTCCGGCGCGTCGAGCACGGTGTCGATGATGAAGAGCGATGTCGCCTGGAGCGAGATGATCCCCTGCCAGGTCTCGCGCAACTCGGCGAAGACTGGCCAGGAGATGCCCGTCTGCCGGCCGATCGAGTCGAGATGCGTGCGGATCGCTCCCGTCCCGTGGGCAAGGGCGCAGCGCAGGCCGAAATCCATGCGCCGGGCGAGGTCGTCCGCGCTCCAGAAGGCCTCGCGGTCTGCCGCCGCGCTGTCGAGGGCGCTCGCGAAGGTGCCGTCCGGGTTCGGGGTGCGGGTCCAGATGAAGCCCTTGTCGAGATGGGTGTGGATGTCGACGAGCCGCGGCAGGACGATCATCCCCTTCATGTCGAGGACGGGAACGTCCTCGTCGAGCATCCGGCCCTTGACCGGGCTCACGCCGCCGATCCGGCCGTTCTCGATCAGGATGTCGACATGGGCGAGGCCGGAGCGGTCACCCGCGACGCCGCTGGCGGCGAGGAGGCAGAGGGGAACCCTTGCGTCGACGAGGCGGAATGCGCCTCCTGTCGGGATGGTGAGAAAACCGTCGCTGCGCCTGTTGTCCATCAAACCTCTCAGCGTTCCCGCCTCAGTGCGCTCTCGTGCCAGCGCCGCAGCAGCATGTGCGACAGCCATGACATCGCCAGGAAGATCACGACGCCCGTGACCGACAAAAGCGTCAAGGCAGCGAAGAGCCGCGGGATGTTCAACCGGAACTGGCTCTCGATGATCCGGTAGGCAAGCCCCGACCCCGCGCCCGCCGAACCCGCCGCGATCTCCGCCACGACGGCCCCGATCAGGGCGAGGCCGCCGGCAATCTTCAACCCTGCGAGGAAATAGGGCAAGGCCGCCGGCGCGCGCAGATACCAAAGCGCCTTGATGCGCGACAGCAGGCGCCCCAGCCACGCTGGCGCCCATCCCGGCTTGCTCGCGCCGTAGAGATCGAACAGTTCCAGAAGGTTGCGGTCGACGGATTGCAGTCCGAGCGTCGTGTTCGAGAGGATCGGGAAGAACGCCACGATCCAGGCGCAGGTGAGCACCGCCATTTCCGGCTCCATGTAGATCAGGAGCAGCGGCGAGATCGCCACGACCGGAGTCACCTGCAGCACCACGGCGTAGGGATAAAGCGAATATTCGACGAGGCGCGACAGCGACAGGAGCACGGCGAGCGTGACGCCGCCGACGATCGCCAGGGCGAGCCCCTGGAAGGTCGTCTTGAGCGTCTGGAGCAGGGAGGCGGAGAGGACCGGCCAGTCCGCGATCATGGTCTCCATGATCCGGCTCGGGGCCGGGAGCACGTAATGCGGCACCTCATAGGCCGCGACATAGGCCTCCCAGGCCCAGATCACCAGCGCGAAGAGGGCGAGCGGCAGGCCGATGCGCAGAAGGAGGGTGAAGTCCCGGCCGTTCTCGGGGAGCTTGCGCGTCGCGAGATCGCCGGCGGTGTCGGACAGGGTGGCGGTGCTTCTCATGACTGGGATCCGCCTCACAGGTGGTCGTCGTAGCCCATGGCGCCGTGCAGCGCCTCGCTCGTTCGCCGGCAGAGATCGGCGTAGAGAGGCGTCGTGCGGAACGTTTCCCGGCGCGGCTGCGGCTCGTCGACGTCGATCTCGGCGATGATCCGCCCCGGACGGGCGGCCATCACGACGATCCGGCTCGACAGGTAGACGCTCTCGTAGACCGAATGCGTCACGAAGACGATCGTGCAGCCAAATTCCCGCTGGAGCCGCAGGATGTCGTCGTTGAGCTTGAAGCGGGTGATCTCGTCGAGCGCGGCGAAGGGCTCGTCCATCAGAAGGAGCTTCGGCCGCAGCGACAGGGCGCGCGCGATCGAGACCCGCATCTTCATGCCGCCGGACAGCTCCCGCGGATAGGCCCTGGCGAACTGGTCGAGGCCGACGAGCGAGAGGCAGTATTCGATCTGCTCCCGCGCCTTCGCACGGGGCACGCCCCGCAGCCGCAGGGGGAGGTAGACATTGTCGTCCACCGTCGCCCAGGGCATCAGCGTCGGCTCCTGGAAGACGAAGCCGATCTCGCCGCGATGCTTCGTCGCGTCCTGGCCGTCCGGCCAGGCGACCTCGCCGAGCGTCGGCTCGATCAGGCCCGCGAGGATGCGCAGGGCCGTCGACTTGCCGCAGCCGGAGGGGCCGAGCAGCGAGACGAATTCGCCGGGCCGGATGTCGAGGTCCAGGCCGGCCAGGGCCGTCACGCCATTGGCGAAGGTCTTGTCGACGTTCCGCAGCGAGACGATCGGCTCCAAGGGGAGCGGGACACGGGCAGGCGCCTTCTGCGAGGCGAGAGGGGAACTGACGGTCATCGTACTTCCATCATCGCCGCGATGGCGCGGTTTCGGGAGGCGGCGGCGCCGCCTCCTTCGGTTTGCGTGCGATCCGAACCCGTCAGGGGCGCAGTTCGATGCCGACTTTCTTGTTCACGAAGTCGAGCGTGTAGGACTTCCTGTAGTCGAGATCGGCCGGGAACAGCCCCGCCTCGACCATCTTGTTGAAGAAGCTCTCGAAGCGCGCATCGGTCATCGCGCCAATGCCGAGCTCGAGCGTGTCTCCGGAATCGACAATCCCGTATTCCTTCAGCTTGCCCAGCGAATAGGCGAGCTTGTCGGGCGTCATCTCGGGATTGTCCCGCAGGATCGCCTCGTTGGCGACCGTGTTGTCACCGTAAAGATAATTATACCACCCGATCGCCGAGCCGTCGACGAAGCACTGCACGACCTCGGGCTTCGTCTCGACCAGCTCGCGGCGCGTCTCGATCGTCGTCGCGTAGGTGTCGAAGCCGTTATCGGCGAGGAGGAACACGTTGGGGGTGAAACCCGCCTCCTTCTCGATCGCGTAAGGCTCGGAGGTGAGGTAGCCCTGCTGGACGGCCTTGGGGTTGGCGATGAAGGGGGCGGGGGAGAAGGTGTAGGGCTTGATGTTCTCCTCCTTGAAGTCATGCGCGACCTTGAGCCACTGGTAGAAGGTCGCCTGCCCCTCGCGCCCGATATAGATGTCCGTCGAGTCCTTCAGGTCCGCGAAGGTGTCGAAGCCCTGGCCGGGATGCGAGAGCAGGATCTGCGGGTCCTTCTGGAAGTTCGCCGCGACGACCATCGTCGGGATGTCCTCCTGGATCGCGGAGAAGGCCTGGATCAGGTTGCCGCCCATGTAGAAATCGATGCGGCCGACCGGCAGGAGCATCCGGTTGTTCGCCTGCGGGCCGCCGGGCACGATCTCGACATCGAGGCCGCATGCGGCGTAGGTGCCGTCGGCGACGGCCTGGTAGTAGCCGCCGTGCTCCGCCTGGGCGACCCAGTTCGTGCCGAAGCGAACCTTTTCGAGCGCCTGCGCGGAGGCCCCCGCCGCGCCGAAGCCGAGGATGGCGACGGCGAGCGCCGCACGAGAAACTAGCTTCATGTCCGAATCCCTGCCTATCAAATGAGCAGCCTGTGGCCAGGCGCCCTACTTGTTGCGAGAGCGCCTCCCTCTGGCAAGCCTCATGCCGTTTCAGCACACGGTTTTTTCGCTTGTCGTCGGTGCGACCGCGCCTATTCTCTCGCAAAGTTCCGCAAGGTGGAAGAATCGATGCGCGTCCATAATCCCGATTCGATCCGCGCCCCGTTCGCGAACTATTCCCACGCGATCGAGGTTCCGCCGGGATCGCGCCTGCTCTTCGCCTCCGGACAGCTCGGCGTCACCCGCGACGACATCGTGCCCGAGGATGCCGGCGAGCAGGCCGATCTGTGCTTCAGGGCGATCGGAGAGGTGCTTGCGAGCGCCGGAATGGGATATGGCGACATCGTGCGCATCAACGCCTTCGTCAGCGCGCGCGAGCACCTCAAGCCCTATATGGAGGCGCGCGACCGCCATGTCGCCTCGCCGCCTCCCGCCTCCACGCTGATGATCGTGTCGGGCTTCGCCCGGGAGGTCTTCAAGGTCGAGGTCGAGGTTATCGCAGCCCGCATCGATTGACCTGGAACGACCGGAACGGACCGACGACATGCCCGCGCGCGACTGGCTCGCCCTGACCACCGAGGATTTCTCGACCCGCGACATGTCGCGCGCGATCGCGATCCTGCCCGTCGCCGCCGTCGAGCAGCACGGGCCGCACCTGCCCGTGGGCGTCGATACCTTTATCGCGCGGGGCTATCTCGACCGCGTCAGGCCGCTCGTCCCCGATGCGCTCGACGTGCTTTTCCTGCCCGTCCAGGCAATCGGCAAGTCGAACGAGCACCTCGCGTTCCGCGGCACGCTGACGCTTTCCGCCGAGACCGCGATCGCCGCCTGGCGCGAGATCGGCGAGAGCGTCTTCCGCGCCGGCTGCCGCAAGCTCGTGATCGTCAATTCGCATGGCGGCAACATCGCTCCCGTGGACATCGTGGCGCGGGAGCTGCGGGTGCGTCTCGGCATGCTCTGCGTGACGACGGCCTGGCACCGGCTCGGCTATCCGGACGGCCTCTATGATGCCCATGAAGCGCGCCACGGGATCCATGGCGGCGAGATCGAGACCTCGCTGATGCGCGCCTTCCAGCCGGACCTCGTGCGCATGGACAAGGCGGAGAACTTCGTCCCCCGCACGGTGCGGATGGCGCATGATTTCCGGCATCTCAGCGCGATCCAGCCCTCCGGCTTCGGCTGGATGGCCCAGGATCTCAATCCGGCCGGGGCGATGGGGGACGCAGCCTCCGCGACAGCCGAAAAGGGAGAGGCATCGGCCGTGTTCGGCGCGCGCGCCTTCGTCGAACTGCTCGAAGAGGTCGACCGCTTCTCCCTCGACGGGGAAAATTGACGCAGGGGAACATCACGCGTTCCGATCGCAGCAAGTTGAATGTTTGATGTGCGTGACGCGTCGGCGGCGTGTAGTGTCCGCCGCGAATACGTGATCAGCCGATCCAGGAACGAGACCCTGAAGCGAGTCCCCATGTCATCTTCCATCCAGCCATTTCCGATCCGGCCGGAAGCCGCCGCCGCGCCAGTCAGCGGAATCGTCGACGTCGTCAATTTCGGCCGCCTGAAGGAGGGCCTGATCCCGCTCTGGGTGGGGGAGGGAGATCTGCCGACCCCCGCCTTCATCAACGAGGCGGCGACGCGCTCCCTCGCCGCCGGCGAGACCTTCTACACCTGGCAGCGCGGCATCCCGGAACTGCGCGCGGCGATCGCCGCCTATATGGGGCGGCTCTACGGGCGTGATTTCGACATGGAGCGGTTCTCCGTGACCATGGGCGGGATGCATGCCATGCAATGCGCCGTGCGGCTGGTGGCGGGAGCCGGGGACGAGGTCATCGTGCCCACGCCCGCCTGGCCGAATTTCGCCGCGGCCCTGACGGTCGCGGGAGCGAACCCGGTCGAGGTCCCCATGAGCCTCACGCGGGAAGGCTGGAACCTCGATCTCGGCCGCCTCGCCGACGCGGTCACGCCGCGCACCCGCGCCATCGTCATCAATTCGCCCGCCAATCCGACCGGCTGGACGGCCCGGCTCGACGAATTGCGCGACATCCTCGCGCTGGCGCGCCGGCACGGCCTGTGGATCATCGCGGATGAAATCTATGGCCGCTTCGTCCATGACGAGGCGCTGACGATCGGGGGCCGCGCCGCCTCCTTTCACGATCTCGCCGAGGACGACGACCTGATCCTCTACTGCCAGACCTTCTCCAAGAACTGGGCCATGACCGGCTGGCGGCTCGGCTGGATCGAGGCGCCCGCCGCGCTCGGGCAGACCATCGAGAACCTGATCCAGTACTCCACATCCGGAACCGCCGTCTTCGTCCAGAGGGCGGGCATCGCGGCGCTCGAACGCGGCGAGGGCTTCGTGGCGCACCAGATCGACCGGGCGCGACGCGGCCGGGAAGTCGTCTATGGCGCGCTCATGACGGGAAACCGCATCATCGCCCCGCCGCCGCCCGGGGCCTTCTATGCCTTCTTCCGTGTCGCGGGATCGGACGCGGGCGAACTCGCGATCCGGCTGGTGGAGGAGGCGGGGGTCGGGCTCGCGCCAGGCACCGCCTTCGGGGCTCCGGGAGCGGAGTGCCTGCGCCTGTGCTTCGCGCGCAAGGCGGAGGATCTCGAGGAGGCGATGCGGCGGATGCGCCCGATTCTGGACGCGCTCGTCGCCTGAAGCACATACGGATTTTCCCGTAGGCTTGGCTTGCCTTTCGGTCTCCGGCGGGGTTAGTTTCAATTCATTGAATATTCGTCGCCAGGGGACGCGATGCGAGACATGTTGGCCGGAGACGGTCCGTTGCCGGGGCAAAGCGTTTCCGATGCGCGTTGGTCGAGCATCCTGAACACTGCGGTGGACGGGATCATCGTCATCGACGAGATGGGCCGGATCCTCATCTTCAACAAAGCCTGCGAGCGCATGTTCGGGTTCCGGGCCGACGAGGTGCTGGGCCGGAACGTGTCCGTGCTGATGCCGCCCGAGCATGCGGACGCGCACGACCAGTACCTGACCAACTACAAGACGACGGGCCATCGGAAGATCATCGGAATCGGGCGCGAGGTGCGCGCGCGGCATCGTGACGGCAACTTCTTCTACATCGATCTTTCGGTCGGCGAGGCGCAGACGCCGGACGGGCGACAATTCGTCGGCATCCTGCGCGACCTGACCGCCCGCAAGGACGCCGAGCGCCGCCTCAACGAACTCCAGGCCGACCTCATCCGCCTTGCGCGCGTATCGGCGCTCGACGAGATGGGCTCGGCCCTTGCCCACGAGCTCAACCAGCCGCTGACCGCAATCCTGCTTTATCTGCAGGCGGTGGGCCGGGAATTCTCCCGCGCCCGCGAGAACGGGCACACCGAGGAAGCGGACGAGCGCGCGAGGACGATCCTCGAGAAGGCGCGGCGCGAGGCGCAGCGCGCCGGAGCGATCATCCAGCGCATCCGCTCGCTCGTCGAGAAGCGCGAGCCGGAGCGCAAGAGCGTCGACCTCAACGCCATCGTCGACGATGCCGTCGACCTGACCATGCTCGGGCAGGATCGCGGCGTGGCGATCACGCGCCACTATCATCCCGATTTGCCGCTCGTGAATGTCGATCCTGTCCAGATCCAGCAGGTCGTCGTCAACCTCGTGCGCAACGCCTATGAGGCGGTCAAGACCTGCAAGGGGGGGCGGATCGAGATCGCAACCGGACTCGAGGAGAAGGGCGTGCTCCTGATCATCGGCGACAACGGCCCCGGGATTCCCGAGGACAAGGTCGGCGACCTGTTCCAGGCCTTCAAGACTGGAAAGCGCAGCGGCATGGGGCTGGGGCTCGCGATCTCGCGAACCATTGCCCAGACCCACGGGGGCGACCTCACCGTCGATCCCGGCGGCGAGGGACGGGGCGCGCGTTTCGTGATACGGCTTCCCCTCGCGGTGAACGAGAAGTCAGACGAAGATTTGTGATTCCGGAGTCCTGGTGCTCATGAACAACGACAGCCTGCATATCGCCGTGGTGGACGACGACGCCGCCGTCAGGGACTCGCTGATGACGATCTTCGAGATCGAGGGCTGGCGTCCGCGCACCTTCGCCGACGGCGACATGTTCCTCGCGGAAGTGAAGCGCCAGAAATTCGACTGCGTGGTCCTCGACGTCCACATGCCGGGGCGCTCGGGTCTCGAAGTCCTCGAGGCGCTCGGCGGCCATTCGTTCAACGCGCCGGTCTTCATCATCTCCGGCCAGGGCGACATTCCCATGGCGGTAAACGCCATCAAGAACGGGGCGCATGATTTCCTGGAGAAGCCCTTCGACGCGGACGAAGTGATCACGCGGGTGCGGGAGGCCTGCGAGGCGAGGCGAAAGCGGTCCGAGGCGCCGGAAAGCAAGCTCGCCATGCGCTTCACCGGCGCGGAACTGCTGACGCCCCGCGAGAAGGACGTGCTGGAGCAGATCGCGCACGGCGCGTCGAACAAGGTGGCGGGGCGGACGCTCGGCATCAGTCCGCGCACGATCGAGGTTCACCGCGCGCGGATCATGGAGAAGCTCGGCGCGCGCAACACGGCCGATCTCGTCCGCATCGTCTTCACCGACGGGGGCTGATCAACCCTTCAGTGGCGGATGCGGGGAGCCGCAAGCCGCTCCCAGGGCCGCGCCGCCTCGAAGGCGCGGGAGGCGGCGAGAACGCGCCCGTCCGCCAGCATTGGCCCCACGATCTGCAATCCCACCGGCAAGCCCGCCGCCGTCAGCCCGCAGGGGACGCTCGCGGCCGGTTGCAGCGTGAGGTTGAAGGGGTAGCTGTAGGGGGCGAAGGCGAGCCAGTCGTCGCCGAAGCTTCCATCCGGCGGCGTGTCGTGCCCGCCCTCGAAGGCGGGGAGGGCGAGGGTCGGCGTGAGCAGGAGGTCGTAGCGCTGGTGGAAGCGTGCCATGGCCTCGAAGACCGCGTTGCGCGCGCCCGCGCCGGCGACGAAATCGGAACCGGTGACCTCGCGGCCCTTTAGCGCCGCCGCCAGGAATCCCTGATCGAGTTCGGCCCATCGCGCCTCCGGAATGCTCCTGACGACGGACCAGGCGCCCGTATGCCAGAGGGTGTGCAGGATGGCGAGCGGCTCCGCGAAGCCGGGATCGGCGGTCTCGACATGCGCGCCGAGTTCCTCGAAGACCCGCGCGGCCTTCGCGGTCATCTCCTCGACCTCCGGATCGAGCTTCTCGACATAGCCGAGCCGCGGGCTCCAGGCGATGCGCAGGCCGCGCACCCCGTCCTCGAGGCCGACCCGAAAATCCGGGGCGGGCGTGTGGATCGCCGTGATGTCGCGTACGTCCGGGCCCGCCGTCTCGCTCAGCATCAGCGCCGCGTCCCGCACGCTGCGGGTCATCGGCCCGATATGCGAGACGATGGCGAAGGGGGAGGGGGGAAAGGCGGGGATGCGCCCGTAGCTCGGCTTGAGGCCGAACACGCCGCAGAAGCCGCTCGGGATGCGGATGGAGCCCGCGCCGTCGGTCCCGATGTGAAGGACGCCGAGATTGAGCGCCGCCGCGGCCCCCGCCCCGGCGGAGGAGCCGCCGGTGGTCATGCGGGTATCCCAGGGATTGCGCGTGATCCCGTGCAGGGGCGAATGCCCGAGGCCCTTCCAGCCGAATTCCGGCATCGCGGTGCGCCCGAGGGGAATCGCGCCCGCATCCATCATCCTCTCGACCACGGGAGAGGTCACGTCCATCGGCTTTTCGCTCGCGGTGCGCGATCCGCGCCGCATGGAAAAGCCGGTCCAGGCGATATTGTCCTTGACGGTCATCGGCAGGCCGTCAAGCGCGCCCTTGGGTTCGCCCCGCATCCAGCGCTCCTCCGATGCGCCCGCGGATTCCAGCGCGCGCTCCCCGTCGATGGCGACGAACGCATTCAGCGCCGGCTCGAAGCGTTCGATGGCGTCGAGCGCCGCCTTCACCGCCTCACGCGGCGAAAGCGTGCGGTTGCGGTAGGCGGCGAGCAGGTCATGGGCGTCGTAGGACAGGATGTCGGACATGCTTTTCCTCGCTTTGTCTCGCGCCAGCTTAGCAAACGAAGCGGGCGAGGCGAGACGGTCGCGGCGCCAAAGCCGGGCTTGCGCGCAAGATCGCGGTTGGTATTCGCGCGCGCCGGATGCGGACGCGTCACTTGCCGGGACGGCGCGGCACATGTGGCGCACCGGCACGCAAGGCGACGAGAAATTCGCTGAACTCCCCGAGCCGCTGCGGCTCCCAAAATGAAACGAATGGCGGCTTTGCCCGTTTCAGCCAGATCCTCTCGTGAACGGCGGTCGAGGGAAAAGCATGCGGTTAGCGTTCATCATCGCGGCGACGGCTTTCCCGCTGGCGGGGCCGACGGGGGCTTTCGCAGAGCCGGTACGTTTCGCGCAGGCGGTTCCCGAGACGCTCGCGCCCGGCGGCGCGGGCGTAGAATCCGGCGAGATCCTTCAGGGCGACCCTCCGCCTCTCACGCCGCGGCCGGGAACCTCCGGCGACGTGGTCGAAACATGCCGCGCTTCGGTCATCGAAGCGGCGCGGCCGCTCGGGCTCCTGCATGCCGACGCCGTCAGCGCAGGGCGCGGCCAGCGCGGGGCCGATGGCGTTCTCGTGGCCCCGATCGAGGTGCGGATCATCTATTCGCAAGGGGGAGTGCGTGAAGTTCGCCAGTCGCGGATTTTCTGCCATCTCGACCGTAATGGGAGCGTCATCGCGCTCGATCATGCCGGCGACGAGGAAACCGAGCCGGACGAACTTGCTTCCGAAGCGCCTGCTTTCGAAGAGCCCGGTTTCAATGAACCTCTTTCCAGGGAACCTGCACGCGACGACGCTACCGCCTTCGACGATCGGGGCTTTCAGGATCGCCTGCCGACGCAAACGGACGCCCTTGCCGTCGTCGAAGCCTTCTACCGCGCCCTCGAGGCGGGAGACGGAGAAACGGCGGCGCAATATGTGACGCCTGAGAAGCGGCGGCGTGGTCCGCTTTCCGCCGCCGAAATGAGCCGCTATTTCGGCGGATTGCGCGTGCCGCTGCGGATCGCGGGGATCGAAGCGGTGCGCGAGGACGAGGTGATCGTGCGATACGATTACGGCATCGGGAGCCGCTGGTGCGACGGAACGGCCCACGTCGTCACCACGGATCACGGACGTGGCGAGTTCATCGAGAGCATCTACGCCGACGAGAACTGCCGCTGAGGCGCTTGGCCGCGTCTAGCTCAGGTAGCTTTCCACCACGGTCGAACTCCTGCGCAGCTCGGAGGCCGGTCCGGACATGACCACCTGCCCGCGTTGCAGGACGTAGCCGTCATCGGCGATGTCGAGGGCGAGGAGGGCGAGTTGCTCCACGAGAAGAACCGCGAGCCCCGAATCGGCAAGCTCGCGCAGCGAGCGCAGGATTGATTTGACGATCTGGGGCGCCAGCCCGAGGGATGGCTCGTCGAGCATCAGGGCCTTGGGCCGCATCATCAAGGCGCGGCTCAGGGCGAGCATCTGCTGCTCACCGCCCGAGAGGCTTCCGCCCGGAACATCCTGGCGCTCGCGCAGGACGGGGAAGCGGGCGAACTCGGCTTCGAGATCTTCGTCAATCTCCGACGAGGCGGCGGTTTCCCTCCGATTCGCGCCGATGAGGAGGTTATCGCGGACCGACAGGTTCGGGATGATCTGGCGGCCTTGCGGCACCTGAACCAGCCCCTGCCGCGCCAGCACGTGGGGCGCGATGCCGCCGGTCTCCCTCCCGTCGAAGGTCACGCGGCCCTCCTTCGGGCGCAGGACGTTCGAGATCGTCCGCAAAAGGGTGGTCTTGCCCGCGCCGTTCGCGCCGATCACCGTGACGAGCCGGCCCGAGGGAACGGCGAGGCTGATATCGTTGAGGATATCGACGGAGCCGATGGCCGCGCTGACGTTCTCGACCCTGATCATGCCGCCGCCTCGTCGGTTCCGAGATAAGCCCGGATCACGTCCGGGTTCTTCTGGATCTCCTCGGGCGTGCCCTCCGCGATGCGGTGACCGAAGTCGAGGACGGTGATCCTGTCGCTTAGGCCCATGACGAAGTCCATGTTGTGCTCGACGAGAAGGATGGTGGTCCCCCGGTCGCGCAGGTCCGACACGACGCGGGCGATGGAAGCGGCCTCCTGGGCATTGAGGCCGGCGACCGGTTCGTCGAGCAGCATGATGCTCGGCTGCTGCGCGATCGCCCGGGCGAGCTCGACGAGCTTTCGATGGCCGTAGGAGAGGTCCTTGGGGCGCAGGTCCCGGAGATGGGAGATGTTCAGGAATTCCAGGATCGCCTCGGCGCGACGGCGCTCGCCGCGCTCGTGCCCGCCGCCGGCGAGCCAGGCGAGGAAGTCGCCCGGCGCGCCCCGTTCCGGCCGCACCCCCAGCATGACGTTGTCGAGGACGCTGACGCCCTGGATGAGCTGAAGATTCTGGAAGGTGCGCGCGAGGCCCAGCCGCGCCCGGGCGTGGGCGCTGGTGCCGGTCACGTCCTTGCCGTCGATGCTGATCGTCCCCTTGTCCCCCTGATAGAGACCGGCGACGACGTTGATGAAGGTGGACTTGCCCGCGCCGTTGGGGCCGATGAGCGCATGGACGGTTCCCGGCCTGATGCTCATGTTCAGGTCGGACAGCGCGACGACGCCGGAATAGCTCTTCGATACGCCGACGATGTCGAGCGCCGCCCCCTTCGCCTGCGGCAGGACGAGCGCGCTCCTTGCCTCTTCCGCGTCGCGCCGGGGAGGGGCTTTCGCGGTCTTCCTCGGGATGAGCTTGCCCGCGAGCCCGATGGCGCCCTCGGGAAACACCAGGATGACAGTGAGCAGGATGCCTCCGTAGAGCAGCAGGCCGATCTCGTGCAGCGCCGCCGTGGTTTCGGCGATCCCAATCAGGATCGCGGCTCCGAAGATGGGACCGTAGCTGCGCCCGAGCCCGCCGATGACCGTGGCGATGAGCAGCCCGATCGTCAGGCGTATGCTGAAGGCCTCGGAGCTGATGAACCCGCTCTGATGCGCGAAAAGGGCGCCGGCAAGGCCCGCGAGCGCGGCGCTCAGCGCGAAGATCGCCGTCCGCCAGATGGGGACGTTCAGCCCGATCGTGCGCGCGAAGGGCTCGCTCTCCTTGATGGCCTGCAGGCGACGGCCATAGCGGGAGGCGAAGAGATAGTCGCTGCCGATCTGCACGAGCAGGAGCATGGCGGCCGCGAACCAGAAGAAATACACCGGACCCATCCGGAAATTGCCGAAATCAAGCTGCGGCACGCCGAACAGACCCATCGTCCCGCCTGTCAGCGAGGTCCAGCGCTGGGCCGCGATCTCGACGATGAAGCCGAAGGCCAGGGTCGCCATTGCGAGATACAGGCCCCGCGTCCGCAGGCAGAGCAGCCCCACGAGGATGCCCGCGACGAGCGCCACCCCCACCCCGGCGGGAATCGAGAACAGGAGCGGCCATCCGAGGCTCCCGGCGAGCAGCGCCGAGCCGTAGGCGCCCAGCGCGTAGAAGCCGCCATGCCCAAGCGACATCTGGCCGGACAGGCCGAGCAGGAGGTTCAGGCCGATTACGGCGATCGTCGTATAGGCGAAGATCTGCGCCAGATGGACGAAGAAGTTGTTGGGCACCAGGAACGGAAACGCCGCGGCGATGGCGATGGCGAGAAGGTAGCCGAGGTTGCGGTACATGTCGGCGCCTTTCAGCGGACGTCGGCGTGACGCTCTCCGAAGAGACCGCTCGGCTTGATCGCAAGGGATGCGAGGACGAAGAGGAGGGGGTAGAGATCCCCGAACGCGCTGTCCCAGTAGTTCGAGAACGCCTCGGCGACGCCGAAGAGAAGTCCGCCGATGAGGATCCCGACCGGGTTGGAGAAGCCGCCCAGCGAGGCGACCGCGAGCGCCTTGATGGTGAAGACCAGTCCGATATGCGGATGGAGGGAGACGAGCGGTCCGATCAGCACGCCCGCGACGCCCGCGAGGACGGAGGCGATGACGAAGACGAGGACGATGACGCCGCGCACGTCCACCCCGAGCAGGTTCGCCGCTTCCGGGTTGAAGGCGACCGCGTAGACGGCCTTGCCCCAGCGCGAAGCGAAGAGAAACCAGTAGAGCGCCCCCACCACGAGGAAGGCGACGACGATGATCGCGATCTCCTCGACGAAGATCCCGACGCCCATCACGATGACCACGCTGTCGCGCGACTGTGAGAAGAGCGGCGGGGCGTATTGCGCAGACCCGCCCCAGACGAGCTCGACGAGGTTCTGCAGGATCAGCGCGATGCCCGCCGTCGTCAGCACCCAGGCATAGGGGGTGGAACGCTCGGCCAGCGCGTCGAGGGGCCGGATCGCAATGCGTTCCAGAAGGTAGCCCATCACGCAGAGCGCGAGCACCACGAGGATCACGGCGAGCAGGGCATGAACGCCCGCGATGAGAAGCGCCATCACCAGGAAGGCTGCCACCATCATGAAGTCGCCCTGGCCGAAATTCAGCCGATGCGTCGCCAGATGGGCGATGAAGAGCCCCTTGGCGGTCAAGGTATAGATCGCCCCCATGGCGACGCCGCTCACGAGGAGTTGCAGGAAATTCGTCATCGTCACGGCGACACCCGTTTCTTCTTGCGCGGTGCAGACGCGGCGGCCCGTGAAGGCCGCCGCGCAGGCGAAGTCGCTGCCCTGCTTACTGCAGGCGAACGACCGCCCCGTCCTTCCAGACGCCGAGGAAGACGTGCTCCGGGTTCAGGCACTCGTGGTCCGTTTCGCTGAACGGCTGCGCCGGCGTCGCGGAGACGGCGTCGATGCCGTCGATGTTCTCGAGCGCGTCGCGGATCGCCTTCGGGTCGGCGGTCCCGACCTCGTTCACCGCCTTGAACATGATCTGGCCGGCATCGTAGCCGAGCGCCGCGAGGACGGGCCAGCGATAGGCGGAGCCGTATTCCTCGCGCATGCGCGCGTCGAATTCCTGCGCCTTCTCCTCGCCGAGATCGAGCGCCTGCCCCATGACCGTGCCTTCGATGGCGTCGGCTCCGACGATTTCCTGGACCTTCATGGAGGACAGGCCCCAGTTCCCGGCGATCGTCGGCCGGTAGTCGAGGCGCGCCATCGGGCGGTAGATCAGTTCGAAGCTTTCGTGGAAGTTCAGGACGAGTTCCGCTCCGGCGTCCCGCATCCTGATCATCTGCGGCGTCAGGTCGTTGACGCCCGGCGCGGCGGCCTCGACGGCGACGAGTTCCTTGTCGCGGGCGGCCATGCCCTTCTGGATCTCTTCGGCGGCGACATTGCCGTAGCCGGTCGTCGAATGCACGAGGCCGACCTTGTCGAAAGTCTCGGCGGCCCAGTCGAGCATCGCGTCGATCTGGAACTTCTCGACCATCGAGCACCGGAAGATGTAGCTCGGATCCTCGTCGATGAACTGGGCCGTGATGTTCGTGGCGATCGAGGGGCCGGCGATGAGGGGGATCTCCGCGCGCTGCAGGATCGGGGCGAAGGCCAGCACGTTGCCGCTGCTGACCGTACCGATCACGGCGGCGACCTCGTCGTTCTGGATCAGGCGCTGCACCACCGAGACGGCGCGCTGCGGATTGGCTTCGTCGTCATAGACGATGAGCTCGATCTTGGTCTTGGCGTCGCTCGCCTCATAGTCCTTGTGCGCGAGGCGCAGCCCCTGGAGATAGGATTCGCCGAAATCGACGATGGCCGGAGGGCCGCTCAGGCCCTGCACCACGCCGACCTTGACCGTTTCCTGGGCGAGGGCTCCTCCCGCGAAAAGAGCTGATAGCCCGACTGCGGCGGCAGTCTTCGAAATTCGTGACATGTCGTTCCTCCCTTTATCATTATGGCTTGACGTCTTGTCCTGGGGCCGTTCACCGCCCCTTGAAGCGCGCCTCGCGTCTCTCGCGAAACGCGGCGGTCCCTTCCGCGAGATCCTCGGTACGACCAAGATCGTAGAAGGACCGGGATTCCAGACGAAGCGCCTCGTCCATCGGCAACCCGATGCTGCGCTTCATCACGTCCTTGGCGAATCTCTGGGCGAGCGGCGCGCGCTTCGCGAGGAGCTGCGCGTAGTCGAGGGTTTTCTCGACCAGTTGCTCGAGGGGATAGATGCGATTGACGAGTCCGATGCGCCACGCCTCCTCCGCCGCCACCCGCTCGCCGGAGAGGACGATATCCATGGCATGGCCGAGGCCGACGATCTGCGGCAGCCGGATCAGCCCGCCGTCGCAGGCGTGAAATCCCCATTTGACATCCTGCAGCGCGAACTCCGCGTTCGGCGAGCAGAAACGGATGTCGCAGGCCAGCGCGAGCTCGAAGCCTCCCGAAATCGCATAGCCGTTGATGGCCGCCACAAGGGGCTTGCCGACATCAAGGTTGCGCGTGATGCCGCCGAAGCCCGGGCCGTCCGTCGCCTTTGTGCGGAAATCCTGCGCAGGCTGGTTGGCGAAGGCCATGGTGTAGGTCTTGAGGTCGGCGCCGGCGCAGAAGCTCTTCTCGCCCTTGCCCGTGACGACGGCCACCCGCGCCTCCGGATCGGCCTCGAACTCCCGGAAGGCGGCGACGAGAGCGTCGTTCGCCGCGAAATCCAGCGAATTCATCTTGTCCGGGCGGTTGATCGTGATCAGCCGAACGGCGCCATGGCTGTCGACGACGATGTCGGCGCTCATGCAGTCTCCTTCCCGAAATAGGCGATCCCGCCCCGATATTCCTTGACGATGACAGGAGCGCCCGGCTCGCATTCCTCGCCCTCGCGCAGCCGGGCCGTGACGCGCACGCCCGCCTCGAGATCGACGACGGCCACCGCGAAGGCCCCCTCCGCCTTGAACTTTGCCGGAGGGCGGCGAATGACGGTCCAGGAGACGAGCGTTCCCCGGCCCGGCACCCGGTGCGGAACCAGCGCGTCGCTCGCGCAATTCGGGCAGAGCTCGCGTGGTCCCGAATCGAGCGTCCCGCAGGCGGAGCATCGGAGAACCTCGACTTCCGGGATCGTCGTCGCAACTTCAGACATCGCTGCGCCTCAGGATGTTCACGGTGCAGGCGACGCCGGTTCCGCCAAGATTGTGCGTGAGCCCGATCTCTGCGTTCCTCACCTGGTTCGGATGTTCCCCGCGCAGCTGCAGGACGCTCTCGTAGATCTGCCCGATTCCCGTCGCGCCCACCGGATGCCCCTTCGCGAGAAGGCCGCCGCTGGGGTTGATCGGGATGTCGCCGCCGATGGCGGTCCGTCCGTCGCGGGCCCAGATCGCCCCCTCGCCGCGAGGCACGATGCCGAGATCTTCGGAATCGACGATCTCGGCGATCGAGAAGCAGTCATGCAGCTCGACGAAATCGACATCGGACGGGCTTATGCCGGCCGTCTCATAGGCTTTCGCCGCCGCCGAGACCGTCGCATCGAAGGTGCACAGGTCCTGGTGCCCGGCGATGCGCGCGCTGCCGCGGGTCTGCACGGAGGCCAGGACCTCGACGCCGGGGCGGGCGAGATCCTGCGCACGATCCGCGGAGACGAGAAGCAGCGCGGCCGCCCCGTCGCTCACCGGGCAGCAGTCGAAGAGCTGGAGCGGGTCGCAGATCATGGCCGAGCGCGCGATGGCCTCGTCGTCGATGACGGCGGCCATCTGCGCGAGCGGATTGAGAAGTCCGTTCGCCTTGTTCTTGCGAACGACGGCGGAGACGTCGGAGCGCGTGGTCCCGTAGCGCTGGGCGTGCAGCTTCCAGATGAGGCCGAACAGGCCAGGGAAGGTCAGCCCCGAGAAGCCGTCCGTGCGGTTGTCCATGGCGCAGTTGAGGGCGGCCGTGACCGTCGCCGTATCCCGCCCCGTCATCTTCTCGACGCCCACGGCGAGGGCGACGTCGCACATGCCGGTGGCGATCGCGAGATAGGCATGGCGGAAGGCGATGCCGCCCGATGCGCATGCGCCCTCGACCTTGGTGCAGGGAATCTGCTCGAGCCCGAGCCCGTCGGCCACCAGGCCGGCAAGGACCTCCTGGCCAACCAGCGGGCCCGCCACGAAGTTGCCGAGATAGAGCGCGCCGATCTGCGACCGCGGGAGGCCGCTCTCGCGTATGGCCGCGTCCGCGGCGCGGATCGCCAGCGTCTCTATGCCGGTGTCGGCGTGCTGGCCGAAGGCCGTCGAGCCGATCCCGGCCACGAGGACTTTAGGCATCGGACTTCTCCCCGTTGCGAGCCGCGAGCTGGACGCGCAGCTCCGTCTTGAGAATCTTGCCGTAGGCGTTCTTGGGCAGGCTTTCGACGAAGCAATAGGCTTTCGGGCGCTTGAACCGGGCGATGTTGTCGAGGCACAGGGCGTCGAGGTCGCGCTCCCGCACGGATGATCCGGGCCTGGCGACGACGAAGGCCACGACCTCCTCGCCCCATTCCTGGTGCGGGCGGCCGATGACGGAAACCTCGACGAGATCCGGATGGCGCAGGAGGACTTCCTCGATCTCGCGCGGATAGATGTTGCTGCCGCCGCTGATGATCATGTCCTTCGAACGGTCCCTCAGGGTGAGGTATCCGCTCTCGTCCATGCTGCCGACATCCCCGGTATGGAGCCAGCCGCCCCGCAAGGTCTGCGCGGAAGCGTCGGGATTGTTCCAGTATCCCTCCATCACGCAGTCGCTGCGGGTGACGACCTCGCCGATCTCGCCGGGCGGAAGCTCCCGGTCGTCCTCATCCACGACCCGCACGCCGACGCCGGTGCGCGCCGGGCCGCAGGTGCGAAGGTCGTCGGCGCTGCGCGGGCGCGCATGCATCGCCTTGTCGAGGCCGGTGATCGTCATGGGCGACTCGCCCTGCCCGTAGATCTGGTAGAGGCGCGGCCCGAAGATCGAGAGCGCCTTCTCGAGGTCGGCGACATACATGGGGCCGCCGCCATAGTAGATCGTCTTGAGGTGGTCGACGCGCAGGTGGCCCGCCCGCGGGCTGTGCACCAGCCGCGTCAGCATGGTCGGCGCGGCGAACATCGTGACGTTCTCGTAGGTCTCCAGCGCCTGCTCGATGGCGGTGACGTCGAAGCCCGGCAGGACCACCTGGTGCCCGCCCTTGAGCATGTGCGGCAGCGCGTAAAGTCCCGAGGCATGTGACATCGGGCCCGTATGGAGCTTCACGTCCAGATGGTCGAGCGCGTCAATGTCGGCGTAATAGGCCTGGCACATGAACAGCAGGTTGCGGTGGCTGAGAATGGCGCCCTTGGGGCGGCCGGTGGTGCCGCTCGTATAGAAGATCCAGGCGCGATGCGCGGGATCGACCTCGACGGGCGCCATGCCTTCGCCGCGCTCCAGCGCCGTGTAGTCCGCAGTCCGGGTGCAGATCAGGCGCTCGACATTCTCGACGTCATCGGCGATCCGCGAAAGGGAATCCGCCAAGCCGGGCGTCGTGATCACCCAGCGGGCGCCCGAGTCGCGGGCGATGTGCTCGATCTCCCGCGCGTGCAGCTTGGCGTTGACCGGCACCACGCAGAGCCCCGCCGTCCAGGAGGCCACGAGCATCTCGACGAATTCGCCGCAATTCTCCATGGCGAGGACGATGCGGTCCCCCGGAACGAGGCCTGCGGCGGCGAGCGTCCCCGCGATGCGCGCGGTGCGCTCATGGAACTCGTCATAGGTCGAGGTCACGCCGCGATCCGTGATCGCGGGTCTCTCGCCGAGGCGGCGGGCAAGGGTGGAGATGAGCGCCGACAGGTTCATCGTTGCAGCCTACTCCTGAGTAAAGTACTCTACCGTCCAGTTAGACTACCATGAACTTGAATGCGCGCAAGTGCATCGCTACACGGACTGCATGAGTATGGAACTGGAGCGCGAGGCTTTGGAGACACCACAGCGTGCGAGTTCGGGGGAGGATCCCCTGACGCTTGTCTTCGATCGGGACGAGCAACGGCGGCGCAAGCGGGACGCGGTGATCGGCGTCGCGGCCTCGGCCTTCAACCGGCGTGGATTCGCCAACACGTCGATGGACGATGTGGCGAGGGCGCTGGGCGTGACGAAGCCGACGCTCTACCAGTATTTCTCCAGCAAGCAGGACATCCTGTTCGAGTGCCACCACCGCGCCATGGATCACGGAGAAGCGGGACTCGCGCTTGCGGAACGCCATGAAGGCAGCGGCTACGACAAGCTTGTCGTCTATCTCCGGCGCTACATGCAGGGCATCTTCGGCGACTTCGGAACATGCGCCGTCCTCACGGACGTCGATTCGCTGACCCCCGAGCAGCGCGACGCCGTCGTCGCCCGCCGCACGGCGATCAGCGGCGCAACGCGGGACATCATCGAGGCGGGCATCCGCGACGGGAGCATCGCGCCCTGCAACGCGAAGCTGGCGACGCTCTTCACCCTGGGGGCCGTGAACTGGATCCCGCTCTGGTACCGAGAGAACGGGCCGAACACGCCGGAAGAGATCATCGACGAGTTCGTTCGGCTGCTCGGAGGCGGGCTGATCCCGAACGTCCGGCAATTTGAGCCGGGGGGAGATGCGCCTTGATGAAGACCCCGAGTTTCCGGCTGGACGAGCGCGTCGCCCTCGTAACGGGCGCCGGGCTCGGCATTGGCAGGGCCATCGCCCTCGCCTTCGCCGAGGCGGGAGCCGAAGTCGTCCTCGTCGGGAGACGCCGGTCGCTTCTTGAGGAATGCGCCCGCGAAATCGAAGCGGGCGGATATTCGCCTCCCCGGGTCGAGCCGTGCGACATCAACGACCGGGATGCGACAGCCAGGTTGATCGGGTCGCTTCCGAGGCTGGACATCCTCGTGAACAACGCCGGGACCAACATTCCCGAAGCGCTCGAGGACGTGACGGAGGAGCATTTCGACACGATCATGAACCTGAACGTGCGGGCGCTGTTCTTCACCAGCCAGGCCGCGATCGCGAAGATGAGGGAGGATCCGTCGCGCAAGGCGACGGGGGGATCCATCATCCACGTCTCGTCGCAGATGGGGCATGTCGGATCCCCGCAGCGGATCGTCTATTGCGCGAGCAAGCACGCCGTCGAGGGCATGACGAAGGCGATGGCGGTGGAACTCGCGCCGGAAAACATCCGCGTCAACGCGATCGCGCCGACCGTAGTGGAGACGCCGCTCGTCCGGCGCATCGTGGACACGCCGGAGAAGCAGGGCTTCTTCCTGTCGCGCATACCGATGGGCCGGATGGCGTCCATGGAGGATCTCATGGGAGCCGCCCTTTTCCTCGCCTCGCCCGCTTCCGCGATGGTCACCGGGACGTCACTTCTCGTCGACGGCGGCTGGACGGCGCAATAGGTGAGGCCGCTCGCTGATCGCGGCTTTTCGCTGCAAACAGGGAAATCTGCAGGGAAAAGCGGGGAGCATGCCGCCTCCGGCGGACGAGGAGGCGCGCATCGGGCGAGCGCTCGGGAATTTCGCCCCGCCGTCCTGATGTTTTCTGGCAGGGAACTCGAATCGGACGAGCAGGCAGGAGCGGCGCTGCCGGCAGCGAATCGCTGATGGCGCGAAAAGCTGACGGGGTCGTTGCCGGCAAACGCATGCCCGTGGGGCGTCGCGCCAGCACAGGGCGCGACGGAAGCCTTGCGCGCTGCCGCTTGCCAACGCGCCTCGGGGGGCCTCGTGCGCACTCGAAGCCGCGCCTTTGCACCCATGCCCCGCCGGCCAGCGCCATCGGACGTGTCGTGCATCGCTGCTGGTGGTCCTGCGCTTCAAGGACGGGGTGCATGCGCCGAGTGCGGCACGCCCCGATGGCCGCCGGTGCGCGAGCCTGAAAAAAGTGCCTGCGTCACAAAGCGCCAAATGCCCGAGCCGGCGGCATTTTTCGCCGGGTGCTCTCTCCCCGGGTCTGTTAGCGGTCCTATCGCCGCCTATAGGGGAGGAGGCAACAGCCATGCACATCCACCCCAATCCCGCGCTTGTGATCGAGCAGATCGCGCTCGCGGATCTTGTCCCGGCCGCGCGCAGCGCCCGCCGGCATCCAAAAGCGCAGATCGAGGCGCTCGCGGCGGCGATCCGGCGGTTTGGCTTCGCCGTGCCGCTCCTTGTCGATTCTCAGACCAGGATCATCGCCGGGCACGCGCGCCTCGAAGCAGCGCGGCGCCTCGGCCTGGTCCGCGTACCCGCCGTGCGTCTTGAGCATCTGAGCCCGGGGGAGGCGCGAGCGCTGGCCCTTGCCGATAACAAGCTGCCCGAGCTTGCGTGCTGGGACGCAAAGGTCCTCGCCGAGGAACTCGCGGAGCTCGTCGCGATCGACGTTTCGCTCGAGGGGGTGGGCTTCGAGGCACCCGATATCGACCGGATCCTGATCGCCGGAAAGGCATGCGCGGCTCCGGCGGCTGGCGGCGAAGAGGCCATGCTCGCCGTCGATCAATCCGCCGCCCCGGTGACGCGCCCGGGGGATCTCTGGCTGATGGGCGAGCATCGCCTGCTGTGCGGGGATGCGCGTGATCCGGCGGTCTTCGCGACGCTGCTTGACGAAAAACGGGCGGCCATGGTCATCTGCGACCCGCCATACAACGTCCCGATCACCGGCCACGTGAAGACCTCCGCCGGTTTTCGGGAATTTCCGATGGCGAACGGCGAAATGGACAGCGCGCAGTTTACGGCGTTCCTCGGCCGGATCTGCGCTAATCTGGCGAGGTTCAGCAATCCGGGAGCGCTGATCTTCGAGTTCATGGACTGGCGGCACCTGCGCGAATTGCTGGAGGCGGGCGCCGCAGCGCAGCTGACGCTTATCAACCTGTGTGTGTGGGTCAAACCTTCCCCCGGCATGGGTTCGCTATATCGTTCGCAACATGAACTTGTGGTCGTGTTCCGGGCGCCTGGCGGGCGTCATCAAAACAACGTGCAGCTGGGCCGCTTCGGCAGGAATCGCAGCAATGTCTGGATGTATCCTGGCCGACCATCGGCGGACGACGCGGATGCGAGGCAGCATCCCATGCCAAAGCCGCAGGCACTTGTCGTCGATGCGGTTCTGGATTGTACAAAGCGCCGGGATCTGGTGCTCGATTGCTTTGCCGGATCGGGCACCATCATTCTCGCAGCCGAGGAAGCCGGGCGTTGCGCTGCCGCAATCGAAGTCGATGCGCATTATTGCGACCTCGCCATCGTCCGGTGGCAGCGGATGACCGGGGGAAGCGCGCTGCACGCGGACAGCCAGGAAAGCTTCGCGAGCCTTGCCGCGCGCCGCGCAGCTCAAGCGGACGAAGCGCTGCGGACGGGGAGCGACGAGCGATGAGCGATCAAGTCGGCTACAAGCGGCCGCCGCGTCATTCGCGCTGGCAGAAGGGGCAGTCAGGCAATCCCGGCGGGCGCAGGAAGGGCAGCTTCAATCTCGCGACGGACGTGGCGGCGGAACTGCGCGAGGTCATCGCCATCAAGGAGAACGGCGCGCTCAAACGGCTGACCAAGCAGCGCGGCTTCGTCAAGGCGATCGTCGCCCGCGCCATCGCCGGCGACAGCCGTGCGGCGGCGGTGCTGCTTTCCCTGCTGGCGCGTCTGCCCGAAGCGGAACCAGCGCCGCGTCGCGACAGGCTCGAAGCGCCGGAGGATCGCGCCATCCTCGAAGCGTTCCTGCGCCGGCGGGGAGCGCGCGAGGAGGGCGAGGCATGAACTCGGAGCCGGCTGCCCTTGATGCGCTGCTGCGCAGCGATTTTTACGCCTTCGCCCACAAGGCCGCCCTCGCGCTGAACGGGGGCAAGTTCCACGAGAACTGGCATCTCGAGGCGCTCGCGCACGAACTCATGCGCTGCCTGAGCGGTGAGACGAAGCGCCTGATCGTGACCATGCCGCCGCGGTCGCTCAAGTCAAGCATGGTATCCGTGGCGCTGCCGGCCTTCGCCCTCGGCCGTGATCCGACGAAACGCATCATTGGGGTGAGCTATGCCGCGGATCTGGCCGCCAAGCTCGCGCGCGATTTCCGCAGGCTTCTCGATGAACCGTGGTATCGGCGGATCTTTCCGCATCTCCGCCTCGACAAGGATGCTGAAATGGAGGTCGAGACGCAGGAGGGCGGGTTTCGCTATGCCACCTCGATCGGCGGGGTGGTCACCGGTCGGGGGGCAGATCTCCTCATCATCGATGATCCGATCAAGCCGGAGGAGGCCCTGTCGCGACCGGCCCGGGACAGGGTCGCGCGCTACTTTGCCGGCACGCTACTAAGCCGCCTCGACGACAAGGTGAGCGGCGGGATCATCGCCGTGATGCAGCGACTGCACGATGAGGATCTCGCCGGCGTCCTGCTGCGGCAGCCGGGCTGGCGGCATCTGAAGCTGCCGGCGATAGCCCCAGCGGATGAAACGATCGACCTCGGCTATGGCCGCGTGCATCATCGCCGCGCCGGAGAGGCTTTGCATCCCGCACGCGAGCCGCTCGAGGTTCTGGAAGCGCTGCGGAATGCCATGGGAAGCGCGGTCTTCGAAGCGCAATACCAGCAATCGCCCATTCCGGAGGCGGGCAATCTCATCAAGCGCGAATGGCTTCGCTTCTTCCAGACGGCGCCGTCGCGCGAGGGGGCGCGGGTCATGCAGGCCTGGGATACGGCGATGAAGGCGGGGGAGAACCATGATTTCAGCGTCTGCACGACCTGGATGTCGCGCGACAATCAGGATTACCTGATCGATCTTGTGCGCGTCCAGGAGGAATATCCCGCTTTGATCCGGCGCGTCGTCGAGCGGCATGACCGTTACAGGCCGGATGGCATTCTCATCGAAGATCATGGATCGGGAACCGCCCTGGGGCAGGATCTGCGCGCGCATCATGGTATCGCGCCCATCATGATCCGGCCCAAGGGCGACAAGGCGATGCGCCTGTCCATCGTCTCGCCGCGCTTCGAGGCGGGGCAAGTGCATTTCCTGCAGGATGCTCCCTGGCTGGCGGAACTTCTGCAGGAATTGCTGCGCTTCCCCCAGACACGCCATGATGACCAGGTCGACAGCGTCACGCTGTATCTGAACTGGCGGCGCGAGCGGCCGCAAGACGATTTCGAGGTCTTCTGGTCGTAACGACGATGAGGCGGTAAGGGAACGCCATTGCGGGCGCCCGGGAGGCGCAGGAGGCGCTTTCCGCCGCGAAAGGCTTGCATGAATTGAGCCCGTCAGGTCAGGCAAGACGTTCCGACGGACGGCATACCGCTCAGGTTGGTCCTTGCATATGACCCTCGCCATATCGGAGGGTGCGCAGGTCGCAACAAGACGCTGTTCCAGCCAGCATTCTCCGTCTATTCGGAGTGGCTCGCTTCTTCTCATCCTCGGGAACGACGGCCGGAGGGGGCGGCGAATCCGCCCGAAGCGTTACCGTCGCGGCGTCGTAATGCTGGCATGGATCAAGACCTGCGAGGCAAGGAGATCGAGATGAACAACCATGGTTTCGCACGCATCGCCGTCATCGTCGGGGGCGGTAGCGGAATGGGGGCGGCATGCGCCAGCCGATTGGCGCGAGAGGGATGCGGCGTCGCGATCCTCTCCTCGTCGGGGAAAGGCGAAGCACTTGCGGCAAAGCTTGGCGGCATCGGGGTGACCGGTTCCAACCGGTCCAACGACGATCTCAAGCGCCTCATCGATTCCGCGATGGATCGCTGGGGCAGGATCGATGTCCTGATCAACAGCGCCGGGCACGGCCCGAGAGGCCCGCTCCTGGAAATCTCGGACGATGATTGGCACCTCGGCATGGAGGTCTACTTCCTCAACGTCGCGCGCGCCGTGCGCCTCGTGGCGCCTGTCATGATCCAGCAGAAGTCGGGTGCAATCATCAACATCTCGACGGCCTGGGCATTTGAGCCGAGCCCGATGTTCCCGACCTCGGCGGTCTTCCGCGCAGGCCTTGCCGCTTACACCAAATTGTTCGCCGACCAACATGCAGCGGCTAACGTCCGGATGAACAACGTGCTTCCCGGCTGGATCGACAGCTTGCCTGCGACCGAGGAGCGCCGACAGAGCGTGCCGATGCAGCGCTACGGCACCACGGAGGAAATCGCCGCAACCGTCGCGTTTCTTGCCTCTGAGGAAGCGGCCTATATCACGGGCCAGAACCTGCGGGTGGATGGCGGGCTGATGCGGTCAATTCCGTAGCGGCCCGCATTATCTCGATGGAAGTCGATGAGGTGCAAGGTTTTGTCGCAATCGCGCGCAAAATATCCGAAGGCCTGACCAACCATTTTTAGAACCGTAGGATCCTGGCCGCGCTGCGGCCCAGCAGATGCCGCTGCCGATGCTGTAGGCTGCGGTCTGCATGCCCTCACTCCACAATTCGAACCACCTGACCCATTTCCGGCAGGGGCGCAGGCATCTCGATGTCGTTGAGGTCGATTCGCATGTCGGCTGCACCCGTGACCGTGATCGTGTCGGCAATCACCGGCATGTACACCGAATCCTGACCGAATCCGGAAGAGCCGTTTACCCGCACGCTGTTGCGCGGGGTGTAGATTGCTCCTTCGATCACGGTCGTCGAACTTCCGTTCAGCTTGTTCTCGGCACCTGGATTCGCGGCGGGATCCTGATAGATCAAGACGCCGCGGTAATCGCCGCCCTTGGCCGCATGAAGCTTCACGTTCCCGCCGCCGTTGATGGTGAAGCCCGAGTTCGTGCCGGTCAGGAACAGAAGGACGTCCGTGCCCGTCAGCGAGCCCTGCGCATTAACGTGCAGTTCTCCATCCTTGAAAATATAGATGGCTTCCGGTTTCAACCGAGCCGTTCCCTGCACGGTCAAGCCGCCGCAATACACGCCCGGCTCAAGCTCCACATCATCCTTTGGCTTCACTTTCAGATTGTGGTGGTCACATTGCCCGAACTTCGGGGGCTTGATCACCGTCGCGAACGGATCGTCCTTGGGAATGCAGCCGGTCTTCGGCGCTGGCGTGAAACCGCTGGGAAACACGGCGCCTCCGACGCTGCAGAAGCCCGCGGCCTCCGGCCGCGCATTGCCGGAGATGGTCAGGCCGCTCGGATCACGCGAATTGGAGTACACCGCGCAGTCCTTGCCGACGAAAGCGGAGTTGCCGCTGAAGCTCACGGCGTTGCTCGCGGTTTCGTTGAGTGCGAGCAGACAGGCTTTGGGACCCTCCTGCGCGGCAGCCACCCGGGCCCGCGCGACCACAGGGATCTCCTTGATGCCCAGGATACCGAGGAACGTGGTTTGAACCCGCGCGCTCGCGACCACCTCAACCTCATTGTCATGGTCGCTGATCGCAACGTCTTTGAAGGCGGCACCGAGCAGCGCCAGACGCGCCCTCGCGCTGCGCAAGCGTTCCTCGCCATGGCTGTCGAAGGATCGCAGAGCCGTGTCGTCAACGCCGTTTTGAAGCTTTGCCTTGAAGCTTGTCGCACGGGAGTAATCGAGTGCCGCGCCCACAATGCCGAGAACGGGTACCAGCGCAAAGGCGAACAAGATCGCGCTGAGCCCACGTTCGTCGGAGACGAACTTGCCGACATATGCGCGCTTGTAGCAGGCGGAAATGGATGCACGGAACATGATGAAGCTCCTGATTCAGCGTCATCCTGGGTGCGAACAACAAAATTATAATCAGTTGGATTGTTAAAATTTGACGGGTGGCGCCTTTTCTAGACCGTCTCGCTGGCCTTCGCGGCAGCGGACTTGTTCCCTGGCGGCACATGAACGTTTGCACGCGCGGGGTCAGCCGTTGAAACCCGGATGGACTTCTTCCGCAGCAGATGATGAACGGCCGGCCGCCTCAAGATCAGGAAGGATCACCTGACCCGCGCCAGGCGCACATAAGCCGTGGCAGCGATGCACGAGCAGGCTCCCGCCGGCGCCGCTCGGCCCAGTCACGACGATTTTGCCTTGCGGTCGACATGCAGCGAGATCGCGGCAACGAGCGGCCAACCACGCGCATGACGGAGGACGGTTTGGTAGGATACGTACTCAAGGGCGAGCGGCATGATCGAGGGCGTCGGCCGAAGCGCATGCCGCTCGTCGCGGACTTGTTTCGACCTCGTCATTGTGCCGGCGCGACTACGCCGAGCAGCTGATCAAGGCGCTCCGCGCCGTTACCCGGCGATGGAGGAGCACGGGCGGGCCCGCTTTTCGCACTTATCGATGTCGCGAGGCCGTATTCAAGAAACCGGTAACGCGTTTTGTGATGCTCTCGGCAGTCCGGGCTTGAACGCTGAGGGTGGCATGGACGCGCTGGTCGCGGTGGGCGGAGCTACGGCTGGTTCATGCCTCAGTGAAGCACTCCAACCGGCTGATCTCGCATGGTGACAGCGAAAGCGAGGCATTGATCGAAGAGCGGGGACTTGCGCACCCGTGCTTGCGAGCGGACCGAGAAGTCCCATGGGGGCTCCATCTCCAGGAGGCCGAGCCAGACGAGCGGGCGGATGACGCGCAACAGGAAGGCCGAGAGCATGTTCGCGCCATGGGCCCGCTCCAGCGCCGGGTGCGAGAGCGTGGCAAGCCTCATCAATCCGGCGGGCTCCGACCATTGCAGGCCGCAGGCGGAGAGCGCCCAGAGCGTGACGCCGATGTGATCCTGCGGCCAGTTCGACAACGGGACGCCGTCGAGCGCCGCGAGGTCCGTGCGCCAGAACGTGCTCTCGACGATCCGGGGGAAGCACCCCGTCATGCCGGGGATCTGTCCGGGGCAGCATAGCCGTTCCTTGCGGCGGCGCAGGAGACCGGCCTTCTGGAGGATGAGCCGCGTCAGATGCAGCGGCGTGAAATCCTGCTCGTGGATGACGCGGCAAAGCGAGCGGGTGAGGGTCTTCTCGGCCTCGTTCCACGGCAGCGCCTCGAAGATGGCGGCGACATCCGCGGGAGCGAGAAAGCCCGCGGGCGTCAGCCGAAGACCGTCCCGCGCGCGGGCCTGCGTGAGGATTGTCCCGGCAATGCCGATCAGCGGCGCGTCAACCGGCTCCGGAACCTGGCTGTCGAGGATCCGCACGGCGGGAGGAAGCCGGCCTCGTTCCGCCATCAGCCTTGAAAAGGAGGCGCTGTCGAGAAGCTTCCATACCGGCTCGATCGGATCGTCTTGCATGATGTCGCATCACAGATTGTGCAGGAAGGAGATTACCTGAGTAACGGCATCCGTGTCGATCGCACGGCGGCAGGGCGCGGCGGTCACGCCGCATCAGGCGCGCCCGCCGCGCGAAGCCGGGTTCGCCGAAGCAAGCCGGGTGCGTCGAAGGAAGCCGAGTGCACCGAAGCAAGCCGCAGGCGACGGCTTCAGTCCCGCGCCTCACGGGCATGAACCGTGAGGATCGTGACGCCGTCCGGATCGAGGCAGGCGATCGTCAGCCTGCCGGTCGCATAGGCGCCGGTATCGATGTTGATCCGGTTGCGATGAAGCTCGGGCTCCGGCACCGGGCTATGGCCATGGATCACGATGGCCCCCAAATCCCTGTCAGCGTGGAGGAACGGGTCGCGAATCCAGAGCAGATCCTGCTCCTCCTGGGCGTCCAGGGCGATGCCCGGACGCACCCCCGCATGCGCGAAGAAATAATCGCCATGCGCGAAGGCGTTGCACAGCCCGTCGAGGAAGGCGCGGTGGTCGGCGGGGACCTGCCGGAGGAACATGGCGGCGGCGGCGGCGCCGGCATTGGCGAGGTGGCGCGGGTCCTGGCCATAGGACAGGATCGTCTCGTAGCCGCCCATCTTGCGCCAGGCCTCGAGATCGAGGCGGCCGGCGAGGAACTCGCTCATCACGCGCTCGTGGTTGCCCCGCAGGAAGCGGCAGGGCCTGGTCGCGCCGCGACGGATGAGCGTCTCGATCACCCGGGACGAGTCGGGCCCCCTGTCGACATAATCGCCGAGATAGACCTCGAGCGTCTGGCGGCGCCGGCGTTGCGCCCTGTCGGCGTCGATCCTGCGGTGGGCGGCGCGCAGGCAGTCATGGCGCCCGTGCAGGTCGCCGATGACATAGATCGCCAGATCCTCGGCGAGCGGCGGGTAGCGCAGCGCCTGGTCCGGCGCCGTCCGCGCATTGCCGCCTAGCCCGCGCAGGGCGGCGGCGGCGCGCTCGACGGTGCGCGAGATCCGCTCTTTCATCGCCGCCCCATGGCGGGCGACGCGCTGTCGCGGAGGCTTGCCGCCCGGCCCGGACAAAGCCTGTCGGCGGACGGTGCCTGCAAGTCAAACCTCATGTCATGCCCTACATCACGCCCCACGCCACGCCCCACGTCACGCTGATTCTCCGGAGACCGCGCCACGGTCGCCATGCGGCGCTGCTCCAGTCTGGCACCTCCCGGCCGCGCGAAGCAACCGCGATGCGGCGGCCAAGCGTCCCATGATGGGCCGCCGCCATGATGGCAGGACGGCGTGTTTGCTTCCGCTCTTCGGCGCGAGGGTCTTCGGCTCGAGGCTCTTCGGCGCGAGGGTCTTGGGCTCGCGGCGTTGCCGCATCCCCAGGAGAGGAAGAACTGTATTTCGGAATTCGAGCACGAGTTCTCAGCAGTGCCGGGCGAGCGCCGACAGCAATTCATGCTTTATCATGAGAGAAGCAGGCCATGAATCAGATCCGCCGCACGGTCGGCATCATCGTAGCTAATCCTGATAGTCCTCGCGTTTTCAAGAATTCTGCAGAGCGTCAGGAAGCCTCTGGTTGTTAGCCGTCGTTCATGGTTCCTTGCATCGCTCAGGAGCGCGATAAGCGCGGCATCCTTGTCTACCTCCGAGCTGGACGCTGCACTCCCGCATTTAAAGTCGGGAAAGACAATGAGACGTACGTCGCCAGATAACGCAACTGAGAGTGGCGCGATGTAGATGACTTCGCGGCCATCCGGGCGAATGCGGAAGTTTCGATTCTTGGATATCAATCCATGGCGAGCAAGGATCGGCCAGCTGGCATTCTTGGCGCAATAGGCAAAAGGGAGACCCGTCACGGTGGTCTTCGCCTCGTCGACAAAGACGACATCATCGGCCAAAGAAGCAAAGCCGCGGCTATTCAATATCGCTCCCAATGTGGTCTTCCCACTGCCGGACTTCCCTGCAAGCAGAACGCAGCCGTGAGGCGTGGAAAGTGCGCCCGCGTGAAGTGCCATCCATCCGGGATTAATCGCTAGAACGTCTTCCATAACGGCTGTCTTGATCCAGCAGACAAACGCCGACAATGCATCGGCTCTCGCATCCGTCGCATCTGAAAACGGTGGAAGTTCGAAATCTGCCGCTGAGCTCTCGGTGACAAGATGACCCAGAAGTTCTAGCGCTGCCAGACGCTGCGCCTCGTTCCCCACGTTGAGCGCCACAGTGTGGGCGCAAACGGAAAAGAAAATGCTGTTCGAATCTTCGGATCCGTGTTCGCCCCGAGGGGGCGAGGAGGGTCGGGAGGAAACAGACGGACGGGAGGAATGGGTGGTCGAAGGCTCTTGCTTTTCTGAAGGGTGGTCGACTTCCACGATATTTGAGTTCAGCCACCCGGAAATGCACCTGTCAATGTAATCCCCAGCCACTGCAAGCGTGCAACTGTAATGATCGGCAAACGCTCTGTCCAAGAAGCGGAAGGGCACTGAATGTCTAAATAGGAGATGCCAGACACAGCTTGACGCCTCGTCCAACCGCAAAACCTGCTGATCCCGTTCGGAGAACAACACTTCGGTTGATCCGGACCTCCATGCTGCACAAATCGGACGTAACTCTAGACCGCGCAATCGCACTGCCGTTATCGTACAGGAGGCCCGCCACCAACTGGCGGCGGCGCGTATGTCCCGCCTCCATAACCGACACCCTGGTTTCCTGAGTTAGCAACAGCATCCGAGTTCATGCTCGTGGACAGAAGCATGGTGACTGCTGGCGGCGTAAGGACCGCAAGCCGTCCCGCTGATCTCAAGAATTTCCGCCGTTCCTCTACAGACGCCTCTTCGCCAATGGATGAGTCGGTTGGCGGCTTTTGCACGTTGCTCATAATGGCCACTCCCAATCTTTATTCAGTGTGATGAAGCGACCTAGTGGAGTCAAGTTTTTGTTAATTTTCGTTTACTCTCACGCTTCCAGCTGCCTGTTGCGCTGTCTGCCGCCGGTGCTCCCCTCGACGCGGATCTCGCTATTGCCGGATTCTTGTCAAGTTGCCGTTTTTCGACACACTCCGCATTCAGATACCCGACTGCTGATCCGCCACGAGGCGAGCGACCGACTGACGCTTGGCGGCGGGCGTCACGGCAATTTTCCCAAAATGTTCTTCAGCGCCGCGTGAGGTGCCTGGGCGCTTAGCCGCTTCAGACGGGCGATCTCGTCTTCCAGGCTCTCGCTTCATGGGCCTTTCCGCTGGGTGGGGCCGGGCTCTACCTCAGGCTGGAGGGGATGGCGGGGGAAAGCTATTTGTCCCCGAGGTCTTGCTGTGCCATTCATTGAAAATCGCGGCTGGTTCTCCTCAGCAATTCCACAATGATGGAAAAGGGTCATTCGTGTGGAGTGCAAAGCAGGAATTCGTCAGATGCGAAAAGCAGCATCAACTAACGTTTCTTGCACGTGAAGTGAATGCGACAGCTCTTACATTCCCCGTTGGACGATCTCTGTTCCGCATTGCGCGGCGATGGCATCGGTGGGGCCTCTCCGGAGGAAATCATCTGGCTTGCAAATTCCCACCTCGTCAGCCCCGCACTCTTCACCAGTTTAAAGAAGGCGGGGCATCCGGATTTCGGCGATGACCTGATGGAATATTTGGAGGAGATTCATCGCCTGAACTGCGCGCGAAACCAACGCCTCCGTATGCAGGCTTCGGAGCTGGCTTCGGAACTGAACAAGGTTGGCATTACCCCAACCTTCATCAAGGGAGCGCGGTTTCTCTTTTTGCATGAGGACGAAACGAGCTGCGATCGTATGCTTTCAGATCTCGACGTCGTTGTTGAAGAAGAGGCTGCGCAGACGGCAGTTTCAGCGCTGGGCCGCATTGGCTATGATCTTTTGCAAAAAGATGCTGATGGAAAGCACACGGTTGGTGCGTTTAGCCGAACCAAGGATGTTGGTTCGGTGGACCTGCATGTCAGGTATCCTGGGCCTCCGAAAATTGCCGATGATCTACGCTCACGTGGTCGCCTCGAGCGGCGCACAGTGGAGGGTGCCACCATTTTTTTGCCGGATCGAGCGCTCGCCGTTGTCATTACGATCATTCATGAGATGTTACATGATCATCATCTCAGGACCGGCGGAATAGCAGTTCGGTATCTGATGGACCTCGAGTTTCTTTTGACTCGGGCGGCCCGAGAAGATCACGAGAGAATACAGGAATTGCTTGCGGGATTCACCCCGCGTCTCTCGCTGGCGGTGCAGCAGCTGATGCTGAAGCGAATGTTCGTGCATAAGAACACTTTGGTAAGGGTCGGGCCACTAGCTCAGCTGCACCACTGGCGACGCCTGCTTCTGAGTAGGTCAGCCGCACTTGCCCAAATTGACAAGCGCGCACGCCGTATAGCGGGAGCGGTAAGAAACGGTCTGGCTTCGGCTGTCGCGAAGTATCGGATTGCGGATTAGCGAACTCGGTCCAGGCTTCAGCGCAGCTCAGTACTGCTCAGTCTCGCTCCGGCAGGGCCCGGCAGCGTGACCTCGAGCACGTCGCCGGGCTTGAGTTCGGTATCGAGGTCGGCATTGATGGACGACACCGCCCCGTTCGTGCGGCGGTGGATCTTGAGGATCAGCGCCTCGAGGGATCTGTTGCCCTCGGAACCGAGCCCAAGCTGAGCCACCTGCTGGGCGAGATAGATCATGCGCATCTGCAGGCTCTGCACCTCGGCCTCGGTTTCCTGCATTTCCTCGAGCAGCGTCTCGCGCCGGGTCTCGTCGAGGCGCGCGATGCGCCGCTGCAACTCCATCGCCTCCAGCTCCTCGGAGGCAATGCTGGCATCGGTCTGCAGGAGCTGCGTCGCGGATAACAGCACGTTGCGGCGGCTGTCGGTCAGGCGCGACGCGACGGTCAGGCCTTCGCTGAAGAGCTTTCTGATCTTTTCGAACTCGAATTCGTCGTCGGCAAGCGATGCGGCTTCCCGCTCCCGCCGTTCGCGCAAGAGCGCGAGATGGTGCTGCGTGCTCTCGATCGCCGCGGCCAGGAACGCCTTTTCGGCCGCGATTGCCTCTTGCCGGTTATGGAGCTGTTCGGCTTCGAGACGCACAAGGCCGGACTCGGCGGATCCGAGCGCTTCAGGACCGGCTTGCGCGCTCTTCGCATCATCCTGCGGGTCCGAGAGCGCGGACCATGGCGAGCCGGTGCCCGCGTGCTCGGCGCGCAGGCGCTCGAGACGGACCTGCTGGCGCGCCAGATCGACAAGAACGGCCGCGTATTCAGCCTGGGCTGAGAGCGCCGCTTCGGGCTCGAGAGCGGGTATCCCGCCAGCCACGGCGAGAGCTTCGCGCGCAGTCATCTCGATGCGATAGGCGTGGGCGCCGGGTGTTGCCACATCGCCGCTGACGAAGATCGGCCGGTACTCCGCGATGGTGAGGTTGATCTGTGAGGGGGTAAAGGCCACCATGTCGTCGATGCCGGCGCCGGTCTGCCGCGGAGCCGCCACGCGCGAAAGTGTGGCCCGCAGGTCGTTGCGCACCTCGGCAAGCGTCCGGCCTGCGGCCGGAATATCGTCGACCAGCGGAAAGGCGGCCAAGCCGTCAGGCGACACCGTGGAGCGCGATGACAGCTCCGGCACTCCGACCACGGAGAGTTCGAGCACGTCGCCGGCATGGATCCGGTATTCCGCACTCGCGGCGACGCCTGCGGCGGCGAATGCAATACCCCACAATGCCAGAACGGCCACGAGCGCAGGTGCCAACCCAAAGCTACGCATCAAGATTTCTCCCTGGAGGTGCAATCCCTCACGGTATGGCAGATGGCGCCAGATGCGCAATAAAGCTGCCGTCATGATCTCTGGCAAGCGATGATGTCATTGGCGCAATCATAGCCGAGCGTTCCCGCACAATCTTGCTGCCACATCCTGATCAGTGGCTTGCAGCATCACGTGGTGTCTCACGATCGGGCGTGCGTCGCTGTGGGGCGCGGTCTTGTGTGGCCCACAGTCTTGGCTCCAGGCCACGGAGGTAAGGGTGCTGGACCTGTACCTCCACCCGAGCCGACGACCTCGTCAGCGCCCGTGGCCATGTCAGGATCCGGCGCTGCGCCGATTTGCCGCATCCCGGCGCTCAGTTGACCGCCGGTCCTGGCACGTGGCATCCGCGTCTGATCTCGGTTCGAAGTGTTTGCTCCGTTCCGGAAACCGCCGTATGTGGAATTATGGGAAGATCGGCGGGCGCTGAGACAATCTCGGCGCTGCGTCCTGTTTGCGACAGGTTGAAGCATCTTGGCGGGAGATCATGGCGGGAGGCAGAGATGAACTCCTCGAGGACGAGCGCGCCTCGACGTCCCACATCATGAGGCTGATCGCCATTAGCGAGGCACCATGAGCAAGGCAACATGAGCGAGGCCGCGCAGGATCGTCTCGCACAGCGCCGCCCGGCTCAGGCCTCGGCCATCGGGTGGCGCTCCAGCGGCGCGCAGAGAGTGCTGCGCGCAGTCCTTTATCTTGGGATCGCCCTTGCCGTGCTCCCTAATGGCGCAGTGCTTGAGGAGCATTTTCTTCCTGCCGCGATGGTCATCGGCCTGGCGTTGCTTGGCGCCTGTCTCGTAATTCCTTGGCGGGAGCAGACAGGGCGGCTGTTTCGCGCCACGCTCGTCGTCCTCGCGCCCGGAACCGCCTATACCCTCGCCCAGTCCTTGAGTTTTTCCGGCAATCCCTTCGCCCACGACATCTGGTCCGACCCTATGGTGCAGGGGATTGTCGGGGGCGCCGGCGCGATATCGGTCGATCCGGAAGCGACCCGGCGGGCGCTTTCGTCGTTTCTTCTGCCTTTTGCGGCGTTTCTCGCGGCGGTCGCGCTTCATGACAGCGACGAAGCTGCTCTGCGCCTTTGGCGGCGCCTTGCGTTCTTTGGCACCGCGATCGCCTGCTTCGGGCTCGCAGAATACTTCCTGACCCCGGATCGGCTGCTGTTTTCCGAGAGGCGTCACATGCAGAACGCCGTCACCGGGGTCTTCGTCAACCGCAATACGGCGTCGACCTTTTTCGGGGTGACGCTTCTCCTCCTCGTGGGCGTGGCGATCGACTATTGGCGTCGCATCGATGCACGCGCGTTCGGCCGGTGGCTTCTCAGCCCGACGCTAATGGGCGCCGGGTACCATATTCGTTTCTCGGTGGTTCTCGTCTTTCTGGTTGTGACCAGCCTTGCGCTCGTTCTGACACAGTCGCGTGCGGGCGTCGTGGCGTCTTTTGCGGCTCTGGCGCCCGTCCTCGTCTGGGCCGGCCTGCGCTACGGGCTGCGCGGGGCGCCGATATGGAAACGCGTCGCCTTCTCAGCAGGCTTTGCCATCGTGAGCCTTCTCGTTTTGCTGCAGATGGCGGCACGGATCGCGCTGCGCATCGAAACTCAGGGACTCGAGGACGGGCGCTGGTGCATCGCGCAAGGAACGATGCGCGCCATTGCTGATCATTCGATCTGGGGAACCGGGCTCGGGACGTTCGAGAGGGTCTTTCCGAGCTACCGTGAACCCGAATGCATGTTTGGTGGCGTGATCGACATCGCGCACAATGTCTATCTTGAGGCCTATCTCGGCCTAGGGCTCGCAGCGCCAATCCTGTTGATTGGTGTGCTTTGGGTGCTGGGGGGCGCGTTGCTGCAGGGGATGCGCCGTCGGCGCTATCGCTTTGCAGCCGTGATCGGCATTGCTATCGTCTTCCTTGTCCTGCTCCACAGCCTGTTCGACTTCTCGCTTCAGATCCCAGGCTTCTCGGTCTATCTCGCCGTCGCGCTTGCCTGCGCGGTTTCGCTTGCGCAGGGGCGGGCGCTCGAGCGCTGGCGCCCCTGAGGCTGCGCATGTGGCCGGCGTGCGATCCTGCGCCATCCGGCTGCCGTCTTGAACTTCACGGTGGCGATTTCTCATTACTTATTGGGACGGGCAGCTCGTAGAATCGATGCGCTTTATGACCTGATAACGGTGCCAATCCATTGAGTTCTTGCGTGCATATGCAGCGATGGCTATTATCTTAAATCAAGATCGGAGTGAGCCATGAAGTCGCTTTTTGTCCTCTCTGTCGCGCTTTCCATGGGCAGTTCTGCCTTGGCGGCTTCCGTCGTGCCTGCTCAAAGCGCCGCGCTCGCTGGAGAGAGCACAGGTCCGAACGAAGTTTCCGCCGCCGCTCCTTTGACGACGGCGGCGAGCAGCGCTTTGTTCCCCGGTCAACTGGGCATGCTCCTTCCTTCATCCTCTGCCCGCCATCTCGATCGAGTTGCGCAGGCCGGGCAGGGGCAGGGACAGACGCTCGGGTCGAGCCAGGATACGCGCGGCGGTCCTCCCCCACCGCGCGTGATCACGCAGCGGCCTCCTCCTTTTGCGGGTACCCCGGGCCGACCGGAGTTTGCGGGCAATCCTCCGGGACCGCCGCCTCACGGTGGGCCTATCAGCCCGCGAAAGCCCTGATTGTCTGGTCGTAGACGTGCGACTTCCATTGCTTGACCTGCGGGACGCAACGCTTTGCCGCACGGGCAGGTTTTCCGGGGCCGGTGCCTGATGCTGATGTCGACTGGACGTGAAAAGGGTGCATCACGGGGCACGCCCGTGGATGACGATGACGGTTTTGATTTCAACTTTGATCGCTTATGGGCGATCGCGCGGCGTCAATATCCGATCTTTCTACTGGCATGCGCTCTCGGCCTGGCACTTGGACTGGTCTATGTCCTCACCGCTGTGCCGCTCTATACGGCGCGCACGCACATCATGGTCGACAACCGGCCGCTGAGGGTGGTCGAGGACGTCTCCGGCGTCACGGGGTTGGGCACGGATGTTGCCGCCATTGACAGCGAGGTCGAGGTTCTTCGCTCCGAGCAGATCGGGCTACGGGTTGTCGAGCGCCTTCGCCTGTATGACGAGCCGACCTTCCTGAACCCGCCGGGCGGGAACTTCTTCAGTGCTGCGTTCGGGTTGATGCGGGGATACGCGGACCCGCGATCCTGGTTTGCGCCGGAGGGTGAGCAGATTGTGGTCGGGGAGGAAACTCGGAGACGCATTGCGCTGCAGAGGCTTCAAGGGTCCCTACAGGTTCGTCGGCTGGGCCGTACCTATGTTCTTGAAGTCGCTTATACTTCGCATGACCGGGGCGAAGCGGCAAGGCTCGCCAATGCGGTTGCGAATGCGTACCTCACGGACCAGCTCGATTCGCGTTTTGAGTCGACCCGGCGCGCCGGCGACTGGCTGCAGCAGCGCATCGCCGAGCTCCAGAAGCAGACACGTGAATCCGATCTTGCCATTCAGCGCTTCCGCGCGGAGAACAACCTGATCGTGGCGGATGGGAGTCTGGTGAGCGAGCGGCAACTCTCTGAACTCAGCAGCCAACTCATCCTCGCCCGTGCCGAGACGGCCCAGGCGCGCGCCCGATACAATCGCATTCAGGCGATCATGGACGCAGGACAGACGGACGCAATCGTCGGCGAGGCGCTTGATCAAGCGGTATTTGACTCCCTTCGGGCAAGTTACCTCGAGGCCTCAAGGCGCGCTGCCGATCTCAGCGACAGGCTCGGACCGGAACATGCGCAGGTCCTTAACCTGCGCAACCAGATGCAGGAATACGAGCGCCTTATCTTCGAGGAGCTTCGCCGGATCGCCCAGAGCTATCTCAGCGACTATGAAGTCGCGCGATCCCGCGAGGAGGCGCTGCAGGAGGGTCTCGACGCGGGTCTTGGCGTAACGGCGAAGGCGAACGAGGCGCTCGTAGAGCTGCGGGAGCTCGAGAGCCGCGCCGGAACCTATCGCTCGCTTCTCGACAATTTTCAGCGGCGGTTTGAAGAAGCGACGCAGCAGCAGTCCTTCCCGATCACCGACGCCCGGATCATCACCGCAGCTTCAACACCACAGTTCAAGAGCTATCCCAGCTCGTCCCGAGCCCTCGCATTTTACCTGATGCTGGGGGCAGCGGTGGGCGCAGGGATCGGGCTTCTCCGCGAATATTCCGACAGGGCCTTCCGAACCGGCGCACAGGTGCGGGAGGAACTCGAGGCCGAGTTCCTCGGGATGTTGCCGCTCATCGACGGGAAAGACAGCGATGGCGCCAGTGACGACGCCGCCGCTCTTCTTGAGCAGCGTCGTTTCGCGGTGCCGGCGATCATGCGCTATTCGCTCGACAATCCTCTTTCCGGCTTTGCCGAGACGCTGCGCAGCGCAAAGGTCGCCGCAGATATCGCGCTGCAGGACGACAACAGCCGCATCATCGGGGTGGTCTCGACCCTGCCCGGCGAGGGCAAGTCGACGACCTCGATCAATCTTGCGGCACTTCTTGCAAGCCAGGGCAAGCGGACTCTCCTTATCGATGCTGACATGCGCAATCCCGGACTCACCCGCAATGTTGCTCCGCTTGCAGAGCGCGGGCTTGTCGATGTTCTCCTGCACCAAACCCCGTTTACTGATCTTCTGCTTGAAGAGGTTGCTTCGGGGCTGCACTTCCTGCCCTGCGTCATCAAAACCCGGATTTCGCACACGGCCGACCTGATCGCTTCGCCTGCGATGAAAGGGCTCCTGCGCGAGGCTGCGCGCAGCTACGATTACGTCATTGTCGACTGTCCGCCGCTCAATCCGGTCGTCGACGTTCGTGCGGCCGCGGCGAGCTTCGACGGTTTCGTCTACGTGGTGGAATGGGGCCGCACCGCCCGGGCGGCCGTCCGCAACACCCTGATGGGCGAGGCGCAGGTCTACGAGCGCTGCCTGGGTGTCGTCCTGAACAAGGCCGACAAGGCCAGGCTCGCCGCCTACGAGGGTGAGGGATCCAAGGATTACTATTACAGCCGTTACTCGAGCTACTATCAGAAGTGATCATGCCGGGAATTCGCAATCTGCGTCTCGAGCGCATCGTCGCAGGAGCTTCGGCGGCCCTCCTGGTTTTCATGAGCGGCGACTTCCTGTTCCGCGACCTGCGCCTCGCGAACATCACGCATGCCGCGGAGGGCGTTCGGGAAGGCGTTGCCCTTGATGCGCATGCCATTCGGCAGTTCTCCGCGCATGCCGGGCTGCGCCGGGCCGCCGCCGATTGCCGTGGCGTCGGCGCTTCCGCCGCGCTGCAGCTGGCGGCCCTTGATTTCCTTCCCGCCGACGCGGATGCAGCCCTCCAGGAAGAGCTTCTCGAGCGGGCGCGGGAGACCCTTTCCTCCGAACTCGCCTGTTCCCCCTTCGACGGCGTCGCGTGGCTCGCCTATGGCCGCATCCTGATGGATCTCCAGGACCCGAGCGGGAAAGCGTTCGCCGCGCTGGAGCGTTCCGCCCGGACGGCCCCGGCCGAAGCGCCGGTTCTCCTCGCGCGGCTTTGGTACCTGCAATGGCTCTACGCCGCCGGCTTCGGCGAGATTGCGCACTTGCTGGCGGCCGATCTCGACATCGCCATGCGCCACCTCGATACGCGCACCTTGGCGTGGCTCTATGCGCAGGCTGAGGCGAGCGTGAAGCAGTCCTACCGGGACGCGCTCGAGGCCGTTCCCCCGCCGCGCCGCGGGGCGGTAGAGCGCGAATTTGCCCGGATCGAACAAGCGGCGACAAATTGAAGTCCCTGCGGCCTGCCGGAGCGGGCCGGCCGGGCAGCGGGCGCCGCCGGCCGCATCCACCGCCGACCGCATCCACCCCGACCTCATCCACCACCACGCGCCTCCCGGCGGCGGGGGCGCAGGGGGCTTGCGCCGCCAGTCAAGCCGCAATTGGGCTTTCGTACTCCGGCAGGCGGCGAGACTGATGATCGCGGAGCAGCGAGCGAAAAAAATCGGTGGCGCGGCAGGGGAATCTCGATGTTACCCCTTGTAGGAGTTGAGAAAATCCGCAAGATGGCAGGAGCGATTTGAAACCGTTGCTTCTGCAGGATCGGGTTCCGTCGCCTTGTGTTTTCGGTGGCTACACTCGCGGGGCGGTTCCCCGTCGAGTGCGGTAGCCGTCGGCCTCCGGGTTTCGGGCGGTGAATGCAGCGGCCTCGAGGGGCGGAACAATGGCCGTCCGGGACCTGCGAACCCCGAGTGGCGCCGGCGATATTTTCGGAGTGGACCGGCGCTGCATGTGATCGGTGACGGCAGCGCGGCTGGCGCGCCGCCATCACGATTCACCTGTCCCGCTGCCTGCGGGACGTGACGGTGGCACCGGCTGGCGCGCCGCCATCACGCTTCAAGACCTGTCCCGTCGCGGGCGGCGGGACGTTGCGTTAACGCGGGTCGAACGCGTTCGACGCCGCGATTAACGCGTTCGACGCCGCGATTAACGCCATGTCCCGGGGATTATGCCTATCCGCTCGACGCTGACTGCTGCTTGGACGGTCAGACTTGACGTTATCGCGTCTCAGAAACCAGCCAAGAAGGTCGGCTCATATCGCTCGACACGATTGTAAGCGACCGCAGGCCAACAATGATCAAGATGAATGTGGAAGGTTACGAGGCGGAAGTGGTGAAAGGTGCCCGGGAAACATTGGAGATGGACACTATACTCGCCGTCCAGACCGAGACGTCTGACAGTGAAATGATTGCTGCCTTGAACGAAGCGGGTTTCGAGCGCTGGAATTACGATACTGTCCGCAGAGAGCTTTCGCGGGAGCCGCGAGAGATCTCGGCAAGCAATGCGCTCTACCTTCGCGATGTTCCGCTTGTACAGCGCCGGATTGCCGAGGCACCTCTCCGCGTGATTCTTGGCAAGGCGATCTGAGGCCATGTGTGGCATCAACGGCATCTTCGCCTATCACGGCGCTGCCAACCCGGTCGATCGCTCGGAAATCATTCGGACCCGCGATCACATGGCCGCGCGAGGCCCGGACGGTGCAGGTGTCTGGCTGTCCGAGGACCATCGCATCGGCTTCGGTCACCGACGCCTCGCGATCATTGACCTGACCGACGGCGGCGCACAGCCGATGGAAAACGCCGACGGTTCGCTCGTTATCACCTTCAACGGTGAGATCTACAATTATCGGGAACTTCGGCATGACCTGGAAAAGAAGGGACATGTCTTCCGGAGTAGCTCGGACACAGAGGTGTTGTTGCACCTCTATGCCGCAAGGGGCGAGGCTATGGTCGACGACCTGCGGGGCATGTTCGCATTCGCGATCTGGGATAATGAAGCGAGAAGCCTGTTCCTCGCGCGCGACCCTTACGGCATCAAGCCGCTCTACGTCGCCAATGACGGTTGGACCTTCCGCTTCGCGAGTCAGGTCAAGGCTCTGCTGTCGGGCAGTAAGGTGTCGCGCGATCCGGAGCCGGCAGGCGTTGTGGGTTTCCATTTGTGGGGCAGTGTTCCGGAGCCCTTTACACTTTACCGCGACATTCGCGCGCTGCCCGCCGGGCACATACAATTGGTTGATGCCGCCGGGCCCCGCAAGCCCGAGCCCTACGCCAACATCGCCCAAGTCTTCGCAGATGGCGCGGCGCGGCGGGTCCCAAAAGACGAAATTCACGCCAAGGTGCGGGTCGCCGCGAGTGAAAGCGTCGCGGCGCACCTCTTAGCCGACGTCGAGGTTGGCGTATTCCTCTCAGCGGGTGTCGATTCCGGAGCGCTTTTGGGCCTTATGCGCGACGCCGGCCAGAACAAGGTACGCGCTATCACACTGGCTTTCGAGGAGTTCCGCGGCACGGCGGAGGACGAGGCTCCGATCGCTTCCGAGATCGCCGGGCTCTACGGCGCTGAGCATATGGTGCGGGTGGTAGGGGAGGCGGAGTTCCGGGCTGATCTGCCGGAGATCCTGACGGCCATGGACCAGCCTTCAATCGACGGTATTAACACCTGGTTCGTTGCCAAGGCGGCCCGCGAGGTCGGGCTCAAGGTATCATTGTCAGGCCTCGGCGGCGACGAGATCCTAGCCGGCTATCCGAGTTTCCGGGACATTCCACGGTGGGTATCGTTGTTCGGGATCCCCGGTGCGATCCCCGGCCTCGGTGTGGCCGCGCGGGCACTGATGCAGGCGGCGGGTGTGGCCGCCAATAATTCCAAGGCGGCAAGCCTTTTGGAGTTCGGCGGCAGCTATCCGGGCGCCTACCTGCTTCGGCGCGGCCTGCTCTTGCCCCACGAACTGCGCGGCGTGCTGGACCCCGATAGTGTGCGGCTCGGCCTGCGGCGGCTCAAGCCGCTGGCCCGACTGCGCGAGACCATTGATTCTACGCCGTCATGTGCAGCCTCCAAGGTCGCAGCCTTGGAGAGCGCCAACTACATGCGCAATCAACTGCTCCGTGACGCTGATTGGGCGGGCATGGCGCACAGCCTCGAGATCCGCACGCCACTGGTGGATTTCGACCTGCTTAAGGCGCTGAGCCCGGTCACGCCAGGCCTCACCCCCGGGGCCGGGAAACGAGCCCTGGCCGCTGCGCCGTCGACGCCGCTGCCCGCGTCGATTGTGGACCGCCCCAAAACCGGCTTTGGCGTTCCCACCGGCCACTGGACTGCCGCCGCCAGCGCCGCCACCGCAGCCAGCAAGGGCGCCGCGTCGCGGGCTTGGGCGCGGGAGGTGTTTGGACATTTCGGGCGCGCAGGGCCGCTCGGCTTGGCCGCCCCGGCAGCGCTCGCGGTCGTGGCGGAATGACCCAGGTGCTGGCGCTCGTCACTGACGCCTATGGCGGCCGCGGCGGCATCGCCCAAGCGGCCCGTGACTTGATAGGCGCGTTGGCGGCGATGGAGACGGTTGCAGCGATCGACGTGCTGCCGCGGCACGCCGCGGAGGCGCTGATCGGCCTGCCGCCGAGAGTCCACCAAAGGCCGCCGTCCCAAGGGCGGTTCGGCTATGCCACCCGGGCCCTCGCCGCAGCCGGCGCGCACCCTGGCCTAGTCTTCTGCAATCACCTCTACATGGCTCCGTTGGCATTGCTCGCGGCGCGGCGAGCCAAGGCCAAGTGCGTGATCCAGCTTCACGGCATAGAGATCTGGCAAGAGCCCACGCGGGCGCAGCGCGAAGCGCTGGAGCGCGCGCACCTAATTTTCTGCGTGAGCCGCGACACCCGCGCTCGAGCGCTCACCCATTGCGACCTCGCGCCCGAGCGGGTTTTGGTCCTGAATAACACCGTCGATCCGCGCTTCACCCCCGACAACCGGGGTGCGGCACGCGCCAAGTTCGGCCTTGGCGAGGAGTTCGCGCTCCTGATCGTCGGTCGCATCGATCAGCGCGAGCGCTACAAGGGACATGACCGTGTGATTGCGGCGCTGCCTGGTCTCAGGCACCCCGAGGGCCGGCGCGTCGTGTTCCTGATCGCTGGGGACGGGAATGACCGCGATCGCCTGCAAGCCGAAGCGAGCGCCGCAGGCGTTGCCGAACGCGTGCGCTTTCTGGGCCAAGTCCCCGTTGCGGATCTACCAGACCTCTATCGCGCCGCGGACCTCTTCGTGCTGCCGTCCACCGGTGAAGGTTTCGGCATCGTGTTTCTGGAGGCGATGGCATCTGGCACGCCCGCGCTCGGCCTCGCCGCCGGAGGCGCGCCCGATGCGCTGGGCGATGGCGCGCTTGGCACGATGGTTGGGGATGCTCGGATGCTGCCGGACGCGCTGCAGGCGGCGATCTCCGCGCCGCGGCCCGATGCGGCGATGCTTTCGGCTGCGACGGTCTCTCGTTTCGGTCCTCTTGCCTTCCGAGAAAGCGTCGCTGCCGCGCTCAACTTGATTGGACCGCACAGGAGCAGACGAATATGATTGGACGGTCGCTCGCCCATACGATTGGCGTTCTTGCAGGGAAGGAGCAGCCTCATACGCAGACCACTGCTGAGGAGCGCGAACTACTTATCCGTTATCTTCCTGGTGCGAAAACAATCGTCGAGATCGGCGTGTACGAAGGCGCTACCACGGCCTTGCTCGCATATAGTGCGGGTTCTGACGCCGTGATCTACGGTATTGATCCCATGTTCCCTGGTCGGCTCGGAGTATGCTGGGGTGAGGTCGTCGCAAAGCATGTGACGCGGAAGGCGCGTTCGAGTCCGTCTCGTCAAGCGCTTGTGGCACGAGGCAGCCGACAGCGTCCCAGGCATCATCGACTTCATCTTCATAGATGGCGACCATTCTTTCGAAGGCATTAGCCGCGATTGGGAAACCTGGGCGCCGCGCATTAAGCCGGGTGGGATCATGGCGCTGCATGACTCCTTTCCGGCTCCAAACTGCGCACCGACATTGGGCAGCCAGAAGTTTTACGCCGGCGTGATTTCGCGGGATAATCGCTTCAAAGAGGTCGCGTGCGAAGGATCGTTAGCAGTTTTACGAAAAATTTCAAATGAGTGACTTCTTGCTGCAAGTCTTCGTCGGAAACTCGAGGGGCGCACAAGGGCGTCGAGCGTTTCCCCCCACCGGCGTGGCGAACCCGTGGCTCATGGCCGCATTATTTTTCGGGCGGTTTTCAAGGAAAGCGATCAAGCACGTGCATGGTTCGACGGTCTGCGTTGCGCAGGACACTACGGCATCCTCGGTTCAGATCGTGCCGCCTGATCTTACGATACCCTTGTCGAGCGCGACATTGTTCAGCTAATGCGCCTTCTCGCATTTCATGTATGGCGGGCCAGGTTCGCTGTTGATCCTAATAAAAGTATAATTGTGCACATCTGTCTTCCAAGTGCAGCTTGCTGTGCGTTCTGGCAGCTCAAATGTTTCGATGTTATGTTCGGTATTATTGCATGAGTTCCGCGAACGCACGCAGCGCACTTGCTTGGGCAGGCGGCGTCCAAGTCATTCGGGATGTGGCACAGTTCGCCGCTATGCTCGTGCTTGTGCGGCTGTTGTCACCCGAGCAGTATGGTGCGATGGCACTCGCCCAAGCTGTTATGGGCATAGCCACACTGATTGCTGCGGGAGCCTTCATTTCTCATGCACTCCAGGTTCGCGATCCGGACACCATCGATTGGCAGTCGCACTTCACCGCGGGAACATTATGGAACGCAGGGATCGGTGTGGCGCTCTTAGCCGGTGCTACCTTTCTGGCGACTCCGATCTGGGGCGCCGATGTCGGCCTATCGCTCGCGCTTCTCGCTCTTGCGCCTCTCTTGGGCGGGCCTGCCGAAGTTCGCAATTCCATGCTGTGCGCGCATCATGATTGGACGCGATTTCGATTGTTGTCTCTTGCCGGCACCTTTCTGGGCCTCGGGTTTGGCATTGGACTGGGTTTTGGTGGCTTCGGAGTCGTCGCCCTGGCCGTGCAACCGGCCTTGTTCGTTCTCCCTGCGGCCATCGACCTATTTTGGTCGGGCTTCAGGCCGACATGGCGTTTTGATCGCACCTACTACCGCGACGTAATCAGCTTCGGTCTCAATCGTTTTGCCGCCGGATCGCTCGGGGCTGCGCGCGGCTTCGCAGAACAGACGCTGATAGCCGCTAACTTCTCGCTTGCAGTGAACGGCGTGTATAGTCGCAGCGTAGGCTTGTCCAGTTTGTTGGTGTTTCGATTTGGCGCTGGCGCTGTCGGGGCGCTGTATCCGATCCTCACTCGCGCGGAAAGCGGCTCGCCCGAATTTCGCCGCAGCGCGGCACGGGTGCTCCAGGGCGTCGCATGGACGGCCATACCAGCAGCGGCTTTCTTGGCGACCGAAGCGGAGGCTATCGTTGCCTTGCTCTACGGGGACGGATGGGTGGATGTGGCGTACCTGCTTCCCGCGGCATCGGCGTTTTCCGCCACCGGAGCGCTGCACTTCACCGTCAGCCGCCTTCTGCTTGCCAACGAGTCGAGACGTGCATCGTTGGTGATTGAAGTGGGCTCAGGTCTGGTTAGTATCGGTCTAACCTTCTTTCTGCTGCCTCAGGGTCTGGAGGCGTATCTGTGGGCGCTGGTCGGTGTGGGTGCGGTCGTCTGTGTTTGCGGTGCAGTCCTCCTCTCGCGCGTCGACGCGATCGACTTCTCCGGGGCTGCCGTTGCTGTAGCGCCGCCGCTGCTTGCCTCCGCGCTCGCGGCGCTTAGCGTCTACGCAGTGGGGCCAATCTTTGAAGCGCTTTGGCTCCCAGCGGAGGTGGGCGTGTTGGCCGCGTGCTTTGGATTTGTCTATGCGGGCGTTCTTCTGGCCGCGTTCAATCGGCCAACCTTGGAGCTGTTGACAATCGTTCCGGGGATCGCTCGCATTGGTACCAAAAAACGAGATCCGATAGCTTAAATTCAATCACACAAAACAGACTCGTTTGGCATGCCTTGGCGACGAATGCCGGAAGGGTTGATGCAAAACCATGGTGACGCCAAGAAAACTGTTTGTCTCGTCCCCTGATGACGGTAGTGGCGGCATTGCGACCTTCTACGCTCAGTTTGATGTGCAATATTTTGACAAGTTGGATATCAAAGTCGTTTCGGCAAATCCGTATCGCCCAAAGCATATGGTGCGCCCTAGTTGGCAAACTCTTCCGACCGCGCTACAAATAGTGCTCACTGCAGCAGAAGCTGGGTTTGCCGATGATGTTTCCGAGCCCGTCGATATTCTGGAAGTCTGCGACTCGCCCCTAAATTGCGCGCCAGCGATCCTGAGACAAGATCTGCCGTATGTTGTGCAATGTCATGGCAGCATAGTTAGAATTGCAGAACACGATCCACAGACCGGATCAGAAATGGTAGAGACCATGGTTCAGCTGATTGAACCGCAACTGCTGCGCGCAGCGCATAGGATTCAAACATCCAGCCGGTCCACAAGAATTCTGGGAGCGCAAGACCGGGCGCTCAGTAGCCCTTATCAGGCCTGCATTCAAAGCACCGCCTTTACCCGAGGATCCCACATTATCGTCCGTCGGGCGCGCGTTCGGGCGTCTGCAGCGTTGGGAGGGACCTCAATTTTTGTGTGAAGCATTGCAGCACCTGGGCCCAATGCGCCGTGCGTAGCGTGGTACGGCGGCGTGAAGCCCTGGGGGATAGTGAGTGGCCGGCGGATCGGCGGTTGGCTGAGGACTATCCAGCAGTTTGGGACTCGAAATTCGTGCATAACGCTCCCCTTCCACGTTATGAGGTCTTTGCCCTCCAGGCGTCCGCGCTGTTCAATGTCGTGCCGTCCACTTGGGACGTTTTCAACTTTACAGCGGTTGAGGCGATGGCCGCTGCGCGGCCGACTGTTGTGCCCACCGGTGCAGGCGCAAGCGAACCTATCGTCGATGGGCAGAACGGATTTGTCTTCGAGAACGGCGACGCTGAGGGCCTTGCCGCAGTGATCGATCGCATCCTCGCCATGCCTGAGGCGCAGCGGCGCGAGATCGGGCGCTTAGGCCGTGAAACGATCACTGTGGAGTTGGTCACCGATCACATCGTCCAACAGCGCCTTGAGGCGTATGATGACGCTGTTCGCAGCTTTCATGCCTCCCCTTGGCCCAAGCCCGATGATTGGCTGGTGAGTCTGCTGACCCCACGCCGCAGCGGCTCTTGCAACTACGATGCGCTCTTTGATCCGGTGCCTATGCGCGCGATGGGCGAGCATATGGTGCGGCGTATCCGGGATAAAATCCGTCGCAGGTGGCGGTAATGAGCGACCTCCCAACCATTGCTCTTCTGATCCCGGCGTATAACGCTGCCAGCTTTCTGCCTCGATTACTTCGCTCGGCCCATGCTCAGCACGAGCCATTCGATACGATCTGGGTCTATGACGATTGCTCCACTGACGATACTGGGGCAGTGGCAGAAGCAATGGGCGCGCGCGTGCTGCGTGGTGACGTCAATTCAGGTTGCAGTGTAGGCAAGGATACGCTTGCCCGCCATGTCGACGCAGACTGGCTCCATTTTCACGATGCGGACGACGAGTTGCTACCCAACTTCGTTTCTCTTGCACGGAAATGGATTTCGGGAGACTGTCCGGACGTCGTACTTTTCGACTATGAGTATCGCGACGATGAAACTGGCGAACTGCTCTCCCGTCGAAAATTTGACAATGACCAGCTCGCAATTGACCCCCGCTCTTACGCAATCCGTGAGCAGATCAATTCCATTTGCGGTCTGTATCGTCGTTCGGCCTTTTTGGAAGCAGGCGGCTACCTTGATCCGCCCGAAATGCTTTTTAATGAAGATGTTGCCTGCCACATACGGCTGGCATTCGCGGGACTAACCTTCGGCGCTGAGAACGAGGTCTCTATTATCAACTACCGCCGAGGACGGTCAATGTCAGGGGCGAACCAGTTGAAATGCCTTCAATCACACTTGGCAGTATTGAAAGGAACACTTCATCGGACAGGTTCCGACCGTTACACTTCGGAGCTCGCGGAGAAGCTATGGGCGGTTGCCGGCTCTCTTGGTGCATATGGCGTGTGGGCGGACGCTGATGAGGCGGTTGGACTTGCGGTCACCTTATCTCCGCCAACGAAAAATGCTGGCGCTGCCTGGTATCGCCTAATGGCACGCGTCAATCCGCGCATCGCGCTTCGGGTTCGCGAAGCAGCCATTCGAGCGTTCAAACCACATCTGAGGCAAGGTTATGGGTGAGTAGCCTGCGAGACGGATTTTCGTGTATATCGGGGGGTATCACGGCACAAGTGCTTTAGCGGCGCTCGATCCAGTTTTTGGATTCGATCGTGTATATTGCGTTGAGCCAGTTCCCATTTTGGCTCGCGGTATTCGAAAGCGCATTAGTTCGCAAAGGCTTACTGTTTTTGAGAAGGCGCTCGCTGACCATGACGGATTTCAAACGCTCCACCACGCTGGGTCTTTGGCAGGCTCGACGTTTGCTGAAGCACCTGCCTAGGGCGACAGCATAGGATCTATTGAGATAGAGACCTTTAGACGCTGCAAATTTTTTAGAGCCCATGTGTCGCGAGATGACTTTGTAAGAGTGAAGTGCAATTGCAAAGGTGCCGAGGTCAGATCATTGAGCACCTATGTTCAGCTGGTTTGTTGTGGGTATTGGATGGTGCATTGATTAATTTTGATAGTGACAAGATAGAGACCCTATGAGGAAAGTCCGGTATATGCAGGCAGCTTCTGAAAACAGGTGCCTAAAAATATTTCGAGCCTCCCGAGCTGCAATACCGGATGGTAACCGATATCGGAGCAGTTGAGAAACTGGCTCCTTGTAAGTGGCGCAGCGATCAATGGATTTTCAAACATTGGAAAAAGTCTGGCATACGATGCCAAGATGATGCTTGCGCGTGATGTTAATGGCTATCACAAGTTAAAGATCAAGAAGGCAATTGGCCTGATAAAGTGAAATGCTGGTTTCCGTTTGCATACCCTGTTTCAACGCCGAACGATACCTTGGCGCTGCCATCGATAGCGTATTGGCTCAGACCTATCCGCACGTCGAAGTTGTGGTGGTCAACGATGGTTCAACCGATGGCTCGCGCGATGTGCTGGCACGATTTGGCCGTCAGGTTACCATAATCGAGCAGAAAAATCGTGGCCAATGTGTTGCAGCGAATCGTGCTTTTGAGGCCTCAAAAGGGGACCTGATAAAGTTTTTTGACGCCGACGACATCATGCATCCAGAAATGATTTCTCGACAGGTCGCTCGCCTAGGTTCGCGCCGAGATGCAATAGCGATGGGAGAGTGGGTGCGGTTCTACGCTGAGGCTCCTTGCGGTGGCGTTTTCGAGGCTCTGTCAATGTATCGCGACGCCGCGCCGACGGATTGGCTGGTTGCAGAATGGTCGGACGCGCTACCGATGATGCAGTGTGCCCTGTGGCTTATCCCTCGCGAGATCATTGAGCGGGCTGGTCTTTGGGACGAGCGCCTATCGCTGATCAACGACTTTGAGTATTTCGCGCGTGTACTCACTGCAGCGGAACAAATCCTTTATACTCCGGGAGCTCGCCTCTTCTACCGTTCCGGCATCGGCGGCAGCTTGTCCGGGCAGAAAAGCCGTGAAGCCGTGGAATCTCAGTTCCTGTCGCTTACGCTGGGCACTGGGCACCTTCTCAAAGCTGAGGACAGCCTGCGGACCCGACGCGCCTGCGCCAACGTGCTTCAAGCGTTCGAGTATGAACACTATCCGAACCATTCTGACCTGCGGGCCGAGATCCGTGCCCGAGTCGCCGAACTGGGCGGCGCCGACATCACGCCCAGCGGCCCTCCCGGCTTCCACAAGTTGCGCCCCTGGATCGGTTGGAAAGCCGCACGGCACGTGCAGCGCGCCGCCGAACATCTTGGCCTGAACAGTAACGCCCGCCGTTAAGTTTAGAGACACATGTTCCGCATTGCCCTCACCGCCGACCCTGAAATTCCTGTTCCCCCAGTGCATTACGGCGGGATCGAGCGTATCGTGGATATGCTCGCCCATGGCCTCGCCGCGCGTGGTCACGCCGTGACGCTGTTCGCGCACCCGAACAGCACAAGCCCCGGCGCGTTCGTTCCATGGCCCGGTCGGTCGAGCCTGTCGGCCAGCGACACGCTTCGAAACGCGGCCACGCTGGCACGCGCGGTGGCGCGGGAGCGCTTCGACATTGTCCACTCCTTCTCACGCATCGCGTACCTCACGCCAGTTCTGCCGCTGGCAGTCCCCAAGATCATGAGCTACCAGCGCGACATCAGCACGAGAACGGTGGGGTGGGGCCATGCGCTTTCCCGCGGGACGCTGAGCTTTACCGCCATAAGCCAGTGGATGATGCGCCCGGTCGAAGACATCGGGCGCTGGACGATGATCCCAAATGGTGTGCCGCTGGCGCGCTACACGTTCCGCCCTGACGTAGCACCCGACGCGCCCCTCGTCTTTCTCGGGCGGGTGGAAGAGATCAAGGGCCCGCATGTCGCGATCGAGATCGCGCGCCGTACGGGCCGAAAGCTGATCATCGCCGGAAACATCCCGGATGACAAACGCGCCTGGGTAGAGGCGCACGTATTGAGTCATGTGGATGGGGACCAAGTCACGTACGTTGGCCCCGTCAATGACGAACAGAAGAACGCTTTGCTTGGCGAAGCTGTGGCTTTCCTCATGCCGATCTTGTGGGAGGAGCCTTTCGGCATCGTCATGGCGGAAGCGATGGCATGCGGGACGCCGGTTTTGGGAATGCGCCGCGGCGCCGTGCCGGAAGTCGTCAAGGACGGCGAAACCGGTTTTGTGGTCGATGACCTTGATGGCCTGGTGCAGGCAATTGCGCGGCTGCCGACGCTCGATCGTCGCGCAAGCCGCGCGCGGGTCGAAGCGCTCTACAGTGATCAGGCGATTGTGGACGCCTACGAAGGGCTTTATGCGGAACGTGTTGCAGAAAAGACCCGCAAAGCATGATTGGAAACCCCAAGATCTGCCTCGTGTCGCCCGGTCATCTGTCCACCAATCCGCGGCTGGTCAAAGAAGCACTTGCCCTGAAGTCAGTGGGTTTCGAGGTCGCGGTCGTCCACGGAAGCTTCAAGGTTTGGGGAGCGACAGCCGATCGCCCGATTGCCGCTGAGATCGGATCCACCTGCGCCGTTCCGTTTGGCCCTGTTCAAGCTCCGCGTACAACATATCTACGCCAGACCTTGGTCCGTCGGGCGGCGCGTGCCTTGGTAGGGGTCGGCGCATTCGCAAGTCCTATCGTCGAAGCTGCTCACTCCCCGATCACGGCCGATCTCGCAATGGAGACTGCGCAAGTCCGCGCCGACCTCTACGTCGCGCACTATGTCGCCGCGCTTCCGGCCGCCGCACGGGCTGCCAAGCAGCATGGCGCGCTTTACGCCTTCGACGCGGAGGATTTCCATCTAGGCGATCTACCCGATAATCCCGAGCATGCGCTGGAGAAGCGGATCATTCGTGCGATCGAGGGCCGTTATCTGCCGGGCGCTGCCTACGGGACCGCCGCTTCGCCTATGATCGCGGAGGCGTATGCCGAAACCTATGGCATCCCGCTGCCGACCACGGTTCTCAACGTGTTCCCCAAGCGCAATGCGCCGACCGAGCCTACGCCGCGCGGCACTGCTGCACCGGGCCCAAGCCTCTATTGGTTCTCTCAGACAATCGGTCCCGGTCGCGGGCTAGAAACGGCGATCGAAGCTATAGCACGGGCGGATTGCCGACCGCATCTCTTTCTGCGGGGTACGCCAGCCGGGCGTTACGCGGACGAACTGCGCCGGCTGGCGGTGCAAGCCGGCGCGGGCGAGAGACTTCACTTCCTCGATCCTGCCCCACCCGACCAATTAGAGCGACACGGTGCGGCTTACGATCTGGGCTATGTCGGTGAACTCGCTGAAACCAGGAACCGCCAGTTCGCGATCACGAACAAGGTCTGCAGCTATCTGCTTGGCGGCGTGCCGAGCTTGGCCTCAGATATCCCCGCCCACCGTCGCATCGCCCCGGACCTTGGTCCGGCGATGAGCCTATTTCCGATTAACGACGTTGCCGCCCTCGCCGCCAACCTCGACGCTCTCCTGCTCGATCCACCCCGCCTCGCCGCTGCCCGCGCCCACGCTTGGCGGCTCGGGCAGGACCGGTACAACTGGGAGGTGGAGGCGCCGCTGTTTTTGGAGCGTATTCAGACTGTTCTGCGCGAACGAAGGAGAAGCGCATGAAAGCTTTTATCAAGGCTGCGCTGGCCAAAACACCTTACCGGGTCACGCGTCGCGCGCGAGGAAACAGGTTCTCTGCAATCGACGATGCTTTAATGAGTATTAAGGCGCTAGGGTACGATCCGAAGATCGTGATAGACGGCGGTGCTAATCTGGGTGAGTTTTCCCGGTTTGCACTGCGCATTTTTCCCGATGCCCAAGTTCATGCTATAGAGCCGCAGCCAGGCTGCCTGCCCAATCTTGAACGTCTGAAATTGGAGTATCTCGATAGGCTCGAAATCCATATCGTGGCCATTGGAAGTATCGAGCAGGACGGGGCGCAGTTGTTGTTTGTGTCTGATCCCGCGGGAACTTCCACTGGTGCACACGTTGCGCCGAACACGCCATCTGATTGTCCTACGCTCAATGTTCTGTGTCGATCTCTGGACAGCCTTTTTGCTGATGTACTTGAACCAACATCCCGCGCTTTTCTCAAGTTGGACCTTCAAGGATACGAGTTGCATGCACTGCGCGGAGCTCGCGGCGTGCTTAAAAACGTCGAAGTGATCCTTTGCGAAGTCTCCTTTTTCGCGCAAGCCTATGAGCCGGCTATAGCCACACTGATCACTTACTTGGATGAACAGGAGTTCGATCTCTACGACATTGCCACGCTAAGCGCGCGCGCGCGCGACGACCGGCCCCGTCAGGGCGACTTCGTTTTTGTGCGGCGCTCTAGCCCGCTTTTGTTGGACAAAGCTTGGGGCTGAACACTCCGCTATCCGTCATGAATTTGGCTTTAATAGTCTCCCCTCACTTCCCGCCCTCCACGCTCGCGGGTGTCCATCGCGCGCGGCATCTTGTGAAGCACTTGCCGGCGCATGGGTGGCGGGCAAAGGTGATCTGTGTCGATCCGGTGCATCACATCGAGCGGCTCGATCCGGAGCTGGCGGCCCTCGTCCCCGCAGATGCACCGATCATTAAGGTAGGAGCGTTGCCCGTCGCGCTCACACGGCCGTTCGGCGTAGCCGGGGACATTGGATTGCGGGGTCTCGCGCAAATTCGCACAGCCATTCAGACCGAGATGGCCACCGACCGGCCGGACGTCGTGATGATCACGGGCTCACCCTATTTCCCGATGCTGCTGGCAGGTTGGATCGAACGGCGCTGGGGCGTTCCAGTTGTGCTGGATTTCCAGGATCCATGGTTTACCCCAGTGGGCACCAACGCCAAGATGGGGAGCAAAGCCTGGCTGGCACATAAGCTAGCGGTCACCTTCGAACCAAAGGCCGTGAAGGGTGCAGCCTTCACCACATCGGTGTCCGATCGGCAGAACGCAGAACTCGCAGATCGCTACCCTTTTCTGGACCGATCGCGAATGGCCGGAATACCAATCGGAGGTGATCCAGAAGATTTTGCGTCGCTGAGGAGTGCATTGATCCACTCTCCGGACCAAGCGTCCCCGGTTCCTGTCTTCTCTTATGTCGGGACTGCGCTTCCTCGATCGGCACCTCTTTTTGACGCCCTTCTGAAAGGGCTCCTACTAGCCCGTGCCGCGATCAACACACGCTCCGCTAAACCGTTGATCCGCTGCGTCGGCACGAGCAATCAGCCGAACGAAACGACCACCTTTCGCATCAAACCTATCGCCTGCTCTGCGGGCATCGATGACGCTGTCATTGAAGAACCGGCGCGCGTCCCGTTTCTTGACGCCCTCAGTATTCTCGCGACGACGCACGCCGTCCTGATGATCGGCTCGGATGAGCCACACTATACGGCATCCAAAATCTACCCCGGCATGATGTCCGGCCGACCGTTTCTTTCCTTGTTCCACCGCGACAGCAGTGCCCACGCGATCCTCTCAAAAGCTGGTGGCGGCATCGCGCTGGCCTTTGAAACGCCGGACGAGCTTGCGGCGCTTCCTCCGAAAATCGCGGACGCGCTCGTGACGCTCGCCATTAAGCCTGAAAGCGTCGGCAAGGTTGATCCCGCGGCCTATGCCGACTACACCGCGCACGCTGTCGCTGGCCGCTTCGCGGCGATCTTCGATCGCCTGCGGGAGGAACGGCTTAACGGCGCGGTCCGGCACGTCGCCAGATGACCCGCCTCGCCATCCTCGCCTCCCATCCCGTGCAATACTATGCGCCGCTGTTTCGCGCGCTTGCGCGGCGCGCCGATTTGACGGTGTTCTACGCCCACGCCGCGACGGAGCAGGATCAGGCCCGCGCTGGCTTCGGGGTCGGGTTCGGATGGGATGTGGATCTCCTGTCGGGATATGACCACGTATTCCTGACAAATGTCGCCCGCAATCGAGGACTGGGCCAGTTCGGGGGCGTGGATACGCCCGAGATCGGCTCGCGGCTGCGGGAGGGCCAGTTCGACGTGCTCCTGCTCATGGGCTGGTATCTGAAGTGCTTTATCCAGGGCCTGATTGCAGCCAAGCGGCTGGGGGTCCCCGTCATGGTCCGTGGCGACAGCCACCTCGACACGCCGCGGAGCACAGTCAAGGTCGCCGCCAAGCGCGCGCTGTACCCTTGTTTCCTGCGCCAGTTCGACGCCGCGCTCGTCGTCGGGAAACGAAACCGCGCCTATTGGGAGCATTACGGCTACCCAACCGAGCGCATGTTCGATGCGCCCCATTGCGTCGACAATACTTTTTTCGCAGCCCACGCGACACCGAAAGCGCGAGCAGCGCTGCGAGAACGTGTAGGGATTGCGCCTGAGGCTAAGGTTGTTCTGTTTGCCGGCAAGCTTGTCCCCTTCAAGCGCCCGCTCGATGTGATTGAGGCTGTTGCTCGAGTTCGCGAGCACGGCGTGAAGGCTGAAGTGCTTGTCGCCGGCGCCGGGACGCTTGAGACAGAGTTGCGGCGCCTCGCACGCGATATCAACGTGCCGCTTCACATGCTTGGGTTCCAAAACCAAACCGAGATGCCCGCAGCCTATTCAGCAGCGGATGCGCTTGCTCTGCCATCAGACGGCCGAGAAACCTGGGGTCTCGTCGTCAACGAGGCGCTGGCGAGCAAGACGCCCGCGGTCGTCTCCGACGCCGTCGGCTGTTCGCCCGACTTGGCGGAGTTGCTGGGACCGGGCGCTGTGTTCCGGCTGGGCGATGTTGTCGACTTGGCAGAGAAATTGCGCACTGCTCTGCTGACGCCCCTGGCACGCGAATCCGTTGCCAGCGCGGCGGAAGCATTTGATCTTGAGGTCGTTGCCCGCCGGATCGCCTCTGCCGCAGAAGTCCTTCGAACGCGACAGACCAGAGTGAATACCCCATGACCCAAACACCCCGCATCTTGGCCATGATCGGCAGCCGCCTAATCTACGGTCAGGAGCGTGCGAACCTGCTGGTGATGGAGACGCTGAAGGCGCAGGGCTGCGAGATCCTCGCCGTGGTCGAAGACCATCCTTCGTTCCGCATTATGCCGCAGGAGTTGGAAAAACGGGGCATTCCGTATGTCGAGGCGCCGGCGATTGGACGTCGCGCCGATGGCTATCTGCTCGACTTCATAGTGGGTAATCCGGTTCGTTATCTCCGCCTCCGCAAACAGCTGCGCGCCGTGGTGCGGGAGTTCCAGCCCACGCACATCCATGTCCCCAACCCGTTCGCCTTCTTGATGGCGGATGCGGTCGCACAGCCCGAGCTGCCAATTATATATCGGATTGGCGACGAGCCACCCATGCACAACGCTGTCAAGCGCTGGATCTGGAGGCGTATCGCCCGGCGAGTAACGCATTTTGTAGCTGACTCCGAGTTCATCGCACAGCGTCTTATTTCCCTTGGTATAGAGCGTGAGCGAATGTGTGTAATATTTACTCCGCCCGCAAAACGTTCAAAGCCACCGCAACCTCATCATGCTCCTTCGAATCCGCAGCACGTGTTGTTCCTTGGGCAGCTCACGCCGAACAAAGGCATCGACCTCTTACTTGAGGCATTTCAACAAGTCGCGACGGACTTTCCGCAGGCGCGCTTGACGGTCGTGGGAAGAATTTCTGACTGGTCTGGCGACGATTGGCAGCGAAGGTTGCGAGATAAGACCTTGTTGGATTCAGAAATAGGCGAACGAGTGTCTTTCGTGGGTGAGCAGGAGAACATTTACCGTTACTTGGCGTCTGCAGCTTTTCTTGTCGTACCTTCGGTTTGGGAAGAGCCATTTGGCCTGGTTGTTGGCGAAGCGAAGGCTGCGGCAAGGCCAAGTGTGGTATTCCCTCGCGGTGGACTGCCGGAGCAAATAATGCACGGAGAAGATGGCTTCATCTGTCGTGACACGAGCATCGAGGCTCTGGTTGAAGGGTTGCGGTACTACCTGTCGGAGCCGGAACGTGCGCGAGAGCACGGACGCAAAGCCTTGGCATCAATGACCCGCCTTGGGATCGATCAGTTTGCGCAACGGTGGCGCGCCTTGTTCGACGCCACAACGTCATCTACTGGTTTGTCCTCAAGGAACAGCCGCGAAACTGAAGAAGTTCAGTGACATATGCGATCGCCCTCGCTCGACGTTCGAAACGCAGCAACCTCGCCCCGCCGCGGTGGTTGTGGCTCGCACCTGCTGTGCTGTTGCCGCTCGCCGTCAGCGGCCCGAACGCTGTATTGGGACTCTACGCGGTCGCGGTGCTCGCGTTGGGGCTTTCGCTGCTTTGGCGGCCAGGCGAGCCGCCGATCCTGTTGTTCATCTTCCTCTGGCAATGGATGCAGTCTGCCACAGGCGCGCTTTACGGCAACGCGATTGACGTGCCACTTGCCGATCTACATTACTACCAGGGACGGCATGAGTTTGCCTCCGGTCTCATGCTCACGGGCGTGCTGGTGCTTGCTCTAGCCATGCGGGCTGCCGCGGGAAGGCCGCGGCTTGATCTTCACGAGCGAATGAAAGCGTTAGTCCTCGCTCGCCCCTTTAGATTTTGGGTTCGCTTCTATGCGATAATTTGGGTCTTCAGCGCCGCGTGCGAGGCGATCGCGCCTATCGCAGGTGGTTTGCGGTTGCCGTTCTTGACCATGTCCGACGTGAAGTGGGCAGGCCTTGTGCTTCTTACCTTCGCCGCATTCACAAGGCCAAACCCGTCTGCTAGAATTATTTGGGCATGGATTTTTGGGATCGAGTTTTTTCTCTCCGTTGGTGGCTTTTTCTCAAGCTTCAAAGAGGTCTTCTTTTTCGCCATGTTTGGCCTAACTGCCGCCAACGTCCGTTTCAGCCCACGAACCCTGATCCTAAGTGCGCTGCTTACCCTCGCGATGGTTGGGCTTAGCCTAGTATGGACCGCAATAAAGGTCGATTACCGTGCATTTGTAAACGCCGGCACTGGTCAACAGGTGGTGCTAGTCGATTACAATGAGCGCATCGCCCGACTCGGGCAACTGGTAGGCAATCTTGACGGCCTTGATTTGCAGAACGCTACAGACCACCTCTTCAGTCGGCTGATGTACCACACGTTTTTTGGAGCAGCTGCGGCCAATGTCCCGGCCATGATGCCGCACACCTACGGCGAGATCTGGGGCGAAGCGATCAGCCGTCCGCTGATGCCTCGCCTGCTGTTCCCCAATAAGCGGGCGATCCACGACTCCGAGTTGACCAATCAGTATACGGGATTGGGCGTTGCGACAGCTGACGAAGGAACGTCAATCAGTCTGGGCTATATGGCGGAAGCCTACATCGATTTCGGGTCCCTATTCATGTTCCTCGCGATCGCCGTTTTGGGCGCTGGAATTGGAACTTTTTACAAGTGGCTACTGCACCGGCGTGGCTCTATGGCCGTTATTGGAGTCTCTCTCGCACCCTTCGCGCTGATGCCAGCCCATTTGGCTGAGACTTCGATCCTGAAGATGATCCCTTCGCTTTTTCTGACCCTCCTCGCATCTGTCGTCGTCGTTAAGGTGCTTGCGCCGATGGTTCTGCGCGGTTTCTCCCGCGCCAAACCGCTGGATCGTCCGTGAACACTATACACGTCATTGCTGGCCTCGGAGTGCAAAACGGTGGTCCGTCCTACTCTGTCCCCCGCCTTGCCAAGGCTCTTTCAGCGCAAGGGTGTACCACAGCTCTCTACACCGTCGCCGAAGCCACTGGCGAGCGAACCGACGCCAGAGCGCTTGCCTTCCCGCAGGCGTGGGCTGCCACGCCGTGGATGTCGCTTTTGCGATCGTCGCCAGCGCTTGCGAGCGCGCTTGCCCGACGGGTCGACAACGTCGACATCATCCACAACCACGGTCTCTGGCTCATGCCCAACGTCTATGCCGGTCGACTTGCAGCGAAAGCGCGCAAACCTCTCATCGTGTCGCCCCGGGGTATGCTCGCGCCAGAAGCCTTGCGCTTCTCGGTCCGTAAAAAGCAGCTCTTTTGGAGCCTGTTCCAAGAGCGTGCGGTTGCTCACGCAGCGGCTTGGCACGCCACAAGCGCCGAAGAAGCACAAGACATCCGCGCATTTGGGGTTGGGGCGCCCATCGCGATAATCCCCAACGGTATCGATCTGGCTTCAACAATCGCGGATCATGCTGACGCCCGGCCGCGACGTACCGTATTGTTCCTCTCGCGGATCCATCCCAAGAAAGGGCTTTTGAACCTGATATCGGCATGGTCCCGTATGGCTGCGCAGCGGCCCTCATGGCAGCTTGTCATCGCAGGGCCCGACGAAAACGACCATCGGGCGGAGCTTGAGGCGCAGGTTGTAAAGGGCGGCTTATGCTCTGTGAAATTTCATGATGCAGTTTACAAGGAGGACAAGGCTCAGCTCTTGGCTTCAGCAGACCTGTTCGTTTTGCCAACGATGAACGAGAATTTTGGCCTCGTCGTTGCCGAAGCACTGGCGGCTGGCGTCCCGGCGATCGTCACAAAAGGCGCCCCTTGGTCAGGCCTAAAAATTGAAGATTGCGGATGGTGGATTGACCAAGGCGTCGAGCCGTTGACCGCCGCTCTCCTTGAGGCGACAGCCATCGCGCCTCTGGTCCGCCAGAAAATGGGCGCGCGGGGCCGCGCCTGGATGGCGCGCGACTTCGGATGGGACGGTATCGCCGCCCGCATGGCGGAGGTCTATGCTTGGTGCCTCGGCGAGGGTGACCGGCCTGACTGTGTGGTGATGGATTGACCGCCGACATTGACGTGAGCGCAAACCGAAGGGCCCGAAATTGGACCCGTCGGGAGCAAGCCGGGCGAATGCTCTGGGGCCTCGCAAGGCCGCTCTTCCGCTTGTCGCCGCGGCCCCTGTGGGGCTGGCGGAGGATGCTCCTGCGTGCTTTTGGAGCAAAAGTCGAAGCCCATGTGCATGTCTTTCCTACGGTTCTGATCACCATTCCCTGGAGCTTGAATTTGGGCGCGCAATGCGCAGTTGGCGACCGGGCTATCCTCTACGCTCTGGGGCCGATAACCATCGGTCCGCGAGCGACCATCTCGCAGGGGGCCCATTTGTGCGCAGGCACGCATGACTGGCGCGACCCCGCCTTTCCGCTCGTGAAAACTCCGATCGAGATCGGAGCTGGTGCCTGGGTCTGCGCAGATGCCTTTATTGGTCCCAACGTATCAATAGGCGAAGGAGCGATCGTGGGCGCGCGAGCCGTGGTTACCAAAAATGTGGCTCCGGGAACAATCGTCGCAGGCAATCCCGCTCGCGAAATCGGCAAGCGATCAAATTGAAAGAGCGGGTCTCCACCTCAGGCTACCCTTATGATGACGCAGCAAACGGTCACGCTCGTGTCTATCTTCTGCCTGCAGTTCGCAAAGAGTTAGCCGTTCGGTGCCCACAACTCGCAAATACTCCCCCAAGACTCTTTGACCTCGGATGCGGGGATGGGAGTGTCGGAGCGGAACTAGCGAGCGAAGTTTTTCCAGTCACGGGAGTAGATCCGTTGCCGGAAGAGATTGCGGAGGGCAGGAAAGCTTATCCGGATCTGCGGCTGGAGGAGGGATCAGCCTACGACGATCTAAGATCGAAGTACGGACGCTTCCCTGTCGTCATTTGCCTCGAGGTTGTCGAACATGATTACGCCCCTCGACAGTTTGCAAGGACGCTGTTCGACTTGTTCGATTCTGGAGGAACCGCCATAATCTCCACGCCCCACCACGGATACGTCAGGAATCTGGCTCTCGCGCTCATGGGAAAGATGGACAGGCGTTTTACGGTGCTCTGGGACCACCACAAAAAATTCCGGTCTATTGCAAGCCTGTCTACGCTGCTGACTGAAGCAGTGTGCAAGCGCATTCGCGTCCGGCGCGTCGGACGGGCTCCATCGCTCGCAGAATCCATGATTCCGATCTCAGATAAGCCGCCCGAATAAACTATAAGTTCGTCCACGCCTCTTGCAAAAGATTCTGCATGCTCATTATGAAATGAATGAATATGCTTCATAAAAGACCAACTGTATTGGTGACTGGCGGGGCCGGGTATATTGGTAGCCATACCTGCAAGGCATTAGAGAATGCAGGCTACCTGCCGGTCACTTACGACTCTTTACTGCGGGGACATGCGTGGGCGGTGAAATGGGGCCCACTCGAGGTGGGCGACCTGATGGACGTTGAACGCCTACGCGACACGCTGCGTAAATATCGCCCGCGGGGCGTCATCCATTTCGCTGCCTTCGCCTATGTGGGCGAGTCGATGCAGCACCCGTTGATGTACTACCGGAATAACGTAGGCGGAACAGTGTCGCTCTTGGAGGCGATGGCCGCCGAAGGCATAGACCGGTTGGTATTCTCTTCCACCTGCGCAACCTACGGCACACCCGAGATCAACCCTATCCGCGAGGACATGCCGCAAAACCCGATCAATCCCTACGGTCAAAGCAAGCTGATGGTGGAGCAAATTTTGAAAGACTGCGCGCGTAATGGGTCCCTGGCGACGGTTGCGCTACGCTATTTCAACGCCGCCGGCTCGGATGCCGGGGGCGAAATCGGAGAGGCGCACCACCCCGAGACCCATCTGATTCCACTTGCATTAGCGGCAGCGCACGGCGGCGCCACGCCGCTTACCGTCTTCGGCAACGATCACCCCACGCCCGATGGCACTTGCATACGCGACTACATCCACGTCACCGATTTGGCTGATGCACATGTTAAGGCGTTGGACTATACCAGCAATAACCACGGATTCGCAGCTTTTAATCTCGGCACCGGCACTGGGATTTCCATTAATGAATTGATTCGGATTGCGCAGGAGGTGACGGGCCGCGAGGTTCCGTTCTCGTACGGGCCACGGCGCGCGGGCGACCCGGCGGCGCTGGTGGCCGATCCTCGCCTTGCCGGCGAGGCGCTGGGCTGGCGTGCGCGGCATTCAGACCTGCGCAACATTCTGCAAACCGCCTGGAACTGGATGGAGAGAGCGTGAAGGTCTCGGCGCTTATCCTGACCTACAACGAGGAGCGCAATATTGCGGCTTGTCTAGAGTCCTTGACAGGTATCGACGATGTCGTGGTCGTCGATTCTGGTAGCACCGACCGGACCTGCGCGCTGGTCGAAATGTATGGCGCACGTGTCCTAACCCGAACATTCGATAACTTTGCTAATCAGCGGAACTTCGGGCTCGATGAAGGCGACTTCCAGAACCATTGGGTGCTGCATCTTGATGCGGATGAGGCTGCCACGCCAGCGTTTCTCGCGGCCGTCGCAGCCTTGGAGCCTGCACCCGGGATTTATGGCTATCGGGTGCCGTCCAAGACGATCCTGAACGGACGCTGGCTACGGTATTCGGGGATGTACCCAACCTATCAGGTGCGTCTTGGCCACCGCGACAGGATGCGATTCAAGCAAATTGGCCACGGACAGCGGGAGGTTCTTGCACCAGAACAGCTGGGCACCATTTCGGAGCCCTATCTGCACTACAATTTCTCCCACGGCCTCGCCGAGTGGCTGCGGAAACATGTTAGCTATGCAGAAGCCGAGGCGGCGCAATTGTTCCGAGACCGCGAGGACCCGGCGCTGCTTGGTAGTTTCTTTTGCGGCAACTCAACCGAGCGGCGGCGGACGCTGAAGCGCCTTGTAAATCGGTTTCCGGTCGTTTTCCGGCCGGTCCTACGGTTTCTGCATTCTTATATCTTGCGACGCGGCTTCCTCGAAGGTCGAGCCGGGCTGCAGTACGCCGTCATGTTATCCTGTTATGAGGCGATGATCGTGGCCAATGTCCTCGACAAGATGACGAAGAAAGACAACTGAAAGGAAAGCACGTGGCACGTCTTTATGATAGTCGCAAACGCATTCTCGTCACGGGCGGGGCTGGATTTCTCGGATCGCATCTCATCGACCGTCTCCTCGCGGAGGGACACGAGGTGATCTGCGCCGACAATCTCTTTACTGGAACGAAGCGAAACATCGAACATCTGCACGGACATCCGCGTTTCGAGTTCATGCGGCATGATGTAACCTTCCCTCTCTACGTGGAGGTCGATGAGATCTACAATCTTGCTTGTCCAGCCTCTCCCGTTCATTACCAGCACGATCCGGTTCAGACGACGAAGACGTCGGTTCACGGGGCAATCAACATGCTGGGGCTTGCAAAGCGCCTACGCTGTAAGATCTTCCAGGCCTCTACCAGCGAAGTCTATGGCGATCCCGCCGTTCACCCGCAGACGGAGGAATACTGGGGCAACGTCAACCCGATCGGTACGCGCTCCTGCTACGATGAGGGAAAGCGCTGCGCGGAGACGCTCTTCTTCGACTATTGGCGGCAGCACAATCTTGAAATCAAGGTCGCCCGCATCTTCAACACGTACGGGCCCAGGATGCATCACGCGGACGGCCGCGTTGTATCGAACTTTATCGTTCAGGCCTTGCGCGGTGAACCAATCACGATCTACGGGGACGGGCAACAGACGCGCAGCTTCTGCTACGTTGACGACCTCATCGAAGGTTTCCTTCGTCTCATGGACACAGACAGCTCTGTTCCCGGACCGATCAATATCGGCAATCCGGGGGAGTTCACGATCCGTGAATTGGCGGAGAAAACAATTGCGCTCACCGGATCAAGATCTGAGCTCGTGGAAATGCCGCTCCCGGCGGACGATCCCCGGCAGCGGCAGCCGAACATTACGAAGGCGAAGAACTTACTCGGTTGGGAACCGACCGTGCCTCTCGATGTGGGCCTTGAGCGAACCACCGAGTATTTCAGGAAACTGCTCTTGAAGCTGGTCGAGGCGTAAAGGTTTTGATGCTCGATAAGGTTTGCGATGATGGAAGTTTGCTGTCGAGGTAAAAGTCTGAAGATCTCCATCATCACCGCCGTCTTTAACCGAGTGGATACCATTGGGGAGGCTGTCGCTAGCGTGGCTGCTCAGAGCCATGGCGATATCGAGCACCTTGTCATCGACGGGGAATCGCGCGACGGCACGCTGGCCGTGGTGCACCGCTGCATGCATCCACGCATGCGCGTGATCAGCGAGCCAGATTCCGGCATTTATGACGCTCTAAACAAGGGGATGCGGCACGCTACCGGCGAGGTGATCGGCCTGATGCACTCCGATGACGTCTTTTCACATGATCAGGTGCTGGAGACAGTGGCGCAGACATTTGGTCGAACCGGCGCGGATGCCGTTTACGGGGATCTCGACTATGTTGCGGCGGATGACATTTCCCGGGTGATCCGTCATTGGCGCTCTCAAGCTTTCACGCCGGGCTTGCTCGCGCGTGGCTGGATGCCGCCCCATCCCGCGCTCTTCGTGCGGCGAGCGGTTATCGCGCAACTGGGTGAGTATGACACCAGTTACCGCATCGCCGCCGACTACGAAGCGATTCTGCGCTGGTTCGGCAAGGGCGGCATCACATCCGCCTATGTTCCGGAGGTGCTGGTCAAGATGCGCGTGGGCGGCGAGAGCAACCGCTCGCCCGGCCGGATCCTGCGAAAGAGTTGGGAGGACTATCGCGCCCTTCGCGCGAACGGGGTCGGCGGGTTCCGAACGCTGCTTCGGAAAAATTTTTCAAAGCTTCCGCAGTTTCTGGTGAAATAGACACAAGCGTTATTTGGCAGATTCCGAAGTGGACCCCTGTTTAAATTCGCAATAAATTAATATTTAAGGGCAGTTGAGCAGTAAAGTTTTGATCCCGTTGTGGGGGAAAATTCGGGGCCTTGGAGCGTATTGAGCCAAGAAAATTGCGATTGCTGTGGAGTTATAAAATTCTCGCGAGCTCATGTCACTTACCAAAGGAGGCTCAATTTGGCGGACTTATATGTACAATACGGCTGTGGTCTTTCCGCTCCCGAAGGATGGGTCAACTTTGATGCTTCACTGCGTCTGCGGTTTGAGAGACTGCCAATCGTTCGCCAAGTTATCGGATCGAGGGCACTGTTTCCTGAGAATGTCCGTTATGGCGACGTTGTTAGAGGGCTTCCGGTGAGAGACTGTAGTGTAAAGGGGCTTTATTGCAGTCATGTCCTTGAGCACATTGATCGATCATCCTGTGAACTGGTACTTCGTAGATCGTTTGAGTTATTAAAGCCCGGAGGAATTTTTCGCTTAGTTGTTCCCGATTTACGGTGGCATGCTGAGGAATATTTACGAACTATTGATTCGACGGATGCAGCAGACGTGTTTCAGGAGCGATTACATTTAAGATCAAAGAGTAGAACTGAGGGAACACTGGGCAGACTGCGCGACATATTTGGGCTTAGTATGCACAAATGGATGTATGATGAGCCTCTTCTTTCAAGGATGCTTGCAGAATCAGGTTTTTCTCAAGTTAGATCCTGTGCGTTTGGGGATTGTGAAGATCCCGCCTTCAGGCTCGTTGAGGAGCGCGGGCGTTTTCTGGATAGCGGCTTCCACGAGTTGGCTATGGAAGGGCGCAAGCCTATGAGTTGAGCATTGGGCCAGCAGGTTGCTGAAGAAGAAGTCACGTTCGTTTGCAGACGAATAATCCGAGACGTGAGACTTAAGCTGCGTCACATGGTCCGCAAGATCAAGCGCACCCGAGTGGCGGCGGACTGATCGGAATGAATTGTGATCAAATCCATCTTGGGGAGACGCGAATTGAAGACTGCCCTCATCACCGGCATCACTGGACAAGATGGATCATATCTGGCCGAATTCCTGCTGGCGAAGGGCTACGAGGTGCATGGCATCAAGCGTCGCGCCTCGCTGTTCAACACCCAGCGCATCGACCACATTTACCAGGACCCGCACGATCCCAGCCCTAAACTCAAGCTGCACTACGGCGATCTGACGGACACCTCGAACCTCACGCGAATCCTGCAAGAGGTTCAGCCCGACGAGGTCTACAATCTCGGCGCCCAGTCGCACGTGGCCGTGAGCTTCGAGGCGCCGGAATACACGGCGGATGTCGATGCCATCGGAACACTCCGGCTGCTTGAGGCCATGCGGTTTCTCGGGCTCGAGAAGAAAACGCGCTTCTACCAGGCATCGACCTCGGAACTTTACGGGTTGGTCCAGGAAACGCCGCAACGCGAGACGACGCGGTTCTACCCGCGCAGTCCCTATGCGGTTGCAAAGCTTTATTCCTACTGGATGACGGTCAACTACCGCGAGGCCTACGGGCTCTATGCCTGCAACGGGATCCTCTTCAACCACGAGAGCCCTCGGCGCGGCGAGACCTTCGTGACGCGCAAGATCACACGTGGCCTCGCCAACATCGCGCAGGGGCTTGAATCGTGTCTGTTCATGGGCAACATCGATTCCCTGCGCGACTGGGGACATGCAAAGGACTACGTGCGCGTGCAGTGGATGATGCTCCAGCAGGAGACGCCGGAGGATTACGTGATCGCCACCGGCAAGCAGTACGCCGTCCGCGAGTTCATTACCTGGAGTGCGCGGGAACTTGGCATTCAGCTTCGTTTCGAAGGGCAGGGCGTCGAGGAGGTGGCGGTCGTCGAGGCTGTGACCTCGGACCTGGCGCCGGCCGTCAAGCCGGGCGACGTCGTCATGCGGATCGATCCGCACTATTTTCGACCTGCAGAGGTCGAGACGCTGCTCGGTGATTCCACCAAGGCGCGGGAAAAGCTTGGTTGGGAACCGACGATCACGGCGCAGGAAATGTGCGCCGAGATGGTTCGGGAAGACCTCAAGGTGGCGCGTCGGCATGCACTCCTGAAACGCAATGGACTTGATCTGCCCATCTCGATCGAGGGCTGAAAGAACATCCGATGAAGATTTATGTCGCCGGTCACCGCGGGATGGTCGGCTCCGCGATCTGCCGAAAGCTTGCGGTCACGCGGCCGGACGCGCAGATCATCACGCGTAGCCACGACGAGCTTGACTTGACGGACCAGGCCGCGGTGTTCGCGTTCTTCGCCTCGGACATGCCGGATGTCGTGGTTCTGGCCGCCGCGAAGGTCGGTGGCATCCACGCCAACAACACGTATCCGGCGCAGTTCATCTACGAGAACCTGATGATCGAGGCAAACGTCATTCATCAGGCCTGCGCCGCCGGTGTCTCGCGGCTCCTGTTCCTCGGTTCATCCTGCATCTATCCGCGCAGCGCGAAGCAGCCGATGCGCGAGGACGCGTTGCTTACAGGCCCGCTCGAGCCCACCAACGAACCCTACGCGATCGCCAAGATCGCCGGGATCAAGCTTTGCGAGAGCTATAATCGCCAGTACGGGGTCGACTACCGCTCCGTGATGCCGACGAACCTCTATGGCCCCGGCGACAATTTTCACCCCGAGAACAGTCATGTCCTGCCTGCGCTGATGCGACGCTTTCACGAAGCGCGCGTCGAGGGGCGACAGGAAGTCGTGATCTGGGGGACGGGCAGGCCGATGCGGGAGTTCCTGCATGTCGACGACATGGCTGACGCCTCGCTCTTCCTGCTCGACCTGCCGAAGGAGACCTATGCGGCGAACACGCTGCCGATGCTGTCGCATATCAATGTCGGGACGGGCAAGGACGTGACGATCGCCGAACTGGCGCACCTCATCGCCGAGGTGACGGGGTTCAAAGGCCGGATCGCCTTTGACACCTCGCGCCCCGATGGCACCCCGCGCAAGCTTCTCGATGTCTCGCGCCTCGCCAAGATGGGATGGCAGGCCAGGATGGATCTACGTGCCGGGATTGCCAGCACCTATCGCTGGTTCCTCGATCATGCCGCCACCGTCCGGCAGTCCTGAGCGAACCTCCGCGACAGAAGGATCAAGAAACACGATGGCATCTGATCAGCTCATTCATCCGGTCGTCCTGTGTGGCGGTTCCGGGACGCGCCTCTGGCCGCTTTCGCGCAAGAGCTATCCCAAGCAGTTTTCCAGACTGATGGGGGACGAAAGCCTGTTCCAGCGAACGGTCCAGCGCGTCACCGCGCTCGGCTTCGGCGCGCCGCTCGTGGTCACGGCCGAGGATTTCCGCTTCATCGTGACGGAGCAATTGGCCGCCATGGAGGTTGCGGCGCAGGCGACCTTGATCGAGCCACAGCCGCGCAACACCGCGCCGGCCGTGCTTGCCGCAGCCTACTGGCTGCAGGCAAAGGCACCCGATGCGCTGATGCTGGTCCTGCCCTCGGATCACGTCATTCCGGATGCCGAGGCCTTTCGCGCGGCGATCACTGCAGCCGCGCCGGCGGCGCGCGCCGGGCGTCTCGTCACCTTCGGCATCAAGCCAACCCGCGCCGAAACCGGTTACGGCTATCTCGCGCTTGGGGACGCGGCCGATCCGGATGCGAGCGAACCGCAGCCGCTGTCGCGTTTCGTTGAAAAGCCGGATGCCGAGAACGCAATGCGCATGCTGGAGGCCGGAACCTATCTCTGGAACGGGGGCATCTTCCTGTTTTCGGTCGCGACGATCATCGCGGCCTTCGTTGCCCATGCGCCGCATCTGCTCGCGGGGACGCAGGCGGCTGTCGACGGCGCGCGGACCGATCTCGGCTTCACGCGGCTTGCGGCGAAGCCCTGGACCGCACTTGCGGATATCTCGATCGATTACGCCATCATGGAGAAGGCGGACAATCTCGTCGTGATGCCGCTCGCGACGCACTGGTCCGATCTCGGTGGCTGGGAGGCCGTCTGGCAGGAGACCGGGCCCGACGGCCTCGGCAACGTCGTCTCCGAGCACGCCACCGCGATCAATTGCGCAAACACCCTTCTGCGTTCCGAAACGGAGGAACTCGAACTCGTCGGCATCGGCCTCGACAATATCGTCGCCATTGCCATGCACGACGCCGTCCTCGTCGCCCACAAGGATCACTGCCAGAGCGTCAAGGATGCGGTCGTCGCGTTGAAGGGGCGAGGGGTCAAGCAGGCCACGGAATTCCCCCGGGATCATCGCCCCTGGGGCTGGTTCGAGAGCCTCGTCGTGGGCGACCGATTTCAGGTCAAGCGCATCGTGGTGCATCCCGGCGCCTCGTTGAGCCTGCAGAGCCACATGCACCGCGCCGAGCACTGGATCGTGGTTGCCGGCACGGCGGAGGTGACGGTCGGCGAGGAGGTGCGCCTCATCGCCGAGAACCAGTCCGTGTACATTCCCCTGGGGGCCGTGCACCGCATGAAGAACCCGGGCAAGGTGCCCATGGTCCTCATCGAGGTCCAGACGGGCAGCTATCTCGGCGAGGACGACATCATCCGCTACGAGGATGTCTACGCGCGCGGCTGACCGGGATTCGCTGGCCTGCAGCATTCGCCATACGCGAACGGGCAGGGGCTGGCCCGTCACATGGCGCGCAGGGTAGGGCGTCCGATGCAGATGTAGCCGAAGCCTGCCGCTTCCACGGTTGCCCGTTGGAAGATGTTGCGCAGGTCGACGAGGACGGGGGCGGCCATGGTTTTCTTGAGGCGGGCGAAGTCGAGGGCGCGGAAGGCGTCCCATTCGGTGACGATGACGAGGGCGTCGGCGCCCTCGGCGCAGGCATAGGCGTCGGCCGCATATTCCACCCCCTCAAGAAACAGCCGGGCCTGTTCCATGCCCTCGGGATCATGGGCGCGCACCTTCGCCCCCGCATCCTGGAGCGCGGTGATGATCTCGATTGCGGGCGCCTCGCGCATGTCGTCGGTATTGGGCTTGAAGGTCAGGCCGAGGATCGCGACCGTCCTGCCGCGCACCTCGCCGCCGCAGGCCGCGATCACCTTGCGCGCCATCGCCCGCTTGCGCTGGTCGTTGACCGCCGCCACCGTCTCGACGATCCGCACCGGCGAGGCGTGGTCCTGGGCGGTCTTGATCAGGGCGAGCGTGTCCTTGGGGAAGCAGGAGCCGCCATAGCCCGGCCCCGCATGCAGGAATTTCGAGCCGATGCGGTTGTCGAGCCCGATCCCGCGCGCCACCTCCTGGACGTTCGCGCCCACCTGCTCGCACAGATCGGCGATCTCGTTGATGAAGGTGATCTTGGTCGCGAGGAAGGCGTTGGCGGCGTACTTGGTCAGCTCCGCCGTGCGCCGCGAGGTGAAGAGCAGGGGCGCCTGGTTGAGATAGAGCGGCCGGTAGACCTCCGTCATGACCTCGCGCGCGCGCTCCTCCTCGATGCCCACGACGATGCGGTCGGGGCGCTTGAAATCGGCGATCGCCGCGCCCTCGCGCAGGAATTCCGGGTTCGAGACCACGCAGAAATCCGCATCCGGCCGCTCCTCGCGGATGATGCGCTCGACCTCGTCGCCGGTGCCGACGGGAACCGTCGACTTGGTCACCACCACGGTGAAGCCGTCGAGCGCCTGCGCGATCTCGCGCGCCGCGGCATAGACGAAGCTCAGGTCCGCGTGCCCGTTGCCGCGCCGGGCCGGCGTGCCCACGCCGATGAACACCACCTGCGCGCCGGCCACCGCCGCCTCGAGATCGGTCCCGAACCGCAGCCGCCCCTGCGCCACGTTGCGCCCCACCAGTTCCTCGAGCCCCGGCTCGAAGATCGGCATCCGTCCCGCGACAAGCGCCGCGATCTTCCCCTCGTCCTTGTCGATGCAGGTCACGTCGTGCCCGAAATCGGCAAAACAGGAACCCGAGACGAGCCCGACATAACCCGAACCGATCATCGCTATGCGCATTGTTGCCTGTTCCGCGTTTCCTGGACTGGCTGATACGACAATCGCTTAGGTTCGGCAAGGCACGAGCCAGCGTTCATCCGTGCGCTTGATGGGACTGGTGTTGGGGCGTGGAGCGATTTGACTGAGGCCATGCGGCGCAGTTCCGGATGCTCGACATAGCGTGCCAGGACGTGTTGCGCAGGAAAGGAGGTCAAAGCGTAAAGCAAGTAAATCCGCGCCATCCCTGTGGCGTCGTCTTTGGCCCATCGCTCTCTATCCGTTTCGGGCAGTTAGCCTCTTTGCCTCCACAGGCGCAGCAGTCTGGGCTGACGCGCGCGCGCTCTATCAATTGGACAACGACAAGCAGAAAGTCGATGAGAGTAGCCAGCTCACTCAGACGCCTGAGATTCTGACTGACGGCTTGATGGCGTTTGCCGAAGCGGGCGACATCGTCCCGAGTTCTTCCGCATCGGCAGGTTGAAGTCAGCCTGATCTGGAGTTTTCGGTTTTAGGTTGCGTCTGCAGCATAAGTTTCTACCCATTCGGCATGTGATCAAATGAATGTGGGATGTAGAACAATGAAAAGGGCGTTCGCGCGCGTTTCCGCCGTAGCCGTGTTCGGGCTAGTGGCTGCCGAGTCATTCGCACGCTTCGGGCTCGGCCTTGGCACGCCCCCGCTCTCAATTGAAGACCCAGAAATCGAATATATGTTCAAGCCGTCGCAGGAAGTGTGGCGCTTCGGGAATCGCCAACTGGTCAATGAATATGGCATGCGGAGCAGACCTGTCCCAGTTCAGAAGCCCGAAAATGAATTTCGTATCCTGACAATCGGAGATTCTGTATTGAACGGTGGCAATCTGACAGATCATGACGAACTTGCTACCTCGCTGCTTTCTGGGAGCCAAGTTCGCGTCTTGAATGCCTCTGCGGGAAGTTGGGGTCCGCCGAATATGCTGGCTTATGTGGAAAAATTCGGGCTGTTCGACGCGGACCTGCTCGTAGTGGTGCTGTCTAGCCATGATGCTGGAGATGCGCCCACGTTTGCGCCTCTCAACCCAAACACGCACCCGACCCGTCAGCCTCTCTCGGCGTTGACCGAAGGCATTTCCCGATACCTTCCTCGATACCTTCCCTCGCTGGGAGAACGTGCTGGAAATGGGGAGACCGATGAAAGCTTGAATATGCCTAAGATTGATCAGCAGGCTTTGGACGCGGTTACTGCTCTTGCTAAACAATCTATTCCTACGTGTTTCGTTCTGCATCCGTCCCGAGAAGAATTCAAGAACGGAAAATGGGACGCCCGCTACACTGAAATATTGCGCGCCGCAGGCAGCGCTAAGATCGTGGATGAGATGGAGTTTTTGCAATCATCTGAAGACTATCGGGATGGCATCCATCTTTCCGTCGAAGGACAAAAAAAATTAGCCCAGGCAATTTATGCCTGCAGGTAGCACCCAAGACGTAGCCGTCCCAAAGGGTATGTGAAAACTGTCAACCAGTTGTTTTAGCTCCATCGTTGTGAAAAGCATCTATTTGCGGTTCGTGGATCTATGGGCACGGTGCGGCGAACGATTGCTCCCCGCCCTTCCGGACAGACGCCGCCAACTGACGGCTATCGTAAACGCGTTAGGGACTCGACGGCAGCTGCTCTGACCCCTTTTCTTCATCCAGCCGGAAGCAGAGCCGCGGCGTGAGTTTGGCGGTTTCCCGCCGTGGGAGCAACGGGCGTTCGGCGGAGCTTG
>JAWLCY010000007.1:0-284135 GCA_041686895.1 Saliniramus sp. | reverse complement strand
ACAAGCTCCGCCGAACGCCCGTTGCTCCCACGGCGGGAAACCGCCAAACTCACGCCGCGGCTCTGCTTCCGGCTGGATGAAGAAAAGGGGTCAGAGCAGTTGCCGCTGCTGAGACGGCACGGCGCTAGGGGAGTAGTAGGTGCGCGGCGGGCGGTCTGTGCGGATCTGCACCGGCCACTTTGCCGCGTTCCCTCACGCCATGGCGAGATACCCTGGGTGCGAGCGTGATTCTGGGGCCGATCTGGCTCTCATCTCGGGCGAGGAAGGCTGCCGCGATGTCACGAAGCCCCGCCCACCCACCATTCTCGATGAGGAGCCTGAGCATCACGGGCTGGTAGATGTGGGACATGCGTCACTGAACTTCCTGCGAATGTTCATCTTCAGCTCCTCGTTTCATTGAAGCTCCGCGAGCGGCGGCTAGATGAACTCGAGGCCGAGTGCTTCGCCCTTGCGCCAGACAGGCCGCACTCGCCGGCCGCCCTTCGTCTCGATGAAGAGGCGCATTTCATTCTGCAGTTTGGCCTTGCGCGAGACGCTGACCCTTGCGCCGGTCGCACTGAGGTCCCTGATGATGCAGCGGTGCGAAGCCGCCGGCCCGACCAGCAGGAAACCCGGCAACAAGGTGGGCATCCTGACGGCGCGCCGTTTTTCGGTACGAAAGCATACCGAGACGTCTTCGCCTTCAGCCGGAGGATTGAAGATGCTGTCGATCAGTTCAAGATCGTCGGCGCTCATGGAGGACAGCTTCTGTGCCGCCTCGCGCTTGCGATCGGATGCAGTCTCATCTTTCGTAGTCACAAGACCATGCTCTGATATATCTATAGAAGGTGCGGCTTCAAAATGATTTGCGCCGTAGCAGTTCAGTTCCTGTTGCGAGGAGTATCCGAATCACGGATTCTCATATCCAAAGAACGTATTGTTTCCTGTCTGAAAAATACTATCATGACCTTTGGTAGTGTTGGCGGGTAACGTTGCGGAATTTGGCTCATCTTCTAAATGATGTTGGGGGGAGAACACGCAGATGAAGTTGCCGCTGAGATATCATTCGACGATGGCAACCGGATCCGGAATCGAGGCGTTTGCCGACATGCTCGGCCGATATCCGAACGTGCGCGGCTTCACTCCCATTGCAAGCGAGAAGAAGTTTGTTTTTGAGGCCAACTGGATAGGCATTGGCTCCGTCCTCCTGACGGCAGGCAGCAGTTCGGGGTTCTCGTTCTCGGAAACTGCGGAGGATCGGCTCACGCTGGCAATTCCCCTGGCCGGGCGAGCCGAGGTAGTCGCTGGCGGCAAGACGATGCAGCTATCCGCGAACGGGGTCCTGGCGAGCGGGCTAAGCGACATCCGTGCGACCTATCATCCAGGATTTGCGGCGCTGTTCTTGACTGTCGGACTCGACGAACTCGAGACATATGCTTCAGCAGCGACCGGACAGAAGCTGGAGTTGCCGGGGGAGGCCACGGTGTTTTGGGGGTTGCTGGCTCATCGTTTCCGTACAGTGGTCATGGAGGCGGTGAACACCATCGATGCTTTCGAGGGCGACGCAGCGCGCTGCATGCCGATCCTGCGCCTGGACGAGCACCTGATGCGAATGGCCGTCGCTGCGCTTAGTTGCGGGCATTCGTCGAACGAGGAAGACGCTCCGGATCTGAGCGATCAGCAAATCCGTCGCGCGAGAGCGTTCATCGAGGAGAACGCCGCCCGGGGCATAGGCGTCAGCGACGTTGCGCGCGCCGCTGGCGTATCGGTCCGCACGCTGCAGGTCGCCTTCAGCCGGCGGCTTCATTGCAGCCCCTATTCATACATTCAGGAGCAGCGCCTTCGCCTCGCCTATCAGGCGCTGCTGAACGCGAAGCCAGATCAGACTGTGCGCGAGATCGCGCGCTCATTCGGCTTCGGGCACTTCGGACGGTTCAGCATGATGATCAGGCGATTGTCCGGAAAATCCCCGTCGGAGATCCTCAGGCGCGAAGGTTGAACGTGGTTCCCGCCCGCCGTGAGCCCCGGCGCCCGCGGCGCCGTCCCTGCATGGCGCTACTCCTGGCTCGATAGCGTCAGGTACATCAATCCCAGATAAACGACCGGGATCACGACCAGAAGCGCGAGCGAAATCGGTGTGTCAGCTGCGCAGCCCGTCGCGTACATCTCGTAGCCCACGAAAATCACGGCGGCCAGTACGATAGCTATGCCGACATACCACGGCATGAGGCGATTTCGGTGACTTGCCATCCCGAGTGTCTCCAAAGTTCAGATACTTGCCCCGAGTAAACGATCAAGCAGGATGAAGCGGAATGCATTGACGAGAATCAAATATTTGTCATTATTTATCGGTTAATTTCCATTTAATGCGCCCCGGTTCGCATGTTGTTGATCGCGAATTCAACCTGAAATATTTTGGCATGCCGGAGCTGCGTTGGTATTTGTACTTCGAAATCAGGCGAGGAGCGCGAAGCATGGCCCAGTTTGCCGAGACGGAGCCCTTCCTGAAGAGGCTCTTCGCACGGATCGACTATGCTCCGGAGCCGCGCGACGAGGCGCTCGCGGAGATCCTCGGCCATTGGCGGGCGGGCCGTCGTGGCGAGGCGATCCCGTCCGTTTCCGATTGCGGAATCGAGGAGCTCGGCCCGGCTCATGCAGCGTTCTTCATGTTCGGCCGACGGGGCGCGAGCGACTTCACGGCGCTCGAGGCGGGCTCCGGGGCGGCCGCCTTCCTCGCCCTCGACATGAGCGGCGGCCTGGCGCCGATCCCGTCGAACCGGCGAGCGGCGGTCCGGCTCAGGCGTCTCCTGGGGGAGGCCGATCGTGCGGGCGAGCCCGTCCTCGTCGCCTTCACCACCCGGTCTCGCGGCGGCGGCGCGCTCCACGTCGAGATGCTGGCCGCCCCGGTCTCGCTTCCCGGAGCAGGGCGGGCGCTGATCGGCGGAGTGGCGGCGCGGCCTGCCGGCGCGGGGGGGACCCGCCCCATCGCAGGAACGGGTCCCGCGATGAAGCGCTTGCGGCTCTTCGCGCTCGGGGAGGATCGCGCGCTCGGGGAGGCGGTCGCCGGCGCGCTCGGTATTGCGCTTTCCGCACACGAGGAGCGGCGCTTCGAGGATGGCGAGCACAAGTCGCGCCCCCTTGTCGACGTTGCCGGGTGCGACGTCTTCGTTCTCCACCGGCTTCACGGCGATGCGGCGGAAAGCGCGAATGACCGCCTCTGCCGGCTCCTCTTCTTCATCGCGACGCTCAAGGACGCCGGAGCGGCAAGGGTCATCGCCGTCGCGCCCTATCTCTGCTACGCGCGCAAGGACTGGCGCACGAAGTCGCGCGACCCGGTCACCATGCGCTATCTGGCGCAGCTCTTCGGCGCGGTGGGGGTTGATCACGTCATCGGGCTCGAGGTTCATAATCCGGCTGCGTTCGATAATGCGTTCCGCTGCCCGACGACACATCTCAGCGCCGCACCCGTCCTCTGCCGGCGTATCCTCCCCCTGATCGGGGACGCCGCGATCGCGGTGATTTCGCCCGATCTCGGCGGGGGAAAGCGCGCGGATGCGTTTCGCGCGACCATTCAGGACCTGGTCATGCGCCCGGTCGCAAAGGGGTTCGTCGAGAAGGCGCGCAGCGAAGGCATTGTCTCTGGCGACCTCTTCGCCGGCGACGTCTCCGGAAGGGTCGTGCTCATCGTCGATGACATCATCGCGACCGGGACGACAATCGCCCGCGCCGCCCGGCTCTGCCGCGCCAACGGGGCCGAGCAGGTGATCGCGGTGGCGACGCATGGCTTGTTTACCCAAGGCGCCACGGCATTGACGGAAGAGGGTGCGGTCGACCGGATAATCGTCACCGACGCCGTTCCTCTTGGGCCGGTGCGCGCCGCCCTGCGCGAGCGCATCATCGTCGCGCCGATTGCGTCGCTCCTCGCCGATGCGATCCGCCGGGCGGCGCCGTCACTCTTCCAGGGCTCGCGCGGCGGCCTCGACATAGCGTGAGGCGAGCGGCAGCCATTTCTCCGGTAGGCGGATGCGCGGCTCGAGGAGATGGGCGACGGCGAGGCGGGCGCGCACGAGGGCGCGAAAGCTCCTGTAGAGGCGCAGGACCCGCGCGTCCGGCGGTTCCACGCCCGCTTCCGCGAGGCGTCGATGCAGGATCGGCCCGATCCATGCAGCGCCCAGCATCTCGCATTCGAGCGCCAGATAATCGATCTCCTCGTAGGGATCGACGGCGCGGAGAAGGGCGCTGAATTCGAGGCAGTCGATGATGCAGGGCGGGTCGAGCAGGCAGACATGCTCCGGACGGAGATCGCCGTGCCCGTCGACGACATGGCCGGCCTGGGCGCGCGCCAGGAGCAGCGGCCGCGCCTCCCCGAAGGCGCGGTCGAACTCGTCGAGGACGGCGCGGATCGCGGGAATCCCGCCGGCGAATTGCTCGAGCAGCGTCCGGTTGACCGCCTGCTCCCGCGCGAAACGCCCGACGAATTCCGACGCCGCGATTCCCGCGGGGCGGGCATTGAGAAAGAATGGCGCGAGAACGGCGGCAAGGGCTTCAATATCGGCGGGGCCGACATGTCCTGCCAGGATCGCGTTCTCCAGCATCCTCTCTTCCGGCAGGCGGACCATCTTGACGAGCCAGTCGATGACCTCCCCGCCGCCACCGACACGCATCGCTCCGTCGGTTTCCAGCGTGAGCGGAACAACGTCCAGGTAGACTTGCGGAGCAAGGCGCCGGTTGAGATCGTATTCGATCCGGCAATAGCGGGCGCGCGCCGGGAGGCTCGAAAAGTCGAGATAGTCGTAGCGCACCGGCTTCTTCAGCTTGAACACGCGGTCTGCGGTCAGGAAGACGTAGGACATGTGCGTCTCGTGCGCCTGCGCGCCCGTTGCGTCAAGTGCGCCGGGCGAGGAGAGGAACGCCACCTTCTGCGCGAGGGTCGGTCCGCCGCCGTCCATGATCGGTTCCAGCTCCCCTCGACGGCGCGCTCGCGCCGCTGAATGGATGCCCCGAAGCCACGGGAGTTCACGGGCAAGGGTTTGTCAAGCCGGGAGCAGGTGTCACCCGGCGCGCCATCGTGACGTACCGGGTCGGCAGGTTCGCCCATATCGCGGGCGGGGCGACGGGTCTATCCTTCGCGTCAGGGGAGCAAACGCCGGGAGCCTCTTGATGCGACATCTCACGCCTGCAGCGTCGCGGCCGGAGTTGCTGTGATGGCGCCGGAGATCGTGGCGGTCGCGGAGCTGGCGCGGCGCATTCCCGACGGCGCATCCATCGCCATCCCGCCCGACTACAGCGGCTGCGCCATGGCGGTGGTGCGCGAGTTGTTGCGCCGGCCCGCGCGCGGATTGCATCTGGTCGGGGTGCCTTCGGGCGGGTTCCAGGCCGACATGCTGATCGGCGCGGGCTGCGTCGCGGTGATGGAGGCCGCCGCCGTCACCCTCGGCGAACACGGCCCGCCCGGCCGTTTCGTCGCCGCGATCCGCGAGGGGGCAATCGTAATGCGCGACGCGACCTGTCCCGCGATTCATGCCGGATTGCAGGCGGCGGAAAAGGGCATCCCGTTCATGCCGCTGCGGGGGATCATCGGCTCGGACCTCCTGAAGCACCGCCCGGACTGGCAGGTCATCGACAATCCGATGGCGGGGGATGGCGCGGCGGATCCGATCGTCATCCTCCCGGCGATCCGCCCGGACATTGCGCTCTTCCACGCCCGCGCCGCCGATCGCGACGGCAATGTGTGGATCGGCGTGCGGCGGGAACTGATGCTGATGGCGCACGCCGCCCGCCGCACGCTTGTCAGCGTCGAACGCATCGAGGACCGGAACTTTCTCGCCGACGACGCGATGGCGGCCGGAACGATCCCGGCGCTTTATGTCGAGGCGATCGCACAAGCGCCAAACGGAGCCTGGCCCGTCGGTCTAGCCGGAGCCTATCCGCCGGACGAAGACGCGCTCGCGGCCTATGCCGGAGCTTCACGGAGTCCGGAAGGGTTCGCTGAATGGCTCGCCGGGGCGCTTGCGGAGGAAGTGCGTTGAGCGTCCAGTTGAGCGAGATCATCATCGGCGCGATCGCGGACATGCTCGACGGCCTGTCGCATGTGGCGGTGGGTGCGAGTTCCCCCATGCCGGGCAGCGCGGCGCTTCTGGCGCAGGCCCGCTCGGGCGGGCGGATGCGCGTCTCGGTGCTCGGGAGCGAGGAGCATAACTTCTTCACCGATGGCGGGCGTGAACTGTTCGACTGCGCCGCCCAGGGCCGGATCGACGCCTTCTTCCTCTCCGGCGGGCAGATCGACGGGCAGGGCAACATCAACCTCGTCGGGATAGGCGAGTATCCACGCACGAAGGTGCGCTTTCCGGGCTCCTTCGGTTCGGCCTATCTCGCCTTCCTGATCCCGAAAATCATCCTCTTTCGCGAAGAGCATACGCCGCGAACGCTCGTGGAGCAGGTCGACTTCATCAGCGCGCCGGGAACGAGCCCGCCGGGCGTCTACCGCCCCGGCGGCCCGCACGCGCTGGTCACGGGGCGGGCGGTCTTCGACTTCCTGCGCGAGGAGAGGCGCTTCAGGCTGAGGAGCGTCCATCCGGGCCAGAGCGTCCCGGAGGTCATCGCGATGACCGGGTTCTCGTTCGAGATTCCCGACACGGTGGCGACGACCCCGGCGCCGCAAGCGGACACGCTCGCACTGCTGCGCGGGCCGGTCGCGAAAGCCGTCGCCGGAACCTATCCCGCCTTTGCGGAGCGGGTCTGGGGCGTCAGGGCAGGCTAGTCCTCGAGGACGAATGTCACGGCGAGATTGACACGGTAAGCCGAGACCTTGCCGTTCTCGATCATCACGTTCTGGTCCTTGACCCATGCGCTCGAGATGTTGCGCAAGGTTTTCGACGCGCGTTCGATGCCCTGCTTCACCGCATCGTCAAAGCTGTTCGGGGATGTGGCCGAGATTTCCGTCACGCGTGCAATCGACATGGCGTCCTCATGTGGTGAGCGGGTGGGTAACAGGTTAAACATGGAAGGGCAGGGATGGTTCCTCCGGCGAATCGCGCAGAGGCGGAGCGCCGCATTGCCTGAAAGGGAGTAAGAGCGGATGGCCGCACGTGCCGCCGGGAAATTGCCGGGCCTGCCCGGTTCCGTCCTCGCCGTGATCTACGTTGCCCTGGCAGCCGCGCCTCTTCTATGGGCGCTCGCCTCGGGGATCGAGCCGGATCGGCCCTGGGCGGAGGCCGCAAGCGGACTGGGGATGGTCGCGCTCGTCATGCTCGCCCTGCAATTCCTGACATCGGGACGCTTCCGGACCCTGGCCGGTCGCGTCGGAATCGACCGGACGATCGGGTTTCACGCCTGGGCCGCGCGGACGCTTCTCGCCGCCGTGATCCTGCATCCGCTGCTCTATGCTGTCCCCGCCTTCCTGACCGATACCGCGCGTGGGTTTCAGCTGCTGGAGATGATGTTCACCGGCTCACGCAACCGCACGGGGCTGGTGGCCTGGATCGCCGTCATCCTGATCGTCCTCCTCGCCGTCCTGCGGGAACGCTGGCGGATACCCTACGAGGCGTGGCGGGCGAGCCATGCGATCCTCGGCGCGGTGGCCGTCGGGGCGGGCGTGCTGCACGCCCTGCGGGTCGGGACTTACAGCGAGGAGCAGTTGCTTCGCATCTTCTGGATCGCGCTCGCGGCAATTGCCCTTGGTTCGCTCGTCGTCGTCTATGTCTGGCGCACCATCGCGATCCGCCGCGACGCCTGGCGGCTCACGGAGAACCGCAGCCGGGGCCGGGGGCTTTGGGAGCTGACATTCCGCCGCGAGAGCGGGGCTCCCTTCGACTATCACGCCGGGCAGTTCGTCTGGATGGTGACCGAGCCGAGGCTGTTTCCGCTCTTCGACCATCCGTTCTCGATCGCCTCCACGCCCCGCGAGCCTGATCTCAGGCTGATCGTCAAGGAGGTCGGCGATTACACGAACCTGATCGGAACGCTTCCCGCGGGAACGCGCGCGGGGATGGACGGGCCGCACGGGGTATTCGTCGAGGCGGGCCGCGAGGCGGACGCGGTCCTGCTGATCGCCGGCGGGGCGGGTATCGCACCCATTCTGGGGATCCTGCGCGATCTCGACAGGGCAGGGGACAGACGGCCGATCCGGCTGATCTTCGCCGCCGGGTCACCCGCCCGGATCATCGCCCGCGAGGAAGTTGCGGAGATCGCGTCGCGGCTCGACCTGAAGGCGTGGTTCCTCGTGGAGGAGCCGACCCCGGACTGGGACGGGGATCACGGGCGCGTCGGGCGCGCGCGCCTCGAGCGGGCGGTCGATGGGCTCGCCGCGGAGCGCGTTCTCGCCCTCATCTGCGGCCCGACCGCCTTCATGGCGAACAGCGCCGACCTGCTGCTCGATCTCGGGCTCTCGCCGGACAACGTCCATTACGAGCGTTTCGACTATAACGGGGGTCCGCTCTCGCGTCTCGACCGGGCGCAGCGCCGGCGCTACTGGACGATGGGCGCGCTCATTGCCGCCGCCGTCCTGTTCTTCGCGCTCAGAGGGTGAGAAGGAACGCGATGATGTCCGCGCGGGCCTCGGGATCCTCGGCGTAATGGCCCGGGAGGAGCTCTTCGAGCGCCGCCGACTTCGCTGCGTCGTCGTCTCCCTCGACGCGCCCCATGATCCGCGATGCGCTCGCATGGCATGAGGCGCAGTTTTCGGCGAATGCGGCCTCTCCGCGAACCGCGTCGCCCTCCTGCGAGGCGAGGGCCGGAGGCGATGCGAGGATGGCGGCGGAGAACAGGATGCCGGCCGCAGCGCGGCGAATGTCCGAAACGTTCATTGCGTTGACCCCGGGCATGAAGACCGGCACAGCCTAGCGCAGTCCGGGCACGCGATGAAGCCTGATGATTCTTCGATGGCTCAAGTTGAAGGATTGCGCTTCAGGCGGATTCCCGCCGCCTCGCGATCCCAGACGTCGGGCGTCAGCCCGTCGGAGCGCAGGAGATGCTTCTGCAGCTTGCCGCTCGCGGTCTTCGGAAGGTCCCCCATGATCCGGATGTAGCGCGGGACCATGTAGTGCGGCAGGCGCTCCGCCAGGAACGCCGTGAGTTCGGCGGGATCGACGCGCCCGCCCTCGACCGGGGTCACGACGGCAAGCACCTCGTCCTCGCTGAATTCGCTGGGCACGGCGACGGCCACCGCCTCCTTCACTTGCGGATGGGCGGTGATCTCCGTTTCGAGTTCGAAGGAGGAGATGTTCTCGCCGCGCCTGCGGATCACATCCTTGATCCGGTCGACGAAGAAGAAACGGCCGCTTTCGTCGATCCGGAAGGCGTCGCCGGTGTGGAACCAGCCATTGCGCATCGCCGCCGCCGTGGCCTCTGGATTCCGGTAATAGCCGCTGAACAGGGCCCAGGGCCTGTGGGAGCGGATGACGAGTTCCCCCGTACTGCCCGCCGGCAAGGGGATGTCGTTCTGGTCGACGACACGCAACTCGAAGGGGGCGCGCGGGAAGCCCGCGAGCCCCGCCTCGGTGATGTCCGGACCGGCGATCAGCGGGCTCGATATCTCCGTCATGTTGTAGACCGTGTGGAGGGCGACGCCGAAGCGATCCCGGAAAATCGTCGCGTCCTCGATGAACGGGACGATGTAGACCTTCTTCAGCGTATGGTCGCGGTCGCGGTCGGTCGGCGGCGCCTTCAGGAGGAAGCTGGCCATCACGCCGAGCAGCAGGACGACGGTGCTGCGGGTCTCGCGGATGGAGGGCCAGAAATCGGCGGTGCGGAATTCGGGGATCATCGCCATCGTCCCGCCCTTGGCGAGCATCGCGTAGACGTAGAGCGTGCTGCCGCAGTGGAAGATCGGGCCGGCGATCATGCAGCAATCCTCCGCCGTGATCGCCTCCATCGCCTCCGGCCCCATCGCATGGTGCTGGACGTAGGAGAACAGGACGCCCTTGGCGTTGCCCGTCGTGCCGGAGGTATACATGATCGCCTGGACATCCCAGGGCGCGATGGGGCGTCCGAGATCCAGCCCATGCTCCACCCGGTCCGGATCGCGCAAGGCCGCCACGTCGAGGCCCTCGACCGGGGGAATGTCGCCGTCATCGCCCGGCGTGACGAGCACGCTCGCGAGCCGCCCCTTTTCAATCCCCGACAGCCGTGACACGAGCGAGGGATGGGCGATCATCAGCCGCGCATCGGCATTGTCGAGGATATGGGCCAGAGGCCGCCCCGTGGCGGCGGTATTGACCGGGATGTAGACCGCCCCGAGATAATTGATGGCGAACCAGGAGACGAGGAGTTCGGGGCCGTTCCCCATCCAGCACAGGACGTGATCCCCCTGCCGCACTCCCGCCTCGGCGAGGGCGGCCGCGCGCCGCCGGACCCGGTCCAGCGTCTCGGCGTAGCTCCAGGCCTCTCCGCGCCAGAAGCGGACGAAATCGCGATCCGCATGATCGCGCGCCTGTTTCTCGAGGAGATACCGCAGGACGCATTCCTCCGCCGGGGGGACGGCGGCAGGCGACGGGGCGGGGATGCTGGTCATCGGGCGCTTTCTTGTGGATGTCGCGTTGTTTCGGTCGAGCATTTCCGAAGGAGGCGAGGCGGGAAACGGTTGATTTGCCAATCCCGCCTTGAGCCGACGCGCGGGGCTGACGGTCCTGAACTGTTCCCGAATCTGTCCTGAGGCTTGAGGGAGGAACGAGCCGGCACGACATGGTGCGGCCGCTTTGTGTGTCGGGGCGCGACTGGCGCATTGCCCGAAGTCGTCGCTCTACGCGAATATACTCTGGCCGAGCATGCACCCGCATGAATAATCTCTCGAGCCGGCGGTCGGCGGATGATCGGGCAGGTGTCGCTCCCGCCGTCGCTGCGCCGTAGACGAATGAAACGGGAGCCGCGATATGAGCAGCAAAATGAAAGAACGCGTCGTCCGCCATTCACCCTCGAACGGAGCAGGAAGCCCGGATGTCTGGGGGGTCTATGAGCCGGATACCGGCTCGATCCAGTATGTCTGCGCCGACCCTGAGACGAAGCAGGCCGCGCTGATCGATGTCGTGTGGAACTTCGATCCGCGAGCCTTCGCGACCGATTTCGGCAGCGCCGATCAGGTCCTCGACATCGTGGCGCGCAATGGCCTCAAGATCGTCTGGGTTCTCGACACCCATCCCCATGCCGATCACCTGATGGCGTCTGCCTATCTCAAGGAGAAGACCGGGGCGCCCGCCGCGATCGGGGCACGGGTGCGGAGGATCGCCGAGCTCTGGGCGGAAATCTACAACCTGCCTCACGCCTTCAATCCGGATCGGGATTTCGATCGCCTGTTTGAGGACGGCGACACCTTCGCGATCGGCAATCTCGAGGCGCGCGTCATGCTCTCGCCCGGGCATACGCTCGGCTCGATCACCTATGTCGTCGGCGACGCCGCCTTCGTCCACGACACCCTGATGTATCCCGATGCCGGCACCTCGCGGGCCGATTTTCCGGGCGGCGACGCTCGTGAACTGTGGGATTCCATACAAGCGATTCTCGCGCTGCCGCCGCAGACCCGCCTCTTCGTCGGGCACGATTACGGAACGGGGGAGCGCGACGAGCCGCTCTGGGAGGCGACGGTGGAGGAGCATCGCGCGCGCAACATCCATGTCAGGGAGGGGACCGGGCGCGACGCCTGGATCGCGCGGCGCGAAGAGCGCGACGCGACGCTCGCCTTGCCAGACCGGATGCTCGCCGCGCTTCAGGTGAACCTGCGCGGCGGACGCCTTCCGGACCCGGAGAGCGACGGGCGCCGCTATCTCAAGCTCCCGGTCGACCGGTTCGGCTGAGGGGCTTTGCGCATTTCCGGAAGCGCCCGCTGCCGCGTCATTCTTCCTGGAGCGTCGAGATGTATTCGATCAGCGCCAGGATGCGGCCCCGGGCGAAAAGCTCCTGATCCGGCCTCGTCGCGAATTCGCCCAGCTCCTCCCGCATGTAGCGATCGCCCCAGACCGGCATCTCCCGCGTACCATGGACCGGCGCGGCGTTGGTCCCGTCGATGATCTCGTAGAGCCGTGCGAATGGAAAAACGTTGTCGTTGTTTTTCTGGAGCGTCGTCAGGTCGGGTATTGCCTGCGTGAGGTACCCGGCGAGGATGCCTTCGCCCTTGCCCGACACGCCATGACAATGCGAACAACTGTTCATGTATTCCTGCTGACCAATCTCGACGACTTGAGCATGAGCGCCCATTGGCAGCAGACAGAGCGCAAAGCATGTGATCTGAAAAGTCTTTCGTATGATCATGGTCGCATCCTGCATTGATGGGTAAAGCAGGATGATCCTCGAATTCATAAATTTCAAGATATTCGTGTTAAACCTTTAGATGTAAGAGGAAAGCTTGGCTGTTTTCGCTTTACAAGAACGAGCAGATTCATCTGCAACGTTTTGTCTTGTCGTAATGTCCATGAGGCCAATGATCGGCGCGGCTAATGATATATTTTGCCCGCTCACGGCGCGTTTTTTCCGGAGCATGATGAAATATCGCACGAGCGCCGCGAAACGATCCGCGTTGCGCGCCGTTGGGAGAAGGACGGATCCTCCGAAAGGTGGTGCAACAGGGAGCAGGCGCATGCAGGGACGATCGCCGCGGCCGGAATTCAGGGACATTTCGCTGGGTCTGCAGGGCGTCTATGGCAAGCTTCTGCGGTCCCCGCTTCCTCCCCACATTGCCCGGCTCGCGGAGGAACTGGCGCACGGGCTTGCGGCGGCGGGATCCGAGGGACAGCCGGTGGCGCTCGTGGCAGACCCAGATGACGCTTCCAGAAACCTTGCGGGAGTTCTGCTCGAGGAGGTCGGCTTCCGTGTCATCAGTGCAGCCGACGGGGCGGAGGCGTACCGGAAGGCGGAGGCCAATGCCGGCCAACTGGCTTTCGCCTTCGTGGACGGAGCTCTTCCGGGCGCCGAGGGACAGGGGGGCGTCGCTTCCGGGGTCAGCGGGCGTTGCCCGGACATCGTCGTCGTCGTCGCAGCCGAACGCGACACTGACCCTGACACAGAAGACGCGTCCCGGTCTCTGCGCGTCATCCGCAAGCCGTGGCTGCCGCTGGACCTGCTGCGCGAGGCGGAGCATGCGATGGAGCGCGCGACCGCGGCCGCCCGCAAGGCGACGGACGGCCGGGACCACTGATTGCGGCGCCTCTGGCTTTGCCGCAGGCCCGGCATCGCAAAGCGGCACTTGTCGCCGCATCCCGCAAACGCTAAGTTCGTATCCACCGTTGGGGTGCCCGTTCCGGGCTGAGAGGCGTGTTCGCCAACCCATCGAACCTGATCCGGGCAATGCCGGCGTAGGGAACGGGCTTCAAGACGCAAGGCATGGCGCCTCGCCTTCTCCGCACGTTCCTGCCGCCGGAGAAGTGGAGTGAACTTGCGACTCACGATGGTTCCCGTTGCTTCCGGCCCGGATTGCACCGATTGCGGCTGCCCGCAAACGCGCGGAGCGGCACGCCATGTCTCCCGAGCAGGAAACACCCGATGAAAAAGCTCTTGCCACTCTTCCTCACATTGGCGCTGACCGGCCCCGCTGCCGCGCAGGACAAGATGAGCCTGATCCTTGACTGGTTCGTGAACCCCGATCACGGCCCGGTCATCATCGCGCAGGAGCGCGGATATTTCGCCGAGGCGGGGCTTGAAGTGGAGATCGTCGCTCCCGCCGATCCGTCCGATCCTCCCAAGATGGTCGCCGCGGGCCGCGCTGACCTCGCGATCTCCTACCAGCCGCAGCTCCATCTTAACCTGCACCAGGATATGCCGCTCGTGCGGGTCGGCACCCTCGTGGCGACACCGCTGACCTGCCTGGTTGTGCTGGCCGACGGGCCGGTGAAGACCATGGCCGATCTCGAGGGCCGCAAGGTCGGCTTTGCGGTACCGGGCGTTCAGGAAGCCATGCTGGAGGGCATGCTGCGCCATAACGGCCTCACGGGCGAGGACGTGGAGCAGATCAATATCGGTTGGTCGATCTCGCCGGCCCTGATGAGCAGGCAGGTGGACGGCGTCATCGGCGCGTTCCGCAATTTCGAGCTCAACCAGCTCGATATCGAGGGAGTGGCGGGCCGCTGCTTCTATCCGGAGGACGAGGGTATTCCCGTCTATGACGAGCTCATCTACGTCGCCAATCCCGAGACGATGGACAAGGAGCGCATCGCGCGATTCCTCGCGGCGACCGAGCGGGCAACCCAGTTCATCCTGAACAACCCGCAGGAAAGCTGGGAGATCTTCGCCGCCACCGCCGCCGAATTGCGCACCGAGCTCAACGAGCGGGCCTGGCGCGACACCTATCCCCGCTTCGCCGTTCGCCCGGCGGCCATGGATCACGGGCGCTATGCGAAGTTCGAGGAATTCCTTCACGAGATGGAAATGATCCCGGCCAGGAACCCGGTCTCCCGTCTCGCGGTCGACGTCACGGCGCCGTGACGCCGCCGCCCGGCATCACTCTGGCGGGGGAGGCGCATATCGCGGGCGCGCCTCTCTTCGCGCCCTTGCGCCTCGAATTGCGGGCGGGGGAGTGGACGACGCTGCTCGGCGCATCCGGCGTCGGCAAGACCACGCTGCTGCGCCTCATCGCCGGACTCGAAACGGGAGTTTCCTTCGCCGGAAAGATCACGACGAGCGACGGTCGCAGCCTCGAGGGCAGGATGGCCTATATGGGGCAGAGCGATCTTCTCGCGCCATGGCTCGACGTCCTCGGCAATGTCACCCTCGGCGCCAGGCTGCGGGGGGAGAAGCCGGATCCGGGACGCGCCCGGGACCTCATCGCCCGCGTCGGGCTCGCGGAGCACGCTGGAAAACGGCCGCATACCCTGTCGGGCGGCCAGCGGCAGCGGGCGGCGCTGGCGCGGACGCTGATGGAGGATCGTCCTGTCGTTCTTCTCGACGAGCCGTTCTCGGCCCTCGATGCGAGGATGCGGGCCGAGATGCAGGAACTCGCCGGGGAGCTCCTCGCGGGGCGCACGATCCTCCTTGTCACGCACGAACCGGGGGAGGCCGCGCGGCTGAGCCACCGCGCCTTCCTGATGAGCCGCATCGGGCTCGAGGAGATGCCGCTCCCGCAGACGCCACCCGTCCGCGCCGTCGAGGCGAGCGAGACCATGGCGGCGCAGGCGCATCTGTTTCGCCGCTTGCGGAGCGCCGCATGAGACGGATCGTTCTTCCGCTCGCCCGCGCCGGGCTCATTATCACCTTCGCGGTCGCGCTCTGGCAGGCGATCGTCTGGCTGACGGGCGCGCCGCATTTCATCCTGCCGGGGCCGGAGCGCGTCGCCCGCGCCCTCTGGGCGTCCCGGGTCTCGATCGCGGAGAACGCGGTCATCACCTTCACACAGATCATCCTCGGGCTGTTCCTCGGCGCGGCCCTCGGCGTCTCGACGGCGATCCAGCTCGTGGTCTCGCCCATCTCGCGCATGCTGCTGCGGCCGGTCCTCGTCTTCGCCCAGGCGGTCCCGATTTTCGCGCTCGCGCCGATCCTGACGCTGTGGCTCGGTTACGGGATGGGGTCGAAGATCGTGATGGTCGTCCTGATCATCTATTTCCCCGTCGCCTCCGCCTTTTTCGACGGCCTGATGCGCACGCCGCAGGGATACCTCGACCTCGCCCGCGTGATGGGGGCGGGGACGACGCGCCAGCTCCTGCGCCTGCGCATCCCCCACGCCATGCCCTCCCTCGCGTCGGGCCTGAGACTCGCCGCCGTCTACGCCCCCTTCGGGGCGGTGATCGGGGAATGGGTCGGCGCGTCGAAGGGGCTCGGCTATCTCATGCTGCTGGCCAATGGCCGAGCGCAGACGGACCTGATGTTCGCGAGCCTCTTCGTCCTCGCGACCTTTACCGTTCTCATCTATCTCATCGTCGATCGCGCCGGGGCAGCCCTGTCGCGGCGCTTCGCCGAGCCGGCAGGTTGACTGGCCTCACCGCCGGTCGAGAAGGCCGGCGAGGCGCTCCAGGAAGCGCGCGACCTCGGCGACGTCGTCGAGGGCATAGCGCGCGGAAGTCGCTCGATCCTTTACGTCGCGCACGACGATGCCGATGCCGCGATCGGCAATGGCGCGAAACGCATCCTCGTCCGTGACATCGTCGCCGAAATAGAGCGGGATCGCCTCGCCTCCCGTGCCGCCCAGCCTCGCAAGGAGGGAGAGGACCGCCTCGCCCTTGTTCCAGGCGATGCGTGGCTTGACGTCGAAGACCATCTTGCCGCGCGAGATGTGCAGCTTGCGCCGGGTGCTCCCGACCTTTTCCACCGCCTGCTCGACCAGGGGAATGTCGCCGGCATCCGCATTGCGGTAGTGAACCGCGAGCGCGAAGGCCTTGCGCTCGACGGACGCCCCGGCGACGCCCGACAGCGCCTGCTCCAGCGTCGCCCGGGCCGCATCGAGTTCGGGAAGGAAATCCTTTGCCTCCTCCACCGTTTCGCTCCAGCCTCCAGGACCCGCCATCTCGAAGCCGTGGCTCCCCGCATAGAAGAGGTCGTCGAGGCCGACGCGGCCGCGGACATCGGCGAGTTCCCTCCCGCTGACGATGGCGGTGGGAACGCGGGCGGCGAGTTGCGTTACCGCGCGCCGCATCTCCTCCCCGAGGACCGCCTTCTCCGGATCGGCGACGATCGGCGTCAGGGTCCCGTCGTAATCGAGAAAGACGACGGGCTTTCTCCCGGCAAGCTGCGCCTCGATTTCCGCGAGGCGATCATGGGAGGAGGGGAGCCCGTGAAGCGTGCGAAGCCGCAGCCCTTCCTGCCGATCAAACGAAAGCTCCGCGAGGTCGGCGACGACGAGATGCGCTCCGGCCCGCTCCAGCGCCTCCCGCTGGCCGTCCCGGTCGATGCCGATGACCGGAGCGAATCCGCCCCGCGCGCCCGCTTCTATTCCCGCTGTCGCATCCTCCACCACGGCGACATGTCCGGGCTCCGCGCCGAGCCGCCGCGCTGCCTCGACGAGGATGGCGGGGTCGGGCTTGCCGGGGAGGCCGCGCTCGGCCATCTCGACGCCGTCGACCCTCACGTCGAACAGGTGGGAGACCCCGGCGGAGCGGAGCACCGCCTCGGCATTCCGGCTCGCGGAGAAGACCGCGACCGGCAGCCCCGCCGTGCGCAGGCTTTCAATGAAGGCCACCGTACCGGGGAAGGCCTTGACGCGGTTTTCGGCCAGCCACTCGCCGAAGTATCGGTTCTTGCGATTCCCGAGCCCGCAGATCGTCTCCGCGTCGGGGCTGTCGTCCTCGTGACCATATGGGATCTCGATCGATCGCGAGGCCAGGAAGTCGCGCACGCCGTCATAGCGCGGCTTGCCATCCACGTGCTCGCGATAGTCGCCGTCCGGATCGAAGGGAGTGAAATTCTCACCCGGCCCGGCGCGCCGGCTGAGGAATGCATCGAAGAGGCGTTTCCAGGCGGCGACATGGGCCGGCGTCGTGTCGGTGACGACGCCGTCCATGTCGAACAGGACGACCTGCAGTTGCGCATGGGCCGCTTCCGGGGTTTCGGGCCGCGTGGTGTCCTTCGTCATCCTCTTCCCTTCTCATCGGCTTGCAAACGGGTACAGCCCCTTGCGCACGAGGAGCTTCTCGATCTCCACCAGCAGGAAGATCGCCACGCCGACTGCGATCGAGCTGCCCCAGGCGCGAAGATCGACGGCGGCGGTGCCGAACAGCGTATGCATGAAGGGTACATACGTGAAGACCAGCTGCAAGGCCACGCAGACGCCAATTGCTATGAGCGCTGCCCGGTTCCCGAGCAGACCCTGGAGCGTCAGCGAGGGCGCCGTCAGGAAACGGGTATTCAGGAGATAGAAGATCTGTCCCATCACCAGGGCGTTGACAGCGACCGTACGGGCGAAGGCGACGGAGCTGTCGTCGCGCGCCTGCTCCAGGAGGAAGACGAGGCCGGTCCCCAGGAGCAGCAGGACGCCGACGAAGACGACGCGCCAGATCACGAAGCCGCTCAGCAGGCGCTCATCGGGTGGATGGGGCGGGCGTTTCATCAGGTCTCCTTCGGCCTTCTCCCAGGCGAAGGCGATCCCGAGGGTCACCGCCGTGATCATGTTGACCCAGAGAATCTGCACCGGCGTGACGGGTAGCGCCATCCCAAGCAGGATCGCCGCGACGATGATCAGCGCCTCTGCCGCATTGGTCGGGAGGATGAAGAGGATCGCCTTGCGAAGGTTGTCGTAGACCGTGCGCCCCTCGGCGACGGCGCGTTCGATGGAGGCGAAATTGTCGTCGGCGAGCACCATTTCGGCGGCCTCTCGCGCCGCCTCGGTCCCCTTCAGGCCCATGGCGATGCCGACATCCGCACGCTTGAGCGCCGGCGCGTCGTTGACGCCGTCGCCAGTCATCGCGACGACCTGGTTCTCCGCCTGCAACGCCTTGACCAAGCGCAGCTTGTGCTCGGGGCTGGCGCGCGCGAACACGTCGATGCGTCCGGCCGTCTCCCGCATTTGCGCGTCGTCCAGGCCCTCGAGCTCGCGTCCGCTCATTGCCCCGTCGGCGTTCCGCAGGCCGAGTTTCCGGGCCACCGCGCGCGCGGTCGTGACATGGTCGCCGGTAATCATCTTGACCTGGATTCCGGCTCCCTGGCAGGCGGCAACGGATTGGATGGCCTCCTCGCGGGCCGGATCCATCAATCCGTACAGGCCGAGCAGGACAAGGCCCTCCTCGGCATCTTCCTCGCGCAATTCCGACATTGCGCCCACCTCCTTGCGCGCCGCCGCCAGAACGCGCTGTCCGCGCTCCGCTATCTCCTCCGCGCGGGCCCGCCACTTGTCGGGATCGAGCTCCGCGACCTCTCCGCCGCGCAGCTCGCCCGTGCACATCTCGAGAACGCGCTCTGGGGCGCCCTTGACATAGATGACGTGGCGGCCCTCGTGGTCGTGGTTCAGCGTGGCCATGTAGCGCCGCTCGGAAGCGAAGGGGATGGCGTCCAGGCGGGGGAGGTTCCTGTTTTCTTGCTCGAGTTCAAAGCCGGCCTTCCGCGCGAGGACAATCAGCGCCGCTTCGGTCGGATCGCCCTCCGGCTGCCATTCGTCTCCCTGCCGCAGGATGGTGGCGTCGTTGCACAGAAGGCCGGCCCGGATGGTCTCCCGTGCGTCTGCATGATCCTCGATCTCGATCGACTCGTCGCCGTGGAGGAAGCCCCCCCTGGGTTCGTAGCCCACGCCCTCCGCCTCGATATCATGCTCCGCGGTGCGGATCGTCTTGGCCGTCATCTCGTTGCGGGTCAGCGTTCCGGTCTTGTCCGCGCAGATCGTGGTGACGGCGCCGAGGGTCTCGACGGCGGGAAGGCGGCGGATGATGGCGTTCCGCCGCGCCATCCGCTCGACGCCGATTGCGAGGGTGACGGTCATGACCGCCGGCAGTCCCTCGGGAATGGCGGCGACGGCGATCGAAACCGATGCGAAGAACATCTCGGCGTAGTCGCGCCCCCAGACGAGGACCCCTACGGCGAAGGTCGCCGATGCGAGGGCGATGATGATCACGCTCACTGCCTTGGTGAAGGCGTCGAGACGTTGCATCAGGGGCGTCTTGAGGCTCTCGACCTCCGACAGCATGCCGCTGATCCGGCCGATCTCCGTCGAATCCCCGATGGCGACGACGACACCCGTGCCTTGGCCGGCGGTGACCACGGTTCCGGAATAGGCCATGCCCGTGCGATCGCCCAGTTCCGCACGCTCCTCGACCGGATCGACTGATTTTGCGACGGCCGTGGATTCCCCCGTCAGCACGGCTTCCTGCACCTGCAGGTTCCGCGTCCTGACGAGTCGCATGTCGGCGGGAACGCGATCCCCTGCGTCGAGCAGGACGACGTCGCCCAACGTCAGCTCTTCGGAGGGGACCTCGTGACGCTTGCCGTCGCGGCGGACCCAGGCGGTGTGCGAGAGAATGCCGCGTACGCCCTCAAGCGCCCGTTCCGCGCGTCCTTCCTGAATGAAGCCGATGGCGGCGATGATGAGTACGACCCCGAAGATCACGCCGCTATCGACCCATTCGCCCAGGGCGGCCGTCACGATCCCTGCCGCCAGGAGGAGGTATATGAAGAGGTTGTTGAACTGGCTGATAAGCCGGCTCCAGGCGGAGCGGCCCGCGCCCTCGCTGAGGCGGTTCTCCCCATGCGCCTCACGCCGCCTCTCCAACTCGCCCTGGCCGAGTCCGCGTTCGGGATCGACGCCGAGTAGGTGAGCCACTTCCTTAGGAGAAATCGCGTGCCAGTTTCGTTCTGCCTGCTGCTTCGCCGCAGGTTTCGCGGCGTTGTTCATGTCAAACCCCTGCCTTCGCGTCCGGATTTCCGCGCTCAAGCTAAAGCGCCGCATCGCCCTGAAGTTCCAATGAAAGGCCCAGGCTGCGTGTTCCTGCGTATCGCCTTCGGGATCGGCTTCCGCTCAACCGCGATGTCGCTTGATGAGGTGGAACTCATAGGAGTTACCCGGCGCCACCGTTCGGTAATGGCCGCGATAGGCGATTGTTACCGAGGGGGCGATCTGATGGCGGCTGGACACGCGCAGCCGGTCGCCAGTCACCTCGACGTCGAGCCGCTGCTGGCGGTAGCGGATTCGCGCGGCGAGGCATTTGAGCCCCTCGGGAAGTACCGGATTCAGGTAGAGCACCCCGCCGCGCGTCTCGATGCCGGTAAAGCAGCGCTGTATCAGGTCGACTGTTCCCGCCATCGCGCCGAGATGGATGCCCTCATGTGTCGTCCCGCCCTGGATATCGGCGAGGTCGGCGTCGAGGGCGGTGCTGAGCATTTCCCACGACATCGGGCGGTCGGCGCGGGCCAGCACCCAGGAATGCACGATGAGGCTGAGAGTGGAGCCGTGGGACGTGCGTGCGAGATAGTAGTTGATGTTCTTCGGAATCCAGTCGTTCCGGAACGGATAGTCGAGGCGCTCGAAGAGGTTCGCGAGTTCCTCCGCCGAGAACAGGTAGAACAGCATCAGGACATCGGCCTGCTTTGAAACCTTGTAGGCGTTGACGGATTTTCCCTCCGCGCCAAGGATCCGGTCGAGGCGATGGATGTCGCCGTATCGCTCCCGGTAGCCGTCCCAGTCAAATTCCTCCAGCGCCTCGTAGCCCTCGAACTGGCTGATGATGCAGTCGTCATGGAAGGGGATGAAGAGCTTGCGCGAGATGTCGCCCCATAGCTTCACCTCGTCCTCCGACAGGTCGATCCGGGCGCGCAGGCGGTCGCGGCAATAGGGAGGGAGGATGTCGAAGATGTCGATCGCCCGGTGCAGGCACCAGGAGGCCATGACGTTCGTATAGGCGTTGTTGTCGATCCCCGCCTCGGCCTCCGGAGGAATGCCGGGATAGGCGGTGTGAAACTCGTCCGGCCCCATCACGTGGCGGATGTCATACCGGCCCCGCGCCGGATTGAAGCTGGCGGCGCTCGCCCAGAATCGGGCGATCTCGAAGAGCATCTCGGCACCGTAGTCGCGCATGAACTCGCAGTCATCCGTGACCTCGTAATAATGCCAGATGTTGTAGGCGACGGCGGCGTTGATGTGACGCTGCCGGTGCGTGTTGTCGGGCACCCATTCGCCGGACATCGGGTTGAGATGGAGGCGCTGGCTTTCCTCGCGGCCATTGCTGCCGCTCTGCCACGGGAACAGTGCGCCGCGATAGCCTTCTTCCACCGCATGCCGCCTGGCGGCGGGCAGGCGGCGGTAGCGGTAGAGCAGGAGCGCCTTCGTCAGCACCGGGCGCCGCTGGTTCAGGAAGGGGAAGATGAAGAGCTCGTCCCAGAAGATGTGCCCGCGATAGGCCTCCCCGTGCCAGCCGCGCGCCGGGACGCCGACATCCTGATCGATGCTGGCCTCCGATACCGTCTGAAGCAGATGGAAGATATGGACGCGCAGCTTCAGCTCTGCGTCAGGTATCGGGTCGACGACGATGTCGATGTCGCAATCGTCCCAGAGATGATCCCAGACGAGTCGGTGTTCGGCCAGCAGCGCCTCGAAGCGTGGGGCCTCCCGTACGGCGTCGATCGCCTCCAGTGCGGGGGCGGAGATCGTCATGTCGCGGGAGGTGAAGAGCGAGACGATCTTCTCGATCAGTATGCGCTCGCCGCTCGCGATCTTGATAGCGATCTCCTGGCTGATCCGGTCTGGTTCGCGGATGGTCTCGCGACTTTCTTCGGCCGCCGGCTCCGTGCCGCGATAGACGCGGGTCCGGGCCGCCTGCGCGATCTCGAGCCGCGATTGCGTGGTGCGGCTGACAAGCTGGATGATGTCCTCGTCATGCGCCTGCGTGTCGAGAATTTCGAGATGGCGGCTTGTCAGCGCACGATAGCGCTTGACGTTGTTGTTGATGACGCTGCCGTCGATCGCTGTCCGGATCCCGAGTTCCCCGGACCAGTCCTCCGGCTCGACTTCCAGGGATATGGCGGCGACGTGCCGGTCCGCCATGCTCACGATGCGGCGCTCCGACCAGCGGGTCGTCCGGCCCTCCGGATCGCGAAGCCGGACGGTACGGGCGAGAATTCCCTCGCGCAGGTTCAGATCTTGACGGAACGCCAGGATCTCCATTTCGTCGATGTGAAACCACGGCCCGCCATCGATCCGGATCGTCAGCGGCAGCCAGTTCGGCAGGTTGACGAGATCCTCGTTCTCGATTTCGCGTCCGGAGACTTCGCTCGTGGCGCGATTATAGCCGCCCGCGAGATAGCAGCCCGGATAATGCACATCGTCGTCTGCGCAATCCGGCGCCGCCCCGCGAGTCGAGAAATAACCATTGCCGAGAGTGCAAAGCGCTTCCCTCAGGCCTTCCTGATGCGGCTGATAGCCTTCATAGACGAGCGACCAGTCTTCTGGTAGAGCCGTCATCGGCGTCTCCTCCGTCATGTACCTTTGCGCCGACCCCGGTCGCACCTGCCCCGAGGGTGTGGCGCGACTATCGCGGCGCCATGATCGACCGGATTCCGCGAGATCGCAAACCACACCGTCAAGCCGAACAATCAAAGTTCGTTCCGGCTGTCCGTCCCCTTCCGGTTTTCTCTGAAGAACCGGATCATTTCGCGGCTCGCATCAGGGCCCTTCGGATCGGTGTAGCTTCCCGCTCGGCTGCCGCCCGACCAGGCGTGGCCGGAACCGTGGAGGGTCCAGTGTTCGCGCCGGGAGCGTCCTGCGGGGTCCTTCTCGATCTTGCGTGTGAACGCGACGCCGCCCGGGGAGTGCCCCTGCACGATCTCCACCGCAAGGGCTTGGCCGGGATGCGCCTGTTCGAGAACCTGCGCGCCGTTGGCCGGGTGGACCGTCTGGTCCCGGTCGCCATGAAAGACGATCATCGGGACGAACGTTTCCGGGCGGCGTGCTCCCTGACGACCCGGTTTGGCGCCGGAACGCATGGCGGCCAGAGCGGAGGGGATATCACTGGCGGCGCCGCAGGCCAGGCCGGAATGGACGCCGACCGCCGCAAAGAGATCGGGATACGCCGCCCCCATCACCGCCGCCGCTGCGCCGCCGGCGGAGAGGCCCGCAACATAGACCCTGTCCGCGTCGACCGCGTGCGTCTCCATGACGGAGCGCGTGATCCCCGCGATCAGCGAGGGCTCCCCCCGGTCGCGATGCTGGTCCTGCGGACTGAACCAGTTCCAGCATTTGCTCGGATTCGCGGAATTCGGCTGCTCCGGATACGCGACGAGGAAGAGATGCTCCTCGGCCAGGGCGTTCATCCCCGTGCCGGCAGCGAAATCGTCCGGCGATTGCGTGCATCCATGCAGCATCACAACGAGCGGCAGCTTCTCGCCCGCATCGCGACCGGGAATGTGGCGACTGGGGACATAAAGCTTGTAGGCGCGCCGGCCTGCCGGTCCGGAATGGACATGCTCCTCGAAACTGGCGCCTTCGGGGAGCGGCGCGGGGGCGGGTCCCGGCGAGCGGAGAGGGGAAGTCGGCCGTCCCTTGCGGCGGAGAGCGTCGAGGAGGACGTGTTTCGCCTTGCGGGGCTCCGCGCGCGGCGCCTCCTCCTGCCCGCGCGACGCATCGCCGGGAACGGTCCATGCCCCGCATGTTCCGGGAGCAGGGGGCGTCATGTCGATGATCGAGCGCGAGCCGTCGCGCTCGCCGGGCTGCGGGGCTTCCGCGGCGCGAGAGGGCGTCGCATCGGTGAACAGGCCGCGCAGGAGCGCCGTCGCTTCGTCGAGCCTGCCTTCGCGGGTCAGGCGGGTCGCTTCAATCATGTCGGTCTGGGGGACGTGTCGCATCATGTTTTACCTTATATGGCCCGGACAAGCCGGGGGCGTCTCCCGCCGGGGCGGGAGCAAAAGAGAGAGGAAGTGAATTTGAAGTCGAAACTGCGCGTCAGCGGATGCGGTCGCGCAGGGCCTCCTTTACGTCCGGGCTCGCCTGCAGCGCTCCGAGAACATGGATCGAAGCGATCGTCGCTCGGGCCAGTTCGGCGTCCACGTCCGGGGCGATCACGGCGAGGCCGAGGACCTGGATGTGAAGCGTCTCGCCCGCCGCCTGAACCGCCTCAAGATCGGCGCGCGAGTAGTGGCGCAGCCCGAGATCGAGTTGATGCCGGGAGACGGACTTGCGCACCGATTCGTCGTGGCGGTCGAGCTGGTTGCGGATCGCGGTGCGGATGAAATCTGTTCGGTTGGAGTAGAAACCTTCCTGCACGAGGAGGTCGATCTGCCCCAGATCGACGAAGCCGAGATTGATCGTGATCTTCTCGCTATCCACAGCTCTGGGCCGAACCGGCTGAATCTTGCTGCTCATTTTCCATCCCTGAACCATCCGTGTGGATGGTAATTTGGATGTGCTCCATGCCGCTTACAAGAGCCACGTGCCTTCTGGCCAAAAAAAACCGGCGACTGCGGTGAGGCAAGTCGCCGGGTAAATGGCGCGCGCGGGATCAGAAGACGCCTACGAGCCATAGAATGATGATCAGGGAAAGCGGCACTCCAAGGAGCCAAAGAAGGATCGGCATGTTTTTCTCCTAACGTCTGTCGAGTTGAAGAAGAAACCTGCCGAACGGAGCGATAGTTCCCACGCTTGATGACTTGAGCGGGTAGGGTCAGTACGAGCGAAACTGGGCTCTCAGCTTTCGGACGCTGCGCCAACCATGCCAGAGGCTATTGTTGTTGCGGATGATGCGCTTTGCGTTTCCGGACGCGCGGACGCTGCCCGCGTAGATGCTTCCGAGCGGCGTCAGGGCTTCCGTGCTCGCGAACAGGGGAAGCGGATCGCACCAGGCCTCCTTGTAGCGTCCCTCGCCGACCCCGAGGTCGAGGCTCCCCAGGCCGAGGGAGCACAGATTCGCGATGAGGTCATGGAGCAGGATGTCGCCGGGGCTGCATTCCTCGTAGGCCATGTCGAACGAGTTGACGAAGCAGGCATAGTGCCCGTTGAAGCCGCTCCCGAAATAGGTTGCGATGATTTGGGAGCCGGCTTCGAGGTAATGCGCCGCCATCACGCAACGTCCCTCCGGCGCGCCCAGGCCGCGCAGGGTCAGGTCGCGGATGAATTCCGGTCCGCCTGCTTCATGAAGGAAACTCGGCACACCGCAATGCTGTCGGCGTTCGGAGCGGTGGCGGACCGCTTCAGCGATCACGCGCGCGCAGGTCGCCTCGTCATCGGCCCGGCGGAAACTGACGGGGCCGGCGCGGACCGCAAGGCCCTCCCGCTTGCGGCGGATCTGCTGGAGGTAGCGTTTTGAGCGCCGGGCGCGGGCGAGGGCCGTGAAGTCGCGGGTGAGGGGCAGGAGATAGACGTCGCCCGATGACGTTCCGGCCTCGCCGGCGGCGGCATGACCGGAACTTCCCGCCCAGATGTCCGGTTGGTGCGCAAAGCACAGCACATCCGCGCCAAGCCGCCGGCAGGCCTCGACGAGGGCACGCCGGTATTCCCCGGGAGTAACCCGGCCGGCTGCGCCTGTCGCCCAGAGAGGCATGTGAATGTTGAAGTGTCGCTCGCCGATCGGACGCGCCACGGTCAGACCAAGGTGCCGGCGGAATCCGACAGCGAGCAGGGCGAGGGTCTCATCCCCGCGCGCCAGCCGCAGGACGTGGGGGGTGATGCCCTTGTGCTTGCCGATATGTTCCCACCAGGCGCGCGCCCAGTCGAACTGCTGATAGGGCGAGCCGTGGCCAGTCTGCTCCAGGGCGCGCCATTGCTCCTCAGCCTCGGCGAAACCGGACGACAGATCAAAAATGACTTCGGCGTCCGCCATCACGTTCCAGAGGTGCTTGTACGTGTTCCATTCAGAATCGCATTAGCTCCCTTGGCGCTTAAGAATAGGTTTAAGATCCCGGGTCGAGAACACGCATGAGATGTATTTTCACGTCAATGACGTGTGAAGTCGCAAAGCCCGGTCGGGCCTATCGCCACCCGCCGAACATGGGCTAGATATTCCCCGAATTTTGAGGAGCCCGCATGTCAGCGAATGACAATCCCCTGCTCGCCCGGTGGAACACGCCTTTCGAGGCGCCGCCATTCCACGAGATCACCCCGGATCACTTCCGTCCGGCGATCGACGACGCGTTGGCCACGCATCGCGCCGAGATCGCGGCGATCCGCGACGACGCGGCCGCACCGAGCTTCGCCAACGTCATCGAGGCGATGGAGCGTTCAGGCGCTGACCTGCGTCGCGCCTGCGCCGTGTTCTTCAACCTCGCGGGCGCGGACACGAACCCGCGGATTCAGGCCATCGAGCGGGAGATCGCGCCGGTTCTGTCTCGCCATTACAGCGCCATCTATCTCGACGCCGCTCTCTTTGCCCGCGTCGAAGCCCTGCACGAGATGCGTGATACGCTTGGGCTCGATGCCGAGCAGCGGCGCCTGCTTGAACGCTACAGGCTCGCGTTCCAGCGGACTGGCGCGGCCTTGCCCGAGGCGCAGAGGGCGCGGCTGGCCGAGATCTCCCAGCGGCTCGCCGAACTCGGCACGGCCTTCAGCCAGAATGTTCTCGCCGACGAGAGCGCATGGGCGCTCATCCTCGAGGCGGAGGAGGACCTCGCCGGGCTCCCCGACTTCCTGCGCAAGGGCGCGGCGCGCGCCGCCAGCGACCGCGGGCACCCCGGCAAGCATGCGATCACCCTCGCGCGCTCCTCCATCGAGCCCTTCCTGCAATTCTCCGCACGGCGCGACCTGCGCGAGAAGGCGTTCAGGGGATGGATCGCGCGGGGCGAGAACGGGGGCGAGACCGACAACGCGGCCATCATCGCCGAAACGATCCGCCTGCGCGCCGAGCGGGCGCAACTGCTCGGCTACGAGAGCTTCGCCCATTTCAAGCTCGACGATTCCATGGCGAAGACGCCCGATGCCGTCGCCGGCCTGCTGGCGCGCGTCTGGGAGCCGGCGCGGGCGCGCGCGGGGCGGGAGCGAGACGCCCTCGCCGCGCTTGCGAAGGTGGAGGGGCAGGTCGAGCCGATCGCCCCGTGGGACTGGCGCTACTACGCCGAGAAGCTGCGGATGAAGGAGCACGCCCTCGACGAGGCGCAGATCAAGCCGTATTTCCAGCTCGACAACATCATCGCCGCCTCCTTCCACGTCGCCGAGCGACTCTTCGGCCTGCGATTCGAGGAACGCCGGGACGTTCCGGTCTATCATCCAGACGTCCGCGCCTGGGAGGTGAGCGACTCCGGGGGGCGCCATGTCGGGCTGTTCTATGGCGATTACTTCGCGCGGCCTTCGAAGCGCTCGGGAGCCTGGGCGTCGAGCTATCGCGGGCAGCGCAATCTCGACGGCGCGGTGCGGCCGATCATCGTCAACGTGATGAATTTCACGCAGGCGGGGGAGGGGGAGGCGGCGCTCCTCTCCTTCGACGATGCGCGCACACTCTTCCACGAATTTGGCCACGCCCTGCATGGCCTGCTCTCGAACGTGACCTATCCCTCGCTCGCGGGCACGAATGTCGCGCGCGATTTCGTGGAACTGCCGTCCCAACTCTATGAGCACTGGCTCGAGGTGCCGGAAATCCTCGAACGCTTCGCCGTTCACGCGCAAACCGGGGAGCCGATGCCGCGCGAGCTGCTCGACCGGCTGCTCGCGGCGCGCAACTTCAACCAGGGCTTCGCCACGGTGGAGTACTGCGCGAGCGCCTTCGTCGATCTCGACTTCCACCTCCTGCCGTCCGCGGACAATATCGACCCGCTGGCATTCGAGCGCGAAGCGCTCTCGCGCATCGGCATGCCGGACGAGATCGTGATGCGCCACCGCAGCCCGCATTTCACCCATGTCTTCTCGGGCGATGGCTATTCGTCGGGCTACTACAGCTATCTCTGGTCCGAGGTGCTCGACGCCGACGCCTTCGCGGCCTTCGCGGAGGCGGGCGATCCGTTTGATCCGCAGACGGCGGGGAAACTGCACGACTACATCTATTCGGCGGGGAACCTGCGTGATCCCAACGAGGCCTATCTCGCCTTCCGGGGGCGCATGCCCGAGGTCGAGCCGCTCCTGATGAAGCGGGGATTGGGGGAGATGTGAGCCGCCGGTGAGCCGGCCCGCTTTCGCGGCTTTGGCCGGGAATGATCCCGAACGGCGCGTTCCCGGGCTCGCCGGCGCCTCACTTTCGGTTGTAGACGTCCTCGATCCGGATGATGTCATCCTCGCCGAGATACGAGCCGGACTGGACCTCGATCAGTTCGAGGGGGATCTTGCCGGGATTTTCGAGCCGGTGGATCGCGCCCTGCGGGATATAGGTCGACTCGTTCTCGCGCAGGACGAGTTCGCGCTCCTCGATCGTGACGAGGGCGACGCCGCGGACCACGACCCAGTGCTCGGCTCGATGGAAATGCTTTTGCAGCGAGAGACGCCCGCCGGGCTTCACGACGATGCGCTTGACCTGGAAGCGCTCGCCCATGTCGACCCGCTGGTACGAGCCCCAGGGACGAAACACCTCCATATGCTCGACGACTTCCTTGCGCCCCTGCGACGCGAGATCCTTGACGAGGGCGCGCACGCTGTCTCCGCGCGAGCGGTCGAAGACGAGGGTGGCGTCGTCGGTCTCGATGACCGCGAGGTTGTCCACCCCCACGAGGCAGACGAGGTTGCGGGCGGAAACGAGGTTGTTGCGCGCCTCGAGGAAGATCGCGTCGCCGATCGCCGCATTGCCCTCGGAGTCCTTGTCCGACAACTCCCACACCGCGTGCCAGGAGCCGACATCGGACCAGCCCATCTCGACCGGGACGACGGCGACGCGGTCGCTTTTCTCCATCACGGCGAAATCGATCGAGATCGCGGTGCACGCGCTGAATGCCTCCTCGTCGAGCACCACCCAGCCGAGGTCGCGCGTCGAGCGCGCCACGGCCTCTCCCGCAGCCTTCACGGTCTCCGGGTCGAAACGCGAATATTCCTCCAGCATCGCATCCGCGCGGAAGACGAAGTTGCCGGAATTCCAGAGATATCCACGTTCGACATAATCGCGCGCGGTCGCCGCGTCCGGCTTCTCCACGAAGGCTTCGACCACATGGATTCCCGGAGACGTCTCGCTCCCCCGGGCGATATAGCCGTAGCCCGTCGCCGGATGGTCGGGGACGATGCCGAAGGTCACGATCGCTCCGCCCGCAGCCGCTTCGGCGGCTACCCGCGTCGCGGCCCGGAACGCATTCTGATCGCGCACGATGTGATCGGCGGCAAGGACCATGACGGTCGCGTCAGCCTGATTGCTGGCAATGAAGCTCGTGGCGGCCGCGATGGCGGGACCGGAATCGCGGCGCGCGGGTTCAAGCAGGATGTCGGCCTGGATCCCGATCGCCTGCAGCTGATCGGAGACCATGTGCCGGTACTCGGCGTTTGTGATCACCACCGGCCTTGCGAACAGGGTCGGATCCGCCACGCGCAGGACGGTTTCCTGGAAGGTCGACCGGGCGCCGAGCAGGTTGATGAACTGCTTCGGGGCGCTTTCGCGAGACGCCGGCCATAGCCGCGTTCCCGCGCCTCCGCACATGATCAGGGGTGTGACGCGGGTCATGATCGCCCTCCGAGACGCAGTCGATACATCCGCCCCCGTTTTCGTCTTTTTTCCATCTTCTCCCGGACTGCGAGCCTTCCGCAAGTGGGGTCGTCAAAATTCACCCCGTGGCGCAGCGAATCCAGTCGATCCGGCGCGTGCCGATGACGGTGCTGCGCGCATCGGGACCGTCGGGACGGATCGTCATCTCCCCGCTCACGCGCTCGCCCGTCAGCTGGTCGTGCTCGAAATAGATGACTTCTCCCATCGATGCGAAGAAGCGCGCCTCGCGCCATTCCCCGGGGGATGACAGGAGCGTCCCCTCCTGCATAGTCAGGACGCGGCCATCCTCGAAAGCGAAGCGTTCGCGCAGGGCGTTCGGGTCGATCGCCGCGCACCACTCGCCTTCGAGGAAGGCGATCTCTTCACGTTCGACCGCGCAATGGCGGAGCGTCGAATCGCACTCCGCCGCATGTTCCTGGAGCATGCTGACGAGATAGGCGGAGAAGCCTCCAAGCAGGAGGAGGACTCCGAGGACGATGGCAAGACGCCTGGCCATGGCTCAGGCCTCTCCGCTGGCGATGACGACGAGCCGCGCACCCTCCGCGACCTGCTGACCTGTTTCGGCGAGGATATCGGCGACGACCCCTTCGTTGGGAGATATCAGGACGTGCTCCATCTTCATCGCCTCGACGATTGCAAGCCGCTGGCCCTTTTCCACAATCTGTCCGGCTTCGACGAAGAGCGCGACGAGCTTGCCGTGCATTGGCGCCTTGACCACGCCGCCGTCGTCGAGATGCTCGAGATCGACGGAGGTCGGGTCGTAGATCTCGATCCGCGTCTGGCGGCCCTCGTGCAGCACGAGCATCGCCTCGCCTGCCTCGATGACCGTGGCTTCCACCTCCTCCGCCGGCATCGTTTCGCCCGGGATCTCGAAGGCAGGGCCATCTTCATCCCAGGTCAGCATTCCCTCGAGCCGTTCACCGTCGACGACGAGGGGAAGGCCTGTGCGCCTCGACCCGACGATCTGGAATCCGTCGCTCGTCCACCAGGGCCCCTTCACGCGGCCCGCCGCCGGGCTCCCGGCGATCATGCTGCGTTCGTGATCGCGCCGCACGAGGGAGAGCGCTCCCGCCGCCACGGAGACGGGATCGCGACCGCGCGGAACGGCGCCAAGGCGTTCGAGGTTCTGGTCGATGAAGCCGGTATCGAAATTCCCCTTGCGGAATTCGGGAGCGTCGACGAGCCGCCTGAGGAAAGCGGCGTTGGTGCGGGGGCCTGCGACGACCGTGCGGCCGAGGGCGTCTGACAGCTTGTCGAGCGCCGCCTCGCGGGTCTCCGCCCGGGCGATGATCTTGGCGATCATGGGATCATAGAAGGGCGTCACCTCGTCGCCGGCCTCGACCCCGGAATCGACCCGGATGCCGAAATCCTCCGGCATCTCGAGCGCCCAGAGCCGCCCGGTGGACGGTAGGAAACCCTTCTCCGGATCCTCCGCGTAGAGCCGCGCCTCCACCGCGTGCCCCTCGAGCGGGACCTCTTCCTGCGTGAAGGGCAGGGGCTCGCCGGAGGCGACACGGAACTGCAGCTCGACGAGGTCGAGCCCGGTGATCGCCTCGGTAACCGGGTGCTCGACCTGGAGACGCGTGTTCATCTCCATGAAATAGAAGCGGTCCGGCCGCAGCCCCTCGCGCCCGTCGGCGATGAACTCGACGGTTCCCGCGCCCACATACCCGACAGCCCGCGCCGCCTCGACGGCCGCCTTGCCCATGGCGTCGCGCATCTCCCGCGTCATGCCGGGGGCGGGCGCTTCCTCGATGACCTTCTGGTGGCGGCGCTGGAGGGAGCAATCCCGTTCGTTCAGATGGACGACGTTGCCGTGTGCGTCGGCGAAGACCTGGATCTCGACGTGGCGCGGCGAGAGGACGTACTTCTCGACGAGGACGCGCGCGTCGCCGAAGGAGTTCTGTGCCTCGCGCTGCGCCGAGGCGAGGGAGGCGTCGAACTCGGCAGCCTTGTCGACCCGCTTCATGCCCTTCCCGCCGCCGCCCGCGACCGCCTTGATCAGGACGGGATAGCCGATCTCGTAGGCCTTCTGGCGCAGGAAGTCGGGCTCCTGCTTCGCGCCGTGATAGCCCGGAACCACGGGGACGCCCGCCTGGGCGGCGAGGGTCTTGGCCGCGTCCTTGAGCCCCATCGCCTTGATCGCGGAAGCGGGCGGGCCGACGAAGACGATGCCGTTTTCCTCGCAGGCCTCAGCGAATTCGACCCGCTCCGACAGAAAGCCGTAGCCCGGATGAATGCAGGCCGCCCCCGCTTGCAGCGCCACGTCGATGATCCTGTCGATGCGCAGGTAGGATTCCGCCGCCGGAGCCGGGCCGATCTCGTAGGATTCGTCCGCCATCTGCACGAAGAGCGCGTCGGCATCGGCGGTGGAGTGGACAGCGATCGTCCGCATTCCCAGCCGCTTCGCAGTCCTGATGATCCGGCAGGCGATTTCGCCGCGGTTGGCGATGAGCACGGAATCCAGCACGTGGGGTTCCTCTTTCATGAAAGGCGCTTTTCTCCCTTTGGAAGCCGGAGCGGGCTTCAGGTCAAGAGCGACCTTCGATTTCCCGCGAAGCTGCGTCGCGGTCCGATGCGCTATCGACGAGGCCGGTTTGAGTGATTATGTTACGGACGGTTTCCTCGCTGGCCCGGGCCTTTAACCCGCGGGTGGGAGAATATTGGATGTTTGGCAATCTCAAGGTCATGACCCTGACGGACGCTGCTGCGAACCGGGTCAAGGATATCATCGCGAAGGCGGACAAGCCTATCGAGGGCGTGCGCGTCGGCGTGCGAAACGGCGGCTGCGCCGGAATGGCCTATACGATGGAATATGCGGAGACCGCGCCTCCGGGTGAGGACGTGGTCGAGGACAAGGGCGTGAAGATCTTCGTCGATCCGAAGGCCGTACTCTTCCTGCTTGGCACCGAGATGGATTTCGAGACGACGAAGCTCGCCTCGCAATTTGTCTTCCGGAACCCGAATCAGACATCCGCCTGTGGTTGCGGCGAATCGGTGGCGATCACCCCGGCGAAGGTGGAGGTGGAGTAGGGCCGATGGATGCCGACGCCATCCGGGAGCATTTCGCGGCCTTTGGGGCGGTGAGAATCCGCCGGATGTTCGGTGGCGCCGGGATCTACGCCGACGATGTGATGATCGCCCTCGAGGCAGGGGGCGAAATCTCTCTGAAGACGGATGTCCTGTCGCAACCCGCGTTCCGGGAAGCCGGCTCCCGTCCGTTCGTATACGAGAAGGATGGGCGGCGAACGACGATGAGCTACTGGCTCGCGCCGGCATCGGCGGTCGATGATCCGGAGGCCATGGTCCCCTGGGCCCGGCTGGCGCTCGAGGCGGCGCGGCGCGGGAAGCTGGCAAAGAGCGCCGGCAGGCGTCGGCCTCAGGCGACTTCGGGAATCGAGCCGCCGTCCTTCTGATATTCCGGGTCGATCTCGGTGATCGTCCGGTTGCGGCCGTTGCGCTTCGCCACGAACATGCACTGGTCGGCCCGCTCCAGGAGGGAGACCGCCGTATCCCCCTTGCGCATCACCGCGACGCCGAGCGATATCGTCACCTTTCCGAGGGATTCGCCCGTCGAACGCTTGATCAGTTCCCGGCTCATCACGCTATTGCGAACGCGCTCGGCTGCGGCTTTCGCCGTCTCCAGCGTGCTGTCAGGGAGGATGATGCCGAATTCCTCCCCGCCGAACCGGGCGAGAGTCGCCTTCGTCTTCACCTGTTCCCGCATCGTCATGCCGACGAGCCGCAGGACCTGATCGCCCGTCAGGTGGCCGTAGGTGTCGTTGAAGCGCTTGAAATGGTCGATATCGATGACGACCAATGCGAGGGGGCTGCGCTCCACGAGCGCCTGGTCGAGCGTCTTGACCAGCATTTCCTCGAAATGCTTGCGGTTGGCGATGCCGGTGAGCGGATCGGTCAGCGATTCCATCCGGACCGCCTCGAGGGTCTCGCGCAGGGTCTCGATCTCGCCGCGGGTCTCCCGAAGCCGCGCCTCGAGCGTCTGGTTCGTCGAGCGCACGTCCTTCGTCGCGACGACGAGCGAGGCGACAATCTCGCGAACCCGGTTGCGATCGACGCCCGCGGAGAGGTCCGCCGTGAACGCCTCGAGCGATTCCCCGTATTTCTGCGTCGACCCCATCGCGAGGTCGATCATCTCCATCACCTGGTCGATCTCGGAGATCACCACCGCGCCGGTTTTTTCGGCTTCCTCGGAGAAGCGTTGCCCGACGATATGCTGATTGTAGAGTTGATCGATGTCCGCGTCCGACACAAGACCGCTATCCGCGGCGAGGCGCTTGATCGCGTCGTTGATCGCGGGCTTGTGGCCCGAGACATAGGTGAACCAGACCTCGTATGAACGGGGGGAAGCGGACGAGCCGTAGGACTTCATCAATTCGAGCGCGCGCTGCGCGATTGTGAATGTCCGGTCGAGGTCCCGTTCAGCCGAATTTTTCGTCACGATTCCCTTGCCCCCGCAAAAGCTGAATGTGCACGAGACCGGTTCCTAAGCGAATCACGTACCGTAAAGGTGCCGCGACTTCAGCAGAAAAACCTTAAGATTTTCGACTGTCCAACTACTTCTTGGGTTTTACACCGGTCGGCCGCAACAGGAAAGCCGGCACGTGATCACCGAACCCAACGGCCGAGGAGGCATCGTCTTCGCGCTCGCGGCGCGAATCGCCCCCGCGTCTCTGCGACGGCTTCGGGCCTCGCGCCGATCTCCCCTCGTCCTGACCCTTCGCCTCGCGGCGCGGAGCGGATGCGGCCGGCGTCTCCCGCGCCGGCATCTGCGCCGGCTCGTCAGCGGCCTCCTCCTCGGAGGGCTGGGGGGCTTCGCGCGCCGAAGGGCTGCGGGAAACCCGGCGCCGGGCGGAGCTGTCGCTCTCCTCGCCGCCGCGCCGGCCCTCGCCGCGCCTGCCGCCCTCGCCCGAGGATCGCTCGCGGCCACGCCGCCCGCCGCGCGAGCGATCGCGGTCGGAACTGCCGCCCCGCGCCTGCAATTCCTCTCCCTGCCATTCGATCCCGGTCTCGATCAGGCTCAGGATGGCCGAGAGGGATTTCTCGTCGCCGGGCGCCACTAGCGTGAATGCGGCTCCCGCCCGGCCGGCGCGGCCGGTGCGGCCGATGCGGTGGACGTAATCCTCCGCATGATGGGGGGTGTCGTAGTTGAATACGTGGCTCACGGCGGGGATGTCGAGGCCGCGGGCGGCGACGTCGCTGGCGACGAGCAGCTTTGCCTCGCCGGTGCGGAAGGCGTCGAGGGCGATCATGCGCGAGCGCTGGTCCATGTCGCCGTGAAGGGCGACGGCGTTGAACCCGTGGCGCTGGAGCGACCGGTGCAGCACCGCGATGTCACGCTTGCGGTTGCAGAAAATGATGCCGTTCTGCAGGTCGACCGCGTTGTTCAGGAGTTCGCGCAGGGTGGCGCGCTTGGCCGCCGCTTCCGACCCGGTCGAGACGAGGCGCTGGGTGATCGTCGTCGCCGCCGAGGCCGGCTTGCTGACTTCGACCCGCACGGGGTTGGAGAGAAAATTGTCCGCGAGGCGCTGGATTTCCGGCGGCATCGTGGCGGAGAAGAAGAGGGTCTGCCGGGTGAAGGGCGTAAGCTTCACGATCCGCTCGATGTCGGGAATGAAGCCCATGTCGAGCATGCGGTCGGCCTCGTCGATGACGAGAAGCTCGACGCCGGTGAGGAGCAGCTTTCCCCGCTCGAAATGATCAAGCAGCCGCCCCGGCGTCGCGATGAGCACGTCGACGCCCCGCGTGATCTTGATGTCCTGGTCGTTGAAGGAGACGCCGCCGATCAGGAGCGCGACGGAGAGCTTCTGGTTGACGCCGTAGCGCGAGAAGTTCTCCTCGACCTGCGCCGCGAGTTCGCGCGTCGGCTCGAGAATCAGCGTACGCGGCATGCGCGCGCGCGCGCGGCCGTGCTCGAGCAGGGTCAGCATGGGCAGCGTAAAGGCCGCAGTCTTGCCCGTGCCCGTCTGGGCGATGCCCAGAACGTCCCGCCGGGCGAGCACATGCGGAATCGCTTCCGCTTGAATCGGCGTGGGTTGCGTATAGCCTGCGGTCGTGACCGCCTGCAAAACCTTCTCGCTCAGTCCGAGTTCGGCAAATGACATGAAATTATTGGAACCGTTCCGCAGCCTGATGGCCGCATTAGCTCGTCCATTCGGCACGGCTGGCGGCGAAGGGACTCATGATTACACATCCAAGCGTGACGCATTGGATGCCGTGCGAGGGGGACCATATGAGTAACGTCAAGATTGTCAATCATTTAGGTAAGGATTCCCCCATATGGAGCCGATAATCTTCGTTCCCGGGCTCAATTGCACGGCCGAACTGTTCCGGGACCAGCTTTCCGAACTCGCGAGGGAGCGGGAGGTCCGCGTCGCCGATCACCGCGGCGACGCCACGATTCCCGAAATCGCGGCGCGCCTGCTGCGGGAGACGCCCGAGGAGCGGTTCTGCATCGTCGGACTGTCCATGGGCGGCTACATCGCCCTCGAGACCTTTGCCCAGGCGCCGGGGCGTGTCGCCCGACTTGCGCTCCTCGATACCAGCGCCCGTGCGGATACGGACGAGACGCGCGAGCGGCGGCGGCGCCTCATCGCAATGACGCGGGAAGGCCGCTTCGACGCGGTCTGCGACGAGTTGTGGGAGCGGCTGGTGGCGGGCGATCGCCTGAGCGACGCCGATCTGCGGCGGCGCGTGGACGCGATGGCGGAGGAGACCGGTCCCGAGGCGTTCATCCGCCAGCAGGAAGCGATCATGGCGCGTCGCGACCATCGGGCGATGCTGCCGCAGATCGAGATCCCGACGCTCGTTCTCGTGGGCGACGAGGACCAGCTTACGCCCCCGGCGCTGTCTCAGGAAATGGCCGAAGCGATCGAATGGGCGTCGCTCGGGATCATCCCGAATTGCGGCCATCTCACCTCAATGGAGCAGCCCGAAGCCGTCACGCGTGCGCTGCGCGCCTGGCTGGCCTCCTGAGGCTCAGCGGGCGGGGGACGCGCAGGGGTCGAGGCGGGTCGCCTGCGCGGCACCTGCGAGCGAGCCGGTCGTCAACGGGTCCTCGCGCCCCGCCACCTCGTCCGCCAGGCGCGAGAGGGCGATGCGATCCGTCTGTGAATAGAGCCATTGCGACGCGGCGAAGGTGAGAAAGCCGATCGCGAAGACGACTTTGATGGTCGTGGAGAGCATGTCGTGATCCCGTTTCCTGGGAGCCTCCGGCCCCGTTCCACGGCCACTATTCTCCGCTTGTGGTAAACCAATGGTTGACGGATTGGCCGCAATTGCATCCTTTTGCCTCGTTCATGAGCAGGATCCGGCCGCCTTGCAGGGATATCGCTAGGCGACCGCCTCGCGGCTTCGCCATCCGCCGCCCGAACCGCGACGGATGAGAAGCATCGAGACGATGCCCACATTGACGAGGTTCCAGGCAAGACCGTTAAGGAAGGCGACGTGGTAGGAGCCGGTCCAGTCAAAGATCGCGCCGGACAGCCAGCCGCCCAGAGCCATTCCGAAAAGCGTCGCCATCAGGACCACGCCGACCCGCATCCCCGCCTCCCGGGGCGAGAAATATTCACGCACGATGATCGCGTAGCTCGGCACGATGCCGCCCTGGAACAGGCCGAACAGGGCCGAGATGACATAGAGGGAGGCGAGGCTGTCGAACATCAGGTAGAGCAGGAGCGCGAGCCCTTGCAGGCTGGAGCCCAGGAGCAGCGTAGCGAGGCCGCCGATCTTGTCGGCGATGAAGCCCGAGGCGACACGGCTGATGATGCCGAAGCCGAGCATCAGCGAGAGCATCTCGGCGCCGCGCGCCGCCCCGTAGCCGAGATCGCCGCAATAGGCGACGATGTGCACCTGCGGCATGGCCATGGCGACGCAGCAGCCGACCCCCGCCACGAGCAGCAGCATCTGGAGGGTCCCCGGCGAAAGCCCGAGCCCCTCCCGCGACAGGTTCGGTACGACGCTTCCCGCCGCCGGAACCGGGAGTGCGGGGGCGCGGCGACGCAGGGCGAGCGCCAGCGGGATCATCGTGACGATGCAGAAGATCCCGATGCCGATATGCGTCGCCCGCCAACCGATATCGTCAATGAAGAACTGGACCACCGGAGGCCACACCGTGCCCGCGACGTAGTTCCCGGATGCGCAGATCGCCACCGCAATCCCGCGCCTGCGCTTGAACCAGTGCGAGATTTCCGCGATCAGCGGACCGAAGGTCGCCGAGCTTCCGAGCAGGCCGATGAGGAGCCCGTGGGCGAGGGCGAATTGCAAAAGGCTAGTCGCATAGCCCGCCGCGATGTAGCCGAGCCCGAGCGCGACCGCGCCGCCGACCACCGGGACGATGATCCCGAACCGGTCGGCGATCCGCCCCATCAGGATTCCGCCGAAGGCGAAGCCGATCATCGCGAGCGTGTAGGGGAAGGAGGCCCCCGCGCGCGCCGCGCCAAACTCGGCCTGGACGGTCGGCAGGGCGACCACCACCGACCACATGCCGACGCCGCCGATCGCGCTGAGCATCACCGCGATGACGAGGCGGATCCACGCCGATGATGAATCGACGTGGCTCTCGTCATGTACGGGCTGGACGGCTGTCGGTGGCGTCACGCTGTAATCCTCCGGGCCGCTCCTGAATATCATCCGCGCGCCCCGTGCTGCCACCGAATATGCCCGCCATCCGGTTCCACTTTTGCGCACTGCGCGCCACCGAAGGACGCTTATGCAGCCAAGTGCAACGGCGATTCCGCCAGACTTTACGTTTTCTTATGCAAGAGATGGCAATGCTCTGAACTCCTGGAATGGAGCCGTTCATGCTCGCGCGAAGCAGTCATAGCCGGATCATCTATTACAGCCGCTGCGCGCTGGACAAGGATCCGGTTACGCGCGAGGAGCAGCAGCTTAACCTGGTGCGCACGAGCCGCCGCCAGAACGAGTTCGCCCTGATCACAAGCATCCTTGTGCTCGACAAGAACTGGTTTACCCAGATGATCGAGGGCGACCGTGACGCCCTGAACCAGACATTCAAGAGGATCTCCGCGGATTCGCGCCACAAGGACATCCGCATCGTCGAGTGGCGGGAAGTCCCGCGGCGCGAGCTGCTTCCTTCGCTGGAACTGATCGACCGCCGCTCGGGAATGAACGACATCCTGGAAAAATACAACCTCGACGAAGCCTATCAGCGCGGTACGCCGAAGGCGACCTGGCTGCGGGAGTTCGTCCTCGCCCTGCAGACGAGCCTGCTCTCGAAGCGCGGGATCGAGGTTCTCACCTGAACTTGGAAGCGCCGAACCGTTTCACCAAGCCGAGTATTCAATGTCAGACGATCCGTTTCCCTCAGTTCTGGTCATCGACGACAACCACAAGATCGGCAAGCTCGTCGTCGAGATCTTCAATCGTCTGGGCTTCCAGGACGTCGAGATGACGACCTCCGGAGTCGAGGGGCTGGAACTGATTCGCAAGGGCGATTACGGGCTGATCGTCTCCGACCTCGACCTCGAGCCGGTCGACGGCCTGCAGATCCTCAAGGCGGTGAAGAGCGACGAGAAGCTCTACAAGATCGCCTTCATCCTCACCGAGACCTCGATCACCTTCGAGCAGGTTACCTCGGCGCATGCGGCGGGGGTGGATGCGTTTCTGCTCAAGCCGTTCGACATCGCGCTCCTGAAGTCGAAGCTGAAGACGGTGCTGCGTCGGCGCGCGCGGCGCAAGCGCCTCGTCAACGACTGGACCTCCGGCTCCGGGCTCCAGGAGATCGCGTAGCGGCGCGGCCTTCCCGCGATCACCGCGCGGGGGGCGCTGCGCCCGCTCCTCTCAATGAGGGCGGGCGCCAGAGGTCACCGCACGATGTTGAGCACTTCGCGGATCATTTCCTGGCTGGTGCTGATGACCCGCGTATTGGCCGAATAGGCCTGCTGCGTCACGATCATCTTGGCGAATTCCTCGGAGATGTCCGTGTTCGACCCCTCGACGCTGCCGCTGATGATGACACCGTTGTCGAGACCCACGATCGGCGCGCCCGATTCCAGCGTCTGCTCGAACGCTCCGCCATCCACCCGCCTCAGGGAGTTGGCGGCGGGAAAGCGCACGACATCGACCTGGGCGACAGGCACGACCTGACCGTTCGAATAGGCGATCGAGACGGTTCCGTTATCGGAGATGCCGACAGAGGTGAAGCGTCCGACACTGTAGCCGTCCTGGTCGATCAGCGTCGGCTGGACGCGCGTGTCGCTCGAGAACTGGGTCAGGCGGCCGCCGAAATTGACGGTGACCGTCTGGAAGGTGGTGCCATTGACGACGAGGGGAGCGGCGCTCGTGAGCGATGCAGGTACGTTGAGGGAGCCGTCGGCGTTGAAGGCGACGTCCTGGTTGGGCGCGGTGCCGAGGCGCACCCAAGCATCGTTGCCGCTGTTCGACTGGTAATAGAGGCCCCAGGTGTCGGGGCCGTTCGTCAGCTTCGCCCAGCGGAGATTGACCGGCTCCACCGCACCCGTGGCGTTGTAGATCGACACCGATCCGCCCGGCAGCGAGCGGCGCTCGAAGAGAGCGGCGTCGTTGACGTGAATCAGCTGGTCCGGGTTCGGGGTGTCGACGGAGAACCCGGCGCCCAGCAACTCGCTCCCCGGCGTGTTCGGATCGTAGTCCGTCGTCTCCGGCACGCGGGGGAGAACGCCGTTATAGGTGATTGCCTGGCTTTCACGTGCCGGGAGCGGATCGCGGTTGATCACGATGAAGCCGTTATTGGCGTTGACGGGCTGCCCCGTTGTTGGGTCCAGCGTCTGGCCGCGCATGGCATAGCCGGCGCCATTGACCAGATAGCCCAGCCGGTCGACCTCGAAGTCGCCGCGGCGTGTGTAGAGCATGGGCGATTCGCCGGAGGTGATCGCCTGGTCGGTCGGCCGCTGGCTCACTGCGAAGAAGCCTTCGCCGTTGAGCGCGATATTCGTCGGAATGCTGGTCGCGAGAAAGTCGCCCTCGATGGAGTTGGTCAGTCGCGAGAAGGCGTTGACCGAGCCGGAAACCTGGCGGTTCAGTGGCGCTTCCGGGATCAGGTCGGCGAAGCTCGTATCGACGCGCTTGAATCCCGGCGTCGAGGAATTGGCGATGTTTCCCGAGATGTTCTCGAGGGCGAATGATTGTGACCGCAAACCCGCGACGGCGGTCAGCATCGAACCGAACATGCCCATGAACTCAACCCTCTTACAGACAGGCCGGGGCCTGTACGCAGCACCTGCGGAGGAGGGAGCAAGGGACGTGCCGAATGGAAACCGTGGCGGGAAAAGGGTTTTGCGGGATCGTCCCGGCGGAGGCGGGGCAGAATCTTCCCTCTTTCGCCGCATGATCGGCAAAAGCTGCCGCAAACCGGCGGAGACAGCGCCCCGGTTAAGGCTCCGTTAACGATGGTTGTTGTCTGATTAACCCATCGATTCCGCGATCCAGCCACACGTCATGTCAGAGCCAGACGATCTAACCCACGCTGAATTCGACGGGCTGCCCGGTCCGCAGCGCGCTGCCCTGTTTCTCCTGATGCTCGGGGAGGAGCATGGCCGCTCGATCTGGGCCATGCTCGACGAGGAGGAGGTCCGCACCGTTTCGCACGCCATGGTCCAGCTGGGAACGGTGGATGCGAGCACCGTTGATCGCCTGATCGTGGACTTCATCCACCGGATTTCCAATTCCAGCGTCTCCGGCAGCGTCGAGCGGACCGAGCAGCTTCTGATGAAGGTGTTCCCTCCCGACCAGGTCGCCACGATCATGGCGGAGATCTACAACACCTCGGGCAAGCGCATCTGGACGCGCCTGTCCCAGATCGACGCCGAGATCCTGGCGAACTACCTGCGCAACGAATATCCGCAGACCGTCGCCGTCATCCTCTCGCGGGTGCGGCCCGACCATGCCGCCCGCGTGCTCACGATGTTGCCGGACGATTTCGCCATGGACGTCGTCAGCCGCATGCTTCGGCTGGAGACCGTCCAGAAGGAGGCGCTGCACCATATCGAGGAGACCCTGCGTCTCGAATTCGTGGGGGCCGTCGCCCAGACTTCGCGGCGCGACGCGCACGAGACCATGGCGGAGGTGTTCAACTCTTTCGACAGGCAAACCGAAACGCGCTTCCTCTCGGCACTCGACGACGTCAACCGCGAGGCGGCCAAGCGCATTCGTCAGCTCATGTTCACCTTCGAGGACCTGACGAAGCTCGATCCGGGCAGCATCCAGACCCTCATCCGTCACGTTGAGCGCGACGTGCTCTGTCGGGCGCTAAAGGGCGCGCCCGAGGCCGTCAAGGCGTTCTTCTTCTCCAACATGTCGACCCGCGCCGCCAAGAATCTCAAGGACGAGATGAACGGGATCGGACCGATCCGCCTCAAGGAGGCGGACGAGGCGCAACTCGCCATGGTCAACACCGCCAAGGAGCTTGCGGAAAAGGGCGAGATCATGATCTCGAAGAACCGGGCGGAAGAAGAGCTCATCTATTGAGGCAGGCGGGTTGAGGCAGAAGGTCGCCTCGTCGCATCCGGAACTCTACAGGGCTTGCCAACGGGGCCCCGGTTCGATACTCATGATTGTTGCATCTGCAACAGTTTTGAGTGTTTCTAAACTGGGATGCCCCTACGTGATCGTCTGCTCCTGTAACGTCTTGTCCGACAAGGATGTTCGCGGATGCCTCAATCCTGGCGAGGACTGTCCGCGCACGCCCGCGCAAGTCTATGCCTGTCTCGGATGCAGCCCGCAATGCGGCCGCTGTGCGCGCACCATTCGCAACATCATGTCGGAGGCGCTCGGCACGCCCGGACGCTCCGGCTGCGGCGGCTGCACATCCGATTGTTGCGCTCTCCACGAGAAACCCCATGCGGAACTCGCGGCCTGAACAGGCGTTGGGATCGAGCTTGGCCTTCCTGGTGAATTGAGCCCGGTTGCGCCTTGACGACTTCTCTCCTCGGACCTACCTTTCCTTAGAACGATTCAAAAGTAAGGAGCCGTCATGAAGGGCGATGCCAAGGTCATCGAATATCTGAACCGCGGGCTGCGCAGCGAGCTGACCGCTGTCAACCAGTACTGGCTCCACTATCGCATTCTCGACGATTGGGGCTACAAGGAGCTGGCGCAGTTCTGGCGCAAGGAGTCGATCGAGGAGATGCAGCACGCCGACAAGTTCGTCGAGCGGATCCTCTTCCTCGAGGGATTTCCGAATCTCCAGGAACTCGATCCCCTGCGCATCGGGCAGAACATCGAGGAAATCCTGAACTGCGATCTGGCTGCCGAGATGGAAGCGCGTGCGCTCTATCTCGAAGCTGCCGCCTATTGCGATTCAGTCTCCGACCGCGTGTCGAAGAATCTCTTCGAGGAACTCGCCGCGGACGAGGAGGGGCATATCGACTTCCTCGAGACCCAGATTGAACTCGTCGAGCAGGTCGGCGTGCAGCTTTATGCGCAGAAGCATATCGGCGGTCTCGAGTAACCGCCGCGATCGTCACGCGCCCGCTATCGGCTTCGGCCGGGCGGGCGTGCCCAGATAGATCAGCGTCGCGATCGCCACGGCCGCCCCGAAGGCGATGAAGAGCATGGCATAGATCTCGTCCGCACGCGCGCCGGCATCCACACGCGCCTGGACGAAGATCCCCGAAAGCCATTGCGTGATCCCGGCCCCCGCGATGAAGGCGAAGTTCAGGAAGGTCACGCCCCGTCCCAACAGGTGGGTCGGGAAAAACAAGCGACCGTGCGCCATGATGATCCCGTAGGTCAGCCCCACCGCGCCGATGGCGGCGATCAGCACAACGCTCGCGGTTGCGCTGTCGTGGCCGAGGAAACCGATAGCCAGAAAGCAGATGCTGGTCAGGACGCTGCCGAGCACCGCGGTCGTCTTGGCGCTTCCGACTGCGCGCTCGATAGGACCGTAGGCGAGGGCGCCCAGCGACATCGTCACCGCCATCGCCAGGGCGGCATTGCCGGTCTGGGTCACGCTGAAACCGTGAACGTCACTGAAATAGGGGGCGATCCAGAGGCTTCGCGTCGCAATGACAACGGCATAGCTGACGAAGGTGATCGGGAGCAGAAGCCAGAGCGTCCGCAGCGACGCAATCTCGACCAGTCCCTCGATCATTCCGCCGGTCGGGCGCTCTCCCGCGACGCTCGGGGGATCCCGCAGCAGGGCGAGCGACGTGAGGGCGCTGACGGCGGTGATCAGCGCGATCCCCGCCATGCTCCAGCGCCAGCCGAAGGCCTCCACGGAGACGGCAAGGGGGGTCGACCCGAGCAGATTGCCGGCCGCGCCGAAGCCAATGATGAAGGACGACAGCATGGCGAAGCGTTCGGCGGGATAGCTTCGGGCAAAGTAGTAGAGACTACCCATCAGGATCGGCGAGCATCCGACTCCGATCAGCGCCATTGCGACGAGGGCGCTGACGAAGCCCGTCGCAAGGCTCATCAATCCTGCCCCGATGACGGCGAGCACCATGAACCCGGCAATGGTACGGCGCGGCCCAAGTCGGTCCAGGGAATATCCGACCGGGAACTGCGCGAGGGCAAAGGCGGCGAACCAGATCGCGGAGATGCTGCCCAGATCCGCCGCGTTCAGGCCGAGATCGCGGCTGAGATCGCCCGCGACGATCGCGAGGAAGGCGCGAAAGAACTGGCTGAGCGTATAGGCGAGGAGCAGGACGAGGAAGATTTTCATCTGAACACGCTGGGGGAAGCCGGGGCGGGGACCCTTATTGCCCGCATGCGCGCCATTGGCCACAGCGAAAGCGACGGGTCGGCATTGGCGTTCGCGCGTAGCCGCTCCGGGGCTTGAAACCCGATGCGCACGACTGTCGCGGCGCATAAAAAAGGGCCCGCGCGACGCGCAGGCCCTCCGCGTACCGAAATACGTCTCTCAGTAGCCGTCGCCGATTTCGATCGACGCGGCCTCGCGGCCCTTCTGGCCGTCGACGACGCCCATGCGAACCTGCTGGCCCTCGATCAGATCGGGAACATTGGCGCGCATCAGCACGGAGCGGTGGATGAAGACATCCTTGCCACCGTCCTCGGCCGTGATGAAGCCGAAGCCCTTGGTGGGGTTGTACCACTTCACCGTGCCGTTGAGCTCGGTCGTCGGGCCGGTATTGCGCGGACCGCCGAAGCCGCCGCCGGCGCCGCCAAAACCGCCTGCGCGCGGCGGGCGACGCTGGCCCTGGCCGCCGCCGAAGCCGCCGCCGAACTGGCCGCGCGGAGCGGGCGCTTCCGCCGTGCTCGTGTCGACCGTCAGGACGTCCGTCACCTGCGGACCCTTTTGCCCCTGAGCGGTGCGAACCGTCAGACGCGTACCCGGCTGGAATTCGTCGTGGCCAGCTGCCTGGACCGCGCGAATGTGAAGGAAAGCGTCCCCGCTTCCATCACCGAGCTCGACGAAGCCGAACCCCTTCTCCGGATTGAACCATTTCACAACCGCGTCGACCTCGGGACCACCCGAGGAGGCGCGGGCCATGGGCGGCTGACCGCCAAACGAACCGCGTTCCGCGCGCGGCTCAAAATAGTCAGGCTGGCGCTGACCAAAATCATCATCGAACCCTCTACGGCCCGACTCGCGGAACTCTCGACCTCGACCCATCTATTCTCTCGCTTTGGAGCTGCTTCCTGGTGGACCCTTGATCACTTTTTCAACACTCGGCAGTCCGGGTTTCGACGCCCGGACGACAGTCTGGAACGAACTACCTGATCTTCTTGGATGAACTCCAAAGCGACGGCGATGTCATTCATCAGCTCATAGTGACGCCAAAGGCCACGTCCAGGCCAAAAGGCCGGACGGCACTACAGTTGCAGAATTGGGTGCGTTTTGTAAAGCGCTCGTTGCCGCGCGCGCGTTCGAAAGCGACGAAAACCGCAAATCGGGCGATCCGATGATGAATATTTCCTGTTCATCCGGCAAGTCGGTCGCGATTTCCGGGGGCCCGGAAGCATCGTGCGCCGGCGCATGGTTCGGGATGGGCTCCTGCCGGTCGACATTCGCGGCGCGGCATGCGAACTCTTGCGAGGAGCGACGCCGTCCTCCGGTTACGACGCTCTTGACGGATATCGCTGACGTTTTACTGGGCAAGGCGCCGAATTGCCGAACCATCTCCTCGAGGCTTCACCTGGTCTGATATGCATGCGTGATCCCGTTCCGCCGCCTCCCGGTATCCCGCCGCATGCATGACATGAACGCACGCGAGACAGGGCCTGACGCATGGTTCGCGGACCTGCGTCGCGCGCATGCTGTCTCGGCGCTCGCCGTGATCGCGCTCTGCAGCGTGCTCTTCCCGTTTTTCGCCCCGTCATCGGTATTCTTTCAGTTGGCGCTCGTGGCGTCGCTCCTGCTGCTGATCTCGCTGCCGCACGCCTCCCTCGACCAGTATCTCGCGCTGATCGCGATGCAGCCTCTTCTCGGAAGGTTCTGGCCGCTCGGCTTCGTCGCCTTCTACGGCTGCGTCGCCGTCACCGTCGCCTTCGGCTGGATGTTCCAGCCGGCGGCCACCGCGCTTGCATTCGCCGCTCTCGGCGCTATCCATTACGGGCTGGGGGATGTGGAGGATCGCTCGCGCCTGCGGTGGCTGGAGATCATTGCCCGGGGCGTCGCGCCCTTCGCGCTCGCGGTTCTGTTCAATCCGGCGGAACTCGGCGCGTTCGTCGGCTGGCTGATCCTCGACGTGCGACTCGCGACGATCGCGATCTACGACTACGCAATTCCGGCGGCGATCGTCTGGCAGCTCGTCTGGGCGGTGGTGGTGATCCGGCAGATGTGGGACGCGATGGCGAATTCCTCGGCGCAGGCGGGGATCGTGGCGGCGGAGATGTCGATCCTCGTGCTTGCCTTCGCGGTCCTGCCCCCGCTGATCGCCTTCGTGCTTTATGCGAGCCTTCTGCATGCGCCCCGCCACATCATCGATCTTGCCCGGCGCATTCCGGGCGCGACGCCGCTGCGCGCGCTCAATCGCGTGCTGCGGGCGGCGATCATCCCGACCGCGCTTACCGTCGTGATGGTGACCGCCGCGTTCTTTCTGGTGAGCGATGCGCCGGTTCCGCGCTCGCATATCCTGCGGATCGTCATCTGGATCGGGACGTCGTTCGCGACGCCGCACATGATCCTGACCCTGCTGACGGTCCGTCGCCCCTCCTGAATGGCGGAGCGGCTCAGCCCGTCACTTCACCTGAATTGAGGACAGGTAGGCGATGATGTGGCCGATCTCCTCGGGGGAGAAGACGAATTCCGGCATCTGCACCAGCCCTTCATGTCCGACCATGATGCCTTCCGCGAGCGCCTCCTCGAGGCTCTCGACCGGATAGCGCGTGGAGAGCGTGCGGAAGGCTGGCGCCGTGGCGACCGGGCTCGCGCCCATCGCGCCGATGGCATGGCAGGTGGCGCAATTGGCCTCGAGGATGGCTGCCCCGGCGGCCGGATCGCTCGGGCCGGCCTGCGCATTGGCCAGCGCAGTCAGCGCGCCCCCGCCCAGGGTGACGAGAGCCATCGCACGAAGAAAGGGGCCGAGCCGCATGACATTTCTCGCGTTTGTTCAGAGCCAGCCGAGGCGAAGTGCCGCCGCGGCGCGGTCGATCGACAGGACGAAAAGAGTGAAGAAGGCCGCGCCCGCAATCGCGAATTCGACGAACTGGTTTCGAAGCAGGCGAATGCGAAACAGCGATTCCCGGCCGAAATAGACAACGCCGAGCGCGATCATCAGGATCGCCGGAAAGGTGAAGAGCCACGAACCCGTGGACTGGACGCTGCTGCTCGTCGGATCGATCAGGAAGACGATGTTCCCGACCCACGGGGCGTTCAGCCCCGCATAGATCGACATCGCCCACGCCAAAGCCGTCGCAACCGCAAGATTAAGCAGGAGAAAACGGTGCAGCTTGACGAATTCCTGCGCGTGATTGGGTGTCCGGACCACGATGCGACTCCGGTTGAACTGAGGACAAGTCATGAAGCGGGTTGGTTAAGCGATGGTTAAAGAAATGCATCGACTGCGGCGCAAACCGTCGCAATCTGTTCCTCAAGGCAGCCGGAGCGAAAATCAGCTCTTGCGGGCGTCCATCATTTCGACGAAGCGGTCGAAAAGATAATGGCTGTCGCGCGGACCGGGGGAGGCCTCCGGGTGGTGCTGGACCGAGAAGGCCGGGCGGTCCTTCAGGGCGATCCCGCAATTCGAGCCGTCGAAGAGCGACACATGCGTCTCCTCGGCATTGGCGGGAAGGGTCTCCGGATCAACGGCGAAGCCGTGATTCATCGAGACGATCTCGACCTTGCCGGTCGACTTGTCCTTGACCGGATGGTTCGCCCCGTGGTGCCCCTGGCTCATCTTCTTCGTCTTCGCGCCGATCGCGAGGCCGAGCATCTGGTGGCCGAGGCAGATCCCGAAGGTCGGGATCTTCTTGTCGAGCAGGGCCTTGATCGTCGGGACCGAGTACTCGCCCGTCGCCGCCGGGTCGCCGGGGCCGTTTGACAGGAAGACGCCGTCGGGCTCGAGGGCGAGGATGTTCTCTGCCGTCTCCGTCGCGGGCACGACCGTGACCTTGCAGCCCGCATTCGCCAGAAGCCGGAGGATGTTGCGCTTCACGCCGTAATCGATGGCGACGACATGGTGCTTGGCGTCTCCGCGCCGGCCATAGCCGCGTCCGAGCTCCCAGGGCGTCTCGTCCCAGTCATAGCGTTGCGTCGCCCCGACGAGCGGCACGAGATCCTGCCCCGCCATGGAGTGGAGGGAGGCGGCGCGGGTCTTGAGCGCCTCGACATCGAAGACGCCATCCGGCGCATGGGCGATGACGGCGTTCGGCATGCCGTTGTCACGGATCAGGGCCGTCAGGGCGCGGGTGTCCACCCCCGAAATGCCGACGATGCCGCGCGCCTTCAGCCAGGCATCGAGATGCCGGCTGGCGCGCCAGTTCGACGGGTCCGTGATCGGCGCCGCGAGGACGATGCCGCGCACATGCGAAGCCGCGGCGGGGTTCACCGTCTCGGTGTCTTCCTCGTTCGTGCCGACATTGCCGATATGGGGGAAGGTGAAGGTGATGATCTGCCCGGCATAGGAGGGATCCGTGAGGATCTCCTGGTAGCCGGTCATCGCCGTGTTGAAGCAGACCTCGCCCGCGGATTCGCCGGCGGCGCCGATGCCGTAGCCTTCCAGCACAGTGCCGTCCTGCAGCACGAGCAAGGCAGTCGTGGCGGCTTCCGCCCAGCCTTCTTTCATCGGATCGTCTTGCAGCATCGCCGGCTTCTCTACTATGTCGGGGTTGGACGGGCGCGCAGCCGCGCCGCCGCGCCTTTGACAGCGCTTCCACGCCGTGACTTAAGGGCGCGACCGGGCGGCGTCAACGCCGCCGACACCCAGTTTCCGGAGAATTGCATGTTGCGCGAACGTTTCACCCAGGAACTCAAGGATGCGATGAAGGCGGGCGAGAAGGAGAAGCTCGCCACCATCCGCCTGATCCAGGCCGCCGTGAAGGACAAGGACATCGAGGCCCGCGGCTCAGGCAAGGGCACGGCGAGCGACGAGGAAATCCTCGCGCTCCTGCAGAAGATGATCAAGCAGCGCCAGGAATCCGCCTCGATCTACCGTGAGAACAACCGTCCCGAACTCGCGGAGCAGGAGGAGCGGGAGGCTGCGATCATCGCTTCTTTCCTGCCCCGGCAGATGGACGAGGCGGAGACCCGCGCCGCAATCGAGGCCGCGATCGCCGAGACCGGCGCGAGTTCGATAAAGGATATGGGCAAGGTGATCGGCAAGCTGCGCGCCGATTTTGCCGGGCGCATGGACTTCGGCAAGGCCAGCGGCCTCGTCAAGGACATGCTGCCCAAGGGCTGAGACAACGGCCCGGCGTCAGTGATCGCAGGAAGGCGCCTGGTCGATGAAGGCCAGGCGCGCCCCGTCCCCCTCGGACCGGGGCTCGACCCGCCGATAGAAGCACGAGCGCCGGCCGGTATGGCAGCAGCCCCCGTCCCCGCCCACGCGGACGCGCAGGACCAGCGCGTCCTGGTCGCAGTCGACGAGCATCTCCTCGACCTTCTGGATCTGGCCGCTCGTCGCCCCCTTGTGCCAGAGCTCCGCGCGCGAGCGCGACCAGTACCAGGCCTCGCCGGTCTGGAGCGTCCGCGAGAGCGATTCGGCGTTCATATGCGCGACCATCAGGACGGCGTTCGTGTCCGCATCGACGGCGACCGCCGTCAGGAGGCCGTCAGCGCTGAAGCGCGGCGCAAGAACATCGCCCTCTTCAAGCGCTTTCTTGTCGGACAATGTGGGAAAGATGGTCGTATTCATGGCGATGCCTGCGAACTCTTCATGCATGAACGCCCCGTCCGGAGGCGGGGCGTCCTACAACAATCACTACCGCCTTCGGGTCAACCCTTGCCGACGCGCAACTGCGTGAAAAAACGCACCTGTTCGGCCGGATCTTCCTGAAACAACCCGGTAAAAGTCGTTGTAATGGTCGACGAACCGGCCTTCATCACGCCGCGCATCGACATGCACATGTGCTCGGCGTCGATCATGACGGCGACGCCGCGGGGTTTGAGCGCCTCCTCGATGGCATCGGTGATCTGGGCCGTCATCGTCTCCTGGGTCTGCAGGCGCCGCGCGAAGACGTCGACGAGCCGGGCGAGCTTCGACAGGCCGATCACGCCCTTCGACGGGAAATAGGCGATATGCGCGCGGCCATGAAACGGCACCATGTGGTGCTCGCAGTGGGAATAGAACGGGATGTCGCGCACGAGGACCATGTCCCCGTAGCCTTCGACGTCCTCGAAAACCTTCGACAGCACCTCCCGCGCGTCCTCCCCGTAGCCGGCGAAAAGCTCGCGATAGGCCTTGGCGACCCGCTTCGGCGTCTCGAGAAGACCCTCGCGGGACGGGTCGTCGCCCGCCCAGCGGATGAGGGTGCGCACCGCCGCCTCCGCTTCCTCCCGGCTGGGACGGATATTTTCCTGCTTGTCGGCGTCGACCTTGGTCTTACGCGTGGACAAGGACTTAACCACTGCATCCATGTGGAGCCTCCCGCTATGCTCAACGCCAAGGTTACGGCCGTGGCCGAAGCCTGGATGTGTCTTTGCGGCCGAAAGCCGCACCTCGCTAAAATGGCCCCATGCGCCTATGTTGTACAGGGGTGGCGCGAAAGGGGGCGATTGGCCTGACGATGCTCAACGAAATCTACAACAAGCGAATTCTCGAACTCGCGGCTGATATCCCGCATCTGGGGCGGCTCCCGGCTCCGGACGCGTCCGCGACGGCGCATTCCAAGCTTTGCGGATCCACGGTCACGGTCGATCTCGCCATGGAGGGCGACGTCGTCAGCGATTTCGCCCACGAGGTGAAGGCCTGCGCCCTCGGGCAGGCCTCCTCGTCCCTGATGGCGCGCCATGTCATCGGCTCGACCGCCGGGGAGCTGCGCGCGCTGCGCGAGACCATGCGCAAGATGCTCAAGGAGAACGGGCCCGCGCCCACTGGCAAGTGGGAGGAACTGCGCGTCCTCGAGCCCGTCCGCGACTACAAGGCGCGCCACGCCTCCACCTTGCTCACCTTCGACGCGGTCGTCGACGCGATCGGCAAGATCGAGGCGTCGCGCGAGGCGGCGGCGTCGTAAGCGGCTGTCCCGAAGCGATGGCGTAACAGGCGGACGCCCGCTATAAGCGCTCCGACAGGGAGACATCGCATGCGCGTGATCGGGCTCGCCGGCTGGAGCGGCGCGGGGAAGACAACGCTGATCCTCAAGTTGATCGAGACCTTCGCCGGGCGCGGTGTGAGCGTATCGACGATGAAGCACGCGCACCACGCCTTTGATATCGATCGCCCCGGAAAGGATTCGTATCGCCACCGGGAGTCGGGCGCGCGCGAGGTGCTGATCTCCTCCGCCCGGCGCTGGGCGATCCTCCACGAGATCCCCGAGCCGGAGGGCGAGCCGCATCTGGCCGACCTCCTGCCGCGCCTCTCGCCCGTCGACCTCGTCATCGCGGAGGGATTCAAGGCCTATCCCCATCCCAAGATCGCGGTGCACCGCGAGGCGAACGGCAAGCCGCTCATCCTGGCCGACGCGCCGAATGTCCGCGCCGTCGCCTCGGATGTCCCGCTGCCCGGTCTCGCGGTTCCGGTGATCCATCTCGACGATGCCGAGGCGATCGCGGATGCGGCCTGGGAGGCTTCGCTGCCGCTCGACGAGACGGTCGCGATGCTGCGCGCCGCGCCGCGACCCGAGCGCCTGCGCACGCCGCACGGCTTGACCTGAGGCCGTGCGAGCCTGATCACTGTTGCAACGTCCGGGGAGGCGGATCATGGCGCAGCTTTCCAACGACTGCTTTGCGTTCGGCGGCGACCTGATGTCGGTCGACGATGCCGTGGCGCTGATCGCCGAGCGCCTCGCGCCGGTCGCCGCAAGCGAGACGGTTCCGCTGAGGCAGGCCGACGGGAGGGTGCTGTCGAGCGACGTCGCCGCGCCGGTCGCCCTGCCTCCGTTCGACAATTCGGCGGTGGACGGATACGCCGTCCGCTTCGCTGATCTCGCGGACGAAGCCGACACGATCCTGCCTGTGCTCGGGCGAATCCCTGCCGGCACCGAGGCGGACGCGGCCTCCGGCGAGGCGCTGGCGGTGCGTATCTTTACCGGCGCGCCGATGCCTGCGGGGTTCGACACGGTGTTCATGCAGGAGGATGTGCGACGGGAGGGCGGCGACGTCGTCCTGCCGCCCGGCCTCAAGCGCGGATCGAATGCCCGACCGGCCGGTGAGGATATTGCGGAGGGCGCGCGCGCCCTTCCGGCGGGGCGACGCCTGCGTCCGCGCGACCTGGCGCTTCTCGCCGCCCTGGGGCAGGCAAGCGTAGCGGTGCGCGAGCCCTTGCGGGTGGCTGTCTTCTCGACCGGGGACGAACTGGTCGCGCCCGGCGAGACGCTCGGCCCGGCGAAGCTCTACGACGCGAACCGCTTCCTGCTGATCTCGCTGCTGACGCGGCTGAAATGCCGGGTCACGGATCTCGGGATTCTCCCCGACCGCCGCGAGGCCGTCTCTGCGGCCCTCGGGCGGGCGGCCGAGGGTCATGACCTGATCATCACCTCGGGCGGCGTTTCGACCGGGGAGGAGGATCACGTCAAGGCGGCGGTAGAGACGGAGGGCTCGCTGACATTCTGGCGGATCGCCATCAAGCCGGGGCGGCCGGTGGCGCTGGGCATGGTGCGGGGGACGCCATTCGTCGGATTGCCGGGGAATCCCGCGGCGGTCTACGTGACCTTCGTCAACGTCGCGCGGGCCATCGTGGCGCGCCTGTCGGGCGAAGCCTTCGTGCCGCCCCCGCGGTTTCCCGCGCGCTCGTCCTTCGCCTATCGCAAGAAGGAGGGGCGGCGCGAATATGTCCGCGCGCGCCTCGTGATCGCGCAGGACGGGAGCGCCACCGTGGAGAAATACGAGCGCGAAGGCGCGGGCGTCATCACCTCGCTGACGGAGACGAACGGGCTCGTCGAACTCGCCGAGAGCGTCACCAGGGTCTCGCCCGGCGACGCCGTCGCGTTCATTCCCTACGCCGCGCTCGAGTAGAGGCCGTCAGCTCTGGCGGCCGACCATTCCATCGGTTCCGATCAGATTGCTGCCGGGATCGCCCAGCCGCGATCCTTCAGTGGTGAAAGCCGAACTCGACGCCGTCTGCCAGTTTGAATCGAGCACATAGGCGCTGGCGACCGCCAGAGCCAGGGCCACGACGATTGCCGCCACGAATGCTTTCATCGGGGTTACCCTCCCACCGCGATTATGGTTACGCTCTTATCGCCCGAACACGTTGCCGGCGCAAGCATTTCTGTCTCGTTCAAGGCGCATTCGCACCCCTCTTCCCGGCCTCAGAGGTCGCCATGTTCCGCGATCAGCCGCTCGGCTTCGTCGATATCCTCCGGACGGTTGGCGTTGAAGAACGGGTCCATCGGGGCGGCGGCCCAGGATGCGTGCGAGACGCCGTGGCGGGCCGTCCACCTATCGATCTTTCGCATGTCCTCGACCACGAGGGCGTGGCGCAGGTCCTCGCGGAGGGAGACGCTCCAGAGGCCGTTAACGGGATGCGCCTGTCCTTCGCTTTCGGCGCAGGCCAGCGGCGTTCCAGCCGCCTCCCGGGCGACGTGCAGGCGCGAGACGTAGTCGCGCGGAAGAAACGGGGTGTCGGCAGCGACGGAGGCGACCCATGCGGTTCCGGGCGCATGCTCCGCCGCCCAGTCGAGGGCGGCGAGGATGCCGGCAAGCGGACCGGCGAAGCCGGGAACATCGTCGGCGACGACCGGAAGACCCGTCGACGCAAAGCGCGCGGGATCCCCGTTGGCGTTGAGGATGAGGCCGTCGCATTGGGGCCCGAAGCGCTCGATCACGCGGTCGAGGATGGTGCGGCCAGCGATCGCCCGCAGCGGCTTGTCGCCGCCGCCCATGCGGCGCGCGAGCCCGCCCGCGAGCAGCACGCCGATCGTCCGTGGATAGGGTCGTCCGCTCATTCGTCGCGTCCTTCGCTCGCCCCCTTGCGCCGGTGCCGGGCGCTTTCCTCTTCCACATAGGACAGGTCCTGATCGTAGACGATCCGCTCCTCCCCCGAGAGTGCGATAAATCGCTTGCCCCGCGCGCGGCCGATCAGCGTGAGGCCGCAGCGCCGGGCGAGCTCGACGCCCCAGGCCGTGAAGCCCGAGCGGGAGACCAGGATGGGTACGCCCATCCGCACCGTTTTGATCACCATCTCGGATGTGAGCCGGCCCGTCGTGTAGAAGATCTTGTCGGCGCCGTTTTCGCCCTCGCGGTACATCCAGCCGGCGATCTTGTCGACGGCGTTGTGGCGGCCGACATCCTCCATGTAGACGAGCGGCCTGTCCTCCCGCGCGAGGACGCAGCCATGGATCGCGCCCGCCTCGAGATAGAGTGAGGGCGTCGTGTTGACCGCGTGTGTCAGCTTGTAGAGCCAGGACGTTCGCAGCGGCGATTGCGGCAGGGCGACATCGTCCAGCGCCTCCATCAGGTCCCCGAAGGTGGTTCCCTGCGCGCAGCCGCTGGTCTGGGTGCGCTTCTTCAGCTTGTCCTCGAAATTGGTCTCGCCCTCCGTGCGAACCACGACGACCGCGAGATCCTCGTCGTATTCGACATCCGTGACGACATCCTCAGGCTTGAGCATGTTCTGGTTCAGGAGATAGCCCAGGGCCAGGTATTCGGGATAGTCGTTGATCGTCATCATCGTGACGATCTCCTGCGCGTTGAGATAGAGCGTCAGCGCCCGTTCGACGGTGACGGAGGTCTCCACCCGCTCGCCGCGCTCGTTCACGCCGGTGACCTTCTCGGTCAGGCGCGGGTCGAATGGGTCAGGGGCGATGATGAGGTCGTGCACGGTCTCGGTCTTTGCCATGGTTCTCGCGATCAATAAGCCCGCGCCATTGCGACCGCCCGGGCGCGTTCCGTCAAGGGGCTTCGCTCACGCATCCCGGCGTCGCAGCCGCAAGGCGGCGAGCGCGGCGAGCGCCGCCCCGATCGCGAGGAGGGCCGCGCCGGCGGCGAAGAGGATCATGTGATCCTGCGTCCGGGCGAAGAGCCAGGACATCCCGTACCCGCCCGCCGCCTGGGCAAGGGCGAAGGCGATGGTCATCGTGCCGAAGAGACGCGCCTGCGCCGGTCCCTGCGCGAGCGTCGTCGTCAGCCCCGCCGCCAGCGCCACCATTCCCGGAGTCAGCGCGCCGACGACAAGCGCCGAAACGCCAAGGGAGACGGCGGCCGTGGATGCAAGGGGAAGCGCCACGGCCGCCGCCTTCAACGCGAGCGCCCCGACGAAGGCGGCGCGCAGCCCGATCCGGGAGGCGACTAGACCGCAGATCGGCGCTCCCGCGGCCGCGCCTGCGCCGAAAATCGCCCAATACAGTCCGCCCGCGAATTCCCCGCGTCCCAGCCCGCGCGCGACAAAATCGGACAGGAACAGCGTATGCGGGACAAAACCGATCCCGTCGGCGGCATAGGCCCCGATGATGAGGAGCGTCGTCAGCCGCCCGGCGAAGGGGACGGGCGGGGAGGGCGCGCCGCTTCCGGCCTTCGGCCAGAGCCTCCAGGTCGCCGCCGTGATGATGAAGCCCGCGATCCCCAGGGCCGCCCAGGCCGTCTGGAGCCCGAGCGCGGCGAGGGCTGGGAGGAGCGTTCCGGACAGGATGATCCCGATCCCCACCCCGACGAAGATCAGCCCCGAGACGCGGGCCCGCGTCGTGATCGTCGTCGCGGCGAGGATCGTCGAGGGGCCGAGCACCATGACGAATGCGCCAGCAACGCCGGCCACGAAACGCCACGGCGTGATCCACAGGAATCCGAGAGGCCAGGCGCAGGCGAGCAGGCTGACCGACGCGGCGAGGAGCGCCCCGTTCAGGATCGCGATGCGCTCCGGGCGGTAGGCGAGCGCCTGCGCGACAAGCGCTCCGACGAGATAGCCGAGGAGGTTGGCCGCCCCTGCAAACGCCGCCTGCGGCTCGCTCAGCCAGCCCTGCTCGACGAGGGCGGGGAGGAGGGGGGTATAGGCGAAGCGCCCGAGCCCAACCCCGAGAAGGACGGCCAGCATGCCGGGGAGCCAGAGATAGGTCGGGGGAGAGGCGCGCATGTGGCTTTCCGTTGGATGCGCGCAGTGTGGACCGGGCGGAGCGCCGCGCGAAACCCGTTTTCTGCATGCCGGGATGCGAGGGACGCATGCTCCTCTGGCGTCCGGAGGCAAGGATGATTACCTCTAGGGCTCCTCAACCGAATTGTCAGTCGCGTGCCGCCCGATCTTTCATACATTCGCTCCGCCGCCGACGCGCTGAGGAATCTCGGCGATTATGCTGCGAACGTGGTCAATCCAACCCTGCGGATCGGCGTGACCGGGCTTGCCCGCTCCGGCAAGACCGTCTTCACGACCGCGCTCGTCCATAATCTCGTCTCCAACGCCGCCATGCCGGCCTTCAAGGCTTCCGGGGAAGGGCGTCTGCGGCGCGCACGGCTCTCGCCGCAGCCGGACGACGACGTGCCGCGCTTTCCCTTTGAGGATCATATGGCGATGCTGGTTGAGGAGCGCCGCTGGCCGACCTCGACCACGCACATCAGCGAGTTGCGCGTCGAACTCGAATATGAGCGGGGGCGCGGATCCTGGCGGTCGGGGCCGACGACGCTGGCGCTCGATATCGTCGACTATCCCGGCGAGTGGCTGCTCGACCTCGCCCTTCTCGACGAGGATTTCGCCGCCTGGTCCCGGGAGACGATCGCGGCATCCGACGCTCCGGAGAAGCGCGCCCTTGCCCGCGAATGGCGCGCCCATCTCGATGGCCTCGATCCCGACGCGCCCGCCGACGAAGCCGCGATCCAGCACGCGAGTGACCTCTTCAAGGCCTATCTCCTCGCCCTGCGCGCAGGACCCGAGGCAGTGGCGACGACGCCGCCGGGGCGCTTCCTGATGCCCGGGGACCTCGCCGGGTCGCCCGCGCTGACCTTCGCGCCGCTTGCGTTGAAGCAGGGCGCGGAGGCCCGGCCGGGGAGCCTCGCCGCCCTCATGGAGCGGCGCTTCGAGGCCTACAAGACCCATGTGGTGCGCCCGTTCTTCCGGGACCACTTCCAGCGGATCGACCGCCAGATCGTGCTCGTCGACGTGCTTGCCGCGATCGATGCCGGGACGCTCGCCCTGGCGGAACTCGAGCGCGCCCTCGACCGTGTGCTCATGAGCGTCCGCGCCGGGCGCAACAGCCTGATCTCGTCGCTCTTTGCGCCGCGCGCGGAGAGGGTGCTCTTCGCCGCGACGAAGGCCGATCACATCCACCAGAGCCACCATCAGCGCCTCGACGCGATCCTGCGGCTTCTCGTCGAGCGCGCCCTCAAGCGAAACGCCGCCGCCGGGGCGAAGGTCGGCACGATCGCCCTTGCCTCGATCCGCGCCACGCACGAGACGAGCGTTCGCGACGGCGGCATGGTTCTCAAGGCGGTCGCGGGGACGCCGGAAGCGGGCGAGCGGATCGGCGAGGAGATCTTCGACGGGACGGTTGAGGCGGCGGTGTTTCCGGGCGAGCTGCCGGAGCGGCCGGGCGCCATCTTCGAGGGCGCCGTCGAAGCCGGTTCGCTTCGCTTTCCCCGCTTTCGCCCGCCGCTCATGACCCCGGAGCGTCCCGGCCGTCCGCCGCGCCTGCCCTTCATCAGGCTCGACCGGGCGCTCGACTTCCTGATCGGAGACCGGCTCTCATGACGCGAAAGCCGCGCGCCTATCGCTTCGACGATCCTGACGTCACCGTCTCAGAACCGGACGATCCGCGCTTCGCGGCCCCGGGCGGGGTGCATGTCGAGCGCGAGCCGGAGGAAATCATCGAGGCGGCGGACGGGGCGCTGGTCCCGATGGGGCGCAGGCGGCGGATACCTTGGCTCGGGATCCTGTTCTCGTCCGTCTTCACGCTTCTTCTCTTCGCCTTCGGCATCGCCGCGGAAGCGCTCATCCGGGATCTTTTCGCGCTCGCCCCGTGGCTCGGATGGGTCGGGTTCGTCCTGTTCGTCGCAGCGCTCGTGGCGCTTTTCGCCGTGATCGGGCGGGAATTGTCCGGCCTGTGGCGCGAGCGAAAGATCGAGCATCTGCGCGAGGGCGCGCGTGAGGCGATCGCGCAGAACGATTCGCCGGCGGCCCTGAAGCTCGCGGATGAATTGTCCTCGCTCTATGCGCGTCGGCCCGAGACGGCGCGCGGGCGGGCGGAAGTCGAGGAGGTGCGCGAGGCCATCCTCGACGCCGAGGACCGCCTGGTCATCGTCGAGCGTGCGCTTCTCGCCGAGCGCGACGTTCAGGCCAAGCGCGTCGTGGCGCAGGCGGCAAAACAGGTCTCGCTCGTGACCGCGGTGAGCCCGCGCGCCATCATCGACGTCGTCTTCGTCCTCTATTCAGCCGCCCGCGTCCTGCGGCGGGTCTCGGCAATCTACGGCGGGCGGCCCGGCCTGTTCGGCTTCCTGCGCCTGGCGCGCGCCGCCTTCAGCCACCTGACGGTCACGGGCGGAATGGCGGTGGGCGACGATCTCGTCCAGCAGGCGCTCGGGCTGGGGCTCGCGGCGCGCGTCTCGGCCAAACTGGGGGAGGGGGTTCTCAACGGGCTGATGACGGCGCGCTTCGGCGTCGCGGCCATCGCCGTCTGTCGTCCGCTGCCCTTCATCGCCGAGCTGCCGCCGAAATTCACCGATGTCGCGGGCGAGCTTTTTACCGCCAAGCCAGCGGACGAAAACGCGCCGGAGAAGCGTTAAGCATTTGTTGAGCAACCCGGCAGGATTTGCCGGGGAGAGCCGCGCCGCTAGGCGAAATCCGCCTGCCCGGAAGGCTTCTCGACGATCCGGACAAGGAAACGTAAAGGGTTTGAGCGTGGCATGAAGGTTGCCGGAAGAAGTCCGGTCATGCCCCGCGTCCAAGGCCGAAACGACGACGCGGAGCGAGCCCCCAGGAGGTACGGGCCATGTCGTTGATGTCGGCTCTCAATGCGGCGGTCTCTGGCCTGCGCACGACTCAGGCCGGGATCGATCTCGTCGCGCAGAATGTCGCGAACGCGGAATCCGTCGGCTACACGCGCCGCGTCATCTCCCCGGTACAGGTCGTCACGGACGACCGCACCTCGGGTGTGCGCACGGGCGAGGTGCAGCGCGTTCTGGACACGCTGGCCCAGAAGCAGCTCTGGACCGAAATGTCGGGCGCGGCCTACACGAAGGTGCGCGCGGATTTCGCCAGCGCCATTGATCGCCTCTTCGGAGCCCCCGGCAGCGCCGCGTCCCTTGATCACGCGATGAACGACTTCACCGAGCAATTGTCGAAGCTCGTTAGCGATCCTGCCGATTTCTCGACCCGCGCCTCCGTCGTCGATCGCGCACAGACGCTCGCCGCGCGCATCTCCACGATCGCCGACGGCGTGCAGAACCTCAGGACACAGGCCGAGGGACGCATCAGCGACGCGGTCACGCGGGCGAACGAACTGCTCAAGGGCATCGAGGCGACCAATGCGAAGGTGATGGCCGCGGACTTCAAGGGCGGCAGCGCCGCGCTGGAGGACGAGCGCGACCGGATGATCAACGAACTCGCCGGGCTGATGGACGTCCAGGTGCAGGAAGGGCTGAACGGCTCCATCCGGCTCCTGACCGGCTCCGGCCTGACCCTGTTCGACGGCATGAGCGCCACGCGCCTGACCTTCGACGAGCGCGCGGTCCTCGGCCCGACTTCCAGCTATGAGGCTAATCCGCCGAGCGTGGGCGTCATCAGGGCCGTCTCGGTCTCCGGATCGAGCTCCGACCTCATCGCCGCCGGGGCCTTCCGCTCGGGCGTGATCGGCGCGGCGCTCGAGATGCGCGACGAAACGCTCGTCCAGGCCCAGCGCCAGCTCGACGAACTGGCCGCGGGGCTCGCCCGCGCCTTTTCCGACGTTCCCGCCGCGATCAACGGAACATCGATGACGTTCCAGGGGCTCGGCGGCAATCCGGTGACGGTGGACCTCATGATCGGGGGAAGCTTCCAGCGCTTCGCCCTGCCAGGACCGGCGACTGCGGCCGGCCTGCAGGCGGCGATCCAGGGGGCGGGCTTCGCGGGGGTCACCGTGGCGGATCTCGGCGGCGACGAATGGCAGGTGAACGGGCTTCCCGCCCAGAGCGCGCTGCTCGGCGCGAGCCATACGGTCACCGGTCTGAATGCGGGCGTCCCCCAGTTCCCGCTCTTCACCGACCGGGGAGCGGGCGGCGCGCCCTTCACCGGCGGCAATGACCAGACGCTCGGCTTCGCGCAGCGGATCATGGTCAACGCCGCGATCGTCGGCGACCGGTCCAACCTCGTGAGGATGGATCTCGGCCCGCCCGCGACGCCGCAGGGCGACACGACGCGCGCGCAGTTCATGCTGGATTCGCTGACGACCGCGACGTGGGTCTTCCCGCCGACGACGGGAATCGGCGGCGTCGCCGCTCCCTTCGGCGCGAGCATCAGCGATTTCGGCCGCCGCATCGTGGAGATGCAGGGCGCCAATGCCGAAGCGGCGCAGCGTCTGGACGAGGGCCAGAAGATCGCGCTCGCGACGATCGAGAGCCGGTTCGCGGATACGTCGGGGGTGAATATCGACCAGGAGATGGCGCTGCTCGTCCAGTTGCAGACCGCCTACGGGGCAAATGCCCGCGTCATGACCGCCGTGCGGGACATGATGGACATGCTGATGCGGATTTGAGGAGGCTGAACCATGGCGCTCGCACCATTCTCTCCCGGTGGCGTCCAGGTCCGCCGCACGGCGGAAATGTTCGTCCAGCTCCGCCAGCAGGGCGTTGATCTCGAACGGCAGCTCACGACGGGAAAGAAGGCCGAGACCTTCGCCGGGCTCGGCTTCGAGCGGCGCACGGCCCTCGACCTGCGGGGCAAGCTCTCGGCGCTCGAAGGCTTCCAGGCCACGATCAAGGATGCCGACCTGCGGCTCAAGCTGATGCTGCAGAGCACCCAGAACCTTCAGCAGATCGCCAGCGACACGCGCGCCGGAGCCCTGCTTCCCTCATCCGGTGTATCGGGCGGCCAGCCGCTCGAGCAGGCGCAGGCGCAGGGAAATCTCAAACTCGCGATCGACCTGCTCAATGCGGATATCAATGGCCGCTATCTTTTCTCCGGCCGCACCCACGACCAGAAGCCCGTCTTGAGCTACGACACGATCGTCGGCGACCTTGCTCCCCTGATCGCGGCGGCAAAGACGGCGAACGACGCGGATCCCGGCGGCACGGGCACGCTCTCCGTCGCCTCCGCCGGACCGGCGGCGACCGTGACCGATGGCGGGGCGGGGGGCTTCGGCCTCGTGGGCGTCACGTCCTCGAATCCGGGGGCGATCACGGCGGCTGCGCCAGCGACGTTCACCGTCACCGCTCCTCCTGCGGCCGGCGACGCGATCAGCCTTCGGCTCTCGCTCCCGGACGGCAGCGAGGAGACGATCACGCTGACGGCGGCCGCGGCTCCAGGGGTGAACAGCGCCGGGCAGTTCGTCATCGACGCGGACAACAATGTGACGGCTGCGAATATCGCGACGGCGCTCGGGCTGGCGATCGGCGAACGCGCGACCGGAGCCCTCGCCTCGGCCTCGGCCATGACCGCCGCCGAGACCTATTTCGCGACCGACGCGAACTGGTATGCGGGCGACACGGCTCCCGCCGCCGATGCCCGTTCCACCGCGCCGGCGCGGATCGACCAGACGCAGGTCGTCGGGACCGGCGCGCAGGCCAACGAGGAAGGCTTCCGCACACTCCTCACGCAGCTCGCCGCCCTCTCCGCCGACACCTTCGCCGACGGCAACAGAGATCGTCTCGACGCGCTCCTGATGCGTGTGGCCGGAAATCTCACCCCGGGGCAGGGGGAGCAGAAAATCAGCGATATTGGCGTCGAGCTCGGCAATGCGCATGGAGCCATGGCGAACGCCAGGGAGCGCCACCAAGCCACGGCGGCGATGCTGCAGAACACGCTCGGCGGGATCGAGGACGCCCCCTCGGAGGAGGTCGCGGCCAAGCTCCTCGCCCTCCAGACGCGCCTGCAGGCGAGCTACCAGACGACTTCGCTCCTGTCGAAGCTGTCGCTCGTCAATTACCTCTGACCGGTCCGCTTCCGCCGCGACAGTTCGCGATAAAGAGCTTCACGGGTCACCCCGAGTTCCGCTGCGAGATCCTGCCGGCGGCCCCTCGCGGGTACCCGACCGCCCGCGTCGATCCAGGCGTCGAGGCGCTCCGCGACCGTCCGGAGATTGCGCAGCTCGGCCCGCATCCGCGCCGATTGCACCGCGCGGGCGAGGTGCGCCGCCCAGAGCTCCGCGACGGCCTCATTCTCGGCGATTGCGCGGCGGAAGCGGCTCACGGGCAGGAGCATGACCTGCGTCGCTTCCGCTGCCCGCGCGTCACAGTGATAAGCGTCAGAGTAGACGGAGGCCTCCGCGAGAACGTCGCCCGGTCCGGCGCGCTGCAGGATCATGATCGAACCCGCGCCGGTCGCGCGCCGCAGCTCGATCCGTCCCCGGCGCACTTGCGCGACATGGGTGACCGGGTCCCCCGCATGAAAAAGCGGCTCACCGGCCGCGAGGCTGCGGGAAGTTCCGGCGTCGAAGACGGGAAAAAGCGCTTCCAACATGACCGCGATCATATGCATGACGCGCGCCGGCTGCCAGAAGGAGGCGCCCCGAGCCCACCGAAGAGGTTTGCCGATGTCCCGCCTTCGCTCGCTGTTGCCCGCACTCGCGCTCGCGCTCGTTCCCGCGCTCGCATCGGCGCAGGGCCATCATGGGCATGGTGCGGCCTCGCCTTCCTCGCCCTATGCCGGCTATGGGGCGCGGGAGATCAAGAGCCTCTCGCGGGAGGATATCGAGGAGCTGCGCAGGGGCGGCGGATGGGGGCTCGCGCTGGCGGCGGAACTCAACGGCGCGCCGGGACCCGCGCATCTTCTCGAATTGCGCGACCGGATTCCCCTCGATCCCCGACAGGTCGAAGCCATCGAGACGATCTACGAGGAGATGAAGGCGCAGGCAATTCCTGCGGGCGAACGTCTGATATCGGCCGAGGCCAGGCTCGAAGCCGCCTTCGCGGGCGGTGGGCTGGAAGAGGCGGAACTGCGGGCCCTTCTCGGCGATATCGAGAGGGCGCGCGCCGAATTGCGGTTCATCCATCTCTCGCGGCATCTTTCCACGCCGCCCCTGCTCAGCGAAGAACAGATCGCCCGCTACAACACCCTTCGCGGCTACGGTTCGGATCCCTGCGCAAGCGTTCCCGAAGGCCATGACACGGACATGTGGCGGCGGCACAACAACTGCCGCTGAGGCTGGCGGCCGGCGACCGGATTGACCTTAGATGTCGAGGTCTGCTTCCCGCGCGAAGGCAGCGCGTTCCTGGATGAAGGCGAAGCGGGCCTCGGGCTTGTTGCCCATCAGCCGCTCGATCGCGTCGCCCGTTTCCTCGCGGTCCTCGGCATGGACTGCGACGCGCAGCAGCACCCGCTTTGCGGGATCCATCGTTGTTTCCTTGAGCTGCGCCGGCATCATCTCGCCGAGTCCCTTGAAGCGGCTGACCTCGACCTTCGCATTGGCCTTGAACTCGCTGCGAATGAGCTCTTCCCTGTGCGCGTCGTCATGGGCGTAGACGGTTTTTGCGCCGTGCGTCAGCTTGTAGAGCGGCGGCACCGCGAGATAGAGGTGGCCCTTGTCGATCATGCGCGGCATCTGGCGATAGAAGAAGGTGATCAGCAGCGACGCGATATGCGCGCCGTCGACATCGGCGTCGGTCATGATGATGACCTTGTCGTAGCGCAGGTCGTCATCGCGATATTGCGCCCCCGTGCCGCAGCCGAGCGCCTGGATCACGTCGGCGAGCTGCTGGTTGGCCGCGAGCTTGTCGCGCCCCGCCGAGGCCACGTTGAGGATCTTGCCGCGAAGCGGGAGGATCGCCTGGTTGGCCCGGTTGCGCGCCTGCTTGGCGGAGCCGCCGGCGGAGTCGCCCTCGACGATGAAGAGTTCGGAGCCGGCGGCGCCGGCATTCGTGCAATCGGCGAGCTTGCCGGGAAGGCGCAGGCGCCGGGTCGCCGTCTTGCGCGCGACCTCCTTCTCCTGCCGCCGCCGAAGCCGCTCCTCCGCCCGGTCGACGACCCAGTCGAGCACGCGATTGGCCTGGGCGGGGGAGGCGGCCAGCCAATGGTCGAAGGCGTCGCGGATCGCGTTCTCGACGATGCGCGAGGCCTCGAGCGTCGCGAGCTTGTCCTTCGTCTGGCCTTGGAATTCCGGCTCCCGGATGAAGACGGAGAGCATGGCGGCGCAGCTCGTCATCACGTCGTCGGAAGTGACCTGCGCAACGCGCTTCGACTGGTTCACCCGCTCCGCATGATCGCGCAGCGCCCGCAGCAGCGCGATGCGCATGCCGTTCTCGTGAGTGCCGCCCTCTGGCGTCGGGATCGTGTTGCAGTACGAAGAGGAGAAGCCGTCCTCGACGCCTCCCAGCCAGGCGATCGCCCATTCGAGAGAGCCATGCCCGCCGGGCTTCTGGATCTTGCCCGCGAAGATCTGGTCCGCGACGAGTTCCTTGCCCTCGATCTCGCTCGCGAGATAATCCTTCAGCCCGTCCGGGAAGCGGAAGACCGCTTCGGGCGCGACGCTGTCGCCCGCCACCTCGGGATCGCAGCGCCAGCGGATCTCGACGCCGCCGAAAAGATAGGCTTTCGAGCGCGACATCCGGAACAGGCGCGAGGGTGAGAAGCGAATGCCGCTTTCCTTGAAGATCTGCGCGTCCGGCTTGAAGCGGACGCGGGTTCCCCGGCGGTTGTGGACCCGGCCGACCGTCTCGAGCGGCGTCACCGGGTGCCCGCGCTCGAAGGCCTGCCGATAGAGCACCTGCCCGCGCGCCACCTCGACCTCGAGCCGTTCCGAGAGCGCGTTCACGACGGAGACGCCGACCCCGTGAAGCCCGCCGGACGTCTCGTAGACCTTGGAATCGAACTTGCCGCCCGCATGCAGCGTCGTCAGGATGACCTCGAGCGCCGACTTGTCGGGAAATTTCGGATGCGGGTCGACGGGGATGCCGCGCCCGTTATCCGTCACCGTGAGGAATCCGTCCGCCCCGAGTTCGACCTCGATGAAGGTCGCATGCCCCGCGACCGCCTCGTCCATCGCATTGTCGATGACTTCCGCGAAGAGATGATGGAGCGCCTTCTCGTCCGTCCCGCCGATATACATGCCGGGACGACGGCGCACCGGCTCCAGGCCTTCGAGAACCTCGATCGTGGCCGCGGTATAGCCCGCTTCCCCCGGCACCCCGGGAACCTGGGCGGGCTGCGAACGCGCCGCCTTGCCACTCGCGCGGGGCGGGTTCAGCGTGTCCATGTCCTCCGCCGTCGCGGGCTTCTTGGCCGCCGAGCCGTCGAAAAGGTCACCACCGTCACTCATCGTGCGCCGCTCCCGGCCGAATCACCTTGCTCCGCATCGATTTTGCCCGTTCTCCCTCAAAAGAACAAAGATGCAACGCGAAAACCACGCGAGGATCTCATTGCTCCGCTATCCGGCGGGGCGCGAAGCCTGGAAGAAAATGCCTCGGTCAGGCTTTCCTTAACGGCTGGCGCGCTCCGCGCCTAGTGCCCGATCCGGTCTCTCCACCGGAGATATCGTCGCGGCCCCGTCGCCTCGCCCGATTGCGGCGTGAATCCTTCGTTCATCATCTTGCTGTTACATTGGCGTCTCACCGTCACGTCGCGGAGAAACGCCAGGAACTATCACATCGTCGTTGCGTTCTCGATTGCAATGCCAGGAGCGGGGAGTGAGGGCGTCATGTCGTCTGTCGTGAAGTTCGTCGGGGCGAAGCGCCCGCATGCGAGACCTCTCCGCGAGGAGGCGCAGGTGCTGCATCTGCGCGACGCCGCGCGCAGCGCGGGCGAAGCCTTCGCGTTCAATGATGAACCCTTACGCAAGTCCTCGCGATCATCCGGGATCATCGCCTGGCTTGTGGTCGGCGCGATTTCCCTGTCGGCGCTCTTCTTCATCTACTGAGGGGCGAGCGATAGCGGTGGCGCGGGCTCCAGCGGCGGGAGTTGCGCGGACGGCGCGCGATAGGGCGTTCCGCTTGCTCCGAAAAACCGGCGCAGGAAGCCGGGCGCGATCGCCGAGAGCGGGTTGATCGTGAGGTTGGGCGCGCTGGCCTGCCCGGAAACCCGAAAATTCACCCCAAACAGCCCTTCATTGCGCCCGCCGCCGAGAATCGGGCCGAAGAGCGGCACCTGGGCGAAGACGTTGTTGAGCCCGTAGGCGGGCACGAAGGTGCCCTTGATGTCCACGTAATCGGCCTCGTAATCGACAAAGCCGTCGAGCTTGAATCCGACCTCCGCACCCCAGAGCACGGCTTCGAGGAGGTCGATGCGTTCATCATTCCGGATAAAATCGACGCGCGCCTGCGTGAATCTTGCCGCCGCAAGATCGATCGGCGGGCCGTCGCGCGTCGCGCCAACCGACTGAACCTGTTGCGCCACGACGCGACGCAGGGCCGGCTCGTCCCGCAGCAGGAAGTTCCGGGCGAGGAAGATCCCGGGCCGGGGCTCGCCCTCGGAGGCGATCTGGAAGGTGAGGTCGCCGCCGATCATGCGGGTGTAGAGGTCCGCAAAGCGCAGGGTTGCGCCCGCGTCGCCGCTTTCGAGCAGGATGATCGGGGAGCCGTCGGGCATCACGCCGGTCCGCGCGGCGACCTCGGCATCGGGGAACCGCCCGCGGAAATCGAGGCTCCGGGTTGCGCCCCCGCGCGTCGACAGGTCGAGCTGCGCATTCGTGATGGCTTCGCCGTTGTGCCCGGTCAGGATGCTGGCGCGCATTGCGAGATCGAGGCCGCGCCGCTCTCCGATGCCGGTCCCGATCGAACCGGCGCCGATCTGTTTCAGGAACGGGCGGACATCGATCACCTCGCCGGCGACATTTACCTTCCAGACGTCGCCTTCCCGCGCCACGTCGACGCTTGCGCTGTCGCCCGGCGAGAGCCGGAAGCTGGGGAATCGCGCCTCGCGCAGTTCCCCGCTCGCGCTCATCCGCAGGGACCCTTGCGCCTGCGCCGGACCCGCATCCACGACGAGATCCTCGACCAGAAGTTCGTCGCCCTTCTTCAGGACGAACGAAAGCGCTCCCGGCTGCCCCGATGGCTTCACCCAGCCCGGGACCAGGTTTTCCACTGACGCCTCGGTGATGTCGGCTTCGACCTTCACGCCGTCAGAATTCCCCTGGTCGAGCACCGTACGGATAATGAGCGGGACCCGGCCCCTGACCGCGTTCGCGAGCGCCCATCCGCGGCGGGCGCGGGCGGCGTCGTCGAGGGTCATGCTGATCGTCGCCTCGGCCGGCATCCCACGCAATTGCGTGAGGGTGATCGCGGCGGGCTCGCCAGACAGCAGCGCCTCGCCCTCGACCGCCAGATCGCCGGACCGGTAATCGACGCCAAAGGCGCCATCCTTGAGTTCATCCTCGCCGAGGAGCGAGGCGATGGAGAGATCGGAAACGGTTCCGGCGACGACGATCGGGAGATCCTCGACGGCGGGAATGTCGTTGATCGGAAGCGGTATGCTGACCGCGAGGTCCACGCTCCCCGCCACGTCCTCGGGCGACACGGCCGTCCTGCCCGAGCGAGCGATTGCGGGACTTCGCAGGAAGGAGGCGAGCGCGTCCGCCGCGCCCTCCGCGCGGAAGTCCAGTTCGGCGATGGCCTGGCGGTTCCAGAAGTCGTCGATCCGGAACCGGCCCTGCGAGACCGAGAGGCGGCGGGCGTCGGGCATGGCGATGGCGCCTGTCTGGCCCTCGACGTCGATCCCCATTCCGTCGACCGCGCCCGTGACCGCAAGCTCGGACATCGGCGGAAGATCGGGGTTCACGCGCAATGTCGCGCCCGATATGGCGAAGTCGATGTCGAGCGCCTCGCGCGTCAGCCCCTGCTTGCGGCGCATGGAGGCGAATCCCTCGCCCGTGATGACCGCGGCGAGGGACAGTCGGTGCAGTGTGCCGGCTTCCAGCGACCGCACCAGGAATTCCCTCGGCTTCGGAGAGACGAATTTTGGCCACACCCGCAAGGCTGCCCGAACGTCGGTTTCCCGCGCCTCGACGCCGACACGCAGGCCGCCCTGATCCTCGAGCGAGCCGTAGGAGAGGGCGACGGCGACGTCGATCTCCTCGCCCTCCAGCGACAGGTCCTCCACGAACACCCCGTCCGCTCCGCCGCGGGCGCGCAGGCTGACCCGGTCAATCGCGACGGGGGCGTCGCTGGCCGCCGCGCCCGACAGCCGCGCGTCGCGGCCCGAGAGGGCGAGGCGCCAGCCGCCCTCGCCATCGGCCGGTTCGGCTTCGCCCGAGAGACGAAGGAGGGTTCGGCCGGAGCTGTAGTCGAGCGTGGGGATGATCAGCCGCTTCCGCTGGGGATCCCAGGAGGCGATCGCGGATAGCTCCTCGACAGCGAGCGTGCGCAGATGCGGATCGTCGATCGACAGGCTGCCGGCATTGCTCGCCAGCCGCGCGTCGAACTGGCGGATGTGATCCTCGGCATCAAGGCCGATTCTCGCGGACCCTGTCAGACGGAGGCTGTCGGAGCCGAGCAGGGACGACATGCCGGCGAAAAGCACGATGTCCCCCACCGGCACGTCCGTCACCTGGATCGCAGCGTCGCGACCTCCGTCCGCGGCCCGCGAGACTTCGCCCGCGAGTTCCCAGGCCCCCGCGTCGCCCTCGAAGGTCGCGTCGAAACGTCTCCCGCGCGGTGTGTTGGCGAATCGCGCATCGACGCGGGCGAAGCCGACGCGCTCGCGGCCGCTCTCGTCGACGAGGAGAAGGCTCGCATCCACCACCCTGGCGTAATCCAGCGCCCCGACCGGGTTGTCGCCGTCAAGCGTCATGCGCAGGAACGATGCGAGAGCGAGAGCGAGGGAGGGGGGCGGCGAAAAGGCGACTGGCTCGATCTCGCCGACCGCTTCCGCATCCTCGCTCGCCGGCGGAATCAGCTGGGTGGCGCCCGGGGGAGCAAGCGACAGGCTTCCGTCCCGCGCAATCCGGGCCCTCAGCTGGACGTCGTGGAATTCGATGGCGCGCGGCAGGGGGTCACCCGCAATCAGGGACCAGGTCGACACGCTCATCAGCGCGCGCGGCGCGCGAGCCACAAGCGCTCCGTCCCGGTCATAGATGGACAGGCCTGCGACCTTCATCCCGATCGCCCCGTCCACGAGGGTGATCGCCGAATCCTCGAGGGCGATCGACCAGTCCTCGCCGATGCGCTCGGCCAGGGCCGCGGTCACCCGTTCGGTCAGTCCCTCGAACCGCATCGGCGCCATTCCGATGCGGAGGTAGATCGCCGTGAAGGCAAGCAGCGCGACGGCAAGAAGCGCAGTCTTTGCGAGGACCGCACCGCGGATCGCCCGGCGCAGGGGGCTGCGCCGCCCGCGCGCGCGTCTTCGCATGCGCCGTGGCCGGCGCAACTCGCTTTGCTGAAGATGCGTGACGTCGTCCTTCAATACGTTACCTGCGGCGGGGCGCCCGGAAGAATCACGCCCTTCATCTCCACCCTAGCGCTTGACGGTGATCCTTGCGACGCTACGGATCGTATCGCCTGCGGCAGAATCACAATCATCTTCGGAATAGGACGAAAGGAAGGCAACATGGGTCTCAATGTGGGCGACGCCGCTCCGGATTTCGACTTGCCCGCGACGGGCGGACGCACGATCAGCCTGACCGGGCTCTCGGGGAAGAAGGTGGTTCTTTACTTCTACCCGAAGGATGATACCAGTGGTTGTACAAAGGAAGCGATCGCGTTCAACGGTCTCCGCGACGATTTCGCTGCCGCCGGAGCCGTCGTGATCGGCGTCTCGCCCGACGGGATCAAGAGCCACGAGAAGTTCGAGGCGAAGTACGAGCTGGGCTTTCCGCTCGTCTCCGACGAAGAAAAGACCATGCTCGAGGCCTATGGCGTCTGGGTGGAGAAGAGCATGTATGGCCGGAAATACATGGGGGTCGAACGCTCCACCTTCCTGATCGACGAAGAGGGGCGCATCGTCCGGATATGGTCGAAGGTGAAGGTGCCCGGTCATGCCGAGGAGGTCCTGGCGGCGGTGCGGGGAGAATGAATCTCCCGAGCGTCAAGAATTAACGACAGGTTGTTTCCGCAATCTTAACCTTAACGGGTCCTAATCGCGTCGTATCTGATCGGGAAACGACGCGATGCATGGTGAGAGTATCAGACGGGTTTCAAGCCTGCGCCGTCCATTGGTCAGCGAACAGCCTCCAAGGTCGACGCTGGTTGTTCGTCCTCTGACCGTGACCATCCTCGGGGTGATGTTTGCCGTCGTCATGGCCTGGGCCGCGGCGGCCACCTGGTACATTCTCTCGACGGATGACGTGACGGCGCAATTGCTGCGCCGTCAGGCAACCGTCCACGCCACCTACACCGAAAAGCTCGCCGCCATGCGCGCGCGGCTCGACCGCGTCGCCAGCCAGAAGCTTCTCGAGCAGGACAGCCTCGAGGATCGCGTCGCGCATCTCGTCAGCCGGCAGGTCGAGATTGAAACCCGCCAGGCGATGCTCTTCAGTCTCGGGAGCCACATCGACGCCGACGACCTGCCCCAGCCCGATCCGGCTCCCGACACGATCGTCACGACGGGGACGATCCCGGTTCCCGCCCGCGCCAGCGCCTTCGCCCCGGTCGAGCGCAAGCCCGCCCCGGCGCAGTCCGTTCCCGCGAAGCCCGCGCCGGCGCCTGATCCCTTCCAGCTGCGCCTGCGCGGGGAAGGGCCGGGAACCGGCCGCCAGTCCCGGCTGGAGGCGGCTCCTTCCCTGTTCGCCCAGCTCGGCGCAATCGAGCTCTCGCTCGGCTTCGTCGAAGCGGACCAGTTCATGCGCCTCGACGCGCTCAACACCACCATTGCTTCTGATGCGGCCCGCCTGCGCGAGGCGATCATCCAGACCGGCCTCGATCCGGACAGGCTCGATCCGCTCGAGTTCGCCGACGGCGGAGAGGCGGGCGTCGGTGGCCCCTATCTCCCCGTCGGGCTCGATCCGGAGGCGGGGCCCTTCGAGGCCATGGTGGGCTCGCTCCAGGAGAATCTCATCGCCCTCGACCGCCTGCGCCGGACGACCGAGGCGCTGCCGTTCGATCGGCCTGTCGCCGAGCGGATCAGCGTCAGCAGCAGCTTCGGCGTGCGCCGGGATCCCTTCACCCGCCGGCCTGCGATGCATAGCGGGATCGATTTCCGTGCGCGGACCGGGACGCCGATCCTCGCCACCGGGGCGGGGAGGGTGACGATCGCCGAGTATCACGGCGGTTACGGAAAGATGGTCGAGATCGATCACGGCAACGACATCACGACCCGGTTCGCGCATCTCTCGGCGATCAGCGTCGTTCCCGGACAATACGTGACGGCCGGCGACGTCATCGGCCGCGCGGGATCAACCGGGCGTTCGACCGGGCCGCACCTGCACTACGAGACGCGCATCAACGACAAGCCGATCGACCCGAAGCGCTTCCTGCAGGCAGGCCGGCTGTTGTCGGAAGAGTTTGAGGAGGAGCCCGGCGAGTGATCGGCCGGGCCCCCGCTCTCAGTCGATATCCTCGACCACGGCTCCTTCCTTGCCGGCGACGCGCTGCGCCAGCGAGGCTTCCATGAAGGGATCGAGATCGCCGTCGAGAACGTCCGAGGGGCTCGTCGACTGCGTGCCCGTGCGCAGGTCCTTCACGAGCTGGTAGGGCTGGAGCACGTAGGAACGGATCTGGTGGCCCCAGCCAATGTCGGACTTTGAGGCCGCCTCCGCGTTGGCCTTCTCTTCCCGGATCTTCAGTTCCCGCTCGTAGAGGCGCGCGCGGAGCATGTCCCAGGCCTTCGCGCGGTTCTTGTGCTGCGAGCGCTCCTGCTGGCAGGCGACGACGATGCCCGTCGGGATATGGGTGATGCGCACCGCCGAATCGGTGGTGTTGATGTGCTGCCCGCCGGCCCCGGAGGCGCGGTACGTATCGATGCGGCAGTCGCTCTCGTTGACCTCGATCTCGATCTTGTCGTCGATCACCGGGTAGATCCAGACGGATGCGAAGCTGGTGTGGCGGCGGGCATTCGAATCGTAGGGCGAGATCCGCACCAGGCGGTGCACGCCCGATTCGGTCTTCAGCCAGCCATAGGCGTTGTGACCCTTGACGAGCACGGTCGCGCCCTTGATGCCGGCCTCCTCGCCGTCGGAGATCTCCAGCAGCTCGACCTTGAAGCCGCGCTTCTCGCCCCAGCGCATGTACATGCGCAAGAGCATGTTCGCCCAGTCCTGGCTTTCGGTGCCGCCGGCGCCGGAATGGACCTCGATATAGGCGTCGTTGGCGTCGGCCTCGCCGGAAAGCAGCGCCTCGATCTGGGCGCGTTCCGCCTCCGTCTCGATCTTGCGGATCGACGCCTCGCCCTCGGTGATGGTCGCCTCGTCGTCCTCGGCCTCGCCGAGTTCGATCAGCGTGAGCGCGTCGTCGAGTTCCTGTTCGAGCCGCTTGATCGTGTTGATCTGCGTCTCCAGCGAATCGCGTTCGCGCATCAGCTTCTGCGCAGCTTCGGGATCGTTCCAGAGATCGGGATTTTCGGAGAGGGCATTCAGTTCGGCGAGACGGCGCTGGGACTTGTCCCAGTCAAAGATGCCTCCTCAGCAGCCCTATGGACTGCTTGGCGGTCTCGACCAGCGATTCGATTTCGGCGCGCATGGTGCTGATGGACTTTCGGGTTTTCGTCTTTGGTCCGGGTTATCAGTCCGGGACCGGGCGTGTAAAGGCCGCGCAGCGATTTTCAAGCCTGGAAGGCGATGACCTGCGCCTCCCGCTCAAGCCGCACTCCCCCCTGCATGTCATCCCCGGCTGGAGCCGCGTCAGCGGCGGAGGGGAAGGGGATCCTGCCGTGACGGCGATGCAGGGGGCCGGCGCGCTCGCCCTAGAGGCTCCATGACCCGCTCGCCGGGATCCCCTTCCCGGCGCTTCGCGCCGCCGGGGATGACACGAGAGGGGTGGGGCTTGGATGGGGTTGACGGTTGCGAGGCTGGCTACACCCGGCTCAGGTGTCCCCCGCCAAAGCCACGCTCCCCCCTCCATGTCATCCCCGGCTGGAGCCGCGTCAGCGGCGGAAGGGAAGGGGATCCTGCCGTGACGGTGACGCAGGGGGTCGGCGCGCCCGCCCCTGAGGCTCCATGAGCCGCTCGCGTGGATCCCCTTCCCGGCGCTTCGCGCCGCCGGGGATGACACGAGAGGGAGTGTTTGGGAGGGAGGGCTGGAGGCTGCGTCGGCAAGGCTGCCTGAGACGGAGGCGCGTTGCCTCACTCTCACGCGGAGGGGCGCAGGAGCACGTGGCGCTTCTTCCCGAAGGACAGCTTGATCACACCCTCGCTCAGGTCGCTCATGCGCAGCACGGCGCGGTCGTCGGAGACGGGGGTATCGTTGACGCGCAGGCCCCCGGCCTTGACCTGCCGGCGCGCTTCGCTCATCGACGGGACGAGTTTCGCGTATTCCGGGCCGAAGGCGGTCAGCACGCCGATGCCGGCGTCGAGCACCGCGGCTGGGATCGCCACGGTGGGGAGGCTTTCGGCCAGCGCGCCCTGCTCGAAGGTCTTGCGCGCGGTCTCGGCCGCCTCGTCCGCCGCCGCGCGTCCGTGCATGAGCGCCGTCGCCTCGTTGGCGAGAACCTTCTTCGCCTCGTTGATCTCGGCCCCCTGGAGCGCCGCAAGGCGCGCGATCTCGTCGAGGGGAAGGAGCGTGAAGAGCTTGAGGAAGCGGCCGACATCGCCGTCTTCCGTGTTGCGCCAGAACTGCCAGTAATCCCAAGGGCTGAGCATGTCGGCGTTGAGCCAGACCGCGCCCGCCGCCGTCTTGCCCATCTTCGCCCCGGAGGAGGTGGTCAGAAGCGGGCAGGTCAGCGCGTAGAGCTGATGCGTGCCCATGCGCCGTCCGAGATCGATGCCGTTGATGATGTTGCCCCACTGGTCGGAGCCGCCCATCTGCAGGTTGCAGCCGTAGCGGCGCGCCAGCTCGACGTAATCATAGGCCTGAAGGATCATGTAGTTGAATTCGAGGAAGGAAAGCTCGTGCTCCCGATCGAGGCGCAGCTTCACCGAGTCGAAGCTCAGCATCCGATTGACCGAGAAGTGGCGGCCGACCTCGCGCAGGAACTCGATATAGTTGAGGGGCGCGAGCCATTCCGCGTTGTCCACCATCACCGCGTCGCCGGAACCCGCGCCGAACGCGACGAAGCGCGAGAACGTGCCCTTGATGCTCTCCTTGTTGGCGTCGATCTGCTCGACGGTGAGGAGCTTGCGGCTCTCGTCCTTGCCCGAAGGATCGCCGACGCGGGTCGTGCCGCCGCCCATCAGCGTGATTGGCTTGCCGCCGGTGCGCTGCAGCCAGTGAAGCATCATGATGGAGAGGAGATGCCCAACATGCAGGGAGGGCGCGGTGCAGTCATATCCGACATAGGCCACCACCTCGCCGGCCTTCGCCTTCTCGTCCAGGCCCTCGAGGTCCGAGCACTGGTGTATGAAGCCGCGTTCGGTCAGGATGTGCAAAAAGTCGGATTTCGGCGCGCTCATCGCGGTTCTCTGCTCTTCTTCGTTCAAGTCGACGCGCGGGCCGTGTATCAGCTTAATGGAGAAAATTCACGGGGATTCGCTGCATGGCCGGTCTGCGCGCGATAGGAACGATGAGCGGGACCTCGCTGGACGGGGTGGACGTGGCGCTGGTCGATACCGACGGTGAACGGATTTCCGCCTTCGGTGCAACGGCTTACCGCGCCTACACCCCCTCCGAGCGGGAGGTCCTGCGCGGCGCGCTCCTGGACGCCTGCGCGATCACGGAGCGCGCGGAGCGGCCCGGACGGGTTCGTCAGGCCGAGGCCATCGTGACGCAGGCCCATGCCGAGGCGGTCGAGATCCTCCTCGCGCAGGAGAGGCTCGCCGCCGACGCGATCGACGTCGTCGGCTTCCACGGGCAGACGGTGCTGCACCGGCCGGAACTTGGTCTCACCGTCCAGATCGGCGACGGAGAGCGTCTCGCGGACAGGCTCGGGATTCGCGTCGCCCACGATTTCCGCGCGGCGGATGTGGCCGCGGGCGGTCAGGGAGCACCGCTCGTTCCGGTGTTCCATCGCGCCCTGGCGGCTTCGAGCGATGCCGGCCTCCCGGTGGCGATCCTCAATGTCGGAGGCGTGGCGAACGTCACCTTCATCTTCTCCGACGGCGAGATGCTGGCCTTCGACACGGGGCCGGGCAATGCGCTGATCGACGATCTCGTCGGGGAGAGGCTTGGCGCGGCCTTCGACGATGACGGGCGTCTCGCCGCCTCCGGCAAGGAGGACGAGGCGCTGATGGCATGGCTTCTCGCCCATCCCTATTTCGCCCGGCGGCCGCCCAAGTCGCTTGACCGCAACTGGTTCTCGCACGGGATCGTGGGGCATCTGGCGACGCCGGACGCGGCGGCGACGCTCCTCGCCTTCACCGTGCGCTCCATCGTCAGGGCCCTCGACCACGCGAAGGAGAAGCCCGCGCGCTGGATCGTAGCGGGCGGGGGGGCCAAGAACCCCGCCCTGATGGAAAGACTGGGCCGCGAATTGCAGGTGCGCGTGACGGATGCCGAGGCGCTCGGCTGGTCCAGCGATTTTCTCGAGGCCCAGGCCTTCGGCTTCCTCGCCGTGCGCAGCCTTCGCGGCCTGCCGCTGACCTATCCGACCACGACGGGAGTCCGGGCGCCTCTTTGCGGCGGCGTGCAAAGCAATCCGCGCGGCTCGACTGCAACGGGGCCGATCGTCGCCGGGGAGCCCGCCGTCGCGAGCCGGTCCGCCGCGACGGGGACCTGAACGCGGGGCGTGACGTAGTCCCGCAGCGGCACAGAACGCACTTGGCGGTTTACAAGCCGGCATGGTAACACGCCGCCAGATTCCCGGGGCGGAGCCGCCAGGCTTCCCTGAAAGGCGGGCCATGTCTCGATGCGCGAGAACGGGCCGGCCGATGTTGCGAGGATTAAGATGAGCGCAGGCCAGGCGAGCACCAGTCACTTCTCGAACTCGTTCTTTTCCGCCGGATTGAGCGATACCGATCCCGAGATCGCAAAGGCGATCGAGCTGGAACTGGGCCGCCAGCGCGACGAGATCGAGCTCATCGCCTCCGAGAACATCGTCTCGCGCGCCGTTCTCGAGGCCCAGGGCTCGATCATGACGAACAAGTACGCGGAGGGCTATCCGGGCCGCCGCTACTATGCCGGCTGCCAGTTCGTGGACATCGCGGAGAAGCTCGCGATCGAGCGCGCCTGCCGCCTGTTCGACTGCCAGTTCGCCAATGTGCAGCCCAATTCCGGCTCGCAGGCGAACCAGGCCGTGTTCATGGCCCTGATGCAGCCGGGCGACACCTTCATGGGGCTCGACCTCGCCGCGGGCGGCCATCTCACCCACGGCGCGCCGGTCAACATGTCCGGCAAGTGGTTCAACGTGGTCAGCTACAACGTGCGCCCGGACGACCAGCGCGTCGACATGGATGAGGTCGAGCGGCTGGCTCACGAGCACAAGCCGAAGGTGATCGTCGCGGGCGGCTCCGCCTATCCCCGCCATTGGGATTTCGCGAAGTTCCGCGAGATCGCGGATGCGGTGGGCGCGTATTTCATGGTCGACATCGCCCATTTCGCCGGCCTCGTGGCGGGCGGCGCGCATCCCTCGCCGTTCCCGCACGCGCATGTCGCGACGACCACGACCCACAAGACCCTGCGCGGCCCGCGCGGCGGCATGATCCTGACGAATGACGAGGCGCTCGCCAAGAAGTTCAACTCGGCGATCTTCCCCGGCCTCCAGGGCGGCCCGCTCATGCATGTGATCGCGGCGAAGGCGGTCGCCTTTGGCGAGGCCCTGCGCCCGGAGTTCAAGCTCTACGCGCAGGCGGTGGTCGAGAATGCCCGGGCTCTCGCGCGGACGGTGGCCGATGGCGGATTCGCCATCATCACGGGCGGGACCGACAACCATCTCATGCTTGTCGACCTGCGCCCGAAGAAGCTCACCGGAAAGGCGGCGGAGGCGGCGCTCACGCGCGCGCACATCACCTGCAACAAGAACGGCGTGCCCTTCGATCCGGAGAAGCCGATGGTGACCTCGGGCGTGCGGCTCGGCACTCCCGCCTGCACCACGCGGGGCTTCGGCATCGCCGAGTTCCAGGAGGTCGGTGCGCTTATCGTCGAGACGCTCGACGGCGTTGCGATGAACGGCGAGGACGGCAATGCGGCGGTCGAGGCATCGGTGAAGGAGCGCGTCCATGCGCTCACGCGCCGGTTCCCGATCTACGGCTAAGCGGCGGGAGCCATGCGCTGCCCGTATTGCGGAAGCCTCGACACGCAGGTGAAGGATTCGCGGCCGACGGAGGATTCGGCCGCCATCCGGCGCAGGCGCGTCTGCTCCGATTGCGGGGGGCGCTTTACGACCTTCGAGCGCGTGCAGTTGCGGGAACTGTTCGTGATCAAGCGCTCGGGCAAGCGCGCGCCCTTCGACCGCGACAAGCTCCAGCGCTCCATTGACGTCGCCCTGCGCAAGCGCTCGGTCGATCCGGCGCGCGTCGAACGCATGCTCAACGGCATCGTGCGCCAGCTCGAGAGCACCAGCGACGGCGACATCCCCAGCGAAACGCTCGGGGAACTCGTCATGGAAGGGCTCAAGGCCCTCGATGACGTCGCCTATGTCCGCTTCGCCTCCGTCTACAAGAATTTCCGCGAAGCCAAGGATTTCGAAGAGCTTCTCGGCGGCCTCGGCCGCTCGCCCGAGACGCTCGTCCAGGGGGATCCGGAGCCCGGCGCGTCATGACCTCCGCCGCGGAACAGGCGGCGCTTTTCAAGGAAGCGAGCGCGCATGACGAACGCTTCATGCGCACGGCGCTGGCGCTTGGCGAGCGACATCTTGGCGCGACCTGGCCCAATCCTTCCGTCGGCGCGATCGTCGTATCCTTCGCCACGGGCGAGCCGGTCATCCTCGCGCGGGGGATCACGCAGGCGGGAGGGCGTCCCCATGCGGAGCGGGTCGCCCTCGCGCGTGCGGGCGAAGCGGCGCGGGGAGCGACGATCTACGTCACCCTCGAGCCATGCTCGCATCACGGCAAGACCTCCCCCTGCGCGGAGGCCGTCATCGCATCGGGTGTGGCGCGGGTGGTTACGGCGCTGGCCGATCCCGACCCGCGCGTGAGCGGGCGCGGACACGCGCTCCTGAGGCAGGCCGGGGTGCTCGTCACGACGGGGGTTCTCGCGCAGGAGGCGGCGCGCAGCCATCGCGGGCACATCCTGCGCGTGACCCAGGGCCGCCCCAGCGTGACCGTCAAGCTCGCCCGCACCGCCGACGGGTTCGCGGCGGCGGCCGGAAGCACGCGGCTGCTGATCACCGGCGAACTGGCCAATGCCCGCATTCACCTCATGCGGTCCCACGCGGATGCGATCCTCGTCGGTTCGGGCACCGTCGCCGCCGACGATCCGCTCCTCACGGTGCGGCTCCCCGGACTGGAAGCGGCTTCCCCGGTGCGCGTCGTCCTCGACAGCCGGCTTGCGCTGTCCGAGCGCTCGAAGCTCGTGCAGAATGCCGGGGCGCCGCCGACATGGGTGATCACCACGGTGAATGCCCCGGTCGAGGCGGAGCGGCGGCTCGTCTCGCTGGGCGTCGAGGTGATGCGAGTCGGCGCGGACGAGGAGGGGCGCGTCCGGCTCGACGAGGCGCTGCGGCTTCTGGCCATGCGCGGAATAACCCGGGTCTTCTGCGAGGGCGGGCCGGCTTTGGCGGAGGGGCTCGCCCGGGCGGGCCTGATCGACGAGGCGGTGCTGGTGAGCGCGCCCGAGGTCCGGGCGGGCCAGGGCCTGCCTGCTGTCGGCGCGGGACTGGCGCGCTATATCGACCACGACATGAGCCTGATCGACACGAGCCGGGCGGGCTCCGATCTCTTCGAGGTTTTTGAAAGGAAGGCCTGATGTTCACCGGTATCGTCACCGACCTCGGCACGATCGTCTCGGTCGGGACGGGGGACAGGCTGCGCCGCATGCGCATCGAATCGTCCTACGATCCGGCGAGCATCGCGCTCGGCGCGTCGATCGCCTGCGGCGGGCCTTGCCTGACCGTCATCGATGTCGGCCCGCGGCCCGGCGGATCATGGTTCGAGGTCGATGTCGCGGCGGAGACGCTGGCGCGGACGACGGCGGGGAGCTGGCAAGCCGGCACGCGGCTCAACCTCGAGCGCTCCCTCAAGATCGGCGACGAGCTGGGCGGCCACATCGTCACCGGCCATGTGGACGGGATCGCGCGGATCCTGCGCCGCATCGCCGTCACGGGCGAGGGCGAATGGGGGCCGACGGCGCGCTTCGACATCGAGGCGCCGCCCGCGCTCTCGCGCTTCATTGCCGAGAAGGGTTCGGTCGCGCTGGACGGGACGTCCCTGACCGTCAACGGCGTGGAGGGCGACGTCTTCTCCGTCCTCCTCATCCCCCATACGCTCGCCGTCACCACCTGGGGCGAGCGCGGGGAGGGCGATGCGCTCAATCTCGAGATCGACCTGATGGCCCGCTACGCCGCCCGGCTCATGGAGAAGCCCGCGTGATCAGCGCGGCGGCACGACATAGATCGTGAGGCTGACCGGCGGCCCGTCGCGGAACAGGCCCGGCCGGGCGGGCGCGATATCGGCCACAGGCTGCGCGCCCGCCACCGGCAGAGGCAGGATCGGCTGCTCGCCCGAGGGCCATATCGCGACCGCGCCGGCCCCGCGCAGCGCCTCAGCGTCGAAGGGCAGGCCCGCCTCCGGCTCGGGTCCGTGTATGACGAGCGGTGTCGGTTCGAGACAGAGGGCCACGGCGTAGGTCGTCATGTTCCCGGGACCGACGAGGTAGCGCAGGGGCGCTTCCCCGGCGGCCTCCCGCCATTCCCGCGCGACCGCCGCCGCTACATCCCGCGCGGGATAGAGGGCTGGATGTGTCGGGCGGTTGATGCTCGGCGCGATCGTCACCGCAAGCGGGAGGATGAAGAGCAGGATCGCCAGGAGGAAGCTCGCGCCGCGTGGATTGCGCAGAGTCAGGCGGCGCGGCAGGAGCAGGATCACGGCGAGCGCGGAGAAGAAGAAATACGCGCCGCCCCATTCCGGCCGCCCGTGCACAGCGGAAACGGCATTGATCGCCGCATTGATCAGCATCGGGGCGAGCGTCGCGACGAGGATGAGCGAAAGGTCGAAGCCGGAAACCCGGGGGTTCTCGATGACGACGGGCTTCGCATCGCGCGACAGGCGCAGGGCGACGAGGCCGATCGCCACGATGAAGCCTGCATGGAACCCGATCTGGGACAGGATGAAGCTGATCCCGATCCAGACCCGGTCGAGCAGTGTGACGTTGTCGGCTTGTCGTTCGAAGGCATAGGCGACGGGACTTGCCGGCGCGCCGTAGAGCCAGACGAGATGCGGCGCAATGGCGGCGACGAAGACCGCGACGGCGAGCCAGGGACCCGGCGTGGCGATGCGCGCCCGACCCTTCGCGAAGCAGAGCGCATGTCCGGCGAGGGCGATCACGAGGAACGCGCCGCTGTACTTCGTCAGGAAGAGGGCAGCCGCGGCGAGGCCGACGCCGATCCACGACCATATCCGCCCGCCAAGAATCGCCTCGCGATAGGCGAGCACCAGGGCCGCGCCGAAGAAAAGCGACGGGACATTGTGGTTGTACTGCGTCACCGGCGCGGTGAAATAATAGTTCGCCAATGTCAGCGCCACCGCCACGAGCGCGATCTGCGGCGTCGTGATCCGGCGCGCATGGATCCAGAGGAGAGCGAGCGTGCCGCCCATGAGGAGCATGGAGAGAGCGTAGGTCGAGGCATGCGCCCGGCCCGTCACCAGAAAGGCGATCTCCTGCAGCCAGACGGGAAGCGTCGGGTGCTTTGCCATCCCGAGCGGCCAGAAGGGCGCAAGCGCCATGATCTCGACGGTGTCGCTGCGCGGCGTATAGAAGAAAAGGGCCTGCGCCAGCGTCCAGATGAGGACGTAGAGCCCAATGATCCAGGCAGCGGCGGCGAGCGGCCGCGCGAGCGCTGAGACGGTGACGGAATCAAGCCATCGTCCGATTGCGCGCAGGATCTCCATCACGCCTTCAAAGGCCCTTGATGTCATCGTCGCCTATTCCCAATCCTGAAAATCGTCGCCGGCGGCGTCGCGGGCGAGGCGCTCGAGGCGGTCCAGCGCGCCCTGAAGAATGTAGGCGGCGGCCATCTTGTCGATGAGTTCTCCCCGTCGCGCCCGGGAGGCGTCTGCCTCGAGCAGGGTCCGCGTGACGGCCGCCGTCGACAGGCGCTCGTCCCAGAAGGCGATGGGGATGCCGACGAGGGGCGTCAGGTTCTTGACGAAGGAACGCGTTGACTGCGCGCGCGGCCCCTCCGAGCCGTCCATGTTCAGCGGCAGCCCGATAATAATGGCGACAATGCCGAATTTCTCGATGATTCGCTTCAGGGCAGCGGCGTCGGGCGTGAATTTCGTGCGCTTCAGGGTCTCGAGCGGCGAGGCGAAATGGCGCTCGACATCGCTGATCGCGAGGCCGATTGTCTTCGTGCCGAGATCGATTCCCAGCAGCCTTCCGTAATCCGGCAGCTTGCCGGGGAGCGCTTCGAGTTCCACGTTCATGGGCAGCGAAGCGATGCGCCGGGCGTGGCGCGCACATGTGGGTTGGGCAGGCTCATACGGGGCTCGATCGTCCGACGGGGTTGCGCCTCCGGCGCGAAAGACGCGACCATAGGGCAAACGAAAAGGGAGTGCGAGGCATGAAAATCACCTGGTTCGGCCATTCGGCCTTTCGTCTGGAATTCGCCGACAAGATCGTCCTGATCGACCCGTTCTTCACCAACAACCCCGGCTTCGAGGGCGATGTCGAGGCGGCCGGGGCGGGGGCGACACATGTCCTGATCACGCATGGCCACGGCGATCACATCGGGGATGCCGTCGCGATCTCGAAGAAGACCGGCGCGCCGGTCGTGACGAATTTCGATCTGTGCATGCACCTGGCGAGCCAGGGGCTCGAGAAGTTCGACCCGATGAATACCGGAGGCACCACCGACCAGGGCGGGTTCACCGTGACGATGGTGCGCGCCGACCATTCGGCCGGTCTCGTAGAGGCAGGCGTCGGCTATCCGCTCGGCAGCGCAAACGGACTGATCGTGAAGGCGCCGGGGGAGCCCACCGTCTATCACATGGGCGACACCGACGTGTTTGGAGACATGGCCCTCATCGCCGAACTGCACGAGCCGGACGTCGTCATCATCCCGATCGGGGACCGCTTCACCATGAGCGCGAAGACGGCGGCCTTTGCCATGAAGCGCTTCTTTCCCAAGGCGAAGGCGGCAATTCCCTGCCATTACGGGACCTTCCCGATTATCGCCCAGAACGCGGACGAATTCGTCGAACTCATGCAGGGCAGCGGCATCCAGGTGATCGTTCCACACAAGACAATGCCCGTGCGTGTGGACAATTAAGCGCCGTTAACCATAATCACGTTCCAGGCTGGCGGAGACGCAACCGCGGGGCCATAACTGCGTTTACGCTTCTTTAACCTTACGTAAGGTGCCGCGTGATCGACGAACGCCAGGAACAGAACCCCGAGGGAAGCCAGCGCGCGGCGTCGCCGCGTGCGAGGCGGCGGCTGGCGGTGGACGAGGCGCTCATCTCGCCGAGGGGCTGGATGACGCTCGATCCCCTTCCTTACCTCAAGGCGCGCGCCCAGGAGGCGCGCGGGCGCGAGGCCGAGGGCGAGGCCGCTCCTCCGGCCGAGGAGCCGATCCTAGACCTGACCTTCGCCGACATGGAGGCCGCGCGTCGCCTGCGTGCTGGGGAGGCTGCGGATCGTCCCTCCGCCATGGATGGCGCGCTCGCCCGAATCCCCTCCCGCGACGTCGTCTCGATCGGCGGCCGCAGCCTGCGGGCGCGGACGCCGGAGGACCCGTTCTACGATGAAACGGAAATCGCGAACGACAACGCCGTGCGCTGCATGCTGCTTCTGGCGATGCTCATCGCGGTCATGGCCGGCTACGCGTTTACCAGCCTGTGGCACGACCAGCGGCGCGTCATCGAGGTGACGCCGCCCTCCGACGGATCGACACGCATCGTGATGGTCGCGCCGCAGGTCCTGTGACGCCCGGCGCAAAATTTTCGAGATGGGATGATCCGGTTCGCGGGAAGCAGCGTAAAGCGAACAGGAGTTCGGAAACGGACTTCCTCCGCGAGCGGCCGGTCCTTCCCCCGGTGCGGCCGCGACCTCCCGAGGCCGTCTCGTTCCCCCGAGGCGGCCTCATTTTTTATCCGAGGCGCTGCTCGAGCCGCCGGGTGAGTTCGTTGTCGCGCCGGAAGATGTAGTCGAGCGTCCGCACCGTGATGTCGCGCGCGCCAGCATCCGCGAGCTTCTCCACAACGCGAAACACCTGGTCATGCCGGCAATGCATGACGAGCTCGGGGCCGGAATTGCCGAAGGGGAGATGCGCGTCGAAATCGTTGGCGGCCTCGCGCACGGCGGCGGCCTGATCCGCGCCGATATGGGCCCGTATCTCGCGGACCATGCGCGCCTCTTCCTCCGCCGCGATCCGGGTGAGGATCGCGCGCGCCGCCGCCCTCGCCCCCGGCGACCAATCCGCGCGCAGCGAAGCAACGAGATTGGCTTCCGAGCGCAGCATCACGCCGTCGTCGAGGACCTTCAGCGCATTCGCGGCGAGCGTCGCGCCGGTGGTGGTGATGTCGACGATGATCTCCGCCGCCCCTGAGGCGGGCGCGCCCTCGGTTGCCCCGAGTGATTCGACGATCCGGTAATCCGCGACGCCCTTCTCCGCGAAGAAACGGCGGGTGAGATTGATGTACTTCGTCGCGACCCGCATCTTGCGCCCGTGGCGGGCCCGAAGGTCGACGGCGACTTCCTCCAGATCGGCCATGGTCCGCACGTCGATCCAGGCCTGCGGCGCGGCGACGACGACATTCGCCTGGCCGAAACCCAGCGGCGTCAGGAGCGCGACGGCTTCGTCCGCCTCGGCGATCTGCTCGCGAATCAGGTCCTCGCCCGTGACGCCGAGATGCACCGCGCCCTGGGCGAGCTGGGTGACGATCTCCGAAGCCGAGAGGAAAGCGACCTCGACATCCGGCATTCCGGCGATGACGCCGCGATAGTCCCGCGAGCCCCGCGACTTCGAGAAGGCGAGCCCCGCGCGGGCGAAGAACGCCGCGACATTTTCCTGCAGCCGCCCCTTTGAGGGCACGGCGATGATCAGCGGCGAATCGCTCATGCGCGTCCTCCCCGGGCAATGCGGTCGAGCCAGAAGGAGCAGCCGATCGCGGGCTGCGGCGTCTCGCTGCCGAGATGCTGGAGCAGGCGATCGTAGCGGCCGCCGCCGACGAGCGGCTTCGCACCGCCGCCTGCCGGCGCGATTTCGAAGATGAAGCCGGTATAATAATCGAGGTTGCGCGCGAAATCCGCGCTGAACGCGAGCCTGGCGACGTCGATGCCGCGCGCGGCGATGAAGCCGGCCCGCTCTTCATAGAGTGCAAGCGCCGGGCCGATTTCGAGCCCGGCTTCATCGGCGAGATCGCGGATGCGCGCTCCCGCCTCGTCGGGATCGCCTGTGATCGCGAGATAGCGCCTGAGAATTTCGCGAGCCTCGTCCGAGAGGCCGCCGCCGCGCTGCGCCGCGCGGGCGAGGAAGCGCTCCGCGATATCGCCGGCGCTGCGCCCGCCGACGGACGAAATGCCCGCGATCGCCAGCACGTCCTCGACGAAGGCGCGCGCGGCCTGCGGATCCTGGCCCTCGATTGCCGCAAGGAGGCCGGCATGTTCGGTGTCGCCATTCACGCTCGCCGGCTCGGCAAGCGCGCTCACCCCCTGGCCGGAGACGATCGCGCGGATGAGGCGGCTCTTGGCGGCGCCGGGGACGTTCAGGCTGTCGATGATCGCCTCGAGCAGGCCGACATCCCCGAGCCGGACTGCGGTTTCACCCGCGTCGAGGGCGTCGAGCCCCGCAATCGCAAGGGCAAGCACCTCGGCGTCGGCGGCGGCGATGTCCGTGCGGCCGATGGATTCGATCCCCGCCTGCAGGAATTCGCCCGTCTCGCCGGTGCGGAGCCGGAAGACCGGGCCGCGATAGCAATAGCTCGCGCCGCCGGACCCGGCATTCTCGAGATGGCGGCGGCAGACGGGGATAGTGAATTCCGGGCGCAGGCACATTTCGACGCCCTCGGCGTCCTGCGTGACGAACATGCGGCGCCGCATCTCCTCGCCCGAGAGGTCGAGGAACAGGTCGGCCGGCTGCAGCACCGGCGGCTCGACTAGCGCATAGCCCTCGCGCTCGAACAGCGCGATCAGGGTATCGCCGGAGGTATTCTGCTTCAGGGTCATTTTCCCGCTCCCGGCGTGTCCATATCAACGCCGGACCCGCTCGGAAACGTTTTTTGCACGCAAGGGTGAATTCTTCGCAATTCGCGGAATATTTGGCCGCGGATTCGACTGACGCGGTTTGCGTTTCCTAAAGACGCGTCCTCAGGCCCCAGAGCTCGGGGAAGAAGCTCTTGTCGAGGATGCTCTTGAGATAGCCGACGCCCGCCGATCCGCCGGTGCCCATCCGCATCCCGATGATCCGCTCGACGGCGGTGACGTGGCGGAAGCGCCACTGGCGCATGAGGTCCTCGAGATCGACCAGTTCCTCGGCCAGCTCGTAGAGATCGAACCAGGTCCCGGAGTCGCGATAGATGCTCTCCCAGGCGCCGGCGACGGCGGGGTCGGCCTCGTAGGGACGGCGCACGTCGCGCCCGAGCGTCTCCTGCGGGATGGGAAGGCCGCGCCGGGCGAGGAGCCGGATCGCCTCGTCATAGATCGAAGGGGCTTCATATGAAGCGGTGAGCGGCGCGAGCCGGTCGGCCCGATGGGCGTGGGGCCGCAGCATCTTCTCGTTCTTCGCGCCGAGCTTGAACTCGATCATGCGGTACTGGAAGGACTGGAATCCCGAGGAGCGTCCGAGCTTGTCGCGGAAGGCGAGATAATCGGCCGGGGTCATGGTCGCGAGGACGTCCCATGACCGCACGAGCTGCTCCTGGATGCGCCCGCAGCGCGCCAGCGCCTTGAAGGCCGGGCGCAGGTTGTCTTCCCGGATGCAGGAGGAGGCCGCGTCCAGCTCCTTGAGGAACAGCTTCATCCAGAGTTCCTGCACCTGGTGGATGATGATGAAGAGCCATTCGTCGTGCTTGTCGGAGAGGGGATTCTGCGCCGCGAGCAGGGTGTCGAGGTCGAGATAGTCGCCGTACGACATCTCCTTCGAGAAATCGGTATGGGCTTCGCTGGTCGCCATGGCGCTCTCCAGAAATGTTTAAAGCTTGAAATATCATGCCTGCGGCGACAAGGTGAAGCGCTTTCCCTGATGCGCCGAGGCCTTCATGCTCGACCTGCGTCCCCATTTCTCTCATTTCATCACGTCGAAACCGGGGCGCATACACCTCGCGGCCCATTCTCACCATTACTGGCCGGACGTGGCGCGGGTTGCGCAACTCGAAGCCTGGGACGACGCCGCGCGGCTCGCCGACGCCAAGTGGGAGCATGTCATGGGGCCGGTCTGGAAGGAGGCGCAGGGCCATGTGGCGAAGGCGCTCGCGCTGCCGGATGCATCGAGCGTCGTGTTCTCGCAGAACACTTTCGAGCTCTGGCTGCGGCTGTTCTCCTGCTTCGTCCCCGACAAGCCGGTGCGGATCCTGACGACCGACGGGGAGTTTCATTCCTTCACGCGCCTGTCGCAGCGCCTCGCCGAGGACGGGCTTGCGCGGATCGAGCGGGTCGCCGCCGAGCCGTTCGATACTTTCACCGATCGCTTCGCCGAGGCGGTGCGTCGCGGCGGGCATGACATCGTGCTGTTCAGCCAGGTCCTGTTCAATTCCGGCTTCGTGGTCGCGGATCTCGATGAACTCGTCGCCGCCGTGCCGGATCGCGAGACCTTCGTCGTGATCGACGGCTATCACGGCTTCATGGCGCTTCCGACCGATCTCTCGCGCCTCGCGGATCGCGTCTTCTACATGGGCGGCGGTTACAAATACGCGATGAGCGGGGAGGGGGCGGCCTTCATGCATTGCCCTCCGGGCTACGGGATGCGCCCGCGCGCGACGGGCTGGTACGCAGCCTTCGCGGCGCTCTCGGCTCCGCAGGAAGGGGCCGTCGGCTACGCCACGGACGGCTTCCGCTTCATGGGCGCGACCTTCGATCCGAGTGCGCTCTACCGCTTCAACGCGGTGATGCGCTGGCTTGAGGGGCTCGGGATCGACGCGGCGCGCGTCCATGCGCACGCGCATGCGCTCCAGGAGGCCTTCGTCACCGCACTCGGCGAGGCCGGAACTCCGCTCGGCGAGACCGATCTCCTGATCCCGCTCGCGGAAACCCGGCGCGGGAACTTCCTCACCTTCCGGCGCCCCGACGCCGCGGCCCTGCATGCACGGCTGGCCGAGGCGCATATCGTGACGGATGTGCGCGGCGATCGCCTGCGGACGGGCTTCGGGATCTATCACGCCGCAGATGACGCCGTCGCCGCGGCGGGCGCGGTCGCGGCCGCGCTGCGCGGCTGAGGCCGCCAGTTCCTGCGCGATCGATTTCCGTGTTGGCGTTTCCGCAGGGAAATGCAATTCCGCAAGGGTTGTCGGGCAAGCGCCGCTTTGTATGCTGGCCTGCATACAGGACGACCTTCCGCATGGAGCCTGACCCTTGCCCGCAGCAGCCACAGGCGCAGCACCCGAGGATGACGACCGGCAGCTCTCGCAGCGGGCCTACGAAACGCTGCGCGCCATGGCGATCACCTATCGCTTCGCGCCCGGAAGCCGCGTCAACGAGGTTGCGCTCGCACGGGCGCTCAACCTGAGCCGCACACCGTTGCGCGAGGCGATGAACCGGCTCGTATCCGAGGAGCTGCTCGTCTCGGTGAAGGGACGCGGATTCTTCGCGCGCCCGCTGGACGTCAAGGACGTGCACGATCTCTACGAGGCGCGGCTGGGCCTTGAAAGCTTCATTGCCCAGCTTGCCTGCTCGCGCGCCGAGCCCGCGGCGCTCGATTGCCTCGACGCCTATCTCGACCGCAGCGTCGCCGCCCATGACGGGGCGGAGGTCGAGGAACTGGTCGCCCTCGACGAGGGATTTCACGAGCGGGTCGCGGAACTCACGGGCAATCCCGAGCTCCTGCGCATGCTGCGCAACATCAATGCGCGCATCCATTTCTTCCGCTGGGTCGACATGCGCGGCCGCCGCGACGAGACGCAGGCGGAGCATCGCGCCCTCGTCCGCGCCATCCGCGCCGGTGACGAAGCGCAGGCGATCGGGGTCGCGCGCCGGCACATCACGCGCCGTCAGGACCAGATCGTCGAGGTTATCCGCGAGGGTTACGCGCGGCTGTGCATGGGCGAGGGGCCCAGGCTCGCGCTCATCGATCACAACACCAGGAACCGGGTTGCATCATGAACAAACTGTCCGGCGCGGAAGCGCTCGTTCGCATGCTGGATCTCTACGGCGTCGAGGTTGTCTTCGGCCTGTGCGGCGACACGAGCCTTCCCTTCTATGACGCCCTCTACAGGCTTGACCACGGCATCCGCCATGTCCTCACGCGCGACGAGCGCTCGGCTTCCTACATGGCGGACGTCTATGCCCGCGTGTCCGGCCGGGTGGGCGTCTGCGAGGGGCCGAGCGGCGGCGGCGCGACCTATATCCTGCCGGGCGTCGTCGAGGCCAATGAATCCTCGATCTCGGTCCTCGCCATCACCACCGATATCGGCGTCGGTTCGCGCGGCAAGTATTCGCTGACAGAACTAGACCAGAAGGCGCTGTTCGCGCCGCTGACCAAGTGGAACACGGTGATCGACACGAGCGCCGGGCTTCCGCAGGCGGTGCGCGCCGCCTTCCGCCAGATGACGACCGGTCGTCCGGGCGCGGTGCATCTGGGCCTGCCCTTCGACGTGCAGAAGGGGCCGGTCGAGGAGACGGAGATCTGGGGGCATCGCGCCCACGGGCAGTTCCCGTCGGAACGCTCGGCTCCGCTCCCCGAGCGCGTGCTCGAGGCGGCGCAGGCCCTCGTCGCGGCCTCCTCGCCGCTCATCGTCTGCGGCGGCGGGCCTGTGATCTCGCGCGCCCGCACGGAGGTCACCACTCTCGCGGAACGTCTCGGCGCTGCCGTGGCGACGTCGATTTCCGGGCAGGGCGCGATCCTTGACGATCATCCTCTGGCGCTCGGCGTCGTCGGCTCGAACGGCGGCTCTGTCGAGACGCGCGCGGTGCTCGACGCGGCCGACCTCGTCCTCCTCGTCGGCTGCCGCGCGGGATCGGTCACGACCGAGCGCTGGCGGCATCCGACCAAGGGGCAGAGGATCATTCATATCGATGCGGATCCCGCCGTCATCGGGGCGAATTATCCGACCGAAGTGGCCCTCGTCGGAGATGCGAAGGCCGCGCTTGCCGCGTTGCTCACGGCGGTCGATGCGGCCCTCGGGGAGGAGACACGCTCGGGCGAGGCGGCGCGGAAGGCGGTTGCGGCGGCCAAGGAATCCAAGTTCGCGCGTTTCATGGCGCTGGCGGAATCGAGCGAGGCCCCGATCAGGCCGGAGCGCGTGATCCGCGCCTTGTCCGAACTCCTGCCGAAGGACGCGATCGTCGTCGCCGATCCGGGAACGCCCTGTCCCTATCTCTCCGCCTATTACGAACTCTCCGACGCGCGCGGCCGGCTGATCTCGAACCGCGCCCATGGGGCGCTGGGCTATTCGCTGCCGGGCATCCTCGGGGCCTATTACGCCCGGCCCGAGGCTAAATGCGTCGCGGTGATGGGCGACGGCTCGTTCGGGTTCAACGCGGGCGAAATGGAGACGCTGGCGCGGACGGGTGCGCCCGTGACGCTCGTGGTCCTCTCCAATGCGGCCTTCGGCTGGATCAAGGCGGGACAGGATTCTGGCTTCGGCAAGCGCTATTATTCCGTCGACTTCAACCGTACGAACCACGCCCGCGTCGCCGAGGCCTTCGGGCTCAAGGCGTGGCGCGTCGAGGATCCGGCCGACCTGCGCAACGCGATGAAGGCGGCGCTGGAGCATGGCGGCCCCTCGCTCATCGACGTCGTCGTCCAGCCGCTCCACGAGGCGGCGGCGCCGGTGACGGAATGGATCGCCTGACCGACGATCTTCAAGCGTCCGGCGGCGACCGCCGGGCGTCAACGAAAAACCAGAGGAGAAACCAACCATGAAGCGCTCACGCAAGAACCTGTCCCTGTCGGGCCTCTCCCGCCGCGACGCCATGATGCTCGGGCTCGGCGGCGCCGTTGCGAGCTCCGCCCTGTTTCGCACCACGAGCGTCCTCGCCCAGGCGAACCTGCAATGGGGATCGTCCTCCGTCGGCTCGACGGGCTACGTCATCATGGAGGGGCTCGCCTCCATCGTGAACCGCCATTCCGACCTCCAGAACGCCTCCATGGCGACGAGCGGCGGCGCGGAGAACATGCAGCTCTTCAAGGAGGGCGTGATCCAGTTCGGACAGACCACCTCGACCGACTGGCTCCCCGCCTTCGAGGGCCGCGACCCGTATCCCGAGCCGATCGAAGTCCACCAGATGTTTGCGTACACGCTGTTCAACTGCACGCCGATGGTGCGCGCCGACAGCGACATCCAGACGCTCGAGGACCTGGCGGGCCGCCGCGTCATGCCGTCTCCGTCGGGCTCCTCGACGGCGGTGCTGTTTGAAGTGCTCTTCGAGGCGGCTGGCATTCTCGACGAGGTCGAGTGGACCTACGGCTCCTGGCGTGAGACCTACGACGCCCTGCGCGGCGGCGCGGTGGACTGCATCCCCTCGCTCCTGACGAATGGCCGTCCTTCCCCGATCATGACCGAGATCATGGCGACGCAGCCGGTGCGCATCCTGCCGATCTCTCAGGACCTCATGCGCCGCGCGGCGGAAATCAACGGCGGCGCGCGTCCGGGGGTGATCCCCGCGAGCGCAGTCGAGGGCATGGAGGAGGACGCGCTCGCAGCCTCCTTCTCCGGCGTCCTCGCCGCCGCGCCGGAAGTCGACGAGGAGACGGCCTATACGGTCATGGCCTCGGTCTTCGAGAATCTCGAGGAGGTCCATGCGCTCGGCGTGCAGTTCGCCGATATCGGGCTCGAGTTCGGGGCGGACAACCTCGTCGGCGGCTACCCGATCCACAAGGGCGCGGCGCGCTACTTCAAGGAGAAGGGCGTGTGGCGCGACGGCATGGTCGAGGCCGAGTAAGGTTCGCGACCGCATCCCGACCTGAACGCACCGCCGGGCGACCGGCGGTGCTCGCTGCTTTGGAGCATTCATGAATTCGCGCGCGACGCAGGCCGCCGGCTACTTCACCGACCGGGCGGGAACCCCCTGGCTCATCCTGCTCGCCGGCCTCGTCAGTGTGGTCTTCGTCGCCGGCCACGTGGTGCAGGTCTTCAACTACACCCTGCCTGCCGGCCAGTTCAAGATCATGCATGTCGGCGGGACCGTCCTCCTGCTGATGCTCGTCGCCGCCGCCTTCGCGGAACGCGCCGCTTCACGATGGCTGCACGTCTTCCTCGCGCTCCTCGCCGCGGGCGTGATCTGGTACGTCTTCGCCGAATATCGTGCGCTGACGCGCCAGCGCTCCTTTCTCCCTAACGACACGGATCTCTGGGTAGCCCTCGTCTTCCTGGGGCTGTGCCTCTACGCCTCGATGCGGGAATGGGGCTGGGTGGTCTCGGCGATCGCTGTCGTGGGCCTTCTCTATGGCTATTTCGGCCAGAGCATGCCGGAGGGGCTGCTCTATCATGGCGGCCTTAACTTCAAGCGCCTGATCGGCTACACCTCGATCCCGTATTTCCACGGGCTGCTGGGGAGCCTCGCCGAGCTCTCCGCAGGCACGATCTTTCCCTTCATGATCTTCGCGGCCGCGCTGCAGGCGACGGGCTGCGTCACCTTCATCATGCAGGTGGCCTACCGGATCGGCGGGCAGACCCGCGCTGGCCCGGCGCAAATCGCGATCATCTCATCCGGCTTCATGGGCATGGTTTCGGGTTCGAGCGTTGCGAATGTCGCCTCGACCGGGGCGCTGACGATCCCGCTGATGAAGCGCGTCGGCTTCAAGCCGGAATTTGCCGGCGCGGTCGAGGCGGTCGCCTCGACGGGCGGGCAGATCACCCCGCCGGTCATGGGGCTCGCGGCCTTCCTCATCGTCGGCATGACGGGCATTCCCTACGGCGACATCGTCATTGCCGCGGCCTTCCCGGCTCTGATCTTCTACTTGTACCTGATGCTGGCCGTGCATCTGCGCGCGCTGAAATACGATCTCGATGCGACGGCGCAGAAGGAGCTCGTCCAGGATTTCGCCGATGCGGACCCGCTCTGGCTGGCCTGCGCGAAGCACCTGCATTTCTTTGTCGCGACGATCTATCTCGTCTGGGTCCTGATCGTCGACAACCTGCCGGGCCGGGCGGCGATGGAAGCCACCGCGCTCATCCTCGCGCTCTTCATCCTGCGCGAGTTGCTGTTTTCCTGGCGCGGAATCGCGGCAATCGTCTCCAATACGGTGCGCCTCCTGTTCAACGTCGCCTATGACGGCGCGTTGCGCGGGGCGCAGGTCGCCGTCGTGGTGGCGGTGATCGGGGTGCTCGTCGACATCCTCGCGGTGACGGGCTTCTCGCAGAAGCTGTCCTTCTTCATGCTCGAACTGGCGGGTGGCAATCTCGCGCTGCTGCTCATCGTCGCCGCCGGGGCCTGCCTCGCCTTCGGGCTCGGGCTTCCTACATCGGCGGCGTACATTCTCGTGGCGCTGCTGGGGGCGCCCGCGCTTGTCGCCCTTGGCGTGCCGCTTCTCGCCGCGCATATGTTCGTGTTCTTCTTCGCCAACATTTCCGCGATCACCCCGCCCGTGGCGATCTGCTGTCTCGTCGCTGCGAAGATCGCGCAGGGCTCGTTCTTCCGCACGAGCTTCATCGCGGTGCGGCTGGGGCTGCCGGGCTTCATCCTGCCCTTCCTGTTCGTGGTCCACCCGGAGATCCTGGGGATCGAGGCGGGCATCCTCGAAGCCGCGTTCGTGTCGCTTCTGGCGCTTCTGGGGGTCGCGACGCTCAACATCATCATCGAGGGCTACCTGCTGCGCCCCGTGACCTGGATCGAGCGCGCGCTGCTGCTCCCCGCCGCCTTCGGCCTGATTCATCCGAGCCTCTGGGCCTCGGCGGTCGGAACGGCCATCTTCGCGGCGGTGCTGTTCCGGCAATGGCGGGGAACGCGAAGCGAAGTTGCCTCGCCTACGTGATCCAGAAGGGTTTCTTGCCGGGCCGGACGATGGTGACGAAACCCCCGAGCTCCGGCGGCAGGCGGAAGCTCGCCGCGCCTTCGCCGCCGAGAGGCTCGCAGCCGCCCTCCGCAAAGATCGAGGCGGTCACCGCCGGATCGTCGCTGCCGAGGGCATGGGCCGCGATCCAGGGCAGGGAAGGCGGAGCGCCCGGAGCGAGATCGCCCGCATCCGGCGCGAAGACAAGGCTTCCGCGTTCAAGGCTGATGATGCGGCGAGAGGCGTCGAGCTTTCGGACCGGCCGGTCGAGGAAGCGCGCGAAGCGCTGGGCCGCCTCGTCCGGGTCGGCCACCACGAGGAGCGCGGCCTCGAGGGAGACGACGCGGTTGCGATGCGCCATCCACCGCTCCTGCCAGACAATCTCCTCGGAATGGTGCGCGAGGATCTGGATACGCCCCTCGGGCATGCTTGCGGGCGGGACGCGGATGACGGTGAAGCGCGCTTCGTCGCTTCCCCCGCCCGGCAGGGGAACGGCGCGGGTGAGGCTCACCGGCGGCTCGGGGGCGAAGCCGGCTTCGGCGAGACGCGCCGCCGCCTCGTCCGCATCCGCGACGGTCATGGCGAGCAGATGGACGCCTGTGTAGCGCGAGAGCGCCGCGTACAGCCGCTGCGCAAGCGGGGTATCGGACGTCGCGGTGAGGAATTCGAGATAGCCGTTGCGCAGCATGGCGCAGCGATTTCCGGTCCCCGCCGGGACCAGGCCCTGAGGCGTGCGGTTGTTCTGCGCGGTGAACGGCGTCAGCGTGAAGCCGAGGCGCGCGAGCGCCGCTTCCGCCGCGCCCATGTCCGGGACGAAATGGGCCAGGTGGTCGAGATAGATTTCGCCGGGAGCGGGCGTCTGGGGAAGGAGCGACATCCGTTTACGTTAGGGTTCGCCAGTGGCGTCGGCAATGGCGGGAAGGCCTCCGCCCGTTTCGTGAATCCGCCAGCATGAAGGCGGGAGGAATGACTGGCCTGCGGCCTAGCCTCCGATCGCGTAGGAGGGACGGCGGGAATCGGCCGCGCCGAAGACCAGCCCCTCTGCCTTCCGGCTCTCGACGGCGCAGAGTCCGCCCGCGCGCCAGTCGAAATCGGGCCAACGCGCGACCTTGTGGCCCATCGCCGCGAGCGCCTCGGCGGTCGCCCCGGAAATGCGGCCCTCGAGCTTGACGAGGCCGTGATGGTGCTCGAAGGGCGCGAAGGATCCGGGGAAATCGTAGGTGCCGAAGCGCGGGGCGTCGATCGCCTCCTGCAGCGACATCCCGAAATGGAAGCGGTTGAGCAGCAATTGCAGCATCGCCTGGCTCTGCACGTCCCCGCCCGGCGTACCAAAGGGCATGACGTCCTCGCCGAAGACGATCATCGCCGGATTGGGCGTGAGGCGGGGGCGCTTGCCCGCGCGCACGCCCGCCGGGTGATCGGGATCGGGGCGCGACTGGCTTCCCCGCGAGGAAGGAACAAGGCCTGTTCCGGGAACGACGGGCACGTCCCACGAGCCGTCGCTCGGCGTCGCGGAGAAGGCGTTGCCGTGCCGGTCGACGACGGCGACATAGGATGTATCAGGCTCGGGGCGCGGGTCATCGCTGGCGTTCGCGGGAGCCGCGTCGCGGGGCGCGGCCGCGAGGAGCGGCCCCGGCATTCCCTCCCGCGCCCGGCGAGGGTCGATCTCGGCGACGCGCGCGCGGGCATGCTCCTCGGAGAGAAGCTGGTCGAGGGGGACGTCGACAAAGGCGGGATCGCCAAAATGGTGCTCGCGGTCCGCAAAGGCGTTCCTGAGGATCTCGACGATGCGATGGATGTAGTCCGGCGCGTTGTGCGATAATCCGTCGAGCCCCATCGCCTCGACCTGCCGCAGGGCCATCCCGAGAACAGGCCCCTGGCACCAGGCGCCGCAGAAATAGACTGTGTGGCCGCGCCAGGCGACCTCGCCCGCACGCTCCACGCGGCAGCGGAAATTCGCCATGTCGGGATGGTCGAGGAAGCCGCCCTCGGCCTGCACGAAGCGCACGATTTCGCGGGCGACGTCTCCCGCGTAGAAGGCCCGGCGCGCGGCCTCGATCCCGGCGACACGATCCCCGCCCGCCGCCGCCTCCTCGGCGCACAGGTAATCCAGCGTGCGGGCGAGATCCTTCTGCACGAAGCGCTCCTCGACGCGGGGGACGCGGCCGCGGGGAAGGTAGATCGCCGCCGTCGAGGGCCAGCGTTCGTACCCCTCCCGGTAGGTCTCGATCGTCTCGGCCATCAGCGGATGGACCGGAAAGCCCTCGCGGGCATGGCGGCGCGCGCCTTCCGAGACGTCGCGAAAGGACATCGTTCCCCAGCGGGAGAGCGCGGTGAGCCAGGCGTCGATCGCGGCGGGGACGATGATCCGCTCGACGCCGTAGGGCATCGTTCCCCCGTGCTTCTCCATGAAATGGCGTGGCGGCAGCGAGGCGGGCCAGACGCCCAGCCCGTCGATCGTGACCACCTCGCCCGCTCCGGCCGGGCGGAACATGATCGGCGCGACGCCGGCCACGTTGACGAGGTCGGGCTGGAGCACGCCGAGCGCCAGGCCCGCAGCGACCCCCGCATCCACCGCGTTGCCCCCGGCCTCGAGAATTCGCGCGGCGGCGGCCGTGGCAAGGTAATGGCCGGAAGCGACCACATGGCGCGCGCCGCCGATCAGCGGCCTCGTCGTGTTCGACATCATATGTCCTTGAATCGTGTCATGCCGCTACGTCCTTCATCGCGGCGACCAGGCGGCGAGGGCGACGACTGCCAGCATCGAGAGCGCCATGACCACGTTGATCGCGAACTGGACCCGCTCGGGGAGTTCGAGCCGGCGCAGGGTGACGCCCGCCCACAGCCAGCCGAGATGGATCGGAATCCAGATCGCGTTCATGATCAAGAACTTGAGGCTGATCTCGATGGCGTAACTCGAAGGCCAGAAGGCAAAGCCGGTGAAGAAGGCGGTGTTGACCGCATAGGCCTTCGGGTTGATCGCCTGCAGCGCCAGCCCCCCGGCGATGCCGGGGGCCTTCTGGCGCTCGATGAATGCGATTTTCGATCCGGCGAAGGCGATCCGGGTGGCGAGGTAGAAGAGATAGGCTACGGAGGCGTAGAACAGGGCGATGCGGATCCGGTCATCCGCCAGCACCATCGCCGCGAGGCCGGTCACCACCGCGAGCGCCACGAGATTCGTGCCGATCCAGAGCCCCGTCACGTAGCGCGTGCCGGCGGCATACCCGTATCCCGAACCGACGCCTGCGGTCGACAGAACGCCTGGCCCGGGAGTGACGATGAGAAAGAAGACGGCTGCGGCGAAAGTCAGCATGGGGGCGGGGGGATCCGGACATGGCGGGGGACTGACCGCCATCATAGCCATTCCCGCCACGCCGTCTCGTCGAAAAAGACGACAATCCCCTTGCGCGACCTCAGATCCGCGTCTGGAAGCAATCGAAGCCCGCCCGTTGCGCCTGCTTGCACGCGGCCTGCGCCTCGCCAATATCTGCAAAGCCGCCGAACCGCGCGCGGTAGAAGGTGCTCTTGCCGGAAACGACCTTCTCCGTGACCGGCTCGGCCTCCTTCAACGGATCGCCGACGGCGGCGCGGGCGCGTTCGAGGATGGCGAGGGCCGCAGCCTCGCTCGTGGCGGCCGAGAGCTGGATGGCGAACGGCTTTGACTCCGCCTTCTTCTCCGGACGCGGCGGGGCGGGCGGAGGAAGAGGGACGATCGCGGCCAGTTCGACCGGTTCCGACTGCGCGTCCTCGGCGAGGTCGCGCTGCGCGATGCTGCCTTCTGGCGCATCGTCACCCGGAGGCGGCGCCTCGGGGACAGGAACCTGCGCGGACGCCGCTTTCGCCGAAACCTCTGCGGTCTGTTCCGCGGGCTCTCCGTTGTCCTGCTGGTTGATCTCCCCGGCGGGCTCCCCGGCCTGCGGACGCATGGAGGCGAAGGCCTCGATCGGGCCTTCATCCGCCGCTGCGGCGTCCTGCTCCGGTTCGACCTGCGCGACGGCGATAGCCGATGCGTCAGGACGCAAAGGTGGGGTCGCCGCGGGGGCTGCGACGATGGCGTGGGCAGCCGCGCGGGCGAAGCCTGTCCGCGGGGTCAGGCGGTCGCCGGCCAGCGCGGTCGGCAAGTTTTGCTCCACGAGGCGCGTCACGATCTGGTCGCGATGCGAGCCGGTGCGGCCCCCGAGGACGATGGTGACGATATGGCGCCCGTCGGCTCTTGCGTTGGTCATCAGGTTGAAGCCCGACGCCCGGATGAACCCGGTCTTGATCCCGTCGACGCCGGTGACCCGCCCGAGCAGACGGTTGTGATTCCCGTGGGTCACCTTGCCGAACTTGAAATTGCGCGTCTGGAAGTACTTGTAATGGTCAGGGAAGCGATCCTGGATCGCGACGGCGAGAATGGCAAGATCCCGGGCGGTCGTGACCTGCTGCTCATCGGGCAGCCCATGAGCGTTGCGGAAGACGGTCCGGTCCATCCCGATCTTGCGCGCCTTCCGGGTCATGATCCGGGCGAAATCCTCGACGCTGCCGCCCAGATGCTCCGCGATCACGGTCGCGGCGTCATTGGCGGAGCGCGTCACCAGCGCCTTGATCGCCTGCTCGACGGTGATGGTCGCGCCGGCGCGCAGGCCCAGCTTCGACGGCGGCTCCGCGGCCGCCCGCGCGGAAACGCGCATCGGGGTCGAAAGCGCGATCTGGCCCCAGTTCAGGCGCTCGAACACGATGAAGAGCGTCATCACCTTCGTGATCGAGGCAGGATAGCGCAGGTCGTCTGCGTTCTCCTCGTGGAGGATGCGCCCGGCTTTCACATCGACCACGATCGACGCGAAGGGGGGGCTATAGGCCTCCGCCGGGACGGAGAATGTTGCGAAGGACAGACCGGTCAGGATCAACAGCGCAGGCAGGATCCTGCGCCGCATCGCGGCGGGAAGCTTGAACATGATGCAGACGCCCCGTGGTGCCGGTTAGTTCCGGCTGATTTCGAGGAAGTGTGCTTCAACTCACAGAACACCATGGCCATCGTTTGGCAATGATGTGGGGAAAATTGGTTCCATCGGAACACAATTATTTTTGAGGGAACATCGGCGCGCCCCGTCTATTGTCCGAAATGCAACGCTTAACAGCGGGAATAGCTTGGCTATATTGCGCACAGGAGGCGTCATGCCGAAAGAGAAGAAGATCCTCGCCATTTGCGGCAGCCTGCGCCGCGGCTCCCTCAACCGCATCCTTGCCGAGGCGCTGCCGGAGCTTGCGCCGCAGGAGATGGCCGTGACGGTCGCGCCATCCCTTGCCGAGATTCCCCTCTACAACGCCGATGTCGAGCAGGCTGACGGAATTCCCGCGCCGGTCCAGGCGCTGGCGCAGGCGATCTGCGCGGCCGACGCAGTCGTCATCGTCACGCCGGAATACAATTTTTCCGTGCCGGGCGTCCTCAAGAACGCGCTCGACTGGGTGTCGCGCGTGCAAGACCAGCCTTTCAAGGCAAAGCCGGTTGCGCTTCAATCCGCCTCGCCCGGGCTTCTCGGCGGAGCGCGGTCGCAGTATCATCTGCGGCAGGTGATGGTCTATCTCGACGCGCATGTCTTCACCCGGCCCGAGGTCTTCGTCACGGCGGCGAAGTCGAAGATGGACGAAGGCGCGCGCAAGGTGACCGACGAGGCGACGCGCAAGGCGATCGCGGCGCAGCTCGCTGCGTTTTCATCTTTCATCGACACGATCCGCAAGGACTGATCCTGACGGGCGACGGGGAGCAAGCAGGCATGAAGCGAGCAGTAGTGACGGGCCATTCGCGCGGGCTGGGCGCGGCAATCGCGGAAGCGCTGCTGGCGCGCGACATTCCGGTCCTCGCCATCGCGCGGCGTGGAAACGAAGAACTTGCCTCAAGATATGGTGACGCCCTCACCGAGGCGATGCTCGACCTCGCGGACGCTGACGCCGTGGCAGGCTGGCTCGAGGGGGGCGCGCTGAGCCGATTCCTCGCGGGCTCGCAGGAGGCGCTTCTCGTCAATAATGCCGGCGTCGTCGGACCGATCGGTCCCGCGGGCACGCTCGAGGCGCGAGATATCGCACGGGCAGTTTCGCTGAACGTCGCGGCCCCGCTCGTTCTCGGCAACGCCTTCATCGCGGCCACAGAGGGCGCGGCCCGGCGCATCCTGCACATCTCGAGCGGAGCGGGGCGCAACGGCATTCCCGGCTGGAGCACCTATTGCGCGACCAAGGCCGCCCTCGACAACCACGCCCGCGCCGTCGCCGGCGATGCGCTGCCCGGCCTGCGGATCGAGAGCCTCGCCCCAGGCGTGATCGATACCGACATGCAGGCCGAGATCCGCGCGACGACGGGCGATCAGTTCGTGCTGCGGGAGCGCTTCGTCGCCCTCAAGCGCAACAACGAACTCGCCGGGCCGGCGGAATGCGCGGAGAAGCTGGTCTCGCATCTCCTCGGGGACGGGTTCGGAAACGATCCGGTGACCGACCTGCGCCAACTGATGGGCTGAGGGCGCGATCCGCTCGATGCGCAGGCGCTCATGCGAGGTTCGAACGCCTGCAGGTTTTGAAGCCGGGGCCGTCATGCTGCAATCGCGCTCCTGATGGAGAGGAGCGCCGCCGCATGTCCCAATTGCTCGATATGACCGGAAAAGTCGTCGTCATCACCGGCGCCGCCAGCGGCATCGGGGCCGAGGCGTCGCGCCTCTTCGCCCGCCACGGAGCGCATGTGGCGCTGACCGATCGCGAGGGCGAGGCGGTGTCTTCGCTTGCCGCCGAACTCGCCTCCGAGGGGTTTCAGGCGCGCGGCTATGCGCTCGATGTCAGCGACGAGGCGAATGTGGTTGCGGTCTTCGCCGCGATCGAGGCGGAGATGGGGCCGCCGGACGTCCTCGTCAACAATGCCGGCATCTCGATCCGCAAGACGCTGACCGACCTCAGCCTGGCGGAATGGGAACTGATCCAGCGGGTGAACGTCACCGGCGTCTTCCTGTGCTCCCGCGAGGCGGTGAGGCGCATGGAAAAGCGCGGCGGCGGGGCGATCGTCAATCTCGCCTCGATCATGGGCTTCTCCGGAGGCGGCTCCTACGCGAACCCGGCCTACAAGGCGAGCAAGGGAGCGGTCGTGAACCTCACGCGGGCGCTCGCGGTCGAATACGGTCCTGCGGGAATCCGGGTGAACGGGGTCGCGCCGACATGGGTTCGCACGCCCCTGATCGCCGAGTTGCAGAAGGACCCGGCGGCCTTCGCGCGGATCGAGGCGCAGATGCCGATCGGGCGGATCGCCGAGTCGGACGACATCGCCAATGCCATTCTTTTCCTTGCCAGCCCGATGGCGGCCATGATCACCGGCCACACTTTGCCGGTAGACGGCGGTTTTCTCGCGCAATAGGGCGCAGCCCGCCCGTCAGGGAGAGGGAGCATGATCGAGGCGCGGTTGCTGGTCGATTGCGGCTGCGGGCTCGGCGAGTCGCCCGTCTGGGACGAGCGCGAGCGGGTCCTCTGGTGGGTCGACATCGCGGGCCGGGCTATACACCGCGTCGATGCCGAGGGCGAGGGGCATCAGGTCTGGCGTCTCGAGAAGCGCCCGACCGCGCTCGGACTGACGCACGAGCCGGACAGGCTCGTGGTCGCTCTCGAGGACGGCGGTTATCTCTGGAGCCCGGACAGCGCGCCCGAACTCCTCGCGGCGATCGAGCCGGATGAGCCGCGCACCCGCTGCAATGACGGCAAGGTGGGCCCGGACGGGGCGTTCTGGATCGGCACGATGAACGAGGCGGATGACGAGCCGGTCGCCGCCCTTTGGCGCGTCTCCCCGGACGGCGAAGCGACCCGCATGGCGCAGGGCTTCCGGACCTGCAACGGGCTCGCCTGGACGAATGACGGGGCGACGATGTTTCATTCCGACAGCCGCGCAGCCGTCATCGACCGCTATGATTTCGACGCCGGGACAGGCGCGCTCGCCGCGCGCGAGCGCATCGCCGAGCTGGCCGAGGAGGCGGGGCGGCCGGATGGCGGGGCCTGCGATTTCGAGGGACGCTACTGGTCCGCGGGCGTTTCCGCCGGCTGCCTGAACTGCTTCACCCGCGACGGCTCGCTCCTCCTGCGCATCCCGCTTCCGGTCGATGCGCCGACCTGTCCCTGCTTTGGCGGCGAGGATTTCGCGAGCCTGTTCGTCACTTCCCTGCGGCGGGATGAGGGCGGGGAGGGGGCGGGCGGCGTCCATGTCCTCGTTCCGGGCGTCAAGGGCTTCCCCGCCTTCCGGTTCGGCGTGATCGGCGCGCGGGAGTAGGGGATTCACGTCCTTGAGCGACCCGCCCGGAACCGAAAGGCTCCGTTTCCGTTGATCAAGCGTCGCCGTGGGGCGCGATCAGCGGAGGGTGGGGCCTTGTTCAAGCGAATTCTGTTTGCGGCTGCCGTCGGCGTCTGGAGCGCGCCGGCCTCGGCCGAGATCATTCTCGATCAGGCGATGATCCGGGGAGGAGAACTGCGCGTCATGGGGCGGCTCAGCGAGGCGCGCGAGGCTGTCGTCACGCTCGACGGACGTTTCGAGGCGACGACAAACGAAGCGGGGCGCTTCTATTTCAGCGTGCCCTACCACCCGCCCTCCTGCGTGATCACCCTGCAATCGGACGATGACAGCCGCGAGGCCGTCGTCGGCTTCTGCGTCCAGCAGCAGGCCGCGGCGCCGCCGCCTCCGCCGACGCCGCCATCGAGAGAATTGGCGGAGCGAGAGGTCGCGCAAGCACAGGAACGGGAAACACAAGTACAGCAGGCGCAGGCAAGCGAGACGCCGGGGCGCGTGCAGGCGGCGCAGCGCGGGGAGGCGGGTCCGCCCGGTCCTCCCGGTCCGGCGGGAAGCGACGGCGAGGCCGGCCCCGCGGGTCCAGAGGGCCCTCCCGGCCCTCCAGGACCTCCCGGACCGCAGGGTCCGCAGGGCGTCGCCGGGCATCAGGGGCCGCAGGGCTCCCAGGGCGAGCCGGGGCCACGGGGCGAGCGCGGTCCCCCCGGCGAGGCGGGCCCCCCCGGTCCTCCCGGCCCTGCCGGCGAGGCGGGTCCGGAGGGGCCGGCCGGACCTCCGGGACCTGCCGGAGAAGCCGGACCGCCCGGCCCGCGCGGCGAGCCGGGGCCGGCTTCGGCGGGATCGAGCCTGAGGGTCTTCGTCGAGGAATGCGCCGAAGGGCCGGTCTGCGTCGCCCAATGCGAGGCGGACGAGTTTCCCGTCAATGGCACCTGCGATCCGGCCGATGTTTTCCGCATGGACGAGACGAGCGTCTATTGCGTTGCGACCGGAGCGCGCGACGGCGGGATGTTCGCCCGCGCGATCTGCGCACGCTAGCGCGAAGCGCCCTGACGAAGGCTTTGAGCGGTGCTAGCATCAGGCTGATCGGCGCGGAACAGCGCCGGTCGCGCGTTGTTGCGTCACCGAAGGAAGAGCGTCATGCGTATCGGCTGCCCGAAGGAGATCAAGAACCACGAATATCGCGTCGGCCTGACGCCGGAGAGCGTCGCGGAGCTTGCCGCCCGAGGGCATGAGGTCCTTGTCGAGACCGGCGCAGGGGCGGGCATCGGAGCAGGCGACGCAGATTATGAGGAAGCGGGCGCGCGGATCGCACCGGACGCCGCCGGGATCTTCGCGGAGGCGGACCTGATCGTGAAGGTCAAGGAACCCCAGGGCGAGGAGCGGGCGCGGCTGAGGCCGGGGCAGGTCCTCTTCACCTATCTCCATCTCGCGCCGGATCCGGATCAGACGCGCGATCTCGTCGCCTCGGGCGCGGTGTGCATCGCCTACGAGACCGTCACCGATGAAGCGGGCGGGCTCCCGCTCCTCAAGCCTATGAGCCAGGTCGCCGGAAGAATGGCGATCCAGGCGGGAGCCTCCTGCCTTGAATCGCCGAAGGGCGGCAGGGGCGTGCTGCTCGGCGGCGTTCCGGGCGTGGCTTCCGGCAATGTGGTCGTCATCGGGGGTGGGGTCGTGGGCTTCAACGCCGCGCAGATGGCGACGGGACTGGGTGCGCAGGTCACGATCTTCGACCGCAGCGCCCAGGTGCTGGAGCGGCTGGATACCCATTTCGCCGGGCGGGTCGAGACGCGCTTCTCGGGCAAGGCGGCGCTGGCGGCGGCGGTCGCGGGGGCTGACCTCGTGATCGGCGCGGTGCTGGTTCCCGGAGCCGCCGCACCGCGTCTCGTCACGCGCGACATGCTTGCGACGATGAGAACCGGCGCGGTGCTGGTGGATGTCGCGATCGACCAGGGCGGATGCTTCGAGACCTCGCGGCCGACGACCCATGCGGACCCGACCTTTATCGTCGACGGGATCGTGCATTACTGCGTCGCCAATATGCCCGGTGGCGTCGCGCGCACCGCCACCTACGCGCTCAACAACGTGACCCTTCCGCATGTCCTGCGCATCGCGGATCTGGGCTGGCGGCAGGCGCTCCTGGAGGATGCGCATCTGCGCAACGGGCTCAATGTCGCCAATGGGGCGGTCACCTGCCGGCCGGTGGCGGAGGCCCTGCAATATGCCCATGTGCCCGCCGAGGAGGCGCTGCGGGCATGAAGCGCGGCGGGAAGGATCCCGCCGCCTTCTGGAAGGGTCAGTTGGCCTGCGCGACGTTGCGGCTTGCGAGCGACATGACCTTCTTGCCGTAGCCCGTGCAGCGGCTGCTCACGTGGAGCCCGGTATTGTAGGCGGAAGCGCCCGCGCAGCCCGGTCCGTGTCGATCGATCGCCTGCCTGAGATAGCGCATTCCGGCTTCGAGGCTGGTGCTGCAATCCCGCAGGTTCCCGGTGACGCCGACGCCCCGCGCCGTGGGGACGAGGGTCTGCATCAGGCCGGTTGCGCTCGAGCGCGGATTCTTGGCGTTGCAATTGTAGTTGCTCTCGACCTTGACGATCGCATGGGCGAGGGCCGGTTCGACCCCGTGCTTGACGGCGAATTCGGTGACGAGGGCATGGACGCCGCCGCGCGCTTCCGGTGCGGCTTGCCTGGGGTTCGGGTCGAGGCGGGAATATTCCTCGGTGGCTCCGCCGGCGCCATTCTTCGCCGCTGGATCCGCCACTTTCTCCTGGTAGTGCTTGAGGGCGGCCAGGGGACTCGTCGTGTCCTCGGCGAACGCGGGCGCCGCGACGCCCAGGGCCAGCAGGATGACGGGAACAATCTTCTTCATCTTATTCTCCGGTTGAAGGCGATGCCGATCGCGAGAGACCGATCGGCATGGGTTCGGCTGGTCCTCCGAACCTCAGCGCCGCCGTGACCATTCACTGGCCGGCGCAGGTGGTGCATGGGGGCGCCGCAGGAGACGGCTGCCCATGTATTGAAGGCTCCCTTGTACGGAAGGCTCCGCCGTGATCCAGCGGGGAGAGAGATCCCGCCAAACCCATCGCGGCCGAGCCTATCCGCAACGCTTAATCAAAAAGGTTCCACTAAACAACAGTAACATTTTCACGAATTGCGACATTTTGTTAATGTGAGACATGATGATAATCCGATTTACCAATGGCTTTGCCGCAATATTATCACAATATTGCCACATGAAAGACAACAGAGTGACAATTGAATACTGATTAATATTTTATTTTGTCTGTGTAATACTTGAAATGCTTCATGGCGCGCGCCCTTCTCGCTCCGGATTGTGGCTTGCGCGTGATCGCCATCAGGATGCGGGCTTTCCGCTCGATTGACGCTGCCTCGCGCTTTGGACACTATGGCGACAACCGGCCAAAGAGCCGGCCGCAATAACCCGTCGCGGGTGCGCAGCCATGCGTTTCCGGGGGGCGAAAGCCAAGCATAACGCGCGCAGCGCAGCCTGCCGCGACCATGGAGGAAATCGATGAACAAGCGCCAGTTACTGGCCGCCATCAGCGCGGCCGTCTTCGCCGGGACCCTCGGTTTGGCGGGGGCGGCGCAGGCAGCCTATCCCGAGCGGCCCCTGACCCTGATCGTGCCCTGGGGAGCGGGCGGCGGCACGGACGCGACTGCGCGCATCGTCGCCTCGCTGCTCGAGCGCGAACTGGGCCAGCCGGTGAACGTCGTCAACCGCACGGGCGGGTCGGGCGTCGTCGGGCATTCTGCGATCGCTGAAGCCGAGGCAGACGGCTACACGATCGGAATGGCCACGGTCGAAATCGGCATGATGCACTGGCAGGGGCTGACGGATCTGACCTGGGAAAGCTACACGCCGCTCGCCATGGTCAACGAGGACCCCGCCGCCGTTCAGGTTCGCGCCGATTCCGACTGGGAGACGCTGGAGGACATGATCGAGGCGATCAAGGCCAATCCCGGCCAGTACCGGGCGTCCGGCACGGGGCAGGGCGGCATCTGGCATCTTGCGATCGCGGGCCTGCTTTCCGAACTCGACGTCGACCCGGCCTCTGTGCCGTGGGTGCCGAGCCAGGGCGCTGCCCCCGGCCTGCAGGACCTCGTCGCCGGCGGCGTGGACATCGTGCCCTGCTCGATTCCGGAAGCGCGCTCGCTCCTGGAGGCGGGCCGGGTGAAGTCCCTCGCCGTGATGTCGAGCGACCGTAACCAGGCGTTCCCGGACGTTCCGACCACAGAGGAGATCGTCGGCGTTGCCTGGAACATCGGCGCCTGGCGCGGCCTCGTCGGTCCGGAGGGCATGCCCCAGGAGGCGGTCGACCGGCTCATCCCGGCGCTGGAAGTCGTCTACAACAGCGACGAGTACAAGGAGTTCATGGGCGGGCAGGGCTTCGGCATGCGCTGGGCCTCCGGCCAGGAATTCGCCGACTTCATGCGCGAGAGCAACGAGAATCTCGGCAACGTGATGCGCGAAGTCGGTCTCGTTCAGTGATGCGAGACGGGCGGCGGGGATTGCTCCGCCGCCCGGCTCTCCGTGATCGCTCGAACCGGATTCTCCCACATGCGTATCAATGACGCGGTCCTCGGCCTCATCCTGCTGGCGATGGCGGCCGTTCTGGCGCTGTCGTCGCGCGGCTTTCCCGTCATCCCCAGCCAGCGCTACGGGGCGGATGTCTTCCCGACGCTGATCGCGATCGGCTTCGCCGGCTGCGGGATCGTCCTCGTCGTTTCGGGTCTCCGCCGCCGCGCGCCGGCCATCATCTGGGCCGACTGGGCGCGGGAGGCCCACGGCCTGCGAAACGTGCTCGTGACGATCGGGGCGGTGATCTTCTACATCCTGCTGTCGCGACGCCTCGGGTTCATGCTGACCATGGCGCCGATCCTGCTGGTTCTGCTTCGCCTGTTCGGCGTCGGGTGGATCACGAGCATCCTCGTCGCCGTCCTCGTGACGCTGGCGATGCAATATCTCTTCGGCTCCGTCCTCTATGTCCCGCTTCCATGGGGCGTGCTTGCGCCCGTGCGCTGGTGGTGATGCGATGAACGCGATCGGACAGGCAGCCAACCTCGTTTTTCAGTGGGATGTCCTCCTGACGATTTTCGTCGCTGCGATCTTTGGCCTCTTTGTCGGGGCCATCCCCGGCCTTACGGCGACGATGGCGATCGCGCTCCTCGTCCCGATCACCTTCTTCATGGATCCGATTCCCGCCGTCGGGGCGATGGTGGCCTGTTCGGCGATGGCGATCTTCGCGGGAGACATCCCCGGCACGCTGTTGCGCATCCCCGGCACGCCGGCCTCGGCGGCCTATACCAATGAAGCCTACGCGATGACCCGCAAGGGCGAGGCGGAGGTGGCGCTCGGCGCCAATCTCCTCTTCTCCGCACTCGGCGGGCTGTTTGGAACGCTCGTGCTGATCGTCGCCGCGCCGTATCTGGCGGAGGTGGCGCTGAAGTTCTCGTCCGTGGAGTATTTCTGGCTGGCGCTTCTCGGCCTGACCTGCGCCGCCTTCATCGGCTCCGGACATCCCGTCAAGGGGATGGTCAGCCTGCTGATCGGGCTGTTTGTCGCGACGATCGGGCTCAACAACCCGGCGGCCGTGCCGCGCTTCACCTTCGGGAATGTCGAGCTTCTCGCCGGGGTCGATTTCATCGCGGCGATGATTGGCCTCTTCGCCGTCTCGGAAGTGCTGAGAAGCGCCGCCACAGGCGTGAAGAATTTCTCGAACCTGCAGGTCAGCATCGGCAACCCGCTGCGCGGCTGGGGGCGCATGATCGTCACCTATTGGCGTCAGCAGGTCCGGGGCAACGTCGTCGGCGTCTCCGTCGGCGGACTGCCCGGGGCGGGGGCTGATCTCGCGGCCTGGGTCGCTTTTGCCGTGAGCCGCCGCTTCTCCAGGACGCCCGAAAAATACGGTACCGGCCATGTGGAGGGTATCGTCGAGGCGACATCGGCGAACAACGCGGCGGTGGGCGCGGCCTGGGTGCCCGCGCTCGTCTTCGGAATTCCCGGCGACACGATCACCGCGATCGTCATCGGGGTGCTCTACGTCAAGGGACTCAATCCGGGGCCGACCCTGTTCATCTTCAACCCGCAGAACATCTACGCGATCTTCATCATCTTCATCCTCGCCAACCTGGTGATGATCCCGCTCGGCTTCATGGCGATCAAGCTTGGCCGCCAGCTCCTGCGGGTGCCGCGCCGGATCCTCATGCCCTGCATTCTGGGGTTCTGCATCGTCGGCGCCTTCGCCACGAACAATGCGACATTCAACGTCACGATCATGCTGGTCTTCGGCCTGCTGGGCTTCTTCATGGAGGAGAACGAGATCCCGATTGCGCCGTGCATCCTCGGGATCGTGCTCGGCGGGATGCTCGAGGCCAATTTCGTGACTTCGATGATCAAGGCGGACGGCAATCTCCTCGCCTTCTTCGAGCGCCCGATTGCAGCAGGTCTCGGAATCTTCACCATCCTGATCTGGACATCGCCGCTGATCATCCGCGGGGTGAGGGCGATGCGCGCGCGGAGCGCCGCGGCGTGACCGAGGCGGCGCGCCCGCCGGCGGAGGTGATCGACGCCTTGCGCCGGATGGAGCTCGTCGGCCCGGACGAGGAGCCCGCGATGATCGCCCTCACCGGCGGGGTCGCCTCCGATATCTGGCGGGTCGAGGCGGCGCGCGGGCCCTTCTGCGTCAAGCGCGCCCTGGGGCGTCTCAGGGTAGCGGCGGAGTGGCACGCCCCGATCGAGCGCAATGCCTTCGAGGTCGCGTGGTTTCGCGTGGCGGGCGCGCTCGTTCCGGAGGCTGTTCCCCAAATTCTCGGACACGATCTGCAGGCCGGGCTGTTCGCCATGGCCTGGCTCGACCCGGCGCATCACCGTCTGTGGAAGGCGGAACTCGCCGCCGGGCGTGTCGATCCGGAGGTCGCCCGCGCGGTGGGCCACCGCCTCGGGAGAATCCATGCGGGAAGCGCCGCCCGCCCCGATCTCGCGGCGCAGTTTTCCACCGACGCGATCTTTCATGCGATCAGGCTCGAACCCTATCTCGAGGCGACGGCGCGGGCGCATCCGGACCTCTCCGAGAGACTGAAGGCGCTTTCGCGCCGGACCGCCGCGACGCGGCTCTGCCTCGTCCATGGCGATGTCAGCCCGAAGAACATCCAGATCGGCCCCGGCGGCCCGATCCTCCTCGATGCGGAATGCGCCTGGTGGGGTGATCCCGCCTTCGATGTCGCCTTCTGCCTGAACCATCTGCTCCTGAAGACCCTCTGGGTCCCGTCCGCCCGCGCCGCGCTCCTCGCATCCTTCGATGCGCTGTGGAAGGCCTATCGTCCGCTGATCGACTGGGAGGCTCCGGAGGCGCTTGAGGAGCGGGTCGCGACGCTGCTGCCGGGCCTCTTCCTGGCGCGGGTCGATGGCAAGTCGCCCGTCGAGTACCTGACGCAGGCTGATTGTGAAAAGATTCGCCCGACCGCGCGGCGATGGCTGCGCGAGCCGTTGGCGCGCCTCGGCCTGCTGCGGCGGGAATGGGCGCTCGAGATCGGGGAGGGGGACGCATGAGCGGACGCATCGAGGACATCATCGCGAGGCGCGTCTGGGACAGCCGGGGCCGCCCGACTGTCGAGGTCGAGATCGTCTGTGGAGGCGGGGCGAGGGGCCGGGCCATCGCCCCGGCAGGAGCCTCGACGGGGTCCGCCGAGGCGCTCGACCTGCGCGATGGCGGGGCCGCCTTCGGGGGTCGCGACGTGACGCTCGCGGTCGCGGCCGTCGCGGGTCCGATCGCGGATGCCTTGCGCGGGCGATCGGTGTTCGATCAGGAGGGTCTTGACCGCGAGATGATCGCCCGCGACGGGACCCCTGACAAGTCGCGGTTCGGCGCGAACGCCCTCGTCGCGACATCGATGGCGCTCGCCCATGCGGCGGCGGCGGTCGCCGGCGTCCCGCTCTGGAAGCATCTCGCGCAGGGGCGGGAGGTGGTCCTGCCGCTTCCCGAGATCCAGATCCTCGGCGGGGGCGCCCACGCGGCGCGCCGGGTCGATGTGCAGGATTTCATGGTGATCGCCGTCGGGGCGCCTGATTACCCGACGGCGCTCGACTGGACGGCGGAAATCTATCGCGCGGCGGGCGAACTGCTCGGCGAGGCGGGGCGGCTGCAGGGCGTCGCCGACGAGGGCGGCTGGTGGCCCGCCTTCGACAGCAACGAGGAGGCGCTCGACCTTCTCATGCGCGCGATCGAGCGGGCAGGCCTGCGGCCGGGAGAGGAGGCCGCTATCGCCCTCGACATCGCGGCGAGCGACTTTGGCGGCGACGGGCGCTATCGCCTCGCCCGCGACGGGAGGGAAGTCGATGCGGACGCCCTCTCCGAGATGTTGCTCGGCTGGCTGCGGCGCTATCCGATCGTCTCCATCGAGGATCCCCTGGCCGAGGACGATCTTCCGGGCGTGGCGGCGTTCGCGCGCGAGGCGCCTGCCGGGGTCCAGATCGTGGGTGACGACCTCGTGACGACGAACGCCGCGCGCATTCGCGAAGCCGCGTCCTTGGGCGCGGGCAACACGGCGCTGATCAAGCCCAACCAGATCGGGACGCTGACCGAGACCGCTGAGGCGCTGGCCGCGGCCCGCGAGGCCGGCTGGGACGCGATCGTCTCCGCGCGTTCGGGGGAGACGGAGGATGTCACGATCGTGCATCTCGCCGTCGGCTGGGGCGTGCCGCAGCTCAAGGTCGGCTCATTCGCCCGCTCGGAGCGTATGGCGAAGTGGAACGAGGGCCTGCGCCTTGCCGAGACGCTTCCCTCGGGCGCGGCGCTGCCGCCCCGCTCCGCCTTTCCCTGGGGGCGCGCATGAAGGTCGTCTACCACTACGAAACCGGCCCGTGGCTGACGGAGCGTATTGCCGAGATCGCCGCTCGCGACGATCTTGAGATCGTCGTCTGCCCGCCCGAGGACGTCGAGGGCTATCGGCGGACGATGCGGGATGCCGAGGTGCTGCTGCACAACCTGGTCCCCGTCACGCGCGCCGATATCGAGGGAGCGCCCCGGTTGCGGCTGATCCAGAAGGTCGGGATCGGCGTCAACACGATCGATCTCGAGGCGGCGCGCGAACGCGGTATTCCCGTCTGCAACATGCCCGGCTCCAACAGCCGCGCCGTCATGGAGGCGACGCTTCTGCTCATGCTCGCCTGCCTGCGCCGCGTCACGACCTTCGACGCCCTGACCCGGCGCGGGGAGGGCTGGAGCTGGCCGCTTGCGATGCAGGACCGCCTCGGCGAACTCGCCGGACGCACCGTCGGGCTCGCCGGCTACGGCGCCGTGCCGCAGATGCTCGCGCCGGTGCTCCGCGCCATGGGCGCCCGCGTCATCTACGCCAACCGCAGCGAGAAGCCGGACGCAGCGGGCGAGCGCGTCGGCAAGGAGCAGCTCCTCGCCGAGGCGGACATCCTGTCGCTCCACATGCCGCTGACGGAAGAGACTCGGCATTGGCTCGACCGGGAAGCGATCGGGCGCATGAAGCGGGGGGCGATCCTCGTCAACACCGCGCGCGGCGGCCTCGTCGACGAGGCCGCGCTGATGGAGGCGCTTGCGGGCGGGCGCCTCCTCGCCGCGGGGCTCGACGTCTTCGCCGAGGAGCCCACCCCCGCCGACAACCCGCTCCTGCGCCTCGAGAACGTCGTCCTCGCGCCCCACGTGGCGTGGTTCACCCGGGAGACCCTCGAGCGCAGCCTCGCCATAGCCGCCGGAAACATCCGCCGCCTGCGCGAGGGCGGGGAGCTGATGCACCGGGTCGTGTGAGGTCGAGGTTGACAGCGCGCCCCGCGCGCTCACGATGCGCCATGCACTTGGAAATGATCGGGAACGGCATGAGTGACGTCGCCATGCGCATCGAGCGCCTCGAGGAGGAGATCGAGGCGCTCACTGACAAGGCCGAGCAATGCCGCAAGATCATGAGCCTGGCGCGGCTCGGGATCGCAATCGGCGGCCTCGTGCTGGTGGCGATCCTGCTGGGCGTGCTGCGCGCCGGCGGCATCGGCTTCATCGTGTCGGTATCCGCCGTCCTGATCGGGATCGTGGTCCTTGGCTCCAACAGCAGCACCCGGGACGAGGCCCTCGCGCAGATCGCGGAGCGGCGGGCCCGGCGCGATGCGCTGATCGATGCGATCGCGCCCCGCTCGATCACACGCCACTGAGTGCAATGGCAGTGACGGACCTCCTGACCATCGCGCAAGAACGCGTCATCCTCGACGATCCTCATGCCTGCACCGACGCCGGGGACGTGCTCGCCGTTCTGGGCGCGGTGTTTGACACGCTCGTGCGGCGCACGCCGCGCGGCGGTTGGGAACCGGGGCTGGCGATCGCGTAGGAGGTGTCCGAAGACGCGCGATGCTTCACCTTCCGCCTCCGGGAGGGTGTTCGCTTCCATGACGGGGAGCCATGCGATGCCCGTGCGGTGGGCTATAGCCTCGAGCGCATGGCGCGGCCGGATATGGGGGCGACGCTGGGCGCGCCCGGTGTCTACGCGCAATATCTGGCGGGGATGCGCATCGAGCTACGCGCTCCGCTGCAGCTGCGCGTGAGGCTCGCGGAGCCGCTGGCGGATTTTTTCGACATCCTCGCCTATGGGCACATTGTCTCGCCGCGCGCGATCGAAGAAGCCGGGGAGGACCTTGCGCGGCGGGCCGTCGGAACTGGCCCCTACCGGCTCGAGACCTGCAATGCGGATGAGGAAATTCTGATGCGCGCGGTTTCGGGCCATTTCGACGGGCCGCCGCGCCATGCGGCGATCCGCTGGCTCAGGATCGCCACGTCGCGCGCCCGTCTTGCGGCGCTCGCGGAGGGGCGGGCGCAGGTGGCGACGAAGCTTGATCCGCGCGAGGCGGCGGAGCAAAGCGGAAGCGGCGATATGCGCATTGTCGACTATCTCGACCCCACCGCCTTGATATTCATGTTCAACGCTTCCGGGGGGCCCTGCGCCGACCCGCGCCTGCGCCGCGCACTGAATCTCGCGGTCGATCGCGAACGGCTGGTCGCAGATGTGCTCTACGGGGCGGGCGAGCCTCTCAACGGCTTCGTCAGCCCGCTTCACGACGGGTATGATCCGGGCGCTCCCGCATTCGCGCACGATCTTGCCGAGGCCCGCCGGCTTCTGGCGGAGGCGGGGCATGGCGAGGGGCTGACCCTGACAGTCTATTGCCCCACGCGCCTTCCCGACGAGGCGGAGGCGCTGGTGGCTGCGGTTGCGGGGCAGCTCGCCCCCCTCGGCGTGCGCTTCGCGATCGAGCGGGAGCCTGACCGAACGCTTTACGCAAATCAGGTGCGGCTCAAGCGCATCCACGATCTCTGCGTCTTCGATTCGAGCCCGATGAGCGCCTTTCGCGTCCTGCACGAGAAGATCGATTCGCGGGTTGCTGGGGCGTGGTGGCAGGGCTACCGCAATCCCGCCGTGGAGGCGCTTGTCGACCGGGCGCGCCTGACCATTGACGATGGAACTCGGTCTGGCCTGTACCGCTCCTGTTACCGGCTGCTCCAGCAGGATCCGCCCTGGCTGTATCTCTACAATCATTGTGGCGCGCTCGCACATACGGCCGCGAGCGGCCCGTGCAGGGTGCGGCGAGACGGCGTCCTCGACCTGCGTCATCACGTCCCGTCCTGATGGCCGTGCGGGAACGAACCGCCGACGCGTCGAGTTTCTCCGGCTGGCGAAACACTCGAGGAGGGGAGATCGGCATGGCCCGGGAAGACACCATTGATCGCGTCTGGAACCTGATGAAGAAGATCGGCTTCTGCATGCTCGCGAGCCGCGACGGCGAGAAGATCCGCGCGCGGCCGATGGCGGCTTATGTCGCTCGCGACGAGCACGCCGTGTATTTCCTCACCGACGCGGCAAGCCACAAGGACGACGAGATCCGGCGGGATCCGAACGTCAACCTCGCCTTCGCCGATGCGAGCGGGCAGGAATATGTCTCCGTCAGCGGGCGCGCGAGCGTCTCGAACGATCGCGAGAAGATCAGGGAACTCTGGTCGACGCCGGCGAAAGCATGGTGGGACAGCGCCGACGATCCGTCCATTCGCGTGCTCAAGATAGAGCCGGAGGACGCGCAATACTGGGACAGCCCCGGCACGGTCGTCAGCTATGCGAAGATGGCGGCGGCCGCCGTATCGGGAACGAAGCCCGACATGGGAGACAACGCGAAGGTCCGGATGTAGCGGACAAGCGGGGGGTTCGTGGACACCCTGACTTGCAATTGCGGCGCCGAGCCTGCCCTTATCGTCTGACGGCCGCGGGGGCCGACGGCAAGGGCGTTTCATGGAAGAGCACGGCATTCCCTACCTGCGCGAGATCGTCATCTTCCTGATCGCGGCAGGTGTGATCGTTCCGTTGTTTCACCGGTTTCGGGTCAGTCCGGTTCTTGGATATCTGATTGTCGGCGGGATCATCGGGCCCTTCGGCCTCGGTCTCTTCGCCGAGGATATCCCGCTTCTCTCGCATGTTGTCATCTCCGATCTCGCGGGCGTCCAGTCGCTCGCAGAACTCGGGGTGATCTTCCTCCTCTTCATGATCGGCCTCGAGCTTTCCCTCGACCGGCTATGGGCGATGCGCCGCCTCGTCTTCGGATTGGGAAGCCTGCAGATCGTGATTACCGGGACGATCATCGGCCTGATCGCCTGGGAGTTCGGCAATTCGATTCCCGCCTCGATCGTCCTCGGGGCGTGCCTCGCCCTCTCCTCGACGGCGATCGTGATGCAGCTGCTGATGCAGAGCCGCAGGCTCGGGACGCCTCTTGGGCGCTCCAGCTTTTCCATCCTGCTGATGCAGGATCTCGCCGTCGTGCCGATCCTCTTCATCGTCGGCGTGCTCGGCGCGAAGGCGCAGGCCAATGCCGGACTCGAGCTCGTGCTTGCGCTTGGCAAGGCAATCCTCGTCATCGGCGGGATTTATCTCGCCGGCCGCCTCATCCTGCGGCCGATCCTGCATCTCGTCGCCCGGACGCGCAGCCCGGAAATGTTCATGGCTGCGATCCTGCTGACGGTGATCGGCACGGCGGCGATTACCGGCCTTGCGGGGCTTTCCATGGCGCTCGGGGCCTTCCTCGCGGGCCTGCTCCTCGCGGAGACCGAGTACAGGCACGAGATCGAGGTGGATATCGAGCCCTTCAAGGGCCTCATGCTCGGGCTTTTCTTCATGTCGGTCGGGATGGGGATCGACTGGCGCGTGGTTGCGCAGGAGCCCTTCTGGATCGCGGCCGCCGTCATCGGCCTGTTTCTCCTCAAGTCGACGATCACGAGCCTCCTCTGCCTCGCCTTCGGGCTGCCGCGCCACACCTCGATCGAGGCGGGTCTCCTGCTCGGGCAGGGCGGCGAGTTCGCCTTCATCGTCGTCGGCCTCGCCATGAGCCTCGCATTGCTTCCCGCCGATGTCGGCCAGTTCATGCTGATCGTGGCCGGCCTGACCATGCTGATCACGCCGCTCGTCGCCGCTGCAGCGCAGCGGCTCGCCCTGTCCATGGAAAACCGGGCCGTGACGCGCGCCAACGAGGGAGATCTCGAGGCAATCGCCGGGATCGAGGGGCATGTCGTGCTGGCGGGGTTCGGACGGGTGGGACGGACGATGGCGAGCATTCTGGAGGCGGAGGCAATCCCCTTCATCGCGCTCGATACGGATGCGGTCGGCGTCGCCAAGGCGCGCAGCCAGAACATGCCGGTCTTCTACGGCGACGCTTCGCGGCTCGAGATGCTCAACCGGGCCGGTCTCGACCGGGCGCAGGCGGTCGTGATCACCATGGATTCGCCCGCGGCCGCCGAGAAGATCGTCCGCGAAATCAGGCAGACCTGGCCCGCGATCCCGATTCATGCCCGCGCCCGCGACGGCGAACATGCCGCGCGCCTGATGGCGGCGGGAGCGACGGGCGTCGTTCCCGAGGCGATCGAGGCCAGCCTGCAGCTCGCCGGTCGCGTGCTGGCGGGCACCGGGGCCTCCGACGAGGTGGTGCGGCGCCGCCTCGACATGCAGCGCGCCGTCGAGGAGGCCTGAGGAGCGGAAACCTCCCTCCGCACCACGCGTTCCCGTATCGGGCGCAGGTCGCAAAGGGGGAGTCATGTCCGTCTCGGTTCTGGAGATCACGACGCTTCACGAGGGCTGGACGCGGGTGCTGCAGGCCCGCCTCCGCGACGATGACGGCGGCGAGTTCACCCGTGAAATCGTGGAGGAGGGCGATTCCGTCGCCATCCTTCCCTACGATCCGGGGCAGCGGATCGCGATCCTCGTCAGCCAGTTCCGAGCGCCCGTCTTCTACCGGATGCAGCAGGATGCACTTCTTGAAGTCCCTGCCGGTCGAGTCGAGGATGACGGGCCCGCCGGGTCGGGGCGTCGCGAGATGATCGAGGAAATCGGCATCCGCAGCCGCGTGCTCGAGCATGTCGCGACGGTCTGGTCGTCTCCCGGCGCGTCGACGGAAAGGAAGTTCCTCTACCTCTCCGCCTTCACGGCGGATGACCTGGTCGGGGAGGGCGGCGGGCTCGCGGAGGAGAACGAGGATATCGCCATCGTCAGGCTCCCCCTCGCCGAACTCGCCCGCATGTCCGACGAGGGCCGGATAGCGGATTCAAAGACGCTCGCGCTCGTCTACGCGCTCCGCCTGCGTCACCCGGAGCTCTTCGCCGGGTGACGAGGGACTTGTTCCGCAAAGGCGGGCGGAAGGCTGTTGTGGACGGCGGTCGCGGCCACGGCGGCCTGCCCGAGCGCGACCACGATCTGGTTCAGGCCGCTGACGATGTCCCCCGCGGCATAGAGACCGGGAATGCTCGTCTGCTGGTGTTCGTCCACCAACGCCCTCCCGTCCTCGTCGAGCCGGGCGCCGGCCTGCGCGAGGAGCGCGTTGCGCGGATCAAAGCCGAGCGCGGAGTAGATCGTATCGAAGACATGGGTCTCGCCGCCCGCGAGGGTGAGGGAGACGATCCGCTCGTCGTCGCTCCACTCGTTTTCCTGCTCGATCTCCGCGACGGGCGCGTCGACGACCTCGATGCCTGCCTCCGCCATCCGTTCGCGCAGTGACGTCTCGGCCGGCTTACCCAGCGTGAAAAGGGTAATGCGCGGGGAATAGGTGCGCAGGAACAGGGCCTCGCGCGCGCCGTGATCGCCATGCCCGATCACGGCGATCTGCCGGTCAATTACTTCGTAGGCATCGCAGATCGGACATTGCCGCACGAGCCCGCGCTGGACCGCGCCCACGATGTCGGGCAGTTCAGGCTCGACATCGACGACCCCCGTCGCAAGGATGACGTTGCGGGCGCGAAGAAGCTCCCCCGCGGTTTCGATCTTGAACGATCCGTCCGGCTCGGGCGCAAGGCGCCTCACCTCCGCCCGCAAGAGCGGCGGGCCGTAGTGCGTCGCATGATGATGCATGCGGCTGAGCATCTCCCGGCCTCCGATGCCGGCCTCGAAAACAGGGATGTTGTGTGATCGCGGGATCCACGCGGCGCGGCTCTCATGCGCGTCGATCAGGGCGAAGCGCCGCCGGAAGCGGGCGAGGTAGATCGCGGATGTGAGCCCGGCGGGCCCGCCGCCGATCACGACGCAGTCGAGCAGGTCGTCTTCCACCGCTCACCTAGCCGAGACTGTCGCGGCTGACGAGCTTGCTGAAAAGACTGTCCTCCTCGTAGAGCAGCGCCAGCTTGCTCTCGTCGAACTGCCTGAAGAACTCGTCCCAGGAGATTTCGGTCAGGTTGTCGTGCTCGGACTGGGGATTGCCGGGAAACATGATCCGGATGATCCCCACATCGCCGCCCTGATGCGTGGTTTTGACGGCGGCGGGCTTTCCGCCTTTGGATTCGACCCACTTGCGGATCGTGTCGTGGTCGGTCGCCGACTTGGCCATCGTGGATGCTCCCTTGCGCCTTCACGATGGGTCAACGTCCGGCTCTCGCCGAAGTTCGGATGCGGATATGCGAGCGCGTGAAGGTTTCCAGCGCTGGCGGAAAGCGGATAGGCTCGCTGGCAGATTCCGGTAACGGAGCAGGATCATCTCACGAAGGGACGGACGCCAGACATGACGAACAAGCGCCAGATCGCCGTCTTCGGCCTCGGCTCCATGGGCTATGGCATGGGGCTCTCGCTCCTGCGCGCCGGCCACGCCGTGCGGGGTTTCGATGTTGTCGAGGCCCAGATGGACCGCTTCATCGCCGATGGCGGGCGAAAGGAGCCTCTAAGCGAGATTGCGGGGGAAATCGACATCGCCGTCGTCGTGGTGCTGAGCGCAGCGCAGCTCGAGGCCGTGTTGTTCGGCGCCGACGGCGTGGCCCCGCGCATGAAGCCGGGAAGCGTCGTCGTCGCCTGCCCCACGGTCGCGCCGTCCTTTGCCCGCGCCATGGCGAAAAGATGCGAGGGCCTCGGGCTGCGCTATCTTGATGCGCCGATTTCCGGCGGCGCCGCGAAGGCTGCGGAGGGAAGGCTCTCCGTCATGGCCTCGGGCTCGCCGGAAGCCTTCGCCGCCGCGCGCCCGGCGCTCGACGCAATGGCGGAGACGGTGTTCGAGCTGGGGCCGGAACCCGGCGCAGGTTCGGCGCTCAAGGCGGTCAACCAGTTGCTCGCCGGCGTCCATATCGCGGCGATGGCGGAAGCCGTGACCTTCGCGATGACGCAGGGCGTGTCGCCGCGCACGACCGTCGAGGTGATCTCGAAATGCGCGGGAACGTCGTGGATGTTCGAGAACCGCGCGCCGCACATCGTCGACGGCGATTACACGCCGCGCTCGGCGGTGGATATCTGGCTCAAGGACCTCGGGATCGTCCTCGACATCGCGAGGGAGGCGAAATTCGGCGCACCCCTGACGGCGGCGGCGCTCCAGCAATTCGCCGCCGCTTCCGGTTCGGGCCTGGGGCGCGAGGACGACGCCGCCGTGGCGAAGGTGTATGCGCGCAATGGCGGACTGAAGCTTCCGGGAGATTGAAGTCCTTGACGCATATGCCACTGACAGCATTCAGCTGGTGCTTCCGCCGCTCCTGGCGCAGCGCCGAGCGCCTCGGCTCCTGATATTTTCGTACGTTTCTGAATGATACGGAGCTGCGATTGAACTTATTGGCGGTGGCAGACGAAATATCATATCTTGATCTGCACGGTTGAGCGGCTAGTCTGCTTCCTTGACAAACGGCGCTGACAGAAATCTGCGGATCTTGAGCGTGCCTGAAGGGAAGGGGGCGTCACGATGAGTCTGACGGTCGAGGCGCCGGCGATTGAAATGGGATCATCCTCCCGAATTACAGCGCCGCTCCTGTCGGTGCGGGATCTACACATTCATTTCGTTACGTCGCGCGGGGTTGTGCGCGCGGTCGAAGGCATCTCCTACGACGTCAATCCGGGCGAGGTCGTCGCCATCGTCGGTGAATCCGGGTGCGGCAAGTCTGTCTCCGCCCTGAGCATCATGCGGCTTCTCTCGAAGCCCGCCGGGCGTGTGGCGGGCGGCGAGATCCTGTTCGAGGGCCGCGATCTCCTGGCGCTGTCCGAGGCGGAGATGCGCGAGATTCGCGGCGAGGAGATCTCGATGATCTTCCAGGAGCCGATGACCTCGCTTAATCCGGTGCTCACGATCGGCTTCCAGCTCACCGAAACGCTGTTCATGCATCGCCAGATCAGCAAGGAGGATGCGCGGGCGAGGGCGATCGAGCTTCTGCAACTCGTCGGCATTCCCGATCCGGAGCGGCGGCTCGACCAATACCCGCACCAGTTCTCCGGCGGCATGCGCCAGCGGGTGATGATCGCCATCGGCCTCGCCTGCGATCCCAAGCTCATCATCGCCGACGAGCCGACCACCGCCCTCGACGTGACGATCCAGGCGCAGATCCTCCAGCTCATGAAGGATCTCTCGCGCCGTCTCGGGATCGCGATGATCGTGATCACGCACAATCTCGGCGTCGTCGCCCGCTATGCCGACCGCGTCAACGTGATGTATGCGGGCAAGATGATCGAGACGGGGACGGCCGATGACATCTTCGCCCGTCCCCGGCACCCCTACACTTTGGGGCTGCTGCGCTCCGTCCCGCGGCTCGACAAGCCTCGCAGCCACAAGCTCGAGACCATCGAGGGGCTGCCGCCGAACCTGCTTTCGCCGCCGCCCGGCTGCCGCTTCGCCCCGCGCTGCCGGGCGAGCATCGGACGCTGCACGGAGATCGTGCCGCCGCTCCTTGAGATCGAGCGCGACCATTTCACCGCCTGCATTCGCGCGGGGGAACTCGCCGAAAAGGGTCCCGACGCCATCGGCCTCGGGATGCCGGAGGCCGTGGCGCATGTCCGCAAGCATGTGGACCGCTCCCGTCCGCTCCTGAAGCTCGACGGGCTCAAGACCTATTTCGAAGTCTCGCGCGGGCTCGGCTTCGGAAAGCGCGGGACGGTGCGCGCCGTCGACGACGTGTCCTTCGAGGTCTTCGCAGGCGAGACGCTCGGGCTCGTGGGCGAATCCGGCTGCGGCAAGACCACGATCGGCCGCTCCATCCTGCGGCTGGAGGATGCGACGGACGGGCGGATCTTCTTCGACGGCGCGGAGATGACCCACGCGAAGGGCGAGGCGCTCAAGAAGATCAGGCGCAAGGTCCAGGTGATCTTCCAGGACCCGTTCAGCTCGCTCAACCCGCGCATGACGGTTGGCGACATCATCACCGAGCCGATCCTCGTCTACGGGCTTCGTCCCAGCCGCAAGGCGGCGCGCGAGCGCACGGCGGAGCTGCTTACCGCCGTCGGCCTCTACGACTACATGGCGGATCGCTATCCGCATGAGCTTTCGGGCGGACAGCGGCAGCGCGTCGGAATCGCGCGGGCGCTGGCGCTGGAGCCGGAATTCATCGTCTGCGACGAGCCGGTCTCGGCCCTCGACGTCTCGATCCAAGCGCAGATCATCAACATCCTGGAGAACCTCCAGGAGGAGTTGAACCTCACCTATCTCTTCATCGCCCACGACCTCGCGGTGGTCCGTCACATCTCGGACCGCGTCGCGGTGATGTATCTCGGACGCGTCATGGAGCTGGCGGATCGCGACGCGCTCTACGACGACCCGCTGCACCCCTACACCAAGGCCCTGCTCGACGCCGTGCCGATTCCGGATCCGGCGCTGGAGAGCCGGCGCGAATACAAGGTGCTGGGCGGCGAGGTGCCAAGCCCGCTCAACCCGCCGCAGGGATGCGTCTTCAATACCCGCTGTCCGCTGGCCAGCGAGGAATGCCGGCAGGAAGTGCCCAAGCTGAGGGAGGTGAAGAAGAACCACTACGCCGCCTGCATCAAGATCTGATGCGGTGCGCGACAGTGGCAGGTCCGCCCACCAAGACCAAGAGGCTCAAGGCCCGTCAGGTTCATCCAGGGAGGAACAGATGAGAAGAACGACTTTCGCCATCACCACGGCGCTGGCCTTCTGGCTTGCCGCCCCCGACGCCGCGACGGCCCAGGAGCCCAAGCGCGGCGGAATCCTCAACTTCGCCGTGAGCGCGGAGCCGCCGAACTACGATTGCCACGCCAATACGTCCTTCGCCTTCGTCCATCCGGTGCGCCCGAGCTACAACACGCTCCTGCGCTTCGTTCCCGACAACTATCCTGAGATCGAGGGCGATCTGGCGGAATCCTGGGACATCTCGGATGACGGGCTGACCTATACGTTCCAGCTTCGCCAGGGGGTGAAGTTCCACGACGGATCGGATTTCACATCGCGCGACGTCAAGGCGAGCTATGATCGCATCCGCGATCCGGCCGACGGCGTGCGCTCGATCCGCCAGGCGGCCTACGCGGATATCGAATCGATCGAGACGCCTGACGATCATACGGTCGTGGTCAAGCTCAGCGCCCCCAACGCCGCAATGCTCTCGCAATTCGCCTCGCCCTGGGACTGCATCTACAGCGCGGCCAAGCTCGATGAGGACCCGCGCTGGCCCGAGCAGAACGTGATGGGAACCGGTCCGTTCACGTTCGTCGAGCACTCCGCCGGCTCGCACTGGATCGGCGAGCGGTTCGAGGATTACTGGGACGAGGGCAAGCCCTATCTCGACGGCTTCCGGGCGACGTTCATCCGCGGAGCGCCGATGGTGAACGCACTTGCCGCCGGCGAGGTGCTCGTCGAGTTCCGCGGACAGTCGCCGGCCGATCGCGATCGCCTCGTGAGCCAGCTCGGCGACAAGGCGGTGGTTCAGGAGTCGCCGTGGACCTGTGTCCTGATCGTCGCCCTGAATACGGAGAAGCCGCCGTTCGACGACGCCCGCGTACGCCGCGCCCTGTCGCTGGCGATCGACCGCTATACCGGCGCGGAAGCGCTCTCGCGCATCGCTCTCGTGCGAGAGGTGGGTGGCCTGTTGCGGCCTGGCTACGAACTGGCGGCAAGCCAGGAGGAGATGGAGAGCTGGCCGGGATTCTCGCGCGACATCGAAGCCTCCCGTGAGGAAGCGCGCCGGCTTCTGGCGGAAGCGGGGCAGGAGAATCTCAGCTTCACCTTCACCAACCGCAACGTCCCCATGCCGTATACGCCGGTCGGGGTGTTCCTCATCGACCAGTGGCGGCAGATCGGCGTCACCGCCGAGCATGAGCAGCTCGAGACGCGGCTCTATCAGTCGAAGCTGCGCGGCGACGAGCTCGAGGCCGGCCTCGATTTTCATTGCGACTACATGGACGAGCCAAACCTCCAGCTGATCAAGTACATCTCAAGCGACAAGTCCTCGATCAACTATTCGGGCTACGACAACCCGCGCGTCGACGAACTCTACGAAGCTCAGGCGCGTGAACTCGATATGGAGGCGCGCAAGGGCTACATCCGCGAAATCGAGAAGATCGCGATGGAGGATGCCTACAACATCCCCACCATCTGGTGGCACCGCATCATCGTGCATCACGACACGCTCAAGAACTGGCACATCACGCCGAGCCACTACCTGAACCAGGATCTGTCCGAGGTCTGGCTGGACCAGTGACGGGTCGATCGCACGCATAATCGCGCGGGCGGGGCCACAGGCTCCGCCCGCCAACCGGACGGCTCAGCATGTTCGCATACACGATCAAGCGCATCCTACTGATGATCCCGACGCTGCTCGGGGTCGCGATCCTCGTCTTCTTCATGCTGCGCGTCATGCCGGGCGACGATGTCGTCGACCTCATGCTGCGCGCGGAAGGGGCCAATGTGCCCCAGCACGTCATCGATGCCGAACGGGCGAGACTCGGGCTCGACCAGCCGATCGTGATCCAGTTCTTCAGCTGGTTCGGAGGCATCCTTCAAGGCGATCTGGGGCTCTCCATGTGGACGGGCCGGCCTGTCGCCTACGAGATCGGCCAGCGGCTGGAGCTGTCGCTGCAGGTAGCCCTGATGGCGACAATCCTCGCCGTCCTGATCGCGCTTCCGCTCGGCACGCTGTCGGCGATCTTCAAGAACACCTGGATCGACCACGCGATCCGCATCTTCTCGATCGCGGGGCTCGCGGTGCCGTCTTTCTGGCTCGGCATGATCATCATCCTGCTGCTGCTCACCAATTTCGGCTGGATACCGCCGCTCAACTTCGTCTCCTTCTTCGAGGATCCGTGGCACAACCTGTCGCAGCTGATCTGGCCGGCGCTCGCCGTCGGCTACCGCTATTCCGCCGTCGCCACGCGCATGACGCGCTCCTCGATCCTCGAGGTCATGCAGGAGGACTATATCCGCACGGCGCGGGCGAAAGGCGTGTTCGAGCGGCTCGTCGTCGCGCGCCACGGGATGCGCAACGCGCTCCTGCCGGTGGTGACTGTGATCGGCCTCGAATTCGCCTTCCTGATCGGCGGCCTCGTCGTCACCGAGCAGGTCTTCGCGCTCAACGGCATCGGGCGGCTCTTCGTGCAGGCCGTGACGCGCGGCGACTACACGATGATCCAGGCGCTCGTCCTGCTCGTCGCGGTCACCTTCATCCTCGTCAACTTCCTGATCGACATGCTCTACGCCGTGCTCGATCCCAGAATCCGGTACAGCTGATGTCGACAGGCTCTCCCACCCTCGCACCGGCGATCGACTACAAGCTCCCGAAGCGCCGCAATGCCGTCCTGCAGTTCATCTCCGTGCAGCCGCTCGGGTCGCTCGGGCTGTTGGTGATCATCATCATGGCCCTTGCCGCGGCCTTCGCCGACGTGGTGGCGCCCCATGATCCGCTGACGGTGAACTACATCGCCATCCTGCAGCCGCCCTCGTGGGAGCATCCGTTCGGGACCGACAATTTCGGCCGCGACATCTTCTCGCGGGTGATCTACGGCGCACGCACCGCGCTGGCGATCGGCTTCCTCTCCTCGCTCGCCGGCTGCACGATCGGCGCGCTTATCGGCGTCGTCTCCGCCTATTTCGGCGGCTGGGTGGACACCTTCATCCAGCGCATCATGGACGTTCTCCTGTCCTTCCCGATCATTGTCCTCGCGCTCGCGGTCGTCGCCGTGCTCGGCAAGAACATGGTGCTGGGGATCGACGTGAACCTGATCATCGCCATCGGCCTGCCGATGATACCGAAAGTCGCGCGGGTGGTGCGCTCCTCCGCCCTCGCGATCCGGGAGATGCCCTATATCGACGCCGCGCGGACCTGCGGTTATTCCGATACGCGCATCGTCATGCGCCATATCGTCCCCAATGTGGTCGCGCCCTACCTGATCATGCTCACCGCCTTCGTCGCGCAGGCGATCCTGCTCGAGGCCTCGCTGTCCTTCCTCGGCCTCGGCGTCACCGAGCCGACGGCCTCCTGGGGGCTGATGCTGAGCGGATCGGCGGCGGATTTCTATCTCGAGGCGCCCTGGATGATCATCTTCCCCGGCGTGGCGATCAGCCTTGCGGTTTTCGCGTTCAACCTCTTCGGCGATTCCCTGCGCGACTGGCTCGACCCGAAGATCACCACTTAAGGCGGCGGCGAGGCGTGAGGGACGCAGACGGACCGGACGAGAATACCGGCGGTTTCGCGCTCTCGGGCGCCGCCTGGCGGACCGGCGTCCGCGAGGCGCTCGGCGTTCCGGCCGCGGTCCTCGCCTCGGGCTATATCGGCTTCGGCGCCCTCGCCAGCGATGCCGGCTTCTCGCTGCCGCTCGCGATCTTCTCGACGATGACGATCTGGGCGCTGCCCGGCCAGATCGCGCTGATCGAATTGCGGGCCCTGGGCACCGCCGCGCCGGCGCTGGTCCTCGCGGTGATGCTCACCAGCGCCCGTTTCCTGCCGATGACGGTGACCCTGCTTCCGATCCTGCGGCACCCCGCCTATCGACGCTGGCACTACTATCTCGCGGGCCATTTCATCGCGATGACCGGCTGGGCGGTGGCGATGCGGCGCTGTCCGCAGATGCCGGTCGGAGAGCGCATGCCCTATTTCATCGGGTTCGCCGCCGCGCTCTGGCTTGCCTGCCTCGCGGGAACGGCGATCGGCTACTACCTCTCCGACAGCCTCACCGAACTCGTCACGCTCGGCCTCGTCTTTCTCAATCCGGTCTATTTCATCCTGATTCTCGGGGGCGAGGTGCGCCATCGGCTCGGAGTTCTCTCCCTCCTCTGCGGGGCTATCGCGGGTCCCCTGATGCAGCTCGTCACCCCGCAATGGGGCTTGCTCGTCGCGGGGCTTCTGGGTGGAACCGTCGCCTTCCTGATCACGCGCGTCTGGAGGAGCGATGTCGGCCGATCCTGAACTCTGGCTGCTGGTGGCGATCTGCGGGCTGGCGACCTTTGCCTGGCGGGGGGCGGGGGTCTTCCTCTCCGGAGGCATCAACCCGAACTCGGCGCTGTTCACCTGGCTCGGCTGCGTCGCCTACGCCACCCTCGCGGCGTTGATCTCGCGCATCATGTTCCTCCCCGTGGGAACGCTCGCGGCTTCCGGCCTGGGCGAAAGGATAACCGCCGCCGCGATCGCCGCCGCCGTCTTCGCGATCACCGGCAAGAACCTGTTCCTCGGCGTGATCAGCGGCGGCGTCTCGCTCGTGGCGATCGTCTGGCTGCTCGGCAGGTCCTGAGGGCGGATCAACTCCCGGCGACGAAGAGCCAGAGAAGCACGAGGAGGCTCGTCAGCGCGCCGTTGAGCCCCATTGCGATCCCCGCGAACGCGCCCGCGAGTTCGCTGACCTGGAAGGCGCGGGCGGTCCCGATCCCGTGGGACGCCACGCCCGCCGCGAAGCCGCGCGCGGCGTAGTTGCGGATCTTCATCGCGTTCATCAGCGGCGTGACGATGATCGCCCCGATGATCCCGGTCGCGATCACGAGCACGGCGGCGAGCGAGGCGATGCCGCCGAGATTGCGCGCGAGTTCCATCGCGATCGGCGCCGTCACGGATTTCGGCGCGAGCGAGGCAAGCACCTCGCCCGGCGCGCCGAACAGCCATGCGATCGCGACGGCGCTCGCCGCCGCCGTGACCGAGCCCGCGACGAGCGCCATCGCCATCGGCAGCAGGGATCGGCGCACAAGGCGGATGTTGCGGTAGAGGGGCACGGCAAGGGCGACGGTCGCGGGGCCGAGCATGAAATGAACGAACTGGGCGCCCTCGAAATAGGCGGGGTAGGGGGTCTTGGTCGCGGCGAGGAGGCCGACGAGGATTCCCGCCGCGATCACGACCGGGTTCGCCAGCGGGTGGCGTTTCAGGCGCATGGAGATCGCATCCGCGACGACATAGGCGATCAGGGTCGCGCTCAGCCAGAGGAGCGGCGAGGCGGACAGGTAGACCCAGATTTCCGCGATCTCAGGCGTCATGGGACCCCTCCGCGTCGTCGCGGTTGGCGAAGGCGATGAAGACGCCGACGGTGACGACGAGCGTCAGCACCGTGGAGACGACAAGCGCGGCGATCAGCGCGAGGCCGTAATCGAGCAGGATCGGGCCGTACTGGACGACGCCGACGGCGGCGGGGACGAAGAGAAGCGAGAGATTGCGCAGCACCCCGCCCGCGGTCGCATCGAGCGAGCGGCCGATCGATCCGCGAGCCGCGAGGACGGCGAAGAGCAGCGCCATGCCGATGACCGGACCCGGGAAGGCGAAGGCGGGAAAGACCTGCCGCGCCGCGACGACGATCGTCTCCCCCGCCAGCTGGCAGAGCAGCAGGGCAGCCAGCGCCCCGACCACGTTCAGCGGCTCGCCCTCACGTCCGACGCTCATCCATGCCCCCCGATTCCCGCCATGCTGTCACGGATGGAAGCATGGCGGCAACCGGTCCGTGCCGGCTTCAGAAGCCGACGGCCTGTCCGTCCTTGCGCGGATCGGAGCCGGCGACGTAGCCGCCCTCGACCTTGTGGATCAGCTGTGCGCCGCCGAAGCCGAAGCTCGCTTCCGGCGCCTCGCTCGTCACCTTGTGTCCGCGCGCGGCGAGAGCCTGCAGGACCTCAGCCCCGGCGCTCTCCTCGATGGCGACGCCCAGCCCGTGCGTGACGCGCCAGCGGGGCGCGTCGGCGGCGGTCTGGGGATCCTGCTCCCAGAGCTGCGTACGCAGGGTCATCTGAAGGTGCCCCTGCGCCTGCATCGGCCCGCCCATGACGCCGAAGCTCATCAGGGGCTGCCCGTTCTTCATCAGGAAGCCGGGAATGATGGTCTGGAACGGGCGCTTGCGCGGCCCGACGCGGTTGGGGTGCCCCGCCTGCGTGGTGAAGCCGAAGCCGCGGTTCTGCAGGGAGATGCAGGTTCCGGGGACGACGATGCCTGATCCGAAACCGGCATAGTTCGACTGGATGTATGAGACCATCATCCCGCTCGCATCGGCCGTCGTGAGATAGACGGTTCCGCCGTTTCGGGGCGCGCCGGAGGCGAAGTCGGTCGCGCGTTCCGGGTCGATGAGCTTCGCCCGCGCCGCGAGATAGCCCTCGTCGAGTAGGTCCTCGACGCGCACCTCGGTCATGGCGTCGATATCGCCGACATAGGCGTCCACGTCGCGGAAGGCGAGCTTCATCGCCTCGATCTGGAGATGCAGCGCCTCGACGCTGTCGGCGGCGTAGCGCTCGAGCCCCACATGGCGGAGTATCCCCAGCGCCATGCAGGCGGCGATCCCCTGGCCGTTCGGCGGGATCTCGTGGAGGGAAACATCTCCGTAACTGGTCGAGATCGTGCCGCACCAGTCGTTGCGGTGGGCGGAGAGATCCTCCATCGTCAGGACGGCGTCATGAGCCCTGGCGAAAGCCGCGATCTTTTCCGCGAGCGCTCCACGGTAGAAGGCCTCGCCCCTGGTCTGCGCGATCTGGCGCAGGCTCTCCGCGAGCGGCTTCGAGGAGTACAGCTCCCCAGCCTTCGGCGCCCGGCCACCAGGGAGGAAGCCCTCGGCGAAGCCCGGCTGGTGCTTGAGCGTGGCTTCCGCGCGCGCCCAGAGCGCAGCGATCACCGGGGTGACGAGGAAGCCGTTCTCCGCATAGTCGATGGCGGGTTCGAACAGCTTCTCGAAGGGGAGCTTGCCGAATTTCGCGGAGAGGTCCACCCAGGCGCTGACGGCGCCGGGAACGGTGACGCTCTCCCAGCCCCGCTCTGGCATGCCGTTCGGGAAGCGTTCCGGATTCCAGCCGGCGGGGGAGCGGCCGGAGGCGTTCAGACCGTGCAACTCGTTCCCGTCCCAGACGATGGCGTAGGCGTCGCTGCCGAGCCCGTTGCCGCTCGGCTCGACCACGACGAGCGTCATCGCCGCCGCGAGAGCCGCGTCGATCGCGTTTCCTCCGGCGGCGAGCATCCGCAGCCCCGCCTGCGCCGCGAGGGGATGCGAGGTCGAGACCAGGTTGCGCGCCATGACAGGCGAGCGCCGCGAGGGGTAGAGGGGGGTATGACGATACTGCAAGGCGGTTTCTCCCGCGCGCGATGAACTGGCCGATGCCTTCAAATTGGACCGGAACCTATTTGCCGGGCGACATGCGGGCAACTTGATACTATGCGTATCCCGCTTGAACATTGATCGCCCCTTCGGGCGCGAAAGGGAACGGGCGACGCATGAGCCGCTTCTTCGAAGAACTCGACTACCGCCCCACGCCGATCGGGCCGCTCACCCTGCGCCGCCGCCGCGAAATGTCGCTCGGCGTCGACGTCTTCGAGATCAAGCTCGGCGATGAGCACCTGATGTCGAGCCTGTTCACGGAATCCGAGATCGCCCTTGCCCGGCTCGGGATCGCGGCGCTTCCGGGCGAGGACCTCGAGATTGCCGTCGGCGGGCTCGGCCTGGGCTATACGGCGCAGGCGGTTCTCGCGCATGCGAATGTCGCGTCTCTCCTCGTCGTCGAGATGCTTGAGGCCGTGGTCGAATGGCACGAGGAGGGGCTCCTGCCGCTGGGGCGCGAAATTGCGGCCGATCCGCGCTGCCGCTTCGTGCGCGGCGATTTTTTCGCGCTGGCCGGCTCGGATGAGGGGCTCGACCCGCTCCGGCCAGGCCGTCGTTTCGATGCAATCCTCGTCGACATCGACCATTCCCCCGACGCCCTGCTCGACGCGCGCAGCTCAAGCTTCTACCGCGAGGAGGGGCTGCGCGGCCTTGCCGCGCATCTGAAGCCGGGCGGCGTCTTTGGCCTGTGGTCCGACGACGCGCCGGATGCCGACTTCACCGCCCGTCTCGCGGAGGTATTCGCGGAGGCCTGGGCGGAGCCGGTCACGTTCCACAACCCGCTGCTCAACCGCCCCTTCACCCAGACGGTCTATCTCGGGCGCAAAGCCGGTGCAGGCGGATGACCGCCGCGGGCGCGCCAGGGTTTTGCCTTGTCTGTCGCGCTCCGGGTCCGCGCGCCTTCATGTCTGTCGGCGCCCGGGATTACTGGCGCTGCGACACCTGCGAGGCGACCTTCCTCGACCCGCGCCAGCGGCTTCCCCTGGCGCAGGAGCGTGCCCACTACCTGCTGCACGAGAACGATCCCAATGACCTCGCCTATCGACGTTTTCTCTCGAAGCTCGCCGATCCCCTGATCGAACGCCTGCCGGAGGGCTCGAGGGGCCTTGATTACGGCTGCGGGCCGGGGCCGGCGCTGGCGGCGATGTTGCGTGAAGCCGGACACGCGACGGAGGTCTACGATCCATGCTTCGCTCCGGATCCCGCGCCGCTGGCGCGCCGCCACGCCTTCGTGACCTGCACCGAGACGGCGGAGCATTTCCACGATCCCGCGAGCGAGTTCGATCGTCTCGACGCGCTTCTGGAGCCCGGAGGCTGGCTTGCCGTGGTGACGTCATTCCAGACGGAAGACGCCCGCTTCGCCCGATGGCGCTATCGCATGGATCCGACCCATGTCGTCTTCTATCGACAGGCGACGTTTGCAGCGATCTCGGACCGGCGCGGCTGGCATTGCGAGTTTCCGTGCAAGGATGTGGCGCTCATGCGCAAGGCGTCATGACGAACTGGCTGCACGAGCAACGCTTCGCCGCGGTCGTCGGCGTGATCCGCGCAAGAGGGGCCAGGAGCGTCCTCGACCTCGGCTGCGGCGAGGGGGACCTGCTGCTTCGCCTCGCCCGGGACGAGGCGATCGACCGCATCACGGGCGTCGATATTTCCGAGGCGTCGCTCGCGACCCTGCGGGGGCGTCTCGCGGAATTGCCGGCTCCCCTGCGCGACAAGGTCCGACTGGTCCGGGGATCGATGACGGAGGCGGACCCGGCCCGGTCCGGCTACGACATCGCGCTCCTCGTCGAGACCATCGAGCATGTCGACCCCGATCGGCTCTCGGCCCTCGAGCGGGCGGTCTTCGGCGGGCGCTGCGCGCGGACGGTTGTGGTGACGACGCCCAACGGCGAGTTCAATCCGCTTCTCGGCGTGCCGGCAAGCCGATTTCGACATCCGGATCACCGTTTCGAATGGGACCGGGCGAAGTTCGCGCAATGGACCCGCGGCGTCGCACGGCGAAGCGGCTACCGCGTCACGACGTCCGATATCGGCGGCGCGCATCCCCGCCATGGCGGCGCGAGCCAGATGGCGGTCTTCACCCGCGACGAAGCGTCCGGCGCGTGATCCGCCTCGCGAGCGAGTGGCCGGCGCGGCGGGACTGGCCGCGCCGGCCACTCGTCATGCGGATTTCGCCGTAACGAGGAACGTGTCGATATCCTGCCGCAGGCGCTGCATCTGCGCCTGAAGCTGTCCGCGCGCGGATTCGACGGCGTTCGATGCGGCGGAGGAGGTCGCGGCCGCGGCGCCGAGGCGCTCGATGGAGCGCACCACCTCGCCGGTATTGTCGGCCGTGTTCTGCACCTTCTCCGCGATCTCCGCCGTCACCGCCGTCTGCTCCTCGACCGCGGAGGCGATGGCGGTGGCGATGGTGCAGACCTCCTCGATGACGCGGGCGATGTCGTCGATGCTCACCGCGCTCGACCGCGTCGCCTCCTGGATCGCGCTCACGCGCGTGCCGATTTCTGTCGTCGCCTTTGCCGTCTGGCCGGCCAGCGTCTTCACTTCCTGGGCGACCACGGCGAAACCCTTCCCGGCCTCCCCGGCGCGGGCAGCCTCGATCGTGGCGTTGAGAGCGAGCAGGTTGGTCTGGGCGGCGATCTGATTGATCAGGTCGACGACGTCGCCGATCTGCCGCGCCTGCTCGGCGAGCCCGGCCACGGCCCCGCGCGTATGCTGTGCGCGTTCGACCGCTGTGGAAGCGACATCTGCGGAGCGGGCGGCCTGCGTCCCGATCTCGCGGACGGAGGCGGCGAGTTCCTCGGTGGCGGCGGCCCCGGACTGCATGGCGGCGGATGTCTGCTCGGCGGTTTCTCCCGCGCTGTCCGCCAGAGTGCTCGCCTCGCTCATCGCCGCGTCCAACTCGCGGGCGGTCGCTTCAAGCTTTCCGTTCGCCATGTCGACGATCTTCAGGGTGCTTTCAACGGCGCTGGAGAATCCTGCGACGGCGTCGTCCAGAACCTGCCCACGGCGCTGGCGCTCCTCGAGCAGGATGTCCTGATAGACGGAAATGGCGAAGTCCATGTCGAGCATCAGCGCCTTGTTCAGGGCAGATGCCTTGCGCGCCAGCGTTGCGCCCTGGAATCGATGCTTGCTGGCGAGGTGCATAAGCAGCTCGTGCTGAACGAAGGCGTAGCCTCCGATGTACCAGCGCGGCTCGAGCCCGATCTTGTGGTGCGCAAGACCGATCTTGCGGATGCTCGCCACATAGCTCTCGTCAAAATCGCCGCTGAACAGTCTCTCCCAATGCTCGCTCTGTCGCTTCACAAGAGAGGGCTGCCGCGAACCGATCATCTCGCCTAGACGCGGAATTGTCCGAAGGTGATCGTAGAATCGCGCCAGAATGTCTGGTAGCGCCGGCCCCGCAAGAGCCCATACGGCCCCCAGTTCCTTGCGCGTGTCGGCGTCGAGCCCAAGAAATTGAAGTCTTTCTGAGACATTATAGTCGTGCATGTGAATGCTCGTTTTTTCCCGTGCCAAAAAATGCTGCAAACTTGCATTGCCTCAGGGCAAATTTCTGGAACCGGCTGTATCTTGCCTGAGGCTCGAGCGGCGGCGAGACAATTCGCTGAGGGGGAGACCCTCGAATGCTCATCAACACACGGGTGGCCGGTCGCGAATCGGGTTTGCAACGTGGATCCCCGCCGTTCTTGGCAGGTGGCGCGATGATTATTCCTAACAATTAACAATTGCTTTATTTCAATCATGCGCAAAGCGCCCGAAAAGGAATTCGACTTTACGCATCGCGAAGCCTTCGATCCTGAAATTTACCGTGCTTGTGCGCTGTCGGCGGTTCTGGCAATGCTGAACGTTCGACGGATCCCCGGGCAATCGCCGCCCGGAGGGAAGCGTGGGCGTTCATCGCCGGAAGTCGAGCACAAGCCGGATCCAATCCGGCGCATTTCTTGGAGGAAACAGGATGAGAATGCTTTCAGGCGTCGCCGCAGCCGCTCTTGTGATCGGCCTCGGCATGAGCGCGGCAGAGGCCGCCGAAACCACTTTCCGGATCAGCCACCAGCTCCCGCCGGGGCACCATATTGCGAAGCTCGTCGAGCAATACGCTGCCGATGTCGAGGAGCGCAGCAACGGCGAGGTTGACGTCCAGGTTTTCGGCGCGAGCCAGGCTTTCAGCCCGGATCAGCATCATCCGGCGGTCGCGCGCGGTGAGATCGAGGGCGCGATCGCGGTGAACTTCCAGTGGGGCAACACCATCCCCGAGATGAACGTCGTCACGATCCCGTATTACTTTACCGATCTCGAGCGCATCAAGAAGTTTCCGGGTTCCGAGGCCGCCGGCATCCTGGAGGAGAAGCTCCTCGAGAAAGGCGTCCGCAATCTCGCCTGGTTCTACACGACCCGCCAGTCGATATTCACGTCGGGAAACAAGCCCCTCGTCAAGCTCGAGGATTTCGAAGGGACGAAGATTCGCGGGCTCAACCGGCTCGTCGACCAGGCCCTGATCGCGGCCGGCGCGGCGCCTGCCGCCATGCCCGGTTCGGAGGTCTATCAGGCGCTCCAGACGGGCGTCATCGACGCGGGGCTGACCGATGTCTCCGCCGCCTATAGCCGGAAGTTCTTCGAGGTCCAGAAATACGGCACCGTCGCGCCCTTCTTCACGGTGTATTTTCATCTCTTCGTGAACCCGATCTGGTTCGAAGGCCTGCCGGAGGCCCATCGCGAGGCCATCGTCGCGGCTGCTGCCGAGGCCGAGCAGGATGCGATCCCGCTGACCGAGCAGACAGCGGAGGAGGCCATCAAGCTTCTTCAGGATGCCGGCATGGAGCTGCACATCCAGACGCCCGAGGAGTCCGAGACCTTCGAGGCGACGATGCAGAAGCCGGTCATGGACGCCTTCATCGAATCGAGCCCCGACGCGCAGCGTGTCATCGACGCGGTGGAAAAGCTCTGAAAATAAAACGACCTGCCGGCATCTTCTGATGCCGGCAGTCAGCCGTTCGGAAGGATCGGGGGCGCCATGACGAATCTCCTGCGGGCGATTGACCGGGTGATCGGCTTCCTGTGTCTGGTAGGCACTGGAATGGCCGCGCTGCTCCTCCTCGTCTCTCTGGGGCTCGTCTCCTATTCGGTGCTCATGCGCTATTTCGTCAACCGTCCGATCCCCTGGGTGGACGAGCTCGTGGGATATCTTCTCGTCGGCCTCGTGATGCTCGCGGCAGCGGACGCCCTGCGCCGGGGCGAGCACATCGCCGTCGACCTCCTGACAGGACGGCTCCGGCCGCGCGGCAAGCGGATCGCGATCGTCTTTTCGCAGGTGGCCTGCCTCGTGGCCGGCGTCGCGCTCGTCATCGGCGGCTGGCAGACGGCAATCTTCACGAAGATGCTCGGCATCTTTTCGACCGGATACCTCTCCATGCCAATGTATCTGCCGCAGATGCTGATCCCGCTCGGCGGAATGCTGCTGGCGCTCGCCGCCGCGTCGGGCCTCCTTCGCATGGCGATCGGCGAGCCGGCGACGACGGAGGAGGGCGGGCACGGCCTCAGCGCGGCGGCCGCCGAACAGGCGCCGGAGGCGCGCCCGTGACCTTCCTCATCATCCTGGTCTGCCTCGTCCTCCTGATCCTCACGGGGATACCGGTCTTCGCGGCGCTCGGCCTCTTCGGCGGCACGCTGATGGCGATCGACGAAGGCGGGATCGCCGCCCTCGGCGAGATCGTTTTCGGCAAGCTCAACATCTACCTGCTCGTCGCCATCCCTCTCTTCACGCTGATGGCGCATTTCATGATCCGCGGGCGGATCGTGGACGATCTCTACGGCACCGCCAACACGCTTTTGCGGTCGCTTCCCGGCGGGCTCGGCGTCGCCACCGTCGCCGCATGCACGATCTTCGCCGCGATCTCCGGCTCGAGCGTTGCCACCGCCTTGACCATCGGCGCGGTCGCGGTGCCGCAGATGATCCGCTACGGCTATTCGGACAAGGCGGCCTACGGGGTCGTGGGCGGCGGCGGAACGCTCGGCATCCTGATCCCGCCCTCGGGGCCAATGGTGCTCTACGCGGTCGTCGCCGACGCCTCGATCGGCCAGCTCTTCATGGCCGGCGTGATCCCGGGTCTCATGATCGCGGGCATGTTCGCGCTGTACTGCATGCTCTCGCAGGGGCTGGCGGGCGCGGCCGCGATCAAGCGGCCTCCGCGCGCGAGCGCCTGGGAGATGCTCGTCGCGATCCGCAAGTCCTTCTGGGCGCTGTCGCTGCCGGTCTTCGTCCTTGGCGGCATGTATATGGGCGTCTTCACTGCAACCGAGGCCGCGGCCGCCGGCGCGCTTGCGGCCCTTGTCATCGCGACGCTGGTCTATCGCACGCTCTCGCTCATGGACATCTGGCGCTCGGCCATGGACGCCTCGCGCACCTCCGCAATGATCTTCATGATCCTCGCCGCCGCCGCCGTGTTCAGCCACCTGCTGACGAAGATGCGTATCCCGCAGGAGATCGTCGCGCTGGTGACGACCTACGGGCTCGGGCAGCTCGAATTCCTTCTCGCGGTCATGCTGCTGATCTTCATCCTCGGCATGTTCCTCGAGACGATCTCGATCATCCTGATCACCACGCCGATCGTGCTTCCCGTGCTGGCCGCCCTCGACATCAACCCGATCTGGTATGGCGTGCTGCTGATGATCAATCTCGAACTCGCGCTGATCACGCCGCCGGTAGGGATGAACCTGTTCACCATCAAGGCGATCACGAAGGCGCCGATCGAGAAGATCATCATCGGCATCGTGCCATATGCGGTGATGCTGCTCGTGGGGCTCGGCCTGCTGCTTGCTTTCCCGCAGATCGCGCTGTGGCTACCATCGACGATGATGGGGCGGTGAGGCAGGAGACGGGGTGCCGTGATGCTTGACGATGCAGAGCGCCTCGGGGCGGAAGGGCTCCTGGCGCATCAACAGGTGGCTTGGGCGCGACAGCGCGAGCATGTCGCCGCCCATTCGGATTTCTTCCGCGACCTCTGGGGAGGGAGGCGCCCGCCGGCTGATCTGCGCGACCTCGCCGAATTGCCGCTCTGCGACAAGGGCCATCTGCGCCTCTCGCAGGCGGCGCATCCACCCTTCGGCTCCTATCTCGCTACCCCGCGGGAGCGCGCAATCCGGCTGCACCGGACGTCCGGCACGACCGGGCAGGCGATGAATCTCGCGCTCTCGGCGCGCGACTGCGCGATCACGGAAGCCGTCGGCGGGCGCAGCCATCGCGCCGCAGGCCTGCGCGCGGGCCACACCGTCGTCCATTGCCTGAACTACCAGATGTGGATGGGCGGCGTGACGGACCACATGACGCTGGAGCGGACGGGCGCGCTCGTCGTGCCCTTCGGCGTTGGCGGGACGGAGCTTCTCATCCGCACGATCCTGGAGACGGGCATCGACGCCATCTCCTGCACGCCCTCCTATCCGGCTGTGCTCGAGCGGGTGATCGCGGAGCGGTTCCCGGGCCTCGCGCCGCGCGATCTCGGGCTGAGGCTCGGCCTGTTCGGGGGCGAGGCGGGGCTCGACGATCCCAGCCTGCGCGAGCGCATCCGCGCTGTCTGGGGCATGGAGCCGCGCAACGCGAATTACGGCGTCTCGGATGTCTTTTCGAACTTCGCCGCGCAGTGCGAGCACGACACGCGGCTGCATTTTATCGCGGGCGACGTGCTCTATCCGGAGCTGATCGACCCGGAGACGCGCCAGCCGGTTCCGCTCGCGGCCGGACGCTCGGGCGAACTCGTCCTCACCCATCTCGAGCGCGAGTGCCAGCCGCTCGTGCGCTTCTGCACGGGGGACATTGTCGCCATCGACGAGACGCAGCCATGCGCCTGCGGGCGCGGGGGTTTCCGTTTCCGCGTCGTCGGGCGCAGCGACGACATGGTCGTAGTGAGGGGCCTCAACCTGTTTCCGACCATGATTGCCGCGGTGATCGGGGAATTCGCCGAGCTTTCCGGCGATTACCGCATCGTGCTCGACAAGCCGCCGCCCTTCGACACGCTGCCGGTGCAGGTCGAGCGCGCGGCGGGACGCGAGGCCGGTCCGGATCTGGCGCGGCGCGTGGAGCAGGCGATCAAGGCGAAGCTCGGGGCGAGCGCAGGGGTTGAGGTCCTGCCGCCGGCGAGCTTCCCCGTGACCGAGGGCAAGACCAGGCGCGTGGTGAGGAGCCATTCATGAGCGCGTTCCGCTACGACACCGTGATCAGCAGGCTTGCCGGGGAGGGGGTGCGGATCATCGCGCTCAACCGGCCCGAGCGGCTCAACGCGATGAACCGCCAGCTCATCAACGACGTGGCGAGCGCCTTCGACGAGGCGAACGCGGATGAAGCGACGCGGGCGATCATCTTCACGGGCGAGGGCAGGGCCTTCTGCGCCGGCGACGACCGGCAGGAGCATGTTCACCCGGAAAGCGAGGCGCAGGCGCGCGATCTCGTCGACGCGATCCAGCGGGCGACGGAGGCGATCGTCTTCGGCGAGAAGCCGGTGGTGGGCGCGATCAACGGCTGGGCCGTCGGCGGCGGGCTCGAATGGGCGATCAACTGCGATTTCCCGATCTGGGCCGAAAGCGCGCGGGGATTTTTTCCGGAAGTCTCGCTCAACCTCTTCGTCACCGGTGGCGTGTCCTCGCTCCTGCCCGCGCTCGTCGGGCTGGCGAAGGCCCGCGAGATGCTGCTTCTGGGCGAGCGCTACGATGCCCGAGAAATGCTCGAGACCGGCGTCGCCTGGCGCGTCGTCCCGGACGAAGCGCTGATGAACGAGGCCGAGAGCGTGGCGCGACGTCTCGCGGCGCTCCCGCCAAAGGCCGTCGGCGCCATGAAGCGCACCCTCAACGCCACGGCGGCGAGCGACCTGCGGCAGGCCCTGCGCCTCGAGACCGAGGCCACCGTCGCGGGCTTCCTCGACCCGGAAACGACGCGGCGCCTCAAGGAATTCTGAACGCGCCGCTGCCCAAGGCATTTGCATTCGGGAATGTTTTTGTGATTTCACTGGCGATCGCGCGCATGGCGGAACGATAGACGTATGTACTCGACCGACAATATGAAACTATCGATTGCACCGATGATGGACTGGACGGATCGGCATTGCCGCGCGTTCCATCGCGTGCTGTCGCGCCGGGCGCTGCTCTATACGGAGATGGTGACCACGGGGGCGGTGATTCACGGGCCGCGCGAGCGGCTGCTCGGGTTTTCCGAGGAGGAGCATCCCGTCGCGGTCCAGCTCGGCGGGTCCGATCCGGGCGAGCTGGCGCAGGCGGCGCGGATCTGCGTCGATTTCGGCTATGACGAGGTCAACCTGAATGTCGGCTGCCCCTCGGACCGGGTGCAGGACGGACGTTTCGGCGCCTGCCTCATGCGCGAGCCAGCGCTCGTGGGCGATTGCGTCGCAGCCATGAAGGCGGCGGTGAGCGTGCCCGTGACGGTCAAGTGCCGCATCGGCGTCGACGACCAGGACCCCGTCGCCGCCCTCGACGCCCTCGCCGGTTCCGTCGTCGCGGCGGGGGTCGACGCGCTCATCGTGCATGCGCGAAAGGCCTGGCTGCAGGGCCTCTCCCCGAGAGAGAACCGCGACATACCGCCGCTGGATTACGGGCGCGTCCATGCGCTCAAGGCGGCGCGGCCCGATCTTCCCGTCGCCATCAATGGGGGGATCAGGACGATCGCGGCGGCGGCGGAGCAGCTTCGCCATGTCGACGGCGTCATGATCGGGCGCGCCGCATACCAGGACCCGGCGATCCTGCTGCAGGTCGACCCGCTCCTGTTCGGCGAGGAGGCCCCTGTTCCCGACGAATTCGCGGCGATCGAGGCCTTCGAGCCGTATATCGCGCGCCAGCTCGAGGCGGGAATGCGCCTGTCGTCGATCACGCGTCACATGCTGGGACTGTTTCCGGGCAAGCCCGGGGCGCGGCTCTACCGGCGTCACCTGTCGACGGAGGCGGTGCGGCCTGGGGCCGGTCTCGAGGTTCTGCGCGATGCCGTGGATCATGTGCGCCGGGCCATGGCGGCGCAGGAAGCCGCATGAGCGCCGCAAGGGATCCCGATTTCGAGCGCCGCGTCCGGGCGAGCTTCGCGCGGCAGACGATCATGGAGACGATCGGCGCCCGGCTGGCCCATGTCGGCCCCGGCGAAACCGAGATCGTGCTCGAGATATCGCCGGGCATTCTCCAGCAGCATGGCTTCGTCCATGCGGGGGTCGTCGCCACGATCGCCGATTCCGCCGCCGGTTACGCGGCCCTGTCGCTGATGCCGCCGGGGAGGGGGGTGCTGACGGCCGAATTCAAGATCAACCTGATGGCGCCCGCTGCCGGAGACCGGCTCGTCGCGCGCGGCAACGTCATCAAGGCCGGGCGCACGCTCACCGTAGCGCAGGCGGTGGTCGAGGCGCAGGCCGGGGAGGTCCGGCGCGAGGTCGCGCTCCTCACGGCGACCATGATGGCGATGGAAAACCGCGAAGGCGTGTTGGACTGAGCCGGGCTTGCCGTCACCGCCAAAAGCGCGCAAACAGCCCCTCGGCCTCTCCGGGGCCTCCGGATTCAATGACACGGCGTAACGCTCATGCTCCTCGGCGTCTCCTTCGTTGACCTCGCGATGCTCGCCGTCGCTCTCCTTGCCGCGGGAGCCGTGACCGGCGTGCTCGCCGGTTTGTTCGGCGTCGGCGGAGGAGCGGTGATCGTGCCGATCCTCTACGAGGTCTTTGGAATGCTCGGCATCTCCGACGAGGTGCGCATGCCGCTCGCGGTGGGGACGTCGCTCGCGATCATCATCCCGACCTCGATCCGCTCGTTCCGGGGGCACTACCTCAAGGGCGCGGTGGACATGAACCTGCTGCGGGCCTGGGCGGTCCCGGTCGTGCTCGGCGTGCTTCTCGGCAGCTTCATCGCGCGCTACGCGGACCCCGCCGTCTTCAAGATCGTCTTCGTCGTGGTCGCCGGAACGAACGCGATCAAGCTCCTGTTCGGGAACGAGAAATGGCGCGTGGGGCTCGATCTTCCCAAGGGGATCCTGCTGCGCGGCTACGGGCTTCTGATCGGCCTGATGTCGGCCCTGATGGGGATCGGCGGCGGACAGATCTCGAACATCATCATGACGCTGCATAACCGCGGCATCCACCAGGCGGTGGCGACCTCGGCCGGGCTGGGGGTTCTGATCTCCATCCCCGGGGCGATCGGCTACATCTTCGCGGGCTGGGGCAAGGAGGGGCTGCCGCCGGACGCTTTCGGTTTCGTCTCGATCCTCGGCCTCCTGTTGATCGTGCCGACCACGATCCTCACAGCGCAGATCGGCGTCAACCTCGCCCATTCCTGGCCGAAGCGGAAACTGGAGATCGCCTTCGGGATCTTCCTCGCCATCGTGTGCCTGCGCTTCGTGGTGGCGCTCTTCTGAGCGCTCCTTATCCGCCTGAAACGGTTCACATTCTCCCGCGCTTCGGCTACCGTCCGCGGCCTTGGAGAGGCGAGATGCGGGGTTGAAGGTGTTTTCCTCGAAATCGGAAGAGAAGAGCTGGCGTCCGAAGCTGGTGCTGGCCTCGGCCTCGCCGCGCCGCCTCGCGCTGCTTCAGCAGGTGGGGATCGAGCCGGACGCGCTTCTCCCCGCCGATCTGGACGAGGAGCCCGTCAAGTCGGAATCCCCCCGCGACCTCGCGCGTCGTCTGGCCCGCAGCAAGGCGGAGGCTGCTCGCAAGGCCGCGAAGACGGATCCGAATCTCGCAGATTCGTTCGTCGTGGCCGCCGATACGGTGGTCGCCGTCGGCCGCCGCATCCTGCCCAAGGCGATCGTCGTGGACGAGGCTGCGGGCTGCCTGCGCATGCTCTCGGGCCGCCAGCACCGCGTCTATACGGGCATCTGCGTCATGACGCCGAAGGGAGCGTTGCGCGAGCGGCTCGTGGAGACGCGGGTGCGCTTCAAGCGGCTGTCGCAGGACGAGATCGACAGCTATCTCGCCTCGGGAGAGTGGCGCGGGAAGGCTGGGGCCTACGCGATCCAGGGGCTGGCCTCCTCCTTCGTGGTGAAGCTGGTCGGCTCCTATTCGAACGTGGTCGGCCTGCCCCTCTACGAGACGGTCTCGCTGCTCGAAGGCGAGGGCTATCCAGTCCGCCTCTCCTGGCTCAATGCGGCCTGAACACATGATCATCGCGACCTGGCGCGAGCGTGCCGGCGTGGCGTTGCGTACCGACGGAGAAGAGTGGTGAGCGAGAAGAAGGATGAGCGCGCATTCACGCCGCGTCCCTGCCCGATCTGCGGGAAGATGTCGGTCGAGCGTTACCGGCCCTTCTGCTCCAAGCGGTGCGCTGATGTGGACCTGCAGCGCTGGTTCACCGGCAGCTATGCCGTCCCCGTCGTCGAAGAGGACCGCTCGTCCGATGAGGACGGGGAGGAGAGGGGCTAAGCGTCGCCTTCGCGGCGGAATCCCGCGCCCTGTCGAAATTTTGCCGGAGGTCGCGAGAAACCGGTTTACACGGAACGCGAGGCTGCTTATACCGCCTCACCGACGACGTGGAAGACACTTCCCGCCCGTCAGCCCAGGTAGCTCAGTTGGTAGAGCATGCGACTGAAAATCGCAGTGTCGGCGGTTCGATTCCGTCCCTGGGCACCATTTTTCCCGGCCCTTAAAGAAGCTTGGGAGCCCGCTCGCGGCAGGCTCCCGTGATTGCCAGACTTGTCAGGCGACCTTGAGGTTGACCTTCGACTTGGCGATCTGGGACAGCTTCTCGTCCGTCCGCTTCTCCTCCTCCAGCACTTCGTGGAGGATCCTCGCGCAGTCCTCGCGGCCGAGGCGCCGTGCCCAGGCGGCGAGGGTGCCGTAGCGGGCGATCTCGTAATGCTCGACGGCCTGCGCCGCCGCGAGGATTGCCGCGTCACGAACCTCGGTATCCGCGACCTCGCCGATATCATGGTCGCCTTCGCTGATAATGCCTTCGATGGCCTCGCACTTGACGCCCTTCGGCTCGACCTGATGCAGGCGGAAGACCTCCTCCACCTTGCCGATCTGGCCCTTCGTCTCGTTCAGGTGCGTCTCCAGCGCCGCCTTGAGCTGCGGGTCGGTGGTCTTGCCGATCATCTTCGGCAGCGCCTTCGCGATCTGCTGTTCGGCATAGTAGATGTCCTTCAGGCCATGCACGAATAGGTCGTCGAACGTCTTGATGTCCTTGGTGAAGAGACCCATGGTCAACTCCTCCTTCTGGTATGGGGTGGTCCGCCCGATCGGGCGGCGCTCGACAGGCAATCCGCCGGAGCGGCGAGAGTTCCGACTGCCACGATAGGCTTTTCCGCAGCCGGACGGTCTCGGTCAGTCCCGACCGTCGGTGGGCTGCGGACGATCCTCGGGGCGAATTTTCGCGAGGCGCGCGGTGACGGCGAAGATCAGCGGGGCGCTGGGCAGGATGATGAAGATGCGAACGAGGTGGAACGCCGTCACCATGGCGACGCCTTCCTGGAGAATTTTCGCGGTAAGCGCCATTTCGGTGACGCTGCCCGGCGCGGTGGCAAGCACCATGGTCGTCCACCGGATGCCGGTCACGGCGCTCACCCCCAAAGCCATCACGCCGCAGAGCGCGATCATCAGGACGGTCGACACGATTGCGCCGGCGAGGAAGCCCCGCGCCTTTCCGAGGAGGCTGCGGTCGAACATGGCGCCGAGCCATACGCCAAGGAGGATCTGCGCGGCGGCGAGGATGGGATAGGGAACGCCCGTGATTGGCAGCGAAAGCGCCGCAGCCGCGGCCGAGAAGGCGAGCGGGCCAAGGAAGAATGGGTTCGAAATCCCGATCGCCCGGAACAGGATACCGCCGCTGGCGGCGATAAGAACGAGGAGGCTCGCTCCCCCGGGCGAGGTTTCCATGGCGCTCAGGATCGCCGCCGGATCCGCGACGGTGCCGTCCAGGGCGATGATGGCGGGCGGGACGAGTACGACGAGGAGCATGATCCTCAAGGTCTGCGCAAAGACCACGGGACCGGGCGCCACGCCGTAGCGGAGGGCGAGGTTCGCCGTCTCGACAGGTCCGATGGGAACGCTCGCAAGGCTCGCCGTGACGACATTGACGTGCGAAAGGCGCATCAGGATCCCGGCGACGAGAAAGCCCGCCGCGACCGTCATGACCGTCACCGCGATCATCGCCAGGATCTGGTCGCCGACCGCGGCAAGCGCCGCAGGGGTGAAGGAGAGGCCGACGGACCCGGCGATGATGGTCTGGCCGACGGGCCGCGTGATCGCCGGCGGCCGCATCGGCAGTCCGGCCATCGCGGCGGCCGACACCACGAGCAGCGGCCCGATCATCCAGGGGAGAGGAACGCGCGCGAGCGATGCAAGATAGCCGGCGAAGATCGCCCCCGCGTAGATCAGGGCGTATCGTCGAATGTCTGCATGTCTCGCTGAGCGCATCTGGCCTCGTCGCCGGGATCGGCTCGCTTGTCAATTGCGCCCTGTGCGGGGGAGCATTGCGTCATCATGGTTCATTACTCTGCGTTACGCTTGGGGAATCATCGCATTTCATGATCGGGGAAATTTCGGGAAACATGCTGGCGGAAGTTCGAGCCAGGGAGACAGGACATGACCATCCGCGCGGAAGCCCGCCTCACCATCGCGCTCATCGGATTCGGTGCGATCGGCCGCGTCGTGGCGGAGCGGCTTGTCGCCGCTCCGGGCGGCGCACGCCTCGTCGGCGTCCTCGTCCGCTCGGGAGGGAAGGAGGCGCGGGAGATCCTGCCGCCTGACGTCGCCCTGCTCGACGGGATTGGCGGCTTGCAGGACCTGGCGCCTGATATCGTCGTCGAGTGCGCCGGGCAGGAGGCGCTGGCGCAATATGCGCCGGAGCTTCTCGGGGCGGGGATCGACGTGATGGCGGTGTCGACTGGCGCGCTTGCGCGTCCGGGGGCGCTGGAGGCGTGGCGCGCGAAGGCGGAAGCCGGCGGTGCGCGGCTCTTCATTCCGGCGGGGGCGATTGCCGGGCTCGACGGGCTCGGGTCGCACCGTCTCGCGGGGCTGACGCGCGTCATCTACACCTCGACGAAGCCGCCGGTGGCGTGGCGCGGCACCCCCGCGGAAAAGCTGCTCGACCTCGGTTCGCTTCAGGACAAGCAGACGTTTTTCGAGGGCACGGCGCGGGAGGCGGCGCTGGCGTATCCGAAGAACGCCAATCTCGCCGCCACGGTCGCGCTCGCCGGGATGGGGCTTGACGAGACGAGGGTGCGGCTGGTGGCGGATCCGGCAGCGGGAGGCAATACCGGCGTCATCGAAGCCGAGAGCGCCATCGGGACCATGCGCGTGGAGATGGCGGGACAGGCGGGGGCCAATCCGAAGACGTCGGCCTCGACTGCCTACAGCCTGGTCCATGCGCTCCAGAACATGACCTCGCGCATCGTGATCTGAGGCGAAGCCGCGCCCGCGCTGCTCTCTTTTGGACCCCGTTCAGTTCTTCATGAGCCGCTTGCGGTTCGCCCGAACCTTGCGGCTGTACAGGGCGAGGGCGCGGGAGGGGGCCTTGTGCCCCTGACCCTTGAGGAGATCCACTGCGTATTGCGACTGCGCGGCCGCGAGCGTCAGGACCTTTTCCGTCACCATCAATTGCGCCTCGGCCTGCGCCCGAGGGTCGTAGCTGGCGAATTGAAACAGCCGGAGGCCGATCACCGCCTGCATCTCGAGGCCGAGTATCATGACGTCGCGGGCGATGGTGAACGGAAATGGAAACACGAGCGTCCCTTTCACGCCGGCAACCGGCGTTTTGCTTCATCTAGACCCAAGGTCCCGGGGCGGCAATGGTTCCGTCGGAATGGCGGCCTTGCGCCAAACGCGGAGACCGCCTCACGCGTTCGCTCGCTTTGCGCGAAGATCGGAAAGGTTATCGCAATTGAATATATGCTATCTTTGATTGCTTTCGAATCGCTGATACTCGGCCTCGACGGCTTCCGGCCTTGCAGTGAGGCCGGAATCGCACATCAGGGGGAACACTTTCATGCATTTCAGGAAGTTTGTCGCGCTCGGAACTGCGAGCGCACTGGTCGGCCTGCCGGGGCTGGCGCTGGGGCAGGGAACCCAGCCGACCGCAATCGATTTCGCCATGTATTTCAATTCCGACATACGCGATGCGCCGACCTGCGCCATGAGCGTGAAGGACGGCGCCATCGTGATCGACCCCGCGATCACCAATCCCGCCGTCTCCTGCCCCGACATGTTCTCCTGGAAGCTCTTCCTCGATTCGATCAGCCAGAAGTTCTGGGTCAATTGGGCTGCGGACCAGCAGACCTGGCCCGCGGAGCCGCTCGCCATGTGCGCCGAGGGGCAGACGGGCGCCGATTGCTGCGCCCCCGGCAATCTCGACAATCCCGGCTACGACAACGCCGAGAATCCCGCGCTGCATTGTCCCTATTTCCCGGGGGATCACCTCGCGGCGGGCCGCTCCGTCCCGACGCCGCGCGGGCAGCCCCTGTCGAAGGCGCATTCGCTCCACGTCGACGCCGTGTTCGGTTCGATGACGCCCGAACTCGTGGCGGTCCTCGATCCCGGCCGCGTGATCCGCCAGTCGATGGCGGAGTTCGTCTTCCGCAACAAGCCGATGTTCGACTATGTCTTCGAGAACAATCTGTACAATCAGGAGGGGCTGGCGAGCGTGTTCGCCGCCAATTCGCAGAGCATCGCCGCGATGGCGCCGTTCCAGACGGACAACACGCTTTCGGGCCAGACGCGCATCGATTTTCCGATCCCGGCGGTCATGATCAAGAGCGACTGGCTGTCGAAGAAGCGCGCGGAGGAACTCGGCATCACCGAGGATCCCGCAAATCCCTACATTAAGATGCTCGTCGAATCGGCGGTGACCGACAATAACGGCACGATCTTCGAGCCGGGCGAGCACTGGCTCTTCGCCGTTCACGTTTCCTCGAAGGATCTTCCGAACTGGGTCTGGACAACCTTCGAACATGTCAACAACCCCGGCCGTTGCGACTATACCGGCTGCAACGATTCCTACGGCTTCGCGTCGCCGGACACATTGCCTTCCGGCGCGGCCGACAACTTCACCCGGCCCAAGGTGACCTCGGACGATCTTCCGCTGGCGAGCCCTATCTTCAATCCGGGTCAGGTCTATGAGGGCGGCAATATTCGCGCCGGCCTCGACGCCGTGTTCACCGGCATGAATATCGGCACCACCGCCTCGACCGATCCGGCGATGCCGACGCCGGCGGACACGGCCTGGCGCAGCTACCGGCTGAAGGGCGCCCAGGTCGATTTCACCACCGCCACGGGGCGCCCCATCATTCTCGGGAACTCGGTCACGGAAGGCGGCTTCGTGCCGAGCTCGTCCTGCATCAGCTGCCATGCCCGCGCCCATGTCGGTCCTGACGGCTTCCCGAGCGTGCTTGGCGTGTTCAGGAACAATGTCGACATCATCGGCTATCCGGAAAGCGTGAACGGCGTTCCCAACCCGAACTGGTACCTGTCGAGCCAGCAGCCGCCGGCCCTGCAGGCGCTGCAGACCGACTTCGTCTGGGGCTTCTTCTTCGCCAACAAGCTCACGACGAAGTAACACGGACGGGGCCGGTCCCGGCGCAGGGCCGGCCCCGTCATTTTTCGCCCATGCGCCGCGAGCGATAGCGGAACGCGCCGTCGCCGAAGGCGACCATAACGCCGGATTCGTCGAATACCTCCGCCGAGGAAAAGAAGGTCGAGGCGCCACCCCCGCGTCTGCGGGCGACGGTGCGCAGGATTCCGGCGCGGGCGGGCGCGGTGTAGCTCGTCGTCAGCGTCAGCGTCGCGACGCCCCGCTGCTCTCCGGGGACCGGGGAATAGGAGCCCGAGAAGCCGCAGGCGGTGTCGATCAGGCTCGCGAGCACGCCTCCGTGGACGACGTTGACGCGATTGAGGTGCTGCGGGCCGACCGGCATTTCGATCACCGCTTCGCCTTCGCGCCACTCGATGAGGCGATAGCCCATGGCGCGCTGGAAGCCGGTGGGTTCTTCTCCCAGCCATGCAAGGAGGTTGGGATCTTCGAAATCGTGGCTCATGTTTCCGTCTTGGTCAGGATGCGATGGTCACGCCGCCGTCGACGGTCAGGACCTCTCCGGTGATGAAGCTCGCGGCGGGGGAGGCGAGGAAGGCGGCGACGCCGCCGATTTCATCCGGCATTCCGATGCGGCGCAAGGGGGTGCCGCTTTCGCGATAGGACCGGCGCTCCTCGTCTTCCCACAAGGCGCGGGCGAAATCGGTCTTGATCAGGCCCGGCGCGATGCAGTTGACCCGCACGTTCTTCGGTCCCCACTCGACAGCGAGCTGGCGCGCCAGCGCGAAATCGGCGGCCTTCGAAATCCCGTAGGCCCCGATCCCCGGCGAGCCGCGCAGGCCAGCAATGGAGGAGATGATCACGACGCTGCCGCCGCCCTTCTCCGCCATTTGCGGGATGGCGAGGTTGCAGAGCCAGAGATTGCTCTTGACGTTCGCGTTCATCACCTTGTCGAAGGCGGCGTCGTCGATGCCCGAAAGCGGGCCGTAATACGGGTTCACGGCGGCATTGCAGACGAGGATGTCGACCGGCCCCAGCGCCTCGCGCGTTTGCGTCACGAGAGCCTCGACCTCTTCCCTGCGCGAGATGTTGCAGGGGATCACGACGGCCTCGCCGCCCTTCTGCCGGATCTCTTCTGCTACAGGCTCGCAGGCCTCGCGCTTGCGGCTGGAGATCACGACGCGCGCCCCGAGGGACGCCATCGTCGTCGCGATCGAGCGGCCGATGCCGCGGCTCGAGCCGGTGACGATCGCCACCTTGCCCGAGAGGTCGAAGGGATGGCTCATCAGCGATTTCCCTTGTGCTTCTTGAGCTCGACCTTCGCGATCGTCTCGCGATGCACCTCGTCCGGCCCGTCGGCGAGGCGCAGGATACGGGAGCGGGCATAGGCGTATGCGAGGTGGAAATCCTGGCTGACCCCCGCGCCGCCGCAGACCTGGATGGCCCGGTCGACGACGTTCTGCGCCATGATCGGCCCGACGACCTTGATCATCGCGATCTCGGCGCGCGCCGCCTTGTTGCCGACCTCGTCCATCATCCGCGCCGCGTGCAGGGTGAGTAGCCGGGCCTGGTCGATCTCCATGCGCGATTCCGCGATCCAGTGGCGCGTGACGCCGTGATCGGCGATGGGGCGGCCGAAGGTCTCGCGTTCGAGCGCGCGCCTGCACATGGTCTCGAGCGCCCTCTCGGCGACGCCGATCGAGCGCATGCAATGGTGGATTCGGCCCGGCCCGAGGCGGCCCTGCGCGATCTCGAAGCCGCGCCCTTCTCCCAGCAGGATGTTCGAGACGGGCACGCGGACATTCTCGAAGCTGACCTCGGCATGGCCGTGCGGCGCGTCGTCATAGCCGAACACGGTGAGCGCCCGCTCGACCTTCACGCCGGGCGCGTCCATGGGAACGAGGATCATCGATTGCTGCTTGTGCTTTTCGGCGTCGGGATCGGTCTTGCCCATCAGGATGGCGATCCTGCAGCGGGGATCCATCGCGCCGGAGGTCCACCACTTGCGCCCGTTGATGACGTATTCGTCGCCCTCGCGCAGGATGGTGGTGCGGATATTGGTCGCGTCCGAGGAGGCGACGTCCGGCTCCGTCATGGCGAAGCAGGAGCGGATCTCGCCCTCGAGCAGCGGCTTGAGCCAGCGCTCCTTGTGCTCCTCGCTGCCGTAGCGGATGATCGTCTCCATGTTGCCCGTATCGGGGGCCGAGCAGTTGAACGGCTCCGCGCCGATGGGGGAGCGCCCCATGATCTCGCAGATCTGCGCGTATTCGTAATTCGTCAGGCTGTCGGGATATTCGCTCTTGGGCAGGAACAGGTTCCACAGCCCCTGCGCCTTCGCCTTCGCCTTGAGTTCCTCCATGACGGGAGGGGCCGACCAGCGGCTCGGGCCGGCGTTCAGTTGCTCCTCGAACAGCCGCTCCGCCGGATAGACGTGCTCCTCCATGAAGGCGATGACGCGTTGGCGCAGATCCTCCGCGCGCGCCGAAAAAAGCCCGTCCATCCCGCTCTCTCCTATTCGCCGATCACGCCGCCGAGATCCGCGAGCCGCGTGAGGTGATGGTCGGCATCCCCCAGGAGCGTATCGATCATCGTCGCGCGCTTGAAGGAATGGCCCACCTTGTACTCCATCGTCATCCCGACGCCGCCGTGAAGCTGGATCGCATTCTGGCCGATGAAGCGGCCCGAACGTCCGATCTGCACCTTGGCGGCGGCGATCGCCCGGCCGCGTTCTGCCGCATCATCCTCGCGCGCCATCATCGTCGCGAACATGGCCATGCTGCGCGCCTGTTCGAGCGCGATGAACATGTCAGCCGCGGCGTGCTGGAGCACCTGGAATGCGCCGATATGCGTCCCGAACTGATTCCGGACCTTCAGATATTCCACGGTCGCGCCGTGCATGTCCTCCATCACCCCGACCGCTTCCGCGCACAGGGCCGCGATGGCCTCGTCGGCGACGCGGGCGATGACGGGGAATGCTTCACCCGAAGCGCCGAGGAGCGTGTCGGCCCCGACCCTGACCTTCTCGAATGTGATCTCCGCCGCGCGCGCGCCGTCCTGGGTCGCATAGCCGCGCCGGGTCACCCCGGGGGCGTCCGCCTTGACGAGAAACAGGCTGATCCCGGCTTCGTCGCGCGTCTCGCCGGAGGTGCGGGCGGAGACGATCAGCCAGTCCGCCGCATCGCCGGCGAGCACGAGGCTCTTCGCGCCCTCGATGACAAAGCTGTCGCCGTCCGTCGATGCGCGCGTCGCCACGTCGAACAGATCATAACGCGCCTGCCGCTCGGCATGGGCAAAGGCGTAGATCCCATCGCCGGAGGCGATGGCGGCGACGTGCTCCGCGCGCTGGTCCTGGCTTCCCGCGTGGCGCAGGAGCCCGCCGCAGAGGACCACGCTCGCAAGATAGGGCTCGACCACGAGCGCCTTGCCGAAGGCCTCCATCACGATCATCGTCTCGACGGGTCCGGCCCCGAGCCCGCCATCCTCCTCCGAGAAGGGCAGGGCGAGGAGCCCCATCTCGGCGAAGGCCGTCCACACCTCCCGGCTGAAACCTTCCGGCGAGGCGCTGATCCTGCGGCGCGCGTCGAAATCGTAGCGGGCGCCGAGAAGCTTCTCGACGCTGTCCTTCAGCATGCGCTGTTCGTCGTTGAGATCGAAATCCATCGTCTTTCCTCAGAGCCCGAGTATCGCCTTGGCGATAATGTTCTTCTGGATCTCGTTCGAGCCGCCATAGATCGAGACCTTGCGCGCGTTGAAGTAGTTGGACGCGACCATCTGCGCCCAGTCGGGCCCGACGGGCGGCTCGTTGCGCCCCTCCTCCTCGGGAAAGAACGGAAGCGCGTAGGGGCCGACCATCTCGAGGAGGAGCTCTGTCGTCGCCTGCTGGATCTGCGAGCCCTTGATCTTGAGGATCGAAGAAGCCGGATCGGGCTTGTCGGAGGCCCGGTCGCGGGCGGCGGCGACGACGCGCAGCTGCGTCATCTCGAGCGCCTTCAGGTCGACCTCGAGGGCGGCGAGCTTCTCGCGGAAACGCGGGTTCTCGATGATGGGCCGTCCGCCCATTGTTTCAGCGGAGGCGAGGCGGCGGATGCGGCGCACGCGTTCCTTGGAAATGCCGATGCGGGCGATCCCCACGCGCTCGTTGCCGAGCAGGAACTTGGCGTAGTCCCAGCCCTTGTTCTCCTCCCCGACGAGATTCTCGACGGGCACGCGCACGTCGTCGAAGAAAACCTCGTTGATCTCGTGGCCGCCGTCGATCGTCTGGATCGGGCGCACGGTGACGCCGGGCGTCGTCATGTCGATCAGGAGGAAGGAGATGCCCATCTGCTTCTTGGGCGCCTGCGGATTTGTGCGCACGAGGCAGAAGATCCAGTCGGCGTGTTGGCCGAGCGTCGTCCATGTCTTCTGGCCGTTGACGACGTAATGGTCGCCGTCGCGCACGGCGCTCGTCTTCAGGGAGGCGAGGTCGGAACCCGCGCCGGGCTCGGAGAAGCCCTGGCACCACCAATCGTCGAGATTGGCGATGCGCGGCAGGAAGCGCTCCTTCTGCGCCTGCGAGCCGAAGGTGTAGATGACCGGGCCGACCATGCTCACGCCGAAGGAGAGGGGCTCCGGGGCGGGGGCGGCGAGAAGCTCCTCGCGGAAGATGTACTGCTTCACCGGGTCCCAGTCGGTCCCGCCCCATTCGACCGGCCAATGAGGCACCGCCCATCCCTTCGCATTGAGGATGCGCATCCAGTTGACCATGTCCTCGCGCGACGGATGGCGGCCGAGCGTCAGCTTCTCGCGGATGGAGGCGGGGACGGCTTCGCGGAAGAAAGCGCGCATCTCGGCGCGGAAGGCGAGTTCGTCCTCGGTGAAGCGCAGGTCCATGATTTTCTCCCCATCGTCCGGCGAAGACGGCTTGCGCCGTTCCGATATTTCGCATAGCAAAATCACGTTTTGCAATGCGTTCGGAAACTAGAAACGCGCCCCGAGCTTGTCAACGCGTGATCCCGAACGAATGATGGACCGAGAGCGCCCGAAGGCGCCGATCTGGAGGAACGCCCATGCGCGAAGCCGTCATCGTCTCCACAGCCCGCACCCCGATCGGCAAGGCCTATCGCGGGGCCTTCAACGATACCCAGGCGCAGACGCTGGGGGCGCATGCGATCAGCCATGCGGTCAGCCGGGCAGGAGTGGAGCCCGGCGAGATCGACGACGTGATCATGGGGGCGGCGCTGCAGCAGGGCTCGACGGGGACGAACGTGGCGCGGCAGGCGGCCTTGCGGGCAGGGCTTCCCGCCTCCGTCGCGGCGATGTCCCTCGACCGCCAGTGCGCCTCCGGGCTCATGGCCATCGCGACGGCGGCGAAGGAGATCATGGTCGACGGAATGAACATTGCCGTGGGCGGCGGGCTTGAATCGATATCGCTGGTCCAGAACGACAAGATCAACCGCTATCGAGCCCGCGATCCGGAGCTCGAGGCGATTGCGCCTCACATCTACATGTCCATGCTGGAGACGGCGGAGATCGTCGCGGAACGCTACGGCGTGAGCCGCGAGGCGCAGGACGCCTATGCGCTGCAATCGCAACAGCGGACGGCGCAGGCGCAGGCCGAGGGCCGTCTCGACGCGGAGATCGTCCCGATGACCACGACGATGCTCGTCACCGACAAGGCGACGGGGGAAACGTCGCGGCGCGAAGTGACGCTGTCGCGCGACGAGGGCAACCGGCCGCAGACGACGCTCGCCGATCTCGAGAAGCTGCAGCCGGTCTTCAAGGACGGGCAGAAGATCGCGCAAGGGCGCTTCATCACGGCAGGAAACGCCTCACAGCTTTCTGACGGAGCGAGCGCCTGCGTTCTCATGGAGGCCAGGGAGGCCGAGCGCCGCGGGCTGGCGCCCCTCGGGGCCTATCGCGGCATGGCGGTGGCGGGATGCGAGCCGGACGAGATGGGAATCGGGCCCGTCTTCGCGGTTCCCAAGCTCCTGAAACAGCACGGGCTCAGCGTCGACGACATCGGCATCTGGGAGCTCAATGAAGCCTTCGCCGTGCAGGTTCTCTACTGCAGGGACCGTCTTGGCATCCCGAACGACCGCCTCAACGTGAGCGGCGGCGCGGTATCCATCGGGCATCCTTACGGGATGTCAGGGGCGCGCATGTCGGGGCATATTCTTCTCGAGGGCAAGCGCCGGGGCGCGAAATACGGCGTCGTCACCATGTGCGTCGGCGGCGGCATGGGGGCGGCCGGCCTCTTCGAGATCTATTGAAGCGCGACCTTAAGAAAAGAGTTCACGGGAGGAATATCATGGCGGGCATCAACGCGGTTGTGGATCTGGCGCGCGAAGGCGACATCGCCGTCATCACCATTGATTCGCCGCCGGTGAACGCCCTGTCGGCGCAGGTTCGCGCGGGCGTCGCCGAGGCGATGCGGCAGGCGATCGCCGACGACGCGGCGAAGGCGGTCGTCCTGATCTGCGCCGGGCGGACCTTCTGCGCCGGGGCCGACATCACGGAGTTCGGCAAGCCGCCGATCGAGCCGCGCCTCTCGGCCGTGCAGGATGTGATCGAGGGCTCTCCCAAGCCGGCAATCGCGGCGATCCACGGCACGGCGCTGGGCGGGGGGCTGGAGCTCGCGCTGGCATGTCATTACCGCGTCGCGGTCCCCTCCGCTAAATGCGGCCTTCCGGAGGTGAAGCTCGGGATCCTGCCGGGGGCGGGCGGTACGCAACGCCTGCCCCGCGTCGTCGGCGTCCCGCGCGCGCTCGAGATGATCACGTCCGGCGAACATGTCGGCGCCGTGGAGGCCGCCGCGATGGGGCTCCTCGACGCCCTCGTCGACGAAGGAGCATTGCGCGAGGGCGCGCTCGCCTTCGCCCGCGAGATCCTGGCCGAGGGCGCGCCGCTGAAGAAGGTGCGCGATCTGTCGGAAAAGATCGACGAGGCAAGGGGAAAGCCGGAGATCTTCGAGAGCTTCCGCAAGGTGAATTCGCGCAAGTTCCGCGGTTTCGAGGCCCCCGAGGCGTGTATTCGCGCGGTCGCGGCGGCCGTCGAGAAGCCGTTCGACGAGGGGATCGCCTATGAGCGCGAACTCTTCGAGACGCTGGTCGCCGGCGAGCAGTCGGCGGCGCAGCGCTACGCGTTCTTCGCCGAGCGCCAGGCCGCGCGCATTCCCGACGTGCCGGCGGATACGCCGACGCGGGCGATCAGGGAGGTCGGAGTCATCGGCGCGGGCACGATGGGCGGCGGGATCTCGATGAACTTCCTCAATGCGGGCATCCCCGTCACCATCGTCGAGACGAAACAGGAGGCGCTCGACCGCGGCCTCGCCACGATCCGCCGCAACTACGAATCCTCCGTGAAGCGCGGGCGGATGAGCGCGACGGAACTGGAGGCGCGCATGGGTCTTCTGCGGCCTTCGCTCTCCCTCGACGATCTCGCGGATTGCGACCTCGTCATCGAGGCGGTCTTCGAGCTGATGGAGATCAAGAAGGAGGTCTTCGGCAAGCTTGACGCGATCTGCAAGCCCGGCGCGATCCTCGCGACGAACACGTCGTATCTCGACGTCAACGAGATCGCCTCCGCGACGAAGCGCCCGCAGGACGTTATCGGCCTGCATTTCTTCTCGCCGGCCAACATCATGCGGCTCCTCGAGGTCGTGCGCGGCGACGCGACGGCGAAGGACGTCATCGCGACGGCGATGAAGCTGGGCAAGACGATCGGAAAGGTCGCCGTACTGGTCGGCGTGGCCCATGGCTTTGTCGGCAACCGCATGCTGGCGCAGCGCCAGCGCGAGGCGAATGCGCTCATCATGGAAGGCGCGATGCCCTGGGACGTGGACCGGGTTCTCTACGAATTCGGCCTGCCCATGGGGCCGTTCGCCATGAGCGACCTGGCCGGGCTCGATCTCGGCTGGACTCGGGCGAATTCGACCGGCGCGACCGCGAAGGAGCGGCTCTGCGAGATCGACCGGCGTGGCCAGAAGACGGGGGCGGGGTTCTACGACTATGATGAGAACCGGAAGGCGAAGCCCTCGAAGATCACCGAGGAGATCATTCTCGACCTGTCGCAGCGGAAGGGGATCACGCGGCGCAGCATCGACGACCAGGAAATCCTCGAGCGCTGCATCTATCCGATGATCAACGAGGGCGCGAAGATCCTCGAGGAGGGCAAGGCCATCCGCGCCTCGGACATCGATGTCGTCTGGCTCAACGGCTACGGCTGGCCCATCTACCGCGGAGGCCCGATGTTCTATGCCGACTCGATCGGGCTCAAGAAGGTGGTGGACGCGCTGCGTCGCTACGAGGCGGCGCACGGGGACGACTTCCAACCCTCCGCGCTGCTCGTGAAGCTGGCCGAGGAGGGCGGGCGCATCAGCGAGGTCTGAGGCGCAAGCCCCCGTCGCGGCTGTGGATTTCCTGCATCAGCCGCGACAAGCTGCAGCATTCTTGACAGAGATCAAGGCGGCGGAGGCCGCTCCCTGATGAAAGTGCTGGGCAGGCCCGAATCCGCTTCGGGCCCTCGCCATGTTCGGCAGCATATTCAGGGGATAAGAGATGGCCTCAATCGGCGCATCACCGGTCAGTCCGGAAAAGCGCATGACCGTCGGGGAGGGGGGCAGCGCGATCGCGTTGATCGTTCTGGCTCTGTTTTCGATCGTCGTCGCCGCAAAAGCCTGGGATCCGGCTTACGCGTTTCATGCCTATCTGTTCGCGGCGGCGAGCATCGGATCGGTCTTCCTCATTCTCAACCGCTACTATGAGCGGCCGGCGGAGCTTCCGCCGCAGGAGATCGACGGGAAGCCGAACTACAACATGGGCCCGGTGAAATTCGCGACGATCGCCGCGATGTTCTGGGGCGTGGCGGGTTTCCTGGTCGGCGTGATCATCGCCCTCCAGCTCGCTTATCCGGCCCTCAACTTCGATCTTCCCTGGATCAATTTTGGCCGCCTGCGTCCGCTCCACACCTCTGCGGTGATCTTCGCCTTCGGCGGAAACGTCCTGATCGCGACCTCGCTCTACGTGGTGCAGCGCACCTCGCGGGCGCGTCTCGCGGGCGAGATCACGCCGTGGTTCGTGGTGCTGGGCTACAACTTCTTTATCCTCGTCGCGGGTACGGGCTACCTGCTCGGAATCACGCAGTCGAAGGAATATGCCGAGCCGGAATGGTACGCCGACCTGTTCCTCACGGTCGTCTGGGTCGCCTACCTGCTCGTCTTCCTGGCGACGCTCTGGAAGCGCAAGGAGCCGCATATCTATGTGGCGAACTGGTTCTATCTCGCCTTCATCGTGACGATCGCCGTCCTGCATCTCGGCAACAACGCCGTGATCCCGGTCTCGATCTTCTCGCCAAAATCCTACCAGGTCTGGTCGGGCGTGCAGGATGCGATGGTGCAGTGGTGGTACGGCCACAACGCAGTGGGCTTCTTCCTGACCGCCGGGTTCCTCGCGATCATGTACTACTTCGTGCCCAAGCGCGCGGAGCGGCCGGTCTATTCCTACCGTCTGTCGATCATCCACTTCTGGGCCCTGATCTTCCTCTATATCTGGGCCGGTCCGCACCATCTCCACTACACGGCGCTGCCGGACTGGGCGCAGACGCTCGGCATGGTGTTCTCGATCATGCTGTGGATGCCCTCCTGGGGCGGGATGATCAACGGCCTGATGACGCTGTCGGGCGCCTGGGACAAGCTGCGCACCGATCCGGTCCTGCGCCTCATGGTCGTGTCCATCGCCTTCTACGGCATGTCGACCTTCGAGGGTCCGATGATGTCGATCAAGGTCGTCAACTCGCTCTCGCACTACACCGACTGGACGATCGGGCACGTGCATTCGGGCGCGCTCGGCTGGGTCGCCTACATCTCGTTCGGCGCGGTCTACTGCCTCGTTCCCTGGCTGTGGAAGCGCGAGGGGCTGTATTCGCTCAAGCTCGTGAACTGGCACTTCTGGATCTCGACGCTCGGCATCGTTCTCTACATCTCGGCGATGTGGGTCGCGGGCATCATGCAGGGCCTGATGTGGCGCGCCTATACGAGCCTCGGCTTCCTCGAATACTCGTTCATCGAGACGGCGGAGGCGATGCATCCCTACTACGTGATCCGCGCCATCGGCGGCATCCTGTTCCTCGCCGGAGCCCTGATCATGGTCTACAACCTCATCATGACCGTCCGCACCGTGCGGGAGGTGGACGTGGCCGAGCCGCGTTCTCCCCTCGTGGCGGCACAGTAAGGGGGCGGAGCAATGTCGATCTGGAACAAGCACGCAATCTTTGAAAAAAACTCCGTCGTCCTCGTCGCGGGCATCCTCGTGGCGATCTCGGTCGGCGGAATCGTCGAGATCGTCCCGCTCTTCTATCTGAAGAACACGATCGAGAAGACCGAGGGGATGCGGCCGTACAGTCCGCTCGAGCTCGCCGGGCGCAACATCTACATCCGCGAGGGCTGCTACAACTGCCACAGCCAGATGGTGCGGCCCCTGCGCGACGAGGTGGAGCGCTACGGCCATTACTCGCTCGCCGCGGAATCGATGTACGACAAGCCCTTCCAGTGGGGCTCGAAGCGCACCGGTCCCGATCTCGCGCGGGTCGGCGGCAAGTACTCGGACGAATGGCACGTGGCGCATCTGATCGATCCGCGCTCCGTGGTGCCGGGCTCGATCATGCCCGGCTACCCGTTCCTCTTCACGACGCCGCTCGACTTCTCCAACATCGAGCAGGATCTGAAGGTGAACGCGACCATGGGCGTTCCCTACACGCCGGAGATGATCGAGACGGCCAGGACGGACGTGATCATCCAGGCATCGAACGACGATCCCGACATGTTCGACTTCCTCGAACGCTATCCGAAGGCGCAGGTGCGGAACTTCTCCGGCCAGACCAACGGGGTGATCACCGAAGGCGACGCCCTCGTCGCATATCTGCAGATGCTGGGGACGCTGGTCGATTTCACGACCTACGACAACCAGGCGAACATTCGCTGAGAAGGGAAGAATCCGATGGAAACGTACACCTTTCTCGCAAACATCGCGCAGACATGGGGGCTGATCACCTTCATGATCGGCTTCGCCCTCGTCTTCGTCTACGCACTGATGCCCTCTAACCGCGCGACTTTCGACAAGGCCGCGCGCCTGCCCCTCGAAGAGGATTGAGCAATGGCGGCCCAAAAGGAAAAAGAGGTCGATCACATCACCGGCGTCTCGACGACCGGTCACGAGTGGGACGGCATCAAGGAACTGAACAACCCGCTGCCGCGCTGGTGGCTGTGGGTGTTCTACGCGACGATTGTGTTCTCGCTGATCTATGTCGTGCTCTATCCGGCGATTCCGCTGGTGAACTCCGCGACGAACGGTCTCCTCGGCTGGAATTCGCGGGCCGCCGTCGTCAGCGACGTGGCGCGGCTCGACGAGACGCGAGGGGAGAACCTGACGGCTTTGCGCGAGAACTCCGTGCAGGAGATCGTGGCCGACGAGACGCTCCTGAGTTTCGCGCAGGCCTATGGCCGGGCGGCCTTCGGCGATAACTGCGCGGGCTGCCACGGCGCCGGAGCCGGCGGCGCGGCATCCTATCCCAACCTTGTCGACGATGACTGGCTCTGGGGCGGGACGCTCGATGACATCTACCAGACGGTGTCGCTGGGCATCCGCTCGACGCATCCCGACACGCGGCTCGGGGTCATGCCGGCTTTCGTCCGCGACGGCCTGCTGACGCGGGAAGAAGCGTTCGTCATCGCGGATTACGTCCGGTCGCTTACGGGTAAGGAAATTCCGGAAGGCGCCGACATCGAGCGCGGCGCTGCGCTCTATCAGGAGAACTGCGCGGCCTGCCACGGCGAGACGGGGCTCGGTATGCGTGAACTCGGCGCGCCGAACCTCACCAACAATATCTGGCTCTACGGCAGTGACCGCGCCACGATCGTCGAGGGCATCACGAACGGGCGCGGGGCGGTCATGCCGCATTTCGGCGAACGGCTCGACGACGCCACGATCAAGGCCCTCGCGGTCTATGTCCATACCCTGGGCGGCGGCGAGTAATCCGTCTGGCCCGCAGACAGATCCCGCCCGCGTCGATGGACGAGGGCGGGATTTCTTGTGTCTTCTCTCGTCAGTCGGGGATATCGGCGGAGGCGGGTTCTGCAAGAATTCAGGTTCGCCGGGGGTATGGTGCGCCTGCCCCCGCGTCTAGACTGCGCGCCTCAAGAAGCCGTCGAGGTCGCCATGTCCCTGATCACCTACCTGACCACCATCCGTTTTGGCCGGGGCGTACTCGCCGAGACGGCGGAGGATCTCGCCGCTCTCGGGGTCAAGCGCCCCCTTATCGTGACGGACAGGGGCGTCGCCGCCGCCGGCCTGCTGGACCGGCTGCTCGCCGTGATCGGATCCTTGCCCGTGACCGTCTTCGACGAGGTGGAGACGAATCCCACGGAAGAAGCCACGCTTCAGGCGCTCGCCCTTTACCGGGAACAGGGTTGTGACGCAGTGATCGCGCTCGGCGGCGGGTCGCCCATCGATCTTGCCAAGGCCGTCGCGCTTCTGGCGACACACCCCGAGCCGCTCTCGCAATATGCGATGATCGACGGCGGGGTGGCGCGGATCACGGACCGGATCGCGCCCGTCATCGCCATCCCGACGACGGCGGGCACCGGCAGCGAGGTAGGGCGCGGCGCGTTGCTCAACCTCTCCGACGGCCGCAAGGTCGGGATCATTTCGCCCCACATCATCCCCAAGCGCGCCATCTGCGATCCCGAGATGACGGCCGGAATGCCGCCGCGGCTCACGGCGGCGACGGGAATGGACGGCCTCTCGCATTGCATCGAGACATTCCTGTCCCCGCGCTACAATCCGCCGGCGGATGCAATCGCCCTCGACGGGGCGGGGCGCATCATCCGCAACATCGAGCGCGCCGTCGCCGATGGCGGCGACATGGCGGCGCGCGAGGAGATGATGATGGGCGCGCTCATGGGCGGCATGTGCTTCCAGAAGGGGCTCGGCGCCGTGCACGGGCTGTCGCACGCGCTCGGCTCGCTGAAGGAGCCCTCGCTTCATCACGGGACGCTCAACGCCGTCCTCCTCCCGCCCGTCCTGCGCTACAATGCCGGGCATGTTGGCGACAAGTACGACAGGCTCGCCACGGCGATGGGGCTCGCCGCGGCGACGGACCTCGCCGCCTTCATCGAGGCGCTCAACGCGCGCATCGGCATGCCGGCGGATCTTTCGAGCATGGGCGTCACAGGCGGTGTGGTCGCCGACGTCGCCGGGAAAGCAGAGCGCGACCATTCGACGGCGACGAACCCGCGCCCGGTCAAGGCGGAGGATTACGCGAGCATTCTCAACGCAATGATCCGCTAAGGCGACAGTTTCGGCGTTGCCGCATCAAGGGCTCGCACCCGGGGGGAACCTCGTGTATAAGCCAGCCGTCGACGCGCCAGTCGACACGCCACGAGCGGCGCATTTACATGGAGGCGCGCGCGTCCTGCCACGACGCGCCGGGGAGTTTTGAAGATGACGGATCGCTGGACGCCCGATAGCTGGAGAGACATGCCCATCCAGCAGGTTCCGGCCTATGAGGATGTGGAGGCGCTCAAGGGCGTCGAGGAGCAGCTTGCCGGGTTTCCGCCGCTGGTCTTCGCCGGCGAGGCGCGCAAGCTCAAGCGGACGCTCGGCCAGGTCGCCGCGGGCGAGGCTTTCCTGCTCCAGGGCGGTGATTGCGCCGAGAGCTTCGCCGAGCATTCGGCGGACAATATCCGCGATTTCTTCCGCGTCTTCCTGCAGATGGCCGTCGTCCTCACCTTCGCCGGCTCCTGCCCGGTGGTGAAGGTCGGGCGCGTGGCGGGCCAGTTCGCCAAGCCGCGCTCGGCTCCGACGGAGGTCGTCGGCGGCGTCGAGCTTCCGAGCTATCGCGGCGACATCATCAACGACATCGCCTTCGAGGAAGAGGGACGCAAGGCCGACCCGCGCCGCCAGCTCATGGCCTACCGCCAGTCGGCGGCGACGCTCAACCTCATCCGCGCCTTCGCGACCGGCGGCTACGCCAATCTAGAGAATGCGCATCGCTGGATGCTGGGCTTCGTCAAGGACAGCCCGCAATCCTCGCGCTATTCGGAACTCGCCGAGCAGATCACGCAGACCCTCGACTTCATGCGCGCGATCGGGATCAATCCCGAGCAGCACCAGGAGATGCGGATCACCGATTTCTACACCAGCCACGAGGCGCTTCTTCTCGGCTACGAGGAAGCGATGACCCGGGTGGATTCGACGTCGGGCGACTATTACGCCACCTCCGGGCACATGCTCTGGATCGGCGACCGCACGCGCCAGCCCGACCATGCGCATGTCGAGTACATGCGCGGGATCAGGAACCCGATCGGCATCAAGTGTGGTCCCTCGCTCACGCCGGACGGGCTCCTGCAATTGCTCGACATCCTCGATCCGGCGAACGACGCGGGCCGCATCACCCTGATCTGCCGCTTCGGCGCGGACAAGGTGTTCGACCACCTCCCGGCGCTGATCCGCGCCGTCAAGCGCGAGGGGCGAAATGCGGTGTGGTCGTGCGACCCGATGCACGGCAACACGATCAAGGCCGCTTCCGGCTTCAAGACGCGGCCCTTCGACCAGATCATGCAGGAGGTGCGCAACTTCTTCGCCGTCCATCAGGCGGAGGGGACGCATGCGGGCGGCATCCATCTCGAGATGACGGGCAAGAACGTCACCGAGTGCACCGGCGGAGCGCGCGCGCTCACCGACGCCGACCTGTCGGACCGCTACCACACCTATTGCGACCCGCGCCTCAACGCCGAGCAGGCCCTCGAGATTGCCTTCCTCGTCGCGGAACTCATCAAGCGCGAGTTCCAGGGCAAGGAGCGTCCCCGCATCGAGGCCGCCGAGTAATCCTGCATCAGGCGTTGCCGGACAAGCGGTCGGGAGCGGCGACGTCCTCCCGGCCCTTTTCATGTGCAAGCCCGATCCGCCCCAGCAGGGAAGCGCGTTCCGGCCGTGGGCGCGCCGCGGTGTCGGAAGCCGCCGCATTGCGGGGCCGCATGGCGACTTCGACATCGAGCGCCGCCTCGAGGATGCCGATCGCGATCGAGCGCGGAACGGTCCGGATCAGTTCCACGAGGACGAAGACTTCCGTCACAGAACAGGCGATGCGCGGCTCCAGCGTCAGGAAGATGCGGATGCAGTCCTCCTCCCGCAATCCGGCCGACTTGAGGGCTAGTGCGAGGAATTCATGGCGATCCGGCTGGTCGAAGCGCCAGACCGGGCGGCGCGCGAGGCCGAGAGCATCCTTGAGCCGCTCCCCGAAACGCGATCCGTCGCGCGCATCGGCGGCTTCGACCAGACCCGCGACGACTTCTCCGGAAGGGCGGGCGAAGGCGGCGCTTCGGCGGCGCGTGGCGCTCGACGCGGCGTAGGCCTCCCGCAGCCTTGCGCGCTGGTTGCGATCCGCGTGCTGGTAGAGGCGTATCGCCTCGCTGGCGGGCAGGTCGTCGCGGGCGAGGAGCGCGCGCGCCAGATCGGGCCGGTTCCGCGCCCGGTCCACCAGCAGCTGCAGCGGGCGAGCGTGCAGGATCACGCCGGGATCGCTTGCCACCCGAAGATCGATTGCTGGCTCGTCGCGGGCGAGCAGGGCGGAGAAGCGGCGGGCATCGACATCCGGGGGCGTCGCGACATTCCGCTCCGACAGGGCTGCGAGCACCGAACCCGGGGTCTCCGGGAGGTGGGCGACACGATCCGCAACATATCGCGCGGTGGCTTCGTCGACCTTCGGCAAGAGGGGCAGCGCGAGCGTCTCGAACTCCGAGACGGCTGCAGCATCGCGCGGGCGAGCGCTCGCGAAGAGGTCCGCCTTGATGCGAAGCACGAGCGGCTCCACCCCGCCGATCGCATGGCCGGCAGCCCAGGAAAGGCGGTCAAGATCCTGTCGAAGCACCATTTTCGTCTTCGCGCGAATATCCGGGAAAGGTTCGATTAACGAAACCTAGAGAAGATACGTTAGCAGTATCTTAACCTCTACAACTACCTCAGGTAGAGTTCGTCCCGTAACCGATCGGACGTTCAGAATTTTCGGGGAAAAGGAAACGAAGCGTTAACCAAGGAAGCGAAAAGGTGGTGCCAACGCCACGCTGACGCCAGTTGATCGAGCGGGGAGTGACTCGGATGCGCGAATTCTACGGAAGTGCTGCTGTTGACGGTCATGTCGCCACGACCGGTACCATTCTTCGAATGGCCGATTTTCCGAGGCGCCCGGCGCGCGAGAGCGCCTCGGCGCAGGATGGCCGGCGGGGGGTTCTCCTTCTTTACACCGGGGTTCGCTATGAGCGCCAGGTCGATCCGGTCGATCCGATCGCAGCCGAAGACAAAGGCGGGCGGCGCAGGCGACGACGGTGAAAAGCGGGGTTTACCAAGGGGGCTGCTGCGCGCAGGCCGCTGCGCCCTTCTTGCGGCGGCGCTGCTCGGCTCCCTCGCGGCTTGCGTCGAGCGCGGGGATTTCGGACGGCCTCGCCCTTCCGTGGTGAACGACACAATCCTGCCCTTCGTCGGCTCCTTCGTCGCCGCTTCGCGGGAGGAGGCGGTGTCCTCCTTCATTCTGACAGATGACGAACGCGAATTGCGCGATCGCTCCTGGCGGTTCCTGATGCCCGCGCATGAACGGTCGTTCTTCGAACTCCAGGTCGCGGAGCTGTCGCGGACGCGGATCCTGCCGCGGACAGTCAGGATCGGAGGCATATCGTCCTACTTCTCCGCCCTGCGAAGCTCCAGTCAGATATCGCCCGCGCCGCTCTTTCGCCGGATCGGCGAGGATGCGGCTGCGGACCGGGCGCTGGTCCCGCCGTTTCTGGCGCTGGCGGAGCGAGTCCTCGACGCCGACGACGTGCGGCTGAAGCTTCTGGTCCATGTCGCGGATATCACGGATGCGCAGGTCGCGGACGCCGCCGCCCGCGTTGCGGAGAACCGCTGCCTGATCGCCTGGGTCCGCGCCGAGGCGCAGGCACGAGCGGGCCGCTACAGGCATGCGCTCGAGCGGCTCGCGGTGGAAGCGCCGCAGCGGCAGGCGGCCTATGCCGAACGCGAGGTGCTGGCGCTCGAGGCCGAGGTCGCTGATTTCGCCTTGCTCGGAATTCCGGCGCTGGAGGACGGGTTCTGCGACGCCCGCTCCGCGCATCGGGCTTCGGCGGGCGAAGAGCGCGCGCCTGCTGGCGTCTTCAAGAGATAGGTCAGGCCGGCTCGCGGAGCGGCTCGATCACGCAGCTCGCCTGCTGTGCCTCCGCAAGCGCGGATTGCGCCTGGCTCGACAGCGGCGACAGGACGCGGATGATGGCGAAGCCGGAGGCTTCCGGCGCAACCACGCGCAGCGCACGATCGTCCTCTGCCGCAGGCAGCGTCTCGAAAATATCGCGCTGCTCCTGCGTCATCACGACGATGTCGAGGCCGCTTGCGCTCGTCGCGCGATCGGTTACCGCGAAGAAGACGCCCGCGCCACGGCTATGAAACGAAACCGAATGCATCATTGCGCTTGATGATGTCGAGAAGCGGAAGGGCCCCTCCGCGAGATCGTAGGCGCAGGCCGCGACCGCGACCGAAGGATCGGGGAGCGGAAGCCATGTCTCTACCCCGGGACCCGAGATCAGCTGCGGGCGTTCTGCCGTCGAGGTGGCCACCAGGCGCTCGGCCGCGTGGTTCGCCGACGTCCAGGGCATAACCAGGATCGCCGTGATATGGGCGATCGCCGCGAGGATGATCGCACACAGGGTCGCCAGAACGAAACGTGCGAAGACGCTCATCCGGAACAGTCCTCCCGGATGATCGTCGGCAGGCTTCCCGGCGTCAGCCAGCTCAAGGTGCCGCTCACGGGCGTGTCATAGAGGCGAAGCGCGATCTGGAAGCGGTCGGTTTCCGGAACGATCAGCCAGTTCCCGGGCTGCGGCCGGGCGGACAACGTGATCTTCATCTGGCCGCTCTCGTCGCGAAGGATCTGCGCGGAAGTCAGCGAGGAGCGGGCGGTCGGCCCGGTGCGAACCCGTCCCCGTGCATCGTAGAGCGTGAGCGTCCAGTAGCGCGCAGGTGGCGTGACCCCTTCGAGGACATAGGTGCAGGCATTGTCGAGGGGGCGGCCCTCGTCGTCGACGAAGGCATGAAAGGACAGGCCCTCGCCGGCGCCGAGGGGAATGTCCCCGCTGCGGGCGAGCATGGCGCGGGCATAGGGATCGATCTCGCGGGAGCCGAGCTGCGGCCAGGCGTTCCAGGCCTGGGCCTGACGCCGACCGAACGGGTACTCGCCCTCGACCATCCAGAACGCGCTGTAAAGCCCGGCCGCCGCGCCGACGATGACGGCGTAGACGATCAGGAAGACGTTGAGCGCCGATTTCCATTTTCCAGCGACAGGGCGAAACCTGCGTCGCTCATGACGCCCCTTGCGCGCAGGATCAAGCGACAGGATGCCCCGCATCGCCGGTCAGGGAAGTCCGATGCGGCCGCTCACGGCCTGGAATCCGCCAGGCGCCCGTTCGGCGCGGCGATCGCGTGATATCGACCGCTGGGCGGCGGGGAAGCCGGCCCGCGGCCGATCGGCCAACTCGAACATGCGGTTGATTCCCGTGATGACCTCGAATGAGCGACGTGACAAGGCGGTGTTCGTGCGGCGATTCACCGAGGAATCGAATGCTGCCGTCGTCTCCGGCGTCGGGCCCGTCTCCGCCACAAGCGGCGCATCGGAACCGTCGAGGCCCGGCAACGGCCGCAGCTCGATATCCTGGTGGGCGAAGGTCATGATCTCCTTCCAGGTCATGGCGGGCAGCGACCCGCCGGTCATCCGCGCGGTCGGCTGGTAGTTGTCGTTGCCGAACCAGACGGCGGTGACGAAGTTGCCGGTATAGCCGCCGTACCAGGCGTCGCGATAGGCGTTCGTCGTTCCGGTCTTGCCGGCCGAGATGATCTCGTCCAGCGCCGCCCGCCGGCCGGTGCCGCTCTCGGGAACCTTTGACAGCATGAAGTTCATGTCGGCCACGACGCCCGTCGCCAGAACCTGCTCCGGGACGGGTTCGCGGTCATGGGCATAGATCAAATCGCCGAACGAGTTCCAGACCTCCACGGCGATATAGGGCTCCACGCGGCGTCCGCCATTGGCGAAGACCGCGTAGCCGGCGGCCATGTCCATCACCGTGATTTCCGAGGCGCCGATCGGAAGCGACGGCGTATCCATCAGCGGAGTGCGCACGCCCATGCGCTGCGTCATGTCGATGATCTTGGCGCGCCCGGCCTTGGCGTTGCCACCGCCGATCTCGACGGACAGGCGCACGGGGATCGTGTTGATAGACCGGGCGAGGGCAACCGTCATCGGCATGGCTCCGGCGAAGGAGCGGTTGTAGTTGTTCGGACACCAGTTGCCGAGGCAGATGGGAGCGTCGCGCACCATGCTGTCGGGGCGGTAGGGCAAGTTCGACAAGGCTGTCGCGTAGACGAAGGGCTTGAAGGCCGAGCCGGGTTGGCGCAGCGCGTCGGTCGCGCGGTTGAACTGGCTCTGGCCGTAATCACGCCCGCCGACGATCGCGCGGACGGCCCCGTCGGGATCCATCACGACGGCGGCGGCCTGGCTCGCGTTGTACTCGTCGCCGTGCTGGCGAATGATGTCCTCGACGGCCGTGTCCGAACGCGTCTGGATCGCGCGGTCGAGCGGGGTCTTCACGATCAGCACGCGCTCGTTGCCGAACTTGCCCTCGGAGGCCATCCGCTTGATCTGGTCGAAGGCCCAGTCGAGGTAGTAGTCGGGCGTGGTGTCCCGCCCCCTGTCGATCGCGGAAGCAGGGTTCCGGCGCGCGATCTGCACCTGGCCCTCGCTCATGAAGCCCGCATCGACGAGGTTCGTCAGGACGTCGTTGGCGCGGGCGCGGGCGGCAGGCAGGTTCACGTGCGGCGAGAAGCGGGAAGGGGCCTTGAACAAGCCGGCGAGCATCGCGGATTCCGCCAGCGTGAGATCCTTGACGGATTTGCCGAAATAGAACTCCGCCGCCGCCGCGACCCCGAAATTGCCTCCGCCCATATAGGCGCGATCGAGATAAAGCTTGAGGATCTCCTCCTTGCTCAACTGGAATTCCAGCCAGAGAGCCAGGAAGGCCTCCTTGATCTTGCGGTCGATCGAGCGCTCATTCGTGAGAAACAGGTTCTTCGCGAGCTGCTGCGTGATCGTCGATCCGCCCTGGACGACGCCGGAGGCGCGCGAATTGACCACGAGCGCCCGCGTCGTTCCGACTGGATCAATGCCCCAGTGGGAGAAGAAGCGCCGGTCCTCCGTGGCCAGCGCCGCCTTGATGAGATCGTCCGGGAAATCGTCGAGACTCACGGAATCATCGTGCCGGATGCCGCGCCGGCCGACTTCCTGTCCGAAGCGGTCGAGGAAGGTGACGGCGAAATCCTGCGTGCGCCGCCAGTCCTCGTTGGTTTCGTCGAAGGCCGGAAGGGCGAGGCCGAGCATCAGGAAGCCGCCGGCAAGGCCGAGCGTCACCCCCTCGCTCGCAAGATCGAGGACGACGCGCCGTGCCCCGCGTGCCCGCAGCTTGTCCGTCAGATTCGAGAAACGCTCCCAGAGACGCGACGCGTCCCGCCCGCTCTCGAAGGCCGACGCATTCAGCCAGGCATCGAAGCCGAGCGCAAGGCGCTTGATCCGCGTCCAGAAAGTGGTGCCTTTGGCAAAACGCAACTCTCGTCCCCTTCGTCGCGCGGCAGAGTCGGGCAATCAGAATCTTAACTTTATATTAGTCAACGATAGCATCGCCGCGGCATTGCCGCACGCGCTTTCGCCGGCTCTTGCGCCCGTCTCCACCATGATCCACACATGCATCGCAACCTCCGTTCGGTGACGATGCGACAGGCGACGCGCGGCAAGGATCGTGCCGCCGGAAATGTCGCAATTCGAAACGTCGCGTTCATGATTTGTTGAGGATTCCCTGTGAGTTCAGACGAGAGACAACGTATGTCGGGCGAAATTGCTCCGTTCTGGCGAAGGAAAAGCTTGAGCGAGATGAGCGAACAGGAGTGGGAAAGCCTGTGCGACAGTTGCGGCAGGTGCTGCCTCGTCAAGCTCGAAGACGAGGACAGCGGGGAGGTTGTCTATACTGATGTTGCGTGTCGTCTTTTCGAGGCAGGGACTTGCCGCTGCCGCGACTATGCGAACCGGCAGGCGGAGGTTTCCGACTGCGTCCGGCTGACGCCGGAAATTGTACCGACGCTTTCGTGGCTGCCGCCAACCTGCGCCTATCGGCTTCTCGCCGAGGGGAGGGACCTTGCCTGGTGGCATCCCCTCGTCTCCGGCGATCCGGACAGCGTACACGCGGCGGGCATCAGTGTGAGAGGCCGGGTCCATGCCCTGGAGGATGAGGTGGGGCTCGAGGAACTGATCGCCCGCGTCGCAGACTGGCCCTTCGAGGATACCGGGTCCTAGGAGGAGGGCACGCGGCTCCTATCGCTTCCCCGCGTCGGCCAGCACTCCCTCGATCCAGAGCTCCCGCGTCAGGACCATGATTGCGACGGCCAGGGGGACGGCGAGGAGGATGCCGACAAATCCGAAGACGACGCCTGCCGCGACGATCGCGAACAGCGCAAGGGCCGGCGGGAGCGAGACGGCCTTGCGCTGGATGATCGGGACAAAGAGGTTCGATTCGAGCTGCTGGACGATGATGACGACGCCAATTGTCCACAGCATCGCCTCGAGCGACATGTTGAAGGCGAAGGTGAGGGCGGGAATGGCGCCGAGGAACGGGCCGACGAAGGGAATGAAGTTGGTCACGCCGGCGATCAGGCCAAGACCAACCGCGTTTGGCAGTCCCACCAGCCAATAGCCCAGTCCGGAGAAGGCGCCGACAAGCAGCATCGACAACATCTGTCCGACGAACCACATCTTCAGCGCATGGCCCGCCTTGAGCATGGCCTCGTCCATGCGGGGGCGGTTGCTCTCGGGAACGAGGCTCAAGAGGCCACGGCGGTAGAGCGGCGGGTCATAGGCGAGATAGATGGCCGCGACAATGACGATGAACGCGTCAACGACTCCGCCGAGGACCGAATAGCCGAACCCGGCTGCGCGGCCGAGGAGTTCAGAGCCCGGACCTTCGCTGAGTTGCGCCTCAAGCTCGCCCCAGGGATCGTCGATGCCGACCTGGGTTGCGAGACTTTCGATCTGCGCGGGCAGCTGATCGATCACCTCGGTCAACTGTCCCCGGACCTGGGCGCCGAAAAAGAAGCCGAAGGCTACGAGCGCACCGATCACCACGAGAATGGCGACATAGAAGGAAATCTTTCCGGAAATGCGAAGGTATGTCTCCAGCGTCGAGATCAGCGCCCGGAGGATCACCGCGAAGAGGATGGCCGCGAAGACGAGGAGGATCGTTCCCGATATGCGCCACATGAACAGCGCGAGTGCGGCAAGCCCGATGAGGAGCAGCGCTCGCCGCACGAAATGCGTATCGTCGCGCCATCCCTCTCGCCACGTTCGCGGCGCGGGCCGATCCATGGATCTCCCCCCCTCATGCGCAGGCCTGCAGGCACTAAACCGATCGAAGTCGATACTGGTTCCAGCGCCTACACGGCCAGCGAGTGGCGGCCCGGCAGGGGCGCCCAGTAAGCGTCGAGTCGGGCCGCCACGTTTCGGACAAAGAAGCGCGCCTGCGGCGTGACGGCCAGTCGCCGGCCGTCGATGCGGCAAAGCCCGTCCACTTCGAGATCCGAAAGTGACGCCAGCGAGGCGTCAAAATGGCCAGGCGAGAAGCCGTGGGACAGCGCCAGCGCTTCCAGATCGACGGCAAAGACCGACATCAGCTTCATGATGGCGTCACGCCGCAGGCGATCCTCGTCGCCGATCGCGACGCCACGCACAACGCTCAGCCGTCCCGCCTCGACCAGTTCGGCCCATTTCCCCAGATGCGGCTCGTTCTGGGCATAACCCTGCGGCAGCGACCCGATCGAGGAGGCGCCGAGGCCGAGCAGCGTCTCGGCTTCATCGGTGGTGTAGCCCTGGAAGTTACGGTTGAGGTCGCCAGCGCGCGCGGCCTGCGCCATCGGATCGTCCGGGCGTGCGTAATGGTCGAACCCGACGCGCTCCCAGCCCGCGGCGGCGAAGGCCTCCGCGGCCGCTTCCGCCTGAGCGAGGCGCTCCGCCGCGCCGGGAAGCAGGCTCGCATCGATAGCCGTCTGGTGTTTCTTGAACCACGGGACATGCGCGTAGCCGAAGACGGCGGCGCGTTCGATCCCCATCGAGAGGACCGCCTCGACGGAGGCCTTGACATGCTCCGTCGTCTGGGACGGCAAGCCGTACATCAGGTCGACATTGACGCGGTCGATGCCGACGCTGCGCAGCAAGGCGATCGTGGCCACCACCTGCTCCGTCGGCTGGACCCGATTGACGAGGGCCTGCACCTTCGGGTCGATGTCCTGCACGCCGAGACTGACGCGGTTGACGCCAACCTGGGCCAACGCCTGCGCCATTTCGGGGGTGAGGGTGCGCGGGTCAATCTCGACGGCGATCTCGGCATCGGGAGCGAAAGTAAATAGTCCGCGCAGATGCGTCACGAGCGCAACGAAATCCGCGGGATCAAGGATCGTCGGGGTGCCGCCGCCGAAATGAAGATGCGCCACCCGCCCCGCATCCGGCGCCGCCTCCGCGAGCATGCTTGCTTCCCGCTCCAGGCGGCGGGCGTAGCGGGCGATCCGCGCGTCGTCGTTGAGCACGCTCATGTGACAGCCGCAGTACCAGCACAGCACCCGGCAATAGGGAACGTGCACGTAGAGCGAGAGCGGCCGGGCGGGCGTCAGCCCGGACAGCCAGCTTCGGTATTCCGCCTCGCCGATCGCCGGACCGAACTGGGCGGCGGTCGGGTAGCTCGTGTAGCGCGGCACGGTTTCGAGCGCGTAGCTCCGGGGGATCGTGTTCATGGACGGAAGATTTGCAGAAGCGGCTGCGGTCGTCCTTGATCCTTCTCAAACTTCCAGCGCCGCGAGAGTGGCGTCGCCGTCCTCCATCGGGAATCCGATCTCGGCGCATCCCCAGTGCCGGCCGCCGAGGAAGACGGGCACCGAAACGCTGCGCACCGCACTGGCCTCCCCGTCGCCCACCGCGTCACGTCGGATGGTCTCGATGTGGAAGGGACGAAGGTTGCGCGCCGCGCGCTGGCTCGGCGCGTCCGAGAAGATACGGCCCTGCTGCAGGCAGTCGGAGCGACGACTGTCGTCGTCCGCGCCCGGACGGCATGCGACGACGAGGCCGGCGCGGTCCATCACCAGGGCATGGGCGATCCGTGGTCCGTCGCGGACGGCGCGCTCGAGAATGGGTGACAGGAACGCCTCGCAGAAGGCGAGGGCCGGATGGGTGTAGCGCGGGGGAGACGTGTCGGGGATCGGCTCGTGGACAGGATCGAGAAGCGCCTCGGGCGAAATCGCCCCTTCGGAGATGCCGCGATCCATGGCCTGCCGGATTTCCCGGGCGAGATGCGAGACGCGGTTCACGAGGTCCTGGTTCGTGACGGCGAGGGAGTCGAGCATCTTCGACAGGTAGGGGCGCGCCTCGGCATTGGCCGTGTGCCCCAGGTCAAAGGCCAGGTGGACGCCCTGCGAGCTGAGGCCGGCGACCGTGCCGATGATCGGCGGGATGTCCTTGAGATGGATCGTGATCGGCTGCCCCCGCCGCATCGCCGGTTCGTGCCGCAGCTTGACGAGTGCGCCGGCGGAGGAAATGTCCAGCGTCCTGCCGGGAAAGCTGTGCTCCGACGTGGTGAGGATGCAGGACGCCTCGAAGGCATGCCGCCGGGAGCCGCGCCGGTCCCCGACGGGCGTCTCGCGGACGACGATCACGAGCTTCTCCGCGAGCGTCCGGATTATGCCGGCCATTTCGTCGCAAGCCGCGGCGACGTCCTCGGCCGTGGTGGCGATACGCTGGGTGAGGCCGGCCAGCGCTTCAAGTTGTCCGGACGCGCCAGATTCGGCTTTCCCATGGGTGCGGACCGATGAAGGCAGGGCGTTCGTCCTCTCCGCCATTGCCTTGCCCGCCATCCGGAGCTGAGCGGCCGTCGCGGCCGTCTCGGCGGCACGATCTTCGAGCAGGCCGATCAGATCGTCGACTTCTTCCCACGCCGCGCGCAACGCCCGTTCCAGCTCGTCGATTCCTTTCGCGACCTGACCGAAGCCGCGCGTCGATGCACCGGCGCGGACGGCCGAAAGGGCGGCGCTCAGGGCTGTCGTTCCCATCTCGCGCACGAGTTCGTTCATGACGCTGAAGAACTCGTCCATCTGCGCATAGGCCTCGGAGGCCGCCTTCTTGTTCCCCCCGAGGAGCCCGGCCGCCCTGGCGGCGGCCCCCGCATGGGCGCGCAGGAGTTGGTCCGCTTCGCGGCGGGCGCGCGCGGAATAGTCGACGAGCGCCTCGCCCTCCGCGCGAATCTTTTCGGCCAGCCGGAAAATGGCGGCGCGCGCTTCGGGGGAAGGCGTCGGGGAATTCGGATCGTCGTCGTAGAGGCCCGGGTTCTCCCGGTGCCAGTCAATCCCGCCGTCGGCGCCGATGCCGTCATAGCGCGGGTGGTGATCTTCCAGGATGAGATCGCGGTCGGCTTCCTGCGGGGCGCGCGACAAGGTATCGGAGCCGGACCGGGACGCCCATCCGAGCGTCAGGAAATTCCGACGTAAGGTAGCCAGACGTTGCCTGACATTTAGATCCAAAGTTGTTCTCTCGCAGGATTGGCGTGCGTCAGTGTAAGAAGGGATCGTTTTCCTTTGATGAATCTCGCTCGGCAAATGCATCGCGATTAAGAACAGGGTGCAGCTCGCCGCATCCCGATCCCTGACGACGCATGATTGACCTTCCGCTCGAACAATTGAACTCTGTCGGAAACGAAGAGGAAGGAGAGATTCATGCGTCCGATGAAATTCGGCGTCGGACAATCGACGCGGCGTCTCGAGGATCCGAAATTCGTCACCGGCGCGGGGAGTTTCACAGACGACCTCACTCCGCCGGATGCTTTTCATGCGCTCGTCGTCCGCTCGACTTATGCGCATGCGCAATTTTCCTTCCGGAACCTCGACACGACGCGCGCGATGCCGGGGATACGACTCGTCCTGACGCATGCGGAGGTGGCGGATCTGGGCGGGTTGCCCTGTCCGGGGGCGGCGCGCAATTCCGACGGGCAGATGATGGATCTGACGCCGTACCCGATCCTGCCGGATGGCGTGGCGCGCCACGTCGGGGACGCCGTCGCCTTCATCGTCGCGGACAGCATGGACCAGGCCCGCGACGCCGCCGAGGCCATGGAGATCGACTGGGAGGCGCTGGCTCCCGTCATCGGCATCGAGGCCGCCGAATCGGGCGAGGCGCTCGTCTGGCCGGAGCGTGGCGGGAACGTCGCCTTCGATACGGAACTCGGCGATGCTGCGCGGACGGAGAAGGCCTTCGCCAAGGCCCATCGCGTGGTTGGCCTCACCATCGTGAACAATCGCCTCGTCACCAATTACCTCGAACCGCGCGGCTGCGTCGCATCCTATGACGAGGCTTCCGGTCGCTGGTCGCTGATCCTTGGCAGCCAGGGGAGCCACGGCATCCGCGACACCCTCGCCGACAAGGTGCTGAAGGTCGATCGCGACCGCGTCCGTGTCGTCACCCCCGATGTCGGCGGCGGGTTCGGGACGAAGATATTCACCTATCGCGAGTATGCGCTCTGCGCGGTGGCGGCGCAGCGCCTGGGTCGGACAGTGGCGTGGATCGCCGACCGGACGGAGCACTTCCTGGGAGACGCACAGGGGCGCGACAACCTCACCCATGCGGAGATGGCGCTCGACCGGCGCGGGAAGTTCCTCGGCCTGCGGATCGACCTGAAGGCCGATCTGGGCGCGTATCTTTCGCAGTTCGGGCCGTTCGTGCCTTCGGCCGGCGCGCGGATGTCGCCCGGCTGCTATGACATCCCCGCCGTCCATGTGCGCGTGCGGGGCTATTATACGAACACCCTTCCCGTGGATGCCTATCGCGGAGCGGGGCGTCCCGAGGCGGCCTATGTCATCGAGCGGCTCGTCGACCACATCGCGCGGGAGATCGGCAAGGCGCCCGACGCCCTGCGCGCCCTCAACTTCATTCCCCCCGACAAGATGCCGTACAAGACCCAGACGGGGCGCAACTACGATTCGGGCGAGTTCGAGGCCGCGATGCGCCGCGCCATGGAACTGGCGGACTGGAACGGGTTCAAGGACAGGCTGAAGGCGAGCCGCAAGGCGGGGAGGATCCGGGGCATCGGCCTCGCCTCCTATATCGAGGCCTGCTCGGGCGGCGGCGCGGAGACGGCGCAGGTGAGCCTCGAGGCGGATGGCGGCGTGCGGGTCCTGATCGGGACGCAATCCACGGGGCAGGGGCACCTGACCGCCTATGCCCAGCTCGTGTCGCAGCATCTCGACCTGCCTCTCGACAGGATCAGGGTCGTCCAGGGCGATACGGACGAGATCGCCACGGGATCGGGAACCGGCGGCTCGCGCTCCATCCCCGTCGGCGGCGCATCCGTCGCGGGCGCGTCGCGTGCGCTTGCGGAGCGGCTGAAGGAGCTTGCCTCCGACATGCTTGAGGCGGGGGTAGGGGATCTCGAGATCAGCGACGGAGCCGTCCGTGTCGCAGGGACGGACAAGTCCGTCAGCTTCGCCGAGATCGCCGCCTCGGACAAGGCGACGCCCGACTTGCTGAAGACGTCGGACGCCTGGAAGCCGCCGGAGGCGACTTACCCGAACGGATCGCATATCTGCGAAGTGGAGATCGATCCGGAGACGGGGGAGACGGAGGTCGTGGCCTACACGGTCGTCGACGATTTCGGCGTGACGCTCAATCCGCTGCTTCTCGCCGGGCAGGTCCATGGCGGGCTGGCCCAGGGCATCGGGCAGGCGCTTCACGAGCGCACGATCTACGACGAAGACGGCCAGCTCGTCACCGCGTCCCTGATGGATTACCGGCTGCCTCGGGCGGCGGACATGCCGAACTTCAGGTTCGAGACGCGCAACGTTCCCTCGACCACCAACATCATGGGGATGAAGGGAGCGGGCGAGGCCGGGGCGATCGGCGGCTCGCCGGCGGTGATGAACGCCGTCTGCGATGCGCTCCACCGCGCCTTCGGCATCCGCCGCATCGACATGCCGGCGACGCCGGACCGGGTCTTCGCCGCGATCCGCGAGGCGCGGGGAGGTGCGTGAGCGATCACATTCGCGTGGGGGCGGTTTTCACGGCGGGGACTGAGGTTACTCTGCGTCATCGGCTGAATTCGCCTCCTCGTCGGGGTCGAGGAGGGTTGTGAAGCCGCACCCGGAAGGAGACCCGCCTTGAACAAGTCTACCCTTTTTGCAGCGGCCGTCGCCGCCATGCTCGCCGCCGGCGCTGCCCATGCGGACGTCATCGCCGAGCGCAAGAACGTCATGGAAGGCGTCGGCGACGCGACCAAGGCGGGCACCCAGATGGTCCGGGGGCAAGCCCCGTTCGATCTTGAAACCGCGCGGGAGGTGCTCGCAACCTACATCGCCGCCTCCGAGATCATGCCGACGCTCTTTCCGGAGGGAACCGAGGAGGGAGGCGAGACGCGCGCTGCGCCGACCATATGGTCGGACCGGGAAGGCTTCGTGAATCGTTTCGAGAACTGGCGCGCCGACGTGACAGGTGTCGCCGGAAGCGTCGAGGATCTCGAATCCTTCACGCAGGCCTTCGAGGTTGCGACGCAGGCCTGTCGCGATTGCCATGAGGAATATCGGATAAAGACAGACTGAACGGGTGACATCGATGAGGCGCGTCCTGGTCGTGGTCCTGCTGGCCGCCGCACTCCCGGCCGCTGTGTTCTGGCTGCTCACGAGCCCCGGCTGGACCGGCGCCGGGGCGGTGGCGCTGCCCGCCGCCGAACCGGATCTCGCCAATGGCGAAGTCATGTTCGATGCGGGCGGCTGCGCTTCCTGCCATACCGCGCCCGAGCAGGAGGACCGCCTCAACCTTGCGGGCGGCCTGGCGCTTTCCTCGCCCTACGGGACCTTCCACGTACCCAACATCTCGCCGCATGCCAACGGAATCGGTGGCTGGAAGCTGGAGGATTTCGTGCGCGCCATGCGCGAGGGAATCTCGCCCGAGGGGCGGCACTACTATCCCTCCTTTCCCTATACCTCGTACCGGCGCATGCGCGTCGAGGATCTGCGCGATCTCTTTGCCTATATCGCCAGCCTCGAGCCGGTGGCCGGGGAAGGGCGCGATCACGAACTCGCCTTCCCTTACAATGTCAGGCGAGGGATTGGATTGTGGAAGCTCGTCTATCTCGACGGGGAAGCCTTAGCGCCCGACCCTGCGCGAAGCGAGAGCTGGAACAGGGGCGCTTACCTGGTCGAGGGGCCGGCGCATTGCGCCGAATGCCACAGCGCCCGCAATTTTGCCGGCGCGATCATGCCGGAATACCGTTATGCAGGCGGCCCCGATCCGGAGGGCGGGCGCGGCTTCGTGCCCAATATCACGCCGCATGAGACAGGGATCGCGGGCTGGGCGAAGGAGGATGTTCTCGAACTCTTGAGCAGCGGCTTCACGCCCGAGTTCGACTCGGTTGGCGGGACCATGGCCGCAGTGGTGCGCAACACGGAGCGATTGCCACAGGCCGACCGCGAGGCGATCGCGGAATATGTCGTCTCGCTGCCGCCGCGCGAACGCGCCCCGCGATGAACTCAGCGCCAGTCGCCGCAGGCGGCCTGGATGACGGCGAGCGCCGCGACGGCCGCGGTATCGGCGCGCAGGATGCGCGGACCGAGGGAAATACGCACCGTGCCCTCGCGGGCGAGAAGGAGCGCGCGTTCGGCGGGGTCGAAACCGCCCTCGGGTCCGATCAGCACGGCGACCGGCCCTGGCGCGACGGCCGCCAGCGCCTCGACCGGGTTCGCGACTTCAGCGTCCTCGTCGCAGAATACGAGCGTCGTTTCGGGGGAGAGCCCCGCAAGGGCCTTGTCGAGGGCGATCTCGCCGGCGACCTCGGGCAGCGTGATGATGCCGCATTGCTCCGCCGCCTCGATCACGTTGGCGCGCATCCGCTCGAGGTTGATCCGGCTCGGCTGCGTGCGCCGCGTCATGACAGGCTGGAGAAGGCCCGCACCCATCTCGACCGCCTTCTGCACCATGTAGTCGAGGCGGGCGTGCTTGAGGGGGGCGAAGAGATAGCTGACGTGACTTGGCGGCGTCTGCTCGCGCGTTCGCGACAGGGCGAGCAGCGAGCCGCTCTTGCGGCCATCGACGCTCAGCCGGGTCAGCCACTCGCCGTCGCGCCCATTGAAGACGAGGATATCGGCCCCCTCGCCGAGGCGCAGGACGTTCAGGAGATAGTTCGCCTGAGACCGGTCCAGGCCGATCCGCTCCCCGATCCTCAGGGGCGCGTCGATGAACAGGCGGGGAGCCTTGAAATCGTATGACGCCACGACGGCGATCCTTTCCGCATGAGCGCAAATCGGTTTCGGGGACAATGCCGCCATATTTTCGTGATGCAAGAAGCTTTGCGAAGAACCGGGCCGCGACGGTTTGGCGGCGCCGTGAAGCTGGCGAAACGCGGCTCGATCTGCTATGCGCAACCACGCGCCGCGTACATGCCGCCGCCCAGACAGGACGATTCTCGACCATGAAGCGCTTTATGCTCTCCCTGCTCGCCATCGGATTCGCCATCTCCGCGATCGGAGTGGTGCCGGCTGCCGCGCAGGCGCCCTCCTGCAGCGAGATCAACGGGATGCTTGAAGAGCGCGCCAAGCTGATCGAGCAGATCAACGCGCTCGGCTCCTCCGAGGTCGATCCGCGCAAGGCCTGCCCCTTGTTCCGCAGCCTTGACGAGAACGGCAAAAAGGTGGGCGCGTTCCTGGACGAGAACCAGACCTGGTGCCAGATCCCGGCGGATTTCGTCGCCAACTTCAAGAGCGACCAGGCGAATGTCTCGAAGGTGCGCGGCGAGGCCTGCCAGGCGGCTGCACAGATCAACCGGATGGAGCGCGAGGCCCGCGAGCAGCAGCAGCGCGGCGGCGCCTTTGGCGGCCCCGGCCTGACCGGGCAGTATCCGATCCCGCGCGGCGCGCTCTGACGCTTATCGACAAGATTCGCAGCAAGCCGTGACGCGTCCCCGCCTCGTCGACAAGCCCGTCCCGGACGCCGTGCGGGGCCATTGGGCCGACCGCATGACGCCGCTCGCGGCCCGGCCATTTCTGCGACTGGCGCGGATCGAGCGGCCCATCGGCTGGTGGCTCCTGCTCCTGCCCTGCTGGTGGTCGGCGGCGCTCGCGGCGATCGCCGCAGGGCAAGCCTATCCCGATCCCTGGCATCTCGCGCTCTTCCTCATCGGCGCAATCGCGATGCGCGGGGCGGGCTCGACCTACAATGACATCGTCGACCGCAATCTCGACGCGCGCGTGGCGCGGACCCGCGACCGCCCGCTCCCCTCCGGGCGCGTCTCGTTGCGGGGGGCGATCGCCTTCGTCGTGCTGCAGTGCCTGATCGGGCTTCTGGTGCTCGTCCAGTTCAACGCCTTCTCGATCGCGCTTGGATTCGGCTCGATCGGCATCGTCCTGCTCTATCCCTTCGTGAAGCGCTTCTTCTGGATGCCGCAGATCGTGCTGGGCTTCGCCTTTGCCTGGGGCGGGCTGATGGGCTGGGCGGCCTTGTTCGGATCGGTCGCCGCGCCGCCGATCCTGCTCTATTTCGCCGCCGTCGCCTGGACGATCGGCTACGACACGATCTACGCCCTGCAGGATATCGAGGACGATGAAATTGCCGGGATCAAGTCCTCGGCGCGGCTCTTCGGTCCGCGGGTGAGGATTGCGGTTGCGGGGTTCTACGGGGCGACGATGATCCTGCTCGTCGCGGCGCTGGCAACGGCGGGGGCGGGCCCTGTCGCCTATGCCGCCCTTGCCGCTTTCGGAGCGCAACTCGTCTGGCAGGTCGCGCGGATCGACCCGGCGGACGGAGCGGGAGCGCTCAGGCTGTTTCGCTCCAACCGCGATGCGGGCCTCATCCTCTTCGCGGGCCTGAGCCTCGCGGCTGCTTTCGGCTGAGGCCGCGCTTCAGCTCCAGGCCTCAGCTCCAGGCCTCAGCTCAATGCCTCAGTTCCACGCGCCGATCGTCTGGTCGTGCCTCTTCTCCTCCGCGCGGACTTCCGGATCGGAGGAATGCTCGGCGAGGAATTTCTCCGCTTCGAGCGCCGCCATGCAGCCCATCCCCGCCGCGGTCACCGCCTGGCGATAGATGTCGTCGGCGACATCGCCCGCTGCGAAGACGCCGGGAACGTCTGTCGCCGTCTTTCCTGGATGGGTGATGAGATAATTGCCGGCCTTCATCGGAAGCTGGCCTTCGAAAAGCTCCGTCGCGGGCTTGTGGCCGATCGCGATGAAGACGCCGTCCGCCTTCACTTCCGAAATTTCGTTCGTCTGCGTGTCGCGCAGGCGCACATGGGTGACGCCGGGGGGCATACCCCCGCCACAGATCTCCTCGAGGGCCGCGTTCCAGATGATTTGCACCTTGGGGTGCTTGAAGAGGCGATCCTGCAGGATCTTCTCGGCGCGCAGCGAATCGCGCCGGTGCACGAGCGTCACCTTCGAAGCGAGATTGGCGAGGTAGAGCGCCTCCTCGACGGCGCTGTTGCCGCCGCCGATGACCACGACCTCCTTGCCGCGGAAGAAGAAGCCGTCGCAGGTCGCGCAGGCGGAGACGCCCATGCCCTGGAACTTCTCCTCGGAGGGGAGGCCCAGCCACTTCGCCTGCGCGCCCGTGGCGATGATCAACGCGTCGCAGCTATAGGTGTCCCCGCCATCGCCCTGGAGCCGGAACGGGCGCTGCGAGAGATCCACCTTGCTGACATGGTCCGAGATCATGCGCGTGCCGACATGCTCGGCCTGGGCGCGCATCTGGTCCATCAGCCACGGCCCCTGGATCACATCGGCGAAGCCAGGGTAGTTCTCCACATCCGTGGTGATCGTGAGCTGGCCGCCCGGCTGGATCCCCGAGATCAGGACGGGCTCCAGCATGGCGCGCGCGGCGTAGATCGCGGCGGTATATCCCGCCGGACCCGACCCGATGATGATGACCTTCGCGTGAATATGCGACATGTCCTCGCCTTTCCCGGACGTCAGCGCCGACCTGGCGCGAAAGGAATATGGGCCTTGTTAATCGGGATCGCATCCGCATCAAACCGCAAATTCGCACCGGCCTTGATCAATTTGGCTCAATCTGGCCTCAGCTCCGTTCGCTCCGCGAGGATCGCGCGAATTCGCGCGGCGGCGAGCGCCCCGGCATCGGGCGGGGGAGGGGCGCGATCGCCGTCCTCTCCGCCGCTTCCGAAGCGCCGGACGTGTCCGACGGCCTCGAGCCGCTCGAGAAACAGCCTGTGGCGGCGCCCGAGGCCCGCGAGCGGCAGCAGGTCGACCGGCAGGCCCGTCCCGAGCGCCTCCGACACCATGGAGACCGAGTCCGCCGTCACCAGCAGGCGGTCGGAGCAGGCCAGGATGCCGAAATAGGGATTATCCCCGCCGCCGTCCCAGAGGAAGACGCGCGGGTCGTTCCCGAAAGCCGCCTTCAGCGCCTCGACGACATGGGGCTCCGTCCGGCGCGAGGGAGTGACCATGAGGGATCCGCCGCCCTGCGCCAGGAAGGCGTGCGCTCCCGAAAGGAGGCTCGCGACATCCGCGCCCTCGAACCCGCCCTTCTTCGTCCTGCCCCCCAGGAGAATGCCGAGGCGCGGGTGGGGGAGCGCCAGGAATGCGGGGGCGAATTGCGCCCGGGCGGCGGCGAGCTTTTCTTTCGTGACGCGGTGGATCGTCGTTTCCACCAGCAGGACATTGTCGCCGGAGATCCCGTCATGCGGATGCGCGACAATGAGGTCGAAGGCGTCGAGGGGGGTCTGCGGGTTCTGCAGGTGAACCGTCAGCGTCCTGCCCTTCGAGGCTTCGCGGATCGCGATCGAGACCGCCGTGGATCGCCTCCCGCAGGTGATGAGGATGTCCGGCCAGGGGGGCGCGAGGGGGGCCTTTCCGGGATCGAGGCCGCGCAGGGGAGCCGGGCAGAGATGGCCAGGCAGCCAGCGCCAGGGGCGGCGGAGTCCGATGATGCGTTCCTCGAAGGGAAGCCCGAGCGCTTCCGCCAGCCCGAGCGCCTGGGAGCGCATCCCGGCCTCCCCGGTGGTGACCGCCCAGACGGTTGCATCGTTCAACAAGTCAACTCCTCGCGCAATTTCGTTGCGCAGCGCTTGTGCCCCAACACGGACCCGATTATGAAGACGTCCATTGTTGCGGCGCTTATAGCCCACGGAGTTTTCATGCGCGAGCGGCTCGACGCCATTGATCTCAACATCCTGGCCGAACTGCAGAAGGACGGGAGCATCACGAATGTGGAGCTCGCGCGGCGCGTCGGGCTTTCCGCTCCCCCCTGCCTGCGCCGCGTGCGCGCGCTGGAGGAGGCGGGGATCATCAAGGGCTATCGCGCGATCCTCGATCCGCGCCTGCTCGGGTACGAGGTGATGTGCTTCGCGATGGTGCAGCTGTCGAGCCAGAAGCAGGCCGATCTCGCCGCGTTTCAGGAGCAGATCCTGAACTGGCCGACCGTCCGGGAATGCTGGACGCTGTCGGGCGAGATCGACTTCATCCTGAAATGCGTCGCCACCAATATGGCCGCCTTCCAGTCATTCGTCGCCGACCTCACGGCCCTGCCGAGCGTGAAGAATGTGCGCACGGCGCTGAGCCTCGATCTCGTGAAGGATGAACCGCTCGTACCGATCGAGCCCGGATCCTGATCCGCGTCAAGCCGCTCAGATGCGGCGGGCGAGCCATTGCGCATAAATCCGTGCGAGGCTGATCGCGCGGTCCTGCTCGATCCCCGGCCGGTAGATGCTGCTCGCCATGTCAACGGGAGACCTGACGCTGAGCGGAAAGCTGTCGATCACGGCGCCGCTGCCGTCGACCAGGAGATTCGTGCCGCTCAGCGAATCGGTGCTGAAGCTCCGGTCGAAGCTGTCACCGCTGTCGAGATTCCCCGTCAGGAAGTACGATTCGAGACGCACCACGAGACGCGGGCCCGGCTGTCCGGTCCGGTAGATCGCCTGCAGTTCCCGCTGGAGCGCGTCCCCCAGGATTTCGGCAAAGACACCGGCGCCCTTCGCCCGCAGGGCCGACACATCGACCTCGACCGCACCGACAGCCGGGCGAGCCTGGGCCGTCGCGGGGATCGCATTTGCCAGCGCGCCGCTGAAAAGAAGGCCTGCGGCCAACAGCAGCGCGGCGAAGCCGCGAATCGCCTTCTGGCCGCTCGGGATCGTGATGCCTGTCATCGTCGTCTCCATCTCCCCCTGACGCAACATAGTGCGGTTCAAGCCGAGATAAAGCGCCGCGCTGCATATGGTTTCAGCGTCCGCGGGATCCCGCCGCTCAGGCGAGCTGGCGGAATTCCACGCTCACGACCTCGTAGGATTTGCCGCCTCCAGGAGTCGACACCTCGACGGTGTCTCCCGTCGTCTTGCCGATCAGGGCGCGGCCTATCGGGGACCCGATGGAAACGCGGCCGGAATGGACGTCCGCCTCGGGCTCGCCGACGATCTGGTAGATCTTCTCTTCCTCGGTATCCTCGTCGATCAGCTTGACCGTCGCGCCGAACTTGATCCGGTCGCCGGAGAGCTTCGATACGTCGATGACCTCGGCGCGCGCGATGAGGCTCTCGAGTTCCATGATCCGGCCCTCGTTGTGCGACTGGGCCTCCTTCGCGGCATGGTATTCGGCGTTCTCGGAGAGATCGCCGAGCGCACGCGCTTCCGCGATCGCCTGGATGATCCGCTGGCGCTCGACCTGCTGGCGATGCTTCAACTCCTCTTCAAGCTTCTGAAAGCCCGGAGCCGTGATCGGAACCTTTTCCATTCTTTGATCTCTTTACGCCAAATTGGAACGCGGAGCGGCCTTTGCGGGCGCTCCGCGATCATGATTGAACCGGTGTGAATGCCGAACCTCCGGCATTCGCCTCTGGGCGCGCGTCAGGCGAAGTATTCCTGCAGCGACCTGACCTCGAGTTCGCCGCCGAGATAGGCCTCAATGCCCTCCGCAGCCGCGATCGCCCCTGCCAGAGTGGTGTAGTATGGCACCTTATGCAAGAGGGCCGCGCGGCGCAGGCTGCGGGAATCGAGAAGGGCTCCCGCGCCGCCCGTCGTATTGAACACGAGCTGGATGTCGCCGTTCTTGATCGCGTCGACGATATGCGGGCGCCCTTCGAGGACCTTGTTGATCCGGTCCGCCTTCACACCGTTCTGCTGCAGGTAGTCCTGCGTCCCGCCCGTGGCGAGGATGCGGAAGCCCAGCTTCGCGAGCGACCGGACGGCCGGCAGGATGCGCGGCTTGTCCTCATCCCTCACCGAAACGAAAACGGTCCCCGCCTTGGGAAGGATCGTCCCCGAGCCGAGCTGGCTCTTGAGGAAGGCGACGCCGAAGGTGCGGTCGAGGCCCATGACCTCGCCCGTCGAGCGCATCTCCGGGCCGAGCAGCACATCGACGCCGGGGAAGCGGGCGAAGGGGAAGACCGCTTCCTTGACCGCGATATGGTCGTATTCCTTCTTCGTCAGCCCAAAGCCGGCGAGAGGCTCCCCGGCCATGACCCGCGAGGCGATCTTGGCGATCGGTTCGCCGATGACCTTGGCGACGAAGGGGACGGTCCGCGACGCGCGCGGATTGACTTCCAGGACGTAGATCGCCCCGTCCTTGATCGCGTATTGCACGTTCATCAGGCCGCCGACATCGAGGGCGAGCGCCATGGCTTTGGTCTGGCGCTCGAGTTCCGCGATGATCTCGGGGCTCAGCGAGCGCGGCGGCAGGCTGCAGGCCGAGTCGCCCGAATGGATCCCCGCTTCCTCGATATGCTCCATGATCCCGGCGATGAACACGTCCTTGCCGTCGCTAAGGCAATCGACATCGATCTCGACCGCGTCCGAGAGATAGCGGTCGAACAGGAGCGGGTTCTTGCCCAGGACGGTGTTGATCTGCCCGGTCTTGTCGTTGGGGTAGCGCGCCTTCACGTCCGACGGGATCAGGCTTGGGAGCGTGCCGAGGAGGTAATCCTCGAACTGCGTCTCGTCGTGGATGATCGCCATGGCGCGCCCGCCAAGGACATAGGAGGGGCGCACCACGAAGGGCAGCCCGAGATCGGAGGCCACGAGCCGCGCCTGTTCAACGGAATAGGCGATGCCGTTCTTCGGCTGCTTCAGGTTGAGCTTGTCGAGCAGGCGCTTGAAGCGGTCGCGATCCTCCGCGAGATCGATTGCGTCCGGCGACGTGCCGAGGATGGGGATCTCGGCCTCTTCGAGCGCGCGAGCGAGCTTCAGCGGCGTCTGCCCGCCGAACTGGACGACAACGCCGTGCAGCGTGCCGTTCGTGCGCTCGGTCTCGATGATCTCGAGCACGTCCTCGGCCGTCAAGGGCTCGAAATAGAGCCGGTCCGACGTGTCGTAGTCGGTCGACACGGTCTCCGGATTGCAGTTGATCATGATGGTTTCATAGCCCGCGTCGTGGAGCGCGAAGCAGGCATGGCAGCAGCAATAGTCGAACTCGATGCCCTGGCCGATGCGGTTGGGTCCGCCGCCGAGAATGATCACCTTCCTGGCGTCCGTCGGCCGCGATTCATCCGCCGGCGCTCCGGCGAAGGGCTTCTCGTAGGTCGAGTACATATAGGCCGTCGGCGAAGCGAATTCCGCGGCGCAGGTATCGATGCGCTTGAAGACCGGACGGATGCCGAGCGCCCTCCGCGCGGCCTTCGCCTCCGCCTCGGTGATGCCGGTCAGGACCGCGAGCCGCGAATCCGAGAAGCCCATCGCCTTGAGGTGACGGAAGGCGCCCGCCGTCGTCGGCAGGCCGAACTTGCGGATCTTGGCCTCGAGGTCGACGATCGTCTGCAATTGCTCGAGGAACCAGCGGTCGATCTTGCAGGAGGCGTAGACTTCGTCGATCGGCGTGCCGAGGCGCAGCGCCTGGGCGACCTTCAGGAGCCGATCCGGGGTGGGGGTGCCGAGGGCGGCCTTGATGGCGTTGCGGTCATCGCCCTTGCCGAGGCCCTCGATCTCGATCTCGTCAAGGCCGGTCAGGCCTGTTTCGAGCGAGCGCAAGGCCTTCTGGAGGCTCTCCGGGAAGTTCCGCCCGATCGCCATGGCTTCGCCCACCGACTTCATCGAGGTCGTCAGCGTCGGCTCGGAGCCTGGGAACTTCTCGAAGGCGAAGCGCGGGATCTTCGTCACGACATAGTCGATCGTCGGCTCGAAGGAGGCAGGCGTCGCGCCGCCCGTGATGTCGTTGGCGATCTCGTCGAGGGTGTAGCCGACGGCGAGCTTCGCCGCGACCTTCGCGATGGGGAAGCCCGTCGCCTTCGAGGCGAGGGCGGAGGAGCGCGACACGCGCGGGTTCATCTCGATCACGACCATGCGACCCGTCTCGGGGCTGATGGCGAACTGCACGTTCGAGCCGCCGGTCTCGACGCCGATCTCGCGCAAGACCGCGATCGAGGCGTCGCGCATGATCTGGTATTCCTTGTCCGTCAGCGTCAGCGCGGGAGCGACGGTGATGGAATCTCCCGTATGGACGCCCATCGGGTCAATATTCTCGATCGAGCAGATGATGATGCAGTTGTCCGCTTTGTCGCGGACGACCTCCATCTCGTACTCCTTCCAGCCGAGCACGCTCTCCTCGATCAGGACTTCGCCTGTCGGGGAGGCGTCGAGCCCGCGCTCGACGATGTCGAGGAATTCCTCGCGGTTGTACGCAATCCCGCCGCCGGTCCCGCCCAGCGTGAAGGAGGGGCGGATGATCGCGGGCAGGCCGATCTCGGCGAGCGCCATCAGCGCCTCGCCGAGCGCGTATTCCTGGCAGCGCTTGCGCCGCTCGCTCGCGCCAGCCGCCCATTTCAGCTCGAAGGCCGCCTTGAGACGGCTCCTTTCATCGGCATCGACGGCTGTTGCCTCGATCCGGTCGATCTCGGACTGATACTCCTGCCGATGCTTGCGCTTGAGGCCGGATGCGTTGGCCAGGCGGGAGGAGGGCGTCTCCAGCCCGATCTTGGCCATGGCCTCGCGGAAAAGCTGGCGGTCCTCAGCCTTGTCGATCGCCTCCGCAGTCGCGCCGATCATTTCCACGCCGTACTTTTCGAGCACGCCCATGCTCTGGAGCGACAGGGCGCAGTTGAGCGCCGTCTGGCCGCCCATGGTCGGGAGGATGGCGTCGGGGCGCTCCTTCTCGATGATCTTGGCGACGATTTCCGGCGTGATCGGCTCCACATAGGTCGCATGCGCCAGGTCCGGATCCGTCATGATGGTGGCCGGATTCGAGTTGACCAGGATGATTCGGTATCCCTCCGCCTTCAGAGCCTTGCAGGCCTGCGTCCCCGAATAATCGAACTCGCAAGCCTGGCCGATGATGATCGGGCCTGCGCCGATGATGAGGATGGAGGAGATGTCCGTGCGTTTGGGCATGATCGATCCGTATTGAGGCCGGTGGCGGGTGCAAAAAAAGAGGCTGAGCGTCGCCTGACGCCGCCTCATGCTCCGTCGCCCGGCGAGCGTTGCACGCGGGTCACGATTTTGCAGGGCTATAAACCGATTTCGCGCGTGAGGGAAGCGCGAGAATGCTTTTGCACGGCATCTTTCGATTGCGGCCGTGGGGCGGCGCGCCATGATGCTCCCGGCGACCCGCTTTGCAAAGACGCCGAAGCGGCGTTTACAATGTTTCTCCATGAGAGCGTCGACGTTTTTGCCCCGGTTGGGCGTTATCCGGAACGGGACGGCGCGGCGGGCGTCTGACGTCAGTAAGAGGGAGAGTGCTTGATGCCGAATATTCGCTGGACGATCGTCACGGGAGCCTCGAGCGGGATCGGCGCCGATATCGCGCGCGTCTTCTCGGCCATCGGGCACAATCTGATCCTCGTGGCGCGCCGTCGGGCGAAGCTTGAGAACCTTGCCGGCGAGCTCAACGGCAAGCATGGGGGCCTCGTCGAGGTGATCGAATGCGATCTCAACAAGGCGAAGGCTCCGAAGGCGCTCTTCGACGAGATTGCCGAGCGGGACATTCCCGTCCACACCCTCGTCAACAATGCCGGCTTCGGGCTGCGCGGCGATTTCGTGGAATTGTCGCTCGAAGACCAGCTCGAGATGATGAACCTGAACATGACTGCGCTCACGAAGCTCTCGCATCTCTTCCTTCCGGGGATGATGGAGCGTCGCCATGGCGGCATCATCAACGTTTCCTCCACCGCGGCTTTCCAGGCCGGGCCCCACATGGCGGTCTACTACGCCAGCAAGGCCTATGTGCTGTCGCTCTCCGAGGCGCTGCACGAGGAGGCGAAGCCGCACGGCGTCACAGTCACCGCGCTCTGTCCCGGACCGACCGATTCGGAGTTTGCCGAACGTGCGGGAGCGCTACGAACCCGGCTGTTCAAGGGCAACCGGATGACGCCGGCTCGCGTCGCCGAGATCGGAGTCGAGGGCTATCGCGCCGGCCATGCGATCGTCGTCCCGGGCACGACCAATCGGGTAGGGGCGCAGCTTTCGCGGCTCATGCCCCGCTTCCTCACGCGCCGCGTGGCGGCATCGATGCAGAGGCAGCCTGAATAGCGGTCACGACTGCGGCCCCTCCATTTTCCTGAGGATCGTTTGACGCATTGCGTCCCGCGCGTTTGACAACTACGTGCATTCGCTGTTCCACTTCGGGACAAAATCGACGGAATGAGACGTACGGAAGCCGTAAGGCTGCATGTGGGGCGGCAACGGACTTGCAGAGTACGCCCGCGAAGAATGTCAGGGGCATCGCCGTGTACGATAGCGACATCCACAGCCGACGGACCGCTCCGCGGGACGTGAACCGCGATTCCGGCGGGGCAGCCGCCGCCGTGCGGCAGGGTAATCCTGAACGCGACGCCTTCCGCGACGCCATCCTCGACAAGCTGGTCTATGCTGTCGGCAAGGATCAGACCTATGCGCGGGATCACGACTGGTTCGTTGCGCTCGCGCTTGCGCTCCGCGACAGGATCGTCGACCACTGGATGAGTTCCACGCGCGGCACGTATGAGCGCGGCGACAAGCGCGTCTACTACCTCTCGCTCGAGTTCCTCATCGGTCGCACCCTGCGCGACGCGCTGGCCAACCTTGGCATGATGGATATCGCGCGCGCGGCGATGGCCGATCTGGGCGTGGATTTCGAGCGCATCCGCGAACTCGAACCCGATGCCGCGCTCGGCAATGGCGGCCTTGGCCGGCTCGCCGCGTGCTTCATGGAGAGCCTCGCCAGCCTCTCCATGCCCGCCTATGGATACGGAATTCGCTACGATTACGGGCTGTTCAAGCAGGTCATCGCCGATGGCGGGCAACAGGAGGTGCCGGAAGACTGGCTGATGTTCGGGAACCCGTGGGAGTTCGAACGTCCGGAAGTGCTCTACGGGATCGGCTTCGGCGGGTCCGTGGGCGATGTCCAGGATCCGGGCGGGCGGGTGCGTCGGGTCTGGACGCCCGGCGAGACCATCAACGCCGTCGCCTATGACACGCCCGTCGTCGGCTGGCGCGGCGCCCACGTGAACACCCTGCGCCTCTGGTCCGCCCGCGCCACCGAGCCGCTGATGCTCGAGGCCTTCAACCATGGCGACTATGTCGGGGCGATGGCGCATCGCGCGAGAGCCGAGGCGATTTCGCGCGTGCTCTATCCCAGCGACGCCACGCCGGCGGGCTACGAGCTGCGCCTGCGCCAGGAATATTTCTTCACCTCGGCATCGCTGCAGGATCTGGTTCGCCGTCACCGGACGCAGTTCGGCGATCTCGCCACCCTGCCGGATCATGCGGCCATCCAGCTCAATGACACGCATCCGGCAATCGCCGTTGCCGAGTTGATGCGCATTCTCGTCGACGAGCATGATCTTGGCTGGGACGCAGCGTGGTCGGTGACGCGCAAGACACTCAACTATACAAACCATACGCTTCTGCCCGAGGCGCTGGAAACCTGGTCGGTCGGCCTGATGGAGCGGATGCTTCCGCGCCACATGGAGATCATCTATCGCCTGAACTGGGCGCATATCGAGAATGTCCGCGAGACTTTCGGGAACGACGGGCATGCGATCCGCAGCCTTTCGATCATCGACGAGGAAAACGGGCGGCGGGTCCGCATGGGGCATCTTGCCTTCGTCGGGTCGAACCGGGTCAACGGCGTTTCGGCGCTCCACACGGAACTCATGCGCAAGACGGTCTTCGCCGACCTGCATCGCCTGTTCCCCGATCGCATCGTCAACAAGACAAACGGCATCACCTTCCGACGCTGGCTGCAGCAGGCGAATCCGGGGCTGACGAAGCTGCTTGTCGAGGCTCTCGGGGAAAAGGTCCTCGACGATCCCGGCCACCTCGCGGGACTGGCGGGTTTTGCCGATGACAGCCCCTTTCAGGAGCGCTTCGCGGCGCAGCGGCGGGCGAACAAGGAAACGCTGGCGAGAATCATCCGGGAGCGGACCGATATCCGCGTCGACCCCTCGGCCATGTTCGACGTGCAGATCAAGCGCATCCACGAATACAAGCGCCAACTCCTGAACCTGCTCGAGACGGTTGCCCTTTACCACGCGATGAAGGCGCAGCCGGACCGGGACTGGCCCGCGCGGGTTAAGATCTTCGCGGGGAAGGCGGCGGCCAGCTACAGCCAGGCGAAGCTCGTGATCAAGTTCGCTCACGATATCGGCCGCGTGATCAACGCGGACCCGGTGATTCGCGACCGGCTCAAGGTCGTGTTCCTGCCGAACTACAATGTGAGCCTCGCCGAGGCGATCATCCCCGCCTCGGATCTGTCCGAGCAGATTTCGACGGCGGGCATGGAGGCCTCTGGTACGGGCAACATGAAGCTCGCCCTCAACGGCGCCCTGACGATCGGGACCCTCGACGGGGCGAATGTCGAGATGCGCGAGCATGTGGGCGAGGAGAACATCTTCATCTTCGGCCTGAACGCGGAGGAGGTGCATGCCCTGCGCCGAGAGGGCTACGAGCACCGCCCGACCCTCGATCGATCCACCCGGCTCGCCAGGGTGCTCTACGAGGTCGAGAGCGGCCTCTTCTCGCCAGGCGATCCGCAACGTTTCGATCCGCTTGCGCGGGCCGTCGCCTATAACGACAGGTTTATTGTAGCCGCGGATTTCGAAGCGTACTGGTCCGCCCAGCGTTGCGTTGATTCGCTGTGGGATGACCCGCGATCCTGGTGGCGCAAGTCGATTCTCAACACTGCGCGGATGGGCTGGTTTTCTTCCGATCGAACGATCGCGGAATACGGGCGCGAGATCTGGCGTTGCCGCTAATGCCTCCGACCCTCTGAAAACAAACAAAAAAAACGGCTCCCGAAGGAGCCGTTAAAGAAGTTGGGAGGAAACCATGAGCCGGAGGACTACCGGCTCGAGGACCGGTATGCGCAAGGGGAAAGCGCATACGACACTGACCGGATCGGAATGCCACCAAAGGTAGGCATCGATATGAATCAGTGATACGAGATTGCTATACAAAATCTGATTTGTCAACAATCGCGATAAAATACGCTTAAAGAAATGGATAACGTCAAATTATTGATTTGTTAAACTTTAGGCCGGGTCAAAAAAAACGGCTCCCGAAGGAGCCGTTGAAGAAGTTGGGAGGAAACCATGAGTCGGAGGAGAACCGACTCGAGGACCGTATGTGCGCGAGGGGATCGCGCACACATCACTGCCTATCCCTGTCAACCAGACGATTGCGAACCACGACGTATCCTGATGCGCAACTAAAGCTAAGCAGTGACCTGACATTATGCTCAAAGGTCGCTTTTGTCAACGTTTAACGGCAAGACGTCGCAAAAATATCGATAATATGTGGGTAATTGTGGCGTATCCCGTTGATCTCGTTGCGGTATTTTGTCCCGCAAGGTAACCCTGGATTGCGTACTAACGGCCAAGATTTGCGGCATCGTGCAGCGAGATGGGGCTCCACCGGGCCAGAATCAGAAAGCCGTCGCTTGCTGTCACGGTTAGCTGGCGCTGATACCGATGCACGATTCGCCCCGTCGGGAGGCCATGCTCCTCGATCCAGCCCGTAGCCGCGGAGACATGCACCATCGACCCGTCGAGATACGCAATCGTCTCGAGGCTCCCGAAGGCGCGTATCGTGCTCAGCACGTGGGCTACACCTTTGTTCCACTCAAGCACCCGCTCCGCGTCCGTCGTGCGCTTCCAATAGGAGCCGGAGCCTTGCGGTTTGGCGTTGCGCCATGAACCAGGCAGATCGGCGGCAATTGCGGCGGCTAGGCGCGCGGCGCCGATCTGGCAGCGGGCCAGGAGGCTGTCATGGTTGTCGGCCGGGGAGACCGGGAAGCGGTGCTGCGCGAGGATCGGCCCGGTGTCGAAGCTGTCGGCGAGGGCGTGAGCCGTCACGCCCCATTCCCGCCGGTCCTCCAGCAACGCGCGCATGAGCGGGTAGGGGCCCCGGCCTTCCGGCAGGGGCGACGGGTGAATGTTGAACGCGTAGGGCAACAGGCCTTCCCACCCCGTCACAAGCCAGGGATACCCCGCGACCACGAGACATTCGCAGCCCCGATCCGCGAGTGCAGCGATGTCCATCCTAGAGAGCCGCGAAATTTGTATCGGTAGCTTCTGGCGGCGGGCCTGGAGGATCACCTGGTCGTTGAAGTCGACGATGCCGTCGCAGGGTCGCGTGAACAGCTTGAGGGGCTGCCAGCCGGCGGCGAGCAGGGTGTCGAAGACGCCGGCGAACATGTCGATGCCGGCATAGGCGAAGCGCATGATGATGCTCCCGCGAGGCGCGACGCCAGATCGTCGCCGCAGCGTTCATTCTAGCGCGAGAAAAGCAACAAGAAGTTACATTCCGGCGCAGCGCCTTCAGCGCTTGAAGTGTCCCGCAAGGCCGACATAGAAGCCGTCTCGCCCTGCGGGGATCGCCGAGAACCCTGCATTCACGCGAAACCGGAATGGCCCGAGGGGGATGCCGGTGAGGTGCATGCCGAGGCGCCCCTCGCGGTAGCCCGGCTCGCCGTAGCCCGCGATCTCCGGGCCGAGGAACATGCCCTCCCTGAGCGCGTAACCGGCCGCGAGGCGGCCCCAGAGGGATCGCTGGGCCGAGGAGGCGACGAGGGTTCCGGTCGTCATCAGGTTCGCTCCGGCATTATGCCAGTATTCCGCGATGACCCGCGCGCCCCGTTGCGGGGACTGCCAGCGCGGCACGCCCGCCGCGTCGAGAACCTGCCGCCGGCCGATCTCGGGTCCCGCCGCAAGCATGAGGACGCCGCGCTCTCCGACCCATTGATATCCCAGCATGACGCTTGTGGCGTTGGAGAGGCGCGCCACCCGCACCGTCAGGTTCGCCGGACCGCGATGGAGTTGGCTCGTCGCCCCGGCTCCGGACAGGCTCATCAGGATGAAGCCCTGGTCGTCGATCGATTTCGTGAAGGCGCGCTTGAAGCCCGAGCCGAGATGGACGGAGCCGCCGGTGAACTCCGCGGAGGCGAAGATCACCTGGCGCAGGATGCGCGCCGTCTCGCTCTCAGCCGCCGCCGCGCCGGGGAGGGCGCAGGCGAAGAAGCACACGAGAAGTCGACGAATTCTGCGCCACACAGTCGAAGCGATCCGAAATGAAAATCAAAGATTGTGTTTCATCCCTTCTATTTTCCTCGCCACAACCCCGCAACCACCGAAAGCGAAAAAAGTTGTCGATAGGTCGGCTGCTCAGGCCTTCGCCGCCAGCGTTGCGGCGATCAGGCCGTCGATGCTCCCCTTGTGGATCCAGCGCGCCACGAGCACCGTGTCGTCTTCCGGATCGAGCCAGATGATGTTGTTGCCCGCGCCAAGGGCAAAGACGCTGCTCGCGGGGGCGGACGGGTAGAGCTTGCGGTCCGTGTTGAGCCACCACATGAAGCCATAGACCGGGTTGGCAGGACAGGGCTCGCACATGCGATCAACCCAGTCCGCCGAGATCAGCTGCTTGCCCTCCCACTCGCCCTTGCGCTGGATCAGCAGGCCGAACCGCGCGAGGGCCGTCGTCGGGATGAACAGGCCGCCGCCCCAATGGCCGCCGCCGGAGACTGATTCCATCGGCCTGCCGTCGATCTCCACCGTCGAGTTGCGGTAGCCGCGCCACTCCCAGCCCTCCGCGCCAATGGGGGTCATGATCGCCTCGTCGAGGATCTCCGGCAGGGGGCGGCGGAAGACCTGGAGGAGCGAGTAGCTCAGCCGGTTGACGCGGACGTCGTTGTATTCCCAATAGGTTCCGGGCTCGCGAAGGGCGCGCTCCTCGCCCTTGCTGGCGTTGTTGGCGCCCGGCCCCGCCTGGCGGTTGCGATCGACTGCGTCGGGCTTGCTCCAGAGCGTCCCTTCCCACTCGCTCGTCTGCTGAAGAAGGTGCCGCCACGTGATGGCGCGGTTGTGCGGGCTCTCGAAACCGTCGTCCTGGACATACCCGGCGACCCGGTCGTCGAGGGAACGGATCAGCCCGCGCGCGAAGGCAAGGCCCGCGAGGACCCCGAGGAAGCTCTTGGCGACGCTGAAGGTCATGTCCGCGCGCGCGACATCGCCCCATTGCGCCGCGATCCGCCCGCCCTTCAGGAGCATTCCGGCAGGAGCGCCGCGCTCCCGAACCGGCCCGATCACTTCGTTGAAGGGAGGCTTCTCGTCGATATAGGCCGTCCCGACATATTGCCCGTCGGGATGATACATGCTGCGCGGCCACTCGGATTCGTGAGCTGCGTGGAACGCGGCCACCTGGGCCAGCCGATCCGGATCATAGCCGGCTTCTTCCGGCGCGACATGTTTCCAGTCCTGCCCCGACGGGGGAACGTAACGCGGCATCATTCTTCTCCGGCGCGAGGATTCGGTTCCCCGCCAGAATAGGCGGTGACGCCGCGGTCTCCCTCGGGAAATCCCGCAAAGGGTCCTCGTCAGGAAATCGCGACCCGCGCGGCCTTCCGTTCCCGTTGCATCCGCCGGTCGACGCGGATGTTCCAGACAATGATGGAGATGACGCCGACCGCTCCGATCGCCTCGATGACCGGGGTGTTTGGCCAGAGGAGCGCCACGCCGGCGGCGAAGAGGACAATGCGCATGGGCCAGTTGAGCGCGGCCTCCATGTGCCCCTCGATCGCCGCGCCGAGTGCGTAGACGCCGATCACGGCGATGACAAAGATATGGATCACCTCCCAGAACGGCCCTCCCAGGAAGTTCGTGTAGGCGAAGAGGATCGGCATCAGGTAGAGCCCCTTCGCAACCTTCCACGATTCGAGGCCCGTCATCATCGGCGGGGTCTTGGCGATCGCCGCCGCCGCGAATGCGGTGAGGCAGACGGGCGGCGTCACGTTCGAGTCGAGCGACAGCCAGAAGATGATCATGTGGGCGGAGAGAAGCGCCAGCTTGATCGTCACCGGATCGAGGACCTGCGGATAGACCTGCGAGAGCAACTCCGGCGGCGTCGCGGCCACGAGGGCGTTGGCCGCGTCGCGGGCCATCGGCTCCGCGAGCGCCGTGATCGCGCCGGGATCGGCCAGCATGAAGATCACCCGCGCCTGCTCAGGCACCGTACCCTCCACGATCGCGTCGATAAGCGCGTTGTTCTGGATGAGGAGATGCAGTGCGGGGGCGGAGAGGGTGGCAAGGACGATGTAGGACGCGGTGACCGGCAGGCCCATTCCAAGGACCAGCGAGGCGAGGGCGATCAGGGCGAGCGCGATCATCAGGCTGTTGCCGGACCACTGGCTGATCATCAGGGAGAATGTATTGCCGATGCCGGTCATGGCGATGACGTTGATGACGAGCCCCACCGCGACCAGCAGCACTGCGGTCATGATCATGTTGGTGGAGCCGAGCGCCAGGGCGTCGAAGACCGCGCGCACGCCCATCCGGTTGGGGGTGAACCACGATGCGACGACACAGGCGGCCATGGCGAAGCCGGCGGCGTAGGTCGGGGTGTAGCCGACGACCAGCATCCCGATCAGCACGCCGATGGGGATGAGGAATGACGGGCCTCCCCGCTTCAGCACCTCGAGGGCGCTCGGCGCATCGGCCTCGTAGGCCTGCAGGTCGAGCTTCTTGGCGTTGATGCGCACGAAGAAGCCGACGGAGAGAAAGTAGACGATGGCGGGCAGGAAGCTGACGGCGACGATCTCGAGATACGAGATCTGCGTGTACGTCGCCATGACGAAGGCCCCGGCGCCCATGATCGGCGGCATCACCATGCCGCCCGTCGAGGCGGAGGCCTCGACTGCCGCCGCAAAGCGTCCGGGAAAGCCGGCGCGCTTCATCAGCGGGATGGTGATGACGCCCGTCGAGACCGTGTTCGCCACGGCCGAGCCGGAGATCGTTCCGGTGAGCCCGGAGGCGATCACGGAGACAAAACCGGGCCCGCCGACGAAGCGCCCCGCCATTGCCCGCGCAAGATCGATGATGAATCCGCCCGCGCCCGAGCGCACGAGGAACGCACCGAACAGGATGAAGAGATAGACATAGGTCGCCGAGATGAGGGCGATGGACCCGAACATCCCTTCGTCGGAAAAAACGGAGCGGAAGAAGAGCGTATCGACGCCAAGTCCCGCGAATCGGAAGACGCCCGGCGCCCAGGGGCCCCACCAGGAGACATAGGTGAGGCCGACGACGATCATGATCGGGATGATCCACCCGGTCGCCCGCCGGGTGAGCTCAATGGCGGAGGCGATGACGATGATTGACAGGACGTATTCGTATGTGCCGAGCCTGACGCCGCGCGCATAGATCGCATCCTGCGCGTCGATCAGCAGCAGCGTCGAAACCGCCGCGACAATGCCGAAGAAGATATCGAAGGCGAGGAGCGCCTTCTCGCCGGCCGGCGTCCGCACGCGCATCAGCGGGTAGCGCAGCGAGCACAGGAAAGCGAATCCGGCGAAGTGGATGGCTGTGAGCCACAGGGTGTCGAGCTGGCCGAAGGTATTCACCCAAATGTGATAGAGAGCCAGCGCCACGCCGACGGCGTAGGCCATCCGGCCGACCCAGGTGCCGGGTTCGAAGGACCGTGTATAGGCTTCGAATTCGACCTCGACGTCCCTGCTCAAGGTCTCTTCCGACGCTTCCGGATCGGCGCCCTTCCTGGCGTCACTCATCGTCTGGCCTCTTCGTCAGGGCTGCATTGTAAAGATACAGCAAGGCGGCTCATGGGGAAAACGAGTTGGCCTGCGCGAACAGGCGCAAGAGCGCGATCGCCTTCAAATCGACCGCGCCCAAGATGCGAATCGGGGCGCGATCACACGCGCCCCGATGAGTTTCATGACAATGCCGTCGCGATCAGGGGCGAAGGCGATCGGGAATGGTAAGGCCCGCTTCCTCGAAATAGCGCAGGGCGCCGGGATGCAGCGGCATGGGAAGGCCGGCCAGCGCGCTGTCGAGAGACATCTCGTTGGTCGCGGGATGGATCGCCTGCAGGAACGGCAGGTTCTCGAAGACGGCCTTCGTGATCTTGTAGACCGATTCCTCGGAGACATCCGCATTCACGGCGAGGAAGTTCGGCTGGCCGATCGTCGTCACGTCTTCCGTCTGGCCGGGATAGGTGTTCGCCGGGATCGGGAACGCCGTCCAGAGATCTTCGAAATCGCCATTGGCCTTTTCGATCTGCTCGTCCGTGAAGCTCAGTAGCTTGAGCTGGCCGCTCATGGCCGCGAAAGCGCGGGTCACGCCGGAGACCGGGACGCCGCCGGGGGTGGACATTGCCGCGATCTGGTTGTTCTGCAGCGCGTCGGCGGACGGATTGTAGCCCATATAGACGAGCTCGTAGTCGGACAGGGGCATTCCCAGATTGCCCATGATGACCTCATTCGACCCCAGCGTTCCGGAGTTCTGCAGGCCCATTGAGACGGGTTCCCCCTTCACGTTGGCCATATCCTCGATCGTGCCGGTCGGCGCGTCGGCGGCGGGCATGACGAAATGCTCGACATTCTGCCACAGCATCGCGATCGAGCGCAGGTTCTCCTGCTTTCCTTCCGACTCGAGCGGGCCGGATCCGGAGGCGGCGTAGGCGCCGAACAGCCCCTGGAGAATGGCGAACTGAACTTCGTCGTCCCGCAGCAGGCGGATGTTCTCGCCCGAACCGGCCGAGCTGATCGCCGACATGTTGATGCCGTCGCTGGCCTGCAGGCGAACCTTCACCAGCGTGGCGATGGCGACGCCGACCGGATAGTAGGTGCCTCCCGTCGAGGCGGTCGCGAGAAGGAAATCCTCCTCGGCGGCAGCCTGGCCGGGTACGGCGAAGGCCATTACCCCGGCCAATGCGCTGGCGAGCAGCGAACGGCGCATGATTTCAGTCTTTTTCATCAAGAAAACCCCTCCCGAGTGGTTGAGCGACAGCCGAAGGCCGCGCTTTGGTCGCATTTTGTAAGGGGCTGTTGATTATCGGTCAACAGCGCACCGCCGTGCATTGCCGGACTGAGCTGCAACGAAAGGTGTTTCCGCCCTCCGAAATTTGGTACGGGTTCCTCCGCGTATGCGATTTCAGGGACTTCAGACGGGCCAGACGATGGAAATTCACGAGATTGAAGGCGGCGGCGGAGTTCGGCTGCATGTCAGACGCTACGGCAGGCCGGGTGCGCAGCCGATTCTCTTCTTGCACGGCTGGTCGCAACACCACCTGAGCTGGAGGCGGCAATTCGAAAGCCCGCTGGCCGAGGCATTCGATCTCGTCGTGATGGACCTGCGCGGTCACGGCGCATCCGACGCGCCCCAGGGGGCGGAGCATTACACCGACGGAGATCTCTGGGCGCAGGATCTCCACGCCGTGATCGAAACCCTCGAACTCGACCGCTTTGTCGTCGTTGCCTGGTCCTATGGCGGCCTCGTGCTCGGCGACTATCTTCGCAGGCACGGGGACGGGATGCTGGCGGGGATCAATCTCGTCGCGGCTTCGCTGGCGATCGGGAAGGACTGGATCGGCACCCATACCGGCCCGGGTTTCATGGAACACGCCGCGAAGGGAGTTTCCCGCGACCAGGCGAAGATGGCGGCGGGAATGGTCGGCTTCGTCCATGCCTGCACGGTCAAGCCCCTGCCGCAAAAGGATGTCGAGCTCGCCATCGCCTACAACATGCTGGTGCGCACCGATGTCCGGCGGGCGCTCAGTTCGCGGACGGATGATTTCCGCGATGCGATCGCCGGGACGCGGGTTCCGCTTCTCGTGACCCATGGCGAGGCGGACACCATGATCATGCCCCGCATGTCACAAGATGTTCTCGAGCGGCGGCCTGATGCGACCGCCTCCTGGTATCCAGGGGTCGGCCACATGCCGTTCATGGAGGAAACCCGGCGCTTCAACGACGAGCTCGCCGCCTTCGCTGCGCAGGTGCAGCGCGGCTGAACGCGGGTTCCCCTGCGTCGAAACTGAAAGCCGCCTGGGCATGATCTGCATCAAGCCCGGCGCCATGCCGACGTCGTATTCTTGCCCGATAGCCTACGGGATATGACCACGGGAAGGATTGTCGATGCCTCAAGCGTCCAAGCGTCAAGCGAAACCTCAAGCGCTCGCGCCTCAGGCGTTCACGCTTCCACCGACAGCGATGGATTTTCCGTTCGACCCGGTCAGCTTCGGCGTGGCCGCGATGAACTGGTGGCGGCTGACGATGTTCGACATTCCGATGGCCTACGCCGCGGAGATGGGGGCCTGCATGGACAGGCTCGCCCGGCATCAGGCGGAATTTCTCCAGAATCTTTCCGCATCCGCGAGCATCGAGGATCTCGCCCGGGCGCAGACGCGCTTCTTCGATGAAAGCGTCGAGGATTATGAAAGCAGCGCGGCGGCAATCTCGCGCGATCTGGCGATCACGCTCGATTCGGCGAAGGTGGCCTAGCGGAAGCCGGCACTGCTCCTGATTGCGGCAGGTCGAGGACGGCGCTCAGGCCAGGTTCATTGTCCTCGAGCCGCAGGCTGCCGCCGTGCAGCCTTGCAACAGCGGCGACGAGGCTGAGGCCGAGGCCGAATCCCGGTCGCGTGCGCGAATTTTCGAGCCGCACGAATCGCCCGAGGACCCGCTCCCGATCCACCTCGGCGATCCCCGATCCGCGATCGGCGACGCTGATCAGGATGCGGCCGGCGCGGGCCTCGGCATTCACGACGATTCCCTCATTGCCGCGATCCTGCGGGCTGGCCCCGTACTTGATGGCGTTGTCGATAAGATTGGCCAGCGCCTGCCCAAGAAGCTCCCGGCTGCCGTTGACGTGGAGATCGGGGCCGATCGAGACGCGAAGGGGGATCCGGGCCTCCTCCGCAACCGCCTCGTAGAGTTCGGCGACGCCGGCGACGACTTCCCCCGCATCGCAATCGGCCATCAACTCGGACGCATTGCCGGCCTCGAGCCGTGCGATCATGAGCAGGGCATTGAAGACCCGGATGAGGTTGTCGCTCTCCTCGATCGCGGCTTCGAGTGCGGCGCGCAACTCATCCGGACCCGAGGCGCGGCGCAGCGCCTCGTCGGCGCGGTTGCGCAGCCGGGTGAGCGGCGTCTTGAGATCATGGGCGATGTTGTCGGAAACCTGGCGCATCCCCGCCATCAGTTCGCCGATGCGATCGAGCATCGCGTTGAGGTTCAGGGCCAGCCGGTCCAGCTCGTCGCCCGTGCCGGCGACGCCGAGACGGCCGTCGAGATCGCCCGCCATGATGCCCTGGGCCGTCGCCGTCATGTCCTCGACCCGCTTGAGCATGCGCTTCGAGACGATCCAGCCTCCGAGCCCGCCGAGGACGCCGATCAGGAGCAACGACCAGCCGAAGGCCCGCCAGATCACCTCGCGCAGCCGCTGCTGCTCCTCGATGTCACGGCCCACGAGCAGGCGGCTTCCGCCGGGCAGGTGATAGATCCGGACCACCGCGCGGTGGATCCGCGCCGGCCGGTCGTCATTGACGCGCTCGTACTGGATGTGATGCTGCCCGACATGCTCGAGAAGCGCGAGAGGCAGCGCCTCGACATTGCCTGCGATCGCGCGACCGTCGCGCGTCGTGATGAGGTAGAGCGATGCCCCCGGCGTGCGCGAGCGGCGGTTCACGGCGGCGAGCAGCCGGCGCGTGCCGCCGCGCTCGAACTGCTCCGCGAGCCCGGTGATCTCCGCGTCTATCGTCGAGATCATCTGGTTGTAGACCAGCCGCTGCGCGTTCCAGGCGACGTACCCGAGCGTGAGAAAGATCGTCGCGGTGAAGACGACGAAATAGAAGACCGAGAGCTTGAAAGCCGTCGTCCGGAACAATTTGCCGAAGCCGCCCACTCAGGCGCTCCGTCCGCTGTCGCGCAGCATGTAGCCGGCCCCGCGAATCGTGTGGATCAGGGGAATGTCCTGCCCCCGGTCGATCTTGGCGCGCAGCCGCGAGACATGAACGTCGATGACATTGGTCTGCGGATCGAAGTGATAGTCCCAGACGTTTTCGAGCAGCATCGTGCGGGTGACGACCTGCCCCGCATGCTTCATGAGATATTCGAGCAGGCGGAATTCGCGCGGCTGCAACTCGATCTCCACGCCCGCGCGCATGACGCGCCGCGACAGCCTGTCGAGTTCGAGATCCCCGACATGGTAGCGCGTGGCCTCGGCCTCCGCGCCGGGCCCGCGCCTGCGCGCGAGAACCTCGATCCGGGCAAGCAGCTCGGAGAAAGCGTAGGGCTTCGGGAGGTAATCATCGCCGCCGGCGCGCAGCCCCTTCACGCGGTCGTCGACCTGCCCGAGGGCTGAAAGAATGAGCACCGGCGTGGCGACACCCTGTTCGCGCAGCGCACGAATGAGGGAAAGGCCATCCAGTTTCGGCAGCATGCGATCGACGACGAGGACGTCGTACTCCCCGGCCTCGGCCATGCCGTAGCCGTCGAGCCCGTCAGCCGCGTGATCGACGACATGCCCCACCTCGCGCAGTCCCTTGGCGAGATAGGCGGCGGCCTCGCGGTCATCCTCGATGATCAGAATCTTCATGCGGCTATCATAGCTTCCCTGGGAGCCGATTTGGAAACGCCTGCGATTGCGTCCAACACCACCCGGCCGCCGTCGCCGGAAACGGTTGCTGTCCGGCGGGAAAGGAGGCGGGCGCCTGTATTGAGCGCCCGCCTCGATCCTTGCCCTCGCGAGGGGAGGGCGGCCATCGGCATCATGCCTCGGTCAGGCGGCCGATTTCCACGGACACGGTCTCGGGCGACCCGCGGCGCAGGATCTCCACCGTGACGGTCGTCCCGGGCGCGATCGACGCGATCAGCCGCGTCAGATCGCGGTGGTCGCCGATCGACTCGCCGTCGACGGAGACGATGATGTCCCCCGATCGAAGCCCCGCGCTGGCGGCGGGGCTGTCCGGCTGCGGCTGGGCGATGAGGGCCCCCTTGCTCTCCGAGAGCCCGATCGCCTCCGCGATCTCCTTCGTCACCGGTTGCACCTGCACGCCGAGATAGCCGCGGGTCACCTCTCCATCCTCGATCAGCTCCGCGACGACACGCTTCGTCACGTGCGCCGGAATGGCGAAGGCGATCCCGACATTACCGCCGGACTGTGAGTAGATCGCGGTGTTGACGCCCACGACCTCGCCCCTCAGGTTGAAGGTTGGCCCGCCCGAATTGCCGCGGTTGATCGGCGCATCGATTTGCAGGAACTCGTCATAGGGTCCCGCGCCGATATCGCGCGCTTCCGCGGATACGATCCCGGCGGTTACCGTCCCGCCGAGGCCGAAGGGGTTGCCGATCGCCACGACCCAATCCCCGATGCGGCCCCGGTCCTCCGTGAGCGCCACGTAGGGGAACTCCTCGCCGCCCTCGACCTTCAGCACCGCGAGATCCGTGCGCGGATCATTCCCGACGACGCGCGCCTCAAGGGTGCGGCCGTCGTCGAGAACGACTTCCGTGCGCGAGGCATTGCGCACCACATGGTGGTTGGTGACAATGTAACCGTCGCCGGAAATGAAGAAGCCCGATCCCTGCGACATTCCCGGCCGGGGCGGACGCTGCGGCGCGCCAGGCGCTTGTCCAGGCGCCCCGAATTCCTCGAAGCGGCGGAAGAAATCGTAGAGGGGATGGTTCGGATCGATGTCGGGCATTGAGAAACGCCGTCCGCCGCCCTGCGGCCCGGCGCCATCGTCCGATACCTCGACAGCGTCGCTGCGCACCCGCACCGACACGACGGCAGGCTTCACCTTTTCGACGACATCCGCGAAAGACGGCATCGTCACCGGCTGTTCAAGACTCAGGGGCTCGGCCTGGAGAGTGGTTCCGGACAGAAAGCTCCCGCCAATGGCGGTCCCGGCCAGAAGAGCAGCGACCGCCAGAGTGTTCGCCATGCCGGCGCGCCGGCGATATGCAGAAGAGAAATGCAGCATTCGAGAAAGCTCCTCGCGGCTTTGTTGCGTGATTTCTGGCGGCAATCATAAAGGGCGCGGCTTACGGCAGCTTCTCGAGCGCATGACAATTTCGTCATGTTCGAGCGCCGCGCTCGGCGGCGCCGCCGCGCGGAAACTGCAAGGCCCGGGACGACATGAGGCGCAGCCGCTCTTCTTCGGCGCGCGAATCTTCTCGCGCGCCGTGACTTCGCGTTCGGGCAAGGACCCTGCAGGGAACTGCCGTCGTCAACTAGTCAGGAAAGCGTCGGGGTTGTCCGGGAGCGGGGTGGCGCGAGGCGACAGCCTCGCGGCCAGGTTTCGCATCAAGCCTTCCGGTCAGGCCTCGCCTTCGTCCAGGTCCTCGGGTGTCGGATCGGCCTGTTCGAGGATCCGGTCGGCCAGGACGCCCGAGTTCTGGCGGACGGCGGCCTCGATCTTCGCGGCGATGTCCGGATTCTCCTTCAGGAAGGTCTTCGAATTTTCGCGGCCCTGCCCAAGCCGCTGGCTGTCATAGGAGAACCACGCCCCGGACTTGTCGACGATGCCGGCCTTGACCCCGAGATCCAGCAGTTCGCCGACCTTGGAGATGCCTTCGCCATACATGATGTCGAACTCGACCTGCTTGAAGGGCGGCGCGACCTTGTTCTTGACCACCTTGACGCGGACGCTGTTGCCGATCGCCTCGTCGCGGTCCTTGAGCGTCGAGATGCGGCGAATGTCGAGACGCACCGAGGCATAGAACTTCAGCGCGTTCCCGCCCGTCGTCGTCTCGGGGCTTCCGTACATCACGCCGATCTTCATGCGGATCTGGTTGATGAAGATCACCATCGTCTTCGACCGGGAGATCGAGCCGGTTAGCTTGCGCAGGGCCTGGGACATCAGGCGCGCCTGCAGGCCCGGCTGGACGTCGCCCATGTCGCCTTCGATTTCGGCGCGCGGCGTCAGGGCCGCAACCGAATCGACGACGAGCACGTCGACGGCGCCCGAACGCACCAGCGTGTCTGAAATCTCGAGCGCCTGCTCGCCCGTGTCGGGCTGCGAGATCAGGAGGTCATCCAGATTGACCCCGAGCTTGCGCGCATAGATGGGATCCAGCGCATGCTCAGCATCGACGAACGCGCAGACGCCGCCCTTCTTCTGCGCTTCCGCGATCGTGTGCAGCGCAAGCGTCGTCTTGCCCGATGATTCGGGGCCGTAGATCTCGATCACGCGTCCGCGCGGCAGGCCGCCGACGCCGAGCGCGATGTCGAGCCCCAGCGAACCGGTGGACACGGTCTCGATCTCGACGGGCTGCTGGCCCTTGCCGAGACGCATGATCGAGCCTTTTCCGAAGGCGCGCTCGATCTGGGAAAGCGCAGCGTCGAGCGCCTTCGTCTTGTCTTTATCCATGGAAGAACCTTCCACCAGCCTCAATGCCGACTGAACCATGACGGGCGTTCCTTATTGCACGGGACATGAATGAAACTCAACGCGCGCTTGTCATCAATGTACACGCAATGTTCTTGTTCGCAAGCAAAAAGAACATGACCGGAACAAATTGCCTGAAACCTCGGTCGAGCTTGGAGAATCCGCCGCGCCCCATCGCGCCGCCCGGCCCCCGCTGCCCGCGCCATCCGCCGCGCGAGGCCCCTGCGGCGAAAGCGCTTCTCCACAGCTTTCGTCCGGTCAAGCGGAGCAGCGGGCGCGGGTCGCGCGGGAGATTCGGCTGGCCTGCGCGATTGCGAATCCGTAAGGAGGGCGAGGTTCAACAGGTGGGCGGCCGATGTCGGGAACGGATCGTAGCAAGGTGTTCGAAGGGGGCCCGGCTCCCGTGGTGATTCTGGTTGCGCCGCAGATGGGCGAGAATATCGGGATGGCCGCGCGCGCCATGGCGAATTTCGGGCTGCGCGAACTGCGTCTCGTGGCCCCCCGGGACGGCTGGCCGAATCCGAAGGCGCTCGCCGCGTCGTCCGGGGCGGTCGAGATCGTCGAGCGGGCGGCGGTCTTCCCCGACTTGCGGGCGGCGGTGGCCGATCTCAATCTCGCCTTCGCCACGACCGCGCGCGAGCGGGGGCAGATGAAGCGCGTCCTCGGGCCGCAGGAGGCGATGTCCGAGACCCGAAGCGCGATCCTCGAGGGGAGCCGCGTCGGGGTGGTTTTCGGCGGCGAGCGCTCCGGGCTCGACAATGACGAGATCTCCCTGTGCGACGCAATCCTCACCTTTCCCATCAATCCCGCCTTCGCTTCCCTGAACCTCGCCCAGGCCGTGCTGCTTGTGGGCTATGAGTGGTTCAAGACCGCGACCGGCGACGCGCTGCCCTTCACAGGCGAGATACGCTCGCCGCGCGCTCCCCGCGAGATGGCCGCCTCGTTCTTCGATTTTCTCGAGAGCGAGCTCGACGCCGTCGGCTTCTTCCCGCCAGACAAGCGTGCCGTGATGATGCGCAACCTGCGCGACATCTTCCTGCGCCGGGACCTGAGCGAACAGGACGTGCGGACCCTGCGCGGCGCCATCAGGACCCTGATCGACCGGGGGCAGGGCGGCCCGGCGTGATGAGAGGGCGAAGCCGCGCGAAGGCGGCATAAAGCGCTTGCACTTCCCGTCCCGGAATTGTAGATGACCCGAACCCCTCGGGGTGTCGGAGCGTAGCGCAGCCCGGTTAGCGCACTAGTCTGGGGGACTAGGGGTCGCGAGTTCAAATCTCGCCGCTCCGACCATTTAATCTCGACGCAGCAGAGACTTGTGAGGCGGCCCCGGTGGTCGCTTTTTCATTGTCGGCGCCGGTTGCGCTTCAACCCGACGACTTACAGGGCCAACAGGGCTACGACTGCGGGTAGCCAAAGCGCCGTAAAAAAAGCGCATTGAGGCCCCGTGCCAAGGCTCGAGAAAGCTCCGCCAGTCTCGTTGAGGCTCAGGATGCGCGCAGTGCCCTGACCATGCGCTGCCACTCCGCTGGGGAGCCCTCGCGGCTTCCATGACGTGATCCCGGCCATGTTTAGAACCGCTATCGACATCACCGAATCCGCCACGCCCTTCAGTATCGGGAATGTCGCAGCAAGAGAGGCCAGTCCGCCTGCCCCTGGGTTTCGCTGAATCGCCGAATCCGATCGTTAGACCTGCCCGATGTCCATGCGTTTGTTGGTACGAAGCGGACGGGCGGCCAGTTACAGCCATCGCAAATCTCGTCGTCAGATGCCGTGCACTCCAGAGTGTGATAGATAAGGCACATGCTGTAATTCTTCGCATACTAGAGTTGCATTACGCTCAAGCTCATAGAATTCTCCTTCGGCGAGAATTTCAATTTGCTGAGGGGAAGATGATGAGACAGATGTTTCTCGCCGCCACAGCGGTAGCTTTGATTTCCGTTACGGCGGGCGCGGCTGACCTGCCGTCTCGCGAAGCCCCGCCGCCAGCGCCGACGCCGTACATCGCGCCGACGGTATTCTCCTGGACCGGCTTCTATGCCGGCGTGAACGCAGGCTGGACCCGCCAGGAGAACCGCCTGTCGATCGACGGCTTTAGCGGCTTTGATCCTATCCTTGGTGCGGGAACCGATGCTGCGCTGACAGCCGGATTTCCGGCGCGGATCTCAAACTCGCGAGACGGGTTCATCGGCGGCGCCCAGGTTGGCTACAATCAGCAATTCGACATGTTCGTGGTCGGCGTAGAGGCCGACATCAATTTCCTCGGCAATGGCCGTTCCACGGTCTCAGCCTTGGGTCCGAGCGTCGCAGTCGGCAACATCGCGCCGAACACCATGACGATCAACGGCAGTTCCCGCACAGAATGGCTCGGAACGGCGCGACTTCGTGCCGGCGCCGCCATCGACCGGCTGCTGGTCTATGGTACCGGTGGCCTTGCGTTCGGCTCGCCGAACCACACTCTGTCCGTCGTACAGGGGGGCGTCGTCACGCATACCGGGTCCGACGATGACATGCAGGCCGGCTGGACGCTTGGCGGTGGCGGTGAATACGCCTTCACCGATAATCTGACGATGAAGGCCGAGTACCTCTATTACGACCTTGGCCGCACGTCGGTGACGGCAAGATATGTCGGTGCGGATGCGCGCTTGACGAACACGACCCTGCGTGGCCGCTTCGACAATCGGGGGCACATCGCCCGCGTGGGCCTGAACTACAAGTTCTGAAGCCGCAAGCGTCAGCCTTGGCTTGATCGGGCCCTGCACAGCGTGCGGGGCCCGTTTCCATGCCGACGATCGGAATGACCTTGATACACTCCTGACCATCGCTCTCGCGGCGATGTTCGTCGCGCAGGTAGCTTGCGGCTGACGCGGTGCAGACATCGGCGCGCCGGAGGATCTGCCGGCGGCGAAGATGGATTTGCGTGCTCACCGTGTTCGTTTGTCGTTCGGAAAGAGATCGGGAAATAATGTGTTGATCTCGACGAAGATATTTTCTGGTCAGTGAAAGCCAAACAAAAAAATATCTCTGAATATTGCGGATCATGTTACGCTTCATGATTGAAGCAGCGATTTTGCCTGCCCGGGAGACTGCCATGAAAAGGATAAGTGTTGTCCAGCAGCCTCCGGTTTTTCTGGATCTTCAGGCGTCTATGCAGCGGGCATGCGAACTGGTGGCGCAAGCCGCCTCCGAAGGCGCGCAGCTGATCGTCTTTCCGGAAGCGTGGCTCCCGGGGTACCCTACCTTTGTCTGGCGGATGCCTCCCGGCGCGGGCATGGCGAAGACCGACGAATTGTTCGCGCTGTCGCAGGCGAATTCGGTCGACCTCTCGAGGGACGGGCTTGCGCCCCTGCGGGAGGCCGCGAGGGAATGCGGGGTCGTCGTGGTCATCGGGTATCAGGAAGTTGACGGCGCGGTCAGCGGCAGCACGCTGTTCAACAGCTGCGCGATAATCGACGCGGACGGCCGCCTCGCAAACAATCACCGCAAGCTGATGCCGACAAACCCCGAGCGGATGGTCTGGGGCTTTGGCGACGGCGCCGGCCTGAACGTGGTCGAAACGGCCGTTGGCAGAATTGGAACCCTGCTGTGCTGGGAAAACTACATGCCGCTCGCGCGGTTCGCCCTCTATGCCCAGGACATCGATATCTATGTCGCGCCCACATGGGACAGCGGGCCGACATGGCTTGCAACGATGCAGCACATCGCGCGGGAAGGCGGCTGCTGGGTGATCGGCTGCGCAACGGCTCTGGAGGCGGCGGATATTCCCACGACGCTGCCATACAGGGATGAACTCTTTCCCGACCAGAACGAATGGATCAACCCGGGCGACGCCGTCGTCTACAAGCCCTTCGGGGGGGTGGCGGCGGGTCCCATGCATCGGGAGAAGGGGTTGCTTCTCGCCGACATCGATGTCGAGGCCGCACGGGCTTCGCGTCGGAAGTTCGATGCGAGCGGCCATTATGCGAGGCCGGACGTCTTCAGGCTGAGCGTGAACCGGGAACGACAGGTTCCCGTCACCTTCACCTGAGCCTGGCTCCGCTCACCCGGCCCATGCCTGGAACGCCCATCCTCCCGCCAGCGCACCGGTAAAGGCCAGCAGCGCGAACCAGAGGAAGACCGGCGGGCGGGCCAGCGCCCAGACGCCGATCGCCGCGGGGATCGAGGTCACGCCGCCGGCGAGCATGAAGGCCATGGCCGCGCCCGGCGACATCCCCGCCTCGGTCAATCCCGAGACGAGGCCGAGCGCCGCGTAGCCGTTGAGATAGGCCGGAATGCCGACCGCGACCGCGATGGGCACGGCAAGGAAGCTCTGGCCGCCAAGCGCAGCCTCGATCGCCTCGCGGGGCACGTAGGTGATCATCACGTGCTGCAGGGTGAAGGCAAGGGTCATCCACTTGGCGAGGAACAGGATGACCGAACCCGCCGAGCTGGCGAAGGTCGCGCGTCGCGCCTCGTCATTCCAGAAGCGCCATACGACGGGCTTGCGCACCCGCGCCCGCGACCCGGCGCAGCCGCCGTTTCCGACGCCCAGACGTAGCGCCTCGGCAAAGTAGCCGCGGCGGGTCATCGCGAGCGTGGCATAGCCGGACAACGCGCCGAGCGCGATCGCGGCGAACGTCTTGGCGAGCGCGAACTCGAAGCCGAGCATGCTCGCGGTCACGAAGAACATGGTGGGATCCATCAGCGGCGATGCGATCCAGAAGGCAATCACCGCCGCGAGCGGAACGCCCATGGCGAGCAAGGCCGCGATCAGCGGGATCACGCCGCAGGAGCAGAAGGGCGAGAGCGCCCCGAATAGCGCGGCGACGGCGATCATCGTCACGGCCCGCCCCTGGAACACATCCGCGATCAGGTTGTCCGCGCCGCTCGCCTTGGCATAGGCGGAGATGGCGACCGCGACGAGGAGGTAGGGAGCGATCCCGATCAGCGAGTTCGCCGTTCCCGCTGCGATGCGCTCCGCCGCAGCCGAGTCCTTCATCAGCAGAACGGCATAGATGCCGACGATGATCCAGAGGACGCGCTCGACGCGTCCGAGAAAGCTCTTCACACCGACGACGGCCACGCTCGGTCCGGACATGTTCAGTCTCCCGCCATGCTCCGCGAGAGGCGGAAGCTTCGACGGCGCATCATCGCCGTTCCGTGTCGTTACGTCAACGGTATTTCTAGATATATCGAAATTACGAGCTACTCGGGAGAGGCCGCAAGCCAGGGGAGGATCCCGTCCCGGATCTCCTCCGGAGTGCGGGCGGCATCGACGAGCTGCCACGTGATCCGGCCCGGGTCGCGGGCGATCTGCGCTTCCAGGACGGCAATATCAGCGTCTGAGGGGTTCGCCTCCGGCGTCGTCCGGCGCATCCGGCTCCGTTCTTCGACGCGGTGCGAGAGCAAGCTGGCCGGGGCCGTCAGCCAGATCCCGAGGAAGGGCGCTTGGGTTTCCGCCGCGACCGCGGCGATCGCCTCCCGTTCGTCCGGACGGTCGAAGACCGCATCCGCGACGACTGGCACGCGCGCTTTCAGCAAGGCGAGGGCTCTCGCGCGCATCCGGGCGTAGATCTCGTCCGAGACCTCCCGCGCATAGGCTTCCGGCGGCAGATGCGCCCCCGGCTCGACGCCGAACGCCGCCTTGCGCAGCCGGTCGCTGTTGAGAAGACGCGCGCCGGGCGGGTTTCCCACATGCCCCGCCAGACATGCGGCGACCGTCGATTTTCCCGTGCCGCTCAGACCGCCGATCGCGACGAGCCGCGCGGGACGCGTCACGAGGAGCGTCTTGGCGAGATCGAGGTAGTCTCGCGCTTCCTGGAGCGCGGGCTCGGCCTCGGTCGGCGATAGTTCGGCGGCGAGGGTGGCGCCGACATGCGCCCGAACCGCCGCCCGCAGCGCCATGAAGAAGGGGAGGAGGCTTGCCCCGTCATCCTCGCCGCTTGCATCGAGATACCTGTTGAAGACCCGGTTCGCGAAATCACGGTGGCCGCGATGCGTCAGGTCCATCAGCAGAAAGGCGAGATCGTAGAGAATGTCGATCGTCGCGAGATCCGCGTTGAAGTCGATGCAGTCGAAAAGCGTTGGCTCCCCCTCGAAGAGGAAGATGTTGCGCAGGATCAGGTCGCCGTGACAACGCCGCACCTTTCCGGCGCGCGCGCGGGCGTCGAGCAGGGCGCGATTGCGTTCAAGATGCTCCCGGCAGGCGAGGGCGAAGCGCGAGGCTTCCTGCGGATCGACAAGCCCGGACTCGGCGAAAGCCTGCTCATTGATGCCGATCACTCCGGCGATGGCGTCCGCGCCTCCCCGCGCCGTATCCGGGGCGGCGGAAGCGTGGAATTCGGCGATCCGGCGGGCAAGGCGGTCCATCAGGGCCGGGGTCAGTTCTCCCCGCCTGGCGAGGTCGTCGAAAAGCGCATCCGCCGGGAAACGGCGCATTTCGACGACGGCGTCGACGAGTTGCCCGCCTCCGTCGAACGTGAGCGAGCCGTCGCCCTCGCGGGTGATCCGCCGCACAGCGAGGTAGTGCGCCGGGGCGGTGCGGCTGTTGAGCGCCAGTTCGTCGCCGCAACTCGCGAGACGCTTCTCCGGAGTCGAGAAATCGAGATAGGGAAAAGAGACGGCCCGCTTGAGCTTGAAGGCGCGGTCCCCGGAAAGGAAGATCATCGAGCCGTGCGTCGTGATGGTTTCGAGCGGCTCGGCGGGCGAAGCCAGTGCCGTCCGCAGGAATGCGATGGTTTCGGCCTGGTCCTGGACCAGCATGGGGGTCTCCTCGCTGCGCCCGCGGGCGCTCCCGGTCGGTGACGGGCGCGATGATAGGTCCCGCGGGCGCGTTGGCAACCCGGAGGCGAAGGACGCCGCCGCGCAATTGTCGTAGCGTAAGGTAGCGGCTACTCTTTGCCGACAGAAGCGGAGAGGTTGACGTGATGCATCTTGCACTCGGCGCTGGCGACGCGTTGCTGGTCACGGATATTCAATATGATTTCCTGCCCGGCGGCGCGCTGGCCGTTCCCGACGGAGACGCCGTGATCGCCCCTGCCAACGCGCTCGTGAAGCGGTTCAACCAGCGCGGCGCCCATGTCCTGCTGACACAGGACTGGCATCCCCCGCACCATGTCTCCTTCGCCTCGGAGCATCCCGGCAAGGCCCCGTTCGAAACGATCCGCCTCGATTATGGCGAGCAGGTTCTCTGGCCGGACCATTGCGTCCAGGGAACGCGCGGGGCGGAGATCGCCAGGAGCCTCGATGCAAGCTGTTCGGAACTCGTGATCCGCAAGGGCTATCACCGTGATGTCGACAGCTACTCGGCGTTCCTCGAGGCTGATCGCAGGACGCCGACGGGACTCGCCGGCTATCTGCGCGAGCGCGGGCTCGGCCGGATCTTCATCATTGGCCTGGCGACCGATTTCTGCGTGGCCTGGAGCGCGCTCGATGCCGTCGCGGAGGGATTCGAGGTCTTCGTGATCGAAGACGCCTGCCGCGCCATCGACACGAACGGATCGCTGGCCAAGTCGTGGGAGGCCATGGAGGCGGCGGGCGTAGAGCGCTGCCATACCGGCCATGTACTGGCGGCGGTGAGGGCGTGATTCCTGGCGCCTGACAGGCTCGCCAGCCCATCAAGCCGGTTTCGCTCCGTCGGTGCGCGCAATTCCGGCCAAATTCCCACACTCTTTCAAATGCCCGCTACCACGCGCGGCGGCCATGGTCGCTCATCGTCAACGGGCGTGCCTATCGGGCTCGCCGTGAAAGATGGAGAAAGCGATGTCCACGCGTGAATTCAACCATATGGCGCCCTCATTCCTGAGCAAGGCTTCGGATCCGGGCTTCTGGAGCTATGCCGCCCTGATCGCCGATGGCGTCCATCGCAGGTATCGGATCTACCGGGACCGGCGGGCTCTCGAGCGAATGCCGGATTCCATGCTTCATGATGTCGGCGTGAACCGGTCGGAAATCGACCGCTTCGTCACTCATGGCCGCGATTTTCCCCGGTCAAGGGCCGCTTGACCGGCGGGTGTGCGCGACCGGAGCCAAGTCGGTCCTTCGCGAACGCGGAAGCCAGTTTCCCTGATCCAGTCAACGGAGGGCCCCATCATTGATGCGGCCCTCCGTTTGCGTTCGAGATGCCCGTCATCGCCGGATTTCCACTCCGCACCGGCGAAAAACAACGCTCGGTGAAACGGGCGCTCCAACAAGGAAAGGGAATTCATCCGCTCCAGCGAACAGGCGCCCCGGGGGCGCCGCGAATGGAGCAAAACCAATGTCGTCTTCAAGTCTCTTGTTGCCCGGCCACCGGGTTCCGCCGCCGGCCGCCGTCTTTTCCGGATGGGCGCGCCAGGTCGTCGAGATGCGCGTGCTGGCGCGCTCGGCCGCCCCGATGATGCTGACGGGCATCCTCAACATGGTCCTCTCCCTGACGGACACCGCCATGATGGGCTGGCTCGATCCGCTCGCCCTCGCGGGAGGAGTCCTCGTCAGCGATTTCTACTCCTTCACGTTCTGGTTCGCGGCGAGCGCCGTTTCGGCGGTGGCGCCGCTCGCGGCGGAATCGATCGGCGCGGGGCGGAAGGCGCGGGCGGGCCGGATCGTCGGCCAGGGATTCTGGCTGATCCTCGTCCTCGGCTTTGCCGGGTACCTGCTCGTGTCGCACGTGGTCGCCCTCCTGCTCGCGATCGGCGTGGATGTCCCGCAGCCGGAGGCGACGGAGGATTATGCGCAGATGATGGGGATCGCCTTCGCGTTCATGCTGCTCTTTGCCTGGGGCAGGAGCGCTCTCGCGGCGCTTGGGCGCGCCCATGTCTCCATGATGATCCTGGTTGCAGCCCTGCCGCTCAACGCGGCCGGGAACTACGTCCTCATGTACGGCTTGCTCGGCCTGCCCGAGATGGGGCTGGCGGGAGCCGGTGCCTCCTCGGCCATCGTGGCCGTCTTCGCCGGGTTCTCGACGGTCGCCTACCTGCTCGCCGCGCCCGCGCTGCGGAGCTACCGGGTCGCGCGGGGCGTCGTGCGTCCCGATCCGCGGACGATCCTCCGGCTCATGCGGATGGGCGCGATGATCGCCGTCGCGAGCGTCGCGGAGACGGGCGTGTTCCTGCTCTCGACCATCGTCACGGGAGCCGTCGACCCGCAGGCGCTCGCCGCGCACGCGATCGTTTTCCGCTCACTGGGGCTCGGATACTGCATCACCGTCGGCTTCGGGCAGGCCGTGACGATCCGCGTGGCCATGGCGCACGGGGCCCTGGATGCGCGGGCGGCCTACCGCATCCGCAGGACCGCGCAACTTGCCGCCGGGATCGCCGCCGGCGCTGTCTTCGTGATCTACCTCGCCGCGAGCAGGGTTTCCGGATGGGTCTTCATCCCCGAGACGGAGCTGGGGACGGCGTTGATGAACAACGTGCAGAATCTCCTGCCGCTGACCGGATTGTCGCTGGCCTTGCTCGCCGTCAGCAGCACGCTTCTCGCCATCCTGCGCGGCCATGGAGACGTGCGGGTGCCGGCGATGCTCGCCCTCGGGGGATACTGGCTCGTCGGCTTCGGCGTCATGGCGCTTATGACCGCCGGCCTTGGAATGGGCGCTTCCGGAATCTGGATCGGGCTCTGCGCCGGGCCGGGCGCCGCAGCGGCCGCGTGCGCGGTCTACATCGCCGGCCGCGATCCGCTCGGCGTGCTGGCGTCCGCGCCGGTCGCGTCCCGCGGTTGACGCAAGGGAACATGTAATCTTGGGAGATCGTGCACATGGTGGTACACTTCCCGACTTCCGAAGCGTGTCCCATAGCTGGGAGTGGAGGGGTGTCGCTCGAAATCCGGGTGCTCGGCGACTTCACGGTGGTGCGCGGGGGGGAAATCGTAACGCTCCCGCCATCTAAGAAGACGCGCGCTCTCCTGGCCTACCTTGCCTGCGTCGATCGTCCCCAGAGGCGCGAGCGTCTCTGCGAGATGTTCTGGGAGGTGCCGGACGACCCGCGCGGCGCATTGCGCTGGAGCCTTTCGAAGATCCGCCAGATCCTGAATTCCGAAGCCGAAGGCAGTCTTCAGGCGGACAGGAACGTCGTCAGCCTCGATACGCGCAACATCGCCTTCGATGTCGCTCCGCTGCAGGGTCTCGCCGCGCGCGACATCGACGGGCTGGAGACGGCGACGCTCGAGGACCTGGCGGACCGGTTCCGTGGCCGTTTCCTCGATGATCTGGCGCTTCCACGCTGTCCGGAATACGAGGCGTGGCGGGTGGCGATGGCGGATGAGATGGAGTTGCTGCGCATCCAGATCCTGCGCACGCTGCTCGCGCGCCTGCCGGACGAGCCGGCCCGGGCGCTGCCTCATGCGCGCACGCTTCAGCAACTCCTGCCCGATGATCACGATCTGGCCCGCGAGGTCCGCAGCCTCAACGAGGCCGCGCGAGCGGTTTCGGCCGCGCCGCAGGAGGGAGCCGCACCTGTTCCGGCGCCGCCCGGGAAGGATATGTCCGCACCGTCCAGCAGGATGCCTGTTCCGGAGGCGCTTCGGCAGGAGATCCGTTATTGCAGCGCCCCCGACGGCACGCGCCTCGCCTATGCGACGAGCGGCACGGGACCGCCCATCCTAAGGACGGCGCACTGGCTGTCCCATGTCGAATACGATTGGAACAGCCCTGTCTGGCGGCACTGGATCGAGGCGCTGTCCGGCAACAACATGCTGATCCGCTACGACGAGCGCGGGAACGGGCTTTCCGACTGGAATGTTGCGGACGTCTCCTTCGAGGCGATGGTTACCGATCTCGCGGCGATCGTCGACGCATCCGGCCTGCGGCGCGTCTTCCTGCTCGGGCTGTCGCAGGGAGCGGCGGTGTCGATCGCCTATGCGGTCCGCCATCCCGAGCGGGTCGCGGGAATGATCATCTATGGCGGCTTCGCCAAGGGTTGGCGCAAGCGGAGCGACGAGCGCGAGACCGCCCGGCGCGAGGCGATGGCGGCTCTGATCCGCGACGGCTGGGGGCAGAAGAACCCGGTTTTCCGGCAGATGTTCACCTCGCTCTTCATACCCGACGCGAACCAGGAGCAGATGGACTACTACAACGAACTCCAGCGCATGACGGCGTCGCCCGCGAACGCGGCGCGGCTCTTCGAGGAGTTCGGCGAGATCGATGTTTCGGGACTGCTCCCGCAGGTCCGCGTTCCAACGCTGGTGATGCACGCACGAAACGACGCGGTGGTGCCCTTCTCGGCCGGCCGGCATCTCGCGGACGAGATCCGTGGCGCCCGTTTCGTCGAACTCGATAGCGCCAACCATATCCTGCTGGACCACGAGCCGGCTTTCCATGTCTTCCTTGAGGCCTGCCGCGCCTTCATCGCCGATCCGGAGGAGACGAGCAGCCTCGTCGGCCCTGCACCTCCGATCGGGATCGACCAGTCGCGGCAGCACATCACCATTCTGGCGGCGGAGGTCGTGAGTCCGCTTCAGGCCTTCGAGATGATCGATCCGGAGGCGACGATGCGCGAGCTTCAGCCTGTCTACGATCATCTCGTCGAGGTTATCGAGGCCCATGACGGCGTCGTCACGTCGAATGCGGACGGCGCCCTGACAGCGGCGTTCGGCCTTTCGCGCGTGACGGAGGATCACGCCTTCCTTGCCTGCCGGGCGGCGCTGGACGCCAACCGCTCCATCCTCCGCCGGTCGGAGGGGAAGGCGCGCTTGCGCGTGGGGATTGATACCGGCGAGGTCATCGTCAAGCAGCGCTGGAACGGCGACCGAAGCATTATCGAACTGACGGGATCGGCCCAGCGTGCCGCCAACCGTCTCACCCGCTCGCTGCGGCGCTCCACCGTAGCCCTGACTGCAAGGGCGCGCGCGGCAGGAGGCGGCTATATCCGGACCCAGCGCATGGTGCGGGCGGATCATCCCTATCTCGGCCGCGATGAATCCATCTACGAGCTGCTCGGCGAGAACAAGGCCCTGTCGCGGTGGCATCTGCGCTCCAACAAGGGGCTGACGGAACTGATCGGGCGCGAGGCCGAGATGCGCAGCCTCCAGGCCGCGTGGCTGCGCGTGCGCGAGGGGCACGGCCAACTCATCGGTCTCGTCGCGGATCCCGGTTTCGGCAAGTCGCGACTGGCGCACGAATTCCTCTCCTCGGAGGAAGTCGCCGGGTTTTCCGTGCTCGAGGCAGGCGCGATGGAGTTCGACCAGAACGTCGCCTTCGGCGTGATCCGCAAGCTGATGAGCGTCGCCTGCGGGACCTGCGAGAACGAGGGAGCGAAAATCGCCCGCGAGCGGATGCAGCGCAAATGCGCCGATCTCGGCCTCGATCCGCAACTCGTCGCGCCCCTCTGCTTCGCGGCCGGCTGGCCCGTGGAGGACGAGGCCTGGAGCCGGCTCGCGGCGGCGCAGCGCAAGCAGGCGATCTGCGAGAGCGTGCGCGCGTTCCTCGTAGCCATGAGCCGCGTCGCGCCGCTGGCGATCCTGATCGAGGACCTTCACTGGGTCGATCCGGAAAGCCTCGAGATGCTGAACCGGCTTGTTGAAACGATCGGGCGCGCCCGCATCCTCCTGATCGGCACCTATAGGCCTGAATTCGCGCATTCCTGGGGCGCCCGCAGCTACTACCAGCAGATCCGCCTCGAGCGTTTCGCGGCGGACGACGTCTCCGGCTTTCTCGACGTGCTTCTGGGACCGGACGACAGCGTGGAGAGCCTCAAGCAACGCCTCGCGGAGAGAGCCGAGGGCACACCTCTCTTCCTCGAGGAAATCGTGCGGGCGTTGGCGGAATCGGGAAAGCTGCGCGGCTCGCCGGGCCGCTATGTCGCCCCGCAGCCGATCAGCATTCTCGACATGCCCTCGAACGTCCAGTCGCTGATCGCCTCGCGCATCCACCGCCTCCCGGAGACGCAGCGCTCGCTTCTGCAGGTCGCCTCCGTCATCGGCAAGGATGTGCCGGCGCCGCTCCTGCGCGCCTTGTCGCATCTGAGCGACAGTGCCTTCGACGATGCGCTCGCGCAGCTTCAGGAACTGGAATTCCTCTTCGAGGTGCAGAGCTTCCCGCAGCGGGAATATACCTTCAAGCACGTCCTGACGCAGGCCGTCGCCTACGATTCCCTCCTCGCCGAGGATCGGCGGGAACTGCATCGCCTCGCGCTGAGGGCCCTGGAACGGCTGCATGCCGCCGCCCTCGACGAGCAGACGGAGGCGCTCGCCGGGCATGCCTTGCGCGCGGAGGAGTGGGACGCGGCGGGAGCCTATCTGTTCAGGGCCGCTGCGCGCGCCGAGGAGCGCTCGGCCTATAATCTCGCCGCCGAGTTTCTCGAAGGCGCGCGGCGTGCGGTGGATCGCCTGCCGCACTCGCCCGAGAAGCTCGCCCGCGCGATCGATCTGCGAACCCGGATGCGTCCCGTCTACGACGCCGCCGGCGCGTTCCACAAGGCCGCCGTTCCGCTGGCGGAGGCGCGGGAGATGGCGGATGAACTCGGGGACGCGCAGCGGCTCTACGAGGTCCTGATCCATCAAAGCTACCTCAACAGCGCGCATGGGCGCTTCGACGAGGCCCTGGAGCCGGCGAACACAATGAAGGATCTCGCCTTGGCCGCGGGCGTCTGGCGTTGCGCCAGCGAAGCCGATCTGGCGGCGGCCCAGGCGCTTATGCTGCGCTCCCGGGCAAGCGAGGCGATCGCGCGGCTCCTGCCTCACCGGGAGAACTTCACCGGCCCCTGGCGCTATGAGCGCTACGGGAACATGGGCGTGCGCGCCGTCTGGTATCTCGGGCATCTGGCGCAGGGCTTCGCGCGGCTGGGGCGCTTCAAGGAGGCGCAGGCGGCTGTGGTCGAACTGAGGGAGATCGCGCGCGAGTCCGAGCGGCCGCTGGATATCTGCGCCGCAGCCTATTTCGCGGGCGTGGTTGGCGTCCTCGGCGGACCCGATCGGGCGCTTGTCGAGGACTTGCGGCTGCGGTCCGGCGACAATGGAATGCAGGGCTCGCTGCTGGTCCGCCCGTGGGTGTTGACGATCCTGGGGCATGCGGAATTCCTGCTCATGGAGGACGAGGCCGCCTGCCGGACGCTGGAGACCGCAATCAGCGAGGCCGAGCGGCTCGATTTGCCGCAATTCGACTGTCACGCGCGGGCGGTGCTTGCTCTCGCGCGTCTGCGTCGCGGCGAGCCGGAGGCGCCTGCAAACCTGCAGCATGTGCTGCGGCTGGCGCGCGAGAGGCAGGACCCGTGGAGCGAGGTGCTCGCGCTTCGCGGTCTCGCCAGGATCGAGGATGACCTGGAGGCGGTCGTGAGACTGGCAAGCGCTTGCGAGGTCGCCGAACGCGCGGGGCTCAAGCCGGAACTCGCACGCTGCCTGTGGGCGCTTGGCGATGCGCAGGAGAGGGTGAAGCCGGGCGACGGGGCGGAAAACCTCGCCCGCGCCCGGGCCCTGTTCGCGGAGATGGGGCTCAAGCCGGATCCGCAGGAGGCGGGGATCCCGCCGGATGCGCGGATCCGCGCAGCGTGAAGGTCCGCGCGCTGCGCGTCATTCCATCAGCAGCGTACGCACATCCGTCAGCACGAGGGCGGGATCGAGATAGTCAAGGCTGTAGATGTTCCTGATGCGGCCCTGCGCGTCGATCAGGAAGGCTCGCAGCACGTGGTTCAGCCCGCCGGTGGGATCGCTGGCGTCGGGATTGGGGTCGACCGCCTGATCATAGGCCTCGAGGATCGGGGTCAGGGCCGCGCCGTCCCGCGTGGTCACGAAGAACCAGTCGGGCCCACCCTCGGGCCGGCTCCATCCGGCGGCGTAATCCGCCATCACTTCCGGAGTGTCATGTGCCGGATCGAAGCTGATCGAGACGAGCCGGACCTTGCCCTCGAGGTGCTTGTCCTCGGCTGCGAGATCCTGGAGATTTGCGAGCTGCGCGGTGGCGAGCGGGCAAAGATCGGCGCAGCGGGTGTAGATGAAGGAGACGATCGTGATCCGGTCCCGGAGGAGGCCGCCGAGCTCCTGATCCGCGCCTTCCTGGTCCACCACCATGCCTCCCGCGGCCATTCGCAGGGGCGGAAGGCGATAGCTTCCGGGTTCGGGAAGGGGAAAGGCGTAGCCGGCGGCGGGTCCTGTCGGGCCGCCCTTTGCCGGATGGGCCTCTGGCGCCTCGGGAAGAAGGAGTGGCGCCAGGAGGATGGCGGTCGCCGTGATTGCCGTTTTCAGGTCGCGTGTCATGCCGGCGCTCCTGCGCAGGAAAGGAAAGCCTGGCGGAGCCTTGATGGCTCCGCTGCTGCTGTCGCCATCGAGCCGCTCAGTTGCGGTAGAGGCTCTCCGCCCCGAAGGCCATCATGTGCGGGCGTCCAAGTCCCTCGGCATGGAAGTCGATCTCGAAGCGCGGCGTGAGCTCCTCGCCGTTCCATGAATAGGCCTTGAGATACTGGTCGCTCGCATCGGGATCCTTGTCCCAGTTTTCCAGAAGAGAGCTGGTGAAGTAGATCCGCTCGCCGTCCCAGGTCTGGGAAAGCATGTTGACCTGCTCCCCGATCTTTTTCTCGTAGACCTGCTTCGGCGCGTGCGGATCCGTGATGTCGAAAACGCGCGTCATGCCGTCCATGAAGGTATTGACGAAAAGAAGCGTGTCGTCGGCGCTGATGCTGATGTCGACGGGAACCGGCATCTGCGCCGGATCGCCGATATCCGCTACTTCCTTCGCCTGCCATTCCCCGTTTTCGTCCGCGTAGACGAGCCAGATCTTCGAGGTGAGGGCCGTGGCTGTGAAGGCATAGTCGTGGCCGTCCTGCTGCGCCCAGCGCACCTCGAGGGGGACGCCTGGAACGTGGAAGACCTTCCTGGGCGACCGGGCGTGGAAATCCCAGATCACCATGCTGTTGCCGAACTTCTTCATGGCTTCGGAATCGCCCGCGACCTCGCCGAAGGGCCGCATGTAGTTCTCGCGTCCCGTGAAGGACGATGTGAGCATGACGTTGCGGCGGGGAAGAACGCGGGCATCATAGCCGTATCCGTCGGCGTGCTCGGCGCCCGGGATCGAGCCGGCGGTTTCCTGCGTCGGCAGCCAGTGCGTCGTGATGTACTCGCCGTCGTTTGTATATTCGACGAGAGCCGTCTGCCCCGTTCCGTCCTTGTTGGACAGGGCGGGGATCATCATTCGGCCGGGGAGGGCGTAGGCCCCGTGCGGCCCCACCGCGCCGCCGGATTTCTCCTCGAAATCATCGATCGTCTTCACCAGTTTCGGATTCGCCGGATCGGTCGCCACGTCGAAGATGAAGATGCGGCTGTCATCGAGGCCCGCGGCCCAGAACTGGCGGCGGTCGTCGGTAAAGCCGCCGTGATGGGCTTCGTGCCGCCCTCCGACCGAGGTGGAGGCGATGACCTCCCCGAAAGTGTCCGATCCTTCGCGCGCGTCCACGGTGACGAGCTTGTCGAAGCCGTCGCCGACGCCTTCGGCGCCCAGCGTCCAGACATAGACATAGTCTTCAAGCCCCGAAATCTTTGGCATGTAGGGCGAAAGGCAAGTCTCGTCGGCGTGCGCGCCAACTATTGAGCCTGCATAAATGGCAGCCGCCGCGACGCCTGCCAAAAGCTTGCCGGTTCCTAGATGCTTTGTCATTTCCAGCTCCTGTTTCTGAATAGAGCAAGCCACCCGTCCAATGGCCGAAGCGACAGACGCAACGGCAGCATCGACAGGGTCGCGCAGGAGCGTGGAAATGCCGGTGGGAACGAGAGTGGTATTTGGCCCGACAGGCGAGCCCGGCTAGCGCATCACGCAGGAGCGTGCCGCCCGGACCTCGTCCAGGATCGCCGTTCGATCCGGCTCGTCGATCCCGAAGGCGCTCATCGTTTCGTTGAGCAGGTCCACCATTTCGTCGAATGCGTCTTGCCCGATTTCGAGATGGCCATGAACCTCCATCAACATCTCGCAGCTATAGCTCGCGGGCCCGCCCATCACCGAGGAGATGAATTTCGCCTGGTGGTCGACCAGTCGGCGCATGTCGACATTCTCGAAATACGGAGCGAGGTTCTCGGACCCGAGCACGCGGTCGTAGAAATCGAGAACGAGCTGGGAGACGAAGGGAAATCCGCCATAGCGTTCGAAGTAGGACATGCGCGTTACCGATCAGTCGCACGAAAACGAACCTCGGGGGATGAGCTACTATGGCAGCATCCCCCGAGGCACGCAAACGGATGTATGAGCCAGGCAAGACGTCGTTCACGCGGCTTCGGCCATGATCATTTCGCGAATTCCGGCGAAATGCCGCGCGATTACTTCCGCCACGAGATCGCCATGCGTGATCGGACCCATGTGTCCCGCACCATCGACGACGATCTGGACGGCGTCCGGCAGTAGCGCCAGCAGGGCGTCCGCAACGATGCGGGTCGGGGTCGGGGCATGCTCCCCCCGCAGTATCAGGGCTGGCGCGGCGATCTCTCCATAGCGCCGCAGCGGCGTCGGTTCCGTCAGGAGAGCATGGAAGTCGAGCGGTGCCTTGGGAAGATAGCGCAGCAGATCGTCCCGATGCTCCGGCTTCATGCGCGAGAACGTTCCCGCTCCGCCCCAATAGTCGACGAAGCGCCGCGCGCCGTCCTGCCATGCTCCGCGCATCATTTCGCCCTGCAGGCCCAGCGTGACCTCGCGGATCTCGGCTCCGCCGGGCCTTCCCGCTTCGCCAAGGTGGTCGAGCAGGTGAAAGGCCGAGGGCTCATAGAGGGCGAGCCCTGTGATCCGCCCGGGACGCGCCGCCGCGATATGCAGGGCGAGGCCGCCGCCATAGGAATGGCCGGCGAGGTGCACGGGGCCGGGATGCCGGTCGATCATCGCGATGATCGGAGCGGCCTCGTCCGCCAGGCGGAAGGCATGCTCGCCTGACCAGTGGCCGCGAGTCGCGGTCCCGATCAGGTCCGGCGCCACGAGAGCCGCGCCTTCCGGCAAGAGCTGTTGCAGCTTCCGCCATTGGCGGCCGTTTCCGCCCGAGCAATGCAGGGCGATCACGAGCGGGGCGCCCGGCCTTGCCGGGAGGTCCGAAGGCTGGATGTGCTGATGCGCGTTCATGCCCGTCTCCTCCCGGCCAGGTTCTCGCTCGTCCGGCCGACGCGCCCGTAGAGCAGCAACGAGTCGATCTCCGGGCGTGCGATCCCGACGTCGCGCAGGATGTGATCGGGCAGCTCCATCAGCCGCCGCCGGTCGCGCCTGATGCGCAGCCAGTGCCGGATTCTCAGAAGGACCTCCATGGGGCTTGCCGGGAGGCCGCCTTCCACTGACGTGGAATGGATCGTGGATGCGAGCGTCATTGTCTTTCTCCGGGATGTTGTCCGTGTTCGTCGATGGGGCCGTTTTCCCCGGCGGACGTGGGTGCGAGCGTTGAAGCGCGCGTCGAAATCGGGCGGGCTGGCGTTGGATTCGCCTCAGGCGGCTGCCCGACGTCCTGCCCCGAGCCGGCTCGCGAGATGTGCGCCCACTTCCCGCGCATCGTCTCCCACGCCGTCGATGAAGCTGGACTTGCGCCGCAGCATCAGCGGCAGGCCGAGGGCATAGACACCCGCCACCGGCGTGACGCCGCCGCGATGGATGATCTCGCCCCGCCGATCGAGGATCGGCAGGCGCAGCCAGGGATAGGTGCGAGAATATCCAGTCGCCCAGATGATGCTCGTGATGCGCGATGCTCCCAGATCGAGCGCATCGGCCCGCGCCGGGCGATTTGACAGGCGGGGGTGGTTCCGAATGCCATGTTCCTGAGGCAGGCCGGCGCGGCTGTCGATGCGGTCCAGAAGCCGGTCAAGCTTGCGCGCCGCCGCTGCGGTCGTATCGGCGAGGTCATCCGCGAAGAACATCCGCGTTCCGTCGGCCCCGGTGGCGCGGCCGACCAGCGCGACGCCGCGCGCCTGCAGCTCCGGCAGGCCGATATCGGCGTTGTCGGGACGGCCCACGAGCTGCAGCGAAGGTTGGCGGCGCGCGGCGTCGAGGTCGGGAAGGGCGTCTGCCCGCTCGTCCAGAATTCCGCAGCGATCGAGCCAGGTCATGATGTCGTGTCCGCGATACCGGCGCGGGACCCGGATATGCCGCCCGACGCTGATCGTGACGTCCCGTCCCGCGCGCGCGAGTTCGTCGGCGATCTGGACGCCGGAGGCGGAGCCTCCGACGACGAGGACTCCGCCCGAGGGAAGTTCTCCGGGGGCACGGTAGGCGTCGGCGGAAAGCTGATGGAACCGCGTCGCAAGTTCCCCCGCCATTGCGGGAACCGCCGGGCGGTCGCAATGGCCGGTCGCCACGACGACGGCGCGCGCCGTCCACACGCCGCATTCGGTCTCGACGCGAAATCCGTTCAAGGAGGGGGAAACGGCGCGCACGGCGCAGCCGGCTTCGACCGGCGCGTTGAAGGAGGCAGCGTAGGCATCGAGAAAGGCCGCGACCTCGGGCATTGTCATGAAGCCGTCGGGATCAGGTCCCGCATAGCGCCAGCCTGGCAGGCGCGTCATCCAGTTCGGCGTCAGCAGCCGCAGCGAAGCCCGGCGCTCGCTGCGCCAGCGTTCGCCCGCGCGCTCGCGCTCGAGGACGACGTGCGCGATCCCGAATTCACCGAGCTGGCGGCTCATGGCGAGGCCTGCCTGGCCCCCGCCAATGATCACGACATCCGTTGAGGGCATGACGCTATCCTCTTGATGAAGCGCGCATATAGCCGCGCCCCGGGGACAGCTTCATCGGTCCCGGGACGCGGATACGGCAGGTGCTTGGAAAAGTAGAAACGCGGCCGCCGCCGCATTTCGCCGGTTCAGACCGCGTCTACGGAGACGTCGAGCGAGATTGGCGCGCCATTGGTGAGCACGTCGAACACCGCGGAACGCGCCCGCGACTGCTCAACGATTTCGCGCAGCTTTTCCGGCGGCGCGTCGCCCGCGATGCGGAAGCTGACGCGTATTCCCTCGTAGCCATTCCGCACGTCCCCCGAAATGCCCAGGATCCCCTGGAGGTCGATGTCGCCTTCGACGATCGATTCGACCAGATGAAGCGTCACGCCGCGAGCAGCTGCGATGTTGGCGATCCCGGCTGTCAGGCAGGAGGCGAGGGCGTGGAGAAGATACTCCACGGGAGTCGGGGCGTTGTCAGCGCCGCACAGCACGGCGGGGTGGTCGGCTTCGGCCGTGTAGGCCTCCTTGTGTTCCTGTTCGGCACCCGCCCCGAAAAAGCCGGACATCGTACTGCGGCTGTGAGTTCCCGAAAGCCAGCGGCTCCTTGCACGAAAGCGAAACTGCGCGAGGTCCGGCTGTCCGGCCACGGCGTTGATGGTCGCGAGCAGCACCGGGGTATCAACCCCGTTTCGTGGCGCGGGCGGCGCCTTGCTCGGGCGGGGGGCATCGAGAGTGGCGGTCTGCGTCGTCATGGTTCTTCTCCGTATAGGTCATCTGTTCGCCGGACCCTGTCGCCGGCCCGCAGACAATCCCCGCGGAGCGTGTGACCGTCAGTGTTAGCGAGGGTGGAATTCCTGCCGCTATCGTGGGAACAACGCCTTCAGCGTCCCGACCGCCGCGTCGCCCGGTCGGGAGGTTTGCGTCCCCGCCGGCGTGAAGGGGCGCTCACCACGACCTCGACCAGCCAAAAACCCAAGCGTGGCAATGATTCTGCGCCTTGACCGGCTCGGTGCGCATCTGTAGGTTCCCGCGCAATGATCTGCGTTGCGTCAAGGCGTGCCTCCGGTGGCCAACATCGCGAGGCGACTGCCGGACGGATCGCGCGTTCCGACGGAAGCGGGGCGGCATGAGGTGGAAGCCGTCAGCTTCGATTGAGACGTCCATCGATAACGGATCAGGTCGCTCCACTGGCTCTCTGGTTCCGGAATCGTGAACGAATAGAAGAATGCTGAAGCCGCTTGAACGAGCTTCACCAATTTCCGTGAGGAAAAGATGGGCAGCACTAATCATCCGAACATCGCCGTTTTCCCGAGGGCGGCCGAGACGAAGGTCGACGAGGACGCGGCATCGATCATTCGCCTGCTACAGGAACAGATCGACCTGGCCCGCGAGGGGAAGCTGCGCTCGGTCGCCGTCGCGACCGTGTCTTCGGATGGCGCTGATATCGCGACCGCCTGGTCATGCATGAAGGGCGACACTGCCGCGCTCGTCGGAAAACTGACGGTCCTGACGCACGATCTCATGGCGTCCCGCCGCTAACTGCCTGATAGCCGCGCCGTCACTGCCTCTCGGGCAGAAGGTATGCCGTTTATCGCTGCGCGCGATGAACGAGGATTCTTGTCGTCGCGGATACCGCTTTCGAAGTATACGCGTATTTCATCTCCATTCTCGTACAGGTTGTAGAGCCGTTTCAGGCGTCGAAACTACATGCAAAATGTAGGCAATCGACCCTATTTCAATTTGACAGACGCAAAAGTTGTAATAATGATTGAAGTGCGACTTTTATGGCGCGAGAGGCTGCAATTTAAAATTGATATTCCTGTTTTGTTCTGCTAAGACCTCGATGAAGTGGCGTATGGCTTCTGTCCCTCGCTCCCTTGGTGCCTGGAGGCCGCGTGAGATTGGCCGCCGATCGGATACTCTTTTCCGTTGATGCCGGTGGTCCAAGAGATCGTGGTTTTCGGCCGCCGATGCTTCTTTCTCCGCGGAGGTGCGACGAATGCGACAGATGAAGAAGGTGCCGAATGCGATCGACCGGGAGATCGGCAGGCGCATCAAGGCTCGCCGCCTCTTCCTCGGTCATAACCAGCAGTTCCTGGCCGAGACGATCGACGTTTCCTACCAGCAGGTACAGAAATACGAGAACGGCACCGACCGTGTTGGCGCCAGCAGGCTCTTCGCCATCGCCAAGGCGCTGGACGTGCCGATTTCGCACTTCTTCGAGACGGACACTTCCGGGATCGTTGACGCGTCAGAGGCCGATCAGGATGAATTGACGGTTCGACGCATGGTTGCGACAGATGAGGGGAGGTCGCTGATGCTGTCGTTCAGCAGGATTCGTGATCCGGCCTTGAGGGCGAAGGTCGTTGAACTGGCGGAGCTTTTCGCGGAAGCCAAACTGACCCAGCGCCAGCGCCCGGGCTCACGGCTGCGCTAACGAATTCGGCATCTTCAGGTCGGGAGACAAAATACAACTTCTTGCACGTATAAACTTTGCAATATACAATCTTAATTGCGCCTGTGGGGGCGTATCATCGAGAGCAACTTGCCCGCCGGGACTACTCGGCGGGCTTTTTGATGCCTCTCGCGGGTTGCTGTAAAGGAATAAGTTTAGCCTATTTCCCAGTGGGTTGGCTCGAAGGGCCGGGCATGCGAGAGGACGTCAGCCGGGCTTGAAAGCTTCCGCACCGATGTCTTCTGCAATGTCGGTGGCTTGTCACTGATTCGCCGATGCGCCAAGCACCGCGCTTATTCCGCGTGCAGCTCGCGGCTTCGAATGCGCCGCCCCAGATCGTGAAGGCCCCAGATCAGGCCCAGCGTCAGGTAGAAGTGCCGCCAGTGGTCCGTGTCGATGATCAGGCCCAGCAGGATCTGGATGAACAGGACGGACCAGATCGCGATGGCGAAATCCTGTACCGGCGTCCGCATCGCGACCGTTCGCCACCCGATCACCAATGTCGCGAAAATCAAGGTGGCATAGGCCAGTCCGCCCAGCCAGCCATAGGAGGCGAAGGCGTTGATATAAACGTTGTGCGGGTCCTCTCCCCAGACATTCCCGAACTGCAGCGGCCCGTACCCGTTCGGGTGCTCGAAGATCGTCGGGATGGCGCGCAACTGCCTTCCGAACCGCCCGGTCTCCCCGACGTCATAGCTTTGCGAGAGCGTGGCCCGAGTCTCGAACATCGTGCGGACTTCCTCGATCGAGAGCGCGGCCGCGAGGGCGGCGCTGATCGCGACGAATCCGCCGATAGTGAGCATGATGATGCGTCGGCGCAGCGATGCCCCGGCGACGAGGAAGAACGTCAGCGCGACCATCAGGCCCAGCGATGCGATCGCGTGCCCCCACGCACCCCGCGAAAAGGCGAGGAACAGGGCCATGAGAATGATCGCGAGAGGGATCAGGGTTTTCAGGCGCAGCCGCCCGGTTCGAATGATCTCCTGTGCGAGAAATACCATCGGCAGGATGATGAAGGTCCCGAGGACGTTGGGGTCCTTGAAGGTTCCGGAGGCGCGCCCGAAGCGGGTGAAGGTGCCCGACAGGCCGGCAACGTCGAAATAGCCGAGGATGCCGGCCGTCGACGCCATGACGGCGGCGCAGATGCATCCCCATTTCAGGGCTTCGAGCCTGATGATGGCCCGCTCCTGGACGATCATCGCATAGAAGCCGCTGGTGATGGCGAGATAGAACGAAACCGCGATGAAGGTCACTGCGTCGCTGTCGTGCAGGAACGGCACCAGCGAAATCGCGCCCCCGAGGTTGAACAGCATCAGCAGCGCCAGCATCACGACCCCGCCCGGGGCCAGGCGGCAACCGCCGACGAGGAAGACGCAGAGCGCGAGGGCAATCAGCAACTCATATGGCGACGGCTCGATGAAGACGATCCCGCCTCCAAGGCCGAGAAGCCACAGCATCCACCATTCGAAGCGCTCGGAGAATGCCCGGCGCACCACTGGCGCCGAGGCCAGCGTTCCGCTCAATACGCATTCTCCGTCTTCAGCAGCGCGAAGGGCGTCATCGCGAGGATCTGGAGGTCGAAGAACACCGACCAGTTCTCGATGTAATAGAGATCGTGCTCGACGCGGCGCTGGATCTTGTCCTGCGTATCGGTCTCGCCGCGCCAGCCGTTGATCTGCGCCCAGCCGGTAATCCCCGGCTTGACCTTGTGGCGCGCGAAATAGCCGTCGACGACCTTGTCGTAGAGTTCGTTCGCCGCCTTGGCCTGGAGTGCGTGAGGCCGCGGACCCACGAGCGAGAGATTGCCTTTCAGCACGACGTTGAACAACTGGGGCAGTTCGTCGAGCGATGTCTTCCGGATGAAGCGCCCGACGCGCGTCACGCGCGGGTCATCCTTCGTGACGAGCTTTGCGGCCGCAATGTCCGACTGATCGACATACATGGAGCGGAACTTGTAGACCTCGATCAGGTCGTTGTTGAAGCCGTAGCGCTTCTGCCGGAAAAGGACCGGGCCCTTTGAATCGAGCTTCACCGCAACGGCCGTCGCGATCATGACGGGCGAGAGGGCAAGAAGCGTGAGCGTTCCGACGATCTTGTCGAAAAGCCATTTCAGCACGAGGTCCCAGTCCGCGATGGGCCGGTCGAAGACATCGAGCACCGGGATGTTGCCGATATAGGAGTAGCTGCGGGGACGCAGTCTCAGGCGGCTCGCATGGGCGGCGAGGCGAATGTCGATCGGCAGCACCCAAAGCTTCGACAGCATCTGGAGGATCCGCCCTTCGGCGGAGATCGGAACCGTGAAGATGACGAGATCGAGTTGCGTGCGCCGCGCGAATTCCACGAGATCGTCGATGGTCCCGAGTTTCGGATAGCCGGCGACGACATCGGTCGTGCGATCGTCTCCTCGGTCATCGAACACGCCGACGATGCGGATTCCGATATCGGCCTGGGCATCGAGCGCGCGGATCATGGATTCTGCCGCGGGGCCGCCCCCCACGATCGCCGTTCGGCGGTCGAAGCGGCCTGAGCGCGCCATGCGGGCGATCACGAGCGACAGGGCGAGCCGCTCCACCCCGAGCACCGCTCCGCCGATGGCAAACCAGCTTACCAGCCAGACTCGGGAGAATTGATCGCCAACCTTGAGAAGGAAGAGCGAAGCGAATGCGAGCAGGAAGACGAGTGTCCAGCTCGTCAGCATCCGCAGGCCGATTCCGGAGGGCGAGCGGAAAGCTTGGAGGGCGTAGACGCCGCGCGCCTGGAAGATCGCGATCACGACAAAGGTGACCGAGGCGACCGCCGCCAGGTGCAAAGGCTTCGGGAACTCTTCGAGATAGATGACATGGGCGACGAGGCCGATCAGCCCGACGAGGAGCGCCTCCACGAGCCGGACGCTGCCGACGATCACGCTCTGTGACATCGTCCCCGACATCGGCAGGCCGACGGACGTCTCCGCGGCGCGAACGATGGCCCGAGGCGTTTTCCGGCTCGCGCCTCCGTCCGCAGCAGTGGCTGCCGCCGCCTGCATGAGATCCCGGATATGGATTCCGCTCATCGATGAACTCGTGACACGCTGTGACTGCCCGTTCCCGCCAATCTGGCGGCTTCGGCTGCCTGCACACCATATCCCGCCTGCGTGAGAGAATGTTTAACGTAGCGACAGGCTGACCTGCGCCGCCTCGACCGGCGAGGTCGCGGCTTCATAGCCCTCGAGCACTGCATCGGTCATGTGCGCCACGGAAAACCCGCTCCGCAGATGCTGCAGGATGGCCGCGTTGCGTGCCTCCCGCGCTTCCTCGCCTTCGAGGAGTCGGGCGAGGAGGGCGTCGGAGAGGCGCACCGGGTCGCCGGGTTGGAGAAGCTCCTCGCGGACCGGCGCGAGGATCTCGGGAATGCCGCCTACATCAGTCGCGACGAGGGGGTGGCCGGCCGCCGCCGCTTCGAGCACCACATAGGGGAGGGACTCCGCCCGCGACGGCATGACCATCAGGTCCGAGCGGGCAAGCACGTTCCGGATGGGTTGGGGCGGCTCGAAAGTGACCTGCCGGTCGAGGCTGCGTTCGCGCGCCAGCGCTGCAAGGGCTTCGGCATCCGGTCCGGAGCCGACCACGAGCAGCGACAGGCGCCGTTCGTGCCGGTCGCGAAGAAGCGCAAGCGCCTCTATCAACGTGTCGATGCCCTTCGCGAAGAGCAGTTCGCCGATATAGAGAAGATCGAACCTCTCGCCGGAGTAGTCGAGCGGCTCGAATTCGTGCGGATGAAGGCCGTTATGGACGATGCGCCACGTTCCCTGCGGCGTTCCGATCGTCTCCTCGAAGCACTTCGCGACATAGCCGCTCTCGAAGAGGAACACGTCGGTTCTGCGCGCGAGCAGCCTCTCCGCCGTCATGTAGAGATGGTGGCGCAGGTCGCCGGCCTTGAAATGGAAGCTCCCGCCGTGGGGCGTGTAGGCCCGCACCGCGCCCAAGCGTCCGGGCCCCGCAAGCGCCCGGACGTAAGCCCCGCCCTTCGACCCGTGCCCATGAAGGACGTCGGCCTTCACCTTGTTCTGGAGCCGGCGCAGCGCGCGGATCGCGGCGATATCGCCGAAGCCCGGGTTTCGCCGCATCGGCACCCGGACGATCCCCAGCCGCAAATGTGGCGTAATCTCCTCGAGGATCGCGGGCGTGCGCGCATTCTGGGTGCTGGAGTCGAAGAACAGGCCGACGTCATGCCCGCGAGAAGCCTGCTCACGCGCCAGGTCGATCACGTGCCTGAACAGCCCTCCGATCGGCGAGCGGAAGACGTGCAGGATGCGTTTGTGCTGCGCATTCATTCTGCTTGCCCAATCCCCGGCGTCTGGCCGGTCAGAACCAGCGCTCCTTGACGACGATCGTGTCGCCCGGCCGCACCGGGTGATCGACGGGAACGTTCACGGTCACGATTTCCTGTCCGATCGTCCGGGTCAGCGAAGCGTAGGAGCGCGCTGCGCGCGGCGAATAACCGCCCGCGATGGCGACCGCCGTCTGCACTGTCATGCCATTGACGAAGGGAAACTGGCCCGCCCGGGTTACCTCCCCGAGAATGTAGAAGGGGCGATACGTGTCCACTTCCACCGTCACCCGCGGTTCACGGATGAAGCCGTTGCGAAGCCGCGCGGCTATGCGCTCCGAAACCTGCGCGGTCGTCAGCCCCTCGACTTCGACGGCTGCGATGAGCGGCATCGTGATCTTCCCCGAGCCGTCGACGGCGTAAATATTCGACAGGTTGTCCTGGCCGAAGACGATCACGCGCAACCGGTCGCCCGCCGCGAGGGTGTACTCGCCGTCGCCCGAGCCGTCGTCGAGGCGATAGGCCGTACTGACGCAGCCTGACAGGGCTGCGGCGGAGGCAAGCATCAGAAGGAGGGTCGAGCGCCGGTTCATCGTCTCGTTGGATGACTGTTAGAAGTCGTCCAGGAACGCTAATCCTCCCATGGTTAAGGAAGCGTTTCCCGGCAGCGCACGCGTGTCAGGCCGGTAGTTACAAGCGCATCCCGCGAGTCCGCCGCCTTAACCGAGAGGAAACCATATTCAGGCATCCTCGGGTCGAGAAAGCGACTCCCGCGCGGGGAATGGAGTGACCTGATGCCTCAATCCACAGTAACGCCGCCTGAATTGGGCGCGCGCGTTGACGTGGTCAATCTCGGTCAGCTCTTCGTCGTCCTGTGGTCGCGGCTCCGGCTCATCCTTGGAATCGGCGCGGTCGCCGCCGGTCTCGCCTTCGCCTTCGTCACTCTTGCGACGCCGCAGTTCTCCAGCGAGACGCAGATCCTCCTGGAAAGCCGCGACAGCGTCTACACGCGGTCTCTCGCCGAGCGCGACTTGCCCGGCGGCGTCTTCGACGAGCAGGCCGTCGCGAGCCAGGTGCAGGTCGTCTATTCCCGGGATGTTGCCCGCGAGGTGATCCGCAGGCTCGGTCTCGTCGGAAATCCCGAGTTCGATCCGCTCGTCGGCCCCCTCGACCCGATCACGCGCGTCCGCATGATGCTCGGCGCATCGCGCGGGGAGTTCGATGGCGCGGAAGAGGATCGCGTCTTCGACAAGTACTACGAAAGCCTGTCGGTGTTCCCCGTCGCCCGGTCGCGGGTCATCGCGATCGAGTTTCGTTCGTCCGATCCCGATCTGGCGGCACGCGGTGCGAACGTGGTCGCGGAGGTTTACCTCGAGAAGCTCGAACACGCCAAGACCGATCTCGCGCGGGTGGCTTCGAGCTGGCTGGGGGTGAACATCGAGGACCTGCGCGCGCGGGTGGCGGATGCGGAGGCGGCGGTCGAGGATTATCGCGCGCGCTCGGGGCTCCTCGTAGGGGGCAACAACGCGACCATCACCTCCCAGCAGCTCAGCGACATCAATTCCCAGCTCGCGCAGGCGCGCTCCGCCCAGGCGGATGCCGAGGCCAAGGCGCTCCTGATCACCGACATGATTCGCGCCGGCCGGGCCTTCGAGATCCCCGATGTCGCCAATAACGACCTGATCCGCCGGCTGATCGAGCAGCGGATCTCCTTGCGCTCGCAACTTGCCCTTGAGCAGCGCACGCTGCTGCCGGCGCATCCGCGCATCCTGGAGCTCCGCGCCCAGCTCGGCGACCTAGACGCGGAAATCACCGCCTCGGCGCAGCGCACCGTCAGGATCCTTGAAAACGATGCCCGGCTTGCGGGGGCGCGCGTGGAATCGCTCGAGGCCGCGCTCGCCTCGCAGATGCGAGTTGCGGCGCAAGCCAATGAAAGCGAAGTGCAATTGCGGGCGCTCGAGCGTGAGGCGCGGGCCGAGCGCGAACAGCTCGAAGCCTATCTGGCCCGTTATCGTGAAGCGCTTGCACGGGGCTCCAACAACGCGACGCTGCCGGATGCCAGGATCGTGTCGCGGGCCGTAGTGCCCCGGAATCCGGTTTTCCCGCGCAAGGCGCCGACCGTGATCCTGGCGACGCTGGCGGGACTGTTCCTTGCCGCCGGCGGTGTCGTCGTCGCGGAACTGGCCTTCGGCTCGAGCGCCGCCTCGCAGGCGGCGCCGGGTCCCCTCCTTCCTGGGGGCGGCGGGGGAGGGGGACGTCGGCGCAGCGCGCGGCCGATGCGCGGATCTACCGCCACGGAACCCGGCGGAAGCGGATTCTTCAGCCGTTTCCGGCGCAGGGAGGTTACGGCTTCCGTCGAAAATGCCGAACCTGCCGAAGCGGCGGTTGCGCCCTCCGTGCCCGTCGTCTTGCCGCCGGTATTCGACGAGCGCGCGGTGGTCGCGCGCCTGCGCGGGACGCTGGGGATACACGAAGCTGACCAGCGGGAAGAAGCCTCGCGAGACTTCGGGGTCTCTGCTCCGCCTGACGGATCGGCGGCTGCGGACGGCAGCCCGCCTGCCCCGGGATCCGGCATGGAGGACATGCCGCAGCAAACGGATCGGACGGCGATTCTCGATGACCTGGATGAGCCAGCTGCAGGGGAATTCGCCGGAACCTCGCGCGAGGCGGCGATCCGTCCGTACGAGATGGAGGAGGAGGTTGAGGCACGCGGTTTTGCTCGCTCTGGCGGACCAGTAGGGGAACCGGAACCCGCTTCGCATGAACCCGAGCCTGCCGCTGATCACCCGGACGAGGATGCGAAGGCGGAAGATTTCGATCCGTTCCTCGTCGCGCTGCGCCCGGGGTCCGGTGCGTCGCAGGGCGAGGCTGCCGTCGGCGAGCCGGCTACGCCTGTTGCGGCGGAGACGGCAGAGGAGGCAAGTCCTGCTTCCGAAGAAGCATCCGCCACGCCCAAGCGGGGGAGAAAATCGCCGGCCGGCAAGTCTTCAGCTGGCAAGTCTTCAGCTGGCAAGTCGCGCGCTGGCAAATCACGGTCCGAGCCGGCCCCGTCGGAGGACGGGTTCCGGTTCGAGGGGCTGATCGAACGCCTCCGGGAGACGATCGCGGAAGATCGCGGGCGGCGCTTGCTCGTGACCGGACTCGGCGAGGCTTCCAGGCTCGCGGCCATCTCGCGGGAACTGGCTCGGCACCTCGCGTCGAATGAGCGGGCGATCCTGGTCGATACGCAGCGGCTTGGCGAAGACAGCGGCGAACCCGGCTTCACCGACCTGATCGCGGACAGTGCATCCTTCTTCCAGGTGATCCAGCGGGAGGAGGGGAGCCGCGTCCACCGCATCGCGATCGGAAGCGTGGATGAGGCGATACTCGCGCAGGAGCCCGAGGCGCTCGACATCACGCTGTCAGCCTTCGACCAGACCTATGACTGGGTGGTGCTTGCATTGCCGGACCCGCTGCGCGCGGACGACTTGGCGATCCTCGCCGGGCGCGTCGACAGCATCGTGCTTGCGAGCGACGAAGAGCCGAACAATCCCGACGTGATTGCGCTCTATGCAGCGGCGCAAAAGGCTGGCGCCCAGCAGGTCATCGTCGCCTGCGTCGGGTCGTTGGCGGATGTCGCGGCGGCGTAGGCGACCGCGTTGACGAGGATAAGGCGGGATGTCCCTTCGCAAGGCGATCATCACGGGCGGACTGGCCGCCATCGAGGCGACGCGGGCGGATATCTGGCTGCGGCCGCTGGCGCAGGGCAGGGGAGTCATCCTCATGCTCCACCACGTCCGGCCCTATGTGGAGCGGGATTTCGCGCCTAATCGCCTGCTCGAGATCACGCCGGAATTCCTCGACGTGACGCTCTCGCTGGCGAAGCGGAAGGGCTTCGAATTCATTCCCCTCGACGACGTGGCGGGTCGGCTGGCGGAGCCGACGGCGCGTCCCTTCGCCGTCGTCACGTTCGATGATGGCTACCGGGACAACAAGGAATACGCCCTGCCGGTGCTGCGCGCGCACCAGGTCCCGAGCACGCATTTCATCACGACGTCATTCGCGAATGGCCAGGGACGCCTCTGGTGGCTCGAACTCGAGGAGGCGATCAGGCGGCTCGAGCGTGTCTCCTTTGTGCATGACGGGCGCAGCTTCGATCTGCCGGCGCGCGATCCGGAAGAGAAGCGGTCGGCCTTCGAGACCGCCTATTGGCGGCTGCGCTCCGGCCGCGAGCACGAGCTTCTGGCGGTGATCGCTACGCTTGCCGCCGAGGCGGGCGTCTCGAGCGCGGAACTGACGCGCGGGCTGTGCATGGGCTGGGGTGAAATCGAGGAGATGGCCCGGGATCCGGACGTCGGCATCGGCGCCCATACCTGCACGCACCCGATGCTCGCAAAGCACGATGACGACGCAGCGCGGCGCGAGATCGTCGAGAGCAAGGCGGAGATCGAGCGGCGGCTGAACCGTCCGGTGCGGCACTTTGCCTATCCTGTGGGGGACAGGACCTCGGCGGGACCACGCGATTTCCGGCTGGCGCGGGAGGCGGGATACGCCTCGGCGGTCACGACGCGGCCCGGCCATGTCTTCGCCGGCCACCGCGACCACATGCACGCCCTGCCGCGCGTTTCCGTCAATGGATTGCACCAGGACCGGGCCGCGATGCGCTCGCTCCTGTCGGGGGTCCCGTTCCTCGCCTGGAACAGGGGACGGCGCGTGAACGCCGACTGAGCCCCCTTACTTTCCAGTGATGACCTCGAAGGTCGCAGCCTTGCGGCCTCCCGGCCGCCGCTCGACGGCGATCCCTCCGGAGGAGCGGGTTCGTGGCGCGGCGCGCCTTTCGCCGACGCGTGGGCCCTGTTCCGCCAGGCAGGCATTGTAGGCGAGCGCCTCCTCGATCGCCTCGCAATCCTTCCCGGCGGCAGCTTGCGGAAATGCAGCTGTCGCCGATGCGATTACAAGGCCGACCGAGGCGATGAGCGCCTTCATCCTCGTCGCTCCAGTCCTCAATCGAGCCCGCGAACCGCGTTCGCCGGCGTGACGAGGCGCTTCTGGATCAGGAAGACGATGATCGCCACGAAAAGCCCGATCCCGTCGGAGAGCCAGCCGCCCTGTATCATCCCGAGCGCGCCGATGAAGAGAACGACGCGCAGGACGACGTTCAGCGGTCCGAAATACCAGGCCTGGACCGAGCAGGACAGGAGATAGATCCCGAGACTGGCGGTGACGAAAACGTGCAGGATGTCGAGCCATGGCGCCTGCATCAGGAGCGCCGAGCTGTAGAAGAACATGAACGGCACCACGAAGGCGGCGAGGCCGATCTTGAAGCTTTCCACGGAAGTCTTCATCGGATCGGAGCCGGCCAGCGCCGCCCCCGCATAGGCCGCAAGCGCGACGGGCGGCGTGATTGCCGACATCACGGCGAAGTAGAAGATGAAGAAATGCGCGGTGAGCGGCGCGATGCCGAGCTGGATGAGTCCCGGCGCGACGACCGACGCAGCAACCGCGTAGGCCGCCGTCGTGGGCATGCCCATTCCAAGCACGATAGAAATGCACATCGCGAAGAAGAGCGCGAGGAGCTGGCTCTGGTCGGCAAGGGTCAGCAGCAGGGACGAGAACCGCGTTCCGACCCCCGTCAGCGCGATCACGCCGACGATAATGCCCGCGCAGGCGCAGACGGCGACGAGCTGGATCGACATCTTTGCCGCCATCTCGAAGGCCCGCAGGATCTCGCGCGGTCCCATCCAGTGCGGCGTCAGCCAGGAAACTACCGCTGCCGCGACCATTGCGAGCGTGCCCGCCCGGATGACGGAGTAGCCGGAGAAGAGGGCGTAGATCAGGATGATGATCGGGATGAACAGGTAGACCTGCTTCGCCAGTTCGCGGAACAGCGGCAGCTCGTCCTGCGGCAGCCCCTTCATGCCCTTCTTGGTCGCCTCTAGATCGACCATGAAATAGACGGACAGGAAGTAGAGGGTCGCCGGGATGATCGCCGCGATCACGATCTCCGTGTAGGGGATCCCCGTGATCTCCGCCATGATGAAGGCGCCCGCGCCCATGATCGGGGGCATGATCTGCCCGCCCGAGGAGGCCGCGGCTTCGACGGCTGCGGCGGTCTGCGGCCGATAGCCGACCTTCTTCATCAGGGGGATCGTCAGCGAGCCGGTGGAGACGACGTTTCCGGCCGACGTGCCGTTGATCATCCCCATCAGGCCGGACGCGAAGACGGCCACCTTCGCCGGGCCACCGCGCGCGCGACCGGCTGCGGCGAAGGCAAAGTTGACGAAATAGTCGCCGACCTTCGAGGCTTGAAGGAAGGCTGCGAAGGTCACGAAGAGGATGATGTAGGTCGACGAAATCGCCGTCGTCGGCCCGAGAACGCCCTGGTCCGTATAGACATAGGTGAAGAAGCGGATCGGCGTGTAGCCGCGATGCTCGAGGAAACCGGGTAGCCAGGGACCGACGAAGCTGTAGACGATGAAGACGCCGGCGATGATGACCAGAGCAAGCCCGGCAAGCCTGCGGGTGACTTCGAGGATCAGCAGGACGCCGACGAGCGCCGCGTAGAAGTCGCCGGGCTGCGCCAGGGCCGTTCCCGCGCGAAGGCGCAACTGATTGACGTTGAAGAGAATGTAAAGGCACACCGCAATCGCGGCGAAGCACAGCACGATATCCGTCCAGTGCAGGTTCTCGCGGGTCCGGCTCGGGAAGATCCACGCCGCAACGATCGTGATCGCGGAGCCGATCGCAAGCGGAAGCCCGTAGCTGTTGAACAGGAACGGGTCGGGGCGCGCGTTGCCCGAAATCCACCAATCGGCCCAGGCATAGGCGACAAGCGCGAAACCGTAGAGCACCGCGCCGCCTCCGATCAGGAGCAGCGGCCATTCGATCGGCCGCATCTCGAATCGGGTTACCGGCCTGTCTGAAGACGGCGACAGAAGGCCGGGGGCGAAGAGCAGGAAGCCCAGGATCAGGCCCCCGGTCACGTGGAGAAGACGGTAGGCCCAGGTCTCGAGCGGGTAGAAGTTCATCACGAGGATGTGGAAAAGCGTGTAGCCGATGCACATCGCTATGAGGATGCGCCTTGTCGGCCCGACGAAGTCGCGCTGGTTGCCCGCCAGCGGCTCGATATCGACGCCTTGTGCAAGAATCTTGTTCGCCGCTTCCTGATCGGACAGCGGCGCGCCGGCCGCAGGCTTCGCCTCGACGCTCATTCCCGTTCCTCCCAAACGCGCCGCCGATCTTCAGTCGGTCATTCCGGACGCGGTCAACACGAAGAACGGGCGGCACGAGCCGCCCGTTCGAGATGCAAATCAATCAGCCTTGAGCTCATCCGGAATGGTGATGCCCTTCTCTTCGAAGTACCGGACAGCGCCGGGATGATACGGCATGAAGCCGTTCTTGTCCCAGTTCTCAACCTTCGTCTCGGCGGCCGCCGCATGGATCTGCGTCATGCGATCATTGTTCTCGAGAACGAGCTTGGTGATCTCGTAGGCGAGGCTCTCCGGCACGTCCTTGTGGGCGATGCCGAAGTTCCACATCGCGACCGTATGCTGGTCATAGTCGTGGCCCTGATAGGTTCCCGCGGGGATCGTCAGCCGGGAAACCGAGGGATACTCCTCGAGGATCTTCGCAAGCTCGTCCTCGGTGAAGCCGAACATCACGACGTCGTTCTCGACGGCGAGCTGGGCGAAAGCGGAAATCGGGACGCCGGCAGCGAAGGCGAAGGCATCGATCAGGCCGTCCTTCAGCTGGCTCGCCGCGTCGGCGGCGCCGGCATAGCTGATGTTCGCGGAGACGCCCAGCGTCTCGAAGAACTGCGGAAAGTAGGTGCCGGGGGTGCCGCCTGCAGGGCCGACGCTGACGCGCTTGCCATCGAGGTCCGCGATTGACTCAATGCCCGACGAGCTCAGCGCGATGACCTGGAACGGCGTCTGGTACATCGGGAAGAGGGCACGAATATCCTTGTGCTCCAGGCCGGGAGCCAGTTCGCTCTCGCCGATCCAGGCGTCGTAGGCAGGACCCATCGTGACCATGCTGACGTCATGGTCGCCGGTCTGGACCAGCGTCACGTTCTGCACGGGGCCGCCGGTGACTTCGCCGGATGCGCCGATGCCGAGGCTCTCGGAAATGAAGCTGGCGAGCCCGTTCCCGTAGATGAAATATGTTCCGCCCTGGCTGGCGGTGGCGATGGATATGCTGTTCGGCCAGTCCGACCGATCCTGCGCCAGGGCCGCGCCCGCCGCGAGGGCGCCGGCGGCGGCCAAGCCAATGATCAGTTTCTTCATGCTCTTCTTTCCTCCCGATTTAAGGTAAGGCGACATTGCATTGCAGCATTGCAGTGCTGTCATGCCATAGGAGTAAACATAGATCCGGGAAAGTCAAAGTCACGCCCGCCCGCGAAGCCGTTGCGGCCCCGGCTGTCGCGCACCTGTTCGACTTAAGTCTAAGCGCTGTCCCTGTCCGGGCGCTGCATCCAGCGGATCAGCGGCATCACCGGAAGCACCCACACCAGGCCGAGGGTCAGGTAGGCCAGGACCTGGACGAGCTGCGGGGCCGCCATGATGCGGCTCTCCGCGAGGGCCATGGCGATCGGCCCATAGATCATCACGAAGATGATAATCACGATGGTCCCGACGAGTTTGCGCGTGCGCTGGTTCATTATTTCTCCCTCGACCCGTCCGCCGGTCGCCCGGGAACGGGGTGCGGCGTCGCGTTGCCTAGCAGGCGGCGGCGGATTTTTCTATGTGTCGGCACCAGATGGTTTATCAAGGCGCCGATTGCCGCGCCCGACGGCTGGCGGCCTGCCGGAGAGGATGAGATGACGAGCGCGCGGTCGGAGGCGATGAACGGCCTGGAACATCAGCCTGACAGGGCTGTCCGCATCTGGATCTACGTGCTTGCGGCCTTCGTCGTCGCCATGGTGGCGGTCGGAGGAGCGACGCGGCTCACCGGCTCCGGCCTGTCGATCACCGAGTGGCGCCCCGTGACCGGGGCGATCCCGCCGCTTTCATATGAAGCGTGGATGGTCGAGTTCGAGAAGTACCGCCAGATCGACCAGTATCGCCTGCTCAACCGCGGCATGAGCCTCGCGGAGTTCCAGACGATCTTCTGGTGGGAATGGGGCCACCGGCAGCTGGGTCGATTGCTCGGCCTAGTCTTCTTCATACCGCTCGTCTTCTTCTGGTTGCGTGGACGCGTCAGCGGGCGGCTCGCCCTCGGATTGCTCGCCATCGGCGCGCTCGGCGGAATGCAGGCTGCGGTGGGCTGGATCATGGTCGCCTCCGGCCTTCAGCCCGGCATGACGGCCGTCGCGCCGATCAAGCTCGCGGCTCACCTCACGATCGCAAGTGTGATTCTCGTCGCCCTCGTCTGGCTCGCATCCGGAATGAAGCTGCGCGCCCGGGAGGCGCTCCCGCGCGGCGTCGAACGCGGCGCCCTCGTCTTGCTCGGCCTCGTCCTGTTCCAGATCGCGCTCGGCGCCCTCGTCGCAGGTTCAAAGGCGGGCTGGGTCTTCAATACGTGGCCGCTCATGGACGGGCGTATCGTCCCCAATGCGGCGACGCTGTTCGCCGCCGACCCCTGGATCGCGAATTTCGTCGAGAACGTTGCGCTCGTGCAGTTCAACCACCGTCTCGTCGCCTATCTGCTCGTCGCCTATGCCATCTTCCACGCCTGGCGAACATCGCGCATGGCCCCCGGTTCGGCGGCGGCGCGTCAGGCCTTCGGCGTGATGTGGCTCTGTATTGCCCAGGCGGTCCTCGGGATCGTGACCTTATTGCTCGCCGTGCCGCTCTGGGCGGGACTCGCGCACCAGGTCTTCGCGATGGCGGTTCTCGCAATGGCGACAGCCCACGCGCGGATCGCGATCGCCCAGCGCCACCAGCTGTCGCCCCAGCGCGAAGGCCGCCTGGGTGCGGCCGCGGCTTGAAGCAGGGGGCAGGCGGGCGCACAATGCGCGGCCATCGTCGCGGAGGATATCGTGCCCAAGGAAACCCTGAACGTCGGCGTCGTGGTCAAGAAGCGCAGGATCAACCATGCCTGGGCAACCCATTCATGGAAGCCGGTCGGAATTCTCCCCTCCGTCCCGCAAACGCCGCCCTGGACGCTTCTCGCCCATGAGACGGATGGCGAACTCTTCTACGCCGGCTCCTGCGATGTGACGCTCTACCACGGCGAGACGGCGCATTACCGCGACAACCTTGTCTCGGGTCGGCCGTCGCTCTGGGTGGCGCTGCGTCGCGCCGGAGAGGGGTATGAACTCGCCTGCGTCTGCATCGACCCTTATGAGGGGGAGGCGCTGGCGCAGGATCCCGACCTGCTCGTCGAAGCCGTCGCCATGCCCCCGGAGGTCGCCGCGCGGGCGCACGCCTTCTACGCGAAGTTCCACGTCGAGGAGCCCTTCATCAAGCGCAAGCGCAAGAAGGCCGATCCCGATGCGCTGTCGCGTCCCGCGGTGCGAATCATGGGGCTGGAGGAGGGGCAATGAGCCGGGACGGCTTCCTCTCCCGTTGGTCGAAGCTCAAGCAGGAGGCGCGGCGCGAGGAGCCGCAGCCGGAACGCCTTTCGGAGGATAGGGCGGAAGATGCCGGGCCCTCCGACGCGGCGCTTGCTGACGAGGAGGCCATCTCGGACGAGGAACTCGCGTTGCTCCCCCCGGTGGAGGAGGTGACGGAGCCGGCCGCGCTCGCCGGTTATTTGCGCAAGGGCGTCCCGCTCGCGATGCGCAATGCCGCGATGCGCCGGATGTGGGTCCTCGATCCGGCGATCCGCGACTTCGTCGATGTCGCGCTCGACTACGCCTATGACTGGAATACGCCCGGCGGAGTCCCCGGTTCGGGCCTTTTGCCTGAGGGCTACGACGCCAAGGGTGCAGCGGAACGATTTCTCTCCGATTCGCCTTCGGGTTCGGCCGCCCGGACGGAGCACACCGACGCGGTGCCGGAGGAGGCGGTAGCGGCTCGCGATGATGCCCCAGGGGAAGATCAGGTGACTGTTCAACCGGCGGCGGAGGAGCGGAAAGCCCCTCTCGCCGACGCGGCTCCGGCAGAAGGTTCCACGACAGAGAATTCGACTTTAGTCGAATCCGCGGATGTTGCAGCGCCGAAAGAAGCTCGCCAAGTCGTTGCGGAGCAAGCCCCGGCGCGGCGCCATGGTGGCGCGCTACCAGTTTGAAATCATTCAAATAAGGATTGCCCTTACGCCATAGCTTGGTGCTATATTTCTCTCGGCAGGAAACAAGCCCTGAATCAAAAACAAACGGGGGCCGAGGGGTGGTTTCTATATGCGCGACGGTGGTTTGCAGCTTGCGATAGACGCGGCCGGCGGAGTCGCCTCGCTCGCGCGGCTGATCGGAATCTCCCAACCCTCCGTCTCGAACTGGCGGCGGGCGCCTGCGGAACGCGTTCTGGCGATTGAGGAAGTCACCGGGATTTCGCGGGCCACGCTGCGTCCCGACCTCTACCCGGACCTGCACCACATGGCATCCTCCGACGACGAGCGCGACATCGACGAGATCGACAGGGTGCGCGCGCAGGAATACACGCTCCTCGCGGCCCTGCTCGGGCGAGCCCCAAATGCCGCCACCCTCGACATGCTTCAGGGCCTCAAGGGCGACGCGACCCCCATCGGGATGGCGCATCTCAAGCTTGGAGAGGCGGCGGGAAAGGTCAGCACGGAGAGTGTCGGCCAGGAATTCTTCGACCTGTTCATCGGGCTCGGCAGGGGGGAGCTGCTTCCCTACGGCTCCTTCTACCTGACCGGCTTCCTGCACGAGCGTCCACTCGCCGCGGTGCGGGCGGACCTCGCCTCTCTTGGAATTGAGCGCGCGCCCGGCCTCCACGATCCCGAGGATCACATCGCGATCCTCTGCGAGGTGATGGCGGGGCTGGCGGCGGACCGCTTCAACGCGGATCCGGGCGCGCAGAAGGTGTTTTTCGAACGTCACGTGAAGCCATGGGCCGCGCGCTTCTTCGCGGATCTGGAGATCGCGCCGTCCTCGCGGTTCTACAGGGCCGTCGGGGAACTGGGCCGGACATTCATGGAAATCGAGGCGCAAGCCTTTGAAATGGAGTGATGGCCCCGCGGGCGCAGGCGCCCGCGGGAGCCGCAAGGAAAGGGGCCGGGCCGCGAGCCGGGCCGGATGGAGGAAGAGATGACGGGTCAGAAGAAAGACAAGGCCATTGATCGGCGCGGCTTCCTGCGGGCCGTAGGCGGCGCGTCCACTGTCGCGGCGGTCGCGGTCGCAGCGCCCGTCGCCACGACGGAAGCGCTCGCCAGCCAGGCGACGGATGAGCAGCGCAAGGCGCGGTACCAGGAGACCGACCACGTCAAGACCTATTACCGCACGAACCGGTACTGAGGGGAAACGTCATGCTGATCAAGCGCAAGAGCGGCGAAGCCAGCCGCACGAAGCTTTCCGCGGTGGCCGCCGGTCTCGCTTCCGGCGTCATGGACCGTCGCACCTTCCTTCGCCGCTCGGGCCTCGCCGTCGGCGGTCTCGCGGCGGTCGGATCGATCCAGCTCGGCGCCGTCCGCAAGGCCGAGGCCGGCCCGGTCGTCCACGGGCAGCCGATCGACATCAAGAAGAACATGTGCACGCACTGCTCCGTGGGCTGCACGGTGACGGCTGAAGTGCAGAACGGCGTCTGGGTGGGCCAGGAACCCTCCTGGGAGAGCCCGATCAACCGCGGCACGCACTGCGCCAAGGGCGCCGCCATCCGCGAACTCGTCCACGGCGACCGTCGCCTCAAGTACCCGATGAAGCTCGTCGGCGGGCAATGGCAGCGCATCAGCTGGGACCAGGCGATCAACGAGATCGGCGACAAGCTCGGCGAGATCCGCGAGCGCTCGGGGGCCGACAGCGTCTTCTGGCTGGGCTCCGCGAAGTTCTCCAACGAAGGAGCCTACCTCTTCCGCAAGTTCGCCGCCTTCTGGGGCACGAACTCGGTCGACCACCAGGCCCGCATCTGCCACTCGACGACGGTGGCGGGCGTGGCGAATACCTGGGGCTATGGCGCGCAGACGAACTCCTATAACGATATCCGCAACGCCAAGACGATCATCTTCATGGGATCGAACGCCGCCGAGGCGCATCCCGTCTCGCTGCAGCACGTACTCTCCGGCAAGGAGATCAACCGCGCGAACATGATCGTCATCGATCCGCGCTTCACGCGCACGGCCGCGCATGCGACGGAATACGTCCGCTTCCGCTCCGGCACGGATATCGCGCTGATCTGGGGCATGCTCTACCACATCTTCGAGAACGGCTGGGAGGACAAGGAGTATATCCGCCAGCGGGTCTACGGGATGGACGAGGTCCGCAAGGAAGTCGCCAAGTGGACGCCGCAGGAAGTGGAGCGCGTGACCGGCGTTCCGGGCGAGCAGGTGAAGCGCGTGGCGCAGATGTTCGCCACCGAGCGACCCTCGACCTTCATCTGGTGCATGGGCGGCACCCAGCACACGGTTGGCACGGCGAATGTCCGCGCCTATTGCAACCTCCTTCTGGCAACCGGCAATGTCGGCGGTCAGGGCATGGGCGCCAACATCTTCCGCGGCCATTGCAACGTGCAGGGCGCGACGGATCTCGGCGTCGATATCGCCAATCTCCCACTCTATTACGGCCTTGCCGAAGGCGCCTGGAAGCACTGGGCGCGCGTCTGGGAGGTCGACTACGAGTGGTTCGTGTCGCGCTTCGACGAAGTCCCGGAGAAGGCGGGCCGCAAGGCGCGCACCCGCAAGGAGAACATGGAGACCTCCGGCATCCCGTCGACCCGCTGGTTCGACGCGGCGACGCTCGATGCGGACGAGGTCGACCAGCGCGACAACGTCAAGGCGATGATGGTCTTCGGCCATGGCGGCAACACGGTTCCGCGCATGGGCGATGCGGCCAAGGGTATGGCGGCGCTCGACCTGCTCGTCGTCGCCGACCCGCATCCCACGACCTTCGCCGTGCTCTCGGAGCGCAAGGACGGCACCTATCTCCTGCCGATCTGCACGCAGCTCGAGTGCGACGGCTCGCGGACGGCGTCGAACCGCTCGATCCAGTGGGGCGAGAAGGTGGTCGAGCCGATCTTCGAGTCGGCGAATGACTACTGGGTAATGTACAAGCTCGCCGAGAAGCTCGGCTTTGCCGACAAGATGTTCAAGAACATCGCGATGGTCGATGGCAAGTTCGGCGCCGAGCCGGAGCCGGAATCCATCCTGCGCGAGATCAATCGCGGCGGCTGGTCGACCGGCTATACCGGCCAGAGCCCGGAGCGCATCAAGGCGCATATGCGCAACCAGGGCAAGTTCGACCTGGTGACCCTGCGGGCGCCCAAGGATGATCCGGAAGTGGGCGGCGATTACTACGGGCTCCCCTGGCCGTGCTGGGGCAAGCCCGAGATCCGTCACCCGGGGACGCACATCCTCTACAACACCAACCTCCACGTGAAGGACGGCGGCGGAACCTTCCGCGCCCGCTTCGGCGTCGAGCGCGAAGGCGAGACCCTTCTGGCCGAGGGTTCGTATTCCGTCGGCTCGGAAATCCAGGACGGCTACCCGCAGTTCACCATGGGGGTTCTCAAGAGCCTCGGATGGGACGCCGACCTGACGCCCGAGGAGCGCGCGCAGATCGAGAGGCAGGGCGGCGAGAATGTCGACGGGGTAAGCTGGTCGACCGACCTTTCCGGCGGCATCCAGCGCGTCTGCCTCGAGCGCGGCGTGATTCACTACGGCAACGGCAAGGCCCGCGCCATGGCGTGGAACCTTCCCGACCCGGTGCCCCAGCATCGCGAGCCGATCTACTCGCCGCGGCCCGATCTCGTCGCGGAATTCCCGACGCTGCCCGACGCGCGCCAGTTCCGCATGCCGAATATCGGCGCATCGATGCAGCAGGCGGCGATCGACCGCAACATCGCCCGCGACTTCCCGATCATCCTCACCTCCGGGCGGCTGGTCGAATACGAGGGCGGCGGCGAGGAGACGCGTTCGAACAAGTGGCTCGCAGAGTTGCAGCAGGACATGTTCGTCGAGATCAATCCGGCGGACGCCTCCGCGCGCGGCATCAGCGAGGGGCAATGGGTCTGGGTGACCGGGCCTGAAGGCAACTCGAAGACGCGCGTCAAGGCGCTCGTGACCGAGCGCGTGGGGAGGGGCGTGGCGTTCATGCCGTTCCACTTCGCCGGGTGGTTCCAGGGCGTCGACCAGCGGGCGAAATATCCGCAGGGCACCGATCCGATCGTCCTCGGCGAATCCGTGAACACGGTGACGACCTACGGCTACGATCCGGTGACAGGCATGCACGAAGGCAAGGTCACGCTTTGCCAGATCCAGGCAGCGTGAGCGGGGAGGACTGAATAATGGCCCGAATGAAGTTTCTCTGCGACGCCGACCGTTGCATCGAGTGCAACGCCTGCGTGACCGCCTGCAAGAACGAGCACGAGGTGCCCTGGGGCATCAACCGTCGGCGCGTCGTCACGATCAATGACGGCCTGCCGGGGGAGCGCTCGATCTCCATGGCCTGCATGCACTGCACGGACGCGCCCTGCGCGGCTGTCTGCCCGGTCGACTGCTTCTACACCACCGCCGACGCCGTCGTGCTCCACTCCAAGGACCTGTGCATCGGCTGCGGCTACTGCTTCTACGCCTGCCCGTTCGGCGCGCCGCAATATCCCAAGACCGGTAACTTCGGCTCGCGCGGCAAGATGGACAAGTGCACCTATTGCGCCGGCGGTCCCGATGCGGACATGACCACCGCGGAATATGAGAAGTACGGGGCGAACCGCCTCGCGGAAGGCAAGCTGCCGCTCTGCGCGGAGATGTGCTCGACGAAGGCGCTTCTGGCGGGCGACGGCGAGATCATCGCCGAGATCTACCGCGAGCGCGTCGTGACGCGCGGCTACGGTTCAGGGGCATGGGGCTGGAAGACGGCCTATCAGGAGACGATCGCAATCTGATGCGGGCCGGGCGGCGCGAGCGCAGCCCGGCTGACGTCTCGAGACCAAAGGCTCAGGGAGGTTCCCATGTTCGCGCAAAGCGCATCGCGTTTTCTGATCGCCGCCATCGCCTTGATGATGGCTTCTGTTTTCGTCGCGCCGGTCCAGGCGCAGGTCAATCCCACGGCCAGCGCCGTCCAGGAACAGCAGCTCCTCAACGCGCTCCAGAGCGGCGGCTCGATCGAGGGCCGCATCTCGATACCGGACGCGGGGGCGGCCGCGCTGATCAAGCCCGCGGGGCAGGAATGGCGCGCCTTCCACCAGGGCACCATGGCGTGGACCGCCGCGGTCGCCGTTCTCGGCATGCTCGTCGTCGTGGCCGGCTTCTATCTCCTGCGCGGCCGCATCACGATCGATTCCGGCTGGTCGGGCATGAAGATCCTGCGCTTCAACTCCGTGGAGCGGTTTGCGCACTGGCTGACGGCGACCTCGTTCATCATCCTGGCGCTCACCGGCCTCAACCTCGTCTTCGGCAAGACGGTGCTTCTTCCGCTCTTCGGCGCGGAGGCCTTCGCCGCCGCGACGCAATGGGGCAAGTATGCGCATAATTATCTCGCCTGGCCCTTCATGCTCGGCGTCGCGCTCATGCTCGTCATCTGGATCAAGGACAACATCCCCAACGGGACGGACATCGCCTGGCTGAAGGCGGGCGGCGGCCTCTTCTCAAAGGGCGTCCATCCCCCGGCGCGCAAGTTCAACGCGGGGCAGAAGGTCATCTTCTGGTCGGTGATCCTCGGCGGGGCGGCCCTCTCGGTCACCGGCGTGTTCCTCCTGTTCCCGGAGCTCGCCGGCAGCTACGGCAACTGGCAGCTCAACCAGATCATCCACGGTCTCGTCAGCGTCGTCCTCGTCGCCATCATGATCGGGCACATCTATATCGGCTCGATCGGAATGGAGGGCGCCTTCGACGCGATGGGCTCGGGGGAGGTCGATTATAACTGGGCGAAGGAGCACCATTCGATCTGGGCCGAGGAGGTTCGCGCCAAGTCAGGCCTGAAGTCGACTGGAGCGGGAAGCGCCCCGGGCGTGGTGCCTGCGGAATAACCGTCCATTCATCCGCGCCGGCTACGACCGGCGCGGATAAGGGGCGATCGGCAGGATCGGCTCCGCAGCCGGCTCCTTCATCTCGCGCCCCTCGGCAAGACGCCGCCGCGCATGAGCCGCGGCGCAGGCCGGCGAGCAGATGACGCCCTCGTCGGACCAGTAGGCCGGTCCGTCATCGCGGCGCCCGTGGTGGAACCCGAAGCCCTCCGCGCTCATGGGCATTCCGCATTCGACACAGGCGGGGCTGGGACTGCGGTTCAGCATTTTTTGTCCGGCTCTCCCTCTTGGCCAGAATCTCCTTCAGAAGATACGGCGGGCCCTCTCGTAGACCGGGGGCCAGTCCACCGCCCCGGTCTCGCGCATGCGCTCGATCGTGGCCCGCAGGCGCGGCCCGGTATCGGTGCGGAGCACCTCCTCGGTCATGATGAAGGCGGGTCCGCTGACATTGACCACGTAGAGCGTCCCGGTCTCGGGAGCGAGGATCGGCGCCGCGACGGCGTTGATGTCAGGGTGCCAGGCGCCGACCGCGACGCAGAAGCCCTCGCGGGCGATCTCCTGCCGCCCGCGCTCCAGCGCGGCGGAGAGGCGCGGCCAGTCCGCCCCGACCTGCTCTTCGAGCCCCCGCATCACCTCGCCGCGCTCAGGCTCCGGAAGCCCCGCGACCATGGCCATGCCCATCCCGCTCCTGGCGAGCGGAAGGTTGAAGCCGATCTCCCGGGAAATCGTGATGCTCTGTCCGACGCCGCGCCAGAGCTGCATGTAGACGCTGTTGAGGCCCTCGCGGATTCCCAGCGCGACATGGGCCTGGGTCTGGTTGGCGAGTTCCTGCAGGTAGGGCCGGGCGATCTGCGCGAAGGAGTTCGAGCGGAAGAAGGCCATTCCGAGGGCAAGGACGGCGGGCCCGAGCTGGTACTTGTCACGGTCCTTGACGAGCCGGAGATATCCGAGCTCGAGCAGCGTGTGGCTGAGCCGGGAGATCGTCGGCTTGGGCAAGCCGGTGCGGCGCGAGAGTTCCTGGTTGCCCAGCATTTCGGAGGAACTCTGGAAGGCGCGCAGGAGAGACAGCCCGCGGGCCAGCGCCGTGACGAACTGCCGGTCCTTCATCGGAGCCTCCTCCGCAGCCCCGTCCGCGACGGCGTCGCGGAGGCGCTCGGATTCGGCGACGTGGGATCGATCCGTCCTGTCGGCTTTCATTACATGTTCCCGAAACGCTCAGCTTGCTTCAATCACCACAAGTGCATCCCATATTCAAGCGCGACCCCCGGTCGGGCCGACGCCCTCCCTCTATGCGGCCCCGGCCCGGAGCGGGCGCAGCCAGCGCAGCGCAATGGTCGGCGCTGCGAAGAGGAGCCCGATGGCGGACATCTCGAAGTGGTTGAGACCCAGGCCGATATGCCCGGGCGCCGCGAAGAACAATCCTCCGATGAAGAGGAGCACCCGCAGGAGGATTGCGAAGGAGCCCTTTCCGATATCGCCGACCCCGGCAAGGTAGCCCTGCAGCGCCGAGCCGATGAACCAGACGCCGAGGACGGCCGTCGCGAGCACGGTGGTCACCTCGAAGGGCGTCCCGCGCCCGATCAGCGCCGGGTTCAGCACGAAGAAGAACGGCACGAAGTAGATGATGCTCCCCAGCCGCATCGCCTGCAGGCTGGCCTTCATCGGGCTTGTCCGCGCCAGGGTCGCGGCGGCGAATGCGCCGAGGGCGACCGGAGGCGTGATGAAGGAGACCATGCCCCAGTACATGATGAAGAGATGGACCGCCAGCGGATCGAGTCCTGCGCGGGTCAGGGCTGGGGCAAGCACCACCGCGAGGAAGATGTAGCAGGCGGTTACAGTCATCCCCATGCCGAAGATGAAGGCCGTCAGCGCGCCCATCAGCAGGAGCACGAACATGTCGTTGCCCGCGAGGAAGACGAGATCGTTCGCGAGAGTCCCCGCGAGCCCCGTCGCCGAGAAGGCTCCCACGATCAGTCCGACGCCGAGCAGCACCGAGACCAGCTCCGCGAGGGAGCGGCCGATGCCGGTCACCAGGTTGATCATGCCCTGGAACGACAGGCGCGTGCTCCTGGGGATCTGGTTGATCACGATCAGCGCAGCCGTTGCGTAGAACGGAGCGAGCGTCTCCTGGCGGAAGGCGATCATCGCCACGATCAGGATGGCGAAGACGAAGAGGTAATGCCAGCCCTCGCGGAACGTGGCGCGGATGCCCGGCAATTCCCGCCGCGGCAGGCCCTTGAGCCCTTTCCGGGCCGCATAGGCGTCAATCTGGACGAAGAGGCCGAGATAGTAGAGGAGCGAAGGGATCGCGGCGGCCAGGATGATCTCGCTGTAGGGCATCCCGAGGAAGGAGGCCATGACGAAGGCCGTCGTCCCCATCACCGGCGGCATGAGAACGCCTCCCGTCGAGGCGCAGGCCTCGGTGCCGGCCGCATAGCTCGAGGAGAAGCCCGTCCGTTTCATGGCGGGCACGGAGACGACGCCGGTTGTCAGGACGTTCGAGACGACGGAGCCGCTCATCGAGCCCATGAACCCGGAGGCGAAGATCGCGACCTTCGCCGCGCCTCCCCGCAGCCCGCCGACAAGGGTCAGCGCGAGATTGTTGAAGAAGCGTCCGCCGCCCGTGTATTGCAGCGTCGCCCCGAAGACGATGAAGCCGATCACGAGTTGCCCGAAGGCCTTCATCGGGATGCCGAACGAACTCTCGTTCGAGATGAGGTGATAGGCGATGGTGGCGTCCAGCGGCTGCGAGAAGCCGGAGATCGGACCGGGAACCTTGTCGGCGAAGGTTGGGTAGAGCGAGAAGAAGAGGACGATGACCGCGATCACCGTTCCGCCGGTGCGGCGGGTCGCCTCGACGATGAGAATCCAGAGAACGAAGCTCATGGCGATCGCGAGCGGCGGCGCGGCGTATTCCCATCCCTCCATCAGGCTGCGATGCGCCGTGAAGGTGAAGTAGCCGCAGGCGCCGAGCGCAAGCGCCGCGAGAAGGAGATCATACCACGGGGGGCTGCCTCCCGCCGCCTTGGGGCTGATCGGGAATGACACGAAGCACAGCGACAGGAAAATGCCGGCGAGCAGGTAGAGATAACGGTTTTCGATGATGACGAAACCGAAGAAGAGCTGAAGATTGAAGAGCTGGTTCACCGCGAGAAAGACCGCGAGCAGCGTCAGCACGACATAGATTACGCGGAGCGGACCGGATATTTCGCGATAGCGCGTGGCCTCGTCGAGATCCGCCTTCGCCGCGGCGAGCGCAGCCGCGGCTTCCTTGTCGATGACGTCGTCAGGCGCGCGCGACGCGTCGGCGCTGCGGTCGGAATTGTTCATGGTGCTTCCCGGAGACGCGGGACGGCGGCGCCTGCTCTTGCCTGCGCCGCCGCCGAAGGCTACTTCCAGATCGGATTCATGCCGGCTGCGTCGAGCGCCTCGCGACGGGCCTCCTGCCAGGCGGTCTTGAATTCCTCGTCGTCGGAGATGTTGCGCGCATTGACCTCTTCCCAGGCCTCCATGAGGACGCGCTGGCGCTCGACGAGGTCGTCGTTATGCGCCTGATGCTCGGGCTTCCACGCGCCGATCTCCTTGAAATAGCGGATCGCCCCGTCGTGGTAAGGCACCACCCAGTCGAACTTCTGGCGGTCGATATGCCACCCGCCGATGCCCGGCGCGGCGCCGTCATAGTTGGGGAAGAGTTCGACCATTTCCTTGGTCATGGCATAGACCATGTCCTCATCCGCCGTGTCGTAGGAGATCAGGATCGGGTACGGATAGGCGGGACCCTCGTGCGGGTTCTCTTCCGACAGCCCCGCGCCTTCGGTGGCCCGGTTCTGGATGAAGAACGGCGCGGCTTCGTTGAGGCGCTCCCAGCCTTCCTTGTCGTCGAAGGGGAGGGGCGGCCAGATCAGACCGCGCGGCGAGGCCTCGAGCTGGTAGGCTGGGCCGGAGGTCGTCGTGGCGAAGGCCGCGTCGACCTGATTGTTGATGATGCCCTCCCACGACGCGCCGAAGCCGGGGAACTCGACCTTGATCACATCGTCCCAGGTCAGGTCGGCGAAGCGCAGGATCGCGCCGATATTCTCGTTGAGCGAGGGTGAGCCGACCACCCATGCCACCCGCTTGCCCTTGAGATCCGCGATCGACTCGATCCCGACATCGTTGGCAGCGCCGATCGAGAGGTTCGAATCGGCGTTCGACGCGATCAGGACGCGCACGGCCTGGGGGCCCCACTCGCGGTCGCCGAACTCGAACATGCCTTCCTGCGAGAAGAAGCTCGCGCCGAGCCCGGTTGCCGAGAAGTCCACGCGTCCGTCGCGCAGCGGAATCTGGCGGGCGATGTCGTTGCGGCCGGGGAGGACGCGCAGGTTGATGCCGCGCTCGTTCTTGAGCGCGCCGCCGATGGCGACGGCCTGGTTATAGCCGGCGGAACCGACGTCGTAGGCGGTCCACGAGACCGTGTCCGGCAGTTTCGGCTGGGCCACGGCGGGGGCGATGGAGAGGGATGCCGCGACGGCCATGGAGGCGGCCGAGGCGAGAAGGGTTCTGCGGTCTATCATCTGAAATCCTCCCGGATCTGTTGTTGTCGTTCGGCGACGTTTCTTCGTCACTCGCGTCTTCGCGCGGTGTGCCGCTCCGATCGCGGGCCGGACCGGTTGTGCCGATCCTCCTTCCGCTTCTGGAGCGCGGAGTGGTAGCCTAAATGCGAAATGCAGTTTCGCAAGACAAAATTGACGTTCGCGACGCGGTGCGTCGTGCAGCACGTTTCCGCCATGCGAAATCTAGTTTCGCTTGCATTGACGCTAACGGAAGCAGCTTCTAACGTCCGCCTCCGTCCCCAGAAAGCGCGGGCATCGCGCAATGTCAGGAGCTTCGTGGATGGAGCGAGACACGCCGCAGACGCTTGCACATCTGACGCGAATCGATTCGATCCCCCGGCGCGGAGCGGTGCTCTGGCCCGATGCGACCGCCATGGTGCAGGGTGACTTGCGGCTGACTTTCTCGGAATGGGAAGCTGCCGTGTCGGCGGCCGCCGCGGAACTGGCGCGGCTGGGGCTTCGCCCGGGGGACCGGTTTCTGATCCTGGCCGAAAACGGCATTGCGGTGGCTGTGCTCGCGCATGCGGCGGCGCGGGCGAGGGCCTGGCCCGTGATCCTGAACGCCCGGCTTTCCGGGCGGGAGGTGGCGACCATCGCGGCGCATGCCGAACCGCGCCTGATTGCGTTCACGACCGACGTCTCCACCGATGCCGCGCGCCATGCGCAAGCCTTCGAGGCCCGCCCTTGCTCTTTCCCCGGAATCCCGCCGTTCCTGATGAGCGCGGCGCGGGAATGCGCGCCGGAGCCGGTTCATGACGATCCGAGGCGCGACGTGGCGGCGATGATCTATACATCCGGCACGACTGGCGCGCCCAAGGGCGTCATGCTCTCCCACGCCAACCTGACCTATGTCGCGCGGCACTCGGGCTTCCTGCGCGGGCTGGCGCCCGGGGAGCAGGTTTACGGCTGTCTCCCGGTCAGCCACGTCTTCGGCCTCGCCTCGATGTTTCTCGGATCCGGGCTCTATGGCGCGACCCTCTGGCTGGTGCCGCGTTTCGATCCGGGTGAAGCGCTCAGGCTCCTGCGAGACGAGGGACTGACGGTTTTCCAGGGGGTGCCCGCGATGTTCGCCCGCCTGCTGGAATACGCCGTGCAGAAGGGATTGCCGATCGAGGCGCGGGCCTTGCGCTATGCCTCGGCCGGCGGCGCCCCTCTCGATCTGTCGCTCAAGGCGCGGACCGAGGCGGCGCTTGGGGTGACCCTCAACAACGGCTACGGGATGACGGAGCTGTCGCCCACAGTCGCGCAGACGCTCATGGACGCGCCTCGGGGGGATGACAGCGTCGGTCCGGTGCTTCCTGGCCTCGAGGTGCGGATCGTTGATGCCTCCGGGTGTGAGGTCAAGCCGGGGGCGGTTGGCGCGCTCCATGTGCGCGGACCGACCGTCATGCTGGGCTATTATCGCAATCCGGAAGAAACGGCGCGCGTGATCAGCCCCGACGGCTGGTTCAACACGGGCGATCTCGCCCGCCTCGATCCGGACGGGGCGCTCTTCATCGTCGGGCGCGCCAAGGACCTGATCATTCGCTCGGGCTTCAACGTCTATCCCGAGGAAGTGGAGGCCGTGCTCGCGGCGCATCCGGACGTAACCCTTTGCGCCGTGGTCGGGCGTTCTTCCGAGGGCAATGAGGAAGTCTGGGCCTTTGTCCAGATGCGGCCCGGGGCGCAGTTCGACGAGGCGGAGATGCGCGCCTTCTGCGCCGGGCGGCTCGCGCCCTACAAGCGCCCGACGGCCATCATCCCCGTGGAGGTCCTGCCGGCTTCCTCGACCGGGAAGATCCAGAAGGTGCGCCTTCGTGAAGAAGTGACACGTCTGGCGGCGCAGAAGTAATTATCAGTCGATAATTCGCGAATACCGGAAGTTGTTCGCGCGCATGCGGTTAAATGCTCATAAAGGGTTGTGTTGTATCCATATATAACAATCATGGATTTGCACATGTAACTAGCAGTTTCTGCCCATTTCTGGAGCATTGCCGTGAAAATTACGATGCCGTTCCCGATCCGGAGGCGCGTCGACCTCCTCGCGCTGTTGAGCCTTTTTGGCGTCTTCATCATGGCTGTTGTCTTCTGGCGCGCCGAGGCGACATTTCGAGGCCTGCAGGCAGAGGCCGACGCGGCGTTCGAGACGGCCTACCGGTTCTCCCGGCTCGACAGCGAGATACTCGACATGCGCCACGCCGAGAAGGACTTTCTCGGGCGTCAGGATGACTCGTATGTCGCGCGGCATGCAGGGATGGCCGACGAAGTGGGGCAGGAACTCGATGCTCTCGTGCAGGCGCTCTCCGCGGGCGGGCAGAACGGGCTGGCCGCAGGCGCCCGGGGCATTGCGGCGCGTCTGGCGGATTACAGGAATGCGTTCAACGAGGTCCTCGCAGTCTCGCGGCGCGTCGGCTATGACGACGGAGCGGGACTTCGGCGTGACCTTCTCGAATCCGTGGCGGCTGTCGAGGCGACGCTCCGGGTTCACTCCGAGCCGACCCTTGTCGCCCTGATGCTCTCGATGCGCAGGGTCGAAAAGGACTTCATGCTCGGGCACGACGAAAAGCATCTCGGGGAGATTGCCTCCATCGCCGACGAATTCCGGGCGATCCTGGCGCGATCCTTCATTCCGTTCACCACGAAGGCGGAGCTTGAGGCCCGCATGAAGGAATACCAGCGCCAGCTCGAACTCTACATGGAAGAGCGGCTCCGCCTGGCCGCCGCGGTCGAAATCCTGTCGGCGAGCTACCAGGAGATTGCATCGGGGCTTTCGGGTCTTGAATCGGAGCTGATCGGGCGGCGGAACGCAGCCGGCGCTCGGCTGGCGACGGTCCGGGCGGAGACGGAAGTTCTCGCCTACGCGCTTGCCAGCTCCATACTGGCGCTGCTGGCGGCGATGTCCTGGTGGCTCGGACGCTCGATTACCAAGCCAATCGCGGGCATGACGGCGGCGATGAAGCGGATCGCCGCGGGCGAACTCGATGTCAGCGTTCCGGGAACCGGCCGCGGTGACGAGATCGGGGCGATGGCCGAGGCGGTCGCCGTCTTCAAGTTCAATGCGATGGAGCGCGCCCGTCTTGAGGAGGATGTCGCGGGCGAGCAGGAGCGGGTCCAGGAAGAGAAGCGCCGCGCGATGATTTCGCTGGCGGGCGAATTCGAACAGAAGGTCGGCGGGTTCGTGCAGGTTCTCGCGGCTTCCGCGGTCGAACTCGAGGCAACCGCTCGATCGATGTCCGATGCGGCGTCGAACGCGACGCGGGAATCCGGGAATGCGGCGCTCTCGGCCCGGGAGACATCGGTCAATGTCCGTTCGGTCGCGACGGCCGTGGAGGAACTTTCCGCCTCGGCGCAGAATGTCGGGGTTCGGATAGGCGAGGCGGCGGAGACGGCGGCGAGGGCCGAGCGCGATGCACGCTTCACCGACGGCACTGTCCAGGCCCTGTTCGAGCGGGCGGCGCGGATCGGAGACGTGGTCAACCTGATCCGAAGCATTGCTGAACAGACAAACCTTCTTGCGCTGAACGCCACCATAGAAGCGGCCCGCGCCGGCGAAGCGGGGCGGGGCTTCGCCGTGGTGGCGAGCGAGGTGAAGGCCCTGGCCTCGCAGGCGGCGGAGGCCACGAACGAGATCGAGGCCCAGATCGCTCTCATGCAGGCCACCACCGACGAAGCCGTCGCCGCGATCGGCACGATCGCCGGAACAGTTCAGCAGATCAGCGAGATTTCCGCCGAGATCGCGGCCGCGGCGAGGCAGCAGCAAGCAGCGACGCAGGAAATCGCCAAAGCCGTGTCCGTGGCGGGCGGCGGAAGCGACGCCGTGTCGCGAAATATCGGAGAAGTCCAGGAGGCCGTTGGAGATACCGGCGCCGCCGCGACGCAGGTGCTGACGGCGGCGAGCGAGCTTTCCCGCAATTCGAATGACCTGCAGCGGGAGGTCGAGCGGTTCCTTGCGAGCATCAAGGCGGCGTGAGAGGACGGCACGTTCCGCGGATCTGCGGGGCGCAAGACCGCCAGCCTCAGAGGACGTAGTCCCCGCGGACTGCTCCAAGGCCGGCGATATGTCCCTCAAAATGGCAGGGGGCTTCGGCGAAGGGCATCCCGGTGAGGCTGCCCGTCGTAACCATGTCGCCGACCTGCGGCTGGTAACCGTGATAGTCTGCCGTTGCGAGGAAGGCGACGAGATTGTCGAAAGCGTTTCCGCCGGGGACTTGTCTCGTTCCGTCGATTACGGTCTCGCCGGCAATCCGGAGCGTGACCCGGGGGGTCGCCAGATCGGCGGGATCCCATTCGGAGACGGGATTTCCAAAAATGAAGCCGCCGTTCATCTGGTTGTCCGCCAGCTTGAGGCCGGGCGGCAGGTCGAGGAAGCCCTCGATCCGGCCGTCGACGAGCTCGATGGCGGGGAGGGGCGAGACGCAACCCCGCAGCGCCGTCTCGAAGCCGGGACCGGGTGCGGGAAGCGGGCGGTCAACGCGGAAGGCGATTTCCAGCTCGATCCCGCAGGCGCCGAGTTCGCGTGTCCAGAACACGGAACCGGACGGCCTGACATGCGTCGCAAAGATGGGCGCAGCGCTGGGCCGGTCACCCGGGGCCTTGCGGCCGGTCTTGTAGGCGGAGACCGGGCCGACTGAACCGGCAACCAGCTTCTGGACCGCCAAAGCCTCGATCTCGTCCATCGTCAGCCCCTCCACGCGGCTTCGTGGGATCCGGACCCCGGTCCGGCGGGCCTCGATCAGGAGCTCGGCGAGAGTTTCGATGGACGAGCGCTCAGGCATTGTCGGACTCCCTCTTGCGACCTCTCGCCAGAGTGTCGATGCGTTGCGGGCGGCGCAATCGCCTTCAATACGGATGTCGCTCTTTCAATAAGCCAATGTCCCGCTGACATGGCCGCGGGTAGACTGGTCTGGCTGCAACCGCATTGGGGGAACCCGTGTCGCTCGTCCTGCTCGATTGGGGTACCACCCGTCTGCGCGCCCACCGCATCGACCCCGGCGGAGGAGTCCTGCAAAGCCGCGAAAGCGACGACGGCATCCTCTCGGTGCGCGACGGCGATTTCGAGGGGCGGATGCGGGAGCGGCTGGGCGACTGGCTCGGCGCGGGTATTCGCATCCTCGCCTCGGGCATGATCACCAGCCGCCAGGGCTGGGTCGAGACTCCCTATCTCGACTGCCCCTGCTCCGTCGCCGGACTGGCGGATGGCTGCCTGCGCCGGGAGCTTGATGGCGGCGAAACGATCGCCTTCGTGCCCGGATTGCGCATGGGGCCGCCGATCCGCGACGTCATGCGCGGCGAGGAGGTGCAGATCCTCGGGCTCGGAGGGGAGGGCGTCATCGTCCTTCCGGGCACCCATTCGAAGTGGGCGCTGGCGGCGGAGGGGCGGGTCGAGCGTTTCGCCAGCTTCATGACGGGCGAATTCTTCGATGTGCTGATGAGCCATTCGATCCTCGGCCGCCCGGCCGAGGGCCGCGGCCATGACGCCCCGGCGTTCCGGCGCGGCGTGCGGCTGGGGCTCGATGCGGGCGGGCAGGGCGGTATCCTGCATCTCGCCTTCAGTGCGCGCACGCTCCTCCTGAGCGGTGAACTTGCGCCGGCTGCCGTTGCGAGCCATCTTTCCGGTCTCCTGATCGGAGACGAGATTGCGCAGGCGCGGCGGATGTTCGGACACGATCTGGAGGAGATCCGGATCGTCGGCTCCGCAGCGCTTGCCGAGCGTTACGCCGATGCTTGTGCAGAGGCCGGAATCGCGGCGCGTAATGAGGGCGACGCCCCCACGGTCGCTGGCTTGAAGGTCATCGCCCGGGCACTGGGGTGGATCGCATGAGCGCCTTCGCCCAGGCCTGACATCCGGGCACTTGCATTCGTTGCGCGATGCATATATTAGTACATGCTAATTTACTGATGATGGTTCGGTCCGATACGTCGGACCGCGAATTCAGGGGCTGGTGACACATGAAGAATCCAAACCACGCAAACTCCTCGAGGCGCTGCCGCCTCGGACCGGCGGGGATCCTTTCCGCGCTCATGCTGCTTGCAGGAACGGCGCTGACGCCGGCGCAGGTGCTCGCGGCGCCGCTCGAGCGCGTGACGATCTCCGACACGAAGGCTGTCTACGGGACGGTCGAGGCGCGCGACGTACTGCCCGCGCGCGCCCGGACCGGCGGCACGCTCGTCTCCCTCTCCGTCGAGGAGGGCTCGACGGTGCGCGCCGGCGAAGTGATCGGTCTCGTCCGGGACGACAAGATTGCGCTCCAGCTCCAGGCTGTCGACGCTCGGATCGCCGCGGTCGAATCCGAACTTGAAAACGCCCGCGCGGAGCTCGAGCGCGCGAGGTCGCTCGTCGAGCGCGGCGCGGCGACCCAGCAGCGGGTCGACCAGTTGCGTACGCAGGTCGACGTGCTCACGAGCCAGAGCGCGGCGGCGCAGGCCGAGCGCGCCGTCGTGGCGCAGCAGGCGGCCGAAGGGGAGATCGTCGCTCCCGTTGATGGGCGGGTGATGACGGCTCCGGTCACGCCGGGCTCGGTCGTCATGCCGGGCGAGACGGTCGTCACCATCGCGGGCGGCGGCCTGTTCCTGCGCCTGTCGCTTCCCGAGCGCCATGCGGCCCTCCTTGACGACGGCGCGCCGGTCAAGATCGGTCGCCCCGGCGAGGCCGGCGGCGCGACCGAGGGGCGTATCGCGAAGATCTATCCGCAGATCGAACGGGGCCGCGTCGTCGCCGATGTCGAGGTCGCCGATCTCGGGGACTACTTCGTCGGCCAGCGGACGCTGGTCGAAGTCCCGGTGGGGCAGCGCGAGGCGTTGCTTGTCGATCCCGACGCCATCGATACGCGCTTCGGCGTGGATTTTGTCCGCATCGCGACGCCTCAGGGACCGCGCGAGGTCTCCGTGGTTGCTGGCGCGCGGGTCATGACCGAGGCGGGTGAAAAGGTTGAAATCGTATCCGGGCTTCGGCCCGGCGATGAGGTGCTTGCGCCATGAATCTCGGTATCGCCGGCGGGCTGACCCGCGCCTTCATCCGTTCCCCCCTCACACCCCTGATCCTGCTGGCTTCGCTCGCCGTCGGCTTCGTGGCGCTTGTCACCCTGCCGCGCGAGGAGGAGCCGCAGATCTCCGTCCCCATGGTCGATATTCACCTGCGCGCCGAAGGCCTGCGGGCGGAAGACGCGGTCAAGCTCGTGACCGAGCCGCTCGAGACGATCGTCAAGAGCATCGACGGCGTCGAGCATGTCTATTCGCAGACCCGCGACGACGGCGCGATGGTCACGGCGCGGTTCGTCGTCGGCACGAGCTCGGACGCCGCGATCCTGCGGGTCCACGAGAAGATCCGCGCCAATATGGACCGCATCCCGGTCGGGATACCCGATCCGCTCGTCGTCGGGCGGGGGATCGACGATGTCGCCATCGTCGTCCTGACGCTGACGCCGGATCCGGAGGCTGCCGATCGCTGGAGCGCGAATGACCTGACGCGCCTCGCGCGTGAGTTGCGCACGGAGGTCGCCAAGATCGAGGATGTCGGATTCACCTATATCGTGGGCGAGCAGCCCGAGGAGATCAGGATCTCGCCGTCGCCGGAGCGGCTCGCCGCCATGGGCGTCACGCTCCAGCAGCTCATCGCCAAGGTCGAGGGCGCAAACCGGGCCTTTCCGGCTGGACAGGTGCGCGCCGACGGGATGCAGCTTTCGCTGACCGCCGGGCGGACGATCGAGAGCGTCGCCGAGATCGGCAATCTGCTCATCACCACCCGCGACGGGCGCCCCGTCTATCTCGGCGACGTCGCCGATATCGAGTGGGCGTTCAACCCGAGCGAAGCCCAGATCCTGCATCACGAGCGCCTGGCGGATGGCTCTTTGTCGAGCGCGCCGGCGGTGTCGCTGGCGGTCGCCAAGCGGCCGGGCGCGAACGCCGTGACGATCGCGCATGCCGTGGTGGATCAGGTCGAGGGCCTGAAGGGGCGGTTGATCCCTGAGGATATCCAGGTCCGCGTCACGCGCGACTATGGCGAGACGGCGAACGAGAAGGCGAACGAGCTCCTGTTCCACCTGGGCCTCGCGACCGTCTCGATCATCTTCCTCGTCTGGATCGCGATTGGCTGGCGGGCGGCGCTCGTGGTGGCGATCGTCATTCCGGTGACGATCCTGCTGACGCTCTTCGCCGCGCGCCTGATGGGCTACACGCTCAACCGCGTCAGCCTCTTCGCCCTGATCTTCTCGATCGGGATCCTTGTGGACGACGCCATCGTCGTCATTGAGAACATTGCCCGCCACTGGGCGATGCGCGACGGGCGCAATCCCGTCAAGGCGGCGATCGATGCGGTGGCGGAGGTCGGAAACCCCACTATCGTGGCGACCCTGACGGTCGTCGCGGCCCTGCTGCCGATGCTCTTCGTCTCCGGGCTGATGGGCCCCTATATGAGCCCAATCCCGGCGGTCGCCTCCGCCGCGATGATCTTCTCCTTCTTCGTCGCTGTCATGGTCACGCCCTGGCTGATGGTGAAGTTCGGGGGCGATGCGCACGGGGACGACGCCCATGACGGCGGCTTCCTCGGCCGCAACTACCGGCGCGTCGCCGCGCCGATCCTGGCGAGCAAGGCCCGTTCCTGGATCTTCCTGCTGGCGGTGGGCGTGGTGACGCTGCTCTCGCTCGTCCCGTTCTATACCCAGCACGTGACGGTGAAGCTGCTTCCCTTCGACAACAAGTCCGAGCTCTCCCTGGTCGTCGACCTGCCGGAAGGCGCTTCCGTCGAGGACACGGATCGCGTCCTGCGCGACATGGCCGCCTTCATCGCCCCGATGGACGAGATCGCGGGCATGCAGAGCTATGCCGGCAGCGCGGCCCCGTTCAACTTCAACGGGCTGGTGCGCCACTACTATCTGCGCGAGGAGCCGCATCTCGGCGAGATCCAGATCAATCTCGTGGAGAAGGGGCATCGCTCGCGCGACAGCCACGCCATCGCGCTCGATCTACGCGATCGCCTGCGGGATCTGCCGGTTCCGGAGGGCACCGCAGTGAAGGTGGTCGAGCCGCCACCGGGGCCGCCCGTCCTCGCGACGCTGCTCGCCGAGATCTACGGGCCGGATGCGGAGACCCGCCGCGCAGTCGCTGAGAAGGTGCGGGAGGCTTTCGCCCTGGTGCCGTACATCGTCGATATCGACGACAGCTACGGAACCCCCGCGGAGCGCGTGCGCATCGCCATCTCGGAGGACGATCTCGAGTTTCACGGGGTCGAGCACCGGGACGTGTTCGACACCATCCGCGCCCTCTACGGGCGGACGGTGGTCGGCTATTCGCATCGCGGCGAGGGGCGCCAGCCGGTTCCGATCGCGCTGGCGCGTCCAAAGGGCGAGCGCGTGGTCGACGAGCGGGCGCTGACGACGCCGATCCCGGCGAACCTCCTTCCGGGGGACCGGGGAGTGGTCGAACTCGGCGACGTGGTGACCGTGCAGCGCGAGACGGCTTCCTATCCGATCTTCCGGCGCAACGGCCGGGCGGCGGAGATGGTGACGGCCGAACTCGCCGGCGATTTCGAGGCGCCCATCTACGGCATGATCGCAGTGTCGGACGCCTTCGACCGCGTCGACTGGGGCGACCTGCCGAGGCCCGAGATCCGTCTCGCCGGGCAGCCGGACGATGAAAGCTCGCCCGTCCTGCTCTGGGACGGGGAATGGGAGGTGACCTGGGTCACGTTCCGCGACATGGGCGGGGCCTTCATGGTGGCGCTTCTCGGCATCTACATCCTTGTCGTCGCGCAGTTCGGATCGTTCAAGGTGCCGCTCGTCGTGCTGACCCCCGTGCCGCTGACCTTCATCGGGATCATGTTCGGGCACTGGCTGTTCGGCGCGCCGTTCTCGGCGACCTCGATGATCGGGTTCATCGCGCTCGCGGGGATCATCGTCCGGAACTCGATCCTGCTGATCGATTTCATCCGGCACGCGGATCGCACAGGCAAGACGTTCAAGGAGGTGCTGCTCGAGGCGGGCTCGGTGCGCTTCAAGCCGATCCTGCTCACCGCGGTTGCGGCGATGATCGGCGCCGGGGTGATCCTGTTCGACCCGATCTTCCAGGGGCTGGCGATCTCGCTGCTCTTCGGCCTGATCTCGTCGACCCTCCTCACGGTGCTCGTGATCCCCGCGATCTACGTGGTGCTGCGCTCGCCGTCGAAAGCTGACGAACAGGCTTTGCAGGAGGGGTAAAGTCTGATGAATTCGGGGGACGCCCGAGCAGCCAGAGAAGCACGTGTCCCCCAAGCCAGACCGCCGATATCGAAGACAAGCGCGCGTCGCGCAGGAATGGCGCGAATCCTATGGTCGCGACCTGACGTCGCTCCTTCTTTTCGGCGCGGGACATGTGGGGCGGGCGCTTGTCATGGCGCTCGCCCCGCTTCCGTTCCGGGTGCACTGGTTCGACGCGCGGGAAAGCGCCTTCCCGCCCCATATGCCGGGTAACGTGACGCCCGTGCGCCTAAACGAGCCTGAGCAAGGCGTCGCCTCGGCGCAGCCCGGCTCCTTCGTTCTCGTCATGACCCACGAGCATCCGATCGACCTCGCCGTGACGGCGGCGGCGCTTGCGCGGCCGGACCTGCCCTTTGTCGGCCTGATCGGCTCGGCATCGAAGCGGGCGCGCTTCGAAAAGCGCTTCCGCGAGATCGGCATCCCGGAGACGCGAATCTCCGGCCTCGTCTGCCCGATCGGAATTCCCGGCATCGCCGACAAGGAGCCCGCGGTCATTGCCGCCTCCGTAGCGGCGCAGCTTCTCCAGGTCCGCGCACAGGCGCGGCCAAGCGACAGGAACGGTTGATGAAGGATGACGAGTTTCTCGCCCGTGCGGTGGCGCTTTCGCGCGAACACATGGAGCGCGGGCAGGGCGGCCCCTTCGGTGCGGTGATCGTCCGCGACGGGCGGATCCTTGCCGAGGGATGGAACGAGGTCACCTCGACGAATGATCCCACGGCGCATGCGGAGGTCGTCGCCATCCGCCGCGCCTGCCGGGAAATCGGCGACTTCTCCCTCGCCGGGGCGACGCTCTATGCGAGCTGCGAACCCTGCCCGATGTGCCTCGCCTCCGCCTACTGGGCGCGGATCGGGCGGATCGTCTACGCCAACACACGCGGCGAGGCGGCGGCGATCGGCTTCGACGATTCCTTTATCTACGACGAAATCCCGCTCGATCCGGAGAAACGGTCCCTGCCGGCTGAACACCGCCCCTCGGCCGAAGCGAAGGCGGTGTTCGAGGCATGGCTGAACAAGCCGGACCGGATTCCCTACTGATCCTCCTCGGGGGCTGCCGGATCAGGCTACGGCCCGGATCACCTTGCCGAGCTTGTCCACGATCTCGCCGATCTGGTCTTCCGAGATGATCAGGGGCGGCGTCAGCGCGATCGTATCCCCGGTGATCCGCACCATGAGGCCGAATTCATGGAAGGCCTTGTCCATCGCCTCGAAGGCGCGCGCGCCGACGGCGTCCGGGCGCGAGGCAAGGTCGATGGCGGCCACCAGTCCGAGGGTGCGGATGTCGAGGACGTTTGGCAGGCCCTTGAGCGACATGACCGCGTCCGCCCATTTCGGCTCCAGCTCCCGGGTGCGCTCGAAGAGCTTCTCGTCGCGATAGATGTCGAGGGAGGCGATCGCGGCGGCGCAGGCCAGCGGATGGCCCGAATAGGTATAGCCGTGGAACAGCTCGATGACGTTCTCCGGCCCCTTCATGAAGGCGTCATAGACATGCTTGCGCACGACGACGCCGCCCATCGGGACAGTGCCGGAATTGACCGCCTTCGCGAAGGTGATCATGTCGGGAACGACGCCGTAGCGCTCTGCCGCGAAGGCGAAGCCGAGGCGGCCGAAGCCCGAGATGACCTCGTCGAAAATCAGCAGGATGCCGTGCTTGTCGCAGATCTGGCGCAGGCGCTGCAGATATCCCTTGGGCGGCGGGAGCACGCCGGTCGAGCCTGCCATCGGCTCCACCACGACGGCGGCGATCGTGGAGGCGTCATGGAGGGTGACGATCCGCTCGAGTTCATCCGCCAGATGTGCGCCCCATTCCGGCTCGCCCTTGGTGAAGGCCTGATGCTCCCGGTTATAGGTGTGGGGGAGGTGATCCACGCCGGCGAGAAGCGAGCCGAAGAACTTGCGATTGTTCACGATGCCGCCGACGGATATGCCGCCGAAGCCGACCCCGTGATAGCCGCGCTCGCGACCGATCAGGCGCGTCTTCTGGCCCTGGCCGGAGACGTTCCAGTAGGCGAGGGCGATCTTGAGGGCGGTGTCGATCGATTCGGAGCCGGAATTGCAGAAGAAGACGTGGTCGAGATCCCCCGGCGCAAGCTGTGCGATCCGCGCCGCCGCCGTGAAACCCTGGGGGTGACCGAACTGGAAGGCCGGAGCGAAGTCCAACTCGGCCGCCTGGTTCTGGATCGCCGCCACGATCTGGTCGCGATTGTGTCCCGCATTGCAGCACCAGAGGCCCGCCACGCCATCGATGACCGCGCGTCCTTCCGGGGTGTAGTAATGCATGTCCTTCGCCCGCGAGATCATGCGCGGGCTCTGCTTGAAGGACCGGTTGGCGGTGAAGGGGAGCCACCAGGAATTCAGGTCGTTGGGTTGCTGCACATCGTTGGCAGCCCTCATTCCGGTCGCGCTCGCCATGATTTCTCTCCGTTATCGGTGTTCTGGGCGCCACCGTAACAGCCGCGCGCCTTCGCTCAAAATCGCCATTTCGCGCAAACCGGTATGCGCGTTGTTTTCCGCCACTCCAGCAAGAATTCTGGCGCCTTCCAGAGCGGCCTTGCCGCCGCCGCCGCTTATGCCTACCCTCGAATTTCGATTCACGGATGGAGCGAGCGACGATGAGCGGGCCGCTCAATGATGCCATCAGGAAGCTGGACGCGTCCCTCGGACTGCTCGAGGCGGCGGTGAGCCGGCGTCTCGCGGCGGAGCGCACGCGGGCCGATCTCGAAACCGAGCTCCAGATCATGCAGGATGACCGCGCCCGTCTGGCTGTCGAGCTCGACGGCGCAAGCAACCGGCTGAACCGGGTCGAGGCGGCGGCCGAGGATGTGGGTCGCCGGGTAGGGCGCGCCATTTCCGCGATCGAGGAAGTGATCGCCCACGCTCCTGCGTCGCACGCGAGCGAGAATTGAGGAGAACGCCGTGGCCCAGGTGACGGTGACCATCGCCGGAAAGACCTACCGCATGGCCTGCGCGGATGGCGAGGAGGCGCATCTCGAGGCGCTCGGCGCGCTGTTCGACGGCAAGATCAGCCAGATGCGCGACGCTTTCGGCGAGATCGGCGACATGCGCCTGCATGTCATGGCCGCCCTGATGATCGCCGACGAACTCGGCGAGGCCCGCTCGACCATCACGAGCCTCCAGTCGGAGATCGCGGATCTCAAATCTCTCGTCGAGAACGGGGACGAACGCATTCATGCGCGCGAAGAGGAATTCGCGGGCGCGATCCTGTCTGCCGCCGAGCGCGTGGAGCGCCTCGCGCGCACGCTGAACGCCTCCGCGAATACGGGCGGAGAGCGCGGTTCCGCGAACTAGGCGCGCGCCGGAGGCAAAACGCCAAACGGGGCTTCGATCGCCCGGCGTCGACACATGCGGGGCGCATGAGCAGTATGGCGGCGCGGTCCGCCGTGACCGTGATCGGGCCTTTGCAGTCGAAGCGAAAAGACAAAGATGATCGACAAGTTCGTGCGCTCCATGGCCGAGGCCATGGACGGAATACGGGATGGAGCGACGGTGCTTCTCGGCGGCTTCGGCTCTGTGGGTCAGCCTGACGCGCTGATCGACGCCCTGATCGAGCAGGGGGCGGCAGATCTCGTCATTGTCTCGAACAACGCGGGAACGGGACGGGAGGGGCTTGCAAGGCTTCTCGAACTCGGCCGCGTCCGCAAGATCATCTGCAGCTATCCGCGCAGCGCAGGCTCGGTGGTATTCGAGGAGCTTTACGCGGCGGGCAAGCTCGATCTCGAGATCGTGCCGCAGGGTACACTTGCGGAACGCCTGCGCGCGGCGGGGGCGGGCATCCCCGCTTTCTTCACGCCGACTGCCGTGGGCACCATCCTCGCGCAGGGCAAGGAGGTCCGAGAGATCAACGGCCGGGACTACGTGCTCGAATACGCCCTTCCGGGCGACGTCGCGCTGATCGAGGCCTGGGAGGCCGACCGGTGGGGCAATCTCACCTATCGCTCCAGCGGCCGCAACTTCAATCCGGTCATGGCCACGGCCGCCCGGCTGACGATCGCGCAGACGAACCGCGTCAGGGAGCTTGGCGAATTGCCCCCGGACCTGATCGGCACCCCGGGGCTCTACGTCCACCGGGTCATCCACGTCCCCCGCGACGAAGACGGACAATGAGACGATCATGAGCGAAGCGACGCAGAAATGGCAGGCGCTGAGCCGCCGCGACATGGCGGCCCGCGTGGCGCGCGACATTCCCGAAGGCTGGTACGTCAATCTCGGGATCGGCGTCCCCACCATGATCGCCGACTACATCCCGCCCGACCGCGAGGTCGTGATCCATTCGGAGAACGGGATTGTCGGGATGGGCCCGGCTCCCGCGCCGGAGGAGGCGGATCCCTGGCTTATCAACGCGGGCAAGCAGCTCGTCACATTGCGCAAGGGCGGCTGCTACGTCCATCAGGCCGACAGTTTCGCCATCATCAGGGGCGGGCATCTGGATCTTTGCGTCCTCGGGGCCTTCGAGGTGGCCCCGAACGGGGACATCGCGAACTGGGCGACGTCGGGGAACGACATGGCGCCGGCTGTCGGCGGGGCCATGGACCTGTCGGCGGGGGCGAAGCGCGTCTGGGTGCTGATGGAGCACCTCACCAAGGACGGGCGGCCTCGGCTCGTCGAGAAATGCTCCTATCCGCTGACGGCGACGGGCGTCGTCAAGCGCATCTACACGAATCTCGCGGTGATCGACGTCACGCCCGACGGCTTCAAGGTGATCGAGATGATTGACGGGCTGTCGATGGAGGAGCTGCGCGCCAAAACGGCAGCTCCCCTGAGCTGAGGGTCACGCGGGAAGCGGCTCGACCACGCGGCGGTAAAGCCGCCAGGTGGCATGACCAAGCGCCGGCAGGATGATCAGCAATCCCAGGAAGAACGGGATCGAGGCCAGCAGCAGGCCGAGGACGATGAAGAGCGCCCAGCCGATCATCGGCTTCGGATTCATCACCACGGCCTTCACGCTCGCGATCATTGCGGTGATGAAATCGACGTCCCGGTCGAGGAGGAGCGGAAACGAAATCACGCTGATCGAAAACAGCCCGATGGCCAGGAAGGCGCCGACGAGATTTCCGACGATCAGGAACATCCACCCTTCGGGCGTCGTGAAGATGACGTTGATGAATTCCCCGAGCGAGGCGAAGGACTGGAAGCCGAGGAAGATCGCGAGCAGCAGCCGCACCTGGTAGAGCCAGATGATCATCACGAAAATCGCCACGAAGGCCATCCAGCCGAGTTCGCGGCGGCTCTGCGAGAACACGACGCCAAGCACCTCCCGCCAGGTGAGGGGCAGCCCGAGCTCCCGGCGCCTGCTGACCTCGTAGAGGCCTACGGCAATGAAGGGGCCGATCAGTGCGAAACCCGCCGCGAGCGGATAGGCGAGATAGCTGAGCTGCAGCGCGGATGTCAGCAGCACCATGAGAATGCCCCCGGCCGCATAGACGCCGCCGAAGAAGAGGCCGAAAGAGGGAGCTGCGCGAAAATCGTTCAGGCCTTCGTAGAAGGCTGCATGAACGTCTTCGATGGTGATCTCCCGGATGACCGGAAACCGCGCGGCCTCTGCGGGCGCGGCGCTCTCCTTCGAGGCGAATTCGGATTCCGACATCGGGGCTCCTCACGATGGCCTGGCTGCATCCTTTTCGCGCATAATGCAGCCGATGGCTATTCGGCTGCTTACTTACGCGCACAGCGTATCCCAGCGCCGGGAAAACCGGCTGCGGCTGGCGACCGGCCTCCTCACTCGACGAACACCGATCACCCGAGACGACCGCTCGCATGGGCGAGCATCGTGTAGACCTTGCCCGTCTCCGAGATCAGGTATGTCCTGGTCAGGAGGCGGTCGCGGTCGTCGCGCGCGATTTCCCTCAGGAGCCGCTCGAACTCGTCGACATATCGGTCGACGGTCTGCTTGAACTCCGGGTCCCGGCTGTACTTGCGCCGGATTTCCTCGAAGGTCTGCTGTCCCTGGGCCGTGTAGAGCTGGCGCGTGAAGACGTCGGTCTCACCGGCATTGTAGCGGTCCCATGCCTGCACCGCCTGTGCATGGTCGATCATCCGGGCGATATCGACCGAGATCGAATTCAGCGAGTCGAGCGCGTTGCCCCGTTCGCGGCCATTCTGGGGCGGCGGCTCGGGCTGCGTCACCGGTGCGGTACCCGGCTCCTCGTCGCGGGAAGCCCGCAGGAGGAGATCGGACAGCCAGCCGCTCCGGTTGCCGCCATTGGCGTCGCGCGCCTCCGGGGCATCCTTCCGAAGCGAGACCCGCTCGGAAGCCGGGCGCGGCGGTTCAGGGGCGCGGACGACCGGCGGCGGGGTCGCCGCCTGATCAGGTTGCCGGGGGGCGGCCGGGGCCGGACGTGGCGCCTGCTGCGCCGAAGCCTGGCTTACGGCCGCAGCCACCGCGGCGATGCCCGAAGCGACGTCGGGCGCTGCGGCGGCGCGCGCCGGCGCAGCCTGGGCGACTTGGGCGGCCTTGGCCTGGACGACGTCGACTGCCTTGCTCGAGCGGGAGACGAGCGATGCGAGTTCGTTGAGCGCCTTGATCTGGTCGGAGACCACGCGGCGCATGTTTGTGGCCGTCTCCTCCGTCTCCTTCGGAAGCTCGACGATGCTGCGCTTGAGTTCGGCCCGGGCGGCGTCGAGTTCGTGCTGGATCTGGGCGGTCATGCCGCGCAGCTCCGTCGTCGCCTCCCGGAAGCGGGTGGAGGCCCCTTCGAGCGCGCCGTGCATCTGCTGCGCGACCTCCTCGTAGGCCTCCCGGATCGCGTTCGCGGTGCGCTCGCGCTCCTGATCCGTCGTCGAGCGGATGCGCGTGAACTGCTCGTCGATCGCTCTGCTGCTCGTCTGGGCGTTCTCGGCGAGGACGGAGCCGATCTGGCGCGCCTTGTCCTCGGCATTGGCCAGGGAGCCTTCCACGAGACCGGTAAAGGCCTGGCTCGCCTTCTCCATCTCGGCGGCGCGCTCCTCGATGCGCGCAAGCATGGCCTCGAGAGCCTGGCTGCGGTCGTTGAGGCCTGCGCTCATGCGCCGTTCGAGGCGCTCGAGCATGACTGTGGCTTCGCCGAGGGAGCTGACCTGCTCGCGGGTGCTCTCGGTGAGCGCCCGGCCCCGCTGGTCGAGCATCATCGACATCTCGCCGGCCTCGTGGAGCACGCCGGAGGAGACGCCCCGGAGCGCGTCGACCTGCTCGGAGATGCGGCCAGTCGCGGCGCTCGTCTGCTCCGCGACCTCGCCCAGAAGCGACGCGATCTCGTGGATGCGGCCGGAGAGGGCGGATTCGACCTCCCCGAGATTGCCGCCGGCGCGCGCTGCCACATCCTCGAGAACACGGTTTGCGTCGTGCAGGCGCATGAGAACGCCCCCGAGTTCGCTGCGTATGCGTTCGTTGGTGCCGACGAGAGCCTCGATCGCCTCGCGGGTTCCCTCGTCGAGGGCGTGGCGGAGCGCCTCGCTCGACTGTCCGTAGACCTCCGTGAGCTCCGCGCTGCGCTGGCGCAGCGTCTTGAGCAGCGAACCGCTCTGCTCCTCCATGGAGCGCAGGACGGCGTCGCCGGCGGAGGCGATTTCCCGGGCGACGAAATCTCCGCGCTCGCCGAGGGTCGTCACAAGGCGGCTGCCGCGATCGTCGATCAGGTATTCGAGTTCGCCGACGCGGCTTCCGAGCGTCGAGATGAGCTTCTCGCCGCGGTCGTCGAAGATGCCGGCGATCTCGTCGACCTTTGAGCCGAGATTGAAGACGATCGCGTCGCCGCGCTGCTCGAGGATCTGCGAGAGCGCGCTCCCGCTGCGATCCATGAGCTGGGAGAACTCGGCGATGTTGCCTTCGAGCCGGCCCGCGATGGCGCCACCGCGTTCATCGAGGATCTCGGAGAGGGAGGCTCCCCCCCGGTCAATGAGATCGGAAATTTGCGCGATATTGCCTTCGAGGCGACCGACAATGGCCTCGCCGCGCTGGTCAAGGGCGGAGGTGAGGTGAACGCCGCTGCGCTCGAAGAGCTGCGAGAGGTTCGCGATCGTGTTCTCAAGCTCTTCGAGCAGGGCCTGGCCGCGCTGGTTGATCGAGATCGTGATCTGCTCGCCGCCCTGGTCGAGGAGGTTGGCGAGCTGTCCAAGGTTGGTGCCGAGCTTCGCCACGATCTCCCCGCCGCGCTCCTCCAGCGCACCCGTAATGCGCTGGCCGCCGTCGTCGAGGAGCCCGGAGATCCGGCTGATGCGCTCCTCGAGGGCCGCGACGAAATGCTCGCCCCGGCGATCCATGAGCTGTGCCAGCGCTTCGCCTCCATGTTCGAGAAGATTCGCGATGCGGGCCGCCCGGCCTTCGAGGGTCGCGACCAGCGCGTCCCCTCGGGCCTCGAGGTTCGAACCGATGCGCTGGCTCCCGGTGTCGAAGATCGACTGGAGTTCGTCCACGCGAGTCCCGAGCGTGCCGACAAGCTTCTCGCTGCGCTCCTCGATCAGGCTGGCGAAGGCGCCGGACTGCTCGCCGAAGGCGGCGGTCGCCGTTGCGATCCGCTCCCCGAGGGCGCCGACCATGGCGCGCCCGCGCTGGTCGATGACGGCGGCGAGCGTGTCGCTCGAACGATCGAGGAGGCTGGACATCTCCTCGATACGGTTGCCGAGGGTCCCGGCGAATTCGCGGCTGTGCCGGTCGACCGCCGCAGCAAGGTTTTCGTTCGACTTCTCGAGAAGGCCCGACAGTTCCTCGATCCGCCCGCCGAGCGTGTGCTCCACCTCGCGGCTGTGCCGGTCGATGACCATTGCGATGTTTTCGCCGGACTTGTCCAGGAGGACCGAGAGTTCCTCGATGCGATTGCCCAGCGTGCTCGCGACCTCGCGGCTGCGCAGGTCGAAGTCCGACGTGGCGGCGCGGCTGCGTTCCTCGATCGTCGAGGCAAGTTCGCGGGTCTTCTCGTCGAAGACGCGGCCGAGTTCGTCCGTGCTCGTCGAGATGCTCTCGACGACGTCGCGACCGCGCACCTCGAAGAGGCCGATGATCTCCTCGGCGCGCGAGCCGAGGATGTTCTCAAGGGCGAGCCCACGCTCGCCGAGCGTGTCGACGACCGTCTCCAGGCGGCCCATGACGTTGGTTTCGAGGCGTGTGACGCCTTCGTCGAGCGACCTGGCGATCTGCTCCGCGCGGCCTCCCAGGGCCGCGTTGATCTCCTCCGCCCTGGCGGAAAGCGTGTCCGCGAGGCTGGCGCTGCGGGCGGTGACCATGGCGCCGATCTCCTCCGCGCGCTGTTCGAGCGAGCGGGCAACGTCGCGTCCGCCCTCCGCGAGGACGCGCGCCATTTCGCCGGTGCGGATGACCAGCGCCTCGTTGAGCGCCCCGGCCCGGGTGGCAAGCGTCTCGTCGACCTTTCCGACGAGCATGTCGAAGGTCGCGGTAATTTCGGTGCTGCGCTTCGCCGAGCGCTCCTCGAGCGCCTGGAGCTGCCCAGCGATTGCGTCCGCGGCTTCGCGCGCCTTGTCCCCAAGAACGTTCGCGAGCTCCTTGCCTTCCACATTGATGACGCGATCGATCTCGCCGAAGCGCCCGACAATTACGCCGGTGACATTTTCGACATCGCGCGCGAAGCGGTCGACGAGGTCGCCGCCGCGCTTGACGATCGTGTCCTCGAGCAGGTGCAGCTTGTCGCCGAGGGCGCTGTTGAGCGAATGCGTCTGCGTTTCGAGTTTCTCCGCGAGCGCGTCGCCGCGATCCACGATGATGCTCTCGAAACCGGAGAGACGCTCCGCGAGGGCGGCATCGAGCTTCGCGCCGCGCTCGCCTACAAGGTTGCCGATCGCCTCACCGGAACGATGAAGCGCCTCGTTGATGCGCGAGCCCTGTGTCGCGATCGCGACCACGACTTCCTTGCCGGTCCCGGCAAGCATTTCCTTGGTCTTGTCGGTATGCTCGCCGAGGGCGCGCGCAAGCTCCTCGCCGCGCTGATCGAAGGTGGCGTTGAATTCGCCGAACCGCTCCGCAATCCGGGACGATACGTCTCCCGCAGTCCGCTCCATCGCGGCGGAGACATCGTCGCGCGTGGCTTCCAGTGTCGTCACGACCCCCGAAGCCGCCTGCTCCAGAGAACCGGCGACTTCGGTCGCCCGCGACTGGATCAGCCCCGCCACATTCTCGCCGACCGCCGCCAGCCTCGTCTCGAGCTGCTCTCCGTTGCGCGAGAAGGTGATCTCGATGCGCTCGCTGGCCTGGTCGAGACGGCTGAGCACGTCGTCGCTGCGCAGGGAAATCTCCTCCCCGATGCTGCGGAGGCTGCCGGCAATCTGGTCGCGAACCTGTGCGCCGCGCTCCGCCACTTCGTCCGCGACGGACGCGCCGGTTTGCGCCAGGCGCTCGTTGATTTCGGTTCCCCGGGCCGCAAAGCTCTCCTCGAGCTGCGCCGCCGTGCGCTCGAAGTTCTGCCGCAGCTCGGCGCTCTGGCTTCCCAGCGACTGCAGCACCTGGTCCCCTGTCTCCGAAAGGGAGCGCGTGACGGAGGCGGCGCTTTCGGCGATGCTTCGGCTGAACGCAGCGCCGGTCTCGTCGAGCGACTGCCGGAAGGTGACGGCCTTGCCGTCGATGGCGCTGGCAAGCTCCTCGCCGGCCCGCGCAATATCCGCGGTGACGCCCTCGGTCGATCCGGCCAGCCTTTCCACGAGCTCGTTGCCGCGGGCGGCGATGTCCTCGATGACCCGCTCGCCGGCGCGGCCAAGCGCGGAGGTGATCCTCTCGCCGCGCTCCTCGATCGTTCCGCTGACGCGCTCGCCGGTCGCGCCGATCGCCTCGACGATGCGCTGCGAGGCCTGCTCGAGATCCTGCGCGAAGTTCTGATGCGAGCCAGTCATGGCCGTGCGCACGCGCTCGGCGTTCGAGACAATGGCTTCCCGCTGGGCGATCAGTTCATCGACGAGCGAGCGGATGCGGATCTCGTTGTCAGAATAGGCGCGCTCAAGCGTGGAGATCTCGCTGCGGACAAGCGTTTCGAGCTCGCCTGCGCGGGCGAGGGCGCGTTCGATGCCGTCGCCGACGGCGGCGACTTCGCGGCGCACCGCCTGCGAAATCGTCAGGACGGCGTCGGTGGAAAAGGTTTCGGGTTCCGCCAGCCGCATCGCGACTTCGCCGATGGAGCTGGCGACGAACTTCATTTCCTGTGAGCGGATGGACAGCATCGCCGCCGTGAAGAAAAAGGTGGCGGGAGCGAAGACGAGCGCCGTCGCGATCGCGATCTGCGTGCTCGACCACTGCGTCAGCAGGCTTTGAAGGCCGCTCTCGTAGGCGGCGAGGGCGACGATGCCGCCGATCCAGACAAGCGACGCGATAGCGGCGTAGGCATAGGGGCGACGGGAGGGGCGCGCGCGCAGGGCCTGCATCATCATGCCGATGCTCTCGCGATCATCGTTGGCGACTCGCGAGCGGTCCGGGGCGACGACGTTGCGGGCCTGCTCCTTCAGCTTCGCCGACGTGATCGGTTCGCCGCGGCCGGATGGCGCCGCGCCGCCTGATCTAAGCTCCGCGTCCAGGGTCCTGCGTTCCTCGTCGAGCATGCGGGCATCGAAATCGCGCAGCAGCTCGTTCTCCTCGATCTCGGGGAGCCGGAGTTCTCCAGCGCGTGAAGAGGCCGGGGCCGTTGTCCCGGTAGCATCCGGCTCGCGATCAGCCGCGTCCGTACGCGGCTCCTCCGCGGCCTTTGCCTCGGGAGCCAAAGCCGGATCGCCCTTCTGGTCCGCTCCCAGATTGAGCGCCTGCTCGATTGCCGACAGCGCCGCTTCCGCCGGATCTTTCAGCTTCTTTTCTGTGGCCATATCGCCGCCCCGATAAAACGCAACTTCTCGCAGCGGCAGCTATAACGCGGGGCCGATTAACGGTTCGGCCATGCGCGCGCCACACCCGGTTCCGAGCTGCCTCCTGAGCAATCGGAACAGGATTACCGCGATTTTCCCTTGGGAGTTTAGACACCTGAGTCTCCGATGGAAAGCCGGAGCGGCCCGGATTCAGGAGTTTGATTAACGGTATGGTTACCATAACTGCGAAACCCTGCCGCCATCGCGCCGGCGACACAGGATAAGCTGTGGACGAAATGTGGAACCACAGCCGATTATCGAACGGATAATGGCGTGGCCGACCGAGCGGGGGGAACGCGTGCAGGAAATGATGTCTTTGCCGTCTGAGCGCAGCCGCTCTTCGGACGCAGCGTTCCTCGACCTCGATCATCTTTCGAGGCAGACCTTCGGGGATGCGGAACTCGAGCGCGACATCCTCTCGCTGTTCCGGGACCAGTGCCGCAAGCTCGCGCCCGTCATCGTCGGCAACAGCCAGCTTCCCACACGCATCGACGCCGCCCATACGCTCAAGGGGGGCGCCCGCGCCGTCGGCGCCGTCGAGGTCGCCCGCGTCACCGAGGAGATCGAGATGGCCCTGCGCCATCACGGAGAACTGGCCAGGGGACAGGGCGACGTGCTGTTCGACTGCGTCCTTGCCACCGGCGAGGCGATCGAGATGCGGCTTCTTTCGCTCGCCTGAGCACTGGTCTCGGCGCACCCTATGGCATAGATAGCCCGGGAATCCTTCTGTCTGCGCCGGAACATGAATGTTCCGCAACGGAGTTCCCGATGGTCAATATCACCTTTATCGATGCCCAGGGCACAGCGCGTACGGTCGAGGCCGAGGTCGGCTCCACACTCATGGAGACCGCGATCCGCAACGGCGTGCCGGGGATCGAGGCGGAATGCGGCGGCGCCTGCGCCTGCGCGACCTGCCATGTCTATGTCGACGAGGAATGGCGGGGTGCGACCGGCTCGCCGCAGTCGATGGAGGAGGACATGCTCGACTTCGCCTTCGAGGTGCGTCCGAATTCCCGCCTTTCCTGTCAGATCCGCGTCACCGAGGAACTGGACGGACTGACCGTCCACACGCCGGCACGGCAGGGCTGAGCCGCTCCGGGCGCCCTGCTACTCGGCGGGAGCGCGCTGCTCCGCCGTCCCGCGCAGCCAGTTGATCGTGGTCTCGAAGCCGTGGTCCGGATGGCGCGGGACAAGAAAGGCGAGGCCCAGCGACATGGTCGCGATGCCCGCCCCGATCAGGAACACGATGCTCGGGTCGGTCAGCCAGATGATGCCGAAGATCACCGGGATGACCACGGCCGCGATGTGGTTGATCGTGAAGGCGACGCTCGCCGTCGGCGCGATGTCGGCCGGGTGGGCGATCTTCTGGAAATAGGTCTTCTGGGCGATCGTGAGCGTGAAGAAGACGCCGTCGAAGATGAAGAGCGCGCCGGCCACGACCGCGCTGCCGGTGAAGGCGTAGCCGAGGAAGACGATGATCAGCGAGACGTTCTCGAGAATGATCGTCAACCGCTCGCCGAGGATTCCGATCAGCCTCCCGAGCAGCGGGGCGACGAAAATGTTGATGGCGCAGGTCAGGAAGAGCAGCTTGGCGAGGGCGGAGACGTCGTAGCCGAAACGCTCGACGAGCAGGAAGCCGCCGAAGGCCATGAAGAGCTGCCGCCGCGCCCCGCTGAGGAAAGTCAGCAGATAGTAAAGCCAGTAGCGCGAGCGCAGGACGATGCCCTTGTTCTGGGGCACGGAGCCCTGGAAGCGCCTGAACACGGACATGGCGAGGAACGCCAGCAGGATCGTTGCGCCGCCGGCGACGAGGAAGAGGGCCTCGAAGCTCGGCTCGATCAGGAAGTAGACCGCCGCGATCCCGCCATAGGCGGTCAGCTGCGCGGCTGCATTGGCGCCATGGATCTTGCCCAGCCCGCCCGGCGCCTCCTTCTTCGACAGGAGCTGCAGGGACAGCGCCTGGTTCGCGGTCTCGAAATAGTGGAAGCCGATCGACATGATCATCGTCGTGATCAGCAGCCCGTAGAAGCTCGGGAAGAGCCCGGTCATCGCCACGCCGACGCCAAGCGTGATCAGGCTGAGATAGGCGAGCATCTGCTCGCGCATCAGCATGAACAGGAAGATCGCGGTGAAGGCCAGGAAGCCCGGGATTTCGCGGACGGACTGGAGGACGCCGATCTCGAACCCGGTAAAGCCCGCTTCCTCCTTGGCGAAGTTGTTGAGAAGCGCCTGCCAGCTCGCGAAGCCGATATAGTTGATGAAGGCGAGCGTCATCAGGAACGCCAGCGGCGAGGCGAAGATGGCGCGCTTGCGCCACGCTGCGTCGGAGGAGAGGTTCACGCCTGCGCTTCTTTCGGTTGCCGAGGGGATAAGGTGGGACGAGTATTGTCGGGCGTCAAATGCCAAAAACGCGGCTTCGCAAGAAGATTTCCTCACCTTTGCGCTTCGTCAATTCTCTGCCAGAGGTGAATGTGCAAGCTTGACGGAGGGCCGGCGTTCAGGCCGCAGCCAGGAGTTCCCCCATGTACCAGACCATTCTCGTTCCTGTCGATCTCGCCGATCCCGAGACCTCGCGCCCCGCAGTCGATACCGCAACGGCGCTCGCGGATGCCGGGGGCGGCAGCGTTCGGCTGATCTATATCCGCTCGATCATGCCCGTGACCTACATGGAATTCGTGCCGCCGAGCTTCGATCAGGACCAGCAGCGCGAGGCCGAGGAGGGGCTCGCCGAGATCGCCGCCGGCATAGCGCTGCCAAAGGACAGGATTTCCTCCGTCGTGCGCCTCGGCTCGGTCTATCACGAGGTGCTTGACGAGGCCGACAAGGCGGCGGCAGACCTCATCGTCATCGGGTCCCACCGTCCGTCGATGTCGACTTATCTGCTCGGCTCCAACGCCACGACGATCGTGCGCCACGCAAAAATTTCGGTTCTCGTCGTCCGCTGAAGCGCCGACCCGCGAGCGAGCCGCGCTGTAGCGTGCTTTTGCGCGCAAAGCCGCTTGTTGTGCTTGCTCTCGGAGGCGGGGACCCTTAACTCAGGCGCTTCGAATCCAAGCGCATGGTCCCAGGGCTTCAGATGATCGCGAACAACACCGCCCCGAACGGCGCGCCGCCTGTCCCCGGCGTGCGCGTGCTCATTGTCGAGGCGCGCTTCTACGACGGCCTCGCCGATGAATTGCTGCGCGGCGCGCGCGAGGCGCTGGCGGCGGCGGGAGCCGTCGTGGACGTCGTCACGGTTCCCGGAGCGCTGGAGATCCCGGCGACGATCGCGATCATGCTGGAGCGGGCCGAGCAGCGCGGCGCGCCTTATGATGCGGTGGTGGCGCTGGGCTGCGTCATCCGCGGCGAGACAGGGCATTACGACATCGTCGCGGGGGAGAGCTCACGCGCGCTGATGGACCTTTCCGTCGCGCGGCGACTTCCCCTTGGAAACGGCATCCTGACGGTCGAGAACGAGGATCAGGCCTGGGCGCGTGCGCGCGTGACCGAGATGAACAAGGGGGCGGGCGCGGCCGAGGCGGCGCTGGCGGTGCTCCGGCTCAAGCGCGGCCTGGGGGAGGGCGTCTGACATGTCGAAATCGACCGAGCGTTCCGCCGCACGGCTCGCCGCCGTCCAGGCCCTCTACCAGATGGAGGTGTCCGGAAAGGGCATCATCGACGTCATGGCGGAATTCGAGGCCCACTGGATCGGCCGCGAGATCGACGACGTCACCTTCAACCCGTCGGATCTCGGCTTCTTCCGCGACATCCTCAACGGCGTGGTACGCGAGCAGCGGGCCGTGGACGGGAAGGTCGACGGCGCGCTGGCGAAGGGCTGGCCGCTGAAGCGGATCGAGGCCGTGCTTCGCGCGATCCTGCGCGCGGGGGCCTATGAACTCATGTTCCGCAAGGATGTCCCGGTCCGCGTCGTGATCAACGAGTATCTCGAGATTGCGCACGGCTTCTATTCGGAGGACGAGCCGGGCCTCGTCAACGGCGTGCTCGATGCGGTCGCGCACGAGGTGCGCGCCGCCGAGTTGCAGGAACGCCGAAAGAGCTGAGCGGCAGCCTTCGAGGGCTTCGGTTGCCTGGGCAGGCGTTTCTCGCTACTCGAAGTACGCGATGTTCACAGACAAGGTCCGGTCGGCGTCATGAGCACTTCGGAGCGGGTCGGCGAGGACGAACTGATCTCCCGGTTTTTTGCTCCTTCCGCAGGGGAGGGGGCGTTTGGCCTGAGGGACGACGCGGCGAGCATAGCGGTGCCCGACGGCCATGATCTCGTCGTCACGGTGGATGCCATCGTCGCCGGCGTGCACTTTTTCCCGGATGATCCAGCACGGTCCATCGGACGCAAGGCGCTCGCGGTCAACCTTTCCGACCTGGCGGCGAAGGGCGCGCGACCGCGCGGCTTCGTCCTGAGCCTCGCGCTTTCCGACGACTGGCGCGAATCATGGCTGAAGGAACTGGCGGAAGGGCTGCATCATGCGGCTCTGGCGCATGCCTGCCCGCTCCTCGGCGGCGACACGGTTCGCGCCAACGGCCCGTTCTGGATGTCTGTGACGGCCTTCGGGGAGGCGCCGCGGGGGACGATGGTGCATCGATTCACGGCCTCTCCCGGCGACCTGGTCTGCGTCAGCGGCACGATCGGAGACGCGGCGCTCGGCCTCGATCTCCGCAAGGATCCGCTGGTCGACTGGGCGCAGGCAATGTCCCTCGAGAAGCGCGTCTTCCTGACGGATCGCTACCTTCACCCGCAGCCGCGCGTGGCGTTGGGACAGCTGGTCCACAGATACGCGCGAGCCGCCATGGACGTGTCCGACGGGCTCGCCGGCGATCTCGCCAAGATGGCGCGCACGAGCGGCGTCACGGCGGAGATCGCGCTCGAGGAACTGCCTCTATCGGACGCAGCGCGCGCGGCACTCTCCATCGATCCTTCGCTGATGGATCGCCTTGTCACGGGGGGGGATGACTACGAGCTGCTATGCGCCGTCCCCCCGGAAAATGTGGAGGCGTTCTGCGAGCGCGGGCGGCAAGCTGCGGTTAACGTCACCCCGATTGGGCGCTTTTGCGAGGGCGATTCTCCGCCGCTCTTCCGCTACCACGGCAAGGAAAAATTCTACGGGAACGGCTCGTATTCCCATTTCTGAAGCCGAGGCGGCAAGATGTATCACGACACGGACCCCAATGCGCTCGCCAAGCGGAATGCGTGGGTTCTGGCGATAGCGCAGGCGCTGGGGGGCGCGAATCCGGCCATTGTGATCTCGCTCGGGGGCATTGTCGGCCTCACGCTCGCTTCCAACCCCGCGCTCGCCACGCTTCCCGTGAGCCTTCTCAACCTGGGACTCGCCCTCGGGACGATTCCGGCGGCCCTCGTGATGCGCCGCTTCGGACGCCGCAACGGCTACGTCTTCGGTGCTAGCCTGGGCGTGATCGGAGGCGTTGTCGCTGCGCTCGGCATTGCCTGGGGTGACTTCGTGATGTTCTGCGTCGGAACGCTCACGGCGGGCTTCTACGCCTCATACGTCCAGAGCTACCGCTTCGCGGCGGCCGATTCCGCGACGCCCGCATTCAAGGCGCGGGCCATTTCGTATGTCATGGCGGGCGGCCTGGTCGCGGGGATCATCGGGCCGCAGGTCGTGATCTTCACGCGGGAGATCGTCCCCGGCGCCATGTTCTCCGGTTCCTTCCTCGCGCAGGCGGGACTGGCCCTGATGTCGATCGTCGTCGTCTCCTTCCTGCGCGCCGCGCCGGTGCCGGTGACGGCTTCGACGGCGACAGGCCGCCCGCTCGGCGAGATCATGCGCCAGCCGCGGTTCCTGATCGCCGTGACTGCGGGTATCGTGTCCTACGGGCTGATGGCCTTCCTGATGACCGCTGCGCCGCTGGCGATGGTGGATTGCGGATTGCCGATCGAGACGGCGGCGCTCGGTATCTCCTGGCATATCCTGGCGATGTTCGCGCCGAGCTTCTTCACGGGGCGCCTGATCGATCGTTTCGGCAAGGAGATGATCACGGGGATTGGCCTCGGCATGATCGCCGTCTCCGCGGTGATCGCCCTGAACGGGCTGACGGTCGCGCATTTCTGGAGCGCGCTGATTCTCCTCGGCGTGGGCTGGAACTTCGGTTTCATCGGCGCGACGGCGATGGTGACCGATTGCTACCGCCCGGAAGAGCGCACGAGGGTTCAGGCGGCCAACGACTTTCTCGTCTTCGGCTCCGTGGCGCTTGCCTCCTTCTCCTCGGGCAAGCTCCTGAGCGCCGGCGGCTGGGAGACGGTGAACTGGCTGGCGTTTCCGCCGATTGCGATCGCGCTGATCCTGGTGATCGCCCAGGCCCGTTTCCGCCGGTCGGCCGCAGCGTGAGCAACAAATGTGAAGATTCGCTGGGTAGAAGCGTAATTTTCACCCCAACTCCCATTTGCGCAGCGAGAAAAAGTTTGGCAGGAATTCCGCACCACCCCTGGGGGCGGGCGTTTGGGGCGGCGCGGTAACCTCATGCGCCGGGCCCGAGTTGCGTCTGAGCCCTCGATCCCAAGGACGGTCAGATGCTTGCATTGATACTCATTATTCTGGGCGGCGCGTTGTCGATCGCCTACGGCCTCTGGGCCATCAACGACGTCATGAAACGTGACGCGGGTACGCTGCGCATGCAGGAGATCGCCGGGGCGATCGCGGAAGGCGCGCAGGCCTACTTGCGGCGTCAGTACATCACGATCAGCGTCGTCGGCGTCATTCTCTTCATCGGCCTTGTCTTCCTTCTCGGGATCTGGGTGGCGATCGGCTTCGCGATCGGCGCGATTCTCTCGGGCGCGGCCGGCTTCATCGGCATGAACGTGTCGGTCCGCGCCAATGTCCGCACGGCCCAGGCGGCGACGCAGTCGCTTTCTGCGGGTCTCGACGTGGCGTTCAAGTCGGGCGCGGTGACCGGAATGCTCGTCGCCGGTCTCGCGCTGCTCGGCGTCGCGATCTACTACCTCGTCCTCACCCGCATGCTCGGCTTCGATCCGGGCGGGCGCGTGATCGTCGACTCCCTCGTGGCGATGGGCTTCGGCGCCTCGTTGATCTCGATCTTCGCGCGTCTCGGCGGCGGCATCTTCACCAAGGGCGCGGATGTCGGCGGCGATCTCGTGGGCAAGGTGGAAGCCGGCATCCCCGAGGACGATCCGCGCAACCCGGCGACGATCGCCGACAATGTCGGCGACAATGTCGGCGATTGCGCCGGCATGGCGGCCGATCTGTTCGAGACCTACGTCGTCACCTTCGTCGCGACCATGGTGCTGGCATCGATCTTCTTTGCCGGCCAGCCGAATCTCGAGACCATGCTGCTCTATCCGCTCGCCATCGGCGCGGTCTGCATCGTGACCTCGATCGCGGGCACCTTCTTCGTGAAGCTGGGGCAGAACCAGTCGATCATGGGAGCGCTCTACAAGGGCTTCATTGCAACCGGCGTCCTCTCGATCGTGGCGATCGCGCTTGCGAACCTGATGCTGTTCGGCGGCTTCGGTTCGACCTTCACGGCGAACGTGCCCATCATCGGCGGCGGCGTCGAGGCCGTCACGTTCTCCTCCTTCGCGTTGCTGCTCTGCGCCATCGTCGGCCTGCTCGTGACCGGACTGATCGTCGTGATCACCGAGTACTATACCGGCGTCGGCTTCCGGCCGGTGCGCTCGATCGCACAGTCGTCGGTGACCGGGCACGGCACCAACGTCATCCAGGGCCTGGCGATCTCGCTCGAGTCGACCGCGCTGCCGACGCTCGTCATCGTCGCGGGCATCATCGGCTCGTATCTCCTCGCAGGATTGTTCGGCATCGCCATCGCCGTGACGGCGATGCTCGCGCTCGCCGGCATGGTCGTCGCCCTCGACGCCTTCGGGCCGGTGACGGACAATGCGGGCGGCATCGCGGAGATGGCGGGGCTTCCCAAGGAGGTGCGCCAGTCCACCGATGCCCTCGACGCGGTCGGCAACACGACGAAGGCCGTCACCAAGGGCTACGCGATTGGCTCCGCCGGTCTCGGCGCGCTGGTGCTCTTCGCCGCCTATACTTCGGATCTGAATTTCTTTATCGCCGAGGCGAATGTCCCCGGCGCGACGGAGTACCAGTACTTCCGCGGCGTGACGCCCGACTTCTCGTTGGCCAATCCATATGTCGTGGTCGGCCTGCTCTTCGGCGGATTGATCCCGTTCCTCTTCGGCGGCATCGCGATGACGGCGGTCGGCCGGGCAGCGGGCGCGGTGGTCGAGGAAGTCCGCCGGCAGTTCAAGGAGAAGCCGGGGATCATGGCGGGCACCGAGCGCCCCGATTACGGGCGCGCGGTCGATATGCTGACGAAAGCGGCGATCAAGGAGATGATCATCCCCTCGCTGCTCCCCGTGCTCGCCCCGATCGTGACCTACTTCGTGATCTACGCCATCGCCGGCAAGGATCAGGCGTTCTCGGCTGTCGGCGCGATGCTGCTCGGCGTGATCGTCACCGGTCTCTTCGTGGCCATCTCGATGACCTCGGGCGGCGGCGCCTGGGACAACGCGAAGAAGTCCTTCGAGGACGGCTTCATCGACAAGGACGGCGTGAAGCACCTCAAGGGCTCCGAGGCACACAAGGCCTCCGTCACCGGCGACACCGTCGGCGACCCCTACAAGGATACGGCGGGACCTGCCGTGAACCCGGCGATCAAGATCACCAACATCATAGCGTTGCTGTTGCTGGCGATCCTGGCTCATAGCTGAGCCTTGGCGCGAGCCGACGCAAACGAGGCCCCGCGGCAGCCGCTGCGGGGCCTTTGCTTTTGAGGGGCGAACAGCCTCAATCTGCATTCGAAAAAGCGGCATCATAAATTTCTATTGCTATAATTTATAGTTAATATATATAGTTAATATGTATATTATGAGGGCGATGATGCAAGGTTCTGTTCTTTCCGTTGGCGGGTCCATTGTTCCTGCCGCAATTTCGCGGGGTGAAGAATTCTCCCTTTCGAAGGAGACCAAGAGCGCTTCCACGCCGCTGATCGGACTCGAGACGGTGCAGGCGCTGCAGCAGGGAGGGTCGGCTGCAGCCGCAGCACTGGCGAAGTTCGCCACGGCGCTGAAGACAGCTGCGGCGACGGTCGGCGGTGCGGGACTGCTTGCCATCGGAGCTGTCATGATCACTGCCGCCCCTGCGGGGACGCCGTCCGCCGAACTCGTAAGGGCGCGGGAGGATCTCGCGCACGCAATGCTCGAGAATTTTCCTGATCTGATCGCCAGTCGAAACGAATTCGGCCAACTGCAGAGCGTGGCGAACCGGGTCACCGGAGTAGTGGTGATGCAGCGCAATGCCGAGGGTCGCCTCGACTTCAACCTGGCGCTGAACCCACAGACCCTGCGGCTGAACCCGTTGACGGTCGATTCGTTCATGCATCTTCTGAGCCGCGAGCGCGCCTTCAATTCCGGACCGGGATCGATTGATGTCAGCCCGGGTATCTTGGAGCAGGCCCGAGAGGCTACCCTTGGGCGCGCTCAGCCGACTGAACCGACTGCTTCCGCATTGCCGTTCCGCGCCGGACAGGTGAGTTTCGTGGACGCGCTTGGCGCGATGGAGCGCGATTACGGTTGGAGGATGCACTCTGACACGGCGCCTTCGAGCCACGCCGACGCCTTACGGGACGCCGCCCATCTGAGCCGGCTGGCCGGGGAGGCGGGGCTGGATGTACTTTATTATCCAGCGTGGGACGGGGCTCGTTTCGCTCTCCTCTCAGGCCCATCGGACATGCGAGCGCTCGAGGCGCTGGAGCGATTTGGGCTTACGACTGTGATCGCCCTCGATGAATTTCTGGGTATGTTGTCGGAGTCGAGGACCGTCGTGGGCGAGGGCGGCTGGACGCTTCCCGCGCCCGAAGCCGCTTCCGATGAAGAGCGACGAAACCTCCTCACGCCGGCGCCGGAGGTCGTGCCCGACATTCCGCCGCAAGAAGGCTTTCCACCGGGACCGCAGCCCGATCCAGATGAGCTTATTCTCGACAACCCGAGAGAGCGAGTACCTGCCCCGCCGCATACAGGGCATCCACGCGAAGAACTGGACCCTGCGATCGGCGTGACGATCTTCCCGAACGCAGGCGACGAGTTGCCTGTTGTCGCGCAGGAGAACGACTACACGCGCGTCATCAACCGTGACATGGACGAATACCGCCGGCTGCGGGGCAATCTGCCGAACGTCGTCCGCGAAATCCGCGAAGCCGCGAACAACGCACGGCCGGTGGCGACGCTGAAAGATGGCCAGAACGTCGCGAAACTGGAATACGACCTCGACGGCGTGACAGGCCATCTCTACGGGGCAAGCGGCGGACGCGTAATCCAGAACTTCGTGCCGCCGGTGGCGGCTGGGCAGGAAGTGATTTCGGCTCTCTATAACAACCGCGCGGCGGATACCGAGTACAAGCTTCTGAACTGGCTCGCCCAGAACCTGAACGATAACCTGAACGGCGCTCAGACACGCGGTCGCATCGTGCTCTATTCGCAATACACCGTCTGCGAATCCTGCGCTAACGTGATCCTCGAATTCAAGCGCATGTTCCCGTTGATCGACGTTATCGTCATCGCGGGGCCGAACCAGCGGCGGCCTGACAATCTCAGCGACCCACTGCCCGGCTCCAGGCTCGATCAGAAGGATTCACTCCCTGATGATGGCCCGCCGAAGGTCAAAGGAGAGGAGGCTGCAGATGCACTCTCCCCCGAAATGCAGGAGGCCTGGGAGTTCCTGAGCGGCGTGGCCGTCGAGGCCATCGGCAACGTCATGCGGGCGGCGAATGAGACTGCGACTCAGCCCGAGGAGGCGGGGCAGTCCGGGATCAGCGTGGCGCAGGCGACGCAGATGATCGGGATGGCCAACCAGCTTCTGAGCCCGGTCCTGCCGCCGATGGTGCGCAACGTCGTGGGGAGCGGCCTGGACCTGGTCAATCTCGTGGACAATCCGTCGAAGCTCGGCGCCGCGACGCTCGCGATCGGCGTCCTGGAGGCCCTGGAGATTGAGGGGATTGCCGGCGGCGCGGTCGAGGCCGCGGCCATCGCCGCGCAGGCCGCCCAGATCATCAAGAGCAGCAATATCGGGGGCGCGATCCAGCTCAGCACCGATCTGCAGCTGAGGCTCCTGGGCGCCAGCGAGGACGTCCGCGCCGTCGCGAACGCCGCGATCACCCTGGGCCGCGTGGCCTTCGGCGACGTCAGCGCCATCGCGGGCCTTCCCAGCGCGGCCATGGGTCTCGGCCAGGCCTTCTCGAACCCGCGCACCGAGATGGGCGAACACGTCATCGGCGACGGGCTCGTGGCGGAGGTCAAGCACAAGCTCAAGGA
>JAWLCY010000006.1:0-338107 GCA_041686895.1 Saliniramus sp. | reverse complement strand
CGGGCGCGCGCTGGGCATGGTCATGCAGCTGCCCGAGCGCGACAAGCTCTCCATGAGCTTCGAGCAGATGACCTCGCGCCTCGCCATCATGATGGGCGGGCGCATCGCCGAGGAGATGATCTTCGGCCGCGAAAAGGTCACCTCCGGCGCGCAGTCCGACATCGACCAGGCGACCAAGCTCGCCCGCATGATGGTCACCCGCTGGGGCTTCTCCGAGGAACTCGGCACCGTCTCCTACGGCGACAACCAGGACGAGGTGTTCCTGGGCCGCTCCATGGGCCGGCAGCAGAATGTCTCGGAAGAGACCGCCCGCACCATTGACGCGGAAGTGCGCCGCTTCGTGGATCTGGCCCTTTCTGAGGCGCGGGAAATCCTGACCCGCAATGCCGATCAGCTGGAAATGCTCGCCCAGGCCCTGATCGAGCGCGAGACGCTGACGGGCGCGGAAATTCGCGCGCTGCTCGCCGGGACGCCTCCCGAGCCCAAACGCAGCGGCGGTCCCGGCCCCGTTTCCGGCGTTCCGACGATCGCGCGCGACAAGCCCTGACATGGTCTGATGTTCTCGAGGGACGATCAGGCGGCCTCGGACGGAGGCCGCCTTTTTGCTGCCCGCATCAGCGTTGCGACAATTCGATCCGCTCGGTCAGCGCCCGGCGCAGCGCCGGATTGAGGGCGTCGCTGTCGCGCAGATCGACGAAACTGCTGTTGCCCTGATAAACCTGCGGACCCTCGGCGGTGACCACGATATCCCCGGCCTTCAGGGTCGGATCCTGCTTCACCCGCGCGGACGCATCCCCATCTTCCGTGCGGCAACTGCATCCGACGATGAGCCGTCTCTGGTGCAGGAAGGCGTTCTGGAAATCCCGGTATAACGAACCATCGGCCACGGATCGGGCCTCCGAAATGCCGTCGGAATTGGCGCGTACGCTATAGGGTGTCGTCGCAGCACCCGGACAGACCGTGTCGCAGGCCTGTTGCAGGGCGCCGGAGCTGCCGTTCGCGGGCGCCCCGAGGGGGAAGTAGAATCCGTCGCACTGGCGGACGCAGTAGTTGATTTCGCCTCGCCCGGTCGCCGCCGGACCCCGGGGCGCGACCGATCCGGTCGTCTCGGGGTCCCGGCTGCGTCTGACCTGGCGCATGGCGGCGGGAGGACAGGCCCAGTACCGCTGCCCCGCTTCGCTGCGGATGACGCAGCCCAGTGCGGTCATTTCCCGCATCTGGCGCGCAGATTGCGCCTCGGCCGTTTCATTCAGAAGGAGCGGCGCCCCGGCAACCGTCAGAGCGAACGCAATACGGGAAACCGCCCCGGCACGCTTCTTCCTCTTTCCCATGGCCCGCCGCATCGCCTCTCACCACTCGAATACTCCTTTCGATGCAACTGCCTGAGACCGAAGACGGTTCCTCGGCCCGATCCGGCGGGGCGATGTGAAATTGCATTCCGGCCTGCGCAGGAGACGCGGGGAACCCGCCGCGGGCGTGCAGGCGGAAGAGGTTTCCGCGCGGGGTTCTGGTCCTGCGGTCACGGCTCCGGCGACTTCATCCGCGCCCCCGCTCCCGGAACGGCAGCGAGAAGCGCCTGCGTATAGGCGTGGCTCGGACGGGCGAACAGATCGGCCGTGGGAGCGAGTTCGACGATCCTCCCCCTCTGCATCACGGCAATCCTGTCGCAGACCTGCGCCGCCACGCGCAGATCATGGGTGACGAAGAGGATTGCGAGGCCGAGCCGCTTCTGGAGATCCTGGATCAGGTCGAGAATTTGCGCCTGGACGGAGACGTCGAGCGCGGAGACCGGCTCGTCGGCGATGAGCACGTCGGGATCGAGGGCGAGCGCGCGGGCGATGCCGATGCGCTGGCGCTGGCCTCCGGAGAATTCGTGCGGATAGCGGTCGGCGGCGTTGGCGGAGAGCCCGACGAGATCGAGCAGCTCCCGCGCCCGCGCCTCCGCCTCCCGCTGCGGCACGCCCTGCGCCTCCGGCCCCTCCGCGATGATGCGCCCGACCCGGCGGCGGGGATTGAGCGAGGCGTACGGGTCCTGGAACACCATCTGGATGCGCTTGCGGAAGGGGCGGAAGCGGCGCGGCGACAGGTCGCGAATCGATACCTCGCCAACCCGCAGCTCCCCGGCATCGGGCTCGATGAGGCGCAGGATGCAGCGCCCGACAGTCGATTTCCCCGAACCGGATTCGCCGACGAGCCCCAGCGTTTCCCCGCGCCGGATCGTGAAGCTGACATCCTCGGCGGCGACGACGCGGCGGGAACCTCCGAAGAACCCGCGCCCGCCATAGGTCTTGTTCAGTCCTTGGACCACCAGCGCGTCGGGCGCGTCCCCGAGCGCCTTCGGGGGCGGCGGCGTCAGCGAGGGAACGGCTGCAAGAAGCCGCTTCGTGTAGTCATGGCGCGGCGCATGCAGCACGTCCTGCGCGCTCCCCTGCTCCACGCAGATGCCGTTCTGGAGAACGGCGACCCGGTCGGCGATCTCGGCGACCACCCCGAAATCATGGGTGATGAACAGGACGGCTGTCCCGTGCCTGCGGCGCAGCTCGTCGATCAGCCGCAGGATCTGGGCCTGCGTCGTGACGTCGAGCGCCGTCGTCGGCTCGTCCGCGATCAGGAGTCTCGGCTCGAGGGCGAGGGCGACCGCGATCATCACGCGCTGGCGCTGCCCCCCGGACAATTCGTGCGGATAGGCGCGCGCGATATGCGTCGGGTCGGGCAGGCCCACCTCCTCGAGCAGCGAGATCGTGCGGCGTGTCCGCTCCTCGGCATCGAAGACCCGGTGCGCCTCGAAGGTCTCGAGGATCTGGTCGGAGATGCGCATCACGGGGTTGAGCGATGTCATCGGCTCCTGGAAGATCATGCCGATCTCGCGCCCGCGCACGGAGCGCATCTCGTCCTCGTCGAGCCCGAGAAGCTCGCGTCCCGCCAGCTTGATCGATCCCCCCGCGGGGCGCACGGCCTTCGGCAGAAGGCCCATGACCGCATGCGCCGTCATGGACTTCCCGGACCCGGATTCACCCACGATGCAAAGGGTCTCCCCCGCCTCGATGGCGAGATCGAGATCGGAGACCGCATGGGCCCTGTCGGCGACGGAGGGCAAGGCGAGGGTGAGCTTGTCGATCGTCAGGACCGGCATCACGCCTCTCCCTGCGACAGGCGCGGATTGAGGGCGTCGTTGAGCCCCTCGCCGACGAGGTTGAGCGCGAGCACCGTGAGGAAGATCGCGACGCCCGGAAAGAAGCTGATCCACCAGGCGGCGATGAGCCGGGTGCGCCCGGCCCCGATCATGTAGCCCCAGGTCATCATGTTGGGATCGCCGAGCCCGAGGAAGGACAGGGCGGATTCGAGCAGGATCGCGCTCGCCACCATCAGCGAGGCCATGACCGTGATCGGCGCGATCGTGTTCGGCAGGACCTGCGTGAAGATAATGCGCGGCGTCGACTGCCCGATGACGACGGCGGCCTGCACATATTCGCGCGACCTGAGCGAGAGCACCTCCCCGCGCACCAGCCGCGCCACCGGCGGCCAGGAGACGATGGCGATGGCGAGCACGATCGAATAGAGCGACGGCTGCAGGATGGCCACGATGACGATGGCGAGGGCGAAGGCGGGGATGGTCTGGAAGAACTCCGTGAAGCGCATCAGCGCGTCGTCGATGAGCCCGCCGAAATAGCCCGCGAGCGCCCCGATCGGCACGCCGATCAGGAGCGCCGTCAGGGTCGAGACGAGCCCGATCAGGAGCGAGACCCGCGCGCCGTGCATCACGCCGGCGGCGACGTCGCGGCCCAGCGCGTCACTCCCGAGCCAGTAGCCGTCGACCGCCATCGGCGGCAGGAACGGGCGCGTGACCATGCGCCAGGGCGAGGTCGGGTAGAAATACGGGGCGAGGATCGCAGCCGCGACGACGATCAGCAGGATGATCAGCCCGATCAGCGCGCCCTTGTTGCGCGCAAAGCGCTTGAAGAAGCTCATCGCCCCACCTCGATGCGCGGATCGGCGATCCGGTAGACCACGTCAGTGATCAGGTTGAACAGGACCACCATGGCGGAGGAGATGAAGAAGACGCCGAGCAGCACCTGGTAGTCCCGCTGCGCAAGCGCCTCGAACATCAGGCGCCCGATCCCCGGCCAGCCGAACACGGTCTCGGTCAGCACGGCCCCGCCGACGATCTGCCCCGCCTGGAGGCCGGCGAGCGTGACCACCGGCAGGATGGCGTTGCGGGCGATATGGCGGCGCACGATGCGGCCCTCGTGCACGCCCTTGGCGCGCGCCGTCTTGACGAAATCCGCGCCCGCAATTTCAAGCATCGAGGCGCGCATCATGCGGGCGTAGAGCGCGGTGAAGAAGAGCCCGAGGGTCGTCGCGGGCAGGATCAGGTGCGCGCCGATATCGAGGGCGCGGCGCAGCCCGGTATATCCCGCGCCGATAGTCTCGAACCCGACATTGGGCAGCCAGCCGAGCCAGAGCGAGAAGATGATCTGGCTCATGAGGGCGATCCAGAACAGCGGCATCGCATAGAAGAACAGGGCGCCCGTCGTGATGGCGGAATCTGACCATTTTCCAGCCCGCCGCGCAGCGAGGATGCCGAGGACGACCCCCAGCGCGAGGGAGAAGACGAAGGCGGCTCCCGTCAGGAGCAGCGTCGCGGGCAGGCGGTCGGCGATCAGGTCGATCACGGGGCGGCCCTGCCGGTAGGAAAAGCCGAGATCGAGGGTGAGGATGTCGGTGAGATAGATCCAGAGCTGTTCGTGGAGCGGCAGGTCGAGCCCGAACTGCTCGCGCAGCTGGCGCAGGAATTCCGCATCCGCCGCCCCCGCCTCCCCGGCCATGACGGTCGCCGGATCGCCGGGCGCGGCGCGGATGAGGAAGAAATTGAGCGTCGCGATCGCGATCAGGACGAGGACGCCCTTGACCAGCCGGCCGCCGATGAAACGAAGAAGATGCATGTCGGCTGCGGTTTCCGAAGATGCGCGGGAAAAGTCCTTCCGGGCGGGCCCGGAAGGACGGTTTCATGCCGTTCGGTCAGGCGTCACTGCTCGAGCCAGGCATCCCGGAAGGCGTCGTTCACCCCGATCGCAGTCGTGATGAAATCCTTCAGGTCGCAGCGATAGACGGTCGGGAAGTCCATCTCGACCATCCAGAGCACGGGCAACTCGTCGACGAGGAGTTCCTGCACTTCCTGATAGAGCGCTTCACGCTCCTCGGCGGGAGCGTTGGCGGCCTCCGCGAAGAGGCGATCCACCTCCTCGTTGGAATAGCCCGTCACGTTCGAGAAGGGATTGCCCTCCACGATGTTGGAGGAAACATAGGAACGGGCGACGCCGAGCGCGGGATCGCCGTACTGGTAGAGGAAGTTGTGGGTCATCTCGAAGTTGAAGTTGCCCACGCGTTCCGTCCAGCCCGCCACGTCCGTCGTGACCAGGTCCACCTTCACGCCCACATCCTCGAGATTCTGCCGCGTGGCTTCCGCCCATCGCGTCCAAGTCTCCCCGTAGGGCAGCACCAGGAATTCGAGCGTCTCCCCGTCATAGCTTGATTCCTCGATCAGTTCGCGCGCGCGATCGGGATCAAACGGGAATTGCGGCACGTCATCGGAATAGAAGCGGGTCCGCGAGGAGATCGGCCCGGTGGCGATGGTGCCGTAGCCGGACCAGACCACGTCGCGGGCGAATTCCCGGTCGATCGCGTGCATCAGGCCCTGGCGGAAGGTCTTGTCCGCGAGCACCCCTTCGCGAACGTTGAGCGCGACCCAGGCATGGGGCGCGAACATCTCCCAGCCGTCGGTGGTCACGCAGGTATTGGGGAGGTCAGCGAGGCGCGGCACGTCGAAGATCTCGACCGACCCGCCGGTCAGGACGTCCACCGTGCCGGTCTCGTAGGCGACGGCCCGCGACGCGGCATCCGGGATGAAGCGGTAATAGACCTCGTCGATATAGGGCTTGCCCTCGAGATAGTAGTCCTCGTTGCGCTGGAGATGAACGTAGGAGCCGCGGCTCCACTCCACGAACTTCATCGGGCCGGTGCCGATCGGCGTCGCGTTCATCGGGTTAGCGCGGTAATCCGTGCCCTCGTAGATGTGCTGCGGGATCATCGGCGTCGTGCCGACCTCGAAGCTCAGGAGGAGCGGATCGAAGGGCTGCTTGAGGGTGATCTTCACCTCGTGCTCGCCGGTCTTCTCGATTGATTCGACCTGGTTGGTCACGGTCGGCCGCCAGCGCGGATGCACCTCGCGCAGGAACACGTCGAGGGAGAATATCACGTCGTCGGCGTCGAAATCCTCGCCGTCGTGCCACTTGACGTTCTCGCGCAGCTTGAAGGTGTAGGTCAGTTCATCGTCGGAGACTTCCCAGCTCTCGGCGAGCGACGGCTGCGGGTTGAGGTCGGTGTCGTAGCGCAGCAGGGATTCGTAGATGTTGCCGGCGATCATCTGGGTGGGCCCGTTCTGCATCAGCCCCAGCATCAGGCCCGGCGGCTCCGGCGTGACGGCGAGCTGGATTGTGCCCCCGCTCGTCGGCTGGCTCGCCTGGGCCTGCGCCTGACTGACATGCCCGACCGTTCCGACGGCCATGAGAAGCGCGACAGCCGTGGTCGCGAAGGCTCGTGCCAGGTTTCTCTTGGTTGTGGATGTCTCGCTCATGGTTTTCCCTCTGGTTGTTGGACGTCAGGGCTTCTCTGGCCCTTTCCGACTTGAGGATGCAGGTTGATCGCTTGCCCCAGTGCCGGCCGATTAGAAAGAGAAAGCGCCGATGCGTCAATTCGCGGCCTTCCCCACCGTCAACCCTCGCCTCGCTCCTCAAGGCGTCGCCTTGCCCGTCAGCCGAAGGTCACGCTGATCCCCTTCAGCGGGACACCGGAAAGCTCGGTGCTCCAGGTTTCGCCTGGCGCGATCGGCAATGCCCTTGTGAGCGTACCGGTCGAGACGATCTCGCCCGGCGCGAGCGGCGGCCCGCCATCATTCGCCAGAAGCTCGACGAGATGACGCAAGGCGGCGAGCGGACCGCCTCCGAGCACGTTCGCGGCGTTGCCCCGGTCGACAACCTCGCCGTTGCGCAGAAGCGCGATGTCGAAGCCGGACAGCCGGTCGAACCACATCGAGCGGTTCGCCGCCACGAGGTGCTGGGGCGGGCCGAGGAGCAGCGCCCCGTGGAGGCCGAAGGCGGCTATCGTGTCGGGAGCCGTGAACCGCCACCCGGCGAACAGCGACTGCACGATCTCGAAGGCGTGCGCGATGGAGCCGACGCAGCCCAGCAGCTCGCGCTCGTCCATCCCCGGCTCCGGGGCCCGCGCCAGCGACAACACGATTTCCGGCTCGATGCGCGGCTCGACTACGCCCGCCAGATCGAACGCCTCCCCGGCATCCGCCAGATAAGACCGCGTCGTGTCGTAGACATGGCCCCAGATCGGCGCATGGACGCCGTACTCGTCCCAGATCGTGCGGTTGGTGAAGCCGATCTTGCGGCCGATGCGGCGCTCCCCCCGCTCCTCGCGCAGCGTCGTGACGCGCGCGGCGACGGCATAGGCGCGCGCGACGTCGAAAGCCGGGTCGTCCGCGCCGAGGCCTGCGATCTGCCGCCGCTCGTCAAGGGCCAAGAGGATCTTGCGGGCCATCGCATCCTGATCGGAAAATGGGGGCATGACGGGGGGCTCCGGTAACGGGGTCGGCTCCCGTACTTTGCACCTTCCTTTTGCCCGGCGCCAACCCGGCATCAGCCCGAGGCCGAATTCGCACCGGGCGCGATTGCAGCGATCACCTGCGGCCATGTAGCTTCGACGTGTGGCTTACGCTGCGGCATAGCCGCTTCATCCCAAGGAGAACGATCATGGTCGCGTTGACGCCGAACCTCCCTGGCCAGGAGAGCCTCGCCGACCTCGCCTCGCGCTACGTCACGATCGACGCCATCCCCTGGCAGCCGACGCGCTTCCCCGGCATCGACCAGAAGATCCTCATGGAGGACAAGGAGCGCGGCCTCTACACCGCGCTGATGCGCTGGGCGCCCGGCTCGACGCTTCCCATGCACGAGCATGTCGAGATCGAGCAGACCTACGTCTTCGAGGGCAGCCTGAAGGACGACGAGGGCGAGGCCACGGCAGGGAATTTCGTCTGGCGACCCGCCGGCTCCACGCATTCGGTGGTGTCGCCGAATGGCGCGCTGATCCTCGCGGTCTTCATCCGGCCCAACCGCTTCTTCGACTAGGCGGGCATCTGCGGGGTCAGGAGACTCTGCGTGGGGAAGTCGTAGATCTTGCCGGTTTCCGTCCAGTCGGGCGCGGCAAGCCGGACGATATGCGGGGCGAGTTCCTCCGGAGTGCGGAGCGTCTCGGGATCCTCGCCCGGCATCGCAGCCCGCCGCATGTTGGTGCGCAACGGGCCGGGATTGATCATCATGGAGCGGATCGCGGTCTTCCCGGTCTCGGCCGCGTAGGTGCGCGCCAGCGCCTCGAGGGCGGCCTTCGAGATCGAATAGGGTCCCCAATAGGCGCGGCACTTATGCGCTGCGCCGGAGGTCACGAAGATCGCGCGGCCGGCATCGGAAGCGCGCAGCAGCGGATCGAAGGAGCGCACGAGCCGCCAGTTGGCCGTGACGTTGATCGTCATCACCGAGTCCCAGACCGCCTGGTCGACATGGGTGATCGGGGCGAGTTCCCCGAGGATGCCGGCATTCGCGAGGAAGATGTCGAGCTTGCCCCAGCGCTCGTAGATCGCCGCCCCGAGCCGGTCGAGGGCCTCGAGATCCTTGAGGTTGACCGGCACGAGGGTCGCCGCGCCGCCGAGCCCGCGGATCTCGTCGTCCAGTTCCTCGAGAGCCCCTTGCGTGCGGGCGACGGCGATGACATGAGCGCCCTCACGGGCAAAGGCGAGGGCCGCGGCGCGGCCGATGCCGCGCGACGCGCCGGTGACGACGGCGATCCGGTCCTGGAGAAGCTTCGACATGGTGATCCTCAATCCGCCTCGGCCAGGATGGAGAGCTTGCGCGGCGTCGCCACCGAAAGATCCGACAGCGGCGTCGGGTAATCGCCCGTGAAGCAATGGTCCGTGAGCTGCGGCGCCGCCGCGTCCCGGCCTTCGTAGCCGAGCGCCTTGTAGAGCCCGTCCACGGAAAGGAAGGCCAGCGAATCCGCCCCGATATAGGCCCGCATCGCCTCGAGATCATGGGTCGCGGCAAGCAGCTTCTCGCGCTCCGGCGTGTCGATCCCATAGAAATCGGGATGGGTGATGGGCGGGCTCGCGATGCGGAAATGCACCTCGCGGGCGCCGGCCTCGCGCATCATGCGCACGATCTTCACCGACGTCGTGCCGCGCACCAGGCTGTCATCGACGAGCACGATGCGCTTGCCCGAGACGGCGGCGCGGTTGGCGGAGTGCTTCAGGCGCACGCCGAGTTCGCGGATCGCCTGGGAGGGCTGGATGAAGGTCCGGCCGACATAATGGTTGCGGATGATGCCGAGCTCGTAGGGGATGCCGGACGTCTGCGAGAAACCGATCGCGGCGGGGACGCCTGAATCGGGGACCGGCACGATAACGTCCGCATCGGCAGGCGATTCCTTCGCCAGCTGATGGCCGAAGGACTTGCGCGCGTCGTAGACGCTGCGCCCGTTCACCACCGAATCAGGGCGGGCGAAATAGATGTATTCGAAGACGCAGGGCCTCGCCGGCTGCTCGGGAAAGGCGCGCAGGCTCTCGACCCCCTCCTCCGAGATCACGACGACTTCGCCGTTCTCGATGTCGCGGACGAAGCGGGCGCCGATGATGTCCAGCGCGCAGGTCTCGGAGGCGAGGATGTAGCGGCCGTCCAGTTCGCCGAGGACAAGCGGTCGGATGCCGAAGGGATCGCGGGCGCCGATCAGCTTCTTGTTGCTCAGGGCGACGAGGGCGTACGCCCCCTCGATCGCGCGCACGGCGTCCATGAACCGCTCGATCAGCCGCGGCTTGCGGCTGCGCGCGAGGAGGTGGAGGATCACCTCCGTATCCGTCGTCGACTGGCAGATCGCGCCCTCGCGGATGAGGTTGCGGCGCAGTGTCAGTCCGTTCGTGAGATTGCCGTTATGCGCCACCGCGAAGCCGCTGCCCTCGAGTTCAGCGAAGAGCGGCTGGACGTTGCGCATCACCGTCTCGCCGGTCGTCGAATAGCGCACATGGCCGATCGCAGCCGCGCCCAGAAGGCGTTCGATCGTGGCGCGGTCGGAGAAGGAATCGCCGACGAGGCCGAGCTTGCGTTCGGCATGGAAACGCTTTCCGTCGAAGGTGACGATGCCGGCCGCCTCCTGCCCGCGATGCTGGAGCGCGTGAAGGCCGAGCGTGGTGATCGCGGCTGCGTCCGGATGGCCGAAAATGCCGAAGACGCCGCATTCCTCGCGCAGCGTATCGCCGTCGCAATCGAAATCATCGGGATCGGCGCAAGCCGGCGGGGACGTTTCCTGCGCTGCGAATGTCGTCATCATGGTCACCTTCGGCTCCCGGAACGGGAAACGGGCCTGCCGGCATTGAAGCCGGCCTGGCGGAAACGCGAATACTGAAGCTTCGTCGCCCGCCGCGCGTCAGCCGCGCTGCTGTGGCGAAGGAGCGACGGCGGGCTCGCCCGGATCGCCCCCCGGGGGGCTGTCGAAGCGCCGGAATATCTCTTCCGCGTCCTCTGGGAACATGGCGATGAGGCTTTGGCTCGTGCTTTCGAGCATGGGCCGCGTCCGCGCCTCCTCCGTCCAGTCCGGCATGCGCCCCTGCACCAGCCAGGTGAGGAACACCCACCCGATGGCGCAGATCAGGAAGCCGCGCACGGCGCCGAAGACGAAACCGAGCGACCGGTCGATCGCGCCGATGCGCGAATCGAGGATCGCGTCGGAAATCTTGACCGTGATCAGCGAGACGACGATCAGCGTCACCAGGAAGATCACCCCGATCGCGGCGACGAGCGCGATCGTGTTGTTCTCGATATATTGCTGCGCGTAGGGCAGCGCAACCGGGTGAAAGTACCAGGCTGCGGCAAAGGCCGCGACCCAGGCCACGATCGCCAGGACTTCGCGGGTGACCCCGCGCACCGCCGCCAGCAACGCGGAGATGACGACGACGCCGATGACGACAAGATCGAGGATGGCTATGGGCATGCTGGACGAGGCCTGAAACGCGCGAATGACGATAATTGGTTGCTCGGTGCATCGCTGCGAGCGCTGTATAGCCCGCATTCATGCATTCGTCATCATTCCTCTTGCCGGGAAGACGATTTTCGCGTGCGCGGGCGCGAGGCGATGCCCGCTATGAGATCGGCGATGTGCCCGATCGCCTGCCCCGACAGGCTCGGAGCGTCCCCCGCCTCCCCGCGCATCTGTGGCGTGACGGCGGAGGAAAAGCCGAGTTTCGCCGCCTCCTTCATGCGCGTCGCGGCCTGCGATACGGGGCGTATCGCCCCCGACAGGCCGATCTCGCCGAAATACACGGCGTCCGGCGGGAGCGGGGCTCCGGAAAGAGAGGAGACGAGCGCCGCCGCTGCCGCGAGATCGCAGGCCGGCTCGTTCACGCGAAGCCCGCCGGCCACATTGAGGTAGATGTCGTGCATGCCGAGCTTGAGGCCCGCATGCGCCTCGAGCACGGCCACCACCATGGACAGGCGCGCGGGGTCCCAGCCCACCACCGCGCGGCGCGGCGTGCCGAGCGCCGAGGGCGCCACGAGCGTCTGGATCTCCACGAGAAGAGGGCGCGTCCCCTCCATTCCTGCGAAGACCGCCGTGCCGGGCGCGGCCTCGTCACGTCCTTCGAGAAAGAGCGCCGAGGGATTTGCGACTTCGGCAAGCCCCTTCCCGGTCATCTCGAAGACGCCGATCTCGTCGGTCGGGCCGAATCGGTTCTTGGCGGAGCGCAGGATGCGGAAGTGATGCGCGCTGTCGCCCTCGAAGGAAACGACCGCATCCACCATGTGCTCGACGACGCGCGGCCCGGCGATCTGGCCGTCCTTGGTCACGTGCCCGACGAGGATCACCGCCGTTCCTGATGTCTTGGCGAAGCGGATCAGGTGCTGGGCGCTGGCGCGGACCTGCGTCACCGTTCCCGGGGCCGATTCGACGGTGTCGGTCCACATCGTCTGGATCGAGTCGATGACCACGAGCGCCGGGGGGCGCCCCTGCGAGAGCGTCGCGATGATGTCCTCGACATTGGTCTGGGCCGCAAGTTCGACAGGGTTCGCTGAAAGGTCGAGCCGCTCCGCGCGCATCCGCACCTGCCCCACCGCCTCCTCGCCCGAGATATAGACGACCCGGTTGCCGGTCGCGGCGAGGGCGGCGGAAGCCTGCATCAGCAGCGTCGACTTGCCGATTCCCGGATCGCCGCCGATCAGGATCACGGAGCCGCGCACGAAGCCGCCCCCGGTCACCCGGTCGAGTTCGGCGATGCCGGAGGGCGTACGCGGCGGCTCCCGGCTTTCGCCGGCGAGGCCCTCGAGCGGGAAGACGCGCCCCTTGCTGCGCGGCGAGCGCAGGGCGGCGGGCATGCTCGACTGGGCGTCGCCGCCGGTTTCCTCGACGATCGTGTTCCAGCCGCCGCAGGCCTCGCACTTGCCCTTCCAGCGATTGTAGACCGCGCCGCATTCCTGGCAGATGAAGGTCGCTTGCCGCTTCGCCAACAGATCGTTCCCCGTTCAGGCGTCGAGATAGATGCGCGCATAGCGCGGACCGAGCCCCGTGAGGATCTCGTAGCCGATTGTGCCCGCGCGCGCGGCGACCTCGTCGACGGAAAGATCGTCCCCGATGAGCACGGCAAGGTCCCCGCGCCGCACCGCTTCCTGCGGGACATCCGTCACGTCGAGGATGATGAGATCCATCGAGACGGTTCCGGCGAAGGGGCAGCGTTTTCCGGCGACGAGGGCGACGCCGGCGTCCACGCCCGCCGCGCGCTTGTCGTCGGTTCCGCTCGCCGAGCGCGGATAGCCGTCGGCATAGCCGACCGAAATTGTCGCGAGACGTCTCACGCCCCGCGCCGTCCAGCGCGAATTGTAGCCCGCCCCCGCGCCGTCCGGGACGCTGCGCACCTGGATGATGCGCGCCTCGAGCCGCACGACCGGCTTCATCGGATTGGGGCGCGCGGGCGTGGGGTTGCCGCCATAGAGGGCAATGCCCGGCCGCAGCAGGTCATGCCCCACATCGCCGGAAAGGAACGCGCCGGAGGAGTTGCAGAAGGAGGCGGGAATCGCCCCGAAAACCGCGCGGATGCGTTCGAATTCCGCATGCTGCCGGGCGTTGAGCGGGCTGTCTCCCTCCTCGCCCGCCACGAGATGCGTCATCAGCAGGCTGGGGGTGAAGGCCGCGAGCGCATTCTCCGCCGCAACCGCCATCGCCTCTTCCGGCGCAAGGCCGAGCCGGTTCATCCCCGTATCCACGTGAATGGCGGCGGGGAGTTTTCGGCCCCGCTCGGCGCAGAAGGCCGCCCATTCGGCGATCTCCTCGCGGGATCCCAGAACCGGGCGCAAGGCGAGGGCTTCGTGAACCGCGCCGGTTCCCGGCAGCAGGCCATTGAGCACGTAGATCACCGCATCGGGCGCGACCTCCCGCACCCGCCGCGCCTCGCCGGGATGCGCCACGAAGAAGGTGCGGCAGCCCGCCTTTGCGAGCGCGGGGACCGCGCGCTCGATCCCCAGCCCATAGGCGTCCGCCTTGACCACGGCGGCGCATTCCGCGCCGCGGGCCCGGTCGCGGATCAGCCGCCAGTTATCGGCGAGCGCGCCCAGGTCGATCGTGAGGACGCCGCCGGCCTCCTGCGGCGCAATGGACGCCTCCCGACCGCTCATCGGCTCAGTCCCCCATCCGTTCGGGAAGCTTGTCCTCGTCGGCAAGGTCGGTGAAGCGGGTGATGTTGGCCTGGAAGGCGAGCTGCACCGTGCCGGTCGGCCCGTGGCGCTGCTTGCCGATGATCACCTCGGCCTTGCCGTGCGCCCGGTCCATCTCCGCCTGCCAGTCGAGATGCTCCTGCGTTCCCGGCTTCGGCTCCCGGTTCTGGAGATAGTATTCGTCGCGATAGACGAACATGACGACGTCCGCGTCCTGCTCGATCGAGCCGGATTCGCGGAGATCCGAGAGCTGCGGGCGCTTGTCGTCGCGCGCCTCGACCTGGCGGGAGAGCTGCGACAGCGCGATGAGCGGGACCGAAAGCTCCTTCGCCAGCGCCTTCAGGCCCGTCGTGATCTCGGTCAGCTCCTGGACGCGATTCTCGCCCTTCTTGCTCGACCCGGATAGGAGCTGGAGATAGTCGACGATGAGGACGTCGAGCCCCTTCTGGCGCTTGAGGCGGCGGGCGCGGGCGGTGAGCTGGGCGATCGAGATGCCGCCGGTCTGGTCGATATAGAAGGGGATCGACTGCATCTCCCGCGCCGCGTCGGTCAGCTTGTAGAACTCGTCCTCCCGGATGTCGCCGCGGCGGATCTTGTAGGAAGGGATGCCCGATTGCTCGGCGATGATGCGGGTGGCAAGCTGTTCGGCCGACATTTCCAGGGAGAAGAAGCCGACGATCCCCCCGTTCATCGTCTCGATCGTGCCGTCCGGGCGCTTCTCGCCGCGATAGGCCTTCGCGATGTTGAAGGCGATGTTCGTCACGAGCGAGGTCTTGCCCATGGCCGGGCGGCCGGCGAGGATCACCAGATCGGAAGGCTGCAGCCCGCCGAGCATGCGGTCGAGATCGACGAGCCCCGTCGAGATGCCCGAGAGCTTGCCCTCGCGCTGATAGGCCTTGGCGGCCATGTCGACGGCGGCGGTGAGCGCATCGGTGAAGCGCAGGAACCCGCCATCGTAGCGCCCCGTCTCGGCGAGCGCGAAGAGCTTGCGCTCCGCATCCTCGATCTGCTCGCGCGGGGTTGAATCGACGGGGGCGTCATAGGCGGCGTTGACGGTGTCCTCGCCGATGGCGATGAGCTTGCGGCGGGTGGACAGGTCGCTGATCGTGCGCCCGTAATCCATCGCGTTGATGATCGTCGTCGCCTCGGCGGCTAGCCGGGCGAGATATTGCGAGACCGTGATGCCCCCGAGATCGGCATCCCCGAGAAAGGTCTTCAGCGTCACCGGGGTGGCGACCTTGCCAGCCTTGATCAGGCTCGCGGCGACCTCGAAGATCCGCCGGTGCAGATCCTCGTAGAAATGCTCCGCCTCGAGAAAATCGGAGACGCGGTAGAAGGCTTCGTTGTTGACGAGGATCGCGCCGAGCAGCGCCTGCTCCGCATCGATATTGTGGGGAGCCAGGCGGTATTCCGGCTCTCCTGCGTTGAGTTGCGCCACGAGCGCATTGGCTGTCGCCATGATCTGAATGGTTCCGAATCACGATTGGCTTGGGAGGCGACGTTAACGGATGTTCGCCCCGAGGGGGAGGACCGGCGCCCGCCGCCCCCTCTATCCCCGCTATGCACAGGGCAGCCATCCACAGGCAGGGGAATCAGTTCCGCAGAGGATCGTTCTCGAGGAGAATGGGCTGGCCGTGGGGTGTCGCCCGCGCGGCGCGGTCGAAGGCGGCGCGGCGGTCCTCGAGAGTGTCCGCCCCGACGACGCCCTTTTCCGCTACAAGGCCTTCCAGCGCCGTAAGCCAGTGCAGGTAATAGGTCGAGCCGTCATCGGGATCGCCCGCCTCCTGGGCGGCTCTGATCGCGCCAGAGAGCGCCTGCGCCCATTCCGCCCAGGTGAAGAGGCCCTCCTCGTGCAGCCTGAGCGTCATCGCGAAGGCATGCGCCTCCCATGGCTGCGAGAAGACGGGGCCGTCGGCGCAGACGGGGATCGGCGCGATTTCGGCGACGGCGGCGTAGATGTCGTCAGGCCGGCTCAAGATAGCTCTCCCAGGCGTCGATCCCCACGACGAGGGTTGCGTCCGCCTCCTCGCCCCACAATTCCCGCCCGGAGAACCTGACCTGATAGAGCCATTGCGGCTCCTCGCCGAGGCCATGGGCGTTGGTGTCGGGAAAGACATGGACGCCGTGAACCATCTCGACGACGCCCCGCTTGCCCCGCGCATAGCGCGGAAGGCGGGTATGGCTGGAAGGATTCATCACCCGCGTAACTACCGCGTCGCCGACGGCGAAGCGCGCAGGATGCTCCGCCGGGCGCTCCGTCGGCCCGCCGCGCCGAAGCGTCGCGGTCACGTCACCAGCCTTCAACACCCGCTTGACCGGGGCCGGAGGCTCCAGCGCGGCGCCCGCCTTCAATTCAGCCTCGCTGACGAGGCCGAGCCGGGTGACGAGGCGCTCGACGCCCTTCGTCCAGATCGCGTAATAGCTCGACGCGTAGTATTCGGCGGGCGGGATGCTCTCGCGGGCATGCCGGCTCATGTCGATGTTCCACATGCCGGTCGCCCCCATCGCGAGGGTGACGCCGAGAGCCCGCCGCTCCCAGTTCGCATGGAACCAGGGCTCCTCCGCCTCGATCTCGATCGGGCCGAAACCATGCATGCCGCCCATGTCCTGCGGGCCGTTCATGACGCCCCTCCCCGTCCGGCGACCTGCGCGGGATCGAGGGCAAGCCCCGTCCCGATCATGGAATCGCGCGTGACGAGATCGGCCAGCGCCTCCTCCGGCCAGCCTTCCGTGCCCTCCGGACGCATGGGGATGACGAGGTAGCGGACTTCCGCCGTCGAATCCCAGACCCGGATGCGCGTCGTCTCCGGAAGCGTCACGCCGAACTCGGCGAGGACGCCGCGCGGGTCGATCACGGCGCGCGAGCGATAGGGCGCGGACTTGTACCAGACGGGCGGCAACCCCAGCACGGGCCACGGATAGCAGGAGCACAGGGTGCAGACGACCATGTTATGCTCGTCGGGCGTGTTCTCCACCGCGACCATGTGCTCGCCCTGCCGGCCGACGAAATCGAGGGAGGCGATGGCGGCGGTCGCATCGCGCTTCAGCCAGTCGCGATAGGCGGGATCGGCCCAGGCCTTGGCGACCACGCGCGCGCCGTTGCGAGGCCCGACCCGCGTTTCGTAGGTCTCGACGATGGCGTCGATCGCGGCCGGATCGACATAGCCCTTCTCGACAAGGATCGATTCCAGCGCCCTGACCCGCAGGTCCATGGGGCCGAGTTCGCTGCCGTGATCATGATCGTGGTGGTGATCATGATGATGATCGTGGTCGTGATGATGGTGGCTCATCGCGCATCTCCTGACGCCGCGATGCTAGCCTCCGCGACGCCCCGCGCCAAGGCGCAACGGGACGCAGGCCGATTGCGCGGATGAGCCGCCCGTGGATCACGCCATGCCGAGCGCCTGCATGTAGAGCTCGAGGATTGCTTCCTGCTCCTGGCGCTCCGAATGATCCTGCTTGCGGATGCGCAGGATCTGGCGGATCGCCTTGGCGTCGAAACCGCGCCCCTTCAGCTCGGCGAAGACGTCCTTGATGTCCGAGGATATCCCGGCCTTTTCTTCCTCGAGGCGCTCGATGCGCTCGATGAACTGGCGGAGTTCGTCCGCGGCGACACCGGATTCGGCGACATCTGCTACCATGGTCTTCATCCTTGAGAAGGGTTGTGGCCGGCGCGGCGAAGGCGCAGCCGGATATCGTTCGTCGGCCGTTCGGATAGGCGATGGGAGCGCCCCTGTCCAGACGCGAGCGCGTCGCCGTCCCCAGTCTTCTCGCGGGGCCGGCGGCGGGCGGGGCCGGATCAGTGATCCGGCTTGTTGCGCGCGAAGGCGGCCTGCTGCTCGGCGCTGGCGGGGGCCTGATTGCGCTGCTTCCACTCCTCGTAGGGCATGCCGTAGACATGCTCGCGCGTCTCGTCCTTCGAAATGTCGAGCCCGCGTTCGTCAGCCGCGTCCTTGAGCCAGTTGGACAGGCAGTTGCGGCAGAACCCGGTGAGATTCATCATGTCGATGTTCTGCACGTCCGTCCGCTTGCGCAGATGCTCGACCAGCCGCCGGAACACGGCCGCCTCGAGTTCGGTGCGGGTCGCCTCGTCGATCGTCTTCATGGCTGCGTCCTCTCGCGGTCTCGCATGGATTTCCCTGTCGCGACTGTCTTGAAGCGGGCGGGCGCATTGATCAAGAGTCGATATCCAAAACAGGCGACAGGCGCGCGCGCTTTGCTATAAATCCGGAAAAGACATTTGGGAAAGGACGCCTTTCATGATCCCCAACGCCGCGCCGGCCTTCAATTTCGACCTCGGCGAAACCGCTGACGCGATCCGCGAGACAGTGCAGGCCTTCTCGCAGGAGAAGATCGCGCCACGCGCCGAGGAGATCGACCGCACGAACCAGTTTCCGCGCGATCTCTGGGTTCCGATGGGCGAACTCGGCCTGCACGGGATGACCATCCCCGAGGCGGACGGAGGCACCGGGCTCGGCTATCTCGAGCACGTCGTCGCCATGGAGGAGGTCTCCCGCGCCTCCGCCAGCGTCGGCCTCTCATACGGGGCGCATTCGAACCTCTGCATCAACCAGATCGGCCGCCACGGCACGAAGGCGCAGAAGGAGAAATACCTGCCGAAGCTGATTTCCGGCGAGCATGTCGGGGCGCTGGCCATGTCGGAGCCGGGCGCGGGCTCGGACGTCGTCTCGATGCGCACCCGCGCCGAGAAGAAGGGCGACCGCTACGTGCTCAACGGCAACAAGATGTGGATCACCAACGGCCCCGTCGCCGAGACCCTCGTCGTCTACGCCAAGACCGACCCGGAAGCCGGCCCGCGCGGCATCACCGCCTTCCTCATCGAAAAGGGCATGAAGGGCTTTTCGACGCACCAGAAGCTCGACAAGCTCGGCATGCGCGGATCGGACACCTGCGAACTCGTCTTCGAGGATTGCGAGGTGCCGGAGGAGAACGTGCTCGGCCAGGTCGGCAAGGGCGTGAACGTGCTGATGTCCGGGCTCGATTACGAACGCGCCGTGCTCGCGGCGGGCCCGCTCGGAATCATGCAGGCCTGCATGGACATCGTCATGCCATATGTTCACGAGCGCAAGCAGTTCGGCAAGGCGATCGGCACCTTCCAGCTCGTCCAGGGCAAGGTCGCCGACATGTATGTCGGGATGAATGCCTGCAAGGCCTATGTCTACGCGGTCGCCAAGGCCTGCGACCGGGGCGAGACGACCCGGGAGGATGCCGCCGGCGCGATCCTCTACGCGGCAGAAAAGGCGACCCTGATGGCCCTCGACGCGATCCAGCTGCTCGGCGGCAACGGCTACATCAACGACTACCCGACGGGCCGCCTCCTGCGCGACGCCAAGCTCTACGAGATCGGAGCCGGCACGAGCGAAATCCGCCGCATGCTGATCGGCCGGGAATTGTTCGACAAGAGCGCCTGAGGCCGCTCTCCCTTCCCCTCCGGGGAGGAAGTTCGCGCATCGCCTGCCACAAGCCCTCCCTCCCCTCAGGGGAGGGCCGGGGCGGGGTGAGCCGCGCCAGCGGCTTCCATGCGGGTGCAAGTGCTGAAACGCCGGGGCTGTGTCACGCCCCTTCGCGCTGTCGCGCGAATACCCCACCTCAATCCTCCCCTCAGGGGAGGAAGTTGGCGGCGCGCGCGATTCAGTCCCTTGGGGCGAACCGCCACACATCCACCCGCTTGATCTCCGCATCCTCCAGCTCGCGCGTCACGGGGACCTCGTAGCGCGCGACCTGCTCCAGATCGCGGGGCAGGTAGGCGCGACCGGGATCGCCGATGAGGATTTGCGCGCCGCGCTCGTGCAGCCGGCGAAGCCATGCGACGACGCGGGTGGCGGTGTCGCGCTCGTAGCAGATGTCGCCGGCGAGAACGACCTCCCAGCCCTCGTCGCGCCCGACGAGATCCTCCCTGCGCGCGTGGAGCGCGACCCCGTTCGCACCGGCGTTGAGGGCGATCGCCGCGATCGCGAACGGATCGATGTCCACCGCCTCGACCCGCGCCGCCCCCGCCTTCGCGGCGGCGATCCCGACGAGCCCCGATCCCGAGGCGAAATCGAGCACGCTCCTGCCCGCCACCGTTTCCGGATGGTCGAGCACATGGCGCGCAAGCCCCTGCCCTCCTGCCCAGGCGAAGGCCCAGAAGGGCGGCGGCAGGCCGATCTCGCCAAGTTCCTCCTCGGTCCTGCTCCACAGGCCCGTGGCCTCGTCCGCGACGAAGAGGCTGATTTCCGGCGCGTGCGGCACGGGCAGCAGCCGCGTATGGGCGCGGATGAAGTCCGAATGGTCGCCGGTCGCGGTCATGACCGCGCCGGACGCGTCACAGGGCAAAACAGGAGAGGCCGACACGCGAGATGTTTCACTCGATCTGCCTGCGGGTGTCGAGGGTGGAGCGTCGGCCGACATCCTCGTAGTGCCGCTCGAGCCACGCGATCCCCGCAGCGCGCCCGCGCTCCTTCAAGGTCGAGATCGTCGACCAGTCCGGCTTGATCCGCGAGGACGCGGGAAAATCATCGAGCCAGCCCGTCGGCTCGATCCGGTGCATCAGGACGCGCTTGTAATCGTCGGGCGACAGCTTTCCCTCGTCCATCAGGCGCCGGACGAAATCGACCGCCCGCAGCTCCTTGAGAAGCGAGTTGTTGAAGGTAATCTCGGAGAGGCGATCGGCAATCTCGCGGGCGGTACGGGGCGTCTCGCGCCGCTCGATCGGGTTGATCTGCACGAGGACGACATCATCTGTCGCAATCCCGTAGAAGAGCGGGAAGAGCGGGGGATTGCCGACATAACCCCCATCCCAATACGGCACGCCGTCGATCTCGACCGCCTTGAAGACCTGCGGCAGGCATGCGGAGGCGAGGAGATGATCGACCGTCAGCTCCGCGCGTTCGAAGACCTTGATCTTGCCCGTCCAGACATTCGTCGCCGAGATGAAGATCTGCACGGGCGCGCAGGCGCGGACATTGTCGAAATTGATCAGCCCCACCAGCGCATCGCGCAGCGGATTGATGTCGAGCGGGTTCGAATCGTAGGGGTTCGCGAACTGCCGCACCGCATCGAGCCAGAGCCGGCCGAACGAGTCGTCGTCGTGCCAGAATCCCATCATCCGGTCGAAGATGCCGCGCTGGATCGGCGAGAGCGTCCCACCGAGGCTCACCCTCCGCCACAGGTCGGCGAGCCGCGCCCGCGCGCCTTCCGCACCGCCCTCCTGCCAGCCATCGGCGAGGGCGATCGCGTTCATGGCGCCGGCGGATGCCCCCGAGATCGCCTCGATCGCAAGGCGTCCGTCCTCCAGGAGCGCGTCGAGCACGCCCCAGGTGAAGGCCCCGTGCGAGCCGCCGCCCTGCAAGGCGAGGCTGACGCATTTTTCGGCCCGCGGCCCCACGAGGCCGCGCGGCCCCTCCTCCAGCGATGGCGCGCGCCCGCTCATGCCGCCGTCCAGCCGCCATCCATGCTGAGATTCGCCCCCGTGATCTGGCTGGCGGCGTCCGAGCAGAGGAATACGGCGAGGGCGCCGAGCTGGTCGACCGTGACGAACTGCTTCGTCGGCTGCGCCTTGAGCAGGACCTCCTCGATGACCTGCTCTTTCGTCATGCCCCGCGCCTTCATCGTGTCGGGGATCTGGTTCTCGACGAGCGGCGTCCAGACATAGCCGGGGCTGATGCAGTTGACGGTGATGCCCTGCTGGGCGACCTCGAGGGCGACCGTCTTCGTCAGCCCCGCGAGCCCGTGCTTGGCCGCGACATAGGCCGCCTTGTAGGGCGAGGCCACGAGCGAATGCGCGGAGGCCGTGTTGATGATGCGGCCCCAGCCCCGCTTCTTCATGCCCGGCACCGCGAGGCGGGTCGTGTGGAAGGCCGAGGTCAGGTTGATCGCAAGGATCTGGTTCCACTTCTCGACCGGGAAGTCCTCGACCGGGGAGACAAACTGGATTCCGGCATTGTTGACGAGGATATCGACTGAACCGAAGGCTTCCTCAGCCACGCGCATCATCGCCTCGATCTCGTCCGGCTTCGTCATGTCCGCCGGCGAGTGGATCGCCTTCACGCCGCAGGTCTCGGCGATTCCGGCGGCCGTGCGCGCATTCTCCCGCTCATCGCCCAGTCCGTTCAGCAGGACGTTCGCTCCCTCCGCCGCGAGGGCGCGGGCGATGGCGAGACCGATCCCGGACGTTCCTCCGGTGACGACGGCGTTCCTGGTCTTGAGGGTCATGCGGGCTCCGATGAAAGTGATTGAAGAAGGTCCGCTCAAGGTAATCGTTCCCGCGCGGATTGCCATATGTCTGCGTCGCGCGCGGGACAACGGCCGCACGTCTCCCCCGCTCTTACGCCACCGCCTTGCCGCGCCGGCGCCGAAGCTTGTCGGCCGAGGCGACGAGCGCTCCGCCGACGATGAGGGCGCAGGCGAGCCAGAGCGTCAGCTTCGTCTCGGCATAGCCGGCGAGGACAAGCGTCACGGTGGAGATCACCGGCGCCGCATAGGCACCGACACCGAGGAGCCTGATATCGCCGCGCTTGCAGCCGATATCCCATGCGTAGAAGGCTGCGCCGAGCGGTCCGAGGCCGAGGGCGACGACAGCCGCCCATTGCACCTCGTTCGCGGGCCAGACAGTCGTCTCGAAGAGGAGATGACAGACGACGCTGAGCGCCGCCGTGCCGAAGCAGAACCCCACGACAGCGTCCGTCGGGACATTCGCGAGGCGGCGAGAGAGCACCGAATAGCTCGACCAGAACAGGGCCGCGCCGAAGGCGCAGAGATAGCCGGGGATATGTTCGGGGCGCGCGCCGAGATCGGCGCCGAGGCTGAGGACGACGACGCCCGAGAAGCCGATCACGGCTCCCGCGACATGGATCGCCCGCAACCGGTCGCCGGGGAGCAACCCCGAGAACAGCACGATCAGGAGCGGCCAGAGATAGTTGACGAGGGCGGCTTCCGCGGGCGGCGCCAGCCGCAAGGCCGCGAAATAGAGAGCATGGTAGCCGAACAGGCCGGCGATTCCGAAGGCCCAGACCTGCGGCGGCTGGCGCAGGGCGCGGACCTTGTGCGGTCGCCGGATCCAGGTCGCGGCCCCCACCATTCCGCCGATCGCGAAGCACAGGGCATTGAGCTGGAAGGGAGGCACCTCGCCGGAGGCCACCGTGAAGAGGGCCAGAAGCCCCCAGAGGAGGATCGCGATCAGGCCGATGAGGGTCGCGGCGGTCGAAGACATGCGGGGCGTCCGGCAGGCGGCGAGCGATTGACCTCGGACCCGCGCCGCATGCGGGTGCCGGTTACAGGCCTGCCAGGGGTAGCAGGGCGATCGTCAGCAGGAACACGAACCCCGCGACGATCGTCGTCCAGATGGCCTTCTCGACGAGAAGCGGCGCGGCGGGGGCTCCCGGCTCCGAGCCGGCGACGACCTCGCCCTCCTCGATCTGGCTGCGCACGCCGAAGGGAAGCACGGCGAAGAGCATGATCCACCAGACGACGAAATAGAGCGCGATCGCCCCCGTCACCCCCGTCCCGAAGCCGATGATCGCCACCGTGATAGACGCCACGATCATCGCGAGGATGACAAGAAGGGTCGCAGGAAGCGACGTCGCCAGCACCTTGACCGGATTCGCCATCATCAGGCCTCCTCGAGTTCGACCAGGGTGCCGCAGAAATCCTTCGGGTGAAGGAACAGCACCGGCTTGCCGTGCGCGCCGATCTTCGGCTGCCCGTCCCCGAGCACCCGGGCGCCCGCCGCGACGAGCCGGTCGCGGGCAGCAAGAATGTCCTCCACCTCGTAGCAGACATGGTGCACGCCGCCCTCGGGCGCACGCTCAAGGAACTTCGCGATGGGCGAGTTCTCCCCAAGCGGCTCGAGCAGCTCGATCTTCGTGTTGGGCAACGCGATGAAGACCGTCGTCACGCCGTGCTCATGCTGGGGCACCGCGTCGGAGACCGTCGCGCCGAGCGTGTCGCGATAGATCGCCGTCGCGCTCGCGATGTCGCGAACCGCGATGGCGACGTGGTTCAGGCGGCCAATCATCGATCAATCTCCGAGAGCAGGGCTTTTCTGCTTCATACCTCGACGACGAGGACATGGCACGCAGGCTTTTTGCCCCAGGCGTTGTTCAGCGCGGCGCGAACGGCGCGCAGGACGGCGTTTTCCACGAAATCCGAATCCTTCCGCTTCGTCTTGGCGAGCCCGTCGAGGGTTCGCCCGACCGCGTCCGCCACGAGATCGATCAGCAATTCGTCCTTGCGGGTGCTTTTCGGCAGGCCGAGAACGTCGATGACCGGGTCGCCGGCGATCTCGCCGCGATCGTCGATGGCGATGGCGACGGAAACGATACCGGCGAAGGCGAGCTTGCGGCGGTCCGCGATCGACTTGTCGGTCTCCTCAATGACGATGTCGCCGTCCTTGAGGAGACGTCCGGCCTTCTTGTGGTCGACGATCTCCGGCTTTCCAGGTGCGAGCCGCACCATGGCGCCATTGCGCGCGACGAGGGAATGGGGGACGCCCAGTTCGCGCGCGAAAGCGGCATGCTCGACGAGGTGCTGCGCCTCGCCATGGGCGGGGATGACCGTCTGCGGCCGCATCCATTCATACATCTGCGCGATCTCGCCCCGGCGCGGATGGCCGGAGACATGGACCAGCCCGTCGCGGTCGGAGACGACCTTGACGCCCTGTTCCGCAAGGGCATTGACGATGCGCAGGACGGGCTTCTCGTTGCCGGGAATGAGGCGCGAGGAGAAGACCACGATGTCGCCGCTTGTGAGCGCGATGTCGGGATGATCGTCCTGCGATATCCGCGCCAGCGCCGCCCGGGCTTCCCCCTGCGAACCCGTGAGCAGGGCGACGACCTTGTCGCGCGGCAGGTAGCCGAAGGCGTCGGCGGAGCGGAATTCGGGAATGCCGTCGAGATAACCCAGCTCGCGCGCGACGGTGATGACGCGGTCCATGGCGCGGCCGACGACGACGACCTCGCGTCCGCAGGCCTGCGCCGCCTGCGCCACCGCGCTGATGCGCGCGACATTCGAGGCAAAGGTGGTCACGGCGACCCGGTACGGAGCCTGCCTGATGATCTCGGTCAGCGCGGCCGCGACGTCGCTTTCGCTCGGGCTCACCCCCTCGCGCATGACATTCGTCGAGTCGCTGATCGCCGCAATCACCCCCTCTTCCCCGAGGGCGCGAAAGGCCGCTTCCTGCGTGACGTTGCCGATGAAGGGCGTCGCGTCGAGCTTCCAGTCGCCGGTATGGACGACGAGACCGAGCGGCGTGCGGATTGCGAGGCTGTTTGCTTCCGGGATCGAATGCGAGACGGGGACGAACTCGACATTGAAGGGGCCGATATCGACGCGCCCGCCCTGCTTGACGATCGTCACCGGAACCTTCGGAGCGCCGGGCTCGCCGAGGCGGCGGGCGGCGAGCAGGTCCGCGGAGAACTGGGTCATGAAGACGGGAGCCTTCAGGCGCGGCCAGAGCTCGGTGAGCGCGCCGATATGGTCCTCGTGGGCATGCGTGATGATGATCCCTGCCAGGTCCTCCTTGCGCTCCTCGATGAAACGCAGATCGGGCAGGACGAGATCGATGCCGGGAAAGCTTTCATCGGCGAAGGTCACGCCGCAATCGACGAGGATCCATTTCTTCCGCTTCCCCGAGCCGAAGCCGTAGAGCGCGGCGTTCATTCCGATTTCGCCCAGCCCGCCCAATGGCAGGAATAGCAGTTCGTCCTGTGCAGACGTCATTCGTCGTTCCTCAATCGCTGTCCGGGCCGGGACGCGTCGCGTCCACCGAATGCCCCGTAAAGAAAAGATCTCCGGCATCGATGGTTTCGATGCCGAATTCGGTCGTCAAGATAAGGCGGCCCTCGTTGTCGAGGCCGGCAAAACGTCCCTCGCGCGGACCGGAGGGCAGGCGGATCGTCACGCTCGCGGCGAGCCCGGCGGCGCGAGTCAGCCATTCCTCACGCAGGGCCGCGAGGGCGCTTCCGACATCCGCGGCGGCCCGCCAGCGCGCGTAACGCTTCGCGAAGGCGCGCGAAAGGGCCTCGAACAGGATGGCGCGATCCGCACCCGGCGCAAAATCCTGCACCCGCGCGGCGGGATAGGGCGTATCGTCGGGCTTGAAGGCGACGTTCACCCCCATCCCGGCGATCAGCGCGAACCGGCCCCCGGGCGTGCGGTGTCCCTCGAGCAGGATCCCCGCGATCTTCGCGCCGTCGAAAAGCACGTCATTCGGCCATTTCAGCCGGATCCTGCCTTCATGCGCCGGAGCCATGGCCGTCAGCGCATCGTGCAGCGCGAGCCCGATGAGATAGCCGAACTGCGCCGCGTAGCGGATCTCGCATGGCTCGATGAGCAACAGGCTCGCGAAGAGATTGCCGCCGGGCGAGGTCCAGACCCGTCCGTGACGCCCCCGCCCCTTCGTCTGCACGGCGGCGACGATCCAGAGCGGACCGCCGTCCCCGGACTGGAGCGCGCGCGCGGCGTCGTCATTCGTCGATCCGGTGACGTCGTGCTCGACGAGGCGGAAACCGGCCTCCTGTGCTTCGGGCGCGAGTTTCACCGGATCTCAGAACAATGAACGCGCGGCTGCGCCCGCAGCCGAAACTAGCGGAGCCGGAACCAGCCAGAACAGCAGGATGAATGCGCTCGACACGGCGATTACACCCCTGAGGTTCAACGACAGCGGCTCGAACGCGCCCTGCGGCTCGTCGAAATAGATGATCTTGACGATCCGCAGGTAGTAATAGGCGCCCACCACGCTGGCCAGCACACCGAGGACGGCAAGAATCGCCAGCCCCGCCTCCACCGCCGCCCAGAAGACGTAGAGCTTGGCGAAGAAGCCCGCGAGCGGGGGAATGCCGGCGAGCGAGAACATCAGCATCGCAAGCGCGAAGGCGAAGCCCGGATGCGTGCGCGCCGTACCAGCGAGATCGTCGATGGATTCGAGCGCGACCCCGTCGCGGCGCATCCCGAGGAGGCAGGCGAAGACGCCGAGCGTCATCGCGAGATAGATCGCCATGTAGACGATCACCCCCTGCACGCCCTCCACGGTCCCGGACGCGAGCCCCACGAGGGCGAAGCCGATATGGCCGATCGAGGAATAGGCAAGAAGGCGCTTGAGATTGCGCTGCCCGATGGCGGCGAAGGAGCCGAGGAACATCGAGGCGATCGCGATGAAGACCACGATCTGCTGCCACTCGTCGGTGATCGTCGGGAAGGCCCCGACGAAGACCCGCACCGCGAGCGCCATCGCCGCCATCTTCGGGGCGGAGGCGAGGAAGGCGGTCACAGGCGTCGGAGCGCCCTGGTAGACGTCGGGCGTCCACATGTGGAAGGGCACCGCCGAAATCTTGAAGGCGAGACCGGCGGCGACGAAGACGAGGCCGAAGATCACGCCGGGATGCGGTTCCCCGGCGAGGGCGAGGGCGATCTCGGGGAAGGAGACCGTGCCCGTGAAGCCGTAGACCAGCGACGAGCCGTAGAGCAGCATGCCCGAGGAGAGCGCGCCGAGGACGAAATATTTCAGGCCCGCTTCCGTCGATTTCGCATCGTCGCGATGGAAGGAGGCGATGACATAGGCCGCGAGGCTCTGCAGTTCGAGGCCCATATAGAGGGCGATGAGATCGTTCGCCGAGATCATCACCAGCATGCCGATCGTGGCGAGCACGATGAGCAGGGGATATTCGAACCGGGCGATCCGCTCGCGGGTGAAGAACTCGTTCGCCATGGAGAGGGTCACGATCGAGCCGATGAGCGTCAGCGCCTTCATGAACTTGGCGAACTCGTCGGTGACAAAGGAGCCGTAGAAGGTCCACTGCGTCTCCGACGGCATCATAAGCACGAGGACGAGCGTCACGGCGAGAAGCGCAAGTGCGCCGGCATTGACGATCGGCAGGGAACGATCCCCGCGCAGCGCGCCGAACAGCACCAGCGCCAGCGCGCCGACCGCCAGAACGATCTCCGGCATCGCCGGGCCGAGCGCCGGCACGGCATAGAGGGGGATCCCGGTCGCGGTAAATTCAACGGGCATGTCGATCGAACCTCACTGGACCCCGACCAGGGCCGTCGCGGCCCCGTTCAGCATGGGATAGGCGCTCAGGACGGCCTGCGTCGGCGCGGCGAAGGCGTCGAGGATGACCTGCGGCTGGACGCCGTAATAGATGACGAGGATCCCGAGCGGGGCGAGCAGCAGGATCTCCCGACGGTCGAGGTCGGGAATCGCCGACAGTTCCGGCTTGACGAGGGGACCGTTCATCACGCGCCAGTAGAGCCAGAGCGCGTAGGCCGCCGAGAGAACCACGCCGGAGGTCGCGACGAAGGCCGCCCAGAAATTCGCCTGGAAGGTGCCGATCAGCGTCAGGAACTCGCCGACGAAGCCCGACGTGCCTGGCAGGCCGACATTCGCCATCGTGAAGAGCAGGAAGGCCACGCCATAGAGCGGCATCCGGTTGACGAGCCCGCCATAGGCGGCGATCTCGCGGGTATGCATGCGGTCGTAGATGACGCCGACGCACAGGAACAGCGCGCCGGAGATCAGCCCGTGCGATACCATCTGGAACATCGCGCCCTCGATGCCCTGCGGCGTCAGGCTGAACAGGCCCATGGTCACGAAGCCCATATGCGCAACCGATGAATAGGCGATCAGCTTCTTCATGTCCTCCTGCATCAATGCGACGAGGGAGGTGTAGACGATCGCGATCACGGACAGCGCGAAGACGAGCGGCGCGAAGTCGAGGGAGGCCTCCGGGAACATCGGGATCGAGAACCGGATGAAGCCGTAGCCGCCCATCTTGAGCAGGATGCCCGCCAGGATGACCGAACCCGCCGTCGGCGCCTCGACGTGCGCGTCGGGCAGCCAGGTATGCACCGGCCACATCGGCATCTTCACGGCGAAGGAGGCGAAGAAGGCGAGCCAGAGCCAGGTCTGGAGGCTGACGGGGAAATCGTGCTGCAGCAGCGAGACGATGTCGGTCGTGCCGGCGTTCCAGTACATCGCGATCATCGCGATCAGCATCAGGAGAGAGCCGAGCAGCGTGTAGAGGAAGAACTTGAAGCTCGCATAGATGCGCCGCTTCCCGCCCCAGATGCCGATGATCAGGAACATCGGGATCAGGCCGGCCTCGAAGAAGATGTAGAACAGCACGAGGTCGAGGGCGACGAAGACGCCGATCATCAGCGTCTCGAGCACGAGGAAGGCGACCATGTACTCCTTCACCCGCACCTGGATCGATTCCCAGGAGGCGAGGATGCAGAACGGCATCAGGAAGGTCGTCAGCAGCACGAAGGGGAGCGAGAAGCCGTCAACCCCGAGCTTGAAGCGCGTCACGTCGCTCAGCCAGGCATGCGATTCCACGAGCTGGAAATCGGGGCTCCCCGTCTCGAACCGCGCCCAGGCGACGAGCGAGAGCAGGAAGGTGACGACCGTCGTGGCCAGCGCCGCCCAGCGCACATTGGCCCGCACCGCCTCGCTGTCGCCGCGCAGCATCAGGATGAAGGCCGCGCCGACGAGCGGCAGGACGAGAAGCCCGGAGAGAATGCCGAAGCCGAACATCAACGGGCTCCCGTGAACAGATACCAGGTCACGAACAGCGCGACCCCGATGAGCATGACGAAGGCGTAGTGGTAGACATAGCCGGTCTGCAGGCGCACGACCCATCCGGTCGTGTCGATCACCCGGGCAGAGATGCCGTCGGGCCCGATCCCGTCGATGATGCGCCCGTCGCCCGTGCGCCACAGGAAGCGGCCGAGACGCTTGGCCGGACGCACGAAGATCACGTCGTAGAGCTCGTCGAAATACCACTTGTTGAGCAGGAAGCGGTAGATCATCGGATGCTCGGCCGCGAGACGCGCCGGGATCGCCCGATCCCGGATATACATCAGGTACGCCAGCGCAAAGCCGATCACCATCATCACGAAGGGCGACCACACGACCCAGGCGGGAACGTGGTGCAGGTCGTAGAGGACGGTATTGTCCGCGCGGGTGAAGATCGCACCCTTCCAGAACGCGTCGTAGCCGTCGCCGATGAAGGAGCCCTTGAACAGGACGCCGGCCGCGACAGCGCCGACAGCCAGTACGGCGAGCGGAACGAGCATCACCAGCGGGCTCTCGTGCGGCGTGTGGTCGCCATGGCCATGCGCGTGATGGTCGTCATGCGCCCCGTGCTCGTGCGGCGCCGCCTGCGGCGGCTCGAGGTCGTGATCATCCGGGCCATGGGTCACGCCCTCATGCGTCCCCCCGGCCTGCGCCCCGTGCCCCCAGCGCGCCGATCCCTCGAAGGTGAGGAAGAACAGGCGCCAGGAGTAGAACGAGGTCATCAAGGCGGCGAGCACCGTCGCCACGAAGGCGAAATCGGCCATGCCCGCGCCCGAGGCGTAGGCGGCCTCGATGATCGCATCCTTGGAGTAATAGCCCGCCGTGAAGGGGAAGCCCGTCAGGGCGATGGTGCCGATCGCCATCATCGCCGCAGTGAACGGAATCACCCGGCGGAGCCCGCCCATGTTGCGGATGTCCTGCTCGTGATGCATCGCATGGATGACCGAGCCGGCCCCGAGGAAGAGCAGCGCCTTGAAGAAGGCGTGCGTGAACAAATGGAAGATGCCCGCGCTATAGGCCCCGACGCCGAGCGCCACGAACATGTAGCCGAGCTGCGAGCAGGTCGAATAAGCGATGATCCGCTTGATGTCGTTCTGGACCAGCCCGACCGTGGCGGCGAAGAACGCCGTCACCGCGCCGATGAAGGTCACGAAGACGAGCGCGCTCGGCGCGAACTCGAAGAGCGGCGACATGCGCGCGACGAGGAACACCCCCGCCGTCACCATGGTGGCGGCGTGGATCAGCGCGGAAACGGGCGTCGGGCCCTCCATGGCGTCCGGCAGCCAGGTGTGCAGCAGGAACTGCGCCGACTTGCCCATCGCCCCCATGAAGAGGAGGAGGCATGCCAGCGTCAGCGCGCCCTGCGCGTCCAGGCCGAGGAAGGTGAAGCCCGCCTGCTCCGCCCCGGTGACGAAAGCCTCGACGCGCGGGAAGATGACGTCGAAGCTCGTCGAGCCGAAGATGTAGAAGACGAGGAAGATGCCGAGCGCGAAGCCGAAATCGCCGACGCGGTTGACGACGAAGGCCTTCATCGCCGCCGCATTCGCCGATTCCTTCTGGTACCAGAAGCCGATCAGCAGGTAGCTCGCGAGGCCCACGCCCTCCCAGCCGAAGAACATCTGGACGAGATTGTCCGATGTCACCAGCATCAGCATGGCGAAGGTGAAGAGCGACAGGTAGGCGAAGAAGCGCGAGCGCGACGGGTCCTCGTGCATGTAGCCGATGGAGTAGAGGTGCACGAGCGCCGAGACCGTGTTGACCACGATCAGCATGACGGCCGTGAGCGTGTCCACCTTGAAGGCCCAGTCGACGGCGAGGTCGCCGGAGACCATCCAGGTCGCGACGCGCACCGTCGTCGCGCCGTCCCCGAAACCAACGCTGAAGAAGGCGATCCACGACAGGAGCGCGGCAATCATCATGAACGAGGTGGTGATGATCTCGCTCGGGCGCGCGCCGATGACGCGGCCGAAGATGCCGGCGATGAGAAAGCCGAGAAGCGGCAGAAAGACGATCGCGTGATACATCGAAAGCGCCCTTACCCCTTCATCGTGTTGATGTCCTCAACCGCGATCGTGCCGCGGTTGCGGAAGAAGACGACGAGAATCGCAAGCCCGATCGCCGCCTCGGCCGCCGCGACCGTCAGCACGAACAGCGCGAAGACCTGGCCGACGATGTCGTTCAGGTAGCTCGAGAACGCGACGAGGTTGATGTTGACCGAGAGCAGGATGAGCTCGACGGACATCAGGATGACGATCACGTTCTTGCGGTTGAGAAAGATGCCGAGGACCCCGAGGGTGAAGAGGATCGCGGCGACGGTGAGGAAGTGGACAAGTCCGATCATCGCATGCGCTCCTTACACGCCCTCGCGCGATTTCACCTTGCGGACCTCGATGGAGGTCTCGCGGGTGCGCGCCGACTGCATGGCGGGGTTCTGGCGCTTGATTCCGGGACGGTCGCGGAGGGTCAGGACGATCGCGCCGATCATCGCGACAAGGAGGACGAGCCCCGCGAGCTGGAAGAAATAGACGTATTTCGTGTAGAGCACCGCGCCGAGCTGCGCCGTGTTCGTCAAGCCCGTCTGCACCTCGGCCGCCGCCGGCAGGTTCAGGAAGGCCGGCTCGACCGTGAAGGTCGTGACCACGAGAATCAGCTCGACCAGGAAGATGACGCCGACCACCGCGCCGATCGGCAGGTATTGCAACGCGCCCTGGCGAAGCTCGGTGAAGTCGACGTCGAGCAGCATGATCACGAAGAGGAACAGGACCGCCACGGCGCCGACATAAACGACCACCAGGATCATCGCCAGGAACTCGGCCCCGAGCAGGATGAACAGGCCCGCCGAGTTCACGAAGGCGAGAATCAGGAACAGCACGGAGTGAACCGGGTTCCGGGAGGCGATCACGAGGAAGGCCGAAGCCACGGTGATGCCGGCAAAGAGATAGAAGAAGGCGGCTGGGACCGTCATGCGCGTAGCTCGAAGCCTGTTTCGGTGGCTTTTGGAGAAGCCCGCCCGTCGGATGCCGGGCGGCCTGTCTATAGACCCCGATTTCCGGCCGCACAACCCGCGTGCGGCCGATCTCTTGCAACCCTTCCAGAGAATTCGCGCCCGTCGCGGCCTCCCCGGAGCGTTGCGGCGTAGCCCCTAGCGGTAGGGCGCATCGATCGCGAGATTGCGGGCGATCTCGCGTTCCCATCGCTCCCCGTTGTCGAGGAGCTTGTCCTTGTCGTAGAGGAGTTCCTCGCGGGTCTCCACGGAGAACTCGATATTCGGACCCTCGACGATGGCGTCGACCGGGCAGGCCTCCTGGCACATCCCGCAATAGATGCACTTCACCATGTCGATGTCGTAGCGGGTCGTGCGGCGGGTGCCGTCATTGCGGCGCGGACCGGCCTCGATCGTGATGGCCTGCGCCGGACAGATGGCCTCGCAGAGCTTGCAGGCGATGCAGCGCTCCTCGCCGTTGGGATAGCGGCGCAGGGCATGTTCGCCGCGGAAACGCGGCGAGGTCGGGTTCTTCTCGAACGGATAGTTGATCGTCGCCTTCGGCTTGAAGAAGTACCGCATCGACATCGCGAATGCCGAGACGAACTCCCGCAGGAAAATCGACTTCGCGGCCTGATCGAGCCTCATTGCTCTCTCCATGCTCTCAAACGTGGCCCGGCTATCCCACGAGGGTGACGCCGAGGAAATACCCCACGACCGGGAAGGCCCCGACCGTCATGATGAACAGCGCCTTGCGCAGAAGCGCGATCCGCCGTTCGAAATCCGCCAGTTCCGCCGCATTGGCGGATTTGTCGAGCTTGCGCAGGCGATGCTCGACCATCCCCGCGACGATCCGGTAGTCGACCCAGCCGATCACCGCCCCGAGGGCGGCGCCGATCAGACCGGCGGGCGACAACCATTCAAGCATCCCCCGCCCCTTCCGTTCAGTGAGCCGCGCCCGGAGCGAGGCCCGTCACCTGCAGAACCGTCGCCACCACGACCACCGCGACCAGCGAGATCGGCAGGAAGACCTTCCAGCCGAGCCGCATCAGCTGATCATAGCGGTAGCGGGGGACGAAGGCCTTCGCCATGGCGAAGACGAAGAAGACGAGGGTCATCTTCAGGACGAACCAGATCACGCCCGGCACCCAGGTAAAGGGCGCGAAGGGGATGGGCGAGAGCCAGCCGCCGAGGAACATGATCGTCATCAGGGCGCACATGGTCATGATCGCCACGTACTCGCCGAGCATGAACAGCAGGTACGGCGTCGAGGAATACTCGACCATGAATCCCGCCACGAGCTCCGATTCGGCCTCGGGAAGGTCGAAGGGCGGGCGATTCGTCTCCGCCAGCGCCGAGATCAGGAAGATCACGAACATCGGGAAGAGCCAAAGCCAGTACCAGCCGAAAATGCCGTAGGGCGTATCCTGCGCCAGCACGATGTCGGTGAGGTTGAGCGAGCCGACGAGCAAGAGGACCGTGATGATCACGAAGCCGATCGAGACCTCGTAGGACACCATCTGCGCGGCCGAGCGCAAAGCCCCGAGGAAAGCGTATTTCGAGTTGGAGGCCCATCCCCCCATGATCACGCCGTAGACCTGCAGGGACGAGACCGCGAAGATGAAGAGGATCCCCACATTGATGTCGGCGATCGCCCAGCCGTAGCTCACCGGAATCACGGCCCAGGCCGCCAGCGCCAGGAAGACGAGGAGGAAGGGCGCGAGCAGGAACAGCCCCTTGTTCGCCCCGGAGGGGATCACCGGCTCCTTGAGGACGAATTTCAGGAAGTCGGCGAAGCTCTGCAGGAGACCCCAGGGCCCGACGACGTTCGGGCCGCGACGCAGCTGCACCGCCGCCCAGATCTTGCGGTCCGCGTAGAGGATATAGGCGATGAAGAGCAGCAGCCCCGTGAGGAGCAGCGCGCTCTTGCCGATGATGATCGCGATCGCGAGGAGAGTTTCAGCCATGGTGTTCGTCTTTCCTCACTCCGCCGCCTCGAGCCGCGACCCGGCGGCGAGCGCCGAGCATTCGGCCATGATCGCGGAAGCGCGCGCGATCGGGTTGGTCAGGTAGAAATCCGCGATCGGGCTCGCGAAGGCCTCCGGCGACGGCTTGCCGCCGAGCGCCGCGAGCGCCGCGAGCGCCGCCGCGCCGTCAGCCGCCGCGACCTCGCCGACCGCCGCGAAATGCGGATGCGCGGCGTAGAGCTTCTCGCGCAACTGCGCCAGGTTGTCGAAAGGCAGCCTGTGGCCGAGGACGTCGGACAGCGCCCGCAGGATCGCCCAGTCCTCGCGCGCGTCGCCCGGCGGGAAGGCCGCGCGATTGCCGATTTGCACCCGCCCCTCGGTATTGACGTAGAGTCCCGATTTCTCGGTATAGGCGGCTCCGGGCAGGATCACGTCCGCCCGATGCGCGCCGCGATCGCCGTGCGTTCCCTGGTAGACGACGAAGGCGCCGGGGGCGATGTCGATCTCGTCCGCCCCGAGCAGGAAGACGACGTCGAGGGCGCCTGCCTGCGCCATCGCCCGCGCATCGAGCCCGCCCTCGCCGGGGACGAAGCCGAGATCGAGCGCGCCCACGCGCGAAGCCGCCGTCTGCAGGATCGAGAAGCCGTTCCAGTCTTCGCTCACCGCGCCGAAGTCCTGCGCCGCCTTCGCCGCGAGCGCCAAAATCGCGGCGCCGTCGGGACGGGTGAGCGCCCCCTGCCCCACGATGATCAGCGGGCGCTCCGCGTTCCGGAGCACCTCGGCGAAGGGATGCTTGCCGGCAACGATCTCCGACAGCGTATCGGGACCCGCGCCGAGATAGTCGTAGTCGTAGGTCAGGTCGACCCTCTCGCCGATCATGCCGACCGGCAGCGGGGCCATGCGCCAGCGCTTGCGGATGCGGACATTGACCAGAGACCCCTCGATGCGCGGGTTGGAGCCGACGATCAGAATCGCGTCCGCATCCTCGATTCCCTGGATCGTCGCGTTGAAGAGATAGGAGGCGCGGCCATGGGCGGAATGAAGCACGCTGCCGTCCTGGCGGGCGTCGATGCTCTTCGCGCCGAGCGAATCCATCAGGAGCTTGAGCGCGAAAGTCTCGTCGACCGCCTGGAGATCGCCCAGAATGGCGCCGATCCGCTCGGGGCTCGTCCCCTTCACAGCCGCGGCGATCGCGCCGAAGGCCTCCTGCCACGAGGCCGGACGCAGCTTGCCGTTCTCGCGCAGATAGGGACGATCGAGGCGCTGGCGGCGCAGGCCGTCGACGATATGGCGCGTCTTGTCGGTGATCCACTCCTCGTTGATCGCCTCGTTGACGCGCGGCAGGATGCGCATCACCTCGCGGCCGCGCGCATCGACGCGGATCGCGGAGCCCACGGCGTCCATGACGTCGACGGATTCGGTCTTCGACAATTCCCAGGGGCGGGCGTTGTAGGCATAGGGTTTCGAGGTGAGCGCGCCGACCGGGCAGAGATCGGCGACGCAGGACTGCAGCTCCGAGCCCATCGCCTTCTCGAGATAGGTCGTGATCTCCATGTCCTCGCCGCGCCCGATCGCTCCGAGATCGGGGACGCCGGCCACCTCGGTGACGAAGCGCACGCAGCGGGTGCAGTGGATGCAGCGGTTCATCCATGTCTTGACGAGGGGGCCGATATACTTGTCCTCGACCGCGCGCTTGTTCTCGTGAAAGCGGGTCGAATCGACGCCGTAAGCCATGGCCTGGTCCTGGAGATCGCACTCGCCGCCCTGGTCGCAGATCGGGCAATCGAGCGGGTGGTTGATCAGCAGGAACTCCATGACGCCCTCGCGGGCCTTCTTCACCGTGGCCGACTTCGTGAAGACCTCGGGCGGTTCGCCGTTCGGACCGGGGCGGCAGTCGCGCACGCCCCAGGCGCAACTCGCTACCGGCTTCGGCGCGCCCTTCAGCTCGACGAGGCACATGCGGCAATTGCCGGCGACCGATAGCCGCTCGTGGAAGCAGAAGCGCGGAATCTCCGCCCCCGCCTCCTCGCAGGCCTGGAGCAGCGTGTATTCCGGCGGAACCTCGACCTCGATGCCGTCGACGATGATTTTAGCCATATTGACGTCGTCCTGTTCGCATTCCGCTCTTATTCGGCCGCCACGGGGACCGGATCCATATGCGGATTGGCCGCATAATCGTCGATCCGCTTCTCGATCTCGTGCCGGAAGTGCCGGATCAGCCCCTGGATCGGCCAGGCGGCCGCGTCGCCAAGGGCGCAAATCGTGTGGCCCTCGACCTGCTTCGTCACCTCGAGCAGCATGTCGATCTCGCGCTTGTGCGCGCGCCCGTCGGCCATGCGCGTGAGGACGCGCCACATCCAGCCCGTCCCCTCGCGGCAGGGCGTGCACTGGCCGCAGCTCTCGTGCTTGTAGAAATACGAGATGCGCGCGATCGCCCGCACGATGTCCGTCGACTTGTCCATCACGATCACCGCCGCCGTGCCGAGGCCCGACTGCAGCCCGCGCAGGGTGTCGAAATCCATCGGCGCGTCGAGGATCTGCTCGGCGGGGACGAGCGGCACCGAGGAGCCGCCCGGGATGACCGCGAGGAGATTGTCGGATCCGCCACGCACGCCGCCGCAATGCTTGTCCACGAGTTCGCGGAAGGTGATGCCCATCTCCTCCTCGACGTTGCAGGGCTTGTTCACGTGCCCCGAGACGCAGAAGAGCTTGGTCCCGACATTGTTGGGGCGGCCGAGCCCGGAGAACCAGGCCGCGCCCCGGCGCAGGATGGTCCCCGCGACGGCGATCGATTCGACGTTGTTGACCGTCGTCGGGCAGCCGTAGAGGCCCATATTCGCCGGAAATGGCGGCTTGAGCCGCGGCATTCCCTTCTTGCCCTCGAGGCTCTCGAGCAGCGCCGTCTCCTCGCCGCAGATATAGGCGCCCGCGCCGTGGTGGACGTAGAGATCGAAGGGCCAGCCGTGGATGTTGTCCTTGCCGATCAGCTTCGCCTCATAGGCCTCGTCGACGGCCTTCTGGAGCGCGATCCGCTCGGCGATGTACTCGCCGCGCAGGTAGATGTAGCAGGCATGCGCGCCCATGGCGAAGGAGGCGATGAGGCAGCCCTCGATCAGGAGATGCGGATCATGCCGCATGATCTCCCGGTCCTTGCAGGTGCCCGGCTCCGACTCGTCGGCATTGACGACAAGGTAATGCGGCCTTCCGTCCGGCTTCTTGGGCATGAACGACCATTTCAGCCCTGTCGGGAAGCCCGCGCCCCCGCGTCCGCGCAGGCCGGATTTCTTCATCTCGTCGACGACCCAGTCGCGCCCCTGGTCGAGCAGGAACTTCGTCTCGTCCCAGGCTCCGCGCTTGCGGGCGGCGTCAAGCCCCGGCGAATGGAAGCCGTAGAGGTTGGTGAAGATGCGGTCCTTGTCCTGAAGCATGTGCGTTCTTCCTCTCAGGACTTCTTGTCTTCGACGAGACGCTTCGCCTGCTCGACCCAGGCCTCGCGGTCGATGCGTCCGGGAAAGGCGAGGCATGCGCCGACCCAGCGGATTTCAGGCCGCCCCCAGGAAGCGATCTGGTCGTAATGATAGATCCCAAGCTCGTTCAGCTTGCCCGCGATGACCGGGCCGATCCCGGTGATCTTCCTGAGATCGTCGGCCTTGCCGCCGCGAGGAGCATCGAGCGCCTGCGGCCGCTCCCCGACCGCATTCGCCTTGTCCTGCGGGCTCGCATCCTTGGGAAGGGCCGCCAGCTTCTCCGCCATCGCGCGCTCTTCTTCCGCGAGATCGGGATCGACCGTCGTGCGCATCCCGGGATCCGAGGCGCCCTCGAGCTTTGCGGGAGGGATCGGCTCCTCCTTCGCCGCGGCGCGCTGCGCCGGCGCATCCGCGACCGGGCGCTCGGTGGCGCGGCCGGCATCCGGATGGCCCGGCTTCGGCTCCGAAGCCGCCATCTTCTCGTCGGCCTCGGCCTGAGCCTTCGCCTTCTCCTCGGCGGCCTTGCGCGCGGCCTCCTCCTCGAATCGCTTGCGCCACGAGCCGACGACCGATCCGTCAAACAGGGCGGGATCCTGCAGCGTCTTCACGTCGCCCTCGGGCTCCGAAGTGTGGCGCGCGCTCTGCGGACCGGGCTTGACCGGGCGGCCGGCGGCGAGATCGTCGAGCAGCTTCTCGAAGGTCTCGGGCGTCAGGTCCTCGTAGTAGTCGTCATTGATCTGCACCATGGGCGCGTTGCAGCAGGCGCCGAGGCACTCGACCTCGAGCCAGGAGAACATGCCGTCGTCACTGACATGCTGCGCGGGACCCACGCGGCGCTCCAGAACCTTCCTGATCTCGTTCGAGCCGCGCAGCATGCAGGGCGTCGTGCCGCACATCTGCACGTAGAAGCGCCCGACCGGCTCCAGGTTGAACATCGTGTAGAAGGTCGCGACCTCGTAGACGCGGATAAAGGGCATCCCCAGCCGCTCGCCCACCGCCTCGAGCGCCAGGCGCGGCAGCCAGCCGCCGCAATCCTTCTGGACGCGCCAGAGCAACGGGATCACCGCCGAGGCCTGGCGGCCCTCCGGATACTTCGCCACGAGCGTTTCCGTCCACGCCGTCGTCTCGGGCGTGAAGGAGAAGCTCTTGGGTTGCACGTCTTCCGATGCGAGCCTGCGAACGGCCATCGTTTCAGTCGCCTTTTCCTGTCCGGCCGCCGTGACGGCCTTCAAACTTTCCCCCGCGCCGGAACCCCGGCGCGCATCGTCTCAGCGGTCGACCTCGCCGAACACGATGTCGATCGATCCCAGGATCGCCGCGACATCGGCCAGCATGTGCCCCCTGCAGAGGAAGTCCATCGCCTGGAGATGCGCGAAGCCGGGAGCCCGGATCTTGCAGCGATAGGGCTTGTTCGTGCCGTCCGCCACGAGATAGACGCCGAATTCGCCCTTGGGCGCCTCGACGGCCGCATAAACCTCGCCCGCCGGGACGTGGAAGCCCTCGGTGTAGAGCTTGAAATGGTGAATCAGCGCTTCCATCGAGCGCTTCATCTCGGCGCGGCGCGGCGGCGCGATCTTGCCGTCCATCGTCACCACGGGCCCCTGCCCTTCGCGCGAGCGCAGCTTCTCGAGGCACTGCTTCATGATCCGCACCGACTGGCGCATCTCTTCCATGCGAACCATCTGGCGATCGTAGTTGTCGCCGTTCTTGCCGATGGGGATGTCGAATTCGAGTTCCTCGTAGCATTCATAGGGCTGCGACTTGCGCAGGTCCCACGGCACGCCCGAGCCGCGCACCATCACCCCGGAGAAGCCCCAGGCATAGGCGTCGGCGATGTCGACGACGGCGATGTCGACGTTGCGCTGCTTGAAGATCCGGTTCTTCATCACGAGGTCGTCGAGATCGTCGACCACCTTGAGGAACGGATCACACCAGTTCCAGATATCGTCGATCAACTCGGGGGGCAGGTCGCTGTGGACCCCGCCCGGGCGGAAATAGTTGGCGTGCAGGCGAGCCCCGGAGGCGCGCTCGTAGAACACCATCAGCTTCTCGCGCTCCTCGAAGCCCCAGAGCGGCGGCGTCAGCGCGCCGACATCCATTGCCTGGGTCGTGAGGTTGAGCAGGTGCGATAGAATGCGCCCGATCTCGCAATAGAGCACGCGGATGAGCTGCCCGCGCTTCGGCACGGTGACGCCGACGAGCCGCTCGATGGCGAGGCAGAAGGCGTGTTCCTGGTTCATCGGCGCGACATAGTCGAGCCGGTCGAAATAGGGCGTGCCCTGCAGGTAGGTCTTGTATTCCAGAAGCTTCTCGGTGCCGCGGTGCAGCAGGCCGATATGCGGGTCGACGCGCTCGACGATCTCGCCGTCGAGCTCCAGGACGAGGCGCAGCACCCCGTGCGCCGCCGGATGCTGCGGTCCGAAATTGATCGAGAAGTTGCGAATGTCGTGCTCGCCCATGATCGCCCCTCAGCCCTTCGCCTTCTCGTCGCCCGGCAGCACGTATTCCGTTCCCTCCCAGGGAGAGAGGAAGTCGAAATTGCGGAATTCCTGCGTGAGCTTAACCGGCTCGTAGACGACGCGGCCCTGGATGTCGTCGTAGCGCACCTCGACGAAGCCCGTCAGCGGGAAGTCCTTGCGCAGCGGGTGCCCCTCGAAACCATAATCCGTCAGGAGCCGGCGCAGGTCCGGATGGTCGGCGAAGATGATCCCGTAGAGATCGTAGGTCTCCCGCTCGAACCAGTTCGCGGCGGGGAACACGTCGATGATCGACGGCACCGCCGTCTGCGCGTCGGTCTCGACCTTGACCCGGATGCGCTGGTTCTTGCGCAGCGAGAGCAGGTGGTAGACCACGTCGAAGCGACGCTCCCGGGCGGGATAGTCGACGCCGCAGATATCGATGAAGCAGACGAAGAGGCATTCCGGATCATCGCGCAGGAAGGTGATCACCTCCCTGATCGCGGACGGCTCGACCGTGATCGACAGTTCCCCGAAAGCGATCTCCGAGCGGAGCATGAGCTTGCCCAGGGCAGAGGCCACATGATCGCGCAACGCCTCCAGGGGCCGCGCCTCGTCGTTCGTTGTGGCGTTGTTGGCCATGCTCATCGCCCCTCAGCGCTCGATCGTGCCGGTGCGGCGGATCTTCTTCTGCAGGAGAAGGACGCCGTAGAGAAGGGCCTCCGCCGTGGGCGGGCAGCCGGGGACATAGACGTCGACGGGCACGATGCGGTCGCAGCCGCGCACGACGGAATACGAATAATGGTAGTACCCGCCGCCATTGGCGCAGGAGCCCATCGAGATCACATAGCGCGGCTCCGGCATCTGGTCGTAGACCTTGCGGAAGGCGGGAGCCATCTTGTTCGTGAGCGTGCCGGCGACGATGATCACGTCGGACTGGCGCGGGCTCGCGCGCGGCGCGAAGCCGAAGCGCTCGGCGTCGTAGCGCGGCATCGACATGTGCATCATCTCGACGGCGCAGCAGGCGAGGCCGAAGGTCATCCACATCAGCGAGCCGGTGCGCGCCCAGGTGATGAGGTCGTCCGTCGAGGTGACGAGGAAGCCCTTGTCCGCGAGTTCGGCATTCACATGGGCGAAATACGGATCCTTGGGCGCGGAAGGCTGCGTGCGCGCGAGCATCGCAGTCCCCTCGGCGTTGGGCGTGAGAACGCGCGGATCTTCGCGACCGATCAATCCCATTCCAGGGCTCCCTTGTTCCACTCGTAGACAAAGCCGATCGTCAAGACGCCGAGAAAGATCATCATCGACCAGAAACCGAACCATCCGAGTTCGCCGAACACGACCGCCCAGGGAAAGAGGAAGGCGACTTCGAGATCGAAGATGATGAAGAGGATGGCGACGAGATAGAAGCGCACGTCAAAGCGCATGCGCGAATCGTCGAAGGCGTTGAAGCCGCATTCGTAGGTCGAGAGCTTTTCGCTGTCGGGGCTCGAATAGGCCACGACGAAAGGCGCGACCAGCAGGGCTCCCCCGATCACCACCGCCAGTCCCATGAAAATCACGAGTGGCAGGTAGTCGGCGAGAAGATTCGTCATCATGCACCTTTCTCGACACATTGCGCCGGATCCGGGACGCCGGCTCGCCGCCGCTCCGGTCCGCGTCCCGCGGCGGCGGACGCGCGCGATCCCAAGATTTGCGAGGCGAGGCTTATCGCAGCCCCATCCCAGTGACAAGTGCTTCGCGCCCGCGATCCGCGCTTCGCCGCTCGCTTTTTCGCCACGATCGGCAGGGCTCCGGCGGCGTGCGTTCTTGTGTTATGCCTTCATTTGGCGATTCGATGCAGATTTGCACGGGGGTTGTGATGTTGCGCCGCAGCGGAATCCCGCATCTCGTGGCTCTTGCGGCGGGGCTCGCGAGCGCCGGCCTCCCCTCCGCAGCCTCCGGTCAGGGAGCCGATCTGACGCGGGTGGAATGCAGGCAGTTCAATGCGCTGCCCATCGGGGAGCGCCGGCAGATCGGCCTCTGGCTGCACGGCTACTATACCGGGGTTGCGCAGCGGCCGCTGCTGGACCTGTCGCAACTCGGAAGCCGGGTTGGGGCGCTGGTAGCGGCTTGCGAGTCCTCTCCCGACCTGCCGCTGCTCGGCGAGGAAACAGGGGCCATCCTGCGCGGCCTTGCGAGCGCTGCGTCACCCGCCGCGCCTTCCTCCGGGACGACGATCACCGTGGAGCCCCCGGCGGGCGAAGTCGCCGCCGATGCGCCCGAGGCCTCACCCGCTCCCGTGCAGCGGCCTCGCCCGATCGACTGACGCAGTCTCTCGCCGGGGCGCGTCAGCCTCCGGTAAGTTCGTCGATCCGGCGCTGCATGCGTTCGATCGTGCTCTCGAGGCGCCGGATCTGGCGGCGAAGCCCCGCCTCGACGCTATCCACATCCTCGATGGGCGGCGCCGCATCGGCCGGGTCGAGATAGGCGACGCCGCAGAACTCCGCGCTCCGCCAGCAAAGCCGCACGCGACGGTTCACGCTCTTTTGTGGAATGATCAGGTTGAATTCGTCGGGGATCGTCACCGCGCTCGATATCTCGAGCTTTGCTCCGCCATCCGAGATGTTGCGAATGATGCAGTCGAGCTGCGCCTGGCCACTATTGAACGAGACGCGCGCGGCAATGAACGTTCGCATCCGGTCGGACCGGCGAATTTCACGACTTTGGGACGACGTTTCCATGCAAGCGCGGCTTTCGATTCATGAATTCACGCGCTACTTGTACCAAGGTATTCCTGCGCTTTTGTTAAAAAGGTAATTTCTGATCGCATCGGCTGCGCGTCCGGCAGCGTATTGAAGAAAGCGGTGTGCCATCGGGGACTTGTGGATGGCGCGGGCGACGGGGCTCGAACCCGCGACCTCCGGCGTGACAGGCCGGCACTCTAACCAACTGAGCTACGCCCGCTTTTCTTCCAGCCGCTCGCGAGCGGCAGTGGCGCGGGTTTAAGGCGGCGGCCTGTTCCTGTCAAGCGTCGCGAAAGAGCAAAATGACGATTTCGCCGCCGATCCGTCCGCACGCTTTTTACCGCGTCCGCGCCACTCTCGAAACCGTGCCTCCTTGATGTCACACGGTCAGGCAAAGACGTTGCCGACCGCTTCGTCGGAGGCAACGGCCCCGCGTTCCATAGTGATGACCCGGTTGGCAAAGCGCTTGAGGAGGTCGGGGTTCGACTCGGTAATGATGACGGTGATTTCGGGCGCGAGTTCATGCAGGCGCCGCAGCGCCTCCGCATAGTTGCTTGCAAGAACCGGCGCGAGGCCCTGGAATGGCTCGTCCAGCAGAAGGAGTTTCGTCGCGAGCATCAGGGCGCGTCCGAGCGCCACCATCTTTCCCTGGCCGCCGGAGACGGACCCCGCAGGCCGCGGCGCGAGCGTCTCGAGCTCGGGGAGGATGGTCATGACGCGGTCGAGGCGCGCGCGCGTCTCCTCGCCGGAGAGCCGCGCCACCCGTGCGGGAAGAACGATGTTCTCCTCGACGGAGAAACCGGAGAACAGCCGGCGGTCCTCGGGGGCGTAGCCGATCCCCAGCCCCGGCCTCAGATGCGGCGGGACGCGGGTGAGTTCCTCCCCCATGAAGCTGATGCTTCCCGTCATCTGGGTGAAGCCCATGATGCTGCGAAGCGTCGTCGTCTTTCCCGCGCCGTTATGCCCGACGAGGGCGATCGTCTCGGAGGTCTCGGCGGAGAACGTGACGTCGCGCAGGATCGGGACGCCGGCGATCGAGACGTCGACGGATTTGAGGGCGAGCATCTTATCCTCCAATCACGGTGCGGATGACCTCGGGGTCGTTCATCACGACGTCCGGGGATCCGGACATCTGGATCTTTCCCTCCGACCAGACCGCGACGCGACTCGCGTAACGGGTCACCATCTCCATGTCGTGCTCGACGAAGACCGAGGCGACTTTCTCCTCGCGCAGGGCGGCGATGAGGATTTCCATGATCCCGAACTTGTCGCCGGAGGCCACGCCGGAGGTGGGTTCGTCCATCAGGAGAAGCTTGGGCTTCAGGGCCAGGGCGATGGCGATGTCGACCAGCTTGCGCTGGCCTTCCGGGAGTTCGGAGGTTGGCTTGTGCGCGATATCGGCGCAGCCGACGAGCGCCAGAAGGTCCATCATCTCGGCCTTCTGGGGGATGTGGTCCAGGGCGCGAAACGGATTCCAGCGCCGCTCGCGCGAGGCCGCGGACAGGAGCATGTTCTCGAGCACCGTGTGCTCGAGGAACAGCTGCGGGATCTGGAAGGCGCGCGCGATGCCCATCCGGGTGATCGCGCGGGGCTCGCGCCCGAGCAGTTCGCTCCCGGCGAATATCACCGACCCGCGCTGCGGTTTCAGGTAGCCCGTGCAGACGTTCAGGAAGGTGGTCTTGCCTGCTCCGTTCGGTCCGATGATCGCCAGGATTTCCTGGTCGTAGATGTCGAGGTCGATGCCGTCGGCGGCGACGATGCCGCCGAAGCGGATTTCGATTCCCTTTGCGGAAAGGAGGGGCGCGCTCATCCTTTTGCCTTTTCCTTGAACCGGCCTGCACCCATGGCGCCCATGAGGCGCTGCGGGAGGCCGATGAGCCCTGCGGGAACCACGAGAATGACCGTGATCAGCACAATGCCCAGGATGAGCTGCCAACTGTCGTCGAGGAGCGCCGCGGCATAGAACCGGACACCCTCGTAGACGAAGGTTCCGGCAAAGACGCCCACCACATTCCCTATCCCGCCGAGGACCGCGATGAAGACGAATTCGCCCGAGCGGGTCCAGAAAGTCATGTCGGGCGTGGCGAGCCCCTGCACCACGCCGTAGGCAAGGCCCCCGAGCCCCGCCAGAATTGCGGAAGCGACGTAAGCGACGAGGATCGTGCGATTGGCCGAGAGGCCGATATATTCAAGCCGCGTTTCGTTGACCTTCAGCGCCTTCAGCGCCTGCCCGAGGGGACTGCGCAAGTAGAGCCATACCAGGACTGCCGCCGCGAGCATGAGCCCGAGGGCGTAATAGTAGATCACGACGTCGAATGTGGCGCGGTTGAACTCCCAGCCGAGCAGCGTCGGCCGGCGCACCCGCATGCCGTCCGTGCCGCCCGTGTAATGGAACAGCTTCTCCAGAAGCGCGAACATCACCATCGAGAAGGCGAGGTTCAGCATCGCAAAGAAGATGTAGCGGTAGCGCGACACGAACAGCCCGATCACGAACCCGCCGATGGCGGAGACGACGATCGCGCTCAGGGTCAGCACGATCAGGTCGGGACCCCGCCACGCCGCGCCGATATAGGCGGCGCAATAGGCGCCAGCGGCGAAATACATGCCATGGCCGAAGGAAACCTGGCCGGCCTGGAGAAGCACGAAAATTCCCAGCACCGCGAGCATCTTCGAGAAAACGATCGCCGCGAAGGTCAGGGAGGTGTCGAAGGTCAGGGGAAGCGTCGCCAGGAACACCAGCGCGACGACGAGTGCTATCCACTTCATCAGATCTTCCTCGCCTTGACGCTGCCGAACAGTCCGAGGGGCCTCCAGAGCAGGATGAGCACCATGATCAGGTAGGGCATCAGCACTTCCGCCTCGGGCAGGATGTAGATGGCGAAGGACCGGGCGATGCCGATCAGCAAGGCCGCCAGCAGCGCCCCTTCGATGTTGCCGAGGCCGGCGGTCGCAGCAACGGCGAAGGACAGGACGATCATGTTCGCGCCCATGCCGGGAAGAACCGAGGTGGTCGGCGTCGCGAGCGCCCCGCCCATGGCCGCCAGGCACGCGCCGATGATGAAGGTGATGAAATAGACCCGCTTGGCGTGGATGCCGATGCTCGTGGCGGCTTCCCGGTCTTCCGTCACTGCGACGATCTGCGCGCCGGCAAGCGTGTTGCGGAGGAAGAAGCGCAGGCCCACGAGCGTCAGGACCGCCATCGCCGGCAGGAAGATGATCTGGTAAACGGTATACTGGATGCCCATCACCCCCACGTTGCCGAGGGCGCGCAGCGGCTCGGACATGAAGTATGGCTGTACGCCCCAGACCATGCGCTGAACGTTTTCGAGGATCATGAACACCGCGAAGGTGATCAGAAGCTGCAGCACGGGATCCTTGTCATAGATCCGGCGCAGCAGGAATTTCTCCAGCAGGCCGCCCACCACGATGCCGGTGGCGAGGGCCGCGACGAGCAGGGCCGGAAACGTGAGCCAGATGCTGTAGCCCTGCGCCGTGAGCCAGCCCCCGATCGTAGCCGCCATATAGGCGCCGATCGCATAGAGGCTGCCGTGGGCGACGTTGAGAATTCCGAGCACGCCGAAGATCAGCGTCAGCCCGACCGCGACGAGAAACAGCAGCGATGCGTAGGAAATCCCGTCCAGCAGGGCGATGATTGCAAGTGTCGTGTTCATGGGGACTCGAGGAGGCGGGTTTGTCGGCGTGGCGTTTGCTTCCGGGCGAGCGGGCGTCGTCAGGGAACCACTCCATGCCGCGCGCGGGGTGAGCGTCCGCGCGCGGCATGGCGATCCTGTCGGACCAGCGTTCAGCGATGGCTGAACTTTTCGCCTTCCAGATCCAGGAAGCTCTCTTCCAGCGTCCCGATCCAGGAAAGCGTCTCCTGCCCGGCCGGCGTGGTGATGGCCTCGGCCTCGTAGATCACCATCTCGTCGATGATCGGGAAGGGATATGCGTCCACCTTCCGCGTGACACCGATCATCTGGTCCTCAAGCCCCTGGTTGTCCTCGCGGATCTCGACCGGGCGGCCGAGACCCTTGAACTCGAGGCCCGTCATCGCGTCGCGAACCGCCTCGCGGCTCGGGAACTCGCCGCCGGACGCTTCCGACGCCTTTTCATAGGCCGCTTCGAGGGCCGCGAAGGCCTGCGACATGTGGAACACCGGATAGATCGGCCAGGCGCCGGTCCGCTCCTTGAACTGCTCCATGAAGGCCTTGAAGTCGGCGTCGTCCTTGTATTCGGGATGCAGGAAGTAGTGATCCCCGCGGCCGCCCACGATCACGCCGTCAGGCAATTCGCCCGCCAGGCGCTGCAGGGACGATTCGGCCAGCGGCAAGACGAACTGGGAGGTCTGGAACAGACCGCGCTGGTTCGCCTGGCGCACGAAGGTGTCGAGATCGCCGCCCCAGGAGGTGGAGAAGATCACGTCGGGCGCGAGCCCCTGCAGACGGGAGATCTCCGTCGAATAGTCGGGGGCGCCGAATGCCGGGAACAGCTCTGCCACGACCTCGACGTCGGGCCTGAGGGTTTCGAGCGCGGTCTTGAAGATCGCCCAGCTCTCGCGACCCCAGGCGTAGTCCTGGTTCACGACGGCGATCGTCTTGAAATCCGGATTGCGGTCGTTGAGATAGAGGAAGCTCGCCAGGATTTCCGGCGTGGCGTTGGCCTGGGTGCGATAGACCCATTCGTAGTCGTCTTCCTCGAAGATGCGCTGCGTGCCGCAGTCCCACATGAAGTTGAGGATTTCCAGGTCCTCGGCCAGCGGCGCGATATTGTTGCATGTTCCCGACGAGATGGCGGCGAACATGACGTCCACTCCGACATCGTCCACGAGGCGGCGGTACTCGGAGGTGAGCGTCTCCATGCCCGCGCCCTCGTCGATGAAGCTGACGGAGACGGGCACTCCGAGAATGCCGCCGCGCTCGTTCAGCTGCTCCGAGAGCATCTGGGCCGCATCGCGTGCGGGAACGCCGAACACGGAGGCCGGACCCGACGTGAATGTCGTAATGCCGATCTTGATTTCCGAGGGCGGCTCGGCGGCGAACGCAACGGAACTCAGGGTTCCCGCAAGGACCACTGCCAGTGATTTTGCAAATTTCATTTTTGGTCTCCTCCCATAGTTATCCAGAGAACCTATGGTGAAGACACTCCTGAGTCGATTCTCATTCGGTGCAATCCAAATGTACGTATTGCCCCTCCCCCTGCGATGCGTCGAGGCTAACGAACTGCGCGCCGAACGCGCGCTGAATCTTTCGTCGGAGGCCGGGGGCGTTCTGTCGTTTCTCATCATCAGAAAACTGGATTCCGCCAATTGCGCGCGCGCCAGAAAGGGCGAAAGCTCACGATCGTGCCGGGGCGCTTTCATTTTGATGGCCGGGTCAGCGAGGCGACGGCGAGCCAGAAGACAAGACGAAGCGTCAGCGCTCCCAGCGTCCGCATTTCCCATGCCTCGCCGCTGAGGATGTGCCAGGCGAACGTCGCCATCACCACCGCGAGCGCCGCCGCGATCGCATAGGCGAGCAGCCGCCCCCACGGCATCGCGAGATAGATGCCAATCCCTGCGACGACGTAGAGGAAGCCGGAGGTGAAATTGAACCAGAGCACGAGCGGGACGACGGCCCCCGCTGCTTCCCTGGCGTCGCTGGGCCCGAACAGGACCATCCCGCCGGAGAAGAGCGTCATGATGCCGAAAACGACGGCGAGGCCGCCGAGGATGCGGTTGCGGGTCATGTCACCACCTTTTCCTTCCTGACGCGGCTGAGCCCGAAATCGTCGAGGATGGCGTACAGCGCCGGGAGCACGAGGAGGATCAGAACTGTCGAGGCCAGCAGGCCGAAGACGACGGATATCACCAGCGGCTTCAGCGTTTGCGCCTGGGTGCTCGTCTCCAGGAGGAGCGGCGCCATTCCCATGATGGTCGTCGTGACGGAAACGAAGATCGGGCGAAAGCGCGCCCGCGCCGCGAGACCCGCCGCCTCCGAGACGGCCAGCCCTTCAAGCGCACGCTCCTTGGTGACCTGAACCATGAGGATCGAATTGTTCACCACGATCCCGGCGAGCGACGCCGCGCCGACGAGCGAGGGCATTGAAATGTTGTAGCCCATCAGCACGTGGCCCCAGATCGCGCCGAGGAAGGCGAGAGGGATCGTCGCCATGACGATCAGGGGCTCGACATAGCTGCGAAACATGTAGGACAGGACGACGAAGATCCCGACGAGCCCGATCAGGAAGCCCCGCAGGATCGAGGCGACGGTTTCGGCGGAATTGGCGCTCTGGCCGCCGACCGCGAAGCTCAGGCCCGGCATGCTCTGCACAAGATCCGGCAGGAAGCCGGCCACGACGGCTGCGACGATGGCGTCCGCATTGCCGATCCGCCCATCGACATCGGCCTGTACGGTCACCGTCCGCGCGCCGTCCACATGCGTGATCGTGGACCAGCCACGGGCCTCCTCGACGACAGCGACCGTCGAGAGCGGCACCGTGCCGCCATCGGGCAGCGCGATGGTGAACTCCTCCAGATCCGAGCGCGCGTCGCGATCGCCCGTGGCCTGCACGATCTCGACATCGTGGGCGACATCGCCTTCACGCACTGTCATTACGGTGGTTCCGAGAAACGCCGCGCGCAACTGCCCGGCGATCTCCGCCGCCGTCAGTCCCAGCGCCTGGGCGCCCGGGGCGAGCGTCAGCCGCAGTTCGGGCTTGCCCGGACGCAGATCGATCGCCGCATTGCGGACGCCACGATAGGTTTCGAGTTCAGCGAGCGTCGCCTGTCCCGCGGCCTGGAGCATTGCGAGATCCGGGCCGGAGAGGCGGATCTCCACGGCGACGCCTTGCGGGCCGATTCCCGGCTCGGTGAGGATCAGCGACGTCGCGCCCGGCACGGGGCCGATCGCGGCTCGCCACTCGGCTATCAGCTCGTCGAGGTTGGTGCTGCGGGTTTCCGCTCCCAGCAAATCGGCGGAAACCGTCGCCACATGGGCGCCGGCCTCGCCCGCCGCCGGGTTGTAGTTGAAGCGCGTGATCGTGCGGAGCACGAGCGAGGCGCCTTCGGGCTGCGCGGGGGACAGCTTGCGATCGACCTCGTCGAGCGCGGCGGCCACCTGTTCGGCGACTTCGCGCGTGCGGGCGAAGGGCGTGCCCTGAGGCATCAGGATACGTGCCTCCAGGACATCGCCGTCGATATCGGGCATCGCCTCGCGCTTCACGATGCCGCCGGCCAGCGCACCCACCGTGACGATCAGCACGGCGGTGACGATTCCCGCCACCAGATAGCGCCGCGCGATCGCGAAATCCGCCATCCGCCCGACGCCGCGCTCGCGCAGGACGGCAAACGCCGCGTCGAAGCGCACCCTTGCCCGCGAGGGGACGCTCCGGGTGTTCTTCAGCCCGTGCTCCAGATGATGCGGCAGGATCAGGAAGGCCTCGACGAGGCTCGCCGCCAGCGCGGCGATCAGGACGACGGGCAGCACCTCGAGGACCGCTCCCAGCTCCCCCACGAGAAACGACAGCGGTGCGAAGACCGCGACGGTCGTGAGAAACGAGGACATCACGCCGGGAGCCACCGCAACCACGCCCCTGACGACGGACTCAAGCGTGATCCCCTCCTTCGCCGCCTCCACCGCCACGGAATCCGAGATCACGATCGAATCGTCCATGACGATCCCGATCGCCATCAGGAGCGCGACCAGGGTCATCATGTTGAGCGACAGGCCAAGGAAAGCCATCGCGACAAACGCGCCCAGCAGCGCGACGGGAAGACCCATCGCCGCCCAGATCGCGAAGCCGGGGCGGAAGAAGAGGCTCATCACCGCCAGCACCAGCACCAGACCGATGACCCCGTTCTTCACCAGCATCGCAAGGCGGTCGCGCACGATGCTGGTCAGGTCCTGCACGACCTCAAGGCGAAGAGCCTCGGGAAGAGCGGCGTTCTCGCTTGCCACCAGCGCGGAGAGACTGTCGAGGGCTCGCAGGGCGTCAGCGTCCAACGGCTTGTGTACCGACAGGAGGACGGCGCGCCTTCCGTTGAGATAAGCCAGTTCTTCGGGCGGCGTGTAATCCTCCTCGATCATGGCGATCTGGCCGAGCGTCAGCATTGCGCCCTCGGGGAGGGTCAGCACCGGGATCTGGCTCAGCGACGCGATGCTGCGCCGCTCTTCGGTGAAGCGCAGGCGCAGATCCGCCGCCGGCGTCTCCAGCGCACCCGCCGGCAGATCGAGGCTCTGCGCACCGATCGTGGTCGCAAGCCCGGCCGCAGTCAGGCCGTGCTGCGCGAGGATCGCCCTCGGGATTTCGATCCGCAGCTGGCGCGTGCCGATGCCGCTCGGGATCACGCGCGCAACCTCGGGGAGCGCCGCGATCCTGTCCCGCAGATCCAGCGCGTAGCGATCCAGCTCGCGCTCCGGCAGGTCGCCGGAGATCGCGACGGAGGCGACGGGATCCGTGCGGTGCAGTTCACGCACGACGGGCGGGTCGGCGCGGTCGGGAAGATCGTCGATCGCCGCGACTTCCGTGCGCAGATCGTTCACGAAGCGCAGCGCGTCCGCATCGGCGGCCATCGTGGCGACTGCGCGGGCGCGGTTGTCCTGCGCCGTGCAGGTGAGTTCTTGCAGCCCCTCGACGGGCTGCAGCGCATTCCAGAGCGGGCGGCAGATCGAATCCTCCACGTCGCCTGCCGCGCCGCCCCGATAGACGACGACGATCTCGGCCTCGACGGAGCGGAAATCGGGAAAGGTCTCGCGCTTCAGTCCCGGAGCCGCCATCACGCCCGCCGCGATGAACAGGACGAGCAACAGGTTTGCTGCCGTCGGATGGGCGGCGAACCAGCGGATCATGGCTCGCCCTCGACCGATGCAAGGGGGGTGCCCGGTATGGCGGGGGAAAGATCGTCGAGAACCACCGTCTCACCGGCGGCCAGCCCCTCCGCGATCACAGCCATGCCGTCCTGCCGGAAGGCCAGGCGGACGCGGCGGATTTCGAGCTGTCCCTCGGCGTCCCGCACATAGACCGTATCGCTGCGATGCAGGGCCTCTTCCGGAATGACCACGCGCGGCGGGAGCGGCGGGCCGGTGAACGTCGCCTCCAGATACATGTTCGGCACGAGCGGAAGGCGCGCCGGCGGAGCAGCGCCGGCATAGGGGTCGTCGACGGTGACCACGACCTGCACCGACCGGGCGCGCGGATCGAGCGCCCCCTCGACGCGGCTGACACGGCCCTGCCAGACCTGCTCGGGATGCGAGACGAGGCGGAGAACCGCATCGATTCGTTCAGCGGGGCCTTCCCTCAGGGCGGCGAGCGCCGCGATGTTCTCGTCGTGCGCCGCGCCCAGCAGCCGCACGAAGGAATCGAGCGGAACCTGCGCCACCACCTCCGCCTGCGCCACGCCGTCGCCGACAAGAAGGCGCTGGCCGATATTGACGTACTGGAAGCGCTGGACCTCGACCGCCCCGACGCGAATATCCATCGGGGCCGAGATCGCCGTGTGCTCTAGATCCCGCCGCGCCCGCGCCAGCGCCGCCTCGACGCGGGCGGCCTGCGCCTCGAGCCGGTCGCGCCGCGACGGCAGGAGGGCGAGCGTGTTCTGCAATTCGGCGACGGTGCGCCTGATCTGAAGCGTCGAGCGCTCCTGCTCGTCCGCCCGCGTCTCGGGCACGGTTCCCCGTTCGACGAGCAGCCGTGTGCGGGCGAGATCTGCTTCGGTCAGAGCGAGCCGCTCCTCCTCGAGCGCAAGGACGCGGCGGGTGTTGTCCTCCTCGGCCTCCAGCTGCGCTTTCTCGGCGGCCAGCGCCGCCAGGTCCGCCTCCGCCTGGGCGATGGCGAGCCGGTAGTTCGACGGATCAATTTCAAGCACTTTGGTGCCCTGGGCGATCAGCCGCCCAGCTTCGAGATCCTCATGCCGAAAGATGATCTGGCCGTTCACCTCGGCCACCGCCGCCCAGGTCTCGCTCGCCCGGGCGTTGCCCCAGCCGCGCGCCACCGGGCGCACCGCCTGCGTCTCGGCGGTAACCGTGCGCACGGGCGTCGCGAGGGGCGATTCCCCCGTGCGCTCCGGCCCGGGAGCGCGTGCGACGAAGATCGCCGCCACGGCGAGCGCCACGATGATCGGGGCGAGGAACAGGATCAATCTAAATCGCGTCATGCCCTTCTCCCCCAGGCCGGAGCATCATGAACTGCAATTGCCGTTGCGCAAGGCGGACGCCTTCGGCAGGAAGGTCGAAGCTGCGCCCGCTGATCGACCAGCGCACGACGAGGCCCTGGACCAGGGCGATGACCAGAAAGGCCGCGTCCTGCGGATCCACATCCGTGCGCAGCACGCCCGCCTCTTTCGCCCGCGAGGCGCGGTCCGCGATCATCTGGTGAAAACGCGTCAGCAGGGCGTGGAAGATCGTGCGCAGACCGTCGTTCCTGGCGTGCAGCTCGCGCGAGAACAAGATGGCGGGAATCGCGGGGGTGGCGTGGACCAGACGCAGCTGCGCCTCGACCAGCGCCTCAATTTCCTCAATCGGCGACATGCCTTCGCGTTGCGCGGCCTTCCAGCGCGCTTCCATCATCGCGCCGATCCGCCTGGCGACCGCCTCCCACAGGTCCTGTTTTCTCGGAAAGTGCCTGAAGATGCCCGGCTGCGTCAGGCCGACCGCCTCGGCCACGGAATCTGTCGTGAGACGCTCCGGTCCGTGGCTGTCGGCGAGGCGAAGGGCGGCCTCGACGATCTCCTGCTTGCGTGTCTCGGCGGATTTGCGGGTGCGCATCTCGGTCGCCTAGTTAGTTATTAATCGCTAATTATTCCTCGCAGGATCAGTGTGTCAAGAGCCCTCGTTCATGCGCCCGGCGCAACAGGCCCGGACCGGCGGGAGGAAGCACCTTCGCCGCCGGCGCCAGACAGTCACCTGCTTTCGGACGTCACGAAATCCGCAGCCCGTTCCGCGATCATCATCACGGCGGCCTGGGTATTCGCGGAAACCACCGCCGGCATGACGGACGCGTCCGCGATGCGCAGGCCGTCCAGACCGCTGACCCGCAGCTGCGGATCGGTCACGGCGCGCGGCCCCGTACCCATCGCGCAGGTCCCCACCGGGTGGTAGATCGTCTGGCCCGTCCGGCGCGCGAAGGCGAGCCATTCGTCGTCGCTCCGGACGTCGGGTCCGGGATTCATTTCAAAGCTGCGGTAGGGATCCATGGCCGGCTGCTCCACGATGCGCCGGGCGATGCGCATGCCCTCGACGAGGGCCTCGCCGTCGACCGGGTCCGTGAGGAAACAGGGCCGGATCGCGGGCGGCACGCGCGGATCCGCGCTGCGCAGGTGGATCGTTCCCCGCGACCGGGGACGCAGCTGCGTGACGCCGATCGTCATCCCGGGGGCGCGGTCGAGCACCCGGTCCGCCGCGTTGGCGTAGCTCGCATGCACGAAGAAGTACTGGATGTCCGGCGTCTCGAGTTCGGGCCGCGTCTTGACGAATCCGTGCGCGAGTCCGGTTCCGAGCGTCAGGATGCCGCTCCGGAGCAGGAAATACTGCCCCACCGCGAGGGCGAGACGCAGGCCCCGGGAATGCTCGTTCAGGGTGACCGGCTGCTTCACGCGCCAGTTCATGCGGGTGGCGAAATGGTCCTGGTAGTTCGCCCCGACGCCCGGCAGGGCGTGCGCGACCCGCACCCCCGCCGCCGCAAGCACTTCCGGATCGCCGATCCCCGACAGTTCGAGGAGGTGCGGGGTCTGGATCGCGCCGGCGGCCAGGATGACCTCTCGGCCCGCGCGCGCCTCGTGCCGCTCGCCGCCGCGCTCGTAGGTCACGCCGACGACCCGCCGCCCTTCGAGAATGAGCCCCTGCGCCGCAGCGCCGGTCAGGACGCGCAGGTTCGGCCGCCGCATGGCCGGCCGCAGATACGCATCGTAGGCGCTCCAGCGCCGCCCGCGATGCTGCATGACCTGGTAATAGCCGAATCCCTCCTGGTCGCGGCCGTTATAGTCGCGGTTGCGCGGGTATCCCGCCTCGCCGGCGGCTTCGATGAAGGCGTCCGACAGGGCGAAACGCTCGCGTACCGTCTCGATCCGCATGGGGCCGTCGCGGCCGCGCTCGGCGTCCTCCCCGCCGTCGCGGAAGCATTCGAGTCGCCTGAAGAAGGGCAGCACGTCGGCGTAGCTCCAGCCCAGAGCCCCGCTCTGCGCCCAGCCGTCATAGTCCTCCGGCTGGCCGCGCACATAGATCATCCCGTTGATCAGGCTGGAGCCCCCCAGCCCCTTCCCGCGCGGCACGGCGATCACGCGGTCATGCGTGCCGGGCTCGGGTTCGGTCTGGAACGCCCAGTTCAGGTTGCGGTCTCGCCAGGTCTTCCCGAAGCCGGCGGGAATGTTGACCCACATCGACCGGGGCGCCATTCCCGCCTCGAGGAGGAGCACCCGCGTCGCGGGATCCTCCGACAGGCGCGCCGCGAGAATGCAGCCGGCGGTGCCGCCGCCAACCACGACGAAGTCAGAGGTGTCCCCCATGGCTCAGGTCCTGAGATAGAGTTCGAGGCGCGCCGCCGCCTGGCGCAGATGGCGCTCGGCGGCGTCCCGCGCCCACGCCCCCTCCCCCGCTTCAATGGCGTCGTAGATCGCCTGGTGCTCGACCTGCACGGCCTGCGTGAGCCCCTGGAACCGCGCGGTATTGGCCCGCGCAGTGCGGATGAAGCGGCGCACGCGCTGATCGAGGAAGTCGGACAGATCGCGGAAGAACGGATTTCCGGTGGCCTCGATGATGGCGCGGTGGAAGGCGAGATCCTCCTCGACGCCGGGCTCCTTGCGATCGATTGCCCGCTGCATCGCGTGCAGCGCCTCGCGGATCCGCGCAAGCTGCTCCGGGCTGCGCCGGCGGGCAGCCAGCTCAGAGGCCGCCGCCTCGACGGCGATCAGCAGCTCGGCGATGTGCGTCATCTCCTCCGCGTCGGAGAAATCCGTCACATCGAGGCGGAACACGGACGGGAGGCCGGAGGGCGCGACGAACGCGCCGGCGCCCTGCCGGGAGACCACGAGCCCGTCATGCTTGAGCCGCCCGACGGCCTCGCGCACCGTGGCGCGGCTCACGCCGTAGTTCTCGCAGAGCTGCTGCTCCGCCGGAAGCTTTGCGCCGGGCCGGTATCGACCCGTCGCAATGTCCTCCTGCAGGCGCTTCGCCAGCTTTTCGACCAGGGAGGGGGACCTGTCGATGATGTCTCTTTCTTCCGCCATGTGACCTCGAGGCTTCAGCTGGCGATGTGCAGGCCGCCATTGATGTGGATCGTCTCGCCGGTGATGAAGCTCGCGAGATCCGAGCAGAGAAACGCTACGGCTCCCGCGACCTCGTCGGGCCGGCCGAGGCGGCCGAGGGGCGTCTGCTCGATGAGCCGTTCCCCCCGGGAGGCCATGAGCGGCCGCACCATGGGCGTGTCGATCAGTCCCGGGGAAACGGCGTTCACGCGTATCCGGGGCGCCGTCTCCTGTGCAAGCGAGCGGCAGAAACTCAGGACGCCGCCCTTCGCAGCGGCGTAATGCGCGTGGAACCGGCTGCCGCGATGACCCGCCATCGAGGCGATGGCGACGATGGATCCGCCCTCACGCAGGTGCGGGACTGCGGCCCGGCAGGTATGGAATACGCCGTCGAGGTTGACCGCCATCGCCCGCCGCCAATCCTCGTCCTGCATCGTCTCGACGGCCCCCTCGGGATAGAGGCCGGCGGCACAGACGACCGCGTCGAGTCCGCCGAAGCGATCGCAGGCAAGGGCGACGGCGCGATCCGCCTCCTCGGGAACGGTGACGTCGTGGCCGGTCCCGACGGCGCGCGCCCCGGTCGGGTCAAGCTCCGAGGCGAGGGAAACAGCGGCTTCGGCGTCGCGATCGGTGAGCACGAGCGCGGCATCGAGGCGCGCGAAAAGCTCGGCGGTGGCGCGGCCGATACCTCCCGCCGCGCCGGTGATCAGAATACATTTACCCGCGAACCCGATCACGTCACGCTCCCTGCGTCTCTCATGTCATCAGCCAGCCGCCGGCCACGTCGCAGACCTGTCCGGTCACGAAGCCCGCCTGGGGAGAAACCAGCCAGACGACCGCCTCGGCGACGTCCTCGGGCTGCCCGAGACGCCGCAGCGGGGTTTGCGCGATGGCTGCGGCATTGACCTCGGGGGCGACGGTGGCGATCAGCGGGGTCTCGATCCGGCCCGGCGCGACGGCGTTGACCGTGATGCCGAACGGCCCCAGTTCCCCCGCGAGATGCTTCGTGAAGCCGATCAGCGCCGCCTTCGTCGCGGCGTAATGCACGCCGACACTCGGGAAATAGGTCCGCCCGGCGACGGAGGCGACGTTCACGATCGCGCCCCGCCTGCGCTCCTTCATCCCGCCGGAGACAAGCCGGACGGTGTTGAAGGCTCCCGTCAGGTTCACATCGACAACCCGCCGCCATTCGGCTTCGTCCATCGCGTCCACCGGCGCGGGCGCGCCATCGTGCTTTGGCGAGATCCCCGCATTGTTGACGAGGATATCGATCGGGCCGAGCGCGCCGGTCAGATGCGCAAGGGCCTCGGCGAGCGCCCGCGAATCCGCAACGTCCGCAGCGGCGCCCGCCGCCGGGACCCCGCCGCGCCCGAGCGCCGCTGCGGCTTCCGCCGCGCGTTCGGCCTGGACGTCGATGACGGCCACCGCGGCTCCGTTCGCCGCCAAGCCTTCGGCGATCGCGCGTCCGATTCCCTGGGCGGCGCCCGTGACCAGCGCGACACGACCCGCGAGCGGCGCGGTCATGCGTCGTTTCCTCCCGTCACGAGCATGATCTTGCCGACATGCGCGCTTTCCTCCATCAGCGCATGCGCGCGGGCGGCCTCGCCGAGAGGCAGGACGGTGTTGATGACGGGCTTCACGCGGCCGGATTCGAGCAGCGGCCAGACATGCTCGCGCAGCGAAGCGGCGATCTCGGCCTTCTGCGCCACCGTGCGGGGACGCAGCGTCGATCCGGTGAAGGTGAGGCGCTTGACCATCAGCGGCGTGAGGTCGATCTCGACCCTCGAACTCTGCAGGAAGGCGATCTGGACGAGCCTGCCCTCGATCTTCAGAACCTTGAAGTTCCGTTCCACGTAGGAGCCGCCGACCATGTCGAGAACGAGGTCGACGCCCTCCGGACAGATCTCGCGGGCGCGGGCGACGAAATCCTCGCGCCGGTAGTCGATGGCGTGATCGGCGCCCAGCTTCACGCAGGCATCGCATTTCTCCTGCGATCCCGCCGTGACGATCACCCGGGCTCCGAAGGCCTTCGCGAGCTGGATCGCCGTCGTCCCGATCCCGCTCGAGCCGCCGTGAATGAGGAGGGTCTCGCCCTCGCGCAGCCGGCCCCGGTCGAAGACATTCGTCCAGACGGTGAAGAAGGTCTCCGGCAGCGCCGCCGCCTCGATCATGCTGAAACCGGACGGAACCGGCAGGCAGAGCGGCTCCGAAGCCACGCAGTATTCGGCGTAGCCCCCCGAGTGAACGAGGGCGCAGACCTGCTCGCCGATGCGATCCGGCGAAACGCCCTCCCCGACCGCGACGATCTCGCCCGCGACCTCGAGACCGAGCACGTTGCTCGCGCCGGGCGGCGGCGGATAATTGCCCGTCCGCTGCAGCACGTCGGGCCGGTTCACCCCCGCCGCCGCGACCTTCACCAGGACCTCTCCGGGACCTGGTTCCGGCACCGGCATGCGGCCGGGGCGCAACACGTCCGGCCCGCCGGAACCGCTGGACTGGACATAGGTCATTTCCGTCGGCAGCGCGCTTTCGCTCGTCATGTCCGAATTGCTCCTCCTGAAGGGCCCGGATGGCTCGCATCCGGACGGCCGCGCGACTTTGCCGGCAACGGCAGGCGGCTTCTGATCCTCAACCGTCACGCTAGTGAAAATCTGCTTGCCAGACAAGCAGGCAGGACTGCAATCTACGGCAAAGCTGGAATCGTTACGGGCCGGCGGCCGCGCTTGCCTGTCGTGGCGAAGCGGCCGGGCGGGAATCTTCTCCCCGGGATTGCCGCGAAACCGCTCTCGCGTTCTGGAGAGAGAACCATGCCCCGACGCAAGACCCTGACGACAGGCGCCCCCTGGGTCGAGGTGGCCTCGACCGCGAAGGACTGGGACGCGCTCGGACCTGCCGCGGCGGGGGAGATGCTGGTTCAACTCCATATCGTGCGGGCGTTCGAGGAGGAGGTGCTCGCGCTGGCCTCGGAAGGGCTCGTGCACGGGCCCGCCCATTCCAGCATCGGCCAGGAGGGCGGCGCCGTGGGGAGCATCATGGCCCTGCGGCCGGGCGACCAGGTCAACGGCTCGCATCGCGGTCATCACCAGTTCGTCGCCAAGGCGCTCGCATATCTCGCGCAGGGCCGGCTCGCGCCCGAGCGCCCCTTCGGCGACGATGTGGAGGAGATGCTCTACCGCAGCCTCGCCGAGATCATGGGTCTCGCCCCGGGCTATTGCCGGGGGCGAGGCGGCTCGATGCATCTGAAATGGGCCGAGGCCGGCATGCTCGGGACGAACGCCATCGTCGGCGGCGGCGTACCCCTCGCCGCAGGCGCGGCCTTCGCTCACCGCCGGGCCGCCGGGCCGGAGAAGGAGAGCGACGTCGTCATTACCTGTTTCGGTGACGGCGCGGTCAATATCGGCGCCGTCCTCGAGACGATGAACCTCGCCGCCGCCTGGCGCCTGCCCCTGTGCTTCTTCATCGACAACAACCAGTACGCCGTCTCCACGACGGTTGAGGAGAGCACGGCGGAGACGCGCCTCTCGGCGCGCGGCCCCGGTTTCGGCATCCCCTCCTGGCGCGTGGACGGAATGGACCCGCTCGCCGTGCGGCTCGCCACGCAGGAGGCCGTCGCCCATATGCGGCAGGGCAACGGCCCGACCCTGATCGAGGCGGTGAGCTATCGCTATTTCCACCAGAACGGCCCCCTTCCCGGCAGCGCCTTCGGCTATCGCAGCAAGGAGGAGGAAGCCGAATGGCGCGCCCGTGATCCGCTGGAGCGCGTGGGAGCCGAGATGAAGACGCGGGGCTGGATCGACGAGGGCGGCCTCGCCGATCTGCGCCTGCGCGCGCAGGACGTCATGCAGGCGACGAGCGCCCGCCTCACCCGCATGGAAGGCAATCGCCGCCGCATCGTCGAGGCGTTGTGGCCCTCGCCCGATTTCCGGGATTTCGGCGTGCGGGGGGATCTCTCCGAACTCGCCGGCGCCCGCATCGTCGAGCGCGAGCAATTCAATGGCCGTCTCGAGCGCAAGCGTTTCGTCGACGTGATCGCGGACACGATCACGCGGCGCATGGAAACGGACGAACGCGTCGTCGTCCTCGGCGAGGACGTGCACCGGCTCAAGGGCGGGACCAACGGGGCGACGCGCGGGTTGGCTGCCCGGTTCCCGGATCGCTGCCTCGGCACGCCGATCAGCGAGGAGGCCTTCTGCGGCTTCGCGGGCGGGCTCGCGCTGGACGGCCGCCACCGGCCGATCGTGGAACTGATGTATGCCGATTTCGTCTGGGTGGCCGCCGACCAGCTCTTCAACCAGATCGCGAAGGCCCGGCACATGTATGGCGGCGGCGACGCCGTGCCGCTCGTCCTGCGCACGAAGGTGGCGATCGGAACGGGATACGGCTCCCAGCACTCGATGGATCCCGCCGGGCTGTTCGCCCTGTCCCCCGGCTGGCGCATCCTCGCGCCGTCGACGGCCTACGACTATGTCGGGCTCATGAACGCCGCCCTCGCCTGCGACGATCCCGTGCTGGTGATCGAGCATGTCGATCTCTACGGGCGAGAGGAAGAGGCTCCGGTCGACGACCTCGACTACCACCTGCCGATCGGCAGGGCCAAGGTGGTGCGCGAGGGTCGCGACGTGACGCTTCTGGGCTACCTCACCATGGTCGGCGCCGCAATCGACGCCTGCGCGGCCACGGGGGTGGACGGCGAGGTGATCGATCTGCGCAGCCTCGACCGCGCCGGCATCGACTGGGAGACGATCGAACGCAGCGTGAGGAAGACGAACAGCGTGGCCATCCTCGAGGAAGGTCCGCTTGGAACCTCCTGGGGCGGCTGGCTCGCGGACGAGATCAACCGGCGCCTGTTCGACTGGCTCGACCAGCCGGTCATGCGGGTGACGGGCGGCGAAGCGGCGCCCAGCGTCTCGAAGGTGCTCGAAGCCGCGACGCGGGCCGGACGCCCCGATGTGGAAAAGCTTCTCGGGACGATGATGGCGGCGCTCGGAAAGCCGATGACGGTCACAGGCTGAACGGCTCGACGGCGGTCAGGCCGGCTGCGGCGGGAGCGCGAGCGGGCGGCGGTCCTTGAGACGGTACCAGCCCAGCGCCAGCGGCGCGAGGCGCAGTCCGATTTCACGGAACGGAATCGGCTTTGGATCGGTCAGGGGAAGAGCAAGTTCGCCCGTCGCGACGCCGTCGATCGCGGCGGCGAATTCGCGGCCGAGCGCGAGCGCCAGGGCCACACCCCTGCCGTTGCAGCCGATCCATGTCCAGAGACCGGGGCCGAGTTCGTGAAAGTTCGGGAAACGGTCCGGCGTCATGGCGAGCCGCCCGGACCAGAAATGGGTCAATTGCGGAACGCCGAGCGCGGGAAAGGCCTCGCGCAGCCGCTCGCCGACGAGGCTGCGCAGCTTGCCTTCTGCGCCCAGCGCCGAGATCAGCGCGCCCCCGCTGACGAGGCGGTTGTGCGCGTCGTAGCGGAAGAAGCGCAGATCTGCCCTTGTATCGGAGACGGCCTGCCGCCCCGGGATGATCGTCCTGCGCAGATTGTCGCCGAGGGGCTGCGTCGCCACCTGCCAGGAGAGGATCGGCACCATGGTGCGCGTGACCTGCGGCGCCAGAGAGGGCGCGGGCACATCCGTATAGGCCTGGGTCGCGAGCATCACGGCGGGCGCGCGCACGGTCGCGTCGGGGAGGGTGAGGACCCACTCCCCGCCCGAGCGCAGCAGCGCGCTCACGGGCGCGCCCTCATGAATGACGACACCCTTCGCCTCGCAGGCCGCCGCGAGGCCGCGCGCGAGGGCGAGCGGGTTCACGTGTCCGCCGGTGGGATTGAGCACCCCCCCATGCCAAGCCCGCGAGCCCAGCAGGTCCGCCGCCGCATCGCGGTCGAGGAGTTCGGCGGGCGCGCCGAAACGCCGCCAGGCCGCGACACGCCTCTCGCTGAGCCTGAACCGGTCGGGGGAATGCGCCGGCTGGAACCAGCCCGCCTGCTCGGCCTCGCATGCGATCGCTTCCTCCCGGATCAGGTCGAAGGCGATTGCAGCGCTGTCGCGGATCAGGTGGACGAGCCGCTCCCCGGCTTCTCCGAAACGCGCAACGATCGCGTCCGGCTCGGCCGCCGAGAGCGTCGGGATCACCTGCCCGTTATTGCGGCCCGAGGCCCCCCAGCCGATGGCGGCGGCCTCCAGCACGACGGCCCGGATGCCGCGCCGCGCCAGATGGAGCGCGGTGGAAAGGCCGGTGAACCCGCCGCCAATCACGGCCACCTCGGCGCGGATATCGCCGGATGGAGGCGGGGCCGGCGCGCGGGCGGGCGCGGTCTCGGCCCACAGCGAAGGCGGGAACGCGGCCGCTTTGCTCATGCCGGTGTGCGCGCCGACCCTGCGGGCCGTTTCTTGGCCTTGTTCCGGGTCGGCGCGTCGAAGGCGTCGCGCCGGCTGTCGAACAGGGCCGCGAGCGTCCCCACCACGCCGCGCGGCATGTAGATGATGAACAGGACGAGCATGATCCCGTACACCATGACGTCGAGCCCGTGCACGTCGTGGCCCACCGTCGTGCGCAGCGTCTCGGCCAGGAGAAGCGTGATGATCGCGCCAACCGTCGGGCCGAGCTTCACGAACATGCCGCCGGCGATCGCCGCGAAGACGATCTGCAGCGAGATCGCGATCCCAGAGACCGTCTCCGGGTTGATGTAGAGCTGATACTGACCGTAGAGCGCGCCGCCGAAGGAGCAGATCGCGGCGGAGATCGCCGTGACGATGAGCTTGATGCGCGTCACCCGCACGCCAAGCGATGCGGCCGCGTCCTCCTGCTCGGAGGCGGCCTCGAGACCGTACCTGATCATCGACCTGTCAACGGCGCGCCATATGATCAGCCCCACGACCCAGCAGGCGAGGATGATGTAGAACCAGACATGCCGCGAGGAGAATTGGAGCGCATAGAGCGAGACCGGATTGTCCGGACTGAGCACGCTGTTGGGCGTCACCCCGAGCGATCCGCCCGTCCAGTCGCGCATGGCCACGATCATCAGGCGCGTCACTTCGGCGAGCGCCAGCGTGACGAGTGCGAAATAGTGGCCGGTGATGCGAAAGCGGAAGCAGGGAAAACCGATGGCCAGTCCCACCGCGACCGCGACGGCGACCGCGACGGGAATGCCGATCCAGGGTGTGATGCCCGCATGGTTCCAGAGCATCGTCGTGCCATACGCCCCGATTCCGACCAGCGCCCCGTGGCCGAGGGAGACAAGGCCGAACCGGCCCATGATGGCCCAGCCCGTGTAGATCAGCCCCCAGAGCAGCATCATGATCGCGATATGCAGGAGATAGTCGTTCGCGATCACGAAGGGCGCCGCGAGGAGTGCGGCGAGCCCGATCGCCTGCAGGGAATTGCTGGTGAGGCTATTCATCCCTCGTCCCCCTCATCGCGCGCGCGAGAACAGGCCCTGCGGCCTGATGAACATCATGACGATGAAGAAGAAGAAGGCCATCACATAGCCCCATTCGACCTCGGTGTAATAGCCGCCCAGCGCGATGAATTCGGCAAAGATGAAGGCGGCGACGAAGCCGCCGAATAGATTGCCGAGCCCGCCGAGGACGCAGATCAGGAAGACCAGCGGCCCGAAGCTGAGCCCGATCGCCGGGTGGATGTCGTAGAGGAGCGCCAGCAGGCAGGCGCCGAGGCCGGCGAGACCGCCGCCGAGGGCGGAGGTCGTCAGATAGATGCGCGAAGGACTGACGCCCATCAGCGGCATCACCTCGCGATCCTGGCTGATCGCGCGGATCGCGGTTCCGATATAGGTCTTCTTCAGGAAGAGCCAGAGCGCGGCGACGGCCACGAGGGAAGTCAGGAAGGCGAGGATACGGGTCCACGGGAACATCATGTTGCCGACTTCGACGCTTCCCATGAAGACGCCGAGGGTGCGGAACTCCACGGAGAAGACCAGCGTCGCCGCGCCCTGGAGGAAGAAGAGCACGCCGCCGGTGACGAGGAGCTGGTTGATCGGCTCCGTATGCAGGATCGGCCGGATCACCACGAAATGCAGGATCACGCCGAGCAACGCGACGGTGAGGATGCCCGTCAGCATCGCCACGGGCAGCGGAACCCCATTCGGCACATAGAGCCACCAGATGGCGTACATCCCCACCATCACGAGCTCCGCATAGCAGATCCAGACCACGTCAATGACGCCGAAGATGAGGTTGAGCCCCAGCGAGAGCAGCGCCAGCACGCCCCCGAAAAGGAGTCCCTGGATGATCGTCTCCCAGAGAAAAGGATCCGTCAGTATCTCCGTCATGTCCGCCCCCGCTCAAATTCCGACATAGGCCTTGCGCACGTCTTCGTTGGCGAGCAGATCGCTCGCCTGCCCGCTGGCGCGGATGCGTCCCACCTCGAGGAGATATGCCCGGTCGACCACCCTGAGCACCTGCTGGATGTTCTGCTCGACGATGAGCACCGTGTAGCCCTCGCTTCGGATCCGGCGCACAAGGTCGAAGACCTGCTGCACGATCACCGGAGCGAGGCCCGCCGAGGGCTCGTCGAGAAGAAGGAGCTTCGGCCCCGACATCAGCCCCCGCCCGATGGCGCACATCTGCTGCTCGCCGCCGGACATCGTCCCGGCGACCTGGTGCCGGCGCTCCTTCATGCGCGGGAACAGGTCGTAGACATAGGCGAGGCGCTCCTTGTAGGCCTCGCGCGCCGAGCGCATGTAGGCGCCCATCTTGAGGTTCTCCTCGACCGTGAGCCCCGGGAAGAGCCGCCGATGCTCGGGGACATGGGCCACGCCGAGCTCGATGATCTTGTGGGCGGGCACGTCGCGCAGCGAGACGCCCTCCATCTCGACGCTGCCGGAGGTGGGCACGATCACCTTGGTGATCGCGCGCAGGAGCGATGTCTTGCCCGCCCCGTTCGGGCCGATGACGGCGACGGCTTCCCCCGCCTTGACTTCGAGCGAGACGTCGAAGAGCGCCTGGAAGGCGCCGTAGCCTGCGGAGACGTTCTTCAGCACCAGCATGTCAGACCCCCGCCGTCGTGCGCGTCGCCACCTGCGACTGGACGTTTTCCGCGTCCGACCCGAGATAGACCTCGACGACGCGGGGATCGTGCGCGACCTCCGCCGGAAGCCCCTGGGCGATCACCTCGCCGTGGTCGAGGACGATGCAGCGATCGACGACGCGCATCAGCACGCCCATGATGTGCTCCACCCAGATGATTGTGATGTTCTTCTCGCGGCGGATCGTGTCGAGCATGTCCGCCGCCTGCTCCATCTCGCGCTCGTCGAGGCCGCCGAGGCTCTCGTCGGCGAGGAGAAGTCGCGGCCTCGTGGCCAGCGCGCGGGCAATTTCAAGCTTCTTGAGGCCCGCCGCGCCCAACGTATCGACCCTCGTTCTGGCGTCGAGCGGCAATTGCGCGAGTTCCAGCGCCTCCTCCGCGCGCGTCCAGGCCTCTTCGCGCGTAATCGGCTCGTTCGCCCCGAACCAGGCGGCGACGGCGACATTCTCGAGCAGCGTGAGTTTCTTGAAGGGCCGCGGAATCTGATAGGTCCGCGCGATTCCGGCGTGACAGATCTCGGCTGGCGTCAAGCCGCCGATCTCCGTGCCGTCGAGGCGGATCGAGCCGGCTGTCGGAGGCAGGGCTCCCGCTATGAGATTGAAGGTCGTGCTCTTCCCGGAGCCGTTTGGCCCGATGAGGCCGAGGATCTCGCCCTCGTGCAGATCGAAACTGACATTGTCGACGGCCGTGAAGCCGCCAAATCTCTTGGTGAGGTCACGCACCTCGAGCATCGCCGCCATTGGGGCCCCCGTGCTGATCCTTGGATAGATCCCCGCCCCGCATCAGCGGGACGGGGCGCGCCGGCTCAGCGAGCGGCGTAGGGATGCCCTTCCGGCAGCGGCAGGACCGGATCGGCCGTCTTGATCTCCTCCGGCCAGACGATCTTGGTCTCGCCGCCGATATACTGCATCACGACCGGCGTGGAGCGCTCGTTCTGGCCGGGCATCGCGGTGCCGGGCGGGAAGAACTTCACGCCGTAGCCCTGCATGGTCCCGCCGACGGGGATGTCGGTCTCGAGCGCAGCCTTGCGGAGCGCGTCCGGGTCATAGCCGCCATGCTCCTTGATGGCGCGCGGGAGCACATCGGTGAAGAAGATCCACGACTGGTTGAAGCCCATCGACGCGTGCGGCGGGACTTCGGAGACGCCGGTGCGCTCCTTGTAGCGCTTGACCATCTCGGCGGTGATGTCGCCCAGGCCGGGAGCCAGGGTTGTCGGATCGAGCAGCTGCGCAGCAACGGGATCGACGTTGTAGATGTAGTCGGCTCCGTCCCCGAAGGTCTCCATCAGCTTGTCGATCTGCCCGTAACCCGCGCCGTGCCCGATCAGCGCCTTCCAGCGCAGCCCCTGTTCGCGCGACTGGCGCAGGAACAGCGTGATGTCGGGGTTGTAGCCGGTATGGAGAATGACGTCGGGCTGCTGACGGCGCAACTTCGTCACGAGGCTCGAGAGATCCGGCGCGGTCGCCGCATAGCCCTCCTTCAGGACCACGTCCATTCCGAGCTTGTTGCAGGTTTCCTCGTTGCCGGCGGCCACGCCGGCGCCGTAGGGACCGTCCTCGTAGATAATCGCAATCTTGACCTCAGAGGGATCCTTGCCAATTTTCGACTGAGCGTTCTCCTCGACAAACATGCAGGACGCCTCGCCGAACTGGTCCGAATGGACCTGTGCGCGGAAGACGTATTGCAGGTTCTTGTCCTTCAGCACCGCGGAGGAAACGCAGACATTCGCCCACATGAACTTGCGCTGCTGGTCGATGCGCTGGGCCATCGGGACGCAATGGGCCGACGAGAACACGCCCATGATGAGGTCGACCTGCTCCTGCTCGAGGAGGCGGGTCGCCTCGGAAATCGCCACTTCCGCCTTCGACTGGGCGTCGGCGGTGACGGGAACGAGTTCGTGTCCCTCGACCCCGCCGCGCTCGTTGATCATCTCGAACGCGATCTCGGTACCGATCGCTGCGGCGAGCGACCCGCCGGCGGCCAGCGGTCCCGAGTAGTCGTAAATCACGCCGATCTTGATCGGATCGGCGGCGTGAGCTTTACCGAAAGGCAGGGCTATAAGAGAGGCGAGCGCCAGCGTCGCCGCTCCGAGGGCGGTAGTCCGTTTCATGATTTCCTCCCGTAAGACGCCGCGTCCCGTTATCCCGGTTATTGATGTGCGGCATTCAGTCCTCAAGCTTCAGACGCTGCCATTCTCTTGTCAACAGTGGAATATTGAAGATTCAACGTTTTTTCGCACCTGCCGAAACAGGCTTCGGCGTTCTCATATATCTTCCAATAGGGAAATCGATACATCTCGACGCGAGGCATCTGTCGCGGCTGGTGGAACCTGTGGAATGCCAAAAGTTCGACGGACCGACTCACGCGGATACCGATTCCGGTATGCGGAAACGACGCGCGACATGGCGGGAGCGCAGTCGTTATAGTCACCCCTCCCGACCCGGAGCGCGGAATGGCCAGCACGCATGACAGCCCGGAAAGCCCCCTCCCCCGCGAGCATGCGGGACGGCGGGTGCTGGTCACGGGGGCGGCCTCCGGCATCGGCCTCGCTATCGCGCGAGCCTTCTCGGAAGCGGGGGCGCGGCTGATCCTGCTCGATCGCGACGGAGAGCGGCTCTCAAGCGTGGCGCGCGAACTCGGGGCTGAGCTCGCACTCGCTGCCCGCGTCGACAGGGAGGACGAGGTCCTCGACGCCTTCTCGCAGATTGATAAGGCGCTCGGGGGGCCCGACGTCCTCGTCAACAACGCGGGCGTCGCCGCGAACAAACCCTCGCTCGATCTCACCGGAGACGACTGGCGCGCCTGCATGGGCGTCAATCTCGACGGCGTGTTCTTCTGCAGCCGCGAGGCGGGCCGCCGCATGGTGGCCCAGGGCTCCGGCGTGATCCTCAACCTCGCCTCGCTCTACGCGGTACTCGGGGGAGCCGAGCGGCTTGCCTACGCGGCGAGCAAGAGCGCGGTCGCCATGATGACGAAGGTGCTCGCCGTCGAATGGGCCGAACGCGGCGTGCGGGTCAACGCGCTGGCTCCCGGCTATATCGCGACGCCGTTCCTGGAGAAGCTGTTCGAGCAGGGCCGCCTCGAGCGCTCCGGCATCGAGGCGCGCACGCCCATGGGGCGGCTCGGACGTCCGGAGGAGGTCGCCGATCTCGCCCTCTTCCTCGCTTCCGACCGGGCGGCCTACATCACGGGCCAGGTCGTCGGGGTCGACGGCGGCTGGACGGCCAACGGCTTCCAGCGGACGGGAAGATAGAGTGACGATATCGGGCGGGCTCCGGCACCCGGGCCGCCCGCGGGGGAGGAAAAACGATGATTACGGGTCGTACGCGCGTCTTCGGCATCCTGGCCGATCCCATTGCCCAGGTGCGGGTGCCGGAGGTCTTCAACAGGCTCTTCGCCGAGAAGGGGATCGACGCGGTCTTCGTACCGTTCCACATCGGCGCCGACGCGCTCGAAGCTTCCTGGCCGGCGTTCCGCGCCATGAAGAATCTCGGCGGCCTGATCATCACGACGCCCCACAAGCAGCAGGTGGCGCGCCTCAGCGACGTTCGCGAGGACGAGGGCGAGATGATCGGGGCCGTCAACACGGTGCGCCGCGAGCCGGACGGCCGGTTCGTCGCGACGATGTTCGATGGCGAGGGCTTCGTATCGGGTCTGCGCGCCCAGGGACACGATCCGCGGGGCAGGCGCGTCGTGATGGCGGGCGCCGGCGGGGCGGGCTCGGCGATCGCCTTCGCGCTGGCGAAGGCCGGGGTCGCACACCTCGTGATCGTGAACCGCTCGCCGGAGAAGGCGCGGGCGCTGGCGGATAGGGTCAGGGGCTGGTTCCCGGACTGCCCGATCGAGGTGGCCGACCGGCCCGCCGGCGACATCGACATCCTCGTGAACACGACGTCGCTGGGCATGAAACCCGAAGATCCGCTGCCGGTGCCGCTGGATGCCCTGCGCCCCGATACGCTCGTCGCCGAAATCATCATGAAGCCGGAAATGACGCCGCTTCTCCAGGCCGCGGAAAAGCGCCGCAACCCTATCCACCACGGCAGGCACATGCTGGACGAACAGATCCGCCTGATGTGCGACTTCCTGAGGATCTGAAGCATACCAACGGCCAAGATGCGGCGCGGACAGGCCGCAGCGCTGACGCACGCGGGCGCCCGTCGCCTCCGTGGCCCAACCGCGTTCGCCAGTGGCTGCCGGGCTCGGCTCCTTTGGGGCGATATTGATGGCGGCCATCCCGATGATCCCGATTGGCGGCGATGGTCACCACCTTATTTCGGTGTTGATTGCAGCCATCGACCGCCCGTCATCCAGGCAGCTCAGAATATCAGGGAAAACAGCCCGATAATGGCAAGCAGAACGACCAGAAAGACGATTCCAATAAACTTCAGCATACCTGCGCCTCACTTCTTTCCATGAATGGCGTCCTTCGCCTTGCCGAGCCCCTTCTGGACCTTCCCCTCAGCCTGATCAGCCTTGCCGCTGCGCTCGGTATCCTTGTTGCCTGTTGCCTTGCCGACCGCCTCCTTTGCCGAGCCGATTACGTCCTTGGCTTTACCCTGTTTGCGGTCGTCATCCATCGCATTACTCCTGCATCGTTGGTCGCAGGAGCAACGCGACCCGCGGAGTGTTGTTCCCCGCCGGCGCCCCCCGGGGGCATCGCTCTCATGTCAGCGTCGCCTCGGCTCTATTCCCGTGCTTCTTCACGCCCGTCCTCGATCGCCTCGTCAGCCGCTTCCAGATCGGAGGGTTCCGGCTCCGGCTGCTCCTGAACGTCCGGCGCAGCCGGGTCATGACAAAGCGCCACGAAGAACGGAAAGTGATCTGATCCGATATCGCTCAGCACGGCCACATCCAGCAGCCAGAACGAGTCGTCGAAAAACGCGTGGTCGAGCGGCCATTTCAGCAGCGGCCAGTGGGCATTGAAGGTCGCGTAAAGGCCGCGTCCGATGCGCGGATCAAGAAGCCCGCTGATTTCCTGGAACAGGCTGTTGGACCGAGACCACGCGACATCGTTCAGGTCGCCGGCGACGATCGACGGAGCGGCCTCGTCGCGTACTTCTTTGCCGACGATCAATAATTCGGCATCCCGCTCTTCGGTGTCCTGCAAGGGCGGCGGTTTCGGATGCAGGCCGTAAAGGTTGATCGGTGCGCCAGATTGGAGTTGCACGCCTGTCTTGATCGAGGGCACCTCGTCCTCCACCAGAAAGCGCACCTCCGGCTCGATCAACCCAAGGCGGGAGAAGAGGTGGATCCCATAGCTGTTTTCCTGCGGATGGTTGATCGCATACGGGTACGCCTCCTTCAGCGGATCGATCTGAGCATCCCACCACGCATCGGTCTCCATGAGCAGCACCAGATCGGGGCCGACCCGCTCCACGAGAGCAATCAGCGGAGCGGCATTTCGGTTTTCGATCAGAACGTTCGCCACCAGCAGCGTGACGCGGGATTCCGCCGGGCAGCTTGCCAGCTCTTTTGCCTGAGTCTCGACGAGCGGCGTGTAAGGCCAGATCGCATAAGCCTGCCAGCCGAGCGCTGCGGCCACGAGAGCGGCAAAGGCTGCTGTTCGCCTGCTGCGCAGCGGCAGCAGGAAGGGCGTGGCGAACAAGACTGCCGCGAGCAGGACGGCGACCTGCATACGCGGGAAGTCCCAGATACGGATCGCCGACACGTTGCTGGGGATGAACGGCAGCGCTGTTGCGAGGATCGCCATCCCCCCCAACCCGATCAGAATCCAGCGTAGAATATTCACCTGCAGCCCCCCCGCGGCGCGGTTTCGAAACGGCATTGGAGGAGTAAACGCACCAGACGCGAAATCGTCATGGGTTTGATCAGATCAAGCAGACGCGGCGCAGAACACGAGCAAGAAAAAAGCATCGAGACGGCGTCGAGCCCCTCATCGCAGTTGAACGCGGCTTGCGCTTCATATTCCAGAAGGAATCAACTCATTTCCATTTCGAGGCATAGCGATCGACCAGGAAGCTGGTCGAGCCGTGAATGACCGCGGACGCGAAGACCGTATACGCGACCAGGGCCCAGAGCTGATTTTCGTTCACGAACTCCATATGGCCGGCTGCGTAGGCGATGTAATAGATCGAGCCGATCCCCCTCACGCCGAAAAATCCGACGAGCCGGCGGTCGTTTCGCTTGAGGTCCGTTCCCTTCAGCGCCAGCCACCCGGCGAGGGGGCGGATGACGAGCAGCAGGCTGAAGCCGATCACCGTATGGCGCCAGTCGAGTGCCGGCCAGAGCGCCGGCAGCGTGCTCCCGACGAGAACCAGCAGGATCGCGGTCAGGGCGTGCTCGATTGCTTCGCTGAAGGCATGCAGGCGGCGGTGAAAATGGTGCCTTTCCTGGACTCGTCGGCAGACGAGTCCCGCAACGAAGGCGCCGATGAAGCCGTAGCCTTCCGCCAGCTCGACAATGCCGTAGCAGAGCAGCACCGCCGCAAGCGCGATCACGCCGGGTCCGCTCTTCTCGATCGCATTGCTGCCCCAACTGGAAAAGAGGCTTCGGCCCAGCAGCCACCCTACCGCAGCGCCCAGGGCAGCGCCCACGAAAATGCGGTAGAGGAGGTCCCGCAAGATCCACTCGACCAGCCAGGCGGAGGGATCCACGCCCTGCGCCGCGATCAGCAGGCCGAGATAGACGAAGGGAAAGGCGAGGCCATCGTTGAGTCCCGCTTCCGCCGTGAGCGTGAACCGGAGCGGATGCTCGTTTCCCTCCAGTGGCGGCCCCACCTGAACGTCGCCGGCGAGAACCGGGTCCGTGGGGGCAAGGACCGCGCCCAGCAGGATGGCTCCGGCCACCGTCATGCCGGCCAGGCCCCAGGCCAGGGCCGCGACCGCTGCGATGGTCAGGGGCATCGCGATCAGGAGAAGGCGCAGGGTCGGGCGCCAGAGCCGGTAGCTGCCGATATTGTCGATGCGCAGCCCGGTCGCAAACAGCACCATGATGACGGCAAACTCGCTCGATACCTCCCACAGGCGCGGGGAAATCGTGGGATCGAGGGCATCCGGCATTCCCGGGATGAGGGCATAGGCGGCCAGACCGAGGATCATCAGGAGCGCGGAGGACGAAGCGGCGCGCGAGAACAGAACGCGAGGGACCCAGTAGGCGGCAAAGATCGCGGCGCCTGTCGCCGCCATGAGGACGTGGTACGAAGAGAACCCGAAAAAACCTTCGCTTTCCATTGTGTTCTCACCTGCGAGGGTTCTACCCGCCGCGCCTCCAGGAGAATGTCGCTACAGGCGCCATAGCCGCAGCGCCGCCCATGAGGTCAGCGGGCTTTCCGTCATTCTCGATGACAATGCTGGCCCCGTGCGCAGCGACACGGTAACGAGGTCGGCCGCAACTATGTTCATTATTTGTTGTTCGCGGCTTCGAGGCGTCCCCGAGGGGAGTATCGACGCAATGCGGTTGCGGCGCAACGTGCTTGGCCGTAGCCTCGCGGATTGTTCGGGAGAGGTAAAGCAATGGGCGGGACCATCGAGTATTTCTATTCCGCGCATTCCGCCTTCGCCTATCTCGGCTCGATGCGGATGATGGCCATTGCCCGCGCGGCAGGCCGCCGGATCATCCATCGCCCGATGAATCTGCGAGAGGTCATTCGCGCGAGCGGCGCGCAGCCCATCGGCCAACGAAGCAAAGCGCACATACGCTACTTCTTCGGCCGGGAAATCGACCGCTGGAGCGAGGAGCGCGAGGCACCCGTGATGGGTCACATGCCGACCCATCACCGCAACGACATCACCCTCCCCAATTGCCTGATCATAGCGGGAATCCGCGCGGGCCTCGAGGTGGACCTCCTCGCGCATGCCCTTCTCGAAGGGCACTGGCGGGACGACGCCGATCTCGCCGATCCCGACACGCTGGCGGTCCTCGCCCGCCGCGCCGGCCACGACCCCGGTCCGCTTCTTGACGCCGCGCGCAACGATCCCGAGGTTCACGCAGCCTACATCGCAAACACCCGCGAGGCCATCGGACGGTCGGTGTTCGGCTCGCCGACATGGTTCCTGGACGGCGACATGTTCTATGGCCAGGATCGCCTGGAGATGATCGAGCGAGCCCTGGAGCGCAGCGCGAGCGAAAGCGCCCCGGCGCGGCAGGATCCTCCGCCGATCGGATGATTGTGTAACAAAACGCGGAACGGGCCGAACATCATGTGACGAGCGATCGTCTCGATCAGCGCTTGGGCGCGGCGGAGGTGTTTGGAATGTGGAGGTTTTTGGCGGCGATCATTGCGCTGCTTGCTGGAACCGCGGCGTCAACTGGCGACGAGCATCGCCTGCCGGATCATCGTGCCGCGCAATCGACGGGTGACATCGTACTGGCCTGGCTGGTCATGCCGACGGACCGCTACCGCCATTTCGTCCTCGGCGCGCGATACGAGGCTGCCGGCGTGCGTGTGGAGCTGGCGGATGGAAGTTCGCGGGAGTTCATCCTGCCCGCCGATTCGGTCTTCGAGGACCGTGAGCCGCGCCTCGTCGATCTCGATGGCGACGGCCGCAACGAGCTGGTGCTCGTGAAGTCAACGCAAGGAGCGGGCGCAGCCCTCGCCGTGATCGGACTTCGCGGCGATGCGCTTGGGATCCTGGCCGAGACACCGCCGATCGGACGCGCGAACAGGTGGATGAATCCTGCGGGCTTCGGTCGGTTCACCCGCGAGGGTACCCTGCAGATCGCGCTCGTGCGGATGCCGCATCTGTTGGGGCGCCTCGAGATCTGGGAGTTCGGGCCGGCGGGGCTGAGGCTGATGCGCGCGCTGGACGGCTTTGCGAACCATCGTATCGGCTCGCCGCATCAACGCCTCTCCGCCGTGCTGCCCCGCCTCGGCAGCGGGATCGACCTCCTGCTCGTCCCGCGCATGGACCGGCGCAGCCTGGTCTTGATGGACCTCTCGGCCGCAGGGGCGTTTGTCGCGGAATTCCCACTGTCCGCGCCGATAGACGGCGATATCCGGATCGACTGCATAGCGGGCAGCTTCACGGCGCTGGTCGGACTTGAGGACGGCAGGAGCGAGAGCCTGGCGCTCGATCAGCCCTGCGCGCCCTAGCTCCAGACGCAGGCTGGCATGCGCGACCGGTGAAGCGACCAAAGCATGCGCCGGCGGTGCGCCAGGCTGGCCAGGATGAAAAGTCTCGCCAGGCGTCTTTCGTCGCCCCGCGGACGAACTGCCGACGGACTATACTGAATCGCCTTGCGGGATATGGTGGGCGGTGACGGGCTCGAACCGCCGACCCTCTCGGTGTAAACGAGATGCTCTACCAACTGAGCTAACCGCCCTCGCCCGCGCCGGCTCGCGGCGCCGGTCGTCGGACATGACCCATAAAAAGAAGGAGCCGACAGCGCAAGTGCGCTATCGGCTCAAACGACGAAAACAAGTGCGGTCCGCAGGCGCTCCGGGATAACGGGCGCCCGATCGGCTCACTTGTTCACGGCATCCTTCAGGCCGGCGCCGGCCTTGAACTTGGGGGTCTTGCTCGCAGGCACGTGAACCTTTTCGCCCGTGCGCGGGTTGCGAGCCTCGCCTGCGGCGCGCTGGCCGACCGAGAACGTGCCGAAACCGACGATCTTGACTTCATCGCCCTTCGCAAGGGCGCCCTGGATCGCATCCAGCGCGGCATCGAGGGCTTCGCCGGTTTGAGCCTTGCTCAACCCAGTCTTTTCGGACATGGCGGTGACGAGCTCGCCTTTATTCATCGCATCTTCCTCCAACTGGTCATGTCGGCGCGAAAGCCTTGCCTTGCCGACATTTCGGAGCGTTTGGTGTTACCGAAAGCTGGCTTCTCCGCAAGTCGAAATCCGCCTGAAACCCCCAAAAACCCGACATTTCCAAAGAATTGAGCCCCCGGAGGGCTTCCGGGGGCTCTGTCCAGCTTCCAAGGCTGCGCATAAGGCGGCTCAGGCGACGCCGCTATTGCCCGGGTCGTCCGCGCTTGCGCGCGACCGATTCCGCGTCAATGAGCGACCAGACCGGGGCCGTCCTCCTCGACGGCGGCCGGCACCTTGGCCATGCTCTCGTCCCACTCGATCGGATCGGGCATCCGGACCAGCGCGTGCTGGAGAACCTGCTCCATGCGGGAGACCGGCACGATCTCAAGCCCCTTCTTGAGGTTCTCGGGAGCGTCGGCGAGATCCTTCACGTTCTCCTCCGGGATCAGCACCTTCTTGATGCCGCCCCGCAGCGCCGCGAGAAGCTTCTCCTTCAGCCCGCCGATGGGCAGAACCCGGCCGCGCAAGGTGACCTCCCCGGTCATGGCGATGTCGCGCCGCACGGCGATCCCCGTGAGGATCGAGACGATCGCGGTCGCCATGGCGATGCCGGCGGACGGCCCATCCTTGGGCGTCGCCCCTTCCGGGACGTGCACGTGGATGTCGCGCTTGTCGAAGGACGGGGGCTCGATCCCGAAATCGATTGCGCGCGAGCGGACATAGGAGGCCGCTGCCGAGATCGATTCCTTCATGACCTCGCGCAGGTTCCCCGTCACGGTCATCTTGCCCTTGCCGGGCATCATGACACCCTCGATCGTGAGCAGCTCACCCCCGACCTCGGTCCAGGCAAGCCCCGTCACGACGCCGACCATGTCCTCCGCCTCGACTTCGCCGTAGCGGAACTTCGGCGCGCCGAGATAGTCGGACAGGTTGTTCTCCGTGACGGTGACGCTCTCGACCTTGGTCAGGAGGATCTCCTTCACCGCCTTCCGCACGAGATTGGAAATCTCGCGCTCGAGGTTGCGCACCCCCGCCTCGCGGGTGTAGCGGCGGATCAGGAGCATCAGCCCGCCCTCGTCGATCGACCACTCGTTTGGCTTGAGCCCGTGCTTCTTGATCGCGTTGGCAATCAGATGCCTGCGGGCGATCTCGACCTTTTCGTCCTCGGTATAGCCCGCGATCCGGATCGTCTCCATGCGGTCGAGGAGAGGAGCCGGGATGTTGAGCGTATTCGCCGTCGTCACGAACATCACGCTGGAGAGATCGTACTCGACCTCCAGATAGTGATCGGCAAAGGTCGAGTTCTGCTCCGGATCCAGCACCTCCAGCAGGGCCGCGGAGGGATCGCCCCGGAAATCCTGCCCCATCTTGTCGATTTCATCGAGCAGGATGAGCGGATTGGAGGTCTTCGCCTTGCGCATGGACTGGATGATCTTGCCGGGAAGCGAGCCGATATAGGTCCGCCTGTGGCCGCGAATCTCCGCCTCGTCGCGGACGCCGCCGAGCGACATGCGCACGAATTCGCGTCCGGTCGCCCTTGCGATCGACTTGCCGAGCGAGGTCTTTCCGACGCCGGGCGGGCCAACGAGGCACAGGATCGGTCCTGTCAGCTTGTTGGCGCGCTGCTGCACGGCGAGATACTCGACGATCCGCTCCTTGACCTTCTCCAGGCCGAAATGATCGGCGTCGAGGATGGCCTGCGCCGCGGCGAGATCCTTCTTGACCTTCGATCGCTTGCCCCACGGGATGCCGAGCATCCAGTCGAGGTAGTTGCGCACGACGGTGGCCTCCGCCGACATCGGCGACATCTGGCGAAGCTTCTTGAGCTCGGCGGTCGCCTTCTCGCGCGCCTCCTTCGTCAGCTTCGTCTTCTCGATCTTGTCCTCGATCTCGGCGAGCTCGTCGCGACCGTCCTCGTCGCCCAGCTCCTTCTGGATCGCCTTCATCTGCTCGTTGAGATAGTACTCGCGCTGCGTCTTCTCCATCTGGCGCTTGACGCGCGTGCGGATGCGCTTCTCGACCTGCAGCACCGAGATCTCGCTCTCCATCAGGCCGAGGACGCGCTCGAGGCGCTCGGCGACCGTCGGGATCTCGAGGATCTCCTGCTTGTCCGCGATCTTGATCGCGAGGTGCGAGGCGACCGTGTCGGCGAGCTTCGACGGCTCCTCGATCTGGGTCACCGCCGCGACGATCTCGGGCGAAACCTTCTTGTTGAGCTTGACGTAGTTCTCGAACTCGCCCACCACCGAACGCGCGAGCGCCTCCGCCTCGATGCGGTTGCCCAGATCGTCGGGGAGGACCTCGATCTCGGCCTCGTAGAACTCATCGGTGCGCACATAATTCTGGACGCGCGCGCGGCCGGCGCCCTCGACGAGAACCTTGACGGTTCCGTCAGGCAGCTTCAGCAGCTGCAGCACGCTCGCCAGCGTTCCCACGCGGTAGATGCCGTCCGCAGCCGGATCGTCGTCAGTCGCGTTGATCTGCGTGGCGAGGAGGATGTGGCGGTCGTTCTTGACCACCTCCTCGAGCGCCCGGATCGACTTCTCGCGCCCCACGAAGAGCGGAACGATCATGTGCGGGAACACCACGATGTCGCGCAGCGGAAGGACCGCGTAGACGCCGGTGCTACCGGGCGCGACAGGTTGACGGGTCTTGGGCTGTGTCATTCAAGACATCCTTTTCAAATGCGCCCGGCCGGATCCTCGCAATGAGCAATTCGCCGAACGATGATCACGCGCGCAGCGCGAAGGGCTCGCGTCTGCGGCGAACAGGGAGGCACCTCGAATCGGATGAGCATGCCGTACCGGTTTCAGAGATAAGTTGGCGCTTAAGGCGCGCTGTTTCAAGCGCTTGGAGCGCGCTTCGTGCGCGCGCCCACATCTTGCGCACCGGTTCAGGCGCTTGCGCTCTGCGACGAATCAGCACCCCGATCCGCATGGATCAGGAGCGGCCCGGCCTTGCCCTCGACGGTCTCCGCCCCGATCACGACCTGCTCCACGGATTCCATGCCGGGAAGGTCGTACATCGTGTCGAGCAGGATGCCTTCGAGGATGGAACGCAGGCCGCGCGCGCCGGTCTTGCGCTCGATCGCCTTGCGGGCGACGAGAGCCAGCGCCTCCTCCTGGAACGTCAACTGGACGTTCTCCATCTCGAACAGCCGCTGATACTGCTTCACGAGCGCGTTCTTCGGCTCCTGCAGGATCTTGACCAGAGCTTCCTCGTCCAGATCCTCAAGGGTCGCGAGAACCGGAAGGCGACCGACGAATTCCGGGATGAGCCCGAATTTCAGCAGATCCTCGGGCTCCACCTCGCGGAAGATTTCGCCGGTCCGGCGATCGTCCGGAGAGGAGACGGTGGCGGCGAAGCCGATCGAAGTCCCCTTCCCGCGCGCCGAGATGATTCGCTCGAGACCCGCGAAGGCCCCGCCGCAGATAAAGAGGATGTTCGTCGTGTCCACCTGCAGGAATTCCTGCTGCGGATGCTTGCGCCCGCCCTGCGGGGGAACGGAGGCGACGGTGCCCTCCATGATCTTCAGGAGCGCCTGCTGCACGCCCTCGCCCGACACGTCGCGCGTGATCGACGGGTTGTCCGACTTGCGGGAGATCTTGTCGATCTCGTCGATATAGACGATGCCGCGCTGGGCGCGCTCGACATTGTAGTCGGAGGCCTGGAGCAGCTTGAGAATGATGTTCTCGACATCCTCGCCCACATAGCCCGCCTCGGTCAGCGTGGTCGCGTCGGCCATGGTGAAGGGCACGTCGAGGATGCGCGCCAGCGTCTGCGCCAGCAGCGTCTTGCCCGAGCCGGTGGGGCCGATGAGCAGGATGTTCGACTTCGCAAGCTCGACGTCGTTGTGCTTCGACGCGTGCGCCAGACGCTTGTAATGGTTGTGGACAGCGACCGAGAGAACCTTCTTCGCGTGGTTCTGCCCGATCACGTAGTCGTCGAGAACGTTGCGGATTTCCTTCGGGGTCGGCACCCCGTCGCGGGACTTCACGAGCGAGGTCTTCGATTCCTCGCGGATGATGTCCATGCACAGCTCAACGCATTCGTCGCAGATGAACACGGTCGGTCCGGCGATGAGCTTGCGAACCTCATGCTGGCTCTTGCCGCAGAAGGAGCAGTAAAGCGTGCTCTTCGAGTCGTTGCCGCCAGCTTTGCTCATGCTTGGTCTCCAATAGCGGGCGCCGGAAGCAGGACCGGCGCCGTCCTCATATCTATATAGGCGGCAGGCTAACAAACTGTAGCCCTGAACGCGGACACCGAACGCTCCTCTTCGCAGCCCGGTTCCCCGGATGCAATCACGCGCGGGCGTTTCGATCAATAGCCGCCTTTCCCCGCGACGCATTTTCAACGCTGGCCGGCTGCTCTCCCGCCTGGCGGCGGCACACAGCCAGCCAAGGTTGCGGGCCTTATACGGCAGGAGCTTCCGGCCGCGTGCTGAGCACCTCGTCGATCAGGCCGAATTCCTTCGCCGCGTCCGCGGTCATGAAGTTGTCACGCTCCAGCGCCTGCTCCACGGAAGCGAGATCCCGCCCGGTATGCTTCACGTAGATTTCATTGAGGCGGCGCTTGAGCGCCTCGATCTCCCGCGCGTGAATCAGGATGTCGGTCGCCTGCCCCTGGAACCCGCCGGAGGGCTGGTGGACCATGATCCGCGCGTTCGGCAGCGCGAAACGGCTGCCCGTCGCCCCCGCGCAGAGCAGGAGCGAGCCCATCGACGCGGCCTGCCCGACGCAGAGCGTCGAAACCGGGCAACGGATGAACTGCATCGTGTCGTAGATCGACAGGCCCGAGGTGACGACGCCGCCGGGGGAGTTGATGTAGAAGGAGATTTCCTTCTTCGGATTCTCCGCCTCGAGGAAGAGAAGCTGCGCCACGATCAGGGAGGCCGAATGATCCTCGACCACGCCGGTCAGGAAGATGATCCGTTCGCGCAGCAGGCGGGAAAAGATGTCGAATGCGCGTTCGCCACGGCTCGATTGCTCGACGACCATGGGAACCAGCGTGCTGTTGTAGACCTCGATCGGATCTCTCATCGTCAATTGGCTCCTGAATAGTAGGGCCGCGCCTTTGCGGGCGCGGCCACTGATTCGTTCATTCTAGAGAGGTCGCGGGCCACAATCCAGAGGTCCGGCCCGCCAGAGGTCAGCCCTCGCCGGATTCGGCACCGGCCTCCGCCTCCTTCGCCTCGGCCTTCTTGGCCTTGGCCCGCGGCTTCTTCTTGGGCTCGGACGCCTCGGCCTTCGCGTCGGATTCTGCGCCCGGTTCCGCGCCCTCGTCCGCGAAGAGAGCCTCCTTGCTGACCGTGTCCTCGTCGACCTTCACCTGCTCGAGGATGTGGTCGACGACCTTCTCCTCGAAGAGCGGCGCGCGGATCTCGGCGAGCGCCTGCGGGTTCTTCTGGTAGAACTCCCACACCTGGCGCTCCTGCCCGGGATACTGCCGCACCCGCTCGACAAGGGCCTGGGTCACCTCGTCGTCGCTGACCTTGATTTCAGCCTTCTCGCCGATCTGGGCGAGAACGAGGCCAAGACGCACGCGGCGCTCGGAGACCTTGCGATACTCCTCCTTGGCGGCCTCTTCCGTCGTATCCTCGTCGGCGAAGGTCCGGCCGTTATTGTTGAGCTCGCCCATCACCTGCGACCAGACCGCCGTGAATTCCTGCTCGACCAGGGTCGGGGGCAGCTCGAAGTCGTACTTCTCGTCGAGGGCGTCAAGGAGAGCCTTCTTCACCTTGCGGCGCGACTGCGCGTCGAAGTCGCGCTTGATCGCCGTGCGCAGCGCGTCCTTGAGGGCATCAAGGGAATCCATGCCGAACTGCTTGGCGAAATCGTCGTCGATCTTGACCTCAGCCGGCTTTTGCACGTCCTTCGCGGTCACCGCGAAGCTCGCCTCCTTGCCCGCGAGATGCTCGGCGGCATAATTCGTCGGGAACGTCACCGTGATCGTCCGCTCGTCGCCGGCCTTCAGGCCCGCGAGCTGCTCCTCGAAGCCCGGGATGAAGCTGTTCGATCCGATATCGACCTGGATACCCTCGGCCGATCCGCCCTCGAAGGCCTCGCCGTCGATCGAGCCCACGAAATCGACGACGACCCGGTCGCCGGTCCCGGCGGTCGCGCCCTCGGCGCTCTCATAGGCGGCGTTCTGCTTCGCCATGCGCCCGAGCGCATCCTCGACCTCGGCGTCGGAGACCTCGGCGACCGGCTTCCTGAGGCTCACGTCGGAGATGTCGGCCAGCTCGAATTGCGGGAGCACCTCCAGAGCGACCTTGAAGGACAGGTCGATCTTGGCGTCGAGCGCCTGCTCCATCGCATTCTTGTCCTCGGGGAACTCGTAGCGCGGCTGGTTGGCGAGCTTGAGGTTATGATCCTCGACGATCTTGCGCTCGGCCTCGGTCACCGCGTTCTGCACCACCTCGGCCATGACCGAGCGGCCATAGAGGCGGCGCAGATGGCCGACCGGCACCTTGCCCGGGCGAAACCCGTTGATCCGCACACGATCCTTCAGGGTGGAGAGCTCGCTCGACAGCCGCTCCTCCAGCTCGGAGGCCGGTAGAACCACCTGGAACTCCCGCTTCAAACCCTGCGACAGCGTCTCCGTCACCTGCATTGTCAAAACCCGTTCTTAAACTTCGTTTGCCGAGAACCGGATGGCGGCCCGCCGACCGGCTTCGGGGCGAAACCCCCATGCCGGCAAGCCGGCCAAGGGGAGCCTTCCGGAGACCCATCACTGACGCATTGGTGCGGGCGGAGGGACTTGAACCCCCACGACTCTCGTCACTGGAACCTAAATCCAGCGCGTCTACCAATTCCGCCACGCCCGCTCAAGAAGGCGGCACGCCGCCTCGTCTCCGGGACGCGGCTCTATATCACGGTTGAAACGCCATGCACGAAAAAAGTTTCGGCGCGCCGGGCGCGGGCGCGGAGGCCAAGAGGCGGCCAAGAGGCGGCCAAGAGGCGGCCCTGCGGCGGACAATGCGGCGGCCCGTCACGCGTCCTTGAGTATCCCGTAGATCAGGGCGGATACGAACGCGCCGCTCATCGTCAGCGCCTTCACGCCCATCGAGACATTCGCCTCGTTCAGGAGCGCGTAAAGGATCGCCAGGATCGCCCCGAGCAGGATAGCGTGAACCATGATCAGCTCCATCTGAATGCGCAATGTCCCAAATCCGGACAATCAGGGCCGATTTGAGCACATCTCGCTTCGCTTGGGCGTAAGGCAGCAAGCCGCATGCCGAAACAATCTGTTAACGAAGCGACCGCCGCCGCCGCCGCACGCGCGCGCCGAGGAACGCACGCAAGCCTCATACGGGCAAGTCGTTAAAGGAGGCTTTCAGGCGGCGAAAGTCCCGCAAGAAAGTCCCGCGAGTACGCCGGGAACAGCTTCCGGTATATCCTCGGCGATCAGCCCCGCTCCGAAGCGGGTTCCGGCCTCCCCGTGGATCCAGACTGCGGCGCAGGCGGCCTCGAAGGCCGGCATCCCCTGGGCGAGGAGGCCAGCGACCAGCCCGGCGAGGACGTCCCCCGATCCCGCCGTGGCAAGCCAGGGCGTCGCGTTGCCCGTGATCGCCGCGCGGCCGTCCGGGGCCGCGATCACGCTGTCTCCACCCTTGTAGATGACGACGCATCGCGCGATCGTCGCGGCGCGCCGGGCGCTCTCCACCTTCGAGGGCGCGTCAAGGATCCCCTCCGCCGCCTCGAACAGGCGCGTCATCTCCCCGTGATGGGGCGTCCAGACGCAGTCGTGCGCCAGCGTGCAGATCGCGCCGAGCGTATAGGCCTCCCCCGAGAAGGAAGTCAGCGCATCGGCGTCGAGAACAAGGCCGCGTCCCGCCTTCGCCGCCGACTTGACAAGCGCGCGGGTGCGCTCGCCGACGCCGAGGCCGGGCCCGAGCGCAACGGCGGTGATCCGCTTGTCGCCGAGAAGCGCGTCAAGCTCGTCGGGCTCGTCGCAGGCGGCGAGCATGATCGCCGTCAGATGCGCGGCGTTCACGGCGAGCGCGCCGCGCGGCGAGGCGAGCGTCACTGCGCCCGCCCCCGCCCTCAGCGCGCCCCGCGCGACAAGGCGGGCGGCGCCCGTGTGGGTGTGGTCGCCGGATAGAACGAGCGCGTGGCCGCGCGCGTATTTGTGCGTGTCGGGGGCAGGACGCGGAAACGCGTCGTGCCACAGCGAGGGCTCGTTGCCGAAGAGCGTGGAGCCGATAGCCGCCATCACCTCGTCGGGAATGCCGATATCCGCGACGCTCACGCGCCCGCAATGGCCGCGTCCCGGAAGCAGGAGGTGGCCGGGCTTGCGCGCCGCGAAGGTCACCGTCTCCCGCGCCCGGATCGCGACGCCGCGCGTCGCGCCGCTGTCGCCGTCGATCCCGGAGGGGACGTCGACGGCGAGAACCGGCCGCCGGGATTCGTTCACCCGGGTCACGATCGCCGCCGCCTCCCCGTCGAGATCGCGGGAGAGGCCGGCGCCGAAAAGCGCGTCGATGACGAGATCGGCCCTCTCCGGCTCAGCGTCCATGACGGGAATGACAGGACCGCTCCAGCCCGCGGCGGCGGCGGCGGCGTCGCCCGCCAGCGCCTCGCGAGGACCCAGCAGCGCCACGCTGACATGCAGTCCCTCCTCGGAAAGCAGCCTCACGGCCACGAAACCGTCTCCGCCGTTGTTCCCCGGTCCGCACAGGACGAGGATTTCCCGGGCCTCGGGGAAGGCGGAGCGTGCGCGGGCCGCCACGGCCGCGCCGGCCCGCTCCATCAGCGCGAGGCCGGGCGTCCCGCCGGCGATCGTCGCCCGGTCCGCGTCGCGCATCTGCGCGATCGAAAGGAGCCGATGCATCATTTTTGGCCGTCTCCTGCCTGAATTTCCACGCCTGGCGGCAAGCCTCGCGACATCTCCCGACGAGGGCCGCCCCCGAATCCGGCTTTTGCTCATTTTTTGTGCAGAACTGGCGTAAAAAATGAGCAAACTTGACTGCCGGCCGCGCCGACACGCGTGGTGCCCTCCGACACGAAATGATATGACGTACCCATCCAAGAACGACAACCGCACGGCAAAAGGGCGGATCCGATATGCGAAAGATCGAGGCGATCATCAAACCGTTCAAGCTCGACGAGGTGAAGGAGGCCCTTCAGGACGTCGGACTTCAGGGAATCACCGTGATCGAGGCCAAGGGCTTCGGTCGCCAGAAAGGCCATACGGAGCTTTACCGGGGCGCGGAATACGTGGTGGACTTCCTCCCCAAGGTGAAGCTCGAGATCGTCCTCGCGGACGAGCTCGTCGAAAAGGCCGTCGAGGCCATCCGCAAGGCGGCGCAGACGGGCCGGATCGGCGATGGCAAGATTTTTGTATCGTCGGTGGAGGAGGCGATCCGCATCCGCACCGGAGAAACCGGCGCAGACGCAATCTAACCCGTCTGAACCCATCCAAAATCCGCGGCCGCAGGCCGACGGCGCACCCAGAATTGCAGAGAAGGACAAGCCTATCATGCAGACCGCCAACGACGTGCTCAAGGCGATCAAGGACAATGACGTCAAATACGTCGATTTCCGTTTCACCGACCCGAAGGGCAAGTGGCAGCACGTCACCTTCGACGTCTCCATTGTCGATGAGGAAGTCTTCGCCGACGGCATCATGTTCGACGGCTCGTCGATCGCCGGCTGGAAGGCGATCAACGAATCCGACATGACCCTGATGCCGGACCCCGAGACGGCCTGCATGGACCCGTTCTTCGCCGCGCCCACGATGTCGATCGTCTGCGACATCCTCGAGCCGGCTTCGGGCGAGCCCTACGGCCGCGATCCGCGCGGCATCGCCAAGAAGGCGGAAGCCTTCCTGAAGTCGACCGGGATCGGCGACACGATCTTCATCGGCCCCGAGGCTGAATTCTTCGTCTTCGACGACGTGAAGTTCTCCGCCACTCCTTACAACACCGGCTTCAAGCTCGACGCAGCGGAACTGCCGTCCAACGGCATGACCGAGTACGAGGGCGGCAACATGGGCCACCGCATCCCGGTGAAGGGGGGCTATTTCCCCGTCCCGCCGCTGGATGCCGGCCAGGACATGCGCGGCGAGATGCTGGCCGCGATGGCCGACATGGGCGTCAAGGTCGAGAAGCACCACCACGAAGTCGCGAGCGCGCAGCACGAACTCGGCATGAAGTTCGACACGCTGGTGCGCATGGGCGACCAGATGCAGATCTACAAGTACTGCATCCACAACGTCGCGCACGCCTTCGGCAAGTCGGCGACCTTCATGCCGAAGCCCGTCTACGGCGACAACGGCTCGGGCATGCACGTCCACCAGTCGATCTGGAAGGACGGCAAGCCCCTCTTCGCGGGCAACAAGTACGCCGACCTGTCGCAGGAATGCCTGTGGTACATCGGCGGCGTGATCAAGCACGCCAAGGCGATCAACGCCTTCACGAACCCGTCGACGAACTCCTACAAGCGTCTCGTCCCGGGCTTCGAGGCCCCCGTGCTGCTCGCCTATTCCGCGCGCAACCGCTCGGCTTCCTGCCGCATCCCGTGGACCACGTCGCCGAAGGCGAAGCGCGTCGAAGTGCGCTTCCCGGATCCGACGGCCAACCCCTACCTCGCCTTCGCGGCGCTGGTCATGGCCGGCCTCGACGGCATCCTGAACAAGATCGATCCCGGCCAGGCGATGGACAAGGATCTGTACGACCTGCCGCCGCGCGAGCTGAAGAAGATCCCGACCGTCAGCGCCTCCCTGCGCGAAGCGCTCGGCCATCTCGACAAGGACCGCGCCTTCCTCAAGGCCGGCGGCGTCTTCACGGACGACTTCATCGACAGCTTCATCGAGCTGAAGATGCAGGAAGTCATCCGCTTCGAGCACACGCCGCACCCGGTCGAGTTCGAGATGTACTATTCCGTCTGATCCCTCGGGCTCAGGTCGATTCGGAGAGGCCGGGGCGAGCGATCGCCCCGGCTTTTTCATGCGGCTCCGTCCTCTGCGGCCAAGGCGCGGCTGCATGTGATCCCGGCGCGGGCGGCGCCGGAAGGAGCCCGAGCCGCTCGCGCCGCAGCCAGCGCGCCAGCATCAGTGCCGCGACGACGGCGAGACCGCCCGCGAGCCCGATCCAGATCCCGACGCCCGCGAGATCGGTCCACAATCCGAGCCAGACCGCGACCGGCATTCCGACGCCCCAATAGCCCACCCCCGCCATGATCATCGGCACACGCGTGTCGTGGAGCCCGCGCAGCATTCCCGCGCCTACCGCCTGCGCCCCGTCGACGATCTGGAAGACGGCGCCGAGCGCAAGGAAGGAGACGGCGAGGGCCACCACCTCCTGATGCTCGGGGGCGTCGAGATCCAGGAACACGCCGATGAGAAGGCGCGGCGCGCCGATCATCACCATGGCGGTCCCGGCCATGAAGGTGACGCCGAGGGCGAAAGCGCTCCAGCCGGCGCGCGCGATCGCCTCCCGGTCGCGCGCGCCATATGCGCGGCCGACGCGCACCGTCACGGCCTGCCCGATTCCGAGCGGAATCATGAAGGCAAGCGACGCGATCTGGATGGCGATCGAATGGGCGGCGAGCGCGGTCGCCGAGATGAGTCCCATGAGGAAGACGGCGGCGCTGAAGATCGTGACCTCGAACAGGATCGTGCCGGAAATCGGCAGGCCCAGCCGCCAGAGTTCGAAGAAGCGTGGCCAGTCCGCGCGCCAGAAGCGGCCGAAGAGATGGTAGCGCCGGAAGCGCCTGTCGCTGCGGGCCAGCAGCGCGAGGCCGATGAACATCACGAGCGCCGTGAAGCTGCTTGCGGCCCCCGCCCCCACCAGCCCAAGTTCCGGGAAGCCGTAATGACCGAAGATCAGGAGGTAGTTCGCGCCCGCGTTCACGCCAACGCCGGCAAGCCCGACCACCAGCGCGAGAAAGGGCCGCTCCATCCCGGCGAGGAAGAAGCGCAGCGCGACGAAGAAGAACATCGGCAGGAGGCCCCACTGCTTCGCACGCATGTACTCCGCCGCCTCGCGAGCGAGAGCCGGCTCCTGTCCGAGCAGCAGGAATATGCCTTCCGCGTGCCAGAGCGCGAGCCAGAGCGGCAGGGCGAGCGCAACCGCGCTCCACATCCCCTGGCGGAAGCTGCGCCGGACCTCCCGGACAGAGTGCCGGTTTCGGCCACGCTCGGAGGCGATCATGGGCGAAATCGCGCTGATCAGCCCGAGACCGCCGATATAGCAGACGAAATAGAGATTGGCCCCGAGCGCTCCGGCGGCGAGCACGTCCGGGCCGAGCCAGGCGAGCATCAGGACGTCGGTTGCGCCGAGCCCCGTCTGCGCAAGGTTGGTCAGGATGATCGGCCAGCTCAGGACGAGAGTCGCCAGCACCTCCCGGCCCCAGAGGCGGGCGACGCCGTCATCGGAGGCTGCGGGCGGGCTCATTGCGGATCGCCTTGTTTCGTTCCAGCCGAGATCGCGGAAACAATCGCTTACATCACGCGCAAAATCCACATGCGAGCCGCCCGAGGCGCACCCCGGTTTCGAGTTTGCGCACGGCGCCGGCAAGTGCTTGCAGTTGCATGAAGATTCCCCGCAGGAGCGCGGCAGAGGTCAGGAAGATCAGGATGTGCGCTGCGACTCATCCTGCCAAAGGCTCATCCGCGATTGACGCGGTGGGAACGGTGATTAGCCTCTGTTGAAAATCCAGACAGGAGGGGATCATGTTCAGTTTCAAAAGTTGCTCCGTAGCGCTTGCCGTAGCGTTGCTTTCGGCAACGTCCATTCCGGCCTATGCGCAGAAATCGGAGAATACGGTCCGTTTCGCCTATAATCAGGTTCCGGAAAACATCGACCCGTTTTTCAACAGCGTGCGCATCGGCGTCATCATCGGCCAGCACGTGTGGGACACGCTCGTCTTCCGCGATCCCGCGACCGGTGAGTACAAGCCCAACCTGGCGACGAGCTGGGAATGGATCGACGACCGCACTCTCGAGATGGAACTGCGCGAGGACGTGACCTTCCACAACGGCGACTCCTTCTCCGCCGACGACGTCGTCTACACGCTCAACTATGTCTCGAACCCCGATAACAAGTCGGTCACGCAGCAGAACGTGAACTGGATCGAGAACGTCGAGAAGATCGGCGACTACAAGGTTCGCATCCATACCTCAAAGACCTTCCCGGCTGCGATCGAGTACCTGTCGGGACCGGTCGTGATCCATCCCGGCAAGTACTATGAGGAAGTCGGGCCGCAGGGCATGAACACGGCGGCCGTCGGCTCCGGACCCTTCAAGGTCGTCTCCCACGATGTCGGCCAGCAGGTCGTGCTCGAACGCAACGAGAACTACTGGAACGAGAACAAGCAGGTCCCCAATATCGAGCGCCTGATCATCCGGTTCATCCCCGATCAGCAGACGCAGGCGGCGGAGCTGATGTCCGGCGGGATCGACTTCATCATGAACGTCCCGGTCGACCAGGCCCAGCAGATGGGCATGATGCCGAACCTGAACGTGAAGAGCGGCGAGACGATGCGCATCGTCTTCCTGCAGATGAACTCGCTCGAGAACACGCCCGCCGAGCCGCTGAAGGACCTGAAGGTTCGCCAGGCCATCAACCATGCCATTGACCGTGAGACCATGGTCGCGCAGCTCGTCGGCGAGGGCGCCCGCGTCATCGACGTCGTCTGCTTCCCCTCCCAGTTCGGCTGCTCGGCCGAGCAGGCGACGACCTACGAGTACGATCCCGAAAAGGCTCGCGCCCTGCTCGCGGAAGCGGGCTATGGCGACGGCTTCTCGCTCGACATCTACGCCTATCGCGAGCGTCAGCAGACGGAAGCGATGGTGAACTACCTGCGCGAAGTGGGCATCGACGCCAATCTCCGCTTCATGCAGTATTCCGCATTCCGCGACGCGAACCGCTCGGGCGAGGTCGCCATGTCGCACCAGACCTGGGGCTCCTTCTCGATCAACGACGTCTCGGCAAACACGCCGGTCTTCTACAAGTTCGAGGCCGACGACGTGAACCGGGACGAAGAGGTTCGCGACCTGCTCCAGACCGGCGACACCTCGGTGGATCCGGAAAAGCGCAAGGAGGTCTACGAAAAGGCGCTCGGCCTGATTTCGGAGCGCGCCTACGCCGTCCCGCTCTACTCGCTGACGAGCTACTACGCGACGGCGGAGGGTCTGGAGTTCCAGCCCTATCCCGACGAAATCCCGCGCTTCTGGGAGATGGAGTGGAAGTAAGCCGCTTCAGGACCTTGCAGGCATATCCGGCGCCCCTGGCAACTGACGGGGGCGCCGGCTCATTTGACCGAGGGATCACATGCTAGCCTTCGCGGCAAAACGAACCGCCCTCGCCCTTCTCGTGGCGACCGCAGTTTCCATCATCGCCTTCACCCTGCTGCGCCTCTCGGGCGACATCGCCATCGCGATCGCGGGCGAGGGCGCGCGCTCCGAAGACATCGCCATGGTGCGCGAGGCCTACGGGCTGGATCGGCCCCTCATCGTCCAGTACCTGGAATGGCTGTTCAAGACGCTGCAGGGGGATCTCGGGCAGTCGATCTTCTTCAAGACCGATGTCGGCACGCTGATCATGGCGAAGCTCCCGACGACCTTGAAGCTCGGCCTGTTCTCGATCCTGTTCGCGCTCACCCTGTCGATTCCGCTCGGCGTTCTCGCCGCCGTCTATGCCGGCTCGATCATCGACCGGATCGCGCTGACGATCGCGGTGGCCGGCCAGGCCCTGCCGAACTTCTTCTTCGCGCTGTGCCTGATCATCGTGTTCTCGATCCAGTTGCGCTGGCTGCCCGTCTCCGGAAGCGGCACCTGGAAGCATTTCGTGATGCCGACCATCGCGCTTGGCTATTACGTGACGCCGCCGATCATGCGCCTCGTGCGCGCGGGCATGATGGAGGTGCTCTCCTCCGACTACGTGCGCACCGCCCGCGCCAAGGGGCTTTCACCGGGGAGCGTGATCTTCAAGCACGCCCTGCGCAACGCCCTCGTCCCCGTGGTGGCGCTGACGGCCGTGCAGCTCGGATTCCTCCTCGGCGGATCGATCGTCGTCGAGACGATCTTCGCCCTCGACGGCCTTGGCTACCTCGCCTACCAGTCGATCACGCACAAGGACTTCCCGATCACGCAGGCCGTGCTGCTCCTGCTCTCCGCCACCTATGTGTTCCTCACCCTCCTGTCGGACCTCGCCAATGCCTGGCTCGACCCGCGCATCAGGATGTCGTGATGGTTGATCTCGCCTCCACGCCCAAGCCCGCGCCCGACGCCGCCATCGAGACTGCCGCCGAGACGGCGCCGGCCCCCCTCCCCGGGACCTCGGCCGTCCGCAAGCCGCCGACAACGCTCGAGCGCATGTTCCGCCATCGCGGCCTGACGATCGGCGCAGTCCTTGTGGGAACGGTGATCTTCGTCGCCCTTTTCGCGCCTCTGATCGCCCCGCATGATCCCTATGCGCAGGACCTCACGCGCCGCCTGATCCCGCCGGTCTGGTACGAGAAGGGCTCCTGGTCGCATATCTTCGGCACCGACAATCTCGGTCGCGACTATTTCTCCCGCACCCTCTACGGCGCGCAGATCGCGCTGCTCATCGGCTTCTCGGTGATGATCCTCTCCGGGTTCATCGGCTCGGCGCTCGGTCTGGTCGCCGGCTATTTCGGCGGCAAGGTCGACATGGTGGTGACCTTCTTCATCACGACCCGCCTCGCCATGCCGGTGGTGCTGGTGGCGCTCGCCGTCGTCGCCATGATCGGCTCGTCGCTCTTCGTGGTCATCGCCGTGCTCGGCCTGCTCAAGTGGGACCGCTTCGCCGTGGTGATGCGCTCCGCCACGATGCAGGTGCGCAGCCAGGAATACGTGTCGGCGGCGCAGGCCGCCGGCGCATCGACCTGGCGCATCGTCACCGGCGAGATCCTGCCCAACGTCATGCCGCATCTCATCGTCGTCGCCACCGTCGAGGCGGGTAGCGCCATCCTGCTCGAAGCCGCGCTCTCCTTCCTCGGGCTCGGCGTCCAGCCTCCCCTGCCCTCCTGGGGCCTGATGATCTCGGAAGCCAAGAATTTCATGTTCTTCTCGTTCTGGCTGATCGCCATTCCCGGAACCGCCCTCGCCCTGCTCGTGCTGGGCGTGAACCTCCTCGGCGACGGCCTACGCGACGTCTTCGCTCCCGGCGGGAGGTCGTGATGAGCGGCCCCGTCCTGGAGGTCGAGGACCTCACCGTCACCATCGCCACGCCGACCGGGCCGCTCCAGGCGGTGCGCGGCATCTCCTTCGACATCAGGCGCGGCGAATCCGTCTGCCTCGTAGGCGAATCGGGTTGCGGCAAGTCCATGACCTCCCTCGCCATCATGGGCCTCCTGCCGCCGGCGGCGAAGCGCGGCGCGAAGCGCCTCGCCTTCGCCGGCGAGGATCTGGCAAAGGCCTCGGCGCGGCGCATCAACGAGTTGCGCGGCGACCGCATGGCGATGATCTTCCAGGAGCCGATGACGGCGCTGAATCCCGCCTACACGATCGGCGACCAGTTGATCGAGGTGCATCGCAGGCACAAGCAGCAGGGCGAGAGGATCGCCCGCGAGCGCGCCGTCTACCTGCTCGAGAAGGTTGGCATCGCCTCGGCGGCGGAACGGCTCGGCCAGTATCCGCACCAGCTCTCGGGCGGCCTGCGCCAGCGCGTCATGATCGCCATGTCGCTCATGTGCGAGCCGGATCTCCTCATCGCGGACGAGCCGACGACGGCCCTCGACGTTACCATCCAGGCGCAGATCCTGCGGCTGCTCGCCGATCTCCAGAAGGAATTCGGCGTGGCGCTGCTGCTGATCACCCACGATCTCGGCGTGGTCGCGCGCGTCGCCGACCGGGTCAACGTGATGTATGCGGGGGAGATCGTCGAGAGCGCCAAGGTCGCCGATCTCTTCGCGAAACCGAGCCATCCCTATACCCGGGGCCTGCTCGACTGCATCCCCATCCCCGGCAAGACGGCGCCCGGGGAGGAGCTCGGCACGATCCCGGGCACCGTCCCCTCGCTGATCGGAGGGATCGAGGGCTGCGCCTTCATGGGCCGCTGTCCTCTCGCGCAGGGCGTTTGCGCCAGGGGCGCGCCTTTGCGCCACGCCAATGAAACCCATGCCTATCGCTGCATCGTGGAGGCGGCATGACCATGAGCACGACCGTGAGCACGCTTCTCGAAATGCGCGGCGTGACCCGCACCTTCCAGGTCAGCCAGGGGCTGTTCGCCAGGAGCCGCACCCTGCAGGCCGTCGACGGGGTCGATCTCGACGTTAAGCGCGGCGAGGTTCTCGGGATCGTCGGGGAATCTGGCTGCGGCAAGTCGACCCTCGCCAAGATGCTCCTCGGGCTGCTCCCGCCGTCATCGGGCACCATCCGCCTCGAGGGCGAGGATGTCTCCGAACTGCCGCGGCGCGAGCTCGCCCGGCGGGTGCAGCCGGTCTTCCAGGACCCCTATTCCTCGCTCAACCCGCGGCGGACGCTCGCCTCGATCGTCTCCCTCCCCCTCGAAGTGCAGGGCGTGGGGGCTGAGGAAAGGCGCGAGCGCTCCATCGCCATGCTCGACAAGGTCGGGCTGCCGCGCCGCTTCGCCGACAATTATCCGAGCCAGCTCTCGGGCGGCCAGCGCCAGCGCGTCGCCATCGCCCGCGCCCTCGTCTCGAATCCGGAGATCGTCGTCTGCGACGAGCCGACCTCGGCGCTCGATGTCTCCGTCCAGTCGCAGATCCTCAACCTGCTGATGGAGTTGCGGCGCGAACTGGGCCTCACCTACGTCTTCATCAGCCACAACCTCGCCGTCGTCGAACATATCGCGACGCGGGTGGCGGTGATGTATCTGGGACGCGTCGTCGAGCAGACGACCACGGCGGAGCTCTTCCGCGCGCCGCGCCATCCCTATACCGGGGTGCTTCTCGCCTCCGTCCTGACGCCGGAGCCCGGGCTCGGCGTCCCGGATGCAGGCATGTCGGCCGTGCCGCCCGACCCGCTCAACCCGCCGCCCGGCTGCCGCTTCAATCCGCGCTGCCCGAGGGCTTTCGCCCCCTGCACCACCCAGGATCCGCGCCTCGTCTCGGATGGCGAGGCGGCGGTCGCCTGCCATCTCTACACCCAGCCTCAAAACGCCGCAGCCTGAGAAGAACCATGTCCCGCCAAGACGCCATCGCCCGTGCCGAAGCCCATTTCGATTCGGGCGCCTTCAAGACCGACCTCGCCCGCCGGGTGGCGATCCCGACCGAAAGCCAGAATCCGGACCGCGCGGCGGATCTTGCCCGCTATGTCGAGGAGGAAATGCGGCCCGCCCTCGAGGCGATGGGCTTTACCTGCAGCATCCTCACGGAAGCCGCCGCGCGGGGGCCGTTCCTTTATGCCGAGCGAATCGAGGACCCGTCCCTCGTCACAGTGCTCGGCTACGGGCACGGCGACACGATCCGCGGCTTTGACAATGCCTGGAAAGAAGGCCTCTCGCCCTGGGAGCTCGTCGAGAGGGACGGGCGCTGGTACGGGCGCGGCACGGTCGACAACAAGGGCCAGCACGCGATCAACATCGCGGGAATGCGCGCCGTGCTCGAGACGCGCGGCAAGCTCGGCTTCAACGCGAAATTCGTCATCGAGATGGGCGAGGAGGTCGGCTCGCCGGGCCTGCGCGAATTGTGCACGAAGCAACGCGAGTTGCTGCGGGCCGACGTGCTGATCGCCTCCGATGGCCCGCGCCTCTCGCTGTCGCGCCCGACGATCTTCCTCGGCGCCCGCGGGGCCTATCCGATCAACCTGTGGATCGACGCCCGTGAAGGCGGGCATCATTCGGGCAATTTCGGAGGACTCCTGTCCAATCCCGGGATCGAACTCGCCCACGCCATCGCGAGCATCACGAGCCCGACGGGGGCGATCCGTATTCCGGAATGGACGCCCGGCGAGATCCCCGCTTCGGTCAAGCGCGTCCTCGCCGAGATCGAGGTGAAGACCGACCCCGGCGGCCCGGAGGTCGAGCCCTGGTGGGGCGAGCCGGGCCTGACCATGGCCGAGAAGGTCTATGGTTGGTCGTCCTTCGAAATACTCGCGTTTCTCTGCGGCAACCCCGAGGGACCGGTCAACGCCATCCCTCCGCGAGCCTGGGCGCGCGGACAGTTGCGGTTCGTCGTCGGCGTCGATCCCGCGGAAGTCTTGCCGGCCCTGCGCCGCCATCTCGACGCCCACGGCTTCGAACGCGTGCAGATCGACAAGGCCCGCGACGAGGTCTTCGCCGCGACACGCCTCGACCCCGACCACCCCTGGGTGCAATGGGCCGTGGACTCGATCGCGCGGACGACCGGCGGCAAGCCCGCGATCCTTCCCAATCTGGGCGGATCGCTGCCCAATGACATCTTCTCCGAAATTCTGGAGCTCCCGACGATCTGGGTGCCGCATTCCTATCCCGGCTGCTCCCAGCACGCTCCGAACGAACATCTGCCTGTCAGCATCGCGCGTGAAGGTCTGGCGATCATGGCGGGGCTGTACTGGGATCTTGGCGAAGGGGAACATCTTCCCGTTGAGAAAGCCGCCGAATGATATTGAGGCAGCAAGATCACCAATATTACTATTAGTTGTGTTTGTTCATAAACCGGCGGAATTGTCTGCCGGTTTATTCTTTTGAAACCTGTCGTATCACAGTCTCAAGCCAGGAAGAACGAGCCGTCCCGCGGCTACAACGAGTTTTCCATGTCGCTTGCGAGGCTGAAGACTGATCAGACCGCCGTGTCCGGAATCGCCCCGGGGCGGAGCGAGACGCCAGCCGGGAACGAGTTGCACCCGTTCCAGGACCCGCGCCGCATTTTCGGCGAAGCTTTTGTCGACCTGATCCTGCCAAGCCTGACCGCCTGCATCGTCGTAATCGACGGCGGAGGCCAGATCCTCCTCGTCTGCAACGGCGGCCTGAGCGGCGGGCGCGCCGACCAGATCAGCGCGCGGAACGGCGATCCCTGGCACCTGGTCTGGTCCGCGACTTCGGCTCAGGAGGCGGGACTGGCGCTGCAGGCGGCCGTCGCCGGCGGCATCGGACGCTTCGAAGGCTGCACCGTGCCGCAGGGCGGGCAGCCGGTCTGGTGGGACGTGGTGCTGCGCCGGGTGGGTGCGGGCGGAATCGCACAGGGACGCGTTCTCGCCGTTTGCCGCAACATCACGGCCCAGCGCAAGGCCCAGGCGGAGGCGCGCGACAAGGCGGCGCTTCTGGAAATGACCCTCGAGCACATGGCGCAGGGCCTCATGCTGATCGACGAACAGGGTCGGCTGCGCCTCTGCAACCGGCGCGCCGTCGAACTTCTCGATCTGCCGCCCGAGCTTGTCGCCGGCGAGCCGCATTTCGACGACCTCCGGCGATATCAGGTCGAACGCGGAGAGTTCGATTCGCTCGATCCCGCCACTCTCGCTGCCATCACTGCACACGATTTCGGGCGTCGGCCCATCCGCTACGAAAGGCAGCGCCCCTGCGGCCGCCGTATCGAGGTGCGTTCCATTCCCCTCCCGACCGGCGGGTCCGTCTGCACATTCACCGATATCAGCGCCTGGCGGCTGGCCGAAGAGGAATACGAGGCGAGCGAGGCGCGCTACAAGGCCCTCGTCGAGGCCAGTTCCACCATGGTCTGGCACGCGGACGCCGCGGGCATGGGCACCAGGACCGTCTCGAGCGGCGCGTTCGAAGGCTATTCGAGCGAAATGTTCCTGGGTGAGGACTGGCTGGACCTTGTGCATCCGGCGGATCGGGCTGCGGCCCTGTGCGCATGGCGCAAGGCCATTGCCCAGTGCGAACCCTTCGAATCGGTCGAGCGCAAGCGCGCCAGTGACGGTTCGTTCCGCTGGGTGCATGTCCGCGCGGCCCCGATCCGGAACGCGGCGGGGGCGGTCGTGGAATGGATCGGGGCCACGACCGATATCCATGACCGCAAGATGGCGGAGGAGGCGCTCAGGGACAACGAGGAGCGCTTGCGGCTCGCGATCGAGGCGACCGGTCTCGGCACCTGGGATTACGATATTCGCTCCGGCTCCCGGCAATGGTCGGACGAGATGCGCGCGATCCTGGGTCTCGCCCGCGATGCGGAGATCGGCCGCGAAGCATTTCTCGCCCGCGTCCACCCCGATGATCGCGATGCCGTTGAGCGGCACTTCTACGTCAGCTTCGCGCAGGCCACTGCCGGCCGATACGACACTATGTTCCGGATCTGTCGACAAAGCGATGGCGAGATGCGCTGGATCGCGACGAGCGGCCGCGTCTTTTTCGGCGACCGGGGAGAGCCGATCAGGACGGTGGGCACCGTCCAGGACGTAACGGAGCGCAAGCTCTCGGAAGAGCGCTTGTGGCGCGCCGCCAACCATGACGCCCTGACGGGACTGCCGAACCGCGCCTTCCTGCAGAGCCGCCTGAACGATGCGGCTCGCGGCGCGGCGCACCCCGTCATCCTGCTGCTCATCGACATCGACGATTTCAAGGAAATCAACGACATGGTGGGGCATGACGCGGGCGACGAGGTGCTGCGCGTAGCGGCACGGAGGCTGAATGCTCTCGTGGGTTCCGAAGGCGTGGTCGCGCGCCTCGGAGGCGACGAATTTGCCGCCGTTCTCGCACAGGGGCATGATCTCGCCAGCGCCAGCCGCCTCGCTCAGAAAATCCTCGGAGAATTGCGCAAGCCTTTCCAGTACAAGGATGCGACCCTCGGCTTCCGGGCCAGCATCGGTCTCGCCGCGAGCCCTGATCACGGGCAGATCGCGGATCTGATGAAGAACGCGGACATCGCCCTCTATTCCGCGAAAGCGAATGGCCGGGCCTGCGTCGCCTTATATTCCCCGCAAATGCGCGAGGCCATCGAGCGGCGTGTCCGCACTGCTGCCGATATCCGCGAAGCCATCCAGGCGGATGCCATCATCCCGTACTACCAGCCCAAGATCTGCCTCCAGAGCGGTCGAGTGACAGGCTTCGAGGCCCTCGCGCGCTGGCGCCATCCGGAGCGAGGCCTGCTCACGCCGGATGCCTTCGCATCAGCCTTCGACGATCCGGAACTCGCCGTCGCGATCGGCGAGGCCATGCTTCTCCACGTCTCGCGCGACCTGCGCGGCTGGCTCGACCAGGGCGTCGATTGCGGCCGCATCGCAATCAATCTCTCGACGCCGGAATTCTCGCGACCGGACCTCGCGGACACGATCCTGGCGCGCCTCGCCTCGCTCGAAATCCCGACCCGCCACTTCGAGGTGGAGGTCACCGAGAACGTCTTTCTCGGCAAGGGCGCCTGTGGGGTCGAGGCGATCCTCCAGCAATTCCATGCCGAGGGCGTGACGGTCGCACTCGACGATTTCGGCACCGGCTACGCATCGCTGACCCATCTCAAGCAATTCCCGGTCGACGAGATCAAGATCGACCGGTCATTCGTGCGCGACCTGCAGAAGGACCCGGAAGACGCCGCCATCGTCGCGGCGGTCATCGGTCTGGGCAGGAGCCTCGGCAAGCGCGTCATCGCCGAAGGCGTCGAGTCCGGATGGCAGGTCGAGCACCTGCGCGCCAGCGGATGCGACCGGGCGCAAGGCTATTTCTATTCCCGGCCGATGCCGGCCTCTCAGGTCGCCGCCTATCTCGACGGCTGTCGTCCGGCGCGCGGCCGGTAGCGCGGCAGCGACCATTTCAGGCGCAGCGCAGCCCCGCGCACGCCGAAGCCCGCAACGAGACCCGCCGCGAGCGCGGCGTCGCGCCCGATCGCGAGGGCGTCGCAGGCGATGAAGGCGGCGGCTCCGGCAAGGGCTGCGGTCGCATAGACCTCACGGCTGAGGATCACGGGACTTTCCGCCCCGAGGACATCGCGGATGATCCCCCCGAATGTGGCGGTGATCACGCCCATGGCGAGGGCGACGACCACCCCCGCTCCGGCAAGGAGTGCCTTTTCGGCGCCGACCACTGCGAACAGCGCCATGCCGAGCGCGTCGAACCACAGGAGCAGGCGGTACCGCGAAATGGTGAGGTGGGCCGTGAAGAAGACGATGCAGCCGACAAACACGCAGATCAGCAAGTAGCCCGGGGCGTTGATCCAGAAAACCGGGAGCCCGAGCAGCAAGTCACGCAACGTCCCGCCCCCGATCCCCGTCACCGTTGCAAGAAGCACGAAGCCGACAATGTCCATCTCCTTGCGGGAAGCGACAAGCGCTCCGGTCGCCGCGAAGACGGCAACGCCGAACAGGTCAAGCACGGCCGTCGCCGCGTCGAACGCCGGAACCGGCTGCCCCGGATCTATTCCCAGTAACCACAGCATGGCTCAGCGCCCCCGCCTGCGAGATTCGGCCTTCTTAGCTTGGGCGTCCCCCTGATCGGGCGCAAGAAGCCTGGGAGGCGCGCGATTTCCGAGGAAGTGCGCCCGCCGGGCCGTAGAGGGCTAGAAAATCAAGGATAAACGCCTTTTTTGGCGGATCGGCGGCTCTCCCTCTTGTGCTTTAATCCAAGTATGTGCATTAGCATTTTTCTTACCTCGACGAATTGCGCGGGTGTTGCGCTACGCTTCGCGAGGCGGGAAAGGAAGAAGCCCGCGGCCAAAGCGGGACGTTTCATCGAGGGCGTAAGCGGCGAAGGCAAGCGCGTCCGGCACGGCACTAAGGGTGGGCATGATCGGGCGATGCGCCGCGATCCGGCGGGATTTTGAATGCGATCCAGGATAGCCTTATTCTTGCAAAACAAACCTGGGGACGTGATCAGCAAGCCATGATAGACCCCACTCATCTGCCATTTGAGCATCGCTGACGAGAATGGTCGTCATGCGCCTTGGAGGAGGTACCTGTGCGATCACTTGCACTCCTGGTCCGCGGGATCAGCGGACTTAACTGGATCATCGGCCAGGTCTTCTCCTGGCTGGCGCTCGGCATCGTCGTCGTCTGCTTCACCGTGGTGGTCCAGCGCTACGTCTTTGCCATCAGCTATGTCTGGATGCAGGATCTCTACGTCTGGCTGAACGGAGCCATGTTCACGGCGGTGGCCGGGTTCGCCCTCCTGCGCAACTACCACGTCCGGGTCGACATCTTCTATCGGCCGGCGCAGGTCCGCACCAAGGCGATCGTCGACCTGATCGGCGTCATCGTTTTCCTGCTCCCCTACACCTACATCGTCTTCATTTACGGCCTGCCCTACGTGCAGCGCTCCTGGAGGCTCTTCGAGGGCTCGGGCAACACGGGCGGCATGCCCGGGCTCTACATCCTGAAGAGCTTCATCCTCGTCTTCGCAATTCTCATCGCCCTCCAGGGCATCGCAATGGTCGCCCGAAGCGTTCTCGTCATCGCCGGCCGCGAGGACCTGCTTCCCCCATCCCTCCGCTACCAGGACGAGCAGGAGTAAGCCGATATGGATCCCGTTCTTCTCGGCGAAATTCTCGCCGGCCTTATGTTCTTTGGAATTATTGGCGTCCTGCTTCTCGGGTTTCCGGTCGCGTTCACGCTCGCGGGCACATCGCTCATCTTCGGCCTTATCGGAATGTGGTTCGGGGTATTCGATCCCTCGAACTTCGGCTCGGTCCCCTCGCGCTATCTCGGGTTCATGACGAACGAGGTGCTCGTCGCCGTGCCGCTCTTCATCTTCATGGGCGTGATGCTGGAGCGCTCGAAGATCGCCGAGCAATTGCTGCTGACGATGGGTAAGCTCTTTGGAAACGTGCGGGGCGGCCTCGGCATGTCCGTCGTCATCGTCGGCGCGCTGCTCGCGGCGTCCACCGGCGTCGTCGGCGCCACCGTCGTCACGATGGGCCTGATCTCGCTGCCGGCAATGCTGCGCGCCGGGTACGATTCGCGACTCGCCTGCGGCGTGATCTGCGCCTCGGGAACGCTCGGGCAGATCATTCCGCCATCCACGGTCCTCATCTTCATGGGCGACATGCTCTCGGGCATCAACGCCCAGGTGCAGATGGCGAAGGGGAACTTCGCGCCGACGCCCGTCTCCGTCGGCGATCTCTTCGCGGGCGCGCTCCTGCCGGGGCTGATGCTGGTTGGACTTTATCTGCTGTGGATGATCATCAAGGCGATCTTCTCGCCCGCAAGCTGTCCCGCCACGCCGGTGCCGGAGGAGGAAAAGAAGCACCTCCTGAAAGAGGTCGTCACCGCTTTGGTCCCGCCGCTTGCGCTGATCGCGTCGGTGCTGGGGTCGATCCTCGGCGGAATCGCGACCCCGACCGAGGCCGCTTCGGTGGGCGCCGTCGGCGCGACCTTGCTCGCCGCCCTTCGCTGGCGGTTGTCGCTGACGGTCCTGCGGGAGGTCGTGATCTCGACCGCCGCGATCAGCTCGATGATCTTCATCATCCTGTTCGGCGCGTCGATCTTCTCGATCGTGTTCCGCCTGATGGGCGGGGACAACCTCGTGCACGAATTCCTGGCGAACCTGCCGGGCGGCGTGACCGGCGCCGTGATCGTCGTGATGGCCATCATGTTCGTGCTCGGCTTCATCCTCGACACCTTCGAGATCGTCTTCATCGTGATCCCGATCACCGCGCCGATCCTGCTCAATCTCGGCGTGGACCCGGTCTGGCTGGGCGTGATCGTCGGGGTGAACCTGCAGACGAGCTTCCTCACGCCACCCTTCGGATTCGCGATCTTCTACCTGCGCGGGGTGGCGCCGGGGCATGTCACCACCGGCATGATCTACCGGGGAGTCATCCCGTTCGTGATCCTGCAGGTCATCGCGATAGCCCTGCTATTCGCGTTCCCCCAGATAGCGCTGTGGCTGCCCAGATCGATCTACGGATAGCGCGGCGCGGGCCGTTCGCGAAAGGAAGAGGGGAGCCCCGGGCTCCCCTTTTTTGTTTCCGGCGCCCGCACCATTCTAGCGATGCCCGCCACAGGGGCCATCCGCCTCCTGCATTCTGGGGACCCGATGCCCGGCGCTACCCGGGCGTCGTCGCGCCAACAAAAAAGCCCGGGCTCGCGCCCGGGCTTTTCCCTGAGCGGGAAGGCCGCTCAGCTGATGTCGAAGTACTTCTCGCGAGCTGCGATGAAGAGCGAATCGTTCCCGTCGGTGCGGGTGCGAATCAGGTTCAGGGCCTCGACGAAGCTTTCCGTCGCCTTTTTCGTCAAGGGATCCCCGGTCTCGCGAAGGCCGTTGATGATGTCCTTCGCCGCGTCGGCGCCCGCCTTGAGGATCTCCTCGGGGAACACGCGGACCTGGACGCCGTGGTCGTTGACGAGAGTCCGCAGAGCTCGCGGATCGTTGGCGTAGAAGTCAGACGCGACCTGATCGTACTCGGCCTGGCAGCAATCGCGGATGATCGCCTGCAGGTCGTCCGGGAGCGCCTGGTACTTGGCCTTGTCCACCACCAGCTCGGTCGCGAGGCCCGGCTCAATGAAGCTCGGGAAGTAATAGTTCTTCGCGATCTGGTAGAAGCCGAGGGCAAGGTCGTTGTAGGGGCCGACGAACTCCGCCGCGTCGAGGGTTCCGGACTGAAGCGCCTGGAAGATCTCGCCGGCCGGGAGGTTCGTGACGGTTGCGCCGAGGCGTTCCCACACGCGCCCGCCGAGGCCGGGGGTACGGAAGCGCAGGCCCTGAACGTCGGAAAGGCCCGTCAGTTCGTTGCGGAACCAGCCGCCTGCCTGGGTGCCCGTATCGCCGGAAAGGAAGCCCTGCACGCCGAACTGGTCGTAGATCTCGTCCCAGATTTCCTGGCCGCCGAGATAGCGGACCCACGCAGCCATTTCACGCGAGGTCATCCCGTAGGGAACCCCGGTAAAGAAGGAAAGGCCCGCGCTCTTGTTCTGCCAGTAATAGGCCGCGCCATGGCTCATTTCGGCAGAGCCGTCGATCACCGCGTCGAGAGACTGCAGCGCCGGCACCATCTCGCCGGCCGAGAATACCTGGATCGTCAGACGACCGCCGGAAGCAGCCGTGATCCGATCCGCCAGACGCTGCGCGCCGACGCCGAGACCCGGAAAATTGCGCGGCCATGTAGTCACCATGCGCCACGTCTGGTTACCCTGAGCGATTGCAGGCGCGGCGAGGCCCGAAGCTGCCGCGACACCGCCGAGAGCCGCCCCCTTCAAGAATTGACGACGTTCCATTCCTAACCCTCCGTTATAGTTCACGCCCCCACCCCGATTCTCTTTTTCACCCATTATGGGCCAACGACTTGACCGTTATTGAGGATCGATGCGGAAAGGCGGGGGCACCATAAGGGCCGGATCGAGGAAAAACAACTCGGATTAGGTGTTTTCTCACGGGCTGCGTGCGCTTTTACGGCCCGGCCACCCTCCGTCGCGCATCCGGGGAGAGAAAATGCATGATGGCGACATCGTCCGTATTTCCAGGCGAAATAAATTGTGTAGACTGGACAAACATTACCCCACGTCGCGCGCCACGTTCGCGCAGTGAAATTGAAGCAGAGTTCAATTTTGCGCCAAAGAGCGAGGAAAGGCATGACCGTCGTCGACCTGATGAAGGCGTTCGCGCAAGAGCTGTCAGTCGGTTTCGTTCTTACGAACGCTTCATTTGAGGGCGGCGGCCCGAAGATCCTTTACGTAAATCCTGCGATGGAGCGGCTTACGGGCTACAAGGCGTCCGCCCTCGTGGGAAATTCGCCGAGGATGCTCCAGGGCAAGGCAACGAGTCCGTTTACGCGGCGCATCATGGGACAGGCGCTGCGGGAGGGTCTTTCTTTCCACACCTGCGTCACGAATTATCGCGCGGGCGGGGAGAGCTACCTCTGCGAACTCGACATTCGGCCGCTCAGCGACGAGCGCGGCAGGGTCGAGCACTTCATCGCCTTCGAGCGTGAGGTGGTCCGGCGCCGGGTGCGTGCCCGGGGCGGCGTCAACAACCGCTTCCGGCCGGTCGATCCAGCCACCGAGGCAGAAGCCGCGGGCATCCTCGCCGCGAGCGGCTGCTTCGCATCGCAATTCGACTAAGGATCGGGCGGCGGCTCGAAGGACGGCGTCCGACTGGGAGCCGCGCCCCGCTCACGTATTCCCGAGAACGTCGCGGAAGCCTTCGAATTCCGGCGGACCGAGATAGAGCTGCCGGTTCTGGCCCGCGTTCCGGTGCGCTTCGCGGAATTGCTCCGACTTCGTCCATGCGAGGAAGGCCTCCTCGCTCTCCCAGACACTGTGCGACGCGTAGAGAACGTGATCATCCCGCTCGGGACCGCGCAGGAGATGGAAGGAGATGAAGCCCGGCATCTCGTCAAGGCGCGACTTGCGCCCGCGCCAGACATCCTCGAACGCCGCCTCCTCGCCCTTCACCACCCTGAACCGGTTCATCGCGACGAACATGCCGCCCCTCCGCCTGCCTGATGGCTCCAGTTGAGCCTCCCGCAGCATCGATTTCAAGTGCATATCGCGACGCGGACGGCCGGGTGCCCTCCCCTATTTTGCCCCGCGCAGCTTCGGATTCCGGAAGATGAACGGGAGGACGAAGCCAATGCCGAGGAAACGGACGACGTGGTGGACGCCGACATAGAGCGGGTCGAGCCCCAGCACCAGGGCGAGGACCATCATCGCCTCGACGCCGCCGGGAGCGAAGGCGACGAGCGCCTCGCCGAGGCCCACACCGAGGAGGATGACGGCGAGGAGCGCGCATGACATGGCGATGCCCATCCCGACGGCGAAGGATCCGATAGCGGCGGGGGCGAGCTTGCGCAGCGCGGTGCGGTCAAGCGTTCCGAAGCGCTCGCCGATGAAGACGCCAACGACGACGAAGGCGATCGTCGCAATGATCGGCGGCGCGGCTCCGGGGGTGAGGTCGGTGACGTGCAGCGTCGCGCTCGCTGCCGTCGCACCGAGCAGGAAAGGCGCCGCGACCCGAAGCCGCTCGAAGAGGAGCCCGACGGCAAGGCCCGCGAGAACCATGCCGGCGAAGGCCAGCGGCGAGGCGATCTCTATCCCGTCGCCCGCCAGCCTGCGGCTGTCCGTCTCGCTCGTGAGGGAGACAACGAACGGAAGGACCGCGATCAGGACCAGCAGGCGAAACGACTGCACGACCGCGATCCGCGCCACGCCCGCATCCCGCGAGACCGCAACCGCGAGAACGGCGGAGAGGGCGCCGGGGATAGAGGCGAGAATGGCGTCGTCCCGGTTCCAGGCGTGAACCCTCATCAGGAAAAGCGCCGAGCCGGCGGTGACTCCCGTGGCGGCCAGAGCAAGGAGAACGAGGCTCAGCGGATAGGTCGCGATTGCCGCCATCGCCTCCGGCGTGATGCTCGCTCCGAGCGTGACCCCGGAAATCAGCATGGCCGTCGCGGCCAGGGGCGGCGCAAGCCGCACCCCTTTTCCCAGCGCGCCCCAGATGACCGTGGCCACGACGGCGCCGGAGAGCCACGCGGCCGGAATGCCGAGCAGGTGGAAGACGATCCCGCCCGTGAGCGCGACCGCAACCTGCAGCGACTGGGCGATGAACGGATGCGTCACGTTTTTTTCGTGCCTTGCGATCGATCAATGTTCACGCCGATGCGGGCGCTAAAGATGATCTCGACGGAACGCTTCCGGGCGATGGCCGTCGTGAACGCCCGGTGTGGTCTCGGGGGAGTCATGCCGGGCGTTCTCCTTATCAAGGCGACGCACCGAAAAGAAAAGGCCGCCTTACGCCAAGCGGCCTTTCACAAAAGTCGGGAGAACGCGAAGAGAGGGACCGCGAGCCGCGGGTCAGTGCGATCCGGTCAGGCGGCAAAGGCGGCAGACGCTGCCGATGGAGACGACGTCCTGCCGGTCATATGCGATGACTCCGTCGCGCTTGAGCGCGGAGAAGGCGCGGCTAACTGTCTCGATGGTGAGGCCGAGATAATCCGCGATTTCCTGGCGCGTCATCGCCAGATCGACCTTCGTCTCGTCTCGTCCCCCGCTCGCGGGGCCGCTGCAGGCATGGCCGCCGCGGCCGGGGATGAGACGCATGATGAAGGTCGCGACGCGCTCATGCGCCGACTTGCGGCCGAGCAGGAGGGCGTGATCGTGGAGCGCGCACATCTGGGCGCGCAGTCGCGTGAAGATCCGGTCGCGCAGATCGGGCTCCGAATCCACCCGGCGCTTCTCGTAGAGGGCGATCCGGGCGGAGGTGAGCGCCTCGGCCGCGACATCCGAGATCCCGTTGGGGGCGAGCCCGAAGACGTCCCCGACTCCGAGCACCTCGATGATCTGCCGGCGACCGTCCGGCAGAAGCTTGAAAAGAAGAACGCCGCCTTCGACCACCTCGTAGACCGAGGAGGCGTCATCCCCCTCATCCACGATCAGCGCCCGGGGCTTGTAGGAAAGAATGCGGGATCCGGAGGATTTTTCACCCTCCGCGGCCTCGAACGAGATGTTCCAGCCGGCGTCGAACTTCGTGTTGCTGAAATCGGAACGTGAATAAGTCGCGTCCATGGCGTCTTCCTCGAATTCGCCCGGGGGATCGGAGCGGTAACGAGAAAAGGGATAGGCCAGGCGCGTGAGGGCCGCATCGGGATTTGCCCGTAAGGGATGACCCGAGCGTCGAACCCCCTATCCGTGCTGACGGCTGGTCCAGGGGGCCGGCCGGGACCTCACAGATAGGCTGCGATCGCCTCGGGAGCGAGCGGCTTGCGCAGGAGGGGGAGGTCGTGCACGCCGCGCAGCATCAGGTCGATATCGACTCGCGGGCGGCCGGAAATGGCAATCACGCGCGGGGGCGCCGGCAACCTGCGCAGCCAGTTGATCACGTCGACGCCGCCGATTCCCGGGAGCCCGAGATCAACGAAGACAAGATCGTCCTCGCCCGGCGCAACGGCGGTCATGAAGGCCTCGCCATCGGCATAGGCCAGCACCGTATGGCCGAGCCCCCTGACGAGCTCGATCAAGGCGTCGCGGACCCCATAGTCATCTTCGACGATATGTATCCGCAAGGCGGCTTCCTCGATCTGCATCTTCGTTGTCTAGCGGATCAATCTTTGGCGAACCTTGATTCCGGTCAAGTAAGTGTTTCTGCGCACTTGGGGTCATCTTTCGCAGAGGCAGGCAGAGACAGGAAGTCCGCCGGCGCAGGCGGGAGACGCATCCGGATAGAAAGTGCGAATGGCTCCGGCGCGGGCGACGAAGACGGAAAGGAAACTTCGGGCCCCTGGCCGCGACACCCGGTGCAGGCACATCCTCTCGCCCGGGTCGCGGCTTTGCTGGGCGCGAAACGCCCGGGTCGCTTCGATCAGGAGGTCCCGCGCCCCGAGCCCAAGGGCGAAGCTCTTGGGGCAGGCATGCTCGCGCGCCCCGGCCGGCGTGCGGAAGGCGATGCCGATCGTGTGGATCGGCGGGTCGCTCTCCTGTTCGGCGCAGGGCGCCCGCCCGCCCCAGCCGCGTTCCTGCATCTGCAGGTACCGCGCGGCGAAATGCAGGCCGCCCAGTCGATCCTCTCCCGGCTCGCCGCAAAAGACGTGGCGAAACCCATCCTCGGCGAACCACAGCGCCGCCAGTTCCCGCGCGAAGCCTTCCGGCGCCAACGCGGCTCCGCGGACGGCCCCCCCGAGCGCCAACCTGATCCTGGTGACGTCCTCGGCGAGATCGGGGCGAGCAAGAAGGTCGGTAAATCCGGCGCGGGACGGTCGCGCGCCCCACTCGCCGCAGAGATCGAGCACTGCCCTGTCGAAGGCGTCAGGGGCCGGCGGCGGTGGCACATCGCCGGCGGGGGCGAAGATCGGCAGGAAGTCCGCCCCGGGCGGGGAGACTTCCACATCGTCGCGGATCAGCCCGCAGGCGACGGCAACCCAGCGCCGGGACGGCTCCGCGCCGGGAACCTCGACGAGGACATGATCCCCGCCCTCCCGGTTGAGCGCGATGGCGGCATGGTCCTCCCCTGCGCGCACGCGAACGCCGCCTGGATTCTCCTGGCGGCGGATGCTGTGAAGCGCGGGACAATCCCGGGTGACGGTGAAGAGCCCCTCGACGGGATAAAAGGCCAATGCCGGGCCGGTCGGAAACGCAAGAGACAGGGCGGCCGCCGCGAGACCCGCAGCAAGAGCGGCAGCTGCGCGAACGGCCTTGATCGCGCGGCCCGCCCTCAATGGACGCCAAAGGCGGAGCGGATCAACCATTGCTGGGCGGCGACGGGGCTTTCGAGCCGCTGCGGCGCGGGTTCGTCCGAGGCGACCAGAGCGTCGAGATGGACGATGCGCGCGTGCAGGCGAACGGATTCGCCGATGAGCTGCTTCAGCCTCGGCGGGAGGGCGGAGGTGTCGAAGATCGGGCTGGCCGTTTCCGGCTTGGTCAGCCGCACCCGCGTCTTCTCCTGCAGCGCCTGCTCCGGGGAAATCTCGCCTTCGGCCACCGCGCGCTGGACGAGAAGCCAGGATGCGATCTGCATCAGCCGCGTTGTCAGGCGCATGCTCTCGCTTGCGTAGGTGAGCGAAGCCTGCCGTGAAAGAAGGCGCGACTCCTCGCGCCCGTCGCCGTCCAGATACGCAGCCGTCTCCTCGACGAGGCCCATTCCCTCGCGGAACAGGCTCCGGAACGCCTCGGAACCGACGAAGGTGCGACCGAAATCGACGGGGTCGCCCTCTTCGCGGAAAGTGATGTCTGCGTTCATCTTCGGCCTCCTGTTGCACGAATTTGAGTCGAATTGTCCCGATCCGAAACGGCCGGTTTGATTTCGTGCGATGTCAGGCAAGTCTAGCGCCGCGCCATTGTACGCGCTTCGTTAGTCTGATGTTAACGTTAACGCTGTGGATGAATCAAAAAAAGAGCCGCCGGGTGGCGGCCCAAAGTCTAACAGGGAGGCGTCAAACAGAGTGGACAGGAGCCACTCGACATCCAGAAACACTGGACACCCTGATTCATACTCCGGAAGCCTTAAGAAGCGGTTAACGCAGCGCGTCAATCTGATTCTGCCTGGCCGATAATGGCACAGCTTCAAGTCATCGACTTGAAGAAGGCGTCCGCCGCCGATTTGGAATCCTGCTTCTTCTGCCGCGCTTCATGCAGGCGCTCGATCTCGCGCGTCAGCATGGCGATGCGCTCTTCCAGTTCGTCGATCGACAACGCTGACAGTTCCTGCCCGATAACATGCGCTTCGGGCTTCTGCCGGACGGGTTCTTCTCCGAACGGATCCAAAGCCATCGAGAAACCTCCTTCTAACTTTCCCGTCAGAGTACGGCATCCGCACCGGCCTTGCCAATGCCCCCCGGGTCATGCGACTCGCTTCGGGCAATCACAGGCGCGCCGCGAGGGCGTCAGCGCAGGAACCAGCCAGGAAGATGGCGGGAAACCAGGAGGGACAGCATGACCATTCCGGACACGATGCGGGCCGTCGCCGCCCGGGGCGCGGGAGGACCCGAGGTCCTTCAGGTCGAGACGCGGCCCACACCCAGGCCCGGCAAGGGAGAGATCCTCGTGAGGGTTCATGCCGCGGGCGTCAACCGCCCCGACGTGATCCAGCGCGAAGGGCATTACCCCCCTCCCCCGGGCGCGCCGGACACGTTCGGACTCGAGATCGCCGGTCGCGTCGCCGCCCTGGGAGAGGGGGCCGACGCCTTCGCCCTCGACGACGCGGTCATGGCGCTCCTCCCCGGCGGCGGCTACGCCGACTACGCCGTGGTTTCTCAGGACAACGCCCTGCCGATCCCGCAAGGCCTCTCGATGGTCGAGGCGGCGGCGATCCCCGAGACCTATTTCACCGTCTGGACGAATGTCTTCGACCGCGGCGGCCTTCGGGAAGGAGAGACGATCCTGATCCATGGCGGCTCGTCCGGAATCGGGACGACGGCGATCCAGCTCGCGAAGGCTTTCGGCGCGCGCGTCTTCGTGACGGCGGGAAGCGAGGAGAAATGCGCGGCCTGCCGGGAGCTTGGCGCCGATCTCGCGATCAACTACCGCGAGGAGGATTTCGTCGCGGCGGTCAAGGCGGCCACCGACAAGAAGGGCGTGGAACTCGTTCTCGACATGGTCGGAGGCGACTACATCGATCGCAATTACGAAGCCGCCGCCGTCGAGGGGAGGATCGTCCAGATCGCCTTCCTCAAGGGCGGCAAGGCGCAGGTCGATTTCCGCCGCCTGATGGTCAAGCGCCTCCACCACACGGGGTCCACGCTTCGCCCCCGCAGCGTTGCGCAGAAGGAGGAGATCGCCCAGGCGCTGCGCGAGAATGTCCTGCCTCTTGTGGCCGAGGGGCGCTGCAAGCCCGTCATCGACAGCACATTCGCCCTCGACGACGTCGTTTCCGCGCATCGCCGCATGGATTCGAGCCTCCATGTCGGCAAGATCGTGCTGACGACCGGCGCGTGACCGGTTCGGGCGCCGTCCGAGGAACGGCGCCCTCCCGTACCCCGCCTGCGACAATCTGCTCAGGCTGCGCGGCTCATGTCCTGGCCATTTGCCCGCGACACGTTCGACAGGAAGTCGTCGATCGCTTCCGACAACGCGTTGGCGGCGCGGGCGAGATCGTTCGAAACCGTATGGACCCGCCGCGCTTCCTCGCTGGTCTCGCCGATGGCGCCCGAGACGCCGTCGACATTCTCGGCGACCTCCGTGCTTCCGGCTGCGGCGCGGGCGATGCTCTGCGAGATTTCGCGCGTCACCGCCTCCTGCTCCTCGACCGCCGCGGCAATCGTCGCATTGAGACCGTTGATCTCGTTGACGCGCGCGCCGATCGTGCGGATCGATTCAACGGCCTTCCCCGTGGAGGATTGAATGCCGGCGATCTGGCTGGAGATCTCCTCCGTCGCCTTGGCGGTCTGGTTGGCAAGCGCCTTGACCTCGGCGGCGACGACGGCGAAACCGCGCCCTGCTTCTCCGGCCCGCGCCGCCTCGATCGTTGCGTTGAGCGCGAGGAGATTGGTCTGCTCCGCGATCGAGTTGATCAGGCCGACGACATCGCCGACGCGCTCGGCGGCGGAAGCAAGCCCGGAGACGTCCCGATCGGTCGCCTCGGCGATCTCCGTCGCGGCCGAGACGATGCTGCTGGCGCGCTGTGCCTGATCGGCAATCTCGCGGGTCGAGGCCGCGAGTTCCTCGGCGGCGGTCGCAACCGTCTGGACATTCACGGAAGCCTCGCCCGAGGCGGAGCGCGCCGTCGCCGCACGACCGGCGGCGTCCTCGGCCACCTGGTTGAGCATGTCCGCCATCGACCGCATCGAGTTCGTCCCGTCGTTCACCCCCGCGATGACCTGCGTGACCTTCTCCCGGAAAGCGCTGATATGCGCCTGCAGCGCCTCGGACTGGGCGCGCTCGATCTCCCGAGCGCGAAGGGCATCCGCTTCCAGCCGCCGGCGCTCGAAGGCGTTGTCGCGGAAGACGAGAACGGCGGCGGCCATCTCGCCGAGTTCGTCGCCCTGGCCGGAACAGGGAACCTGGGTCTCGAGATCGCCATCGGCCAGGCGCCGCATCGCCCGCGTCAAGGCGCCAATGGGGCGGGTCGTCTTGACGATGGTCGTCCAGACGGAGAAGCCGAGCGCGGCCACGCCGAACAGCATCGCCACGAGCGCCACGGCCTCGGCTCGGATGAAGCTTTGCGCCGCCGACTGGTAAGTCGCGGAGGCGCCTGCGAGCTGTGCGTCGACGAGTGCGGATATCTGCTCGGTGACCGGGTCAATGCTCGGATAGAGGGCCGTGACGACGAAGCTGTCGAGCGCTGCGGAATCGTTTCGGCTGAAGATGCCGAGCAGCTGGTCCACCGCAGCATCGGCGTTGCCCTGAAGCGCCTGGACGCGAGCCACCAGCGGCGCCTCGGCCGCATCGAGCTCGCCATCGAGAAAGGCTTTCCAGTGACGGGCGATGCCCGCCTTCGCTTCATCTACGGCTGCACTCCCCTCCTCCCACCGCCAGTTGCCGTTGCGCACCTTGTGGGCGGCGTCGACGACATTGACCGCGTAGAGATCCGACACGATCTTGAGATCGCGCGCAGCGATGACGCGCTCGTTATAGACGGATTCGAGGCCGCGATTGGCGGTCTGTCCCGCATGGTAACCGGTGCCCGCCAGCGTGACGATACAGACAAAGAGCCCCGCCAGGGCAATCACCAGCCTTGATTTGATGGTTCCCATATCTCGTTCCCCCAGGTCCGCACCGCGAACATGAGGCTGAAGAATAGGCGGCGAATTATGAACTAATGATTGCGTTTAATGCAAATTGCACAACTATATGGCACCAAGGGCGCCTCATTCCGGAGCGCCGATGGCCGGCTCCTGCGTCATTCCCGCCAGAACCTCCGCGACATGGCGCACCTCAACCTTCCGGCCCTCGCGCGACAACTTCCCGGCCATGTTCATCAGGCAGCCGAGATCGCCGGCGAGCAGCGTCGGCGCACCTGAGGCCACGATATTCTCCGCCTTCTTGCCGACGATCGCGGACGAGATCTCGCCATACTTGACGGCGAAGGTCCCCCCGAAGCCGCAGCAGACATCCGTCTCCGCCATCTCGACCAGTTCAAGCCCCTGCACGCTCTGCAGGAGCTTGCGCGGCTGCGCCCGCACGCCGAGTTCGCGCAGCCCCGCGCAGGAATCGTGATAGGTGACCCGGCCGTTAAACGCTGCATTCACGGAGGTGACGAACATCACGTCGACGAGGAAGCTCGTCAATTCCCAGGTCTTCCCCGCGAGCGCATTCGCCTTCGGCGCCCAGTTCGGATCCTCCGCGAAGAGCTCCGGGTAATGGGTCTTGATCATCCCCGCGCAGGAGCCCGAGGGCGCCACGACGTAGTCGAAGCCGGAAAACGCCTCGATCACCTGTTCCGCGAGGGCGCGCGTCGTGCCGCGATCGCCGGAATTGTAGGCCGGCTGTCCGCAGCAGGTCTGGGACGGGACCTCGACGATGCAGCCCGCATCCTCGAGGAGCTTTGCCGCCGCGAAACCGATCGACGGCCGCATCAGGTCGACGAGGCAGGTCGCGAAGAGACCGACGCGGGGAGGCTTGCGGGGCTGGACTGACATGCGCGCTTCTATTCCCTGTTCGATAGCCTGCACATTCTTTGTGCCGGCACGTTCGGCCGGCACTCTTCACCGGTGCATGGCGGCGGTCAACAGCGTTGGCGTCGCGTTCCATTTGAGGCATGCTGAACATCCCGCATTCAAGGCGCCCGTCCGGAGCGCCGACAGCGACAGCGACGGAGCGCGCATGAGCGAGGATTTCACGCCGCATCCCCTGCGCGGCCGTGTTCTGGGCGAAGTTCATGCCCGCCCCTTCGCCCCCGTGGAGACGCCCCGCCGGATCCTCCATTTCGCCTTCGTGACGGACGAGGAATCGTCGGCGCGCGACCGCGCCGCCCTCTCCAGCCTCTGCGAATCGCTGGGCATCGCGCCTCCTGCCCCGGGCGCCAAGCACCACCGCGCCGCCTTCTCCGGCTCGCTCCTGCGCTGGGAAAGCCATAGCGAATTCACGACCTATACCTGGGAGTTCGGGATCGCCGAGGCTGCGGCTGGGGAGGGGCCGGCCGCCGCCTCCTCTCCCTTTCGCCCTTCGCCGGATACGCTGGCGAGCGTCATGCGCCTCGTGCCGCAGCCCGGGCCTCTGATGGTCGGTGTCGATCTCCACCTGATCGCGGCGTCGGAACTGCCCGAGGGGCCGCAGGCGGTGTTCGGCCAGGTTCACCTCGCCGCCGCCGAGGTCGAGGACGGGGCGGCGCTGATCGCGACCGACTTCAAGCCCGACGCACACGGCTTCGTGCGGATCCTCGTCGTCGACCGGTCGCTCGCGCGGGTCCAGGCTGGTGGGCTCGTCCAGCGTGTACTCGAGATCGAAACCTACCGCACCATGGCGCTCCTCGGGTTGCCGGAGGCGCAGGCGCTGGCGCCATCGGTGCGGCGCATCGAAACGGCCCTCCCCGTGCTCATGGACGAGATGCGCGCGAGCGAGGGCTTCGAGGACAATCGCCGGCTCCTCGACCGGCTGACGACGCTTGCCGCCGAGCTCGAGAGCGGCGCGGCCGGCTCCCTGTTCCGCTTCGGCGCGACCCGGGCCTATGAGGAACTCGTTCGCCTGCGCCTGCGGGCCATCGGCGAACATCCGGTCGCGGGAATCGACAGCTGGTCGGCCTTCCTCGCGCGGCGCATCCAGCCGGCGATCCGCACCTGCATCTCGACGGAGGAGCGGCAAGCCAATCTGTCGCGCAAGCTCTCCCGCGCCGCCCAGCTCCTGCGCACCCGCATCGACATCGAGCTCGAGAGCCAGAACCGCGACCTCCTCCACGCCATGAACGCCCGCGCGCGGGTGCAGCTCCGGCTGCAGCAGACCGTCGAGGGGCTCTCGGTGGCCGCGATCACGTACTATATCAGCGGGCTGATCTTCAGGATGCTCGAAGGCGCGGCACGGTACGGATTCACCCTGGATCCGTATGTCGGGACCGCCGTGAGCATCCCCGTCATCCTCATCGGCATTGCCCTCGTGGTGCGGCGTATCCGTCGCCTGCACGATGATTCGAGCCCGTGATCAAAGACCCTTCTTGACCTGCGCGAGCGCCGCGCCGAACTCGCGGGCGAAACTCTCGCGTTCCGGCGGCGACAATTCCCGCGCGATCACGACGCGCTCCCCGCGGCAGACGAGCGCCAGCGCGAGCAGGCCGTATTCGTCGTCCTCCTCGCGGTCGAGGCGCGTCCACAACGGATTGAACCGCTGCTCCGAGCGCTCCCCGCGATGACTGATCCGGCGCAGAAGCAGATCGATCGGCGTGAGGATCACCTCCTCCGCCGAACGGGCGGCGCGAAAATTGACGCGAAAGGCGATGAACAGGGCGACCAGGTCGACGGCGAAGAACCCGGCGACGGGCCAGGCGCCCATCACCATGAAGGGAATGCTCGAGACGATCGTCGCGACGCAGCACAGGGTGAGGACGAGCCGCGCCGAATCGCGCCCAAGCGAACGGTGCGGCGTGATCACCGCCGAGAAGACGGGTTGTTCGGACGCATCGCGCATGGAGGACGTGACCTCGCCGGGGGAAACCTTGCCGCTGTCCATCAACTCATTATAACGCGCGATGATCCACGGGAAAGGGAATCGCCCCGGTGAAGAGCCCGAGACCAAAAGCCGCGCTTGACGCGGGCGGCCGCCGCGCGGCCCCGAAGCCGAGCGTGCAGCGCGGTCCCAAACCCGTGGATGCGGCGACCCGCCACGAGATATTCCGGCGCTTCCGCGAGGCCAATCCGGAGCCCCGCTCCGATCTGGAATATGCCGATCCCTTCACCCTCCTTGTCGCCGTCGTCCTCTCGGCCCAGGCGACGGATGCGGGGGTCAACAAGGCGACGCGCCGTCTCTTCGCCCTTGCCGACACGCCGGAGAAGATGCTGGCGCTGGGAGAGGACGCGGTTCGCGAGCACATCAAGACGATCGGCCTCTTCCGGGCGAAGGCCAGGAACGTGATCGCGCTGAGCCGCATCCTCGTCGAGCGCCATGGCGGCGCGGTGCCCCCGTCGCGCGCGGCCCTGGAGGAGCTTCCCGGTGTCGGGCGCAAGACGGCTGCGGTCGTCGTCAATGTCGCCTTCGGCGAGCCGGCGATCGCCGTGGACACGCATATCTTCCGGGTCTCGAACCGCATCCCCCTCGCCATCGGAAAGACGACGGACGCCGTCGAGGCGGGGCTGACCGAGGTCGTGCCCGACGCCTTTCGCCGCCATGCCCATCACTGGCTGATCCTGCACGGCCGCTATACCTGCAAGGCGCGCAAGCCCGAATGCTGGCGCTGCGTCATCGCGGATCTTTGCCGCTATCCCGACAAGACGCCTGCTCCCGCGAAGCCATCGCCCGACAGAGGAAGCCCGCCCCCATGACCATCCCGCGCGACATCCAGGACCGCCTCATCATCGCCCTCGACCTGCCCTCCGTGGAGGAAGCCCGCGCCCTCACGGGCGCGATCGGCGACGCCGCGAGCTTCTACAAGATCGGCTATCGCCTCGGCTTCGCCGGAGGGATCGGCTTCGCGCGCGAGTTGCTCGACCAGGGAAAGCGCGTCTTCCTCGACTTCAAGCTGCACGACATCGGCAACACCGTGGAGGAGGGCGTGGCCTCGGTGGCGGCGCTCGGCGTCGATTTCCTGACCGTCCACGCCTATCCGCAGACGATGCGCGCGGCGGTGGCGGGGAAGGCGGATTCGCGCCTGCGCATCCTCGCCGTGACCGTCCTCACCTCCTATGACGACGCGGATCTGCGCGAGGCGGGCTACGCCGGCACGGTCGGCGATCTCGTCTCCGCCCGGGCGCGCCAGGCCGCCGGGATAGGCATCGACGGGATCGTCTGCTCGGCGGCGGAGACGCAGGCCGTGCGCGCGGCAATCGGCCACGATCGCGTCATCGTCACCCCCGGCATCCGCCCCGGCGGCTCCGAGGCGGGAGACCAGAAGCGGGTCGTCACGCCGGCGGACGCGATCCGGCGCGGGGCCGATCACCTCGTCGTCGGGCGACCGGTCACCCAGGCAAGGGACCCGCGGGCGGCGGCGCAGGCGATCGTCGCGGAGATCGCGCAGGCAGCCACGGGCGCCTGACCGAGGGGCGCGCCCCGGGCCAAACGGGCACGGGCGTCGGCGCACCCGCGCCGCGCTTGCCTCGCGCGGGCGCGCGGGCCACTCTCCCCGATGCAAGAATACAGGGAGGAAACCATGCCGAAGGGCTATATCGTCGCGCGGATCGTCGTCTCGGATCCGGACAAGTACGCGGAATACGTGAAGGGCGCATCCGAGGCGATCCGAAAGTATGGCGGGCGGCCGCTGGTGCGCGGCGGCCAGGTCGCGCAGCTCGAGGGCGAGGCGCGGCCGCGCAACGTCGTCATCGAGTTCGAATCCTTCGAGCAGGCGCAAGCCTACTACAACTCACCCGAATATCAGGCCGCGAAAGCGAAGCGCGAGGGCGCCGGAATCGCCGACATCGTCGCCGTCGAAGGCGCGGAATAAGGACGTCAAGCCATGGCAAAAGGATACTGGATCGCCCGCGTCGACGTCTACAACGCGGAAGCCTACAAGAACTACGTCGCCGCCAACGGCGCGGCTTTCGCAAAGTTCGGCGGGCGGTTTCTCGTGCGCGGCGGCCAGTTCGAGCGGGTCCTGGGCTCGTCCCGCTCAAGAAACGTCCTGATCGAGTTTCCCTCCTACGAGGCGGCGCTCGCCTGCTGGAACTCGCCGGAATACCAGGCGGCGCGCGCCAAACAGGAAGGCGGCGCCGAAATGGATGCGATCGTCATCGAAGGCTACGAGGGCCCGCAGCCGGGCGAGGCCTGAACCGCGACACCGCCGTGATCGAGAGAAAATCACGGCGGCGCTTTCCATTGCAGCGGATCGCCGCTATACCGCGCGCTGCTTTCGACAGGAGACAGCGATGGCGAAGACGCGAGTAGTGGTCGTTGGCGCCGCGGGGCGCATGGGCCGCATTCTGATCAAGACCATCGACGAGACGCCCGGCTGCGCGCTGACGGGCGCAGTCGAGCGGCCCACATCCGGCTGCGTAGGCCAGGATGCCGGGCTCATCGCCGGGATCGGCGATCTCGACATCACCGTCACGGGTGACGCCGAGGCCGCCATCGCCGAGGCCGATGCGATCATCGACTTCACGACGCCCGAGGCGAGCCTCGGCTACGCCGCGCTCGCGGCGCAGAGCCAGACCGCGCACATCGTCGGCACCACCGGCTTCTCGGACGAGGACCTTGCGGCGCTCCGGCGCTTCGGTGAGGAGACCGTCATCATCCAGTCCGGCAACATGTCCCTGGCCGTGAACCTCATGGCGGCGCTCGTGCGCAAGGTGGCGAAGACGCTGGGCGAGGAATTCGACGTCGAGATTCTCGAAATGCACCACCGCCAGAAGGTCGACGCGCCGTCCGGCACCGCGCTGCTCCTCGGAGAGGCGGCGGCGGAAGGACGGGGGATAGACCTCTCGGCCAACGCGGTCCGGGCGCGCGACGGACATACCGGTCCGCGCCGGGCAGGCGATATCGGCTTTGCGACGCTGCGCGGCGGGACCGTGGTGGGCGATCACAGCGTGATCTTCGCCGGCCCGCAGGAGCGCCTCGTTCTCCAGCATGTCGCGGAGGATCGGGGCCTGTTCGCGCGCGGGGCCGTTCGCGCCGCGATCTGGGGCAAGGGGCAGCCCGCCGGCTTCTATTCCATGGCCGACGTTCTCGGCCTAAACGAATTGTGACAATTGGACCGAAAAGGATTTGATTCGATGGAGCGCCTCCTCGTTCTCGTGCGCCATGGGCAGAGCGAATGGAACAAGCTGAACCTGTTCACCGGCTGGCGTGATCCCGGCCTGACGGAACTCGGGGTCGAGGAGGCGATGACGGCGGGCAGGCGGCTGCGCGAGCGCGGTCTCCAATTCGATATCGCCTTCACTTCCGCGCTCTCGCGCGCCCAGACGACCTGCGACCTGATCCTCGGCGAACTCGGGCAGAGCGGCCTCGAGACCCTGCGCGACCAGGCCCTGAACGAGCGCGACTACGGGGATCTCGCCGGGCTGAACAAGGACGATGCAAGGGCGAAATGGGGCGAGGAGCAGGTCCATATCTGGCGGCGTTCCTACGCGACGCAGCCCCCGGGCGGAGAGAGCCTGCGCGACACGGTGGCGCGCGTCCTCCCGTACTACATCCGCGAGATCCAGCCCCGCGTCATGCGCGGCGAGCGTGTCCTCGTCTCCGCCCACGGCAACAGCCTGCGCGCGCTCGTCATGGTGCTCGACGGCCTGACCTCCGAGACGATCCCCCATCTCGAACTCGCCACCGGCATCCCGATGATCTACCGGCTGAATTCCGACACGACTGTCGCGTCCAAGGAAGTCGTCGAGTCTTGATGTCCACCGGCGCGGGGCCATCTTGACCGGATGGCCCTCACGCTCGCTCCCGGACTGATCTATCACCCCGGCTATCTCGACCGCGCCGCGCAGGATGCCCTCCTCGCCGAGTTGCGCGAAGCGGTGCGCGAGGCCCCGCTCTACACGCCGCGCATGCCGCGCACGGGAAAGCCGTTTTCCGTGCGCATGACAAATTGCGGCGAGCTCGGCTGGGTCTCCGACGAAACCGGCTATCGCTACGAGGCGCGGCATCCGGAAACGGGCCGCCCGTGGCCGCCGATTTCCGAGATCGCCCTGCGCGCCTGGCGCGAGCTTGCAAGCCATCCGGACGAGCCGCAGGCCTGCCTCGTCAATTTCTATGCGCCCGAGGCGCGGATGGGGCTGCACCAGGATCGCGACGAGGAGGATCTCGCCGCGCCTGTCCTGTCTCTCTCGCTAGGCGATACCGGCGTCTTCCGCTACGGAGGGACGTCGCGCGGCGGGCCGACCCGCTCCGTGCGGCTTGAATCCGGCGACGCGCTCGTCATCGGAGGCGAGTCGCGGCTGATCTATCATGGCGTTGACCGGATCATTCCGGATTCGTCCACGCTTTTGCCAAAGGGTGGCCGTATCAATCTGACGCTCAGGCGGGTATCACGTTCCTCGTCATGATCAACCCTGGCGTGTCAACCCGTCTCACCCACGCGGAGCCTCTCTTGCCAAAAAGCCGACTGCGACCCGTCGCCCGTCACGTCTTTCTCGCGCTCGTTCTCGCCGTCTTCCCGGCGGCTGCGTCCGCGGGTGAGACCGTGTATCCGCCGGGATTGGCCATCGGCCTGACGCCTCCCGATGGCATGCTTCCCGCCGGTGACTTCCTGGGCTTCGAGGATCAGGGCGCGGGAGCGGCGATCACTGTCTTCGAACTCCCGGCGGAAGCTTTCGCAAGGATTTCCGGCGATTTCAGCGTCGATGCGCTGCGCCAGCAAGGAATCGAGAACCCGCAACGGGAGAATGTCGCGCTGGAAGGAGCGCGGGAGGCCGTGATCGTCACGGGCGAGCAGCAGGCGCAGGGCGTCCTCTTGCGCAAGTGGATCCTCGTCGCGGGCGCCGAGGAGCGCACGGCCCTCGTCGTCGCGGAGATGATCGCCGGAAACGCGCGCTACAGCGATGCGTCGATGCGCGCGGCCCTGATGAGCGTCGCCTTCCGCCCTCCCCCGAGCATCGAGGAGCGGGTCGCCCTGCTGCCATACCGGGTAGGGGACACGTCGGAGTTCCGGCCGATCAGCACAGTCGCGAACAACACCTTGTTCCTGACCATGGGGCCGGCGGATTCAGTGGAGTTTGGATCCCAGCCGCTCGTCGCGATCACGGAAATCGCCGGAGGCGCGCCACCAGAAGACCTACGCGAGACATTCGCACGGCAGGCGTTGATGGGTGCGGAGGACTTCCGCGACGTGCGGATCGAACGCTCCCAGTCGTTTCGCCAGCGCAATGCGGACTGGCACGAGATCGTCGCGATCGGCAAGAGCCTCGACGGACGGGATATCGTGGTCATCCAGACCCTGCGCTTCACGCAGACCGGCCTGATCAGGGTGATCGGGATCGCGCGGGCGTCAGAGCGGGCGCAGTGGATGCCGCGCTTCCGCCGGATCATCGACAGCGTCGAGCCGCGCTGAGCCGGCCCGATTCCCGTTTCAGCCGCGCGCGAGTCGTTCGGCGACGCGAGGGGCAAAATAGGTCAGGATCCCGTCGGCGCCGGCGCGCTTGAAGGCGAGGAGGCTCTCCATCATCGCCCGCTCGCCGTCGATCCAGCCATTGAGGGCGGCGGCCTGGATCATCGCGTATTCGCCGGAGACCTGATAGGCGAAGGTCGGCACGCCGAAGGCCTGCTTCACCCCGTGGATGATGTCGAGATAGGGCATGCCCGGCTTCACCATCACCATGTCGGCCCCCTCCTCGAGATCGAGGGCGACCTCGCGCAGGGCCTCACGGGCATTGCCCGGATCCATCTGGTAGGTGCGCTTGTCGCCGGTGAGGGTGGCGTTCGTGCCGACCGCGTCGCGGAACGGGCCGTAGAAGGCGGAGGCGAACTTCGCCGCGTAGGACATGATCTGCACGTCCTGGAATCCGGCGGCATCGAGGGCCTCGCGTATCGCGCCGACGCGGCCGTCCATCATGTCCGAGGGCGCGATGACATGCGAACCGGCCTGCGCCTGCACGACCGCCTGGGCCGCGAGCACTGCGACGGTCTCGTCATTGAGGATGCGCCCGTCCTCGAGCAGGCCGTCATGGCCGTGGCTGGTATAGGGATCGAGCGCCACATCGGTCACGATCCCGATCCCGGGCACTTCCTTCCCGATCGCACGGCAGGCGCGGCAGACGAGGTTGCGTTCGTTGAGAGCCTCCGATCCGGTCGCATCCCGCAGGGAGGGATCAGTGTTCGGGAACAGGGCGATCGCCGGAATGCCGAGCCGCGCCGCGCGCTCGGCCTCGCGCACTGCCTGATCGACGGTGATCCGGTCGACGCCCGGCATCGAGGCCACCGCCTCGCGCCGCTCCTGGCCTTCGGTGAGGAACAGGGGCCAGATCAGGTCGTTGACGGTGAGTTCGTTCTCGCGGACGAGGCGGCGGGCCCAGTCAGCCTTCCGGTTGCGACGCGGACGATGCCGCAGGTCCAGCTTTCCGCCGACAGCCGCGTCAGCCTTGCCGGCGATGTTGTCGCGGGCTTCGGGGCGCTGGAACGGCGAGAGATTCGAAGACATGCGGATCTCCATGCCGCCATGAAACGGGGGATGGTCGGCGGCCAGACCCCATTCAATAGCACACGAGAATCATTCCAAGAATGGGGAAATACCCGGATATCGGCTGCGTCCGGCGGTGCACCGCGACGGTCTGCAGGCTTGGCCGAAGGATCGAACCAAATGCCTTCCGCGTTCGGGCGGAACGAGGATCTGGCGAACCACCATCCGGCGATATCCGGACGGCCGGCAATTTTGAATGACGAAGCGTCAATCCCGTCGCGGCTTTGGCCGGCGATTTGAAAATCACCGCCAAAGGGCGTAACAGGACGCAGCCACGGAGTTGAAGCCTTGAGCGAAACCATCTGCGAACGAATCGGCGCGGCCGGGGTGATCACCCTCAACCGCCCCCAGGCCCTCAACGCCCTTACCCTCGACATGGTGCGGGACATGCGCCGCGCCCTCGATGCCTGGGCGCAGGACTCCGCCGTGACGCGAATCATCATCCAGGGCGCGGGCGAGAAGGCCTTCTGCGCCGGCGGAGACATCCGCAGGCTCGTCGAAGCAGGGAAGGCCGGGCGTCCGGAAGAGGCGCTGACCTTCTGGCGCGAGGAATACGAGCTCGACGCGCTCATCGCCCGCTATCCGAAACCCTATATCGCCATGATCGACGGGATCTGCATGGGCGGGGGCGTGGGCATTTCGCTGCACGGGTCCCACCGTGTCGCCGGCGAGCGCTATCTCTTCGCCATGCCGGAGGTCGGGATCGGCTTCTTTCCGGATGTCGGCGCGACCTATGCCCTGCCCCGCCTGCCGGGCTGCACGGGGATGTATCTCGCCCTCACGGGGGCGCGGCTGAAATGCGCCGACGCGCTCGCCCTCGGCCTGGCGACCCATGCCGCCCCCTCGCAGGATTTTGAAACGATCCTTGGGAAGCTGCAGGACGGCGAGGATGTCGACGCAGTTCTCGCCGCGCATCGCCGCGAGACCTGCACGCCCCCGATCGACGCCATGCGCCCGATGATCGACCGGGTCTTCGCCGCCTCCTCCGTCGGCGAGATCATCACCGACCTCGCGTTCGAGGGAACCGAGCAGGCAACGGCGATCGCCGAGACCATCGCATCGAAATCCCCAACCTCCCTGCGCATTGCCTACGAGCAGATGCGGCGCGGGGCGGAGCTCGATTTCGCGGAGGCAATGCGGCTCGAGTTCCGGATCGTGTCGCGGATTCCGGACGGCAAGGACTTCTACGAAGGCGTGCGCGCTGTCCTGATCGACAAGGACCAGAAGCCGCACTGGGATCCGCCGACGCTTGAGGGCGTCGACGATGCGATGATCGCAGCCTATTTCGCGCCGCTGGGCGACCGGGAACTGGCAGTTTGATCCGGTCGTTCGCCAGGCGCGGCAAGCCCCGCAATCCGCATCCGGAAGAGTTTCGCAGCGATGCGGCGCTCAGGAGCGCACAGGAGCCCGGCGCCGCTCGCGGATTTCGGTGGAACGTGGCGCTCGTCTGGTTCATGCGCCTGATGGCGCTGATCTGGATCGCGAAGGGATTAAGCTTCTGGGCCGTCATCGTGGGGGCCGGAGACGTGGCTCCCGCGTTCGAAACGAGGCCCGTGGGCTTCCAGGCGACGGTTATCTATTTCAGCATCGTCGATCTCGTCGCGGCGGTCGGCCTGTGGCTGACGACCACCTGGGGCGGCGTGCTCTGGCTGCTCGCCGTGATGAGCCACCTGATCCTCGCATTCTTCTTTCCCGGCGCCCTTCCCGTGAACGCCGTCCTCGCCCTCGTCTATGTCGGCTTCATGGCGACCTATCTCCTCATTTCCTGGATGGCCAGCGGTGAGGAACAGTAAGGGTTAATCAAATACTGACCGAATATCCGATGGCATCACAAGGCAATGGTGAAAGAATTTCAAATTTAAGCTTGATTCACCGAAACAGGTAAATTGCATATTCATTCTATTATTTAAACTCGTTTTCATCCGCGTAACCTACATTCGCCTCAGCAACAGGCCGGGAGAGCCGGTCGGGACAATAAATAGCGAGGCGTACTATGAGCAATCTTGCGAAGACTGTCAGCGACCCCGTCGATGCGATGGAGGACACCGAAGTCAAGCCGCATTACCTTGAAGCGCTTCACCTCGTCGAACGCCTGCACCGCCGCCTACTCGACGTCATCAAGGACGAGTTCGAGCGCCGCGGCCGCGACGACGTGAACAGCGTGCAGGCGCTGCTCATCTACAATATCGGCGACAAGGAGCTGACGGCGAGCGAGTTGCGCACGCGCGGCTATTATCTCGGCTCGAACGTGTCCTACAACGTCAAGAAGCTCGTCGAGATGGGCTATCTCCATCATGCCCGCTCACGCGTCGACCGCCGCTCCGTGCGCATCAGCCTCACGGAGAAGGGTTGCGAGGTGCACGATATCGTGCGCTCCCTCTACGAGAAGCATTCGCGCACGATCCATCCGATCGGCGGGATCTCCGACGACGATTTCGAGCGCCTGAACGTGGCCCTCAACCGCCTCGAGCGCTTCTGGACCGACCAGATCCGCTATCGGCTCTGAGGAGCGGGCGACAGCGCAGCGATTGCGCGATCCCGGCAGGTCCGGGATCGCAGGGCAATCAGAACGGCGCGGGAACTCCTGCCGCCTCACCCTCCGCGCGAAGCTTCTCCGCCACCTCGCGCGGAAGCGGGACGCCCTCGCGCTCCCGCTTGGCCTGCATCCGCGACTCCCGCTCTCCCGGCATCAGGATCTCGTCGAAACCGTCGGCGCGCGGCTGCCGCTTGAGCGTTCGCACGAGATGGTCCATCCGCTCGCGGAACTCCTCGAGCGGGATGAACAGGTCGGGACGGAAGACGAGGAACAGGTGGCCGACATTCTGCTCGCGCGCCAGATCGCGATGCGGATTGCCCACTTCGCCGGCGAAGGCAGCCCCTGACAGGACGCCTCCGAAGATATCCATCAGGAGCGACAGCGCGGCGCCCTTCACGCCGCCGAACGGCAGCATGGTCCCGCCGGCCAGGATGTCGTCGGGATCCGTCGTCGGGCGGCCGGAGGCATCGAGAGCCAGCCCCTCGGGTATCGCCTCGCCCCGTTCCGCGGCGATATAGACATTCCCCCGCGCCAGGACGCTCATCGCCATGTCGAGGACGAAGGGGTGCTCGGTTCCTGCGGGAACCGCGACGGCGAGCGGGCTCGTGCCCAGCATCGGCGCCCGCCCGCCCCAGGGCGGCAAGGCGGGCGAGGCATTGGTGAAGGCCATCGCGATGAAGCCTGCCTCCAGCGCTTTCATGACGTACCAGGCCGCCATGCCGTAATGCCCTGAGCGCTTTACGGAGACGAGGGCAATCCCCGTCTCCCGCGCGAGCGCGATCCCCTCCCCCATTGCGTAGGAGCCGACCACGGCGCCCATCCCGTTGCCGCCATCGACATGGATGGCCGAGTGCGCCACGCGCCTTGCGGAAAGCGCCGGCTCGCGGGCGACGAGACCGGCGCGGAGCCGGTCGAGATAGGCCGGGGCGCGGTACACGCCGTGGGTATCGACTCCACGCAGATTGGCCAGGACGAGACACTGCGCGACGCTCGCCGCATCGTGTTCCGGAAGACCCTGCGCCATGAAGAGACGCGCGACGAAAGGGGTGAGCGCCTCATGTGAGACGCTGACGGATGTCATGCTCATGCCAGGACAGCCTCCGCCGCGCCGCGCGCGGCTTCAATCCTGGGGCCGATGCCGTGTTTCGGGGCTAACGGGAAACTCATGGCGCCTTCATCTCCTCAATGTGTTCCGGCGGTGGCGGACGTTTCGTCAAAGAAATCGAGCATCCAGCGCAGGGTTTCCTCCGGCGCCTCCTCCTGGACGTAATGCCCGCAATCGATCGGTCCGCCGACGGCGTTTGGCGCATAGTCGCGCCAGATCGAAAGCACGTCGCCGTGGACGGTCCCGGTATGGCTGCGTGCGCCCCAGATCACGAGGAGCGGAAGAGAGACGCGCAGGCCGGCATCGAAATCCGCCTCATCCATGTCGCGGTCGCAGGTAGCGCAGGCGCGGTAATCCTCGCATGAGCCGCGGATCGTCTTCCAGTCGAAGCAGCGCACATATTCCGCGAAGGCCTCCGGCGCGAACGGCTTCAGCCCGATTCCCTTCTTGGAGAGCTTCTTCTCCATGAAGTACTCCGGCGGGACGGCGGCCATCATGCGTTCCGGCATGTCATAGGGCTGGGCCATGAACAGCCAGTGCCAGGACTTCATCGCCCATTTGTCGTTCGCGCTGTTCCAGACATGCCGGTTGGGCAGGATGTCGATCACCGACGCACGCTCGACCCTGTCTGGATGGTCGAGGCACATGCGATGGGCGGTGCGAGCGCCGCGGTCGTGGCCCGCGACCTGGAAGCGGTCGTAGCCAAGGGCCTTCATCACGTCGACCTGGTCCTGCGCCATGGCGCGGAAGGAATAGTTCATGTGATTTTCGCCGCCATCCTCGGGGCCTACGCTGTCGCCGTAGCCGCGAAGATCGGTCGCGATCACGTGGAAGCGTTTCGCGAGCGGAGCGGCAAGCTTGTGCCAGGAGACGTGCGAGAGCGGGTTCCCGTGCAGGAGGAGCAGCGGAGGGCCGCTCCCGCCATGGCGCAGACGGATCCGGGCGGATCCATGACCGCGATCCGGCACTTCCACGTCGCGTATCTCGTAGCCCTCGAACATCTTCACCTCCCCGTCCGCCATCTTCCCGCAGACCGACCAATCTTCCCTAGAGTAATACCTTCCTTTACAGGCATTCCGCCGGGGACTACTGTCGCGACAACAAGCTTGAGCCTCTCGTGTATACGATCGCGCTCAATCAGCAAATAACAGCATCGAGGGAGAGGAACATGATGATCGACAGGCGCAAGTTTATCGTCGGCGCAGCCGCAACGACCGCTCTTTCCACCGGACTCGCCTCAAAGGCCTTCGCCCAGGGCGTCGATTTCTCCGGCCGCACCATCGAATGGGTCATTCCCTTCAGCGAGGGCGGCGGGTCTGACGTCTGGGCGCGCTTCTACGCGCCTTTCCTCTCCAAGCACCTGCCGGGCAATCCGAACGTCATCGTGCGCAATGCCCCCGGCGGCGGCTCGATCACCGGAACGAACGAATTTGTCGCCCGGGCGCGTCCGGACGGGCTCAGCCTCCTCGGCACATCGGGCTCGACCCAGTTTCCGTACCTCCTCGGCGACCAGCGCGTTCGCTACGACTATGCGAAACTCAACCCCGTCCTCGTCTCGCCGACGGGCGGCGTCGTCTACATCCCTGCAGAGTTCGGCATCGAGGACGCCTCCCAGCTCGGCCAGCTTGCGGATCGTGAACTCGTCTATGCGAGCCAGGGGGCAACCTCCCTCGACCTCGTGCCGATGCTCGCCTTCCTCGTGATGGGCCTCAACGTGCGCTACGTCTTCGGCATGCAGGGCCGCGGCGAGGGCCGCCTCGCCTTCGAGCGCGGCGAAGCCACGATCGATTACCAGACCTCCTCGGCCTATCTCACGAACGTGGTGCCCCTCGTGGAGGCCGGAACCGCAGTTCCGATGTTCTCCTGGGGCGTCCTCGACGGCCAGGGCAATGTCCAGCGCGACCCGACCTTCCCCGACCTGCCGCATTTCGTCGAAGCCTACGAGATGATGCACGGCAAGAAGCCCTCGGGCGTCGAGTTCAACGCCTACATGTCCTTCTTCGGCTCGGGCTTTGCAGCCCAGAAGCCGGCGATGCTGCCTGAAGGCACGCCGGACGACATCATCCAGACCTTCCGCCAGGCCTTCGCCGACGCGGTGGCCGACCCCGAGCTCCAGGCGGCAAAGGGAGAGGTTCTCGGCGAGTACAAGCAGGCGGTCCTCGACGACATCCCCGAGCTCTACCGCGTCGCGACCTCGATCGATCCCGAAGCCCGCACCTGGGTGCGGGAGTACCTGACGACGAACTTCAACGTTCAGCTCTAAGCGTCAGAAATATATGTAAAATTTCTTCGCCGCCGCCTTCACGGGCGGCGGCGTCATCTCACGTCAGCCCGGGTCGCCGCGATGATCGAGTCCCTTTTCGACGCGCTCGCCAATCTGATGACGCTCCAGCACATGGGCTTCATGGCGCTCGGCGTGACCGTGGGACTCCTGGTCGGCGTGCTGCCCGGTCTCGGCGGCATCGTGGGGCTTTCGCTGCTCCTGCCATTCCTCTACGGCATGGACCAGACCTCGGCGCTCGCGATGCTGATCGGCCTAGTGGCGGTGATTCCGACATCCGATACCTTCGCCTCCGTCCTGATGGGGATTCCCGGGTCAAGCGCATCGCAGGCCACGGTGCTCGACGGCTTCCCGCTGGCGAAAAAGGGCGAGGCGGCGCGCGCGCTGGCGGCCGCCTTCTCCGCCTCCCTGATCGGCGGGCTGTTCGGGGCAATCATCCTGACCGTCTTCGTCATCATCGCCCGCCCCCTGATCCTGAGCTTCGGGGCGGCCGAACTTTTCATGCTGACGCTTTTCGGACTCTCGATGGTTGGCGTCCTCTCCGGCACGAATCTCGCCAAGGGCGTCGCCGCGGCCTGCCTGGGGCTTGCCTTCGGCATGGTCGGCGCCGCGCCGGCGACGGGCGAATACCGGATGGAGTTCGGCTCCCTCTACCTCATGGACGGCGTGCCGCTCGTCATCGTCGCGCTCGGCATCTTCGCCGTCCCGGAGATCATCGACCTCCTGCGTTCCAACACCACGATCGCCAGCGACGGCAAGCTCGGCAAGGGCTGGCTGGACGGCTTGCGCGACACGCTGCGCCACAAGTGGCTTGCGCTGCGCTGCTCCGGGCTCGGCGCGATCATCGGCGCGATCCCCGGTCTCGGGGGCAGCGTCGTCGACTGGATCGCCTATGGCCATGTGGTGCAGACCAGCAAGGACCGTTCCCAGTTTGGCAAGGGCGACATCCGCGGCGTGATCGCCCCCGAATCCGCCAACAATGCGAAGGAGGGCGGCGGGCTCGTGCCGACCCTGCTCTTCGGCATCCCCGGCTCGGGCTCCATGGCGATCTTCCTCGCCGGCCTGATCCTGCTCGGCATCCAGCCGGGTCCCGCAATGGCGGGCCGCAACCTCGACATCACCTATACGATCGTCTGGTCCCTCGCGCTCGCCAACGTGCTGGGCACGCTCATGTGCATCATGCTCGCGCCCGGCATCGCACGGCTCACGACGATCCGCTACACCCTCGTCGCCCCCTTCATGATCATGGTGATCTCGTTCGCGGCCTTCCAGGCGACGCGGTCGCTGAACGATCTCATCGCGCTCCTCATGATCGGCGTGCTCGGGATCTTCCTCAAGCGCTTCGGCTGGCCGCGCCCCGCCTTCCTGATCGGCTTCGTTCTGGCCCGGCAGGGAGAGCGTTATCTCTACCAGGCGGTGCAGTTCTCGGGCTGGGACTTCCTGACCCGCCCGCTCGTCCTTTCGATCGCGGCGATCACGATCCTCTCGATCTGGCTCGGCGCCCGCAGGCGCCCGGGCGAGACGGGCAGCGCAGTCAATACGGAAGGGAGCGGCGAACTCGCACAAGCGACGGTCATGTGGCCGCAACTGCTCTTCGGCCTCGGCGTGCTCGCCCTCTTCGCCTTCGCCTTCTACGAGAGCTATCCGCTCTCCTTCCTCGGCGGCGTCTTTCCCACGGCGGTCGCGCTCATCGGCTTCCTGATGACGGTCGTCGCGCTTCTGCCGCTGGCGCGCGGCAACATCGCCTCGACGGCGAATTTCGATATCGAGGCCACGGCCCGCGACGGGGACCTCAGGGGCGGAGCCTGGAACATCGTGGGATGGCTCGCGGGATTTGTCGCCGTCGTCGCGCTCGTCGGGTTCTTCATGGCGCTCGTGGGATTCTTCGTCGTCTTCCTGCGCGTCATGGCGCGCGCCTCCTGGCAGAGGACGCTGATCCTCACGGCGGTCGCGTCGGCCTTCATCCTGACGCTCGCGAACTACCTCAACCTGCTCTTCCCCGGCGGCGTGCTGCAGGCCTGGTACGACCTGCCCTGGCCGATCCGCTGACCCCCGCGTTGCGAGAGAAACCATGACAAGGCAAATCGGCATCCCCTGCATCCTGATGCGTGGCGGGACTTCGAAAGGACCCTATTTCCGGATGGAGGACCTTCCCTCGGATCCGATGCAGCGCGATCGTTTCCTGCTCGCCGCCATGGGATCGCCCGATATCCGCCAGATCGACGGAATCGGCGGCGCCGACACGCTGACCAGCAAGGTGGCGATGGTCGGCCCCTCGGATCGCGAGGGCGTCGACGTCGATTACCTCTTCGCGCAGGTCTCGGTCGACAAGGCGCTTGTCGATACCGCACCCTCCTGCGGGAATATCCTCGCGGGCGTCGGCCCCTTCGCGATCGAGCGCGGGATGGTCAGTCCGACGGGGCCGGAAACGCGCGTCGTCATCTACAACGTCAATACCGACAGCCGGATCGAAGCGGTCGTGCAGACGCCGGAGGGCTTCGTCGAGTACGACGGCGACACTTCGATCGACGGGGTGCCGGGCACGGCGGCGGCGATCCGCCTGAATTTCATGGACATCGTCGGCTCGAAGACCGGCGCGCTGCTGCCGACGGGTCATGCCCGCGAGGAGATCGACGGCGTTCCCGTGACGCTCGTCGATGTTTCCGTGCCGATGATGATCCTGCGCGCGGCCGATCTCGGCAAGACGGGCTACGAGACGCCCGCCGAGCTCGACGCCGACCGCGTCTTCTTCGAGCGGCTGGAGCGCCTGCGCCTCGAGGCCGGGCGCCGGATGGGCCTCGGCGACGTGGCCGACAAGGTAATCCCGAAGGTGGCGATGCTCGCGCCCGCACGTACGGGGGGCGTCGTCGCCGCGCGCTATTTCGTCCCCCACAAGACCCATGCGGCCTTTGCCGTCACGGGGGGGCTTTGCGTCGCAACCTGCGCAGTCCTCGAAGGATCGGTCTCCGACGATATCGCGAGCCGGCCCGAGGGCGACGACCGGATGATCACGATCGAGCACCCGGCGGGCGTCTTCGAGGTCGCCCTCGCCACGAGCGGATCGGGGGTCGATCTTCAGGTGCGCAGCGGCGGCGTCATCCGCACGGCGCGCAAGCTCATGGCGGGCGAGGTATACGCGCCGGCGCGGGTACTGGAGTGAGGCGATTGCTTGCCCCCTCGGCCGTTCCAGCCTTTGGCACGGCGGGCGGTCATCCAGCGGCTCGATGACGAAGCGACTGCCGGGTGATCTTCACGCAGGCTTCCGCGCCACGATGAAAGGGCGGTAGTCCTTGCCCGCGGTCGCGTGGCTTTCAACGGCGAGAATCTCGAAGGCGGCCTTCCTGATCTCCTGCTCCACCCCGATCGCGGAAAAGGAATTGACATGCGGCGCCTTTCCGACGAGCCGCATGATGGGGACGGCAAGGCGGATCAGGGGGTTCATTTCTCCAAGGCAGGGGGTCTTCGAGATGAACACTCCGCCGGGCGCGAGGAGGCCGTGGATGCACCGCAGCGTCCCCGGCAGGTCGCGCACCAGGTGCAGGTAGTTGAGAGCGAGAACGGCGTCATAGCGGGCTTCCTCGCGCGCCACCGACTCCGCCGTCCCCTGGCGGAAAACGAGTTGCGGCTTGGGAGCAGCAATCGTCTCCTGAGCAAGCTTCTCCTGAGCAAGCGCGATCATTGCGGCGGAGATGTCGGTCCCCAGATAGCTTTGGACGTCGCCGGCGAGCCGCAGCGCCGTCGAGCCTGTACCGCATCCCAGTTCCAGCACCCTGAAATGCCTTCCAAGCAGGGCGCGCGTCCGTTCCAGCGTCCGCTCGTAGCCTCCCGTGTCCGCAATTGATCTGGCGGCGTATTTCTTCGCAGCACCGTCCCAGAATTTCGCATCGCTTTTCATGCTCATGCCTGTCTCCGGGTGGTTCATGATATTCTGGCGGAAGAGCGGAGCCGGATGGCTCGCGCAGCCTGGCCAGGGCCAGGGGCCGGACACGCGTCCGGAAGCCCCTAGCTGATCTCCACATGCACCACGCCCGGCACGGCCCGCAAGGCTCCCGCGATCTGCGGGCTCGCGAGATACTTGCCGGGGAGCTTGACCTCGACCTCCTGCTCGCCCTCGTTGAGAATGAGCACGAGGGAGACCTCGCCTTCGCCGCGCTGGCGCAGGCGCTCCTGGACGGAGCGTAGCGGGCGGTCGTCGCGGACATAGATCCGCATGCCCTTCTGATGCTTCGCGATGGCTTCGTCCAGGGGTTCGGCCGAGCCTATGCGCGCGCGCACCTCCTCGCCCTCGACGCCTGCCTGGAGCAGAAGAACGACCGCGCGGCCGGGCTCGAGCACGTCGCGGAAGCGCTGAAGCCCCTCCGAGAAGATGATCGCCTCGAAATGCCCGGTCTGGTCCGAGAGCTGGAGTATCCCCATCTTGGAGCCGCTCTTGGTGCGCCGCTCCTGCCGGTCGAGCACCGTCGCCGCGACGCGCCCCACGGAGGAGCCGGCGCGCACGGAGCGCACGAAGTCGCTCCAGCGCTGCACGCGCAGCTTGTCGAGAAGCCCCTCGTATTCGTCGAGCGGGTGCCCGCTGAGGAAGAAGCCGACGGCGTCGTATTCCTTCTGCAGGCGCTCGGAGGCGGGCCAGGGAGCGTGATCCGGGATGCGGAGCGCCACGTCCGACGAGGCGACGCCGCCGAACATGTCGACCATGCCCCCCTCGTTCGCCTGGCTCGCCTGCTGCGCCAGCGCAAGCATCGGCTCGATCGCCGCGAAGGCGCGGGCGCGGTCCGGCTCGAGGCAGTCGAGCGCGCCCGCGCAGACGAGGTTTTCCAGCGTGCGCTTGTTGAGCGCCTTCGGATTGATGCGCCGGGCGAAGTCGGCGAGGTCGCGGAATGGCTCGTCCCCGCGCGCCTCGATGATCGTCTCCACCGCCTGGCGGCCGACGCCCTTGACGGCGGCGAGGGCGTAATGGATGCGCCCGTCGCGCACGTCGAACTCGACGCCGGAACGGTTGATCGAGGGCGGCTCGACGCGGATTTCGAGGCGCTGCGCCTCGCGGCGGAATTCGGAGAGCTTGTCCGTATTGTCGATGTCCATGGTCATCGACGCGGCCATGAACTCGACGGGGTAGTTCGCCTTCAGATACGCCGTCTGATAGGAGACGATCGCATAGGCGGCGGCGTGGGACTTGTTGAACCCGTAATCGGCGAATTTCGCCAGGAGATCGAAGATCTCGTCGGCCTTGTCCTTCTTGATGCCGCGCTCGGTCGCCCCCGAGACGAAGCGGTCGCGCTGGGCGTCCATCTCCGCCTTGATCTTCTTGCCCATGGCGCGGCGCAGGAGATCCGCGTCGCCGAGCGAGTACCCGGCGAGATCCTGCGCGACCTGCATCACCTGTTCCTGATAGACGATGATGCCGTAGGTCTCGCGCAGGACGGAGGCGAGCTGCGGCAGCGGATACCACTTCTCCTCGGGCTCTCCCTTGCCCTGCTTGCGCTCGCAATAGACGGGGATGTTCGCCATCGGGCCGGGACGATAGAGCGCGACGAGGGCGATCAGGTCCTCGACGCGGTCGGCGTTCATCTCGACCAGCGCCTTGCGCATGCCCGCCGATTCCACCTGGAACACGCCGACTGTCTCGCCGCGCCCGAGCATCTCGTAGGTTTTCTTGTCGTCGAGGGGGATCGCGGCGAGATCGACCGCGATCCCGCGCCGGGCGATGAGGTCGACGGCGCGGCGCAGGACCGTCAGCGTCTTCAGGCCGAGGAAGTCGAACTTCACGAGACCGGCCTGCTCGACCCATTTCATGTTGTACTGCGTGACCCGCATCCCGGTCTTCGGGTCTCGGTAAAGCGGCACCAGCTCCTGAAGCGGCCGATCGCCGATCACGACGCCGGCGGCGTGGGTCGAGGCGTGGCGGTGCAGGCCCTCGAGCTTCTGCGCGATCGTCAGCAGCCGCTTGACGACGGGCTCCTCCTCCGCCGCCGCCTGGAGGCGCGGCTCGTCGGCGATCGCCTGCGGCAGCGTCACGGGCTTTGCCGGGTTCTGGGGGACGAGCTTGGTGAGCTTGTCGACCTGCCCGTAGGGCATTTCGAGTACGCGTCCGACGTCGCGCAGGACCCCGCGCGCGAGCAGCGTTCCGAAGGTGATGATCTGCGCCACGTTCGTCTCGCCGTAGCGCTGCTGGACGTAGCGGATCACGTCCTCGCGCCCGTCGACGCAAAAGTCGATGTCGAAGTCCGGCATCGAGACGCGCTCGGGATTGAGGAAGCGCTCGAAGAGCAGGCCGAAGCGCAGCGGGTCGAGGTCGGTGATGGTGAGCGACCAGGCGACGAGAGAGCCCGCGCCCGAACCGCGGCCCGGCCCCACGGGGATGTCATGGTCCTTGGCCCATTTGATGAAGTCGGCCACGATCAGGAAGTAGCCGGGAAACTGCATCCGCTGGATGATCCCGATCTCGTAGTCGAGCCGGTCGTAATAATCCTTCTCCGTCAGGCCCTCCGCCGTGCCGTGGAAGGCAAGGCGCTTGGCGAGCCCCTCCTCCGCCTGGCGCCGCAGCTCGGAATCCTCGTCGCTCGCCGCCTCGCCGGGCCGGGCGAAGCTCGGAAGGATGGGCTTGCGGGTCCGCACGCGCCATGAGCAGCGCATGGCGATCTCGACGCTGTTCGTCAGCGCGTCGGGAAGGTCGGAGAACAGTGCCCCCATTTCAGCCCTGGTCTTGAAGGCATGCTCCGGCGACAGCTTGCGCCGCTTGTCCTGCGAGACGATCTGTCCCTCGGCGACGGCCAGAAGCGCGTCATGCGCTTCGTAATCTTCGGGATTGGCGAAGAATGGCTCGTTGGTCGCGACGAGGCCGATCCCGTGATTGTCGGCGAGGGCGATCAGGGCCCCTTCGACCGCGCGCTCCTCCTCCATCCCGTGCCGCTGGACTTCGACATAAAGCCTGTCGCCGTAGATCCCGCGCAGGGCCTCGAAGCGCTGCTCGGCGAGTTCGGGCCGGCCGACCTGCAGCGCCCGGTCGAGCGGACCGGTCAGCCCGCCGGTCAGGGCGATCACGCCCCGGGCATGCTCGCGCAGGGCGGCGACGGTGACGCAGGGCGAATCGCCGAGTTCCACGTCGAAATAGCCGCGGCTGACCAGCCGCATGAGATTGACGTAGCCTTCCTCGTCCTGCGCCAGGAGGACGAGATTGGCCAAACCGGGACGCGAATTGCGCTGCGTCGGATCGGCCTCCTCGAAGGCCGTCGTGATCTGCACGCCGGGAATCGGCTGGATCCCCATCCCGGCGAGCTTCTCGGAGAATTCGAGCGCCCCGAAGAGGTTGTTCGTGTCGGTGAGGGCGAGCGCCGGCTGGCGATCCCTGGCGGCGAGGTCGCCGAGCTTCTTGATCGTGAGGGCGCCCTCGAGGAGCGAATACGAGGAATGCACGTGCAGGTGCACGAAGCCGACCTCGCTCAGGATCTTCGACATCCCCCACCCGCCTTGCTCGCGGCGTCAAGCCGCCCGGCTCCTTTGTCGCGCGCCCGGCCGCCCCTGTCGAGGCCGGGCGAAGCCGTGCCTGTGGATGGCTCAGCCGCCCATCCCGATGGCGATTGCCCACACGCCCACCATCGCCACGAATACCCCGAGCGAGGCGATCTCGGCAGCCGTTTCGAAAAGCGAGCGGAGCGCCGCCTCCCGCCCGACAAGCGCGTGATCCCCCGGTTCGCCGAAGCCGTGGCCGCTTTCCGGTCCGATTCGCTTGACCCGCAACATCATGTTCCCCTCCCCTTCGTTCATCTTATGTTCCAGTTTGTCCCGGATTCGACCGCAAGGGAAGTTCCTGTTTTGTGCCTTTCCCGTAGATGGTTAACGAAACCTGACGTCCGCCTGCCCGCGCGAGGCGTTCATCAGGCGGCCTCGTCGATCTTTCGCATCACCAAGATCGCAGCGGCGAGATCCTCGATGGCCGTTCCAACCGACTTGAAAAGCGTGATCTCGTCCGCGCCGCCGCGCCCCGGCCGCTCGCCCCGGCAAAGCTGGAACAGGTCCGCGGCGACATCGTCCGCCCTGATCGTCCCCGCCGCGATGGCGAGCGCGACATCCCCGCCCTCGCTTTTTGCAGCCTGCGTATCGATAAAGACGCGCGCGCGTCTGATCGCCTCGTCGTCCGCCTCCCGCATCTGCAGGTTGAACGCGCCGACGAGATCGAGATGCGCCCCCGGCTTCAGCCAGGCGCCACGCACGATCGGCTCCTTCGACAGGGTGGCGCAGGAGACGAGATCGGAACTGCGCACCGCGCCTTCGAGATCGTCTGCGGCCTCCACGGGAAGCCCAGCCTGGCGCAGTTCCGCTGCGAGGTCGCGGGCGCGCTCGGCGCGATGATTCCACAGATGGACCCGCTCGATCGGCCGCTGGCTCATATGGGCGCGGATCAGAAACGGCGCGAGGGCGCCGGCCCCGACCATCGTCATCACCCGCGCGTCCGGATGCGCGAGATGGCGCGCGGCGAGAGCCGAGGCGCAGGCCGTGCGCCACAGGGTCAGGCGCGAACCGTCAAGCGCGGCGCGGGGCGCGCCGGTCTCGCCATCCATCAGGAGGTAGGTCCCGAAGATGCTGGGCAGCCCCCTCGCCCCGTTATCCGGAAAGACCGAGACGACCTTCACCCCGAGCGATCCGCCCTTCACCGCAGCCCCCGTCCATGCCGGCATCAGGAGCAACGTCGCCGCCGCCCCCTCGCGCGATATCTCGTGATGGTGGCGGACAGGCGTGACGATGTCCGAGGTGAAGGCCTCGGAAAGAGCATCGGTGAGAGATTCGAATGCAAGGGCGGAATCGACTTCGCCGGCTGTTACGACGCGCATCGCCCGCCTCCTCGAAACTGGCTCAGGGACGGCGCGGCTCGGGCGCGGCGAGAGCAGGAGCGTGTGACGTGGCGCGCGAGCGATCGATCTCCCTGCGCAGCGAATCCGCCTCGCGCTTGTATTGCCGCTCGGCCTGGCGATGCCGGCCCTGGACGAGCCAAGCGGCGATGCCTCCGACGATCACGCCAAGCGCCAGCGCGGCGAAGAGCGCCAGCCAGAGGGGCAGTGTATATGCGAACAACGGATCCGTCGTCGTGAAGGGATCGAAGGAGATCGTCACCGGACCGCGATTGGCGATGGCGAGGAGGATCACCAGAAGTCCCAGCGGAACCAGGATCAGCGCTTTGAGAAAACCCGTCATTCCTGCTCGTCCGCCTTCCTCGTCACTCGCCGGCGCTCATCGCCGGGGCCGGCGCCGCCCTGACCGTCGCAGGCGCGTGATTGAGGCGCAGCCTCATTTCCTTGCCCGTCTTGAAGACGGGGATGACCTTTTCCGATACCTCAACGGTCTCACCCGTGCGCGGGTTTCGTCCGACGCGCGCATCACGCTTCTTGACGGAAAACGCCCCGAAGCCGCGCAGCTCCACGCGGTCGCCGCGCGCCAAGGCGTCGACGATCGTGTCGAGTATCGCATTCACGATATTCTCCACATCCCGCTGGTAGAGATGCGGATTCTGCTCGGCGATCCTGAGGACCAGTTCGGATTTGATCATTTTCGATAATTCTTTGATTTCTCTCTAGTTTTGAAGGCTAGGCTGCCAGAGCGCAAGCAGCCCGTCAAGCTTCAACCCCTCATGGCGCCCCGCGAGGCGATCCAGCATCGCGCCGAGGCGCTCGAACCCGAGAAGTTCCGCCCCGACGGAAGCCATTGAAAACACGCCGAAAGCGTCTCGATCCCGCTCCGGCTGCCATTCTCGCACCGGAAGATCGACGCCTACACCACGCTCGGTCTCCAGCCAGTCGACGGCGTCCCCGTGCGAACCGAGCTGATCGACGAGCTTCAGGCGAATCGCCTGCCTTCCGCTATGCACCCGCCCGTCGGCGACGATATTCAGCTCGGCGGCGCTCATCGGCCTGCGAGAGCCGACGAGGTCGCGAAACCACAGGAAGGTGTCGTCGACGATGCTCTGAATTGCATCGACAGCGGCGGGGCTCGTCGGTTGAACCGGACTGGGCGCGGCCTTGAGCGGCGACGACTTCACTTCCAGAACACTGACCCCGAGCGAATCCAGCATCTCGCTGAAATTGGGCACCTGGAACAGCGTGCCGATGGAGCCGACGAGGGCGGTCTCGCGCGCGATGATATGGTCCGCGGCGAGCGCGGCGATATAGCCTCCGGACGCCGCCATCCCGTCGACGAAGGTGACGGTCGGCTTCTTCTCCGAAAGGCCGCGGATGGCGCGGAATATCTCCTCGGACCCGGTGACGGTCCCGCCGGGGCTGTTGATGCTGACGACGACGCCCTGCACTGCGTCCGACTCGCTGATCCGCCCAAGCATCTCGCTGAACCGCCGGTCTCCCGTGATCAGCCCCTCGACGGTGACGCGGGCGACATGAGGCGCTCTTTCGCTCCCGCCAAAGGCTGCTCCATCGACGTAGCGCAGGCCGACGGCCACCACGACCGCTACCAGCGCCGCTACCGCGAGGACGCGCCAGAAGGACAGCTTGCGGCGCAACCGCCGCCTGTCGGCAATGAATTCGGCGTCGCCCGGCATCAGGATACCTTCCGTTGTTGCGCCCCGGCGGAAAGCCGGGCGCATACGCCCCTTGGAATTTATACAGCCCGCAGGAGCGACGGCAAGGCCGCAGGTCCACGTACATTCCGGGGCTGGCGAACCGCGCCGGCTTCGGCCACAGTAGGAGGCGCGCCGGGTCCGCCCCGGCGACCCGACAAGAGGATACCGCGCATGCCGTCGACGACAATGTCGTTCTTCACCGACATGATGCAGCAGATCGCCGATAGGGGCCGCTCCCTGATGGGGACCCGGCGCGTCGGCGAACGCTCGGCGGACGATCTGCAGAAGATGGCGGAGGAGCTTCTCTCGAACCGCGGCGAAGCATCAAGCGTGGCGCGCGCCAGCGAGTTGCTGGAATCCTACGCCGCCGCGACGGCGCAGGCGCGGGCCGGATTTCTCTCCGCCCTCGCACAGGACTTCGGCCCCGTCGAGGGCGAGATCGCCAAGGCCATGGAGGCCTATCGGGAGGACCCGGGGCCGCGCAAGGCGATGGCGCTCCACCTGGCCGCGGAGCCGCGCCGTCAGGAATTGTTCCGCAAGCTCAACCGCGCCCCCGGCGGAACGCTCGCGCTCGTGCGCATGCGCGAGGATGTGATCGCCAACCGGGCGGCCGACCCCGCCCTCGCGGACGTGGACGCGGATTTCCAGCATCTCTTCAATTCCTGGTTCAATCGCGGCTTCCTGACGCTCAAGCGCATCGACTGGTCAAGCCCGGCCGACGTCCTCGAGAAGATCATCCAGTACGAAGCGGTGCACGAAATCGCGAGTTTCGAGGATCTGAAGGGGAGGCTCGCCCCGGAAGACCGGCGTCTCTATGCGTTCTTTCACCCCGCCCTCGCCGACGATCCCCTCATCTTCGTCGAGGTCGCGCTCACGCGCAGCGTCCCCGGCGCCATCCCCGACATCCTTGCCCCCGATCGCCCGCAGATTCGGCAGCGCGAGGCGAACACCGCCGTCTTCTATTCCATCTCGAACTGCCAGAAAGGGCTCGCCGGAGTATCCTTCGGCAATTTTCTGATCAAGCAGGTGGTCGAGGAACTGCGCCGCGATCTCCCGCAGTTGCGCATCTTCCTCACCCTCTCGCCTGTTCCCGGCTTCGTTCCATGGCTGCGCACGCAGCTCGCCGATTATGATTCCGGCTTCCTCGATCCGGAAGACCGGGTGGCGCTCGAGCCCTGGTTCGGCAGCCGGGCGGAACACGAGGAGGAGGCGCCCGAGGCGGAGGAGGCTGGTCGAGGGAGCCTGGCGGATGCTTTGGAGGGGGAGTTCGGCGAACTGATCCGATCGCTCGCCGCCACCTATCTCGTGCGCGCGAAGACCGTCAGCGGCACGCGCGGCGTCGAGCGGCCAAAGGACCCCGTGGCGCGTTTCCATCTGGGTAACGGGGCGCGGCTCGAACATGTCCATGCCCGCGCCGACATGTCTCCCCGGGGCCTCGCCCAGGCCGCCGGCGTGATGGTCAACTATCTCTACGACCTCGACACGATCGAGCGGAACCACGAGGCCTATGCCGAGCGGGGCGACATCGCGGCTTCCAATGAAGTCAAGCGTCTCGCCAAACCGCAAAGTGCGTTCCGCGAGGTTGCCGCCGGGCGGTGAACTTGACATGAAGGGCGCAAAGATCCGGAGCGCTCTTCATGTCCTCACATCTGTTCTCGACGATCCGTGACCGCAATCCCGACCTCTCGCGGCCGTTCCTGGAGACTCCCGACGGCCGGACGATGAGCTATGGCGAGCTCTTCGAGGGGGCGGGCCGCTTCGCCAATGCCCTGCACGCCCGCGGCGTGGGGGTCGGCGACCGCGTCGCCGTGCAGGTCGAGAAGAGCCCGGAGGTGATCCTGCTCCTCCTCGGCTGCGCACGGGCGGGGGCCATCTTCCTGCCGCTCAACACGGCCTATACCCTGGCCGAACTCGAATACTTCATCGGCGACGCCGAGCCCGCGCTCTTCGTCTGCGATTCCCGCAAGCGCGACGGTATCGGCGAGATCGCCGGGCGTCTCGGCGTCAAGGCGGTCGAGACGCTGGACGCCGGCGGCGCCGGATCGCTCACCGATCTCGCGGCGACCCGATCCCCCGACTTCACGGATGCCGATCGCGGGCCCGACGATCTCGCGGCGATCCTCTATACATCGGGCACGACCGGCCGTTCGAAGGGCGCGATGCTGAGCCACGGCAACCTTGCCTCGAACGCGCTGACGCTCGTGGATTACTGGCGCTTCACGAAGGACGATGTGCTGCTCCACGCCCTGCCGACCTTCCACACCCACGGGCTCTTCACGGCGACGAACACCATCCTGATGGCGGGCGCGTCGATGATCTTCGCGCCGAAATTCGATCCGGACGAGATGCTGCGCCTGATGCCGCGCGCGACCGCCATGATGGGGGTCCCGACCTTCTATGTGCGGCTGCTCCAGCATCCGGGCTTCACCCGGGAGGCGACGGCCCATATGCGCCTCTTCATCTCGGGCTCCGCGCCTCTCCTCGCAGAGACGCACCGCGCCTTCTCCGAGCGCACGGGCCACGCCATCCTCGAGCGCTACGGGATGACGGAAACGAACATGAACACCTCGAACCCCTATGACGGGGAGCGCGTCCCCGGCACGGTCGGCTTCCCGCTTCCGGGGGTAGACCTGCGGGTCGTCGATCCCGAGACGGGCAAGGAACTCGCCACTGACGAGATCGGCATGATCGAGGTGCGCGGCCCCAACGTCTTCAAGGGCTACTGGCGCAATCCGGAAAAGACCGCGGCCGAGTTCCGCGCCGACGGATTCTTCATCACCGGCGATCTCGGCAAGATCGACGCCCGCGGCTATGTCCATATCGTCGGGCGCGGCAAGGACCTCATCATCACGGGCGGCTACAACGTCTATCCCAAGGAGGTCGAGGCCGAGATCGACGCCATGGACGGCGTCGTCGAGAGCGCCGTCTTCGGCGTGGCGCATCCCGATTTCGGCGAAGGCGTAACGGCGGCGGTGGTGCTGCAGCCGGGCGCCGCGATCGACGAGAAGGCGATCGCGGCTGCCCTCGAATCCCGCCTCGCGCGGTTCAAGCAGCCGAAGCGGGTCATCACCGTTCCCGAACTCCCGCGCAACACGATGGGCAAGGTCCAGAAGAACCTGCTGCGGGACCAGTATAAGGACATCTACCGCTCCTGACGCGGCAGACGGCACGCGGATCGATTGCCACGCGCCAGCGGAGCCTTTATCAGCAGTGCCGGGCGGTCCGTTCGCGCGGTCGCTGCAAACGGATGCGGGCCGGACGACTTCATGAAGCGTGACGAAGAGCGGCTGGAGACGGGACCGCATCATCCGGTTCCCTCCGCCGAGGCGATCCGCCTGCAGCCGCGCCGCGGGCTCGCCTGGCTTGGGACGACGGCGAGCGCGATCCTGTTCGGCGCCTCCCTCGTCGTCCTCTATTTCATCGTCTCGGAAATCGAGATGGCGGAACTGCGCGCCGCGTTCACCCAGGCGGGCCGGGAGCAGATCGGCCTCGCCGTCATGTTCGCGGCGATCAGCTATCTCCTCCTGACGGGTTATGATTCCCTCGCGCTCCTGCAGCTCAGGCTCAAGGTCCCCTACCGCACCACGGCCCTTGCCTCCTTCTCGAGCTACGCGGTCTCGTTCAACCTCGGCTTTCCGCTCCTCACCGGCGGGACGGTGCGCTACTGGATCTACGCACCGAAGGGGTTGCGGGCGAGCCGCGTCGCAAGCCTCACCGTGATCGCAGGCATCACGTTCTGGCTCGGCATGGGGATGGTGCTCGGCTGGAGCCTCCTGCGCGAGGCGGACCAGCTCGCCTCCCTCGTGCGCGCCCCGGCCAACATCAATCGCGCCATCGGGCTCGCCGCCATCGCCATCGTCGTCGCCTATCTGGTCTGGGTCTCGCTGAAGCCGCGCGCCGTGACGATCCGCGGCTGGCGGCTCGACCTCCCGGGCCTGCGCCTGTCCCTCGCCCAGGCCCTGATCGGGATCGGCGACGTCTGCGCGGCTGCGGCGGTGCTCTATGTGCTCCTGCCGGCCGGCCACGGGATCGGCTACGAGGTCTTCCTCGCCGTCTACGTCTTCGCGGTCATGCTGGGGATCGCCTCGCACGCGCCCGGCGGGCTCGGGGTGTTCGAGGCGACGATCCTGCTCGCCCTGTCGTCGATTCCGGGAGAGCGCGTGCTCGGCGCGCTGCTCCTGTACCGCATCTGCTACTATTTCATTCCCTTCATCGTCGCTCTCGCGCTGCTCGGCGCCTACGAGACATCACGAAGGCTGAAGGCGCTGCGCCCGGTGCTTGACCCGCGCGACGAGGAATGAGACGCCTGTCGTCGAAATGTCGCGAAGGCGGGCTCTACTCGTCATCTGTCGTTCGCCGGAACGAATCAGTGCAGGATCTGGAAGCGCGGGAGCCATGAACCGTTACACGCCGCCCCCGGATACCCCTGCGGAGACGAGGGGACCTGTAGCGCCCTCCCGGGATTTGCTCGCGGCGGCCGCCGGCCCCGAGCCGGAACCGGAAGCCGCCGAGGCGCAGGCGCTCGACCGCGCGGCGCGGCGGGGAGCGCTCCTTGGAGCATCGCTCTCGAGCGTATCCATGATTGGGGCCGCCCTGCTCCTGAACGGATCCGCCCTCTGGCTCGCCGCGATCGCGCCGGTCGCCATCGCGGCGGCGGTGGCGCTCTCCGCGAGCGTGGCGCGGGCGCGGCGGCGGCAGGTGCTCGTCGCCGCCGATCGCCGCGTCGCGGTCGCCGAGACGCTTCTCGCCCACATCCCCGACCCGGTGATCCTCGTGGACCGGCGCTCCATCGTGCGCGAGGCCAATGCCGCCGCGATCGCGATCTTCCCGGCCCTTCGCAGGAACCATCCACTCTCCTTCGCCCTGCGCGCGCCCGACGTGCTCGACGGGATCGAGGCGGTCCTGCGCACGGGGGAGGTCATGAAGGTCGAATATGCCGAGCGGGTGCCGACGGAGCGGATCTTCGAGGTCCAGATCGGCCCCCTCGAGACGCCGGCGGAGAGCACCCCGGACGGGCACGACGTAATGCTCTTCTTCCGCGATCTCACGACAGCGCGGCGGCTCGAAACGATGCGCGTCGACTTCATCGCCAATGCCAGCCATGAATTGCGCACCCCCCTTGCCTCCGTCCTCGGCTTTGTCGAAACGCTGCAGGGTCCGGCGCGGGACGACCCCAAGGCCCGGGAGCGCTTTCTCGGCATCATGCGCGAGCAGGCGCTCAGGATGACGCGCCTGATCGACGACCTCCTGTCGCTCTCGCGCATCGAGTTGCGCGCGCACATGACGCCGCGCGCCATCGTCGACCTCGTCCCCGTCGCACGTCAGATCATCGATACCCTCTCGCCGATGGCCCGCGAGCGAGACGTCGAGATCATCGCGCATTTGCCGGACGGGCCGGCGACGATCCACGGGGACCGTGACGAGATGCTGCGCGTCGTGGAGAACCTGCTCGAGAACGCGGTGAAATACGGTGCGTCCGGCAAGCGGGTGGAAGTCGGTCTCGGCCCAGTGGACGGCCCCGATCCCGCGGTGAGGCTCGTGGTGCGCGACTTCGGGCCGGGGGTTGCCCCCGAACACCTGCCGCGCCTGACGGAGCGTTTCTACCGGGCAAACCCCGCGCAGACCCGCGAGAAGAGCAGCACGGGCCTCGGGCTCGCCATCGTCAAGCACATCGTCGTTCGCCATCGCGGAAAACTGTCGTTCGAAAGCGAACCCGGTGAAGGCATGACGGTCACGGCCGAATTCCCCGCCGCGCGCGAGCAGTAATCGGGAGGTCGGCCACCGGCTGATCATCGGCTTCATTTGCAAACGCGCGGGCGCCACCTTGCGCGGCTAGTCTTGAGGCGCATGCTGCATCAGGTTATTGCGGACAGAACAGGAGCCGCAAATGCAGTTGACCGGAATACACCACCTCACCGCCATTTCCGCCAACGCGCCGCAGAACCACGCCTTCTACACGCAGGTTCTGGGAATGCGGCTCGTGAAGAAGACGGTGAACCAGGACGACACATCCGCCTACCACTTGTTCTACGCGGATGCCGAGGCCTCGCCCGGAACGGACCTCACCTTCTTCGAATGGCCGGTCCCCCGCGAGCGGCGGGGTACGCACGCGATCATCCGTACGGCCCTGCGGGTGTCCGGGCGCGAGACCCTCGACTACTGGGCCTCCCGCCTCGACGCGCATCAGGTCGCCCGGGGCGACATCCACGAGCGCGACGGGCGCCTGTCCCTCGATTTCGAGGATCCCGAGGGTCAGCGCCTGACGCTCGTCGACGATGGCGGCGACGGGGAAGCCCACCCCTGGGACAGGAGCCCCGTTCCGGCGGAGCGCCAGATCCGCGGCCTCGGCCCGATCACGATCAGCGTGCCCAATCCCGACCCGACCGATCTCGTCCTCACCCGCGTCCTCGAAATGCGCAAGGCCCGCACCTACCGAGAGGGGGACGTCGACGTTCACGTCTATGAAATGGGACCCGGCGGTGCCGGAGCGGAATTCCATGTCGCGGTCGAGCCGCACCTCCAGCCGGCGCAGCAGGGAGCGGGCGGTGTCCATCACGTTGCGTTCCGGACGCCCGACATCGCACAATACAATGCATGGGCGGAGCGACTGGCGAGTATCCGGCTGCCGTCGAGCGGCCCGGTGGACCGTTTCTACTTCCGCAGCCTGTATTTCCGTGAGCCGAATGGAATCCTGATCGAGATCGCTACCGACGGACCGGGCTTCGCCGTCGACGAGCCGAAGGCGACAATGGGCGAAAGCCTCGCGCTGCCCCCATTCCTCGAATCGAAACGTGCGGCGATCGAGGCCGGCCTCAAACCCCTCTGAAGCCACCTGGATCCCTGATCCTGCGAAGCTTCGCCCCGGCCCGTTCGACCCGCCGGGGCGAAGCCGTTCTTGTCGATCTGGTTGACCGGGCACACCTGCGGGAGCGGCTTCTACAGCAAGGGCGGGTTGATTTGACGCATACCCCGGCCAAAGGGTGCGGAATCCACTCTTTGCAATGATGCTTAATACTCTTTCAGTCAAGCCACTGACGAATTTTCCCTTCGCTTTGGCGGGGTCGAAAACTGACGCATTCGCCTCCGGTGCGCAAAAATCAACACTTGTTGCGTTTTTCTATTGGACGCTCACTTGATGAAACGGATTTTTTGACTTACGTGGTTATCAACAGCGATCGCTGCTGAAGATTCGCTGCGGCGATGAAGTTAAATCGAAAGCTCCCGTACGTTGAACGGCGTCGCGAGCGCGGGACCTGGACGAAGAGGGTAATTGAATGAGTGACACGTCTTCCAACAATGCTTACATCGAACTCACCACCGAGATCGTGTCGGCCTATGTAAGCAACAATTCGCTTCCGACGGCCGAGTTGCCGGCCTTGATCGAGGCGATTCACGGGTCGCTGAACAAGATCGCGAGCGGCTCGCAGGAGGCTCCGGCGGAGACGCTGACCCCTGCTGTTCCGATCAAGAAGTCGATTACGCCCGATTTCATCATCTGCCTCGAGGACGGCAAGAAGTTCAAATCGCTGAAGCGGCATCTGCGCACCAAGTACGACATGACGCCGGATCAGTACCGCGCCAAGTGGGGCCTTCCGTCGGATTATCCGATGGTCGCCCCCAACTATGCCTCGGCCCGTTCCGAACTGGCCAAGGCGATGGGTCTTGGTGCCCAGCGCCGCAAGCCGGTCGAAGCCGCCGCGCCGCGCGGTCGCAAGCCGCGCAAGGTCGCGTGACACGCCGACGGGTTGCGTGAGGCGGCGTCATGCCGCCTGATGCTTCCCGGCGAGGCGCCGTTCAAGTTTGACTGGGCCGTCACTTCCGTGGCGGCCTTTTTTTCGCCGGACCGACACCTTCCATGACACCCGATCTCTTGTTGCGGCGAATGCCCGCTGTGACCTTCGCGCATCAGCCGGAGAACTTTACCGCGACCCACTTCCAGCGGCCCTCGTCCCGTCGTATTTCCCGCCATGAGAAGGGGCCGGCGGAACCTAAACGCCGTTGATTTCGTTGAAGGATCGAACTGGACAGTGGCGCTTCGGCGCCTCGCATCGGAGCCCTTCGGGGCTCGACACCATGCCGAGCAGGAGTTGGTAACGTGAACAGGTCCACAGGCAACGTTCCGGGCAATGCCCCGGGCGCGAGAGTTGTCGCCGCGGCCGAGATGGCGGAGATGTACCGCCGCGATCAGGGAAGCACCCCGTCGTTGCTGAAGGCGATGCTGGGCTTCACCGGATCGATCAGCCTCGTCTACGCCGCGGCCTTTCTGCTAAGCGCTCTCTGATCCTCCCGCCGGAGGATCTTCAATAACGATGAAGCCCGGACCTCGCGGCCCGGGCTTCTTCTTGAGCGGATGATCGTGCAGGGCCTATTCGGCCGCCTGCAGATCGGCCGTAATCCCGAGCGCCTTTGCGACACCGGCGCCATAGGCCGGGTCGGCGCGGTGGAAATGAACGAGCTGGCGGCGCACGATGTCCTCCGGCACTCCGGCCATGGCGGCTGCGATATTCGAGAACAGACGCGCCTGTGAATCAGGCGGCATCAGGCGGAAGAGCGCGCCGGCCTGCGAATAATCGTCATTGCCCTCGCGGTGATCGTAGCGGTCCGCGTCCCCCGAGATTTTCAGCGGCGGCTCCGAATACGCCTTGTCCTCCTGCGGACCGGAGAACGAATTAGGCTCGTACCAGGCGTTTCCGCGCTCCGGAATGTCTCCCAGCATCGCGCCGTCGGCATGGTAATGATTGACCGGGCAGCGGGGCCGATTGACCGGCAGCGCCTCGTAATGCGTTCCGACCCGGTAGCGATGGGCGTCCGCGTAGGAGAAGATGCGCGCCTGAAGCATCTTGTCCGGCGAGAAGCCGATGCCGGGAACGATGTTGGAGGGCGAGAAGGAAGCCTGCTCGACCTCGGCGAAATAGTGCTTCGCGTTGCGGTTGAGCTCCAGGATTCCGACCTCGATCAACGGGTAATCGCCATGCGGCCAGACCTTCGTCAGGTCGAACGGGTTGTAGGACGTCTTGTCGGCATCGGCTTCCGGCATGATCTGCACGCAGAACTTCCAGCGCGGGAAGTCACCGGCCTCGATCGCCTCGTAGAGATCGCGCTGGGCGCTCTCGCGATCCTTTCCGACGATCTCCTCGCCTTCCGCATTCGTCCAGAACTTGTGGCCCTGCATGGTCTTGAAGTGGAATTTCACCCAGAACCGCTCGTTCTCCGCATTGATGAACGAATAGGTGTGCGACCCATAGCCGTTGAGGAAGCGGTAGCCCTGCGGGAGGCCGCGATCCGACATCAGGATCGTCACCTGGTGCAGCGATTCGGGCGACAGCGACCAGAAATCCCACATCGCCGTATTCGAGCGCAGGTTCGTCGAGGGATGGCGCTTCTGGGTGCGGATGAAATCGGGGAACTTCAGGGGGTCGCGCACGAAGAACACCGGGGTGTTGTTCCCCGCCATGTCCCAGTTGCCCTCTTCCGTGTAGGCCTTGACCGAAAAGCCGCGCACGTCGCGCTCGGCGTCCGCCGCGCCGCGTTCGCCGGCGACCGTCGAGAAGCGCATGAAGACTTCCGTCTGCTTGCCGACCTTCGAGAGAAACTTAGCCTTCGTGTATTTCGAGATGTCGTTCGTCACCGTCAGCGTGCCGTAGGCGCCCGAACCCTTGGCGTGGACGACACGCTCCGGGATGCGTTCCCGGTTCTGGTGCGCCAGCTTCTCGATGAGCTGGTAGTCCTGGATCAGCAACGGCCCGCGCGGGCCCGCCGTGATTGAATTCTGGTTGTCTGCGACCGGATTGCCGGCGGTCGTCGTCATGATCTTGCTCATGGCGCCCCTCCCTTGATGTGGATGAGGCGCGACCATGCCCAAGCTTTCCCATCAGGTCAAATCAGTTTGATTACGTGTTGCGATCAGATATTCTGATCGCATGATCACGACCCGGCAGCTCCGCTACCTCGACGCCCTTGCCGCCACGCTTCATTTCGGGCGGGCGGCGGAGCAATGTTCCGTCACGCAGCCTGCGCTTTCGATGCAGATCCGCGAACTCGAAAAAACGCTCGGGATCGATCTCGTCGAGAGACGGGCCGGCGATATCGTCCTGACGCCGGACGGGCAGGAGATCGCCCGGCGCGCCACCGCGGTCCTTGCCGACCTGCAGGACCTGACCGACTACGCCCGCAACAGGCGCGGAACGCTGGCGGGCCGGCTGCGGCTGGGGATCATCCCTTCCATTGCTCCCTACCTGCTGCCGGACGTCCTGCCTCGCCTGATGCGGCTCTATCCCGATCTCGATCTGGAGCTGCGCGAGACGCAGACGGCGCTCCTGATCGAGGAATTGCTGCGCGGCGAGCTCGATTGCGCCCTGATCGCCCTGCCCTGGCAGGACAGGCGGCTCGAAAGCCTCAAGCTCTTCGACGACGCCTTTCTCCTCGCAGCGTCGCGCGAGATCGCGGCGCGGATCGATCCCTCGAGCATCAGGACGGATCTCGCCCGCGAGCGCCTCCTCCTTCTGGAGGAGGGACACTGCCTGCGTGACCAGGCGCTCCAGTTCTGCCAGATCGCGCCGCCGAACCTGCGCCGGTCGCTCGGCGCAACCTCGCTCTCGACGATCATCCAGATGGTCGCGGCCGGCTTTGGCGTCACCCTGCTGCCGCAACTCTGCGCGCAGGCCGAGGCGATGGACGAGCGCATCGTCCTCATCCCCTTCGCCGATCCGCCTCCGATCCGCGAGATCGGGCTCGTCTGGAGAAGCTCGTCCTTGCGGCGCGGAGACTTCGAGGCGCTGGGCGCGGTGCTGGCCCAGGAACAGGGTTTCGGTAGCGGCGTCGCGCGGAAGCACGTGAACGAAAGCGCCAGCCTTGCCGCTTGCGCGGGAAGGCGCTCCGCTCCATTTGTTGAACAGGCTGCCGGTCGCCCCGACCGGCGCAACCGCTCCGCACGATGATCACCGCCCCGTTCGTCGAGATCCTCGGCCTCGCCGCCGCAACGCTCACCACGCTTTGCTGGCTGCCACAGGCCATCCGGACCATCCGCACGCGCGATACGCGCGCGATCTCGCTGATCACGCAATGCGCCTTCAGCGCCGGGGTGCTGCTCTGGCTGTTCTACGGGCTATTGATCGGCTCCACGCCGCTCATGCTCGCCAACGCGATCACCTTCGTCCTCGTCGCGACGATTCTCGTGCTGAAGATTCGCTACGGCTGATTCGCGCTCCACCGCCTCGGCGATCGCCGCGAGCCAGGTCTCGATCCGGGCGCGGTTTGCGCCGAGATCGGAATGGCCGATCTGGCTGCGGGAATAGAGCGCAAGTGTCGACCGCCCCTCTCCCGCTCCATAGATTCGGACATTGACGGTGTCGGGATAGCGCATGAGGCGCGAGCGCGCGATGAAGCGGTCCTCCCCCTCGCGGCGCGCCGCGAAGACAAGAACCGTCCGCGGCTGACGCGCGGCCACGGCGCGCACGATCTCGCGCAGGACCGGCGCCGAGACGGGATAGACGGGGGTGACGATGTCGCTCGCGCCGGCCGGGCAGACGCCTTCCGGGCAGGCGAGCGCGTCGTTGGGGGAGCTTCGCCGCGACAGCGTCTCGAAATCGACGGGGCCGAGATCCGGCGGGCCGAAGAGAAGCGCGTAGGCGTCATCAATCCCGCCGGGCTCTTCACCTCGCCAGAGCAGGTAGACGGATCCCGCGCCGAGGGCGAGGCAGGCGACAAGCGCCGCCAGGGTGATCATTCGCAGGGGTGCCTCCAGGAAGATGCCGGGATCGAAGACGGATGACCGGTTTACGCGACAGGGGGAATTCGGATTGCCTTCGACCTCGTTTTTCTCGAATGTCCGTGCCGGGGCAAGCATCAAGTCTTTCTTCAGGCGCTTCCTTCGCACGACACCTTGTTACCCGAGTTCCCCTGCGCCGGAAACTGCTCTAGAAGCAGGCCATGACGAACCTCAAGCTCCGCTTCGCCCCTTCGCCGACGGGCCTCATCCATATCGGGAATGCCCGAACGGCGCTCCTGAACGCGCTCTTCGCGCGCCGGGAGGGCGGCGTCTTCCTGCTGCGTTTCGACGATACGGATATCGAGCGTTCGAAAGCCGCCTATGCCGACGCGATCCTTGCGGATCTGGCCTGGCTCGGGATCGTTCCGGACGAAGTCGTGCGCCAGTCGGAGCGCTTTCCGCTCTACGACGACGTGGCGGAAAAGCTGCGCGCGGCGGGCCGCCTCTATCCCTGCTACGAGACGCCCGACGAACTGGAACGCCGCCGCAAGCGCCAGCTGGCGCGGGGCCTGCCCCCGATCTATGACCGCGCGGCGCTTGCCCTCGGGGAAGAGGAGAAGCGCGCGCTTGAGGCTGAGGGGCGCAAGCCCCACTGGCGCTTCCTGCTCGACCATGAAACCGTCGCCTGGAACGACCTCGTGCGGGGCGAGAGCCACGTCGATTGCGCCTCGCTCTCCGATCCCGTGCTCATCCGCGAGGACGGAACCTATCTCTACACCCTTCCCTCCGTCGCCGACGACATCGCGCTCGGCGTCAGCCACATCATCCGGGGCGAGGATCACGTCACGAACACCGCCGTCCAGATCCAGCTCTTCACGGCGCTGGGCGCGGCCGCGCCGATCTTCGGCCACCACAACCTTCTGACCACGGCGAGCGGGGAAGGCCTCTCGAAGCGCCTCGGGCACCTCTCGCTCCGGGCCCTGCGGGAGGAGGGTTACGAACCCGCTTCGGTCGCCTCTCTGGCCGTCCTCGTCGGCACCTCGGAAGCGGTGCGCCCCGTCGCCGATCCCGACGCCCTCGCGGCCCTGATCAATTTCGCCCATATCTCCCGGGCGCCCGCGAAGTTCGACGAGCACGAACTCGCGAATCTCAATGCGCGACTGATCCATGAAATGCCCTATGCGCAGGCGCAGGAACGACTCGCGGCTCTGGGCATCGGCGGCGGCGAGGCGTTCTGGAACGCCATACGTGGCAACCTTGAGCGGCTCAACGACGCTGCGGATCTGTGGCCGATCGTGAACGGGCCGATCGCGCCAGTCATCGAGGACCCCGCCTTCTGCGCTGCTGCGATGCGGCTCCTCCCGGACGGCCCTGTCGAGGAGGCGAGCTGGAAGCCGTGGACCGAGGCCATCAAGGCGGAGACAGGCCGCAAGGGCCGCGCGCTCTTCATGCCGCTGCGCCTCGCGCTGACCGGGCGTGACCACGGTCCGGAACTCGCGCCGCTGCTGCCGCTGATCGGTCGCGAGAAGATCATCGCCCGCCTCTCCGGAACGACGGCCTGACCAGCGGCGACTCATTCTTCACCAAACGCTGCAAGCATTCGTTCAGCATCAGCAGGCTAATCGGCCGATACGGAAAATTTTAACCGAATGAATTAAGGTCATCGTCGCGCATTGGCGCCAAGACTTCGATCGTAGATGAGGCCCTGCCGGAAGAAGACGTGGCGAGGGCGCGACAACAATCGAGGCAAGGGCGTCAAACAACATGACACGAGCGAGCCACCGCACCGGACCGATCGCCGATCATGAATGCGGCGTTCCCGAAACGACGTGCATCCAGAGACTCGCCGGAGTGCTCGTGGGATCGCGCCAGGGCGTCGGCGTCACGGGCGTTTCAGGGTTGCGCGGGCTCGCCCTGCGCCTCGCGGAGCTCGAGGAGGGGGGCGAGGAGCGTTTCGAGATCGTCGGGATCGACGAGCGAGGCGTCGGCGTGATCACGCTCGGCGAGTTCTGCGAGGAGGACGTGGTCGCCATCTGGCGTCGCCTCGGGGCCGCCACGGGATTGATGCTGATGCTGCAGAACCCGGACGGAAGCCTCATGGAGCCCTACCCGCAAATCGGGGCGGTCCAGCTCGGCACCATTCATATCCGCCGTCGCCACGGTTTGCTGCGCCATCGGCGCCCGCGCTTTCTCACCCGCCGCAAGGTCGGCTTCCAGACCGCCCGCCCTCTCGTCTTCCGCGAGAACGAGATCATCGCAGGCAGCGCGGTCAAGTAACCCCCTGCCCCGTCAGACGAGGCGGCTTTGCTCCAGCGCCGCCTTGATGAAGCTTTCGAAGAGCGGATGCGGCGCGAAGGGGCGCGACTTCAGTTCCGGATGGAACTGGACGCCGATGAACCAGGGATGCCCCTCGAACTCGACAATCTCCGGAAGAACGCCGTCCGGCGACAGGCCGCTGAACTTCATCCCCTTGGCCTCCAGCGCCTCGCGATAGCGCAGGTTGACCTCGTAGCGATGGCGGTGGCGCTCCGAAATCGCGGTGGAGCCGTAGATCTCCGCGGCCTTTGATCCGGGCGCGAGGCTCGCGTCATAGGAGCCGAGGCGCATCGTCCCGCCGAGATCGCCCTGCGCGGCGCGCTTCTCAAGCTCATTTCCGCGCAGCCACTCGGTCATCAGGCCAACGACAGGTTCCTCCGTCGGGCCGAATTCCGTCGAGCCGGCATTCTCGATTCCCGCAAGCGAGCGCACCGCCTCGATCACCGCCATCTGCATCCCGAAGCAGATGCCGAAATAGGGGATCTGGCGCTCGCGGGCGAACCGCGCCGCCCTGATCTTGCCCTCCGAACCGCGATGGCCGAAGCCGCCGGGCACGAGAATGCCGTTCACGCCCTCGAGGAAGGGAGCGGGGTCCTCGTTCTCGAAGACTTCGCTCTCGATCCAGTCGAGATTGACCTTGACGCTGTTGGCGATGCCGCCATGCATCAGGGCCTCGATCAGGGATTTGTACGCGTCCTTGAGGCCGGTATACTTGCCGACGATCGCGATCGTGACCTCGCCCTCGGGATTGGCGACACGCTCGGAGATCGTCTTCCAGCGCGTGAGATCGGGCTCGCCTTCGGGCGTCATGCCGAAGGCGGCGAGAACCTCGTCGTCGAGCCCCTCGGCATGATAGGAAAGCGGCACGTCGTAGATCGACGGCACGTCGCGCGCCTCGATCACCGCCGTCTCGCGCACGTTGCAGAAGAGGGCCAGCTTGCGGCGCTCCTCCTTCGGAATCTCTCGGTCGCAACGGCAGAGGAGGATGTCGGGCTGGATGCCGATGGAGCGCAGTTCCGCGACGGAATGCTGCGTCGGCTTCGTCTTCAGCTCCCCCGCCGAGGGAATGAAGGGCAGGAGCGTGAGGTGGACGTAGATCGCCTGCCCGCGCGGAAGATCGTTTCCGAGCTGGCGGATCGCCTCGAAGAAGGGCAGGCCCTCGATATCACCCACCGTTCCGCCGATCTCCACCAGGACGAAATCGTAGTTCTCGTTGCCGGAGACCACGAACTCCTTGATCGCGTTCGTCACATGGGGAATCACCTGGATCGTCGCGCCGAGATAGTCGCCCCGGCGCTCCTTGGTGATGATGTCGAGATAGATGCGGCCCGTCGTGATGTTGTCGCTCTTCGTCGCGGGCACGCCGGTAAAGCGCTCGTAGTGCCCCAAATCGAGATCCGTCTCCGCGCCGTCGTCGGTGACGAAGACCTCGCCGTGCTGGTAGGGGCTCATCGTGCCGGGGTCGACGTTCAGGTAAGGATCGAGCTTGCGCAGTCGAACCCTGTAGCCACGCGCCTGCAACAACGCTCCAAGGGCGGCCGAGGCAAGCCCTTTTCCGAGCGATGAAACCACGCCGCCGGTGATGAAAACGTACCGCGTCATGGGACTTGATCCATAATCGAGCACCGGCGATTCGCAAGCAGCGAATGGCGTACGGCGACTTCATCCACAAAAGAGAAGGGCCGGTTCCCCGGCCCGGTGACGAGGCTTGCGCCCGCGCGAAGCGTTACGGCTCAGCGCGATTGCGGAACCTGCGGCGAACTCGGCTGCCCGCCCTGCATCTGCTGCAACTGCTCGAGCACGCCCGGCCCGGAGCCTCCGGGAGCCGTCTGTCCCGGCTGGACCGGGGGCGCGCTCAAGGGAACGGCGCTATCGAGCACCGACGTCGGAGCGCGGTCATAACCTGCGAGGATCGCAAGGCCGAGGCTCGTCAGAAAGAACAGGCCCGCGAGAACGGCCGTCGCCCGCGTCAGGGCATTGGCCTGGCCCCGTCCCGTCATGAAGCCGCCGGCGCCGCCACCGCCACCGCCGCCCGAGCCCATGCCGATACCGCCCTCCGAACGCTGCAGGAGGACGACCGCGACCAAAGAGAGCACGATCAGGAGATGGACGATGATGATGACCGTTTGCATTACGAACCCTCAAGCGGCCGCCCGCTGGACCAGCCGCCCGCTCGACCCCGAACAGGCATGAACATATGAATACGGCGATCCGGCGGCGCGAGCCGGCTCCGCGTCGGCCCTCATATGCTATCGCAGTCGCGATCTGTCCAGCACTAAAGCGGGCGCGATGTGCAATTCAACCAGCAAGCGGTATGCGTTCCCGGCCGATCATGCGCCTGAAGGGTCTTCCGGCACGAGGCCGCCCTGGTTCTGCGCGACACGGGCGGCAAAGTCGTCGATAATCGCCTGGAAGTGCTCCTGAAGCTGTGCGTTGGCGCGTTCCAGCATTTCCTGCTGCGCGACCGGGTCGATCAGACCATCTTCCGTCGGCGTCAACGTCTCGATCAGCTGTTCCTGCACCTCTTCCGGAAGCTGCAGGTGCTCCTTCGTGGCTTCGAGATCCTCCAGAACGAGTTGTGCGATCGGGCGCGCCTCCTGCGCCCTGGCAAGCTCCTGCTGGCGCAATTCTTCAATGGGCCGCGCCTGCTGTCCGTCGAGGATGCCCTGGCGGACGGCGCGGGCGATGTCGACAAGTGGATCGCTCGACGGTTCGACCATGACCGGCGGAGCGGCGTCCTGCGAGACCGGCATCTCGCTGCGCGGGATACCGATGTCGATCTGCCGGACCGGAGCGTCCGCAGCCTGTTCTCTGAAGCGCTCACGCCCGAGATCGGACGCGCTGCGGATGGCGGCCTCGATCTGCGACCGGTTTCGCGAGGCAGCGGCAGCCATTGCGAAGACTTCCCGCAGATGCGGCCGTGCCTGGACGAGGGGGGCGGCTCCTGCATCGCCCGAAATGTCGGCCGGCGCCGAAACCTCGGCATATTCGGCTGGGCCGCGCGCCAAATCTCCTTGCGGGGCTGGAGTAAACGGCGCCCCGTAGACCGCCAGGCCTTCCGGACGCGTGCCGTGAAGCGGCGCCACCAGACCGGGATGCATGGGTCCGGGAGGGCCGGCTTCCTGTCCTCCCCGCGGCTGCCTTTCGATTGGCCGCGCATACTGCGCAAATTGCATCTGGGACGCAAAGAGGTGGCGCTGCTCCGCCTCGGTCCGGTCTTCCCGGGCGCCCTGTTCCGCCCTGGGATGAAGGGTGATGCTGAAGCTCAACGTCATGGACAGCCTCCTCGGAGGTTCAGGATGTCCGGAGGTTGTACCAATCAGCCGCAACTTTCAATCGTTATTAAATGACTATTAATTATGTTTAACTTCATTAACCATTGCGAGCTAGCACGCGCGGGCGACAGCCAGGAAGTCGGAGGCGACCAGGCTGGCCCCGCCGACGAGAGCGCCGTCCACATTCGCAGCCGCCATGAGTTCCTTCGCGTTCGACGGCTTGACCGAGCCGCCGTAAAGGATTCGCAGGCTCGCGGCCTCGTCCGCGCCCATCGCGGCGGCGAGCGTCTCGCGGATCAGGGCGTGAACTTCCGCAACGTCGTCGACCGTCGGGGTCAGCCCCGTCCCGATCGCCCAGACGGGCTCGTAGGCGATAACCATGTTCTGCGAATTCATCGTCGCGTCGAGTACTGCGCGCACCTGTCCGGCGACGACGTCAAGCGCCTGACCGGCCTCCCGCTGCGCCCGGGTCTCCCCGACGCAGGCGATTGCGACAAGGCCGGCGCGGTGCGCGGCAAGCGCCTTCTCCCGCACAAGAGCGTCCGTCTCGCCATGATATTCGCGCCGCTCCGAATGCCCGACAATGACATAGCGAGCCCCCGAATCCGCCAGCATCTCGGCCGAGATGTCACCGGTATAGGCGCCGGACGGCTTGACGTGGCAATCCTGGCCGCCGGCCGCGACCGGCGAGCCGTCAAGCGCCGCCGCGACGGAGCCGAGGAGGGTCGCGGGCGGGCACACCAGCAGATCGACATCGGAGAGAGCGGTCGCGCCCTGGCGGATTTCGCCGACGAGGCCCAGCGAACCGGCGAGACCATTCATCTTCCAGTTTCCGGCGATCAGCTTGCGGGGGCGGGAAAGGGTGGACGGCATCGGCGGCTCCTCCTGTGGCGCGGGTGACGCATGGCGCTTACCAGAGGCGGAACGCCCGGGCAATCGCGCGGCGCTTCTCCCGGCAAAGCCATATTCGCCCGCGGAAAAGGACGAAGGCCTTCCCCCGCGGGCCGGGATAGGGTATCGCGGACACGCGCAAGAAGGAAAATGGAAAGCTCATGCTTCGTGGTCTCCGCAATGTCGGTCGCACCTGGGTCGGCAAGGTCGTCGCCGGGATTCTGTTCACGCTCCTCATCCTCAGCTTCGCCGTCTGGGGCATCGGAGACATCTTCCGCGGCGGCGGCGTCACCACCGTCGCGCGCGTCGGCGAGACGGAGATCGACGCCGAGACCGCGCGCGTGACCTACCAGACGCAGATCCAGCGCCTGAGCCAGCAGGCCCGCCGGGCGATCACGCCGCAGGAAGCGCGCATGCTCGGCCTCGACATGCAGATCCTGTCGAGCCTCGTGACGGAAGCGACGCTGGACGAGCGCGCCAGGGCGCTCGGACTGAGCGTCTCCGACCAGCTCGTCGCGCGCTCGATCGTCGAGGATCCCTCCTTCCAGGACCAGAGCGGACAGTTCAACCGCGCCCTCTTCGATCGCGTGCTCTTTTCCAACAACATGAACGAGCAGCGCTACGTCGCGGAGCAGCGCGCGGTGCTCGCCCGCCAGCAGCTCGTCGACGCGATCTCGGCGCAGGTCATCCCGCCGATCGCCGCCCAGGCCGCGGTCCACCGCTATGGCTCCGAACGCCGCACCGCCGACTACCTGATCCTCGACGCCGCCGCGGCAGGCGAGATTCCCGCGCCGGAGGAAGCCGCCCTCACCTCCTTCTTCGAGGAGAACATCGCCCGCTACCGCGCCCCGGAATACCGCGCGGCGGTCGTGCTCCAGATCGAGCCAGCGGACATCGCCGATCCCGCGCAGGTCTCCGACGAGGAGGCGCAGGCCCGTTATCGGCAGATCGCGGACACGCGCTTCGGAACGCCCGAGCGCCGCGAGGTCCAGCAGATCCAGTTCCCGAACGAGCAGGAGGCCGCCTCCGCAGCCGCCCGGCTTGCTTCCGGCGAGATCGATTTCGAGGCGCTGGCCGCCGAGCGGGGCGTCGCGCAGGACGTGCTCAACCTCGGCAACCTCCGCCGGGGCGACTTCATCGATCCGGTGATCGCCGAGGCCGCCTTCGCGACGGCGGAGGGAGAAGTCAGCCCCCCCGTCGGCGGTCGTTTCGGCCATTCCCTCGTGCGTGTCGTCTCCGTGGAGGAGGCGAGCGTCCAGCCTTTCGAGGAGGTGTCCGACCAGGTCCGGCAGGAGATCGCCCTGCAGCGCGCCTCCGATCGCATCCGCGTCGTCTATGACGAGATCGAGGACCAGCGCGCCGCCGCACGCCCGCTGGCCGAGATCGCCGCCGAGCGCGGGCTGGCCGTGAGCGAGGTTCCCGCCGTGGACGCGAGCGGCCTCGACCCCGCTGGCGAGCAGGTGACGCTGCCGCTCGGCCCCTCCCTGGTCTCCGCCATCTTCGAAAGCGATATCGGCGTCGACAACCAGGCGATCCGCACGCCGGATGACGGCTATGTCTGGTTCGACGTGACGGGCGTGGAGCCGGCGCGCAATCGTGCGCTCGACGAGGTCCGCGACCAGGTCGTGGCGGACTGGCGCAACGAGGAGATCACCCGGCGCCTGTCGGAGATGGGCGGCGAGCTCGTCCAGCGACTCGGGCAGGGCGAGAGCCTCGAGGCGCTCGCCCAGGAGGTCGGGGGAAGCGTCGGCAACGCCGCGAACCTCGCCCGCGGACAGGCGCAGGGTTCGCTCACGGCCAACGCCGTGCAGCAGATCTTCGCGACCCGCGTCGGCGAGCCCGGCACCGCCGCGCTCGACGACACGAGCCGCGCGGTCTTCGTCGTCCGGGGCGCCACCGCCCCTCAATTCCTGACGACGACGCCGCAGGCGGAGACGATCGAAGCGCGCCTGCGCAACGATCTGTCCCGGGACCTGCTCGAGCAGTATCTGGCGCAGCTCCAGGACGAGATCGGCGTCTCGATCAACGAGACCGCCTACCGGCAGGCGATCGGCGGAGAAATGTGATCCGATGGACGCGACGCCCGCATTCGAGGATTTCGCCGGGCGCTACGAGGCCGGCGAGCCTTCCCTCCTGCGCACGACCCTCGTCGCGGATCTCGAGACGCCGGTCGCGGCCTTCCTGAAGCTCAGGGCGAACCACGCTGGCCCGGCCTTCCTGCTCGAATCCGTCGAGGGTGGCGCGGTGCGCGGCCGCTATTCGATGATCGGGCTCGAGCCGGACCTGATCTGGCGCTGCCGCGACGGCCGGTGCGAGATCGACCCCAAGGCGCTCGCGGGGGAAAGGCGCTTCGAGCCCGACGAGAGGCCGGCGCTCGAGAGCCTGCGCGCCCTGATCGCGGAAAGCGCGATCCCCGGCGAGGAGAGATTGCCCCCGATGGCGGCGGGTCTTTTCGGCTATCTCGGCTACGACATGGTGCGCTCCATGGAGCGGCTTCCCGAGCCGAACCCGGACGTCCTTGGCGTACCCGATGCGGTGATGGTGCGCCCGACCGTGATGGTCGTCTTCGACGCGGTGCGCGACGAGATCTCGCTCGTCGCCCCGATCCGCCCGCAGCCGGGCATCGGCGCGCGCGCCGCCTACGAGACGGCGATGGCGCGGCTCGACAGCGTCGTCGATGCGCTGGAGCGTCCTGTCGCGGCGGAGGTGCGCCATGACGCGGGCAGCCTTCCCGCCATCGAAGCGGCCTCGAATACCGGAGAGGCCGAATACGAGGCGATGGTCGCGCGCGCCAAGGAATACATCCGCGCTGGAGACGTCTTCCAGGTGGTGCTGTCGCAGCGCTTCGAGGCGGAATTCCCCCTCCCCGCCTTCGCGCTCTACCGTTCGCTGCGCCGGGTGAATCCTGCCCCCTTCCTCTGCTATCTCGACTTCGAGGACTTCCAGATCGTCTGCTCCTCGCCCGAGATCCTGGTGCGCGTGCGCGACGGCGAGGTGACGGTGCGCCCGATCGCGGGAACGCGTCCGCGCGGGGAGACGCCGGCGGCCGATCGCCGCCATGCGGAGGAATTGCTGGCGGATCCGAAGGAACGCGCCGAGCACCTCATGCTGCTCGATCTCGGCCGCAACGACGTCGGCCGCGTCTCGCAATACGGCACGGTGCGCGTGACCGACAGCTTCTTCCTCGAATACTACAGCCAGGTGATGCACATCGTCTCGAATGTCGTCGGCCGGCTCGATCCGCGCCACGACGCGCTTTCCGCCCTCGTCGCCGGCTTCCCGGCAGGGACCGTTTCGGGAGCGCCCAAGGTGCGCGCGATGGAGATCATCGACGAACTGGAGAAGGACAAGCGCGGCCCCTATGCGGGCTGCATCGGCTATTTCGGCGCAGACGGGCAGATGGACACCTGCATCGTCCTGCGCACCGCCGTGGTCAAGGACGGACGCATGTATGTCCAGGCCGGCGCGGGCATCGTCTATGACAGCGACCCGGTCTCGGAGCGCGTGGAATGCGTGAACAAGGCGAAGGCCCTGTTCAAGGCGGCGGAGGACGCCGTGCGGTTCGCCAGCCGCGCGCGGCGGGGGCAGTGACGGCATCCTTTTGCCGCCGGCGGCGTTGACCCGGCAGCATCTTCCGTTCCCGCCCGGCATGCTTCACGGAGCAGACAAGTGAGCGTCGGCCTTATCGCATTGCTGGACGACGTCATCGGCCTGGCAAAGCTCGCCGCCGCCTCGGTCGATGACGCGGCCGCCCAAGCGTCGAAGGCAGGCGTCAAGGTGGCGGGCGTCGTCATCGACGACGCCGCCGTCACGCCGCGCTACGTCGTCGGCCTCGCCGCTCGCCGCGAGCTCGCCATCGTCGGCAAGATCGCGGTCGGGTCGATCAGGAACAAGCTCCTCTTTCTCCTGCCCGCCGCGCTCCTGCTGAACTGGATCGCGCCCTGGCTGATCACTCCGATCCTCATGCTCGGCGGCGCCTATCTCTCCTACGAGGGCGCGGAGAAGATCTACGAGGCGCTTGCCCCACACGCCGCGCACAAGCACGAGGAGGCTCCCGCCGTCGCGGAACTGACGCCGGAGCGGCTGGAAAGGCAGAAGGTCGACGGGGCGATCCGCACGGACTTCATCCTGTCCGCCGAAATCATGGCGATCACCCTGTCGACTGTCGCCCTCGCCTCCTTCGCCACGCAGATCTTCGTTCTCATCATCGTGGCGATCGGCGTCACCCTGGGCGTCTACGGGGCCGTGGCGCTCATCGTGAAGGCCGACGATGTCGGGCTGTCGCTCGCCCGCAACGCTGCGCCGCTGTCGAGCCTGCTCGGAATGCGCGGGCTGGCCGCAGTCCATACTCCCGGAATGCCGGATCGCATCCTGCGGCCGCTCACGCGCGGCATTGGGCGCGCGCTCGTGACGGGCATGCCGTATTTTCTGACCCTGCTCGGGATCGTGGGGACGATCGCGATGCTGTGGGTCGGCGGCGGCATCATCATTCATGGGTTAGAGACCTACGGCGCGGATGAACTGGCCGAAGCGATCCATCATGTGGCCGCCGGAGCCGCCGGCGCGCTCGCCTTCGGCGGCGCGATTGCAGGCTGGCTCATCGAGGCGGGCGCGGCAGCGCTCTTCGGGTTGGCCGTGGGGGCGGCCACGATCCCCGTCGCTGGTTTCCTCGTTCCGCTCTTCAGGCGGATCGCGGGGCGCGGGCAACGGAAGGGCGCGGGAGAACCGTGAGCCCTGCCGCACCTGCGCCTTCGCGTCTGCGCGCCTTTCGCCCCGTTCCCACGCTTGTTATCCCAAACATGACCGGCCACCATGGGCACTCGGTCCGGAGGGTGATCAGACATGGCGACGCTTCCCCGCTCCCGCTTCTCGGCGAATTTCGGCACGCTCTTCACCGAATATCCCCTCCCCGACCGCATCGCGGCGGCGAAGGCCTGCGGGTTCGACGTGGTCGAGTTCCAGTTCCCCTACGATCATTCCATCGCCGAGCTGAAGGACGCCCTCGAGCGTTCGCAGGTCAGCCTGAACAACCTCAACACGCCGCGCGGCGACATCTCCCGCGACGAATGGGGACATGCGGGAATTCCCGGCCGCGAGGACGATTTCCGCCGCTATTTCGCGCAGGCCTTCGATTACGCGCAGGGCCTCGGCGCGAAGGTCATCCACGTCATGTCGGGATCCGTCGCTCCGGAGGATCGCGCCCGCGCGGAAGAAACCTACGTGGCCAATTTGCGCGCCGCCGCCCGCGAGATCGCGGGCTCGGGCGTCACCATCGTGCTCGAACCGCTCAACCATTATGACCGGCCCGACAACGTGGTCTGCAAGTCCGACCGCATCGTCGAACTCCTCGGGGAGATCGGGGAGCCGAACGTCAAGCTGATGTTCGACTTCTACCATATCCAGGTGATGGAGGGCGATCTCATCCGCCGCTTCCGCAAGCACCTGCCCCATATCGGCCACGTCCAGATCGCCAACGCCCCGCTGCGCACCGCGCCGGATACTGGCGAGATCAACTTCGCCGCGATCTTCGAGGAGCTGGCGCAATCCGCCTATGCGGGGCCAATCGGCCTCGAATACAAGCCGAAGGGGCGGACCGAGGACGATTTCGGCTGGATGGAGACATTCGGAATCCGGTAGCTGCGACACCCTCGCAGCAATTATATGTTGCTATTTTGTTCTCGTTGAGATATGCCTTCCCGATCGGAACTCGACGGGACGCGCATGGTCATGAAGAAGATCGTCATCTGCTGCGACGGCACCTGGAACCGGCTCGACGGCGAGAAGGTCACCAATGTCGTGCGCATTGCGGAAGCGGTCTCGTCGCGCGACGCCGAGGGGACGCTGCAGGTCGTGTATTATGACGAGGGGGTGGGATCCGGCAAGGCGGTCGCCGAGGCGGCCGACCGCCTGATCGGGGGAGCCTTCGGCGGCGGGCTGATGACAAAGGTCGAGCAGGCCTACCGCTTTCTCGTCTTCAACTACGACCCTGGCGACGAGATCTTCATCTTCGGCTTTTCGCGCGGCGCATTCACGGCGCGGTCCCTCGCGGGGCTGATCCGCAATTGCGGCATCGTCGAGCAGGCGCAGGCGCGGCGGATCGGGGAGGCGATCGCCCTCTATCGCGGGCGGGGGCCTGAAAGCCATCCGGATTCCGATGCTAGCTGCGCCTTCCGCGCGCGCATCGCGCCGCGGGTGCATCTCAACGATCACGAGCTCGACTGGCGCCGGGCCAATCTGCCGGGGTTTCGCGAGGGCGCAAGCGTGCGGCTGCGCATCCGATACCTCGGCGTGTGGGACACGGTGGGGGCGCTGGGGGTGCCGAACCATCTCCTCCTCGCGGGCCTGTTCAACCGCGGCCATGCCTTTCACGACACGGTTCTGTCGAGCAGCATCGAGAGCGCGCGCCACGCGGTCGCCATCGACGAGTTCCGCCGCGCCTACGAGCCGGCGCTTTGGTCGAATCTTGCGCGCCTGAACGCCTCCGCCGAAGACCCGGCGGAGGCGCCCTTCCGGCAGGAATGGTTCCCCGGCGACCACAGTTCCGTCGGCGGCGGCGGTGAGACGGCCTCCCTGTCGAGCGGCGCGCTGCTCTGGATCGCGGAAGGGGCCGGGCTGGCGGGCCTCGCGCTCGAGGCGCGGGCGCTTGCCGAGGCGCGCGAAGAGGCGGATCACCGGGGACCGCTGCGCAGCAAGGCCAAACGCTTCGTCAGCCTCGAGACCTTCATGCGCAAGGGGCCCCGTCGCGGGCCCGCCGCCCTCGAAGATGTTTCGGAGCCTGCGCGGCGGCGCTGGCGTGAGCCTGCCGCGAACCTTCACGAAAAGGCGCTTTACCGCCCGGAAGCGCTCGCGGGCCTGTCGGGCGACCTGGCGAGGGGCCTGTAGCCTGCGTCAAGTCCGGACATGAACGGGGCCGACAACGCTTCTTTCACGCTCGAGCCTCTATGCTGGGCGCGTCGTCAAGTGACGCAGCGTTCCAGGGGTTTCGCACAGGTTCCGTTCATGCGTTGGGCTATCGCCGCTCTGGTTTTTCTATCGCTCGCCTCTCCTGTTCAGGCGCAGGACCGATTCTATCGACAGGCGCAGGCGGAATTCGCGCAGCTGAAAGTCGAAGACCGGCTCTTCTTCCAGCTCATGATGACGGCTGCCGGCTTCTGGCCGGCGGTGCCCAATGAGAGCTACTCGACCCGCCTACACGCCGCGGTGAAGGAGTTCCAGTCAAGCCTCCGCCAGCCTCCCACGGGCTACATCACAGGAGCGCAGATCGACACTCTCGCGGCCCAGTCGACGCCGGTGATCAGGAGCTGGGGGTTCCGGTCGGTGCGCCATCCCGACCGGGGGCATGCCATCTGGATCCCGATGGGCTTCGAGATGCTGGCCGAGCGGACGGATGCGGGCGTCTTCATGCGCGATCCGCTCAACCGCCTGCGCCTGAGCTACGAATTCTTTTCCGGCGGAGATGTCCGGCTTGGCCACGCGGCCCTGCTTCGCGAGATGACCGCCAGCGGCGACACGATCCTCTATGAGGTCCTGCGCGACGATTTCTTCGTGATCTCGTCGACCCAGAACGGCTATCACCGCTATGTGCGCTTCCACCGCGACGGCGGCGGCCTGATTGGCATCGACGTTTCCTGGCGCAGCAATGACGCGCCGATCTACGGCGATCGCCTCGTCTCCGTCATCTCCGGCTCGCTCTGGGCATCGATGACGGGCGCGGCCTTTCTGAAGGTGGACCCGATCGGCTATCCCTGGGAGGCTCCCGAGGTTGCCGGGTCGCCCGCTCCCGCGCGGCCCTCCGCCCCGACCTCGACTATACCGAAGAACACCCCCTCCGACCGCGACATGTCTTCGGGGACGGGCTTCTTCGTGAGCCGGCAGGGCCATGTCGTGACGAACGAGCACGTCATTCGCGACTGCTCTCGCATCGCCGTGCGGGTCGGCGGGGCGACTATCAGGGGCGGAACGATCCTCGCGACGAATGCGGCAGACGATCTCGCCCTGATCAGGATCGATCATCGTCCGCAGGCGGTGGCCGGCCTGCGGGTCGGCTTCCGCCTCGGCGAAGCGGTCGCCGTCTTCGGCTTTCCCCTTGCCGACATGCTCTCCAGCTCCGGCAATTTCACGCTCGGGAACATCACGGCGCTTTCCGGGCTGAACGACGATCCCCGTCATCTCCAGGTTTCCGCGCCGGTCCAGCAGGGCAATTCCGGCGGGCCGCTCGTTGACGAATACGGCAACGTGATCGGCGTGGTCACCTACAAGCTCAACGCCTTGCGCCAGGCCGCGGCGCATGGGGACATCCCGCAGAATGTGAACTTTGCGGTCAAGAGCACCGTGCTGTCCACCTTCCTCGACGCGAACAGCATCGCCTACGAGCCGGGCGGCCGGACGGAGCCCCTGCGGCCGGCCGATCTCGCGGAGCGCGCCGGGGAGATCAGCGTCCACGTCGTCTGCGACTGACCGCGACTCCCGTCGCGAGGCTCTACCCGCGCAGCCGCACGATCAGGGCATGGGGCAGGAGCGCGACGAGGACGAGCGCGACGAGCGCCGCCCCCTCCCCCGCGTCGAGAGGCCATCGGGGCCAGTCGCCGAGGAAGTCGAGGCCCAGGGCGCGCGGGGCGACGAGGGTGAACCCGGCGAAGACGAGGGCCGCGTAGCGCAGGAGGGCCGCGAGAAAAGCCTTGCGCGTGCGCTCGAAGCCCAGGCGGATCAGGATGACGCCGAAGCCGAGGACGAGCGCGAAGATCAGCGTCGAGAAAGCCGCTCCAATCGCGTAGGCCATGACCGCCGTCGCGCCATCGGCGAAGGTCGTCGCCCCGGAGAGGAAGGCGCCGCGCATGACGAAACCGCCGAAGGTCGGATAGAGGCTGACGGCCAGGAGGGCGGCGATCCCGACGGGGGCCGTCACGAGCCGCGCGACCCGGTAGCGCCCAGGGGCGGCGACCGCCACGAGGGCGAGCCGCGCCACCCCGTAGATGATGGCGAAGGCGAATGCCGGGAAGCGGTCGAAGAAATAGCCGTAGGCGAACGGCTCCAGCGGCGACGCGAGCAGTTCGCGCTGGGTCACGCCCGCCACGGCGACAAGGGCGGCGGCGAGGCCCGCCGCCGCCAACGGTCCGAAGGCGAGGAGGTTGCGCCGCCCGTTCGTCAAGAGCCGATGCCTCGCTCGCCGCGCCGGCGGGCTGCGATCGCGTCCCGCCGGATCTCGCGGCTCAATCCAGAGAGCCGCAGAAGCGCTGGATGCGGTTGCACGCCTCTTCGAGCTGCTGGTTCGAGGTGGCGTAGGAGATGCGCAGGTTCGGGCCAAGGCCGAAGGCCGAGCCGTGGACCGCCGCGACGCCTTCCGCCGCCAGCAACTCGCTGACGAAGTCCTCGTCCGTCTCGATCACCTTGCCGCCGGGGGTGCGCTTGCCGATCGCCTCGGCGCAGGAGGGATAGACGTAGAACGCGCCCTCGGGCATGGGGCACTTCAGGAAGCGGGTCTGGTTGAGCATCGAGACGACCAGCTCGCGGCGCTCGGCGAAGGCCTTGCGGAAGACGGCGAGATGGTCCTGCGGCCCGTCGAGCGCCTCGACCGCCGCCCATTGCGAGATCGTCGCCGCTCCGGAGGTCTGCTGGCCCTGGACGAAGTCCATCGCCTTGATCAGCTTCTCCGGGCCGGCGGCGTAGCCGATGCGCCAGCCGGTCATGGCGTAGGCCTTCGAGACGCCGTTCATGGTCAGGGTGCGGTCGTAGAGATTCGGCTCGACCTGGGCGGGGGTCACGAACTGGAAATCGCCGTAGACGAGGTGCTCGTACATGTCGTCGGTCAGGATCCAGACCTGCGGATGGCGCATCAGCACATCCGTGATCGCCTTCATCTCGTCCCAGGAATAGGCGGCCCCGGAAGGGTTGGACGGCGAATTGAGGATGATCCACTTGGTCTTAGGCGTGATCGCGCGCTCAAGATCCTCCGCCTGAAGCTTGAAGTTGTGCTCCATCGTCGTGTCGACGAAAACCGGCTCGCCGCCGTTGAGCACGACCATCTCCGGATACGAGACCCAGTAGGGGCGCGGGATGACGACCTCGTCGCCGGGATTGAGCGTCGCGAGCAGGGCGTTGTAGATTACCTGCTTGCCGCCGGTGCCGACGATCGTCTGCGAGGGCTTGTAGTCGAGACCGTTCTCGCGCTTGAACTTCTTGGCGATTGCCTCGCGCAGGGGCACGATTCCGGAAACCGGCGGGTACTTCGTTTCCCCGCGGCGGATGGCGGCGATCGCCGCTTCCTTGATGTTCTCCGGAGTGTCGAAATCAGGTTCGCCGACGGACAGGCTGATCACGTCCCGGCCCTGCGCTTTCAGCTCGCGCGCCTTCTGTGTGATGACAATCGTGGCGGAAGGTTTGACGCGCGAAAGAGCGTCCGACAGAAAGCCCATGGGGAAACCTCCGGAACGGGCGTTGGAGAAGGCCTTAGAAGCGGTGCGGACCCTATCTCCGCCTCGTTTGCCAGGCAAGCCGAAACGTGTCGCCCCGGCCTGCGGAGCGGCGCGCACCGGGCGACGCGTCCGGGCCGTGCGAAAATTGCGGATGGCGAAGCGCTCTGGCCGCGCTAGAACTGTTTTCGAACCGTTTCGCAAAGACGATCCGGACCAGCGACAAGCGACAGTCTTTGGAGGAAAATGCCCATGATCACCCGCCGCCTGGCGCTCGGCCTTGTGGCCGGCGCAGCCTTGACGGGAAGCGCCGCCTTCGCGCAGGACTTCCCGACCCGCCCGATCACCATGGTCGTCCCCTACCCCGCCGGCGGCCCGACCGACGCCATCGCGCGCATCATCGCCGAGGATCTGGGGCAGAAGCTGGGCCAGAATGTCGTCGTCCGCAACGATGCCGGCGCGTCCGGCTCGATCGGCACGCGCGGCGTCGCCAATGCGGAACCCGACGGCCACACCATCGTGTTCGGCAACAACCAGACGCACGGCAACAACATGTTCCTGCTGCGCGAGCCTGGCTACGATGCGCTTGCGGACTTTGCTCCCCTCGCCGGCGTAGGCGCCTTCGAGCACGTCTACGTCGTGCGCAACGATCTCGAAGCGCAGAACATCCAGGAACTGATCGAGCTCGCCAAGGCCGATCCGGAAGCGCTCAACTACGGCTCGACCGGGATCGGCTCGGGATCGCACCTCTCCTTCGAGCTGTTCATGGAGCGCACCGGGACGGAGATGACGCATATCCCGTTCGGCGGAGCCGCGCCGCTCGTGCAGGAGCTCGTGGCCGGGCGAATCGACGTCTCCAACTCGACGCTCCCCTCCGTGCTCGCGCAGATCAACGCCGGCAACATGCGGGCGATCGCCATTGCGAGCCCTGAGCGCAACCCGAAGCTCCCCGAGCTGCCGACCCTGCGCGAGCAGGGCGTCGAGGGCGCCGACGCTGAGTCCTGGGCGGCGATCTTCGCGCCGGCGGGCGTGCCGCAGCCGGTGCTCGACAAGCTGTCCGGCGAACTCGTGGCGACGCTTCGCGAGCCGGCGGTGGCTGAGGCGATCGAGAACCTGGGCTTCACCCTCAACGTGCGCACGCCGGAGGAATTCCGTCCGTATCACGAGCAGGAGATGGAGACCTGGAAGGGCATCATCGACGCCGCCGGCGTCGAGGCGCAGTAAACCTTGCCCCTGCGTGGGAGGCGTTCGCGCCTCCCGATTCGCGCCCGGCCGAGCCACCGGAGCACGTGTGAGCGACGTGCCGCCGGCACAATTAAGGGGTGTGTCGATATGCCGCGGCACATCCTTGCTGGGCGAGGATCCTTTCCGCTGCCGCCGGTCGATGCCCTTTGCGGGTCGCAAGCCGAGGGAGCGAACCGTAGCCGCTTGGGACGCGACGGGGGTATTCGCCCCGGCTCGGGAGCGGCCGGCAGGATGATCGCAGCATCTTACGCCCCTCAGTCCAATTGAAAGCTTACAATTCTGTTTCAACAGGCTGTCGCCTTGCAGGCATCAACGCCGGGTACGAACTACTATTTCGACTGTGTCTTGTTTTTCTACGCTGATATCCGTAGAGTAATGCATGAATACTTCCAGATCCTTGTGCAGCCGTCGGCTTCTGGGACGCTCCTGCGCCTGATCCGTGGCCATGATCGAAGCGGCCTGCCGCCCGGACAGGGCGACAAAATCTCAGGGAAACTACGGAGTATTGTATTTCTTCTTAAATGATCCCCTTCCGTGTGATATCTGGGGACCTAACAAGCAGTTGGACATGTTCCCGAAGTGCCGGTCTCGCCAGACAGAACGGCCCGTCGGCGGCAGTGATCCATCATCCGGGGGTGCCGATGCGAGACAATATCTCCGACGGTTCACAGTCGCGCCAGAGCGATAACGGCTTCCACTTGACCGCCATGCGGGTGCGCCGCAATGTCCTGACAGCGCTTGTTCTCGCGGCGCTTCTGGGTTCGGCGACTCTTGCAGTCGCCACCTGGGGCGGGGTCAGCGCCTTGCCGAACTGACGAGCCGGGCGCCTCATCATGTCGCTTGCGAACCCTGAAGCTTCCCTGCGCGTTGATGCGGAGGCCTCGGGACAGGATCATGGAAGAGAAGAACATCCGGTTGAGCAAGAGTCGTGAGCGCGCCGCCGAACGCGGTCGCGGGCGCGAGGCCGGCTCGCCGTTTCTGATCCCGAAGGCCGGGCTGCACGATGTTGCATGGCGGGTCCTGCGCGGAATTACGCGCGATCGCGTCAGTGCGAACGCCGCCGGCGCCGCATTCTTCCTGATTCTCGCGATCGTCCCGGCGCTCGCCGCGCTTGTCTCGCTTTACGGGCTCGCCGGCGATCCCGCCCAGTTGCGGGAACAGCTCGAAGACCTTGACGGCTTCCTGCCGCCAGCCCTGCTCGAACTCGTGGATATCGAACTCCAGCGCCTGATCAGCCAGCGTACCGACACCCTGAGCCTGACATTCGCGACGACGTTCGCAATTGCGATCTACATCGTCAACAGCGCCGTCCAGGGGCTTTTCGATGCCCTCAACGTCATCTATGGCGAAAGGGAGAAGCGCGGCTGGATCAGACTTTACGCAACGTCGCTCTTCTTCACCTTTGGCGCGCTGGTTTTTGTCATCCTGCTCCTGAACGTGGTGATCGGCGTTCCGATCATCCTCAATCTCCTGCCCCTCGGCCCGATCGCGGGCTGGATCGTCCTGCTGCTTCCATCCGCTGCCCTGTTTTTCGTGGCGAAGATCGGGATCGCGACGCTCTTCAGGTACGGACCGAGCCGCGTCCCGGCAAAGTGGCGGTGGATCTCTCCCGGCTCCTTCGCGGCTGCGACCGTCTGGATCGCCGTCTCGGCCGGGTTCTCCTACTATCTCTCCAACTTCGCCAACTACACGGCGACCTACGGATCGCTCGGCGCCATCGCTGCCGCGATGATGTGGGCCTATATCTCGACCTTCATCCTTCTCGTCGGGGCGGAGATCGATGCGGAACTGGAACACCAGACGGCGAAGGACACGACAATCGATCCGAGGAAGCCCCTCGGCTCGCGCGGCGCCGTGGTCGCCGACAGCGTCGGCCGCTCCGTACGCGAGGGCAAGGGGGGCTGACCGGCTACATCCCCTTGCGGATCTCGGACCGGAAGTCGTCGATGCAGATGAGCGAACCGCCGCGATCAACATGCCAGAATGTCCAGCCGTTGCAGGCGGGCAATCCCTGCGCGAGCGCGCCGATCTTGTGGATCGAACCGATCGCGGGCCCGAGCGCCAGCGTGCCGTCGGCGCGGACCGTCGCCTTGTGGCGGCGTCGCTGGTCGACCAGCGCCTCGCCCGCCCGCAGATGCCCCCCTTCGATCACGGAGAGGAACGGCACCCGCGGCTCGCTCCGCTTTTCCGGCGCGCGCGCGATCGCCGCCTCGTCGAGGGGAACCACGGCGTCAATCCGCCTGCGCGCCGCTTCCGCGTAGCCATGTTCGCGCTCGCAGCCGATGAAATCCCGGCCAAGCATCCTGGCGACCGCGCCCGTCGTCCCCGATCCGAAGAAGGGGTCAAGCACCACGTCGCCGGGATTGGAGGTGGCGAGGAGGATTCGGGCGAGCAGCGCCTCGGGCTTCTGGGTCGGATGGACCTTGCGGCCATGCTCGTCCTTCAGGCGCTCCTCCCCGGTGCAGAGGGGGAAGTACCAGTCGGAACGCATCTGCACGTCCTCGTTGGCCGCCTTCATCGCGTCGTAGTGGAAGGTGTAGCCCTTGGCGTCCTGACCCTTCGAGGCCCAGATCAGGGTCTCGTGGGCATTGGTGAACCGCTTGCCGCGGAAGTTCGGCATCGGGTTGGCCTTCCGCCAGACGATGTCGTTCAGGATCCAGAAGTTGAGATCCTGCAGCGTGGCGCCGACGCGGAAGATGTTGTGATAGGAGCCGATGACCCAGAGCGAAGCGTTCTTCTTCATCACGCGCCGGACCGCGAGGAGCCAGGCGCGGGTAAAGGCGTCATAGGCGGAGAAGCTGGCGAACTGGTCCCAGGCGTCGTCCACCGCATCCACCAAGCTGTGATCGGGCCGCGTCAGCGCCCCTTCGAGCTGGAGATTGTAGGGCGGGTCCGCAAAGACGAGATCGACGCTCTCGGGAGGCAGCTTCTCGAGGGAAGCGATGCAATCCCCGATCAGGATTTCGTTCCGGGGGAGTTCGATCCCCATCCGAGGCGCCGACGTGGTCCGCCCGGTACGCGAGACATTTTTCCGGGGGGCGACGTCGGCGGCCCCGGTACGCGAGGTACCCATGGCCATGCACCGTTACTCACTCACTCAACGGGGGTGATCATTGCCGGACAGGGTAAAAAAGACGTTGCCAGGACAATTAAAAAACGTCCCGCAATGGGGCTGCAAATATTGCCTACCTATTGATTTTACAAGGAAAATTTATTAATTCGCGTTAAGGGTAGCCGCATCCTCGACGAACCTGCGCACGGGAGCAAAACTAAATCGGTGGAAAGGGCATGGCCCGTGCAACGCGAGGGCGTCAAGATGCTCCCGCGTCCCATATCCCGCATTGCGGCAGAAACCGTATTCCGGATAGCGGCGGTCGATCAGCCGCATCGTGCGGTCCCGAATCACCTTCGCGACGATCGATGCGGCGGCGATGGCGGCGAAGCCCGAATCGCCCCTGATGACCGGATCGGCCGGGCAGGCGAGTTCCGGCGGGACGTCGACTCCGTCGATCAGCGCATGATCGGGCGCGACAGGCAGGGCGTCGACCGCGCGACGCATGGCGGAAAGCGTGGCCTGACGGATATTGATGCGGTCGATCTCGAGCGATGACGAGAAGGCGATTCCCACATGGGCGCTCGCCATGATCGCGAGGAACAGGCGCTCGCGCTCGGGTCCCGTCAGCTCCTTTGAGTCCCGCAGACCCGCCGGGACATGGTCCGGATCAAGGATCACCGCCGCGGCCGCTACCGGCCCCGCGAGCGGCCCGCGTCCGGCCTCGTCGACGCCCGCGATGCGTCCGCCGGGGCAGAACATCCGCTCGCGCGCTCCGTCGAGCACCGCGACGACCGGCGCCTGACCCACATGATCGTCCGCGCATTTCCTCATGATCCCCGCCTAGCACGGCGGAAGGATCAAGACGAGACGGCGGCGGCTTCTATCCTCAGAACAATGCGAGCTGCCCCGGCGCCGCCCTGGACGGCGGTGTGAACAGGTCGGTGCGCAGCCGCGTCCGCTCGCTGCGGTAGCCGATCCTCGCGGCCGCGACCTCGAACCGCCGACCGATCATCCAGGCGACCGGCCCCACCCCCGTCTGCCGCTTCCCCCAGGTCGCGTCGTACTCCTTGCCGCCGCGCATCTCGCGCACCTGCGACAGGACACGATCCAGGCGCTCCGGATAATGCTCGATCAGCCAGTCGCGCGTCAGGTCCTTTACCTCGTGCGGCATCCGCAGCATGACGTAGCCGGCCTCGCGGGCGCCCGCCGCATAGGCCGCTTCGAGGATGCGCTCGATCTCGTGGTCGTTGATCGCCGGGATTACCGGCGCGACGAGCACGCTTACGGGGATCCCCTCGTCCGTCAGCCTGCGGATCGCCTCGAGTCGTCGCGCGGGGCTGCTCGCCCTCGGCTCCATCCGCCGCGCAAGGCGCGGATCGAGCGTCGTGATCGACAGGGCCACCTTGGCGAGCCCCTGCTCCGCCATGGGCACGAGGATGTCGATGTCGCGGGTCACCAGCGCCGATTTGGTCACGATGCCCAGGGGGTGGCGCGTCCGCGCCAGCACTTCGAGAACGCCGCGGGTGATGCGGTGCGTCTTTTCGATCGGCTGATAGGGATCGGTGTTCGTTCCCATCGCAATCGTGCGCGGGGAGTAGCCCCTGGCGGCCAGTTCCTTCTCCAGCAGCGCCGGAGCGTCGGGCTTGGCGAAGAGCTTCGTCTCGAAATCGAGGCCGGCGGAGAGGCCGTGAAAGGCATGGCTGGGGCGCGCGAAACAATAGAAGCAGCCGTGCTCGCAGCCCCGGTACGGGTTGATCGAGCGGTCGAAGCCGATATCCGGGGAGTTGTTGCGGGCGATGATGGTTTTTGGCCGCTCGACCGTCACCTGCGTGTCGCGTCTCGCTACCTCCTCGGGAATGTCCCAGGCATCGTCGAAGGCTTCCCGCGCCAGAGGCTCGAACCGGCCCGTCTCGTTCGTTGTCGCTCCCCGTCCGCGACGGGCGCGGGGATCAAGGGCGGCGGGACGCCCGGCACGCAGCCGAGCGGCTTCCCGCGCCGGAAGTCCGGAGGATGCCGCGACCTGGTCGAGCCTGCGGAAACCTGCTTCGCCTGCCATTTTTGGATTCCCTGACATGCTGAACTGTCAAGTTCTCACCGGAACATTGCGCGATTAATAGAACATTAAACGAACATAGGCAAGGGGCTGTTTTCGGCGTGTTCTTTTTGCAGTGCAATATCGGAGCGGAAGCGCTACAAGCGAAAGATGCTGACTGCCATCATTCACGCACGGAGCGGCCCCGAGGCGCTCGCGGTCACTCTTTCCTCCCTCGTCGCCGGCGTGGCCGAAGGCGTGATCGCGGACGCGGTGGTCGTCGCCGATCGCCACGATGACGAGATCGCTCACATCGCGGAAGCGACAGGCGCCGGCTTCTTGCTGCGGGATGCCGGCGAGGATCCCTGGCGGATGGGCGCGCGCCTGGCGCGCCGCGAATGGCTCCTGTGCCTCGAAGCAGGCGACGTTCCGCTCGAGGGCTGGATCGGCGCCGTCGACCGCTTCGCCTTCGCCGCCTCGCGGGAGAATTATCCGATAGGGCGGCTGAGGCGGCGGACGCATTCGCTGCGGGAATGGCTGGGTGACGTCGTAGCGCGCTTCTCCAGAAATCCCCGCGCGGGAGATGTCGTCCACGTGTCCCGGCTGGAGAAGGCGCGCGGCGCGAAGGTCGCCGGTATCGGCGCCCAGGTGGCGCGCCAGGGGCTGCTTACTTCCTGAGCTTGCCGCGCCTGAGATGCTCGTCGAGCCTCGGCATGATCTCGACGAAGTTGCACGGACGATGGCGATAGTCGAGCTGCGGCGCTAGAATGCCGTCCCAGGCATCCTTGCACGCGCCGGGCGAGCCGGGCAGCACGAAGATATAGGTCGCGTTCGCGACGCCCGCCGTCGCCCGGGATTGCAGCGTCGAGGTGCCGATCTTGTCGTAGCTGATGCGATGGAAGACCGCCGAAAACCCGTCCATGCGCTTCTCGAAAAGCGGCTCGATCGCCTCGGGGGTCACGTCGCGCCCGGTGAATCCGGTTCCTCCCGTCGTGATCACCACGTCGATCCCGGGATCAGCGATCCATTTTCCGACGATCTCGCGGATGTCCTCGATCTCGTCGCGCACGATCGCCCTGGCCGCGAGGCCGTGTCCGGCCGCCGCGATTCGCTCGACGAGGACGTCGCCTGACCGGTCCTGCGCCAGGTCTCGTGTATCCGAGACCGTCAGGACCGCGATCGACACTGGAACGAAGCTGAGCTTTTCGTCGATGGGCATGAGGTTACCTTTGGTAGCATGGCCGGGGTGATACCTGTGCGTTCTTAGCTCAGAGTTAAGCTATCCCATGCGACGATGTCTGCAAATCAACCTGCGCTGCGGCACCCGCTGCGGAAAACCTGGATGAGCGATGAAAGGGCGCGCGGCGCAATTTCCCGATATCGAATCGAAGCTGGAGCAGCTTCTCGGGCAGGGCGCTGATCCCGACGGCGCCCTGGAGCTTCTCGTCGACATCCTCATCGAGCGCGGGCGCAACCTGCAGCTCGGCAAGCGCGAGCATTGCGCCGATCTCATCCGGAGCGTCTTTCCGTCCTGCACGAACCCCGCCCTGGCGGATGCCGCAAAGCGTCTGGCGGGGCTGGATTTCGTTCCCCCCAAGCTCCTCAAGTCCCTCGCGGAGCGCTCCATGCAGGCTGCGGGTGAGCGCAGTGCCGGAGAGAGCGGCGCGGCGTCCGAGGCGGTCGTCGCCATCGTCGCCGAGGCAAGACCGGACGATCTCAGGGCGATCGCAGCGCATCCCGGGCTCGACAAGACAGTGACCGCGAGCCTGATCGCGAGGGGCGACAGGGAGGCGATCCGCACTTGCGTGCGCAACCGGAAGGCGAAACTCGCCCGCGCAACCTTCGAGGAACTCGTCGGGATGGCGAAGGATGACGGCGAGATCAGGCAGGCGCTCTGCCATCGGCCGGATCTGCCCGAGGCAGTGGTGCCCGGTCTTTGGGAGCGCTGCGAGGACACGGAGCGGGCGCGGCTCCTCGTGGCCGGCTTCAGCGGCGAGGCCGGGGAGCCCGATCCCGCCGCGCCGTCCGGGCCCGATGAGCCGGAGGACCCGCAGGAGGACGAGAAGATCAAGCTCGACCGCCAATTGTCCGAGATCATCCTGCAATATGCGGATACGGGTAGCCTCGCACGGATGTCGCGCAATCTGGCTGAGCGCGCGGGAATTGACGAGGGCATCGCCTTCGACCTCATCTGCGGTTCCTACGAACACGGGGCCGTGCTTCTCGCCCGGGCCGCCAATGTCGACGAATGGACCTTTCTCCAGCTCGTTTGCGCCAGGATGAAACTGGCCTCCGGTACATCCGCGCCCCACCGCGCGCTCAAGCTCTTTCGTGAATATCCCCGCGACGAGGCCAAGGCCGTCCTCGCCGAGGTGATTGCCGCCAGGAACACGGATGCCGAGGAGGCGAAGCGGGCGATGGCGCAGCGCAGGAAGAAGACGGATATCGCCTGAGCGTCTTGCGACCGACGCCGGCGCCCCTATCCCCCGATCGTCGCAGCGCGGACCCACCAGCCGGGATGCTCGACCGCCATCCGCGAAGCGGCCTCCTGCGCCGCCGCCGGCGTGTCGAACAGGCCGAACACCGTGGCTCCCGATCCGGACATGCGCGCGAGCCGGCATTCCTGGAGGGCGTCGAGCGCCGCCAGAGTGAGGGCAATCTCCGGCGCGATCCGGATCGCAGGCGCCGCAAGGTCATTGCGCTGCCCCGCAAGCCCCGCGATGAAGCGGGCGCGATCGGATGTCGGCGGAACCTCTACAGGCGGCGCGGCGGGCAGCATCTCGCCCGCACTCAACCCCAGCATACGGAACACGGCGGCGGTCTCCACCGGAATGCGTGGATTGACGAGCAGGGCCGGAAGTTCAGGAATTTCGACGGGGTCGGCAAGATGCTCGCCGATGCCCCGCATGATGCGCGAGCGGCGCGCGAGGCAGACGGGAACGTCGGCCCCCAGTTCCGCGGCGACCTCCATGAGCAGCGCATCGCCTTCCGGGATGCCGTTCGCGTCCGCCAGCAGCCGCAACGCCGCCGCCGCATCCGAGGATCCGCCGCCGATCCCCGATGCGACAGGAAGATTCTTGACGAGATGGAAGCTTCCGCCGACAAGGCCTGGCACCCGGCGGGCCAGTCCCGCATGCGCCCTGACGACGAGATTGTCGGCTCCTCCGCCGATCGACCCCGCTTCGGGCCCGTCAACGCTCAGGGAGATGCCCTCCCCCGGCACGAGCGAAAGCACGTCCACCGCATCCGCGAAGGCGACGAGGCTCTCGAGGAGGTGATAGCCGTCCGCGCGACGCCCCAGGACGTGGAGCGAGAGATTGATCTTCGCGGGCGCGGTCGTGAGGAGGCGCGACACGCCGCCGGCCTCAGCCGCCCTCGCGCGATTGCCCCTGGGCAGGCGCGCGCTCGGCGGCAGTGGGCGGGGCCTCCCCGTCGAGCCCCTCGACGAGCTTGCGCTCGATCTTCTCCCGGTCTTCCGGTTCGGGATCGCTGTCGAGGGCGTGCCGCCACTGGAATGTCGCCTCGAGGCGGCGGCCCACCTTCCAGTAGGCGTCGCCGAGATGGTCGTTGATGACGGGATCCGACGCCTTGAGCTCGACGGCGCGCTCAAGCTCGCGCACCGCGTCCTCGTAGCGGCCCATGCGGTAATAGGCCCAGCCGAGGCTGTCGATGATCATGCCGTCGCGCGGGGACAATTCGACGGCGCGCTGGAGCATCTTGAACGCCTCGTCGATATTGATGCCCTGGTCGACCCAGGAATAGCCGAGATAGTTCAGCACCTGCGCCTCCCCGATCGGGGACGTTTCCGGCACCAGTTCGAGCGCGGTCTTGAGGTCGGCCTCCGCCTTCTCCCATTGCTTCGAGCGCTCGTAGGAAGCGCCGCGGAAGTAGAACAGCGTCCAGTGGCCGCGATCAGGCTCGTCGATCAGGTCGATCGCGCGCGAGTAGACTTCCGCCGCTTCCGCGAATTCCTGGCGCACGCGCAGGATGTTGCCGAGCGCGATGATCACCTCGATATCCTCGGGGCGCTCTTCCATGAGCGCTTCCAGGTGCCTGCTCGCCTCTTCGTTGCGGCCGAGGCGCTCGAGCGAGACGCCGATCTGGATGTCGGCGCTTGCGCGCACCACGGAATCGGCCGGGATCGCCGAATAGACCTCGATCGCCTGCTCGTATTGCTCCATGCGCTCGAAGATGTCGGCGAGCGTGATCAGCGCCATCTCGTGCTTCGGCGCCAAATGAAGGGCGAGCCGCAGGTAGATGATGGCGGGCAATTCGTCGCCCTGGCTGTTGCCGGCCGAGCCGAGCGCGTAGAGCACCTCCGCCGCGCCCTCGTTCACGCTGGAGACGGGCCGCTCGACAGGCTCGCCCGCCTCGATCCGGGCGATCTGCGCCAAGACCGTGGGGTGGCGCGGGATCGCCGCGGAAAAGGTTTCGTAGGCCGCGATCGCTTCCTGCTTCTTGCCGCGCCGGGCGAGATGGCGGGCATAGGCGTCCACGACGCTCAGGGCCGAGGGCTGCTGGTCGAAGGCCGCCTTGAGGCGGCGCTCGGCGTCATTGGGACGGCCGAGGAAGCTCGCGATCAGGCCGCCGTGGTAATCGCGGAAAATGTCGAAGCTCGGTTCGCCTTCAAGGCGATCGACGGTTTCCATCGCCTGCTTAGGATCGCGCGAGCCGGCAAAAGACCAGGCGCGCAGAAGCGTCGCCGTGAGATCGGCGGCGCGCCCGCGGCCTCCCTGTTCCAGACGGGTGCGCGCAGCGGCGTACCGGCCCTGCCGGAGGTCGCGCACGCCGAGAGCCAGATGCGCGAGGCCGTTCTCGGGATCGCCATTGACGATCCGCTCCGCGGCCCGGAAAGCGCTCTCCATATCCCCGTCGGCGAGGAAGGCGATGAAGGCGCGTTCGACGAGTTCGGCATTGGAAGGATCGGCGTCGAACAGCTGCCGGTAGAAGACGGCCGCGGCGGCGGTGTCGCGCGCCGAGCTGGCGATATAGGCCGAGAGGAAATTGCCCTCGAGGCTCGCCGCGGGGCGGAGCGCGTCCCGGAGGATCGGCTGCGGCTCCCGCGCCTCGGCGGGGAAGACGAAGGCCGTCGTCGCCAGACAGGCGGCGGCGAAAAGGCCGGCGATGCGGCTGGTCGATTTGGCGAACACGTTCTATCCGGCTCCAGATTTCCAGCATCGTATGTCGCCGCGATTCCCACGCGGACGCCAGACCATGAACCCTCGCGCCGACGACGGCAAGGCGTAAGGTTGACGCGGAAGCGCGAAACCGGCGGCTGCCCGCCACCCACTTTCTGCAGGTCACATGCCCGGATAGACCGGCCCGCCGCCGCCTTCCGGCGTAACCCAGTTGATGTTCTGCGCCGGGTCCTTGATGTCGCAGGTCTTGCAGTGCACGCAGTTCTGCGCGTTGATCACGAAACGCGGATCCTTGCGGTTGGCCTCGTCCCCGTAGACGATCTCGTAGACCCCCGCCGGGCAGTAGAGGCGCGCCGGCTCGCCGTATTTCGGCAGGTTGTACTCGACCGGAATCGACGGGTCGGCAAGCTGGAGATGGCTCGGCTGCTCTTCCTCGTGATTCGTGTTCGAGAGAAAGACGGAAGAGAGCTTGTCGAAGGTGAGGACGCCGTCCGGCTTCGGATAGGTCTTCGCCTTCACCTGGTCGATCGGCTTGAGCGTCTCGTGATCCGCCTTGCCGTGCCCGAGGGTCCCGAACAGGGATATCCCGGCGATCTGGTTGAGCCACATGTCGATCCCGCCAAGGGCGATCCCGAGCATCGTCCCGTATTTCGACCAGAGCGGCTTCACGTTGCGCACCGGGCGAAGATCGTCGCCGATGGCGGAGGATCTCCAGGCCTCCTCATAGCTCGCGATCTCGTCGTTCGCCCGCCCCGCCGCCAGGGCCGCGACCACGTGCTCGGCGCAGAGCATCCCGGAATGGATCGCGTTGTGGCTGCCCTTGATGCGCGGCACGTTGACGAAGCCGGCGGCGTCGCCGAGGAGGCAGCCGCCGGGGAAGGAGAGCTTCGGGGCGGATTGCCAGCCGCCCTCCACGATGGCGCGCGCGCCATAGGCGATGCGCTTGCCGCCCTCGAGGGTCGGCGCGATCAGCGGATGTGTCTTGAAGCGCTGCATCTCGTCGAAGGGGGAGAGTGTCGGGTTCTCGTAGTTCAGATGGATGACGAACCCGACCGAGACGAGGTTGTCGCCATAGTGATAGAGCCAGGAGCCGCCGCCGGTGCGGTTGTCGAGCGGCCAGCCGAAGGAATGCTGCACGAGGCCGGGCTTGTGCATCTCGGGAGCGACCTCCCAGAGTTCCTTGATGCCGATCCCGTATTTCTGCGGCTCGCGGCCCTCGTCGAGCTTGAAGCGGCGGATGAGCTGCTTCGTCAGATGGCCGCGCGCGCCTTCTGCGAAGAGGGTGTACTTGCCGATGAGCTCCATTCCACGCGTGAAGTTCGGTCCGGGCTTGCCGTGGCGGTCGACGCCCATGTCCCCGGTCGCGATCCCGCGCACGCCGCCATTGTCGTCGAAGAGCACTTCGGCCGCGGCGAAGCCGGGATAGATCTCGACGCCCAGAGCCTCCGCGCGAGGCGCGAGGTAGCGTGCGACGTCCCCGAGAGAGCCGATGAAGTTACCGTGGTTGTTCATCAGGGCCGGCATGCCGAAATTCGGGAGGCGCAACCCGCCGGCGGGACCGAGGTAATAGAACTGGTCGGCGGTCACTTGGGTGTGCAACGGCCGCTCCGGATCCTCGCGCCAGTCGGGGAGGAGCGCGTCGAGGCCGCCCGGATCGATCACCGCTCCCGACAGGATATGCGCACCGACTTCCGCGCCCTTCTCCACGACCACCACGGAGATTTCCTCGCCGCGCTCGGCAGAAAGCTGCTTGAGGCGGATCGCGGCGGCGAGGCCGGCGGGTCCTGCGCCGACGATGACGACGTCGAATTCCATCGCTTCGCGTTCAGGCAACTCCATCTGGTTCTCGTCGGTCACGCTGTCTCCTCCCTCTGCGTCCGGAGAATTGCCGGATCAACATCAATCCGAACGCCGCAGATTGTCCACGTTTCAGATACCGCGCCCGATCGCGCCTGTCGATCAACGCGAACAGCCGAACCGGCCGTGAAATGTCGCACGGAACATGCGGGAAGCGCTATTGCGCCGCCTGCGGACGCTCGCGCTGCGCGTCCGAGAACTGCAGCCTCGCGAGGCGCGCATAGAGCCCGTCGCGGGCCACGAGCGTCTCGTGGTCGCCCTCCTCGACGATCTGCCCCCGGTCCATCACGAGGATCCGGTCGGCGGAACGGATCGTCGCGAGCCGGTGGGCGATGACCAGGGTGGTGCGCCCCTGCATCAGGCGGTCGAGGGCCTCCTGCACCGCGTGCTCGCTCTCCGCGTCGAGGGCGCTCGTCGCCTCGTCGAGAAGCAGGATCGGCGCGTCCTTGAGGATCGCGCGGGCGATGGCGATGCGCTGGCGCTGGCCGCCCGACAGCGTCACGCCGCGCTCGCCGATCTGGCTTTGGTATCCGTCTTCCATTTCGCTGATGAAGCGATCGGCGCTCGCGAGCTCCGCCGCGCGGCGGACTTCCTCCTCGCTGGCGCCGGGACGGCCGTAGCGGATATTCTCCAGGACGCTCGCGCCGAAGATCGTCGGCTCCTGCGGCACGAGGGCGAGGCGCTCGCGCAGGAGGCTTGGGTCGACCCGGTCGATGGCGACGCCGTCGACCAGCACCCGCCCCTCCTGCGGATCGTAGAAGCGCAGGAGCAGCTGCAGCACGGTGCTCTTTCCGGAACCCGACGGCCCCACCAGCGCGACGCGCTCGCCGGGCCGCAGCGAGAAGCTCAGGCCGCGGACGGCGGAGACGTCGAGACGGGTGGGATAGGCGAAGGAGACATTCTCGAAGGCGAGCGAGCCGACGGGGGGATCGGGAAGCGGGAGCGGGTCGTCGGGGGCCTTCACGATTGGAAGCGCCTCGAGGATCTCGCCGAGGCGCTCGGCGGAACCCGCCGCCTGGGAGAGCTCGCCATAGACCTCGGACAACTGGCCCATGGCGCTGGCGGCGAAGACGGCATAGAGCACGAACTGGCCCAGTTCCCCCGCCGTCATCGCGCCCGTCATGACCCCGCGCGCGCCGTACCAGAGGACCATGACCACGCTCGCCGAGACGAGGAAGATGATCGTTCCCGTGAGGATCGCGCGCGCCTGCGTCGAGATGCGGGCGGCATCGAAGGCCTCCTCGGCGGCGCGGGCGAAGCGGCGCGCGGTCTCGCGCTCCATTCCGAAGGCCTGCATCGTGCGCACCGCGCCGATCGCCTCGGCCGCGTAGGCGGAGGCGTCCGCGAGACGGTCCTGGGCGAGCCGCGAGCGGCGGCGCACGCGCCTCCCCGAAAACACGAGGGGGAGGACGATGAAGGGCAGCGCGATCACGACCAGCGCCGAGAGCTTGGGGCTCGTCCAGATCATCAGGGCCACGGCGCCGATCAGGAGGACGATGTTGCGCAGCGCAATGGAGATGCTGGCGCCGAAGGCCGCCTTCACCTGCGTCGTGTCCGCCGTCAGACGCGAGACAATCTCGCCGGTGCGGGATGCGTCGAAGAAGGCGGGGTCGAGGGTGGTGAGACGGCGGAAGACCGCGGCGCGGACATCCGCAACGACCCTCTCGCCTAGGGTGATCACGAAATAGTAGCGTCCGGCGCTCGCCAGCGCGAGAACGGCGACGACCACGAGCAGCATTCCGAAATAGGCGCTGACGAGTTCCGCCCGATCCTCCCCGAACCCGAAATCGATGACGCGGCGGACGGCGAGCGGCACCGCGAGCGTCGCCATGGAGGCGAGCACCAGCGCGACGATCGCGGCGGCGATCCTGCCCTTGTAGTTCAGCGCGAAGCCGACGAGCGGGCGCAAGGCGCCGAGATGCGCGCGGCCTGCCGCTTTCTCGGGACCGGGAAGGACCGTCGATGTTTCTTTTGCCGCCATCGTCCTACTTGCTCGCTTCGAAGCACAGGCTTCGCTTGAATTGCCTCGCGGTCTAGGGTATAGCGCCGCGATCTTCTCGACAGGCTCGACATAACGCCGCGGGCCTCCGGTGACCACCACAATGTCGCCGGGCCGGCATCATGAGGTTTTCGTAATGGCACGCAAGGAAGCACCCGCCCATCCGGACTACCACTTCATCAAGGTGGTGATGACCGATGGCACCGAGTACCAGACCCGCTCCACCTGGGGCAAGGAGGGGGACACACTCAGCCTGGACATCGATCCCTCCACGCATCCGGCCTGGACGGGCGGCAACCAGCAGCTTCTCGATCGCGGCGGGCGCGTGTCGCGCTTCAACTCGCGCTTCGGCAACCTGTCCTTCGGCAAGAAATAAGGCGACGCGGCCTTCGCCGCGCGACCGCTTGATCCGATCGAAACCCCGGCCTCCCGGCCGGGGTTTTTGTCGTTTTCATCCTTACGTTTCCCGGCCTCCCCCGGATGAGGCGGATGGCCGCGCCTGCTCAGGTAAGGCCGCCCCTGCGCTCCTCGGAGGGAAGCGAGGGCCCCCCGTGCGCCGTGAGCCCGGTCTCGACCAGCGTCCTCCACATGTCCTCCGCGGTGTCGGCGAAGCAGAAGAGCTCAAGGTCGCGGGCGGCAATCATCCCGTTTTCGACGAGAACCTGGAAATTGACGACGCTGCGCCAGTACTCCTCGTCGAACAGCACGATCGGCAGCCTGGGGGCCTTTCCCGTCTGGCACAAGGTCAGGATCTCGAACAGCTCGTCGAGCGTGCCGAACCCGCCCGGAAAGATGACGAGCGCGTTGGCGCGCATGGCGAGATGCATCTTGCGCATCGCGAAATAGTGAAAGCGGAAGGTCAGCTCCGGCGTGGCGTAAGGGTTCGGCTCCTGCTCCCGCGGGAGCGTGATGTTGAAGCCTATCGAGGGCGCGCCGACATCCGCCGCCCCGCGGTTGACGGCCCCCATGACGCCCCCGCCGCCGCCGGTGGCGATGACGTTCTCGCGCGCCGCCTCGCCGTGCAGGAGCGCGCCTCCGCGCTCTGAGGCGATGCGGCCGAATTCCCGCGCCTGCGCGTACCAGTGCGGCTGCCGGCCGGGACCGTCCTCCGCGACGCGGGCGCTGCCGAAGGCGACGATCGTGGAGCGGACGCCCCAGGCGCGCAGGGATTGCTCCGCCTTCTCGTATTCGAGGAGGAACCGCACGCCGCGCATGGATTGCCCGAGCAGGAAATCCTCATCGAGCGCCGCAAGGCGGTAGGATGGCGAGGCGAGATGGGGAGCGTTCGGCTTGGTCATGTCGCGATCCTGTTCACGCTGAAACAGATTCGTCGCCTGTTTCGGCGCCGATGGCAACCGGGACGCCTGCGCCCGGCGAATGGCTCTCGCGCCGCCCGTGTCGGGCAAGAGGCTTTGAAACCGGCCTCGACTTCGCTATGTCACTGCCCTGGTGCGGAGATCGAGGAAGGACTTGCGGAGTGGGCGTGATCCACGTGATCGACCGGGCGGGCGAGCGTCACACGCTCGAGGCGCTCGAAGGCTGGCGGATCATGGAGATCATCCGCGACTGGGGCCTCCCGATGGAAGGAGCCTGCGGCGGCGCCTGCGAATGCGGCACCTGCCACGTCTTCGTCTCGGAGCCGTGGCTCGCGAGGCTCTTCCCGCCGCGCGAGGAGGAGGAGGCGCAGCTCGACATGGTGCCGATGACGCGCGCGAATTCCCGGCTCTCCTGCCAGATCCTCTATACCGAGGAGCTCGACGGGCTCGTGGTCACACTCGCTCCCGAGCTGTGACAAACTGCGATCATCGGTTTTCACGCGCCGCGGCTCGCGCGCCGAGGCTTGCATTCTGAGCCGCGATACGTCACGAAACGGCGCTTCGACGAAATCAGGAACGGGCAATGAACGAGGTCAATGCGATCATCGGCGGCGAGGCTGCCGGCACGGACGTCATAGAGACGGATGTCGTCATCGTTGGCGCCGGGCCGGTCGGGCTCTTCGCCGTCTTCGAACTCGGCCTCCTCGACATCAAGGCCCATCTCATCGACATCCTGCCCAAGATCGGCGGGCAATGCGCCGAGCTCTATCCCGAGAAGCCGATCTACGACATCCCCGGCTTCCCGATCGTGACCGGCCAGGGCCTCATCGACAACCTGATGAAGCAGATCGAACCCTTCGGAGCGACCTTTCATCTCAACGAGATGGTCGCCGGACTCGAGACGCTGGGCACGGCGGAAGCGCCGAAATTCCGCGTCACGACCGATGCCGGCACGACCTTCGTCTGCAAGGCGATCCTGATCGCGGCGGGCGGCGGCTCCTTCCAGCCAAAGAAGCCGCCGGTTCCCGACATCGACGCCTATGAGGGCACCGGGGTCTTCTACGCCGTTCGCAAGATGGAAGCTTTCCGCGACAAGCGGGTGCTCATCGTCGGCGGCGGCGATTCCGCCCTCGACTGGACGATCAACCTCCAGCCGGTGGCTTCGCGCCTCGCCCTGATGCATCGCCGCGACGCCTTCCGCGCCGCGCCCGACTCGGTCAACAAGATGCACGCCCTTGTCGCCGGCGGCGACATGGATTTCCATCTCGGCCAGATCGTGTCGCTCAAGGGCGACGCGCCGAAGCTCGAGGCGGTCGTCGCGCGCAAGGATGACGGCTCGACCTTCGAGATTCCCTGCGACGTGCTGCTTCCCTTCTTCGGCCTGACGATGAAGCTCGGCCCGATCGCCGACTGGGGCCTGAACCTGCACGAGCAGCTTATCCCGGTCGATACCGAGAAGTTCGAGACCTCCGTCCCCGGCATCTTCGCCATCGGCGATATCAACACCTATCCCGGCAAGCTCAAGCTCATCCTCTCCGGCTTCCACGAGGGGGCGCTCGCGGCGCAAAAGGTGCACCGCTACGTCTATCCGGACAAGAAGCTTCTCTTCCAGTACACGACGTCGTCGTCAAGCCTGCAGAAAAAGCTCGGCGTCACCGCCTGAGGCGGCGGCGCCACCGCCCCTCCCGGCCCCACCCTCTCGTGTCGTCCCCGGCGGCGCGAAGCGCCGGGAAGGGGATCCAGGCGAGAGGGCGATGGCGTCATCAAAAATCCAGATCGGCCCGCAGCGATCCGCTCGGGCGGTAGAGCGCCGCATCCGGCTCGTAGGCCGCCCCGCCGGTGTCGCGGAAGCGGTTGACGATCGGGTAGCGGCGGTCGCGGCCGAAATTCCTGCGGGTGACCTTCACCCCCGGAGCGGCCTGCCGGCGCTTGTATTCGGCGATCAGCAGGAGCCGCTCGATTCGCCTGACCGTGTCGGGATCATGTCCCATGGCCACGATGTCCGAGACGCGGGTCTCCTTCTCGACAAGTTCGTGAAGGATGGCGTCGAGCACGTCGTAGGGCGGGAGCGAATCCTGGTCCGTCTGGTTCTCGCGCAGCTCGGCGCTGGGCGGCTTGGTGATGATGCGGGGAGGGATCACCTCGCCGTCCGGCCCCAGCGCCCCCTCGGGCTTCCAGCCGTTGCGCAGGCGGCAGATGCGGAAGACCTCCATCTTGTAGAGGTCCTTGATGGGATTGAAGCCGCCGTTCATGTCGCCGTAGAGGGTCGCGTAGCCGACCGACATCTCGGACTTGTTGCCCGTCGTGACGACCATGGCGCCGAACTTGTTGGAGATCGACATCAGCATCATGCCGCGCACGCGGCTCTGGATGTTCTCCTCCGTGATCCCGCGCTCCGTCCCTGCGAAAAGCGGGTCGAGCGCCTGCTCGACGCCTTCGACGCCCTCGGAGATCGGGAGGATGTCGTAGCGCACCCCGAGCGCCTCGGCGCAGGCGCGGGCGTCCTCGAGCGAGGTCTGCGAGGTGTAGCGGTAGGGCAGCATCACGCAATGCACACGCGACGGCCCGAGCGCGTCGACGGCCATCGCCGCGCAGAGGGCCGAATCAATCCCGCCGGACAGCCCGAGCACGACCCCGGGGAAGCGGTTCTTCTCCACGTAGTCGCGCAGGCCGAGGACGCAGGCGGCGTAATCCGCCCTCTCCCCCTCTTCGACGATGACCCGCGGGGCCTCCTTGCAGAGCCACTCGCCGCCCGCGCGCTCCCATGTCGTGAGCGCGATCGTCTCCCGGAACGCCGGAAGCTGGCAAGCGAGGCCGCAATCGCCCTGGAGGGCGAAGGACGCGCCGTCGAAGACGAGTTCGTCCTGGCCGCTGACCTGGTTCAGATAGACGAGGGGCAGCCCGGTCTCCGTCACCCGCGCCGCGGCGATGTTGAAGCGCTCGTCGGTCTTGCCGCGCCAATAGGGGGAGCCGTTGGGGACAAGGAGCATTTCCGCCCCGGTCTCCGCGAGGCACTCGACCACCTCGTCGCCCCAGATATCTTCGCAGATGGGGACGCCGACGCGTACGCCGCGCACCACGACCGGACCGGGAAGCGGGCCGGAGGCGAAGACGCGCTTTTCGTCGAAGGGGCCGTAATTGGGAAGGTCGACCTTGAAGCGCACGGCGACGATCCGCCCCTCGTCGAGAAGCGCATAGGCGTTGTAGAGCTGTCCGTCCTCGACCCAGGGGAGGCCGACGAGCACCGCCGGGCCGCCATCGGCGGTCTCGCGGGCGAGGGTGTCGGCCATGGCGCGGCAGGCATCCTGGAAGGCGGGCTTGAGCACCAGGTCCTCGGGCGGATAGCCGGAGAGGAAGAGCTCCGTGAACATGACGACATCGGCCCCGAGCCGCGCCGCCTCGGCGCGCGCAGCGCGCAAGCGCTCGCCGTTCCCGTCGATATCGCCGAGGATGGGGTTGAGCTGCGCGAGGGCGATCTTGAGCGTGTTCGGGTTCGTCATGCCAAGGAGATACCGCGCGCCGCTCCTTCCGGCAACGGGTCATGCTCCCGCATCCCGCTTCGACAGCCGCGCGCGGCGTCCTATATTGCGGGGATGGCCCTGCGCGCGACCGACATCCTCACCCTCACACCGGAGGGCCTGTTCTGCCCCCTCGGCGGCTTCCATGTCGATCCGCTGCGTCCCGTGGCGCGGGCGCTCGTCACCCATGGCCATGCCGATCACGCGCGCCCCGGCCACGCCCATGTGCTCGCCACCCGCGAAACGCTCCGGATCATGGCCCTGCGCTACGGCGAGGACTTCGCGGGAGCGCGGCAGGAGGCTCGGCAAGAGGCTCGGCAAGAGGCTCGGCTTGGGGAGACGATCCGGATCGGGGATGTGGCCGTTCGCTTCGTCCCTGCCGGCCACGTCCTGGGATCCGCGCAGATCGTCATCGAGGCGGGCGGGACGAGGATCGTGATCTCCGGCGATTACAAGCGCGCGCCCGATCCGACCTGCCTGCCCTTCGAATGCGTGCCCTGCGACGTCTTCATCACGGAGGCGACCTTCGGGCTGCCGGTCTTCCGGCACCCCGACGCACGGGCCGAGGTGCGCCGGCTGCTCGCTTCCGTCGCCCTCTTTCCCGACCGGGCGCATCTCGTCGGCGCCTATGCCCTCGGCAAGGCCCAGCGCATGATGGCGCTTCTGCGGGAGGAGGGCTACGACCGGCCGATCCATCTCCACGGGGCGATTGAGAAGCTGACGGAATTCTACAGGGGCGAAGGCGTCGCCCTCGGCGAGACGGTCAAGGTCGCGCCGGGGGAGCGCGGCAGGCTGGCCGGCGAGATCGTGATCTGCCCCCCATCGGCCATGAAGGATGTCTGGTCGCGCAAGTTCCCCGATCCGGTCGCCTGCTTCGCGAGCGGCTGGATGCGCGTGCGCGCCCGCGCCCGGCAGAAGGGCGTCGAACTGCCCCTCGTCGTGTCCGACCATGCCGATTGGGACGAACTCACCGCCACGATCCGGGAGACCGGGGCGGGCGAAATCTGGATCACGCATGGCGAGGGCGACGCCCTTGCGCATTGGTGCGCGACGAAAGGGATCAGCGCCCGCCCCCTTCACCTCCTTGGATACGGCGAGGATGTGGAGGAGTCGGGATGAGCCACCGATTTCCGCTTGGTAAGGCAGACCGAATCGGCGAGGATGGATGCAAATGAAAAGGAGGATCCGCCGCTTGGACGGATCCTCCAGGGTGCCGGCCCATGGGGGCAATTCTGGGCCGGTCGTGCATCAACCGCATGACCGGCCGCTTCGTTCCATGCGTATCGTTGATTCTCTACCCGGATTTCGCATGTGTCACGCGATCCGGGAGGGTGCGCCTGATCGCATCGGCGAGATCGCTTGGCGTGAACGGTTTCAGGAGAAGCTCCCCGTCGACCTGCTCACCGCTTTCGAGCTTGCTGCTGTAGCCGGTCATGACCACGACCGCCACGCCCGGCGTCGCCGCCTTCGCGGCGCGGGCGAGCGCGAGGCCGTCCGTACGCCCCGGCATGACGATATCCGTCAGGAGCAGGTCGTAGCCTCCTTCGTTCACCGCGGGAAGCGCGTCGTCGCCCGACCGGAATTCGCGTACCTCAAAACCCGTCTCCATCAGGACCGACACCGCGAGTGCGGCAATCTCCGGATTGTCGTCGACGACGATCGCCTTCATGCCGGGAGCGAAGCCCGGCGGGTGCTCTGACGCGGCCGTTTCGCTCGTGATGACTGTCAGCTCGGCGGCGGCCCGCGGAAAGGCCAGCGTGATCGTTGTTCCTTTCCCCGGTTCGCTCCGGAGCGACAGCTCGCCCCCGGATTGCTGCACGAAGCCGTGCACCTGGGCGAGGCCGAGGCCCGTCCCGCTGCCGATCGCCTTCGTCGTGAAGAAGGGTTCGACAGCCCGCGCCGCGATCTCGCGGGTCATGCCTGCCCCGGTGTCGCCGACCGTCAGCGTGACCCTGTCGGAGCGCGCATCATTCGCCGTCTCGAAGCGCAGGCGCCCGCCATCCGGCATCGCGTCGCGGGAATTGACCGCCAGGTTGATCAGGGCGATCTGAAGCTGCTCCGCATCGATCTCCACCGGCCAGAGCCCGTCCGCAAGATCGAAGGTGACGGCGATGTCGCCCCGCAGGGAATGCGTGAGCATTTCCTCCATGTCGCGAATGATCCGGTTGAGGTCATGGACGGCGGGCGACAGCGTCTGACGCCGTCCGAATGCGAGCAGTTGCTGCGTCAGCGACTTGCCGCGCTCGGCCGCCATCAGGGCGTTTCTGATATGACGCTCCCGCCGGCTTTCCTCCGCCCGCCGCAGCAGATCAAGATTGCCCATGATGATCGTCAGGAGATTGTTGAAGTCGTGGGCGATCCCCCCGGTCAACTGGCCCAGCGCCTCGAGACGGCGCTTCTGGAGCAGACGCGCGGCAGCAATCGTCTCGCGCCGGATGGTCCAGAGCGCCCCGATCGTGGCGAAGGTGACCACGAGCGCCAGCAGGCTCAGAGACACGACTATGGGCGTTCGCACGGAGGCTGCGCGCGCGTCGACATAGCTGCGGTCGAACAAGGCATAGGTGTAGAAGGGATAGCGCTCCGACCGAACGGCGTACCCGATCCGTTCGACGCCATCGACCGGGCTCACCCTGTATTGCCCGCCTTCGGTCTCCGTCACGCCGATTTCATGAATCTCCTGCGAGAGATCCTGCCCGTAGCTGGATTCAACGCCGCTGCGCACGCGCATGATCCCGTCCAGCCCCGCCAGCGCGACGACGCCCTGGCGGTCGAAATCAAGCGCTTCGTAGAATGCAACGAAATCGGCGAGGTCGTAGGAGGCGACGATGATCGCGCGCAAGGCGCCGTCGGCGTCGCGCAACGCCCGCGTGAACTGGATTGTCCATTGCTGCGAGATCCTGCCGAAAACCGGCGCGCTGACATAGAGCCCGTCGACGCGATCCTCGAGATGCACCCGGATATGCTCCCGGTCTGACAGGTCGATCGCCTCCGCGTCCGGCTGCAGGGAATTGACGAAGACCCGACCGTCCGGCCCCACGAGGGTCACCTGGACGATCGCCAGCGGCAGATAAAGCTCCTCCAGCCGCTCCTGCAGGGCGTCGCGGGTCGCGGGCGGGGTGACGTCGCTTGCGAAATTCGTCATGAACCCGTCGATGGCGTCGGCGGTCCGCTCGAAATTGGCAAGCAGGAGACGGGCGACGCGGGCAGCATTGGCCGTCGCGATATCGACGGATTCCCGCTCGATCTCCCGGAGGGCGCCATGCCCGACGAGGGCAATCCCGCCGATCAGGACAATCCAAAGCCCGACGATCGCGGCAAGAATCCGCCGTGATCCACTTGCCGGGAATCCGCTTGTATGCATTCTGCCGCCGCTCCCGCCCCGACCGCGCCCATGCGACCCTGCCGCGATAACGCGCGCCACACTGCCAGAGGAGAAAGCGCCCGAATACCCGCGGCGTCGAAAAACTTTCCGCGCGCTCATCGGCGGATGAAGTTCAGGATAGCGCGCCTGCGCTCCGAGCACAGCGGTTGACATCCGGCGGACGCCTTCCCTCTTCTGGATGCGGCTGGCGGAGCGAGAACCGGTGGAAGGAGAAGAGACGCATGACGCAACAGGAGAAGCCCGTCATCTACCACATTCCGGTCTGCCCCTTCTCGCAGCGGCTGGAAATCCTCCTCGCGCTCAAGGGCGCCTCCGACGCGGCGACGTTCAGCGTCGTCGACATCACGAAGCCCCGCGACCCGGCGCTTCTCGCCCTCACCGGCGGAACCACCAGCCTCCCGATCCTGCTGACGGAGGATGGGGAGGTCATAAAGGAAAGCCTCGTCATACTCGGCTATCTCGAGAAGCGCTTCCCGGAACCGCGGATCGCGCAGGCGGATCCCGATCGGCGCGCCGTCGAGGACGGACTGATCGCGCTGGCGGACGCCTTCACCGGCACCGGATACCGCTTCGTCATGAATCGCGACCGGGCGCGGCGCGAGGCGTTCGTGGAGGACATGCGCGGCCAATATGCCGGAATCGACGCCTGGCTCAGGCGGCACAACCCTGACGGCGTCTTCCTCTTCGAGGATTTCGGCCTGGCGGAGGCAGTCTTCACGCCAATGTTCATGCGATTCTGGTTCCTCGCATACTACGAGGATTTTGACATCCCGGACGAACCCGCCTTCGCCCGCGTGCGGCGCTGGCGCGACGCCTGCATCGCCCACCCCGCGGCGCAGCAGGTCACGTGGGAGGAGATCGTCAAGCTCTACTACGACTACGCCCTCGGAGCGGGGAACGGCGCGCTCCCGCCAGGCCGGACGAAGTCGAGCTTCGTCTTCGAGCCGCACTGGTCGATGCGGCCCTGGCCGCCGCGCGCGAAATACGATCACGCCGCCAGCGACGCGGAGCTCGGCCTCCTGTGACGAGCGGCGGTATCAAGCTCCTGCCGGCCGGAAGGCCTTGACCACGTCGGGGTCAGTCTCGAGCCGCGCGGCGCCGATGAGATCGAGGCAATAGGGGATCGCCGGAAACACCGCGATCAGGGACATCCGGATCGAGGACGGCTTGCCCGGAAGGTTGACGACGAGCGCCCTCCCCCGGATGCCCGCCGTCTGGCGCGACAGGATCGCGGTGGGAACCTGCTCGAGGCTCACGCGCCGCATCAATTCCCCGAAGCCCGGCATCATCTTCCCGCAGGCCGCCTGCGTGCCCTCCGGAGTCAGGTCGCGCTGCGCGGGGCCGGTGCCGCCGGTTGTCAGGACGAGGTCGCAGGCCTCCTCGTCGACAAGGGCGACGATGGCGTCGCGCACGCTCTCGACCCCGTCGGGCACGATGCGGCTGACAGCTTCGAATGGGGTCGCCAGGATGTCGCCGAGGACCTCGGCGATGGCGGGGCCGCTCTCGTCGCGGTAGATCCCCGCCGAGGCCCGGTCCGATACCGTCAGGATCCCGATGCGCGCCATCCTATCCTCCCGTCACGCTCATGTGCCGCGGCAGGGCGGCAGCGCCCCGCTTGTCGATGACGAAGTCATGGCCCTTCGGCTTGTTCGCGATCGCCCCGTCGATCTCCGCCTGAAGCCGCTCGTCGCCCTCGGAGCCTCTCAGCGCCGCGCGCAGGTCCGCCCCCTCCTCATGGCCGAGGCAAGTATAGAGATGCCCCGTGCAGGTAACGCGCACGCGATTGCAGCTTTCGCAGAAATTATGGCTGAGCGGCGTGATGAAACCGATGCGCCCGCCCGTCTCGGCAACCTCCGCATAGCGCGCCGGGCCGCCGCTGCTGTGGGCGCTCGGGCGCAGGGTGAAGCGCTCGGCGAGACGCGCGCGGACCTGCGAGAGCGGCAGGAACTGGTCCCCCCGCTCCGCCCCGACATCGCCCAGCGGCATGACCTCGATCAGCGTCAGGTCCATGCCGAGCCCGTGCGCCCAGGCGACGAGCGCCGGGATCTCGCTCTCGTTGAAGCCCTTCAGCGCGACGGTGTTGATCTTGACGGCGATCCCGCAGGCCTGCGCCGCCGCGATCCCCTCCATCACCTTGCCGAGCTCGCCCCAGCGCGTGACCGCGCGATAGCGGACCGGATCGAGCGTATCGAGCGACAGGTTGATCCGCCTTATCCCCATGGCGGCTAGGTCCGCGGCATGGCGGGCGAGAAGCGTGCCGTTCGTGGTCAGCGTCAGTTCGTCCAGCGCGCCGCTTTCGAGGTGGCGCGAGAGCCGGCGGAAGAGCGACAGCACGTCGCGGCGCACCAGCGGTTCCCCGCCCGTGATCCTCAGCTTGCGCACGCCGCGCGCGACGAAGGCGCCGCAGAGCCGGTCGAGCTCCTCCAGGGAGAGCAGGTCGCGCTTGGGCAGGAAGCTCATATGCTCCGACATGCAATAGACGCAGCGCAGGTCGCAGCGATCCGTGACCGAAACCCGCAGATAGGTGATCCGGCGGGCATGGCCGTCGACGAGAGGGCGCGCGCACGCGCCGAGCGAGGGGCAGGCCATGATTGCTCCCGTTCAGGCGTGATGATCTGCGCAGGAATGCTCGGGCCTTGCCGGCCGCAGGGCGAATTCCAGCATCTTCCTGAGGCACTCCCTGCCCGGATCGTCGGTTCGTCCCATGACGCCGATGAGCGAGACCCAGTCGTCGTCGCTTGCATTGTCGCTGAAGAGCTGGCCCGCGCGCACGGCGAACTCGCCGGCGCTGAGCTGCTCCTTCGCCGCCGCCTCCTCGACCCGCGCGAGAAGGGCGAGATCCCCGATGGCGAGAAGGCTTTCAAGCGCGAAGGCCTCGTCGTCGAAACGGGCCACGAGATCACCGAGAAGCATGTCGTTCTCCTAAGTTTAAGAAAGCCTCCCTCCCCTCAGGGGAGGATTGAGGGTGGGGTATTCCCGCGCAGCGCGAAGGGGCGTGCAGGTTCCGGGACGTTTCCCATGATCGCGCCCGCGCGGAGGCCGCTGGCGCGGCCTACCCCACCCCGGCCCTCCCCTGAGGGGAGGGAGAAGAAGGGCGAAGGCTCAGTAGACATTCAGGTCGCCCGGCGAGCCGACCTCGATCCCCTCTATCCGGCAGGCGGCGAGAAGGCGGGCCGTGTATTGCGCTTCCGCCCGGCGGCGCACGGAATCCGTGAGGTATTCGGCGATGCGCCCGCGCACCAGATCGAACGGGAGCACCCGCCCCTCGACGCGGCGGATCAGGTGGATCACATGGACGCCGTAGCGCGTCTCGACCGGATCGGACGAGATCTCCCCCGGCTTCATCGCGGCGAGCGCCGCCTCGAATTCGGGCGTCGTGTCGCCGCGCGTGAGCTGGCCGAGATGCCCGCCCTCCTTTCCCGAGGAGCAGGCGGAATAGACCCGCGCGAGATCGGGAAACAGCGCCGGATCGCGCCTGAGCTCGTCGATGACGCCGCGCGCCTGCATGAGGGCGGCCTGATAGGCAGCCTCATCCTCGCGATCCGCCGAGATCAGGATATGGGCCGCCTCGACGATGGCGGGCGCCCGGAAACGCGCGGCGTTGCGCTCGTAGTAGCGGGCGCATTCCTCTTCCGTCGGCTCGGGAACGGCGACCTCGCGCTCGACGAGTCCGCGCAGGTTGGCCTCGTCCTGGGTCTCGCGCCTCCCCTCCCCGTCGCTGAGCGGCTGGGCCGTGAAGCCGAGGCGGCGCGCCTCCTGGGAGAGCGCCTCGCGGATGACGAGGGCGAGCGCCGCCTTCTTCCACGCTCCCACCGGATTGTGGGCAGGATGGTTCTGGGTCTCGCGCGAGATCAGGGCGCGCGGGATGTTCACCCCGTTGACCCTGACGGGCGCGCGCGGGGGGCTCTTGAGGGTCTGCGTCGAGCAGGAGGACATGGTCATTCTCCGGAAAGCGTGCGGGGGAACCGCCGGCTCGCGCCGGCGGCGTCGCTCTTCTTCATTCGGCCGGCTGGGGCGTGGGCTTGACCCCGGCGCTGCCGGAGGGCGCGGTGCGGGGCGCACCCGCGGTCACGGGCTCGCGCCGGCGCTGGACCCGCTTCTTCGTGCGCACGATCTGGTAGCCGCGCCGTCCGAGATACCAGACGGGCGCGCTCCAGACATGGACGAGGCGGGTGAAGGGGAAGACGAGGAAGATCGTCATGCCAAGGATCAGGTGCAGCTTGAAGATCGGATGCACATCCGCCACGAAGGCGCTCGCGCCCGGCTGGAGCGTGACGATGCCCTGCGCCCAGGCCATGAACTTGATCATCTCCGAACCGTCGAGATGGCCCAGCGAGAGCGGGATCGTTGCGAGCCCGAGGATGAGCTGCGCGTAGAGGATGAGCAGGATCGAGGTGTCGGCGAAGCTCGAATTCGCGCGGATGCGCGGATCGAACAGCCGGCGGTGGATCAGCAGCGAGAGCCCGACGAAGGTCGCGATGCCGGCGATGCCGCCGACCACGATCGCCATGATCTGCTTCGCCCCCGCGCCGATCCCCAGCGCCGAGAACACGGCATAGGGCGTCAGCATGCCGAGCAGGTGCCCGAAGAACAGCACGAGAATGCCGACATGGAACAGGTTCGATCCGAGCCGGAGCTGGCGCGAGCGCAGCATCTGGCTGGAGCCGGTCTTCCAGGTGTACTGCTCCCGGTCGAAGCGCAGCAGCGAGCCGAGGAAGAAGACGGTGAGGGCGAAATAGGGAAACCAGCCGAAGAGAGCGTGGTTGAGAAAAGTCTCGGTCATGATCGCGGCTCCTCAGGCAAGCGGCGTGGATTTGTGGGAGAAGGTGGTGCGCGGCGCGGCCATCGGGGGCGTCTCCATCCCGGGAGCCGGGCGGCGCGCCTGGCGGAGCTTCGCGGCGAGCGTCTCGACGCCGCAATCGGCAGCGGAGCCCGCGCCGAAGCGGACCTCCTCCTCTTCCCAGACGGCGTCGAGCGCCTCGAAATCGTCGGGATCGATGTCGCTGTCCGGCGTCAGCGCGTCGAAGGCTTCCTGCGAAGGCTTTTCGGCGGCGAGCGCTGCGAGGGCCTCGAAGACCGCCGCATAGGGCGAGCCGCGCTTGCGCAGCCGCTCGCCCAGCGTGATGAGGATATGCGCCGGCTGCGCCAGCATCGTGCGGGCATCCGCCTCCTCGCGCAGCGCGCAATATTCGAGGAAGAGCGGGAGGTAGTCCGGCAACTCGTTCGCGGCGATGGAGAACCCGGCCTCCTCGTAGACGGCCTTGAGGTCGACCATCGCCTGGCCGCGGTCCCGGCTTTCGCCGTGGATATGCTCGAAGAGGTGCAGCGACAGCGGCCGCGAGCGGTCGAACAGGAGAATGTAGGCCTCCTGCAGATCGTAGAGATCCGCCTCCTCGTACCACGCCAGCAGGGGCGCGAGCGCCTCCCGACCGGCGGGCGAGACCGCGGCTTCCGCGGCGATCGCGTCGCGAACTTCAGGGATGGCCGCCTGGATATCCGCAGCCGGATAGCTCAGGAGGGCGGAAAAGGCTTTCAGCGTCTTCATGGTGATGTTCCTTCCGCTCACGCCATCTCGACCGGGTTCTTCGGCTTGCTGCCCTTGCCGCCGCCGAAGAGGTTCACCTCGGTCGCGCCGCCGGAGCAGCCATTGCCGAAGGAGAAGCCGCAGGAACCGCGCAGTTCGTAGGCGTCCTCGACGCTGACTTCGCGATGCGCGGTCGGGATGACGAAGCGGTCCTCGAAATTGGCGATGGCCATGTAGCGGTACATTTCCTCGATCTGCGCCCCCGTCAGGCCGACCCGCCCGGCGATGTTCTCGTCGAGGACGCCGTCGATCGTCTTGGCGCGCATGTAGCCGCGCATGGCGAGCATGCGCTCGAGGCCCGCCACGACGGGCTCCTCGTTGCCGGCGGTGAGCAGGTTGGCGAGGTACTTCACGGGGATGCGAAGGCTGCGCACGTCGGGCATCTCGCCGTCATGGCCGATCTTGCCCGCCTGCGCGGCGGACTGGATCGGCGAGAGCGGCGGGACGTACCAGACCATCGGCATGGTGCGGTATTCCGGGTGGAGCGGGAAGGCGATCTTCCATTCCATCGCCATCTTGTAGACGGGCGAGCGCTTCGCGGCCTCGAGCCAGGCTTCCGGAATCCCCTCCTTGCGGGCTTCCTCGATTACGCGCGGATCGTTCGGGTCGAGGAAGACCTGGAGCTGCGCCTCGTAGAGATCCTTCTCGTCCGGCGTCGAGGCAGCCGCCTCGATCCGGTCGGCGTCATAGAGGACGACGCCGAGATAGCGGATGCGCCCGACGCAGGTCTCCGAGCACACGGTCGGCATCCCCACCTCAAGGCGCGGATAGCACAGCGTGCACTTCTCGGATTTGCCCGAAGACCAGTTGTAGTAGATCTTCTTGTAGGGGCAGGCGGAGACGCACATGCGCCAGCCGCGGCACTTGTCCTGGTCGATCAGGACGACGCCGTCCTCCTCGCGCTTGTAGATCGCCCCCGAGGGGCAGGCCGCGACGCAGGTCGGGTTGAGGCAGTGCTCGCACAGCCTCGGGAGATACATCATGAAGGTGTTCTCGAACTGGCCGTAGATCTCCTCCTCGACACCGGCGAAATTCGAGTCCTGCCGGCGCTTTGAGAATTCGCCGCCGAGGATTTCCTCCCAGTTCGGACCCCACTCGATCTTCTCCATGCGCTCGCCCGAGATCTTCGAGCGCGGGCGCGCCGTCGGGAAGGCCTGGACCTCGGGCGCCTTCTGCAGGTGCTCGTAGTCGAAGTCGAAGGGCTCGTAATAGTCGTCGATCTCGGGCAGGTCCGGATTGGCGAAGATATTGGCGAGGATGCGCCATTTCGAACCGATGCGCGGCTCGATCTTGCCGTTGTTCTTGCGGGTCCAGCCGCCGTTCCAGCGGGCCTGGTTCTCCCAGTCCTTGGGATAACCGATGCCGGGCTTGGTCTCGACATTGTTAAACCAGGCGTATTCCATGCCTTCGCGGTTGGTCCAGACGTTCTTGCAGGTGACCGAGCAGGTGTGGCACCCGATGCACTTGTCGAGGTTCAGCACCATCGCGATTTGAGCGCGGATCTTCATTGAATGAACTCCCGGGAGAGAGACTTGCCTGCCACGGTCGCGGCGGCTAAAGCTTGAAGTGGAAATCGTGCGCACATATCTACACACGGCGAGCGATTTTGACGGGATCGGCCGAGATCATCCGCAGGATGCAAAAGGAAGGATGGGAGCTCATCCGCGTGAGCGGCTCCCACCATCACTTCAAGCATCCGGAGCGTTCCGGCCTCGTGACCGTTCCCCATCCGAAAAAGGATCTGCCGACGGGCACCGTCCGCGCGATCGAGAAACAGCTCGGCTGGCGCTGAGACATTGGAGGAGTTGAAGCGATGCGTTTCGTCGCCTTCGTTCACAAGGACCCGGGAAGCTGCTTCGGCGTCAGCTTCCCCGACGTCCCCGGCTGCTTCTCGGCGGGCGACACCGCCGACGAGGCCGTCGTCAACGCCGTGGAGGCGCTGGCGGGGCATGTCCGAATGCTGCGCGAGGACGGGCAGAGCGACCCGCACCCGCGCAAGCTCGACGACATCCTCGCCGACGACACGCTCGCGGAGGAGCGAGCCGGCGCGACGATCGTCTTCGTACCGCTGCTGCTCGACCGCGGCTCGACGAAGCGCGTCAACCTGTCTCTCGACAGCGGTCTCGTCGAGGCGATCGACGAGGCGGCGCGCGAGCGGGGCATGACCCGCTCCGCCTTCGTGGCCTCCGCCGTCCGCAACGAGATCGTGGGCTAGCATCGTCATTCCGCCGCCTCCCTGGGCACGATCGCGTCCTGGTGCGGCCCGTCGAGCCAGTCGACCTTGGTCATCTTGCGCACGACCACGAACTCGTCGCGGTTCGCGCCCACGGTTCCGTAGTAGTTGAAGCCGTAGGAGAGCTGCGCGTAGCCGCCGATCATGTGCGTCGGCTTGAGGACGGCGCGGGTGACCGAGTTGTGGATGCCGCCGCGCTGGCCCGTGATCTGAGAGCCCGGCGTGTTCACGATCTTCTCCTGCGCATGATACATCATGCACATGCCGTCCTTGACGCGCTGGGAGACCACCGCGCGAGCCGTGATCACGCCGTTGACGTTGTAGACCTCGATCCAGTCGTTATCGACCAGCCCGGCCTTTCTGGCGTCGTTCTCGCTGATCCAGACCACCGGCCCGCCGCGATTGAGCGTGAGCATCAGGAGGTTGTCGGAATAGGTCGAGTGGATGCCCCATTTCTGGTGCGGCGTGATGAAGTTGAGCACGACCTCCTTCTCGCCGTTGCCGGCGACCGAGCCCTGGACGGGCTTGATCGTCTTGAGATCGACCGGCGGCCGGTAGAGGCAGAAGCCCTCGCCGAAGGCGCGCATCCAGAGATGGTCCTGGTAGAGCTGCTGACGGCCGGTGAGCGTGCGCCACGGGATCAGTTCGTGGACATTCGTGTAGCCGGCGTTGTAACAGACCTTCTCGCTCTCGAGCCCCGACCAGATCGGCGACGAGATGATCTTGCGCGGCTGGGCGACCACGTCGCGGAAGCGGATCTTCTCGTCTTCCTTGGGGAGCGCGAGATGGGTGTGCTCGCGGCCGGTGAAGCCCTCAAGCGATTCCCAGGCCTTGACCGCGACCTCGCCATTGGTCTCGGGAGCAAGCATCAGGAGCACCTCGCAGGCGTCGATCGCGGTCTCGATCCTGGCCATGCCCTTCGTCGCTCCCTCCTCGGTCACGACGCCGTTGAGCTCGCGCAGAAGCTCGACCTCGTGGCCCGTTTTCCAGGCCATGCCCTTGCCGCCGTTGCCGATCTTCTCCATGAGCGGGCCGAGCGCCGTGAAGCGCTTGTAGAGGTTGGGATAGTCGCGCTCGACCACCGTCACCGCCGGCATGGTCTTTCCGGGGATCGGGTCGATCTCGCCCGCCTTCCAGTCCTTCACGTCGAAGGGCTGGGCGATCTCGCCGGGGGTGTCGTGCATGATGGGCGTGAGCACGACGTCCTGCTCGACGCCGAGCACTTCCGGCGCAACCTCCGAGAAGGTCTTCGCGAGCCCCTTGTAGATCTCCCAGTCGGAACGCGATTCCCAGATCGGGTCCACGGCCGCCGTCAGCGGGTGGATGAAGGGATGCATGTCCGAGGTGTTGAGATCGTCCTTCTCGTACCAGGTCGCCGTCGGCAGGACGATGTCGGAATAGACGCAGGTCGTCGACATGCGGAAGTCGAGGGTGACCAGCAGGTCGAGCTTGCCTTCCGGCGCCTCGTCCCGCCAGACGACCTCCTTCGACTTTCGCTTCCCTTCGGCTCCAAGGTCCTTGCCCTGCACTCCATGCGAGGTGCCGAGCAGGTGCTTGAGGAAATACTCGTGGCCCTTGCCGGAGGAGCCGAGCAGGTTCGAGCGCCAGACGAAAAGGTTGCGCGGCCAGTTGCGGGGATTATCGGGATCCTCGCAGGAAAGCTTGAGATCGCCGTCCTTGAGGGCCTTGGCGACGTAATCCTTAGCCTCGAGCCCGGCCTCGGCGGCCTTCGCGGCGATCCCGAGCGGGTTCGCCTCGAGCTGCGGCGCGGAGGGCAGCCAGCCCATCCGCTCGGCGCGGATATTGTAGTCGATGATCGCCCCGTCCCAGGGTCCCGCGGGAGCCGTCGGCGAGAGGATCTCGGAGACGTCGAGGGTCTCGTAGCGCCACTGGTCCGTATGCGCGTAGAAGAACGAGGTCGAGTTCTGCTGGCGGGGCGGACGGCCCCAGTCGAGGCCGAAGGCGAGCGGCGCCCAGCCCGATTGCGGGCGCAGCTTCTCCTGGCCGACATAATGCGACCAGCCGCCGCCGGACTGGCCCACGCAGCCGCACATGACGAGCATGTTGATCGCGGAGCGGTAGTTCATGTCCATGTGGTACCAGTGGTTCATCGCCGCCCCGATGATGATCATCGAGCGCCCGTTGGTCTTCTCCGCGTTGAGCGCGAATTCGCGGGCGACGGTGATGATCTGGTCGCGGGGAACCCCCGTGATGCCTTCCGCCCAGGCAGGGCTGTAGGGGGCATCGTCGTCGAAGCTCGCCGCGACGTTCTCGCCGCCGAAGCCGCGATCGACGCCGTAATTGGCGAGGAAGAGATCGTAGACGGTCGCCACGATGGCCTTATCGCCGCCCGCGAGGGCGATCGTCTTCACCGGGATGCGGCGCTCGAGCACGCTGTCATGCTTGGTGCCGGCGAAATGATCGTGCTCGATATTGCCGAAATACGGGAAGGCGACGTTCTCGAAGCCATCCTCGGCGCCCGCGAGCGATAGGCGCAGATCGACGGGCTTGCCGTCCGAGCGCTTCGATTCGAGGTTCCACTTGCCCTTCTCGCCCCAGCGGAAACCGACGGAGCCGTTGGGAACGACGAGTTCGCCGGTCGGCTCGTCGATGGCGAGCGTCTTCCATTCGGCGTTGTTCGACTCGTCGAGGGAGCCATCAAGATCGGAGGCGCGCAGGAAGCGCTCGGGGACGAGCTTGCCGTCCTGCTTCACCAGGCGCACCAGCATCGGCATGTCCGTGTAGCGCTTGGCGTAGTCCGTGAAATACGGCACCTGCCTGTCGACGTGGAACTCCTTGAGGATCACGTGCCCCATCGCCATTCCGAGGGCGGCGTCGGTGCCCTGCTTCACCGACACCCAGAGGTCGGCGAATTTCGAGGCTTCCGAATAGTCGGGGCAGATGACCACGCTCTTCGCGCCCCGATAGCGGACTTCCGTGTAGAAATGCGCGTCGGGAGTGCGGGTCTGCGGGACGTTCGAGCCCCACAGGATGAGGAAGCCGGAATTGTACCAGTCGGCGCTCTCGGGCACGTCCGTCTGCTCGCCCCAGGTCTGGGGCGAGGCGGGTGGAAGATCGCAGTACCAGTCATAGAAGGACATGCACACGCCGCCCATCAGCGAGAGGTAGCGCGAGCCCGCGGCGTAGGAGACCATCGACATGGCCGGGATCGGCGAGAAGCCGATCACGCGGTCTGGCCCGTATTCCTTCACCGTGTAGGCGTTCGCCGAGGCGATGAGCTCGTTGACCTCGTCCCAGGTGGCGCGCACGAAGCCGCCATGGCCGCGCTTCGTCGTGTAGGAGGCGCGCTTCTGCGGGTTCTCGACGATCGACTTCCAGGCCGCGACCGGGCTCATCACCGCCCGCGCCTCGCGCCAGAGCTTGAGCAGGCGCGAGCGGATCAGCGGGTACTTCACCCGGTTCGCCGAGTAGAGATACCAGGAATAGCTCGCACCGCGCGCGCAGCCCCGGGGCTCGTGGTTGGGAAGGTCGGGGCGCGTGCGGGGGTAATCGGTCTGCTGGGTCTCCCAGGTGACGATCCCGCCCTTGACATAGACCTTCCAGGAGCACGAGCCGGTGCAGTTCACGCCATGCGTGGAGCGCACGACCTTGTCGTGCTGCCAGCGCTTGCGATAGCCGTCCTCCCAGCGCCGATCCTCGTTCGTCGTGATGCCGTGGCCGTCCGAGAACTCCTCCGCCGCGCGGTTGAAGAATGTGAGCCGATCGAGAAAATGCGACATGTCAGAACTTCCTTTGACTGGGCGGCGCTTCAGCAGGGGGACGCGGCGTTGCGGCGCGCGTACATCCACCAGTTGAGTGCGACGTTGAAGGCGAAGAAGACGGCGATCCCGTAGAAGATCGGAGTGGCTGCGCCGAAGCTGGCGAAGGACCAGGCGAAGAGCATCCCGAAGAAGAAGGGTCCATAGGCCGCGATCGCCGCGGTGAAGCCAATCACCCCGCCCGCCTGGCGCGGCTCGAACAGCATCGGCATCTGCTTGAAGGTCGAGGCGTTGCCGACCCCTGCGAAGAAGAACAGGGCGAGCATCGCGGTGACGAAGAGCCCGAAGCTGTCGAGCGAGGTCGGGTTGGTGGTGAGCGCGACGAGCACGGCGCAGACGATCATGCCGATGCCGGCCCAGTGCGTGACGCGCGCGCCGCCGAACTTGTCGGAGATCGGGCCGGCGATGACGCGCGAGGCCGAGCCGACGAGGGGGCCGTAGAACGCCCAGGCGAGCGGATCGGGAGCGCCGGGGAACGCGCCGTAGACCTCACGGATGAGCAGCGGGAAGGTGGCGGCGAGGCCGGAGAAGACGCCAAAGGTCATGATGTAGAGCGACGTCATCGACCAGGTGTGGCGCGAGCGGAAGATGTCGAACTGCTGCGCGAAGTTCGCCTTGATCGGCACCGACTTGAGCATGAGCCAGGCGGTGATGCCGAAGACGGCGACGAAGGGGATCATCACGGCGGGAGCGTTCTGCAGCCAGACCTGGCTCTCGACGCCGGCGCGGGTCATCGTCTGGCTCTCGCCCATGAAGCCCATGCCGCCGACGAGCGCGAAGCCGATCACCCAGGGGGTGATGAACTGGACGATGGAGACGCCGAAATTCCCGATCCCCGCCTGGATCGCCAGCGCCGTGCCCTGCAGTCGCTTGGGGAAGAACAGGCTGGTCGAGGGCATGAAGGAGGAGAAGTTGCCGCCGCCGAGGCCCGCGAGGAAGGCGAGGAACATCAGCATCCAGTATGGCGTGCCGGGGTCCTGCACCGCATAGAACCAGCCCACGAGCGGGATGAGCAGCGAGAGGGTCGAGAGGCTCACCACGTGGCGCGTGCCGAACATCGGCGTCATGAACATGTGGATCAGCCGCAGCGTCCCGCCTGCGAGGCCCGGCATCGCCGCCAGCCAGAAGAGCTGGCTCGGGGTGAACTGGAAGCCGATCTGCGGCAGGCGCACGACCAGCGCGGAGACCATGAACCACACGATGAAGGCCATCGTCAGGTTCAGCGTCGTGATGGTGAGCGTCGTCCAGGCGCGGGCGGAGCCGCCGGCCTGCCAGAAGGCCGCGTCTTCCGGCTCCCACCTCTTGAGCCAGGTATTGGAGAGCGGCGGTGTCGCCGGGACGGTGACTTTGGGCGTGGACATGACGTTATGCCTTTCGATTGGCCGGCGACTTCAGCCGCCGCGTGTGACGGGTCACTTCGTGACGGCGGGCTGCTTGTTCAGGCTCTCCAGCATGGCGCGCAGGCTCTCCATGCTGCTGAAGCGGGCGGTGACCGTCAGGCCGGCGCCCTTCTCCGCGAGTTCGACCTTTTCGCTGCCCGCGAAGATGCGGGCGAGCTCGGCCTGGGCCTCGCGGCGGCGCTGGGCCTCATCGGCGATCGCTTCGTCGACCGAGGAGATGATGTACTCGTCGCCGAAGCCACCCTCGGGCTCCTTCAGCCAGAGCAGGCAGACGACCCAGCTCAGGAACGCGCCGGCGGCGATGATGAAGAAGAACTGGCTCGGCGTGACGAAGGTGAAGACGAAGAGGTAGAAGACCGCGCCGACATTGCCGTAGGCGCCGGCCATGCCCGAGATCTGCCCGGTCACCCGGCGCTTGATCGAGGGAATGATGCCGAATGTCGCGCCCTCCGCGCCCTGCACGAAGAAGGAGCAGAAGATCGTGATCGCGATGGCGATGATCAGCGGCCAGTTGCTGTCCATCAGCCCCATGAGGACGAAGCCGACGGCGATGCCCAACATGTAGGCCAGCATGACGAACTTGCGGTTGCCCATCCGGTCGGAGACGAGGCCGCCCATCGGCCGCGCGAAGAGGTTCACGAAGGCGAAGGAGGCGGCGATCAGGCCGGCGGCGGCGGCGGACAGGCCCCAGGTCTCCTCGAAGAAGAGCGGCAGCATCGACACGACCGCCAGCTCCGCGCCGAAATTGGCGAAGTAGGTGGTGTTGAGCGCGGCGACGCTCTTGAAGGGGTAGCGGTCATCGGCCGGAACGCCCTTCTTCAGGATGGGGACGTTGACGCGCAGGACGAGGTAGATCTGGTAGGCGATGACGACGGCGATGGCGAAGTACATCGCGGCGGCGGTCATCCCGTCGAGATAGTCCATGTTCTGCAGGCGCCAGACGAGGATCGACAGGACGCCGACCATCGGGATCGTGAAGAGGATGAGCAGGACGAGATCGCGCCAGGAGCTGACCTCGAGCGCCGCCGCCTTGCGGGGCTTGCGATGACTGTCGGGATGCGGGCCGTCGGTGATGGCGAACCAGTAGAAGACGCCGTAGCCGGCCATGACGATGGCGGAGGTCGCGATCGCCCAGCGCCAGCCGTCGTCGCCGCCATAGGCCATCAGCGCGATCGTGGGCAGCGTCATCGCGGCCGCGGCGGAGCCGAAATTGCCCCAGCCGGCATAGAGCCCTTCGGCGAAGCCGATATCGCGGGGCTTGAACCACAAGGCCGTCATGTGGATGCCCACGACAAAGCTCGCGCCGATCGACGAGAGCACGAGCCGCGAGATGAAGAGCTGCTCGCGGGTCGATCCGAAGGCGAAGACGAGGCAGGGGATGGCCATCAGCACCATCAGCACCGAGAAGACCCGGCGCGGGCCGAAGCGGTCGAGCGCCATGCCCACGATGATGCGCGCGGGGATGGTCAGGGCGACATTGGCGATGGCGAAGAGGCGCAGGTCGTCGCGGGTCAGCCAGTCGACGCTGCGCAACATGCTCGACGCCAGCGGCGCCATGTTGAACCAGACGTAGAAGCTGATGAAGAAAGCGATCCAGGTGAGGTGGAGCGCCTTGATCTCCCGGCTCTTGAACCGGAATACGTCGCTGACTTGCATGGGGTGCCTCTTGGGCCTTCGTTGAGTTGCGTTGCGACGGGGGATCGTCGGAATCCGGCCTCAGGGAGCCGGGAGGATGAGAAGCGGGCACTGGACGCGCCGCGCGAGGAAGGCGCTCACGGACCCGAAGGTCATGTGGTCGAATTCCTCGACGAGAGCGTCGATGCGGCGCGCGATAAAGCCGCCATCCGGCTTGTGGCTGTGGCGGGCCATGACGAGGACGTCGGGCTTTCGTTCTTCCGTGGCGCGCAGGATCATCTTGCGCGCATCGCCCTCGGCATAGAGCACCCGCGTCGGGAAGCCGGCGGCGGTGAGCTCGGCGGCGGCGGCTTCCGCACCCGCTTTCTGGATGAGATATTGCGTGTTGAACATGTCGTCGCCGACATCGGTGGCGCTGCCGGGCTCCTCGATCACCGAGATCAGGGTCACCTCCGGCTTCGCCTCGGCGAAGAGCTTCATCAATCCTTCGAGGGCGATCCGCGCGTTGCGCGAGTGATCATAGGCCAACATGGCGTGCATCGGGTTGTTCCTGGACAAGATTTGTCTTGCGCAGAAACTTTTTCGGCACGACTGGGCAATTTCATTTGAGGCAAATCAATACATGATCGTGCACCGCCAAAATAATTCGGGTTATTACTTTCATCCGATCAATAAATGATTTAATTATACTTGTCAGTTGCCATAATACACTTCAATGATTGATTTTCATCAATTGCAAGCCCGGATCGCCATGTAGTAGGCTGGGCCGATGAGAAACGCCGAAGCCAGCGCCTTGCGCGAACTCCCGCTTTTCGCCGGCATTTCAGATGCCGGTTTCGACAGGCTGACACAGGGCGCCTTTCTCCAGCGCTTCCCTGCCCAGGTGACGCTGATCGACGAAGGCCACTCCGCCGATTTCCTTCACGTGGTCCTTGAGGGCCTGGTGGAAATGTTCGCGCGGCACGGGGAGCGCGAAACGGTGCTGACCATCGTCAAGCCGGTTTCGACCTTCATCCTCGCGGCCGTCGTGACGGATCAGGTCTATCTCAAGTCAGCCCGCACGCTGACCTCGTCGCGCATCCTGATGCTGCCGGCCGATTCCGTCCGATCCGTCTTCGACGACGAACCGGCCTTCGCGCGGGCGATCGTCTTCGAACTCGGGATGCGCTACCGGGAGCATGTCCGGGAACTGAAGAATCAGAAACTCAGGCCGGGCGCCGAGCGGCTGGCGGCGTGGCTTCTCGGCATGGCAGCGGCGGAAGGCGCGGCGGAATTCACCCTGCCCTTCGAAAAGCGCGTGCTTGCCTCGCGCCTCGGCATGACGCCGGAAAATCTCTCGCGCGCTTTCGCGACGCTCGCGCATTATGGCGTCGAGACGGCTGGACGCGGCATCGCCCTCCAGGACCTTCCCGGATTGCGACGACTCGCGCGACCGCACCATCTCATGGATGACTGGGTCGAGTGACCTGAAGTACCCGGCGGACGAGGCGCCGCCGGGCTGGCGCCGGGCCGGTCAGCCGGCGAAACCCGCCTTCGAGGGAAGCCCCATCTTCTTGAGCGCCATCACGACCGGGCACATCCCGGTGAAGGACGCCTGCACCAGATGCACTCCGAGGATGCCGGTCAGCCACAGCCAGTTAATGTTGTGGTAGACGGCAAGAAGCACCGACAGAACCACGATTGCCCCTACGATCAGAAGAATGCCCCGCTCAACAGTCATTGCCCGCCTCCGTCAGGTGTTTCCCGAACAAATCCACGTTAACGAATACGAAGGGCAAAGTCATCGGCAAACGCGGCAGGCACGCCCCGTGACAGCGCCCCCATCGCGGAAGCGGCTTAATTCCGATTGAGCCCTCGCCTCCGTCTTGGCACCTTGGCGGCATCAGCAGCGAGGAAATCGCCATGGCCCAGACCTTCCCCACCGCGCAAGCACATCTTCTCGAGCGCCCCGACGGCGCCTCGATCGCCTTCGAAGTCGCGGGAAGGGGCCCCGCCCTCCTCTTTGCGCACGGGCTTGGCGGCAATCACTTCAGCTGGTGGCAGCAGATCGCCGCCTTCGCCGGGAACTACACCTGCATCGCCTTCTCGCATCGCGGTTTCGCGCCCTCGACGGTTCCCGGAGGCGTCCCCGATCCCCATGATTACGCGGGCGACGCAGCGGCGATCCTCGATCACCTGGGCATCGAGAAGGCGGTGCATGTCGGCCAGTCCATGGGCGGCTGGACGGGCGTGGAGCTGGCGCTGAACCATCCGGCCAGGCTCGCCGGACTTGTTCTCGCCTGCACTACCGGGACCTTCGACTACGATAACTTCAACGACCCCGAGATCGCCGCCTGGCGCGAGCGCTCGCCGCGCATCATGGCAGAGCTGACCCAAGCGGGCATCAACCGCGCGACCGGACGCGTCTTCGCCACCGAGCAGCCCGCCCTCCACCACCTCTACGGCATGATCGACCGGCTCAATTCCGGACTCGACAAGGAGGAGGTGCGCAAGCGCATCTACGGCATGCGCAAGCGCGGCCCCGAGGATGCGGCGCGCATCCTCTGCCCCGTGCTCTTCATCACGGGGGAGGACGATGCCGTGATCTCGCCCGCGGGCGTGCGTGCGGTCGCGGGGCGGATTCCCGGGGCGAAGCTCGTCGGCGTTCCGGCCACGGGCCACTCCGTCTATTTCGAGCGCGCCGACCTGTTCAATGCGGTCCTTGCCCGGTTCCTTGATGAGATCGGCTGGAGATGATCCGCGACCCGCTCACGTCCCGACGCGCAGCGGGGCGTGGAGCTTGCGCAGGGCCGCGAGCGCCGAGAGGGCCGTGATCCTGCCCGTCTTCGGGTTCTCCGAAGGGATATTCTCGATCGCCAGGGTGAAGGCGGCGGAATCGGAATCCACCTCGATGCGGTGACAGTTGCGTGTCACGCCCGGATCGGCCCAGATCTCGATGGTCGTGCGGTCCGGCCCGATCCCGGCGAGGGAGAGCGCGGCGGCGACGTTGACGTTCGCGGGAAAACCAGCCGCGGCCTCCCGTGCACTGCCGGAGAAGACGAGCTTCGGCTCGTCGAGATTCTCCACCGAAATGCCGTTCCGTTCGAGATAGGGCGCCCCGGCGAGACCGCGCGGGGGCTTGCGCGTGATCATCCGCACTGACCTGATCTCGCCCTCGGCGGCGGCGGACACAGCGTCGAGGCCGAGCAGGGCGCCCGTGGGGACGATGATCTGCCCGCCATGCGCTCGGGCCAGTTCGACGAGTTCCGGGCGCGGCAGGAGCGCTCCGGCGCTGAGCACCATTACCTTCTTGCCCGCTCCGAGCATCGGCCGGCATATTTCCTCGAGAATTGCCGCTGGCGCGCATTCGACGGCGATGTCGCAATGAGCGGGAAGCTCGGCGAGCGGGACGATCGGGCTCGCGATGCCCTCCCGCGAAAGCCATTCCGCGGCCTTCTCCCGGTTCCCCACCGCGACGCAGGCGAGTTCGAGCCCCTCGATCCCGTCGGCGAGCGAACGAGCGAGCTTGCGCCCGATGGCGCCGAGGCCGACGATGGCGACGCGGGTGACCGGCATGGCGAACCTTCCTTTGGAATTGCGCTTCGCAGGAGCCGAATGGGCAGTCTCACGGCAAGGGTGTCAAGCGCGGCCGCCTCGCCTCCGCGAGGCCGGGGGCCGTCGCGACATCCGGAAGATCACTGGGCCGGGCGCACCAACCCGTTGACGGGCCGCATGTTTCCCGGCTTCGGAGCAAGAGGTTTCCGGCCGCCGCGTGCGCAATCTCGCTGACGATCTTCGCAGGCGTTCGGATCGCGGGCTTCCGCTGGCGAACCTTCGAGCCCTGGCGGCGGGTCTCCTCAGGCCGCCTCGTCAGCCTGCCGTCGATCTCCTGGCCGCCCGCGCATTCTCGACAGGGCGAGCACGTCGCAGCGCATCCCGTTCAGGCGCTTCAGCGCGACGGCGTTCGCGCCAAGCCAGAAGGTCCAGGAGACCAGCACGGCGAAGGCCGCGCCGATCAGTCCGAACCACGGCGCGAGCAGGAGGCTGCCGACAGCGAGGACGAGGGCGGATGCGACGCAGATCGTGGCGCTGAGCCTCTGCGCTCCGATGACGGTCAGGAGCGTCGCGCCGGGGCCTGCCGCAGCCCGGAGGAACTGGCAGCCCACGAGGATCGTGAGGGTCCATTTCGCCTCGGCGAAATCGGGATGGAAGAGTGCGAGCGCGTGATCCCCGAACGACGCGGCCGCCGCCGTGGCGAGCAGGGTGAAGGCGATCGGCAGGAGGCTCGCCGCCCTCAGACGTTCGCCAACTTCGTGAAGCGCGCGCCGCGCATGGGCGTCCGCGAGATCGGGAAGGAGAACCTGATGCGCGACCTGAACCGAGAAGCCCACCAGCATGGCGAGCTTCAGGGAGAGGCCGAAGGCGGCGACGTCGGAGGACGCGATCAGGGGGGACACGACGATGATCGCCAGATCGGAGAACAGGGCGGCATAGAGCGAGAAGGCGACAAGCGGCGCCGCCTCCCGTCGCCAGCTGCCCGTCAGCCGGCGGGGCGCCGCCGGAAAGCTGCGCGGCAGGCGCGGCCGCAGGAGGAGGTACTGCCCGATCCCGAGGCAGAGCGTGCCCCCGAAGAACAGGCTGATCACCAGCACGAGGCCCGGCTGCGCGTCGGCGGCGTACAGGGCGGCCAGCAGCGTCAGGAACACGATCGGCCGGAGGATGTTCTCGGGGCCGTAGGCGAGCATGAAGGATCGATGTGCGAGGGCAATCGCGTAGTTGATCAGGAAGACGGCGAGGAAGGGCACAGAAGCGCCCGCGATGATGAAGGCGATGCGCGCCTCGCTGGGGGCGTCGGGCCACAGCATGGCCGCCAGCAGAACGATCGCGCCCGCCGCGAGCGCCATCCACAGCGTATCGCACCAGGATCGATGGATGAACGCCGCGGTCCAGGCTGGTCGCCCGCGCTCCTGATACCGGGAGACGAAGCGGGCGACGAGATCCGGATAGCCGAGACTGGTGACGACGCCGAGCACCGCCGCGAGGCTCGTCGCGCTGAAGAATGTCCCGAGATCCGCCGGCGAGAGGAGCCGCGCGAGAAAGAGCTGCGCGAGGAATCCCGCTCCCGCCCCGGTCAGCCGAATGGCGAGAAGCATGGACGACGTCGAGAAAATGGCGGCGCGCAACGACACGGTGGCTCCCTGCGGGCTGGCCCGCATGCAGGCCTCCCGGGAACCTATACGCCTTGCCGCTTTACGAAACCTGAAGCCGCGAGGGCGGCGCTCAGGTCTCGCAGACGTCCGCGATCAGCCGGTCGAGGAGCCGCACGCCATAGCCCGAGCCCCAGCTCTTGTTGATCTCGGTCTGCACCGCCGCCATCCCGGTGCCGGCGATGTCGAGATGCGCCCAGGGAACGTCGTTGACGAAACGCTGGAGGAACTGCGCCGCCGTGATCGCTCCGGCATGGCGCCCGCCGGTATTCTTCATGTCGGCGAACTTCGAATCGATGAGCTTGTCGTATTCCTTGCCCAGCGGCATGCGCCACACCTTCTCCTGCGTCGCCTCGCCCGCCTTGCGAAGCTGTTCCGCGAGCTCGTCATCGTTGGAGAAGAGACCGGCATGGTGCTGGCCCAGCGCGACGAGGATCGCCCCCGTGAGGGTCGCGAGGTCGATCATGAATCGCGGCTGCCAGGTCTCCTGCGCGTAGGAGAGCAGGTCGGCCAGGACGAGCCGCCCCTCGGCGTCGGTGTTGATGATCTCGACCGTCTGGCCGGAGAGGGTCTCGACGATGTCGCCCGGCCGCTGGGCGCGGCCGTCGGGCATGTTCTCGACGAGGCCGATCACGCCGATCACGTTCGCCTTCGCCTTGCGCGAGGCGATGGCATGCATGAGGCCGACGACGCAGGCCGCCCCCGCCATGTCGCCCTTCATGTCCTCCATCCCCGAGGAGCCCTTCATGGAGATGCCGCCGGTGTCGAAGACGACGCCCTTTCCGATGACCACGGCGGGCTTGTCGCCCTTCTTCGCCCCGTTCCACCGCATGACGGCAACGCGGGCCGGGCGCTCCGAGCCTTGCGCCACGCCGAGCAGCGCGCGCATCCCGATCTTGGCCAGCTGCTTCTCGTCGAGAATCTCGACCTCCACGTCGAGCTTCTCCAACTCCCTGGCCCGATCCGCGAATTCCACGGGGCCGAGGGCATTGGCGGGCTCGTTGACGAGGTCGCGGGCGATGGCCACGCCCTGGGCCAGCCCCTCGCGGTGCTTGGCCGCCTTCTTCGCCCGCTGCGGATCCTCCGCGGCGATGGTCAGCCGCCCGCCCTTCTCCTGCCGATCCTCGTCGTCATCCTTCTTTTTCTTCTTCGACTTGTAGCGGTCGAACCGGTAGGCGCGCAGCCGCGCACCGAGGACGAGTTCCGCGATTGCCTCCTCGTCACCCTGAAGTCCGGGGAAATCCGCGATCAGCGTGGCCTCCCGGCCCGCGATCTTGCCGGCGACCACGGCGCCGAGGGTCAGCCAGTCGAACCCCTTCCGCTCCTTCTCGCCGCCGATGCCGACGACGATCAGGCGGTCGACGGAAAGGCCTGCGGGAGCCGGCAGGGCGAGGACTGACTTGAACTTTCCCTTGAACCTCTCCACCGCCGCGCCGCGCTCGACGAGACCTGCCGCCTCACCCAGCAATTGCGCGGCCTTTTCGCCCGGCCGCAGGTCCTCGCCGACACAGATCACGAGATCGCCGCCTTCGGGCAGTGAAAGAGCATCGAAATCGATCTTCAAGGCATCGGACATGGATCACTCTCTGTTGTTCCGCGAACGGTCAATGCAGGTGGGCGGAAACGATGGGTTCGTCTTGACCATAGCGCGCCGGGGAACGCCCGCGAAAGCCCCTCCCTCGCAAATGATCCGTTCACGGCTGCGCGATTTCCCCGTCGTGGCGCGCCCGGGGCCTTGTCTCCGTCGCCCCTGCGCGATAGCGAAGATCGTCCGGCGGGAGAACGCGAACCGGTGATGACACGAATCGAACGTTACATCTTCAGGATCGCTTTCAACGCCTTCCTCGCCACGCTGCTCGGCCTGACGGCGGTGATCTGGGTGACGCAGGCCCTGCGCGAGCTCGATCTGCTGACGGGCAAGGGCCAGACGCTCTGGATCTTTTTCATCTTCACCACCCTCTCGTTGCCCGCGCTGGTCGCGATCATCGCGCCCGTCGCGCTCTTCATCGCCGCGATCCATACGCTCAACAAGCTCAACAGCGATTCTGAGCTCATCGTCATGAGCGCGGCCGGGATGGCCCCGGCGCGGCTGATGCGTCCTTTCCTGGCCCTGGGAACGGGCGTTGCGCTTCTTGTCGGCGTGATGACGATCTTTGTCGTTCCGGCGAGCTTCAACGAGTTGCGGGACCTGATCTCGAAGATCCGCGCGGATTTCGTGGCGACGCTCGTCCAGGAAGGTCAGTTCACCAGCCTGGAATCGGGCGTGACCTTCTCCTTCCGGGAGCGCTCGGGCGAGGCGCTCCTCGGCATCTTCCTGCAGGATCGCCGCGACCCCGAACGCACGATCGTGTACATCGCCGAGCGCGGCCAGGTCGCGAGCGTTGACGAGCAGACCTATCTCGTTCTGGAGCAGGGGAGCGTCCACAGGCAGACGCCCAATTCCCGCGATTCCTCAATCGTCGCCTTCGACCGCTACGCCGTGGATCTCTCTGCCTTCGGCCCGACCGGGACGACGCAGGTGTACAAGCCGCGCGAGCGCTCGACGGCGCAGTTGCTGTTCCCCGACCGCGAGGAAGGCTATTTCCTGGCGATCGAGGGCCGCTTCCGCTCCGAGCTGCACGATCGCCTCACCGCCTGGCTCTACCCGCTCGCCATGATCGCGATCGCCTTTGCGGCGCTGGGGGACCCGCGCACGACGCGGCAGGGACGCGGCCTCGCCATCGGCTTCGCCATCGCGGGAGCAGTCGCCTTCCGGATAGCGGGCTTCGCCGCGCTCAGCGCGCTCGGACGCTCGCCCTCGGCGGTGGTCCTCGTCTGGGGGGCGCCAATCCTCACGATCCTTGTCTGCCTCGCGATCATCCTGCAGGGGAATCGCCTGAAGCCCGTCATGGACCGCCTGAAGGCGGCGCCCGGCAGGCTGATGCATCGCAGAGCGGCGGCGGGGGGCGCGTGACATGGTGATCGGCTGGACGCTCGGGACCTATATCGCGATCCGGTTCCTGCGTTCGATCGCGGGCGTGTTCCTCACCGTGTTCGGGCTCGTGTTCATCCTCGATTTCGTGGAGCGCATGCGCGGGGCGAGCGACCTGATCGGGGTGAGCACCCTCGAGATCGCTGAACTGGCGCTGATCCGGACCCCGGCGATCGCGGAGCAGGTCCTTCCCTTCGCGGTCCTTTTCGGCTCGATGGCCTCGCTGCTGCAATTGTCGCGCAAGCTGGAACTCGTGGTGGCCCGGGCGGCGGGCGTCTCCGCCTGGCAGTTCCTGCAGCCGGGCATCGTGGTGGCGGCGCTGATCGGAGCCTTCTCGGTCGCGGTCTACAATCCCGTCTCGGCGCTGCTGCAGCAAAGGGCGACGGAGATGGAGGCGCGCATCTTCTCGGCCAATCCCGGCGCGGCCTCCGGACGCGACATCTGGATCAGGCAGCGCAGCGAGGAGGGAACAGCCATCATCCGCGCGGAAGCGGCGGTCGAGGGGACCACGGAGCTGGCGGGAATCACCGCCTTCACCTTCACACATGAGGGGCAATTCCTCGAGCGGATCGAGGCCAGCGGCGGCGCCCTTTTCGAGGGCCGGTGGGAGCTCCGCGACGCACGCGTCGTCTCGATGGAAGGCGGAGCGCAGGATTTCGGAAGCTATATCCTTCCGTCCAACCTCGATCCCTCGCAGGTGCAAAAAAGCTTCACTCCGCCGGAATCCGTTCCGTTCTGGGAACTCCGCGAGACCGCTGAGCAGACAGAGCGCGCAGGCCTCGACGCAACGCGGTATCGCCTGCGATACGAGATCCTCGTGGCCCGGCCGCTGCTTTTCGTGGCCATGGTCTTCGTGGCGGCTTCCGTTTCTTTAAGATTCTTCAGGTTTGGTGGAGTGGGACTTCTGGTTCTCGGTGGCGTAGCGGCGGGGTTTCTGCTTTACGTGATCACGGAGTTGATGGAGGACCTCGGCGGGGCGGGCCTGATCGGCACGACTCTCGCCGCATGGTTCCCCGCCGTGGTTGGCAGCTTGCTCGGGACGCTAGCTTTGCTTTATCAGGAGGATGGCTGATGATCCTCCAGGCGAGACGCCGGCAGGGAGCGGGTATGGGACGGACGAGAACAACGATCGCGCGTCTTGCGGTCGCGACGGCGCTGAGTACCGCCGTCATCTACTCCCCGGCGATGGCGCAGGGGACCCTCGGGGATTCGATGGCCGAGCGCGTGAGCGGGACCGGCGACGAACGCCTGCTCGTCGAGGCGATCGAGCTCATCTACGACAATGATCGCAACACCGTCACTGCCTCCGGCGACGTGGAGATGAACTATGGCGGTCGCTCCCTGCAGGCGGATCGCGTCATCTATGACCGCAACACCGGCCGCGTCTATGCCGAGGGCAATGCCCGGCTGGTGGAGGCGGACGGAACCGTCGCCACGGGCGACCGTTTCGAGCTGACCGACGATTTCCGCAGCGGCTTCATCGATTCGCTGCGCGTGGAGCAGAACACGATCGAAGGCGGCCGACCGATGCGGGCGCGCTTCAGTTCGCCCCGCGCAGAGCGGATCGACGGCCAGCAGACGGTTTTCGAACGCGGCACATACACGACCTGCGACACCTGCGAGCGCGATCCGACGCGCCCTCCCCTCTGGCAGGTGCGCGCGGCGCGGGTAATCCACAACAACGAAGAGCGCACGATCTACTACGAGAACGCCGCGCTCGAATTCCTCGGCGTACCGATCGCGTATATCCCGTATTTCTGGTCGCCCGATCCGACAGTGAAGCGCAAGACCGGCTTCCTGACGCCCAACATCGTCCTGTCGGAGACGCTGGGCACCGGCGTCACGATTCCCTTCTTCTGGGCGACCGGCCCCAACCACGACCTGACGTTCCGGCCGAGCTACCTGTCGCGCCAGGGCCTTCACATGGACGTCGAGTGGCGCCACCGGCTGATCACGGGCTCCTACTCGATCCGCGCCACGGGGATCTTCCAGCAGGACAAGTCGGCCTTCCTCCGCAGCCCTTCCGGCGCGGGAGACAAGGAATTCCGCGGCTCCGTCGAAACATACGGGCAGTTCCAGATCAATCCGCGATGGAAATGGGGCTGGGACATCACCGCCGTCTCGGACAAGTGGTATCTCGACAACTATCAGATCGGGGCGGCGAACGTCACCGCCGTCTATGCGCGCGAGGCGATCTCGAGCGTCTACCTCACGGGCAAGGGCGACCGCTCCTGGTTCGATCTTCGCGGCTATTATTTCAAGGGCCTCGCAAGCACCGATTTCCAGAAGCAGCAGCCGCTCGTTCATCCGGTGCTCGATTACAACAAGCGGATCGACGGCCCGGGAAGGCTCGGCGGCGAGTTGTCGCTCGACGTGAACTTCACGAGCCTGTCGCGTCAGGCCTCGCAGTTCCAGCCGATCGATCCGCGCAATCCGCTTACCTCCGGCAGCTTCGGCCGCATCTTCACGACCTGCGCCGACACCGCGTTCAATCGCAATGACTGTCTCGTCCCCGGCGTCGCGGGAACCTACAACCGGGCCAGCGCCCAGGTTTCCTGGCGCCGGCGTTTCATCGATGATTTCGGGCAGAGCTGGACCCCCTTCGCCTATGCCCGCGCGGACGCGATTGCGTTCCAGCCGAATACGTCCGGCTTCCAGAATGCCCGCACCGCGAACTTCATCGGGACCGGGAACCAGTTCCACGCGCGCTTCATGCCGGCGGTCGGGATGGAATACCGGTTCCCGCTGGTCGCCAGCGCGGGACGCTGGGGCAGCCAGGTCATCGAGCCGATCGCGCAGATCATTGCGCGGCCGAACGAGACCCGCGTCGGCCGCCTGCCCAACGAAGACGCACAGAGCCTCGTCTTCGACGATTCGAACCTCTTCAACTGGGACCGCTTCGCCGGCTACGACCGGACCGAGGGCGGGGTGCGGGCGAACTACGGCCTGCAATACACCGTCGCCGGCGGCGACGGTTTCTACGCCAATGCGATGATCGGGCAGTCCGTGCATCTCGCGGGCCGGAATTCCTTCACGCAGCGCGATCTCGTGAATACGGGCGGTGATTCGGGGCTCGACAAGCGGGTTTCCGACTACGTCGCCCGGCTGCAGTTCCGCCCGAACGCGTATCTCTCGTTCATCGGGCGCGGTCGCTTCGACCAGAAGACGCTGGACGTGAAGCGGATCGAGGCCAGCGCCAGCGCCCGGCTCGGCCGGCTGACGGCTTCCGCCACCTATGCGCGCTTTGCACCCCAGCCGGAGCTCGGCTATCCGACCCGCCGCGAGGGGCTCTCCACCTCTGCGCGGCTGCAATTGTCGGAACACTGGTATACGACCGGCTCAATCTTCTTCGACCTGAGCCGCTACCTCGAGAACCGCCAGCGGCTGCCGGCCGGCGCGGATCCGGGAACGCGTTACGCGGTCGCCTCGATGTCTCTCGGCCTCGGCTATCTCGACGAGTGCACCTCGTTCCTTCTGAGCTACACGGCGAGGCCGAAGGACGGGTCGCTGGGCGCCAAGCAGGAAAACCGGACGCTCATGCTGACGCTCGAGCTGCGGTCGCTCGGCGGAACGAGCGTATCGCAATCGCTCGAGGAGACCGAGGGGGGCGGCGGCCTTTTCGGCGGCCTGGTGCCGTGACGATCGCGCAGAACGCGCCGATCGCCTTGACCTGCGGCGATCCCGCAGGGATCGGACCCGAGATCACCCTGCGCGCCTGGCAGGCGCGTGGAGAGAGCGACACGCCGACCTTCGCCGCGCTCGGATCGCCCGAACTTTACGCCGCGACAGCGCGCTCCCTTGGCATCGCCGCGCCGATCGCTGTGCTGCAGCAGATCGAGGATGCAAACGCGGCTTTTCCGACGCATCTTCCCGTCCTCCCGCTCCGGAATCCGGTTGCGGCGTCGCCGGGGCGTCCGGACAAGTCGAATGCGGCGGCGATCATCGAGTCGATCGAGACGGCCGTCGCCCTTGCGCGCAGCCGCCGCGCCTCATGCGTGGCAACGAATCCGATCGCGAAGCATGTCCTCTACGAGGCCGGCTTCGCCCATCCGGGCCATACCGAATTTCTCGCTGTTCTCGCTGCTAGGCTAGGCGAAAAGCCGCCGCATCCGGTGATGATGCTCTGGAGCGAAACCCTCGCAGTCGTTCCCGTCACGGTGCATATCCCGCTGGCGCAGGTGCCGGCCGCGCTGTCGCAGGATCTCATCGTCGATACGGCGCGAATCGTCGCACGCGATCTCGCGGCTCGTTTCGGTATCGAGAAGCCCCGCCTCGCGATCGCCGGCCTGAACCCGCACGCAGGAGAGGGTGGCGCGATGGGGGGCGAGGATTCGGCGATCATCGCGCCCGCCATCGCGCGCCTGCGCGCCGAGGGCATCGCGGCATCGGGTCCCCATCCCGCGGACACGATGTTCCACGCCCGGGCGCGGGCGGGATTTGACGCGGCCCTCTGCATGTATCACGACCAGGCGCTGATCCCGATCAAGACGATCGCCTTCGACGACGCGGTCAACGTGACGCTCGGCCTGCCCTTCATCCGCGTTTCGCCGGATCACGGCACGGCCTTTGATATCGCCGGACAGGGGATCGCGCGCGCCGACAGCCTGATCGCGGCGCTCAGGCTTGGCGCGCGCCTTGCCGCCGCCGGCGCATGAGCGCGATCGACGACCTCCCTCCCCTGCGGGAGATTGTGCGCGCTTATGATCTCGCGCCCAGGAAGGCGCTGGGACAGAACTTTCTCTTCGATCTCAACCTGACGAGCCGCATCGCGCGCTCCGCCGGCCCTCTCGACACCGTGCTCGAGGTCGGGCCGGGTCCGGGCGGGCTGACGCGGGCGCTCCTCGCAGCAGGGGCAAAACGGGTGATCGCCGTGGAGCGCGATGCGCGCTGCATCCCCGCGCTGGAACAGATCGCGGCTCATTATCCCGGACGGCTCGCGATCGTCGAGGCGGACGCCCTCGCCTTCGACCCGCGCCCGATGCTCGAGGGAGGGAAGGCCCGTATTGTCGCCAACCTTCCCTACAACGTGGGCACGCAGCTCCTGGTGAACTGGGTGACGACGCCGGAATGGCCACCCTGGTGGGAATCGGCCACCCTGATGTTCCAGCGCGAGGTCGCCGAGCGCATCGTGGCCGATGAACGCGACCGCGCGAATTACGGACGGCTGGGCGTCCTGTGCGGCTGGCGCACGCAGGCGCGCATCCTGTTCGACGTCCCCGCCTCGGCCTTCGTGCCGCCCCCGAAGGTGACCTCGAGCATCGTTCATCTGACGCCGCGACCCGCGCCAGAGCCCTGCGACCTTGCCGCCCTCGAAAGGGTTACCCAAGCGGCTTTCGGGCAGCGCCGCAAGATGCTGCGGCAGAGCCTGAAAGCCGTTCTCGCCGATCCCACGCCCGCCCTCGAGGCGATCGGGATCGAACCGACCGCAAGAGCCGAGGAACTCTCCGTCGCGGATTTCGTGCGGCTTGCGAATGTCCTGTCTCAGGCCTGATCGCCGAGGAGGCCCTCGATGAAGCTCGCCAGCGCCGGCTGGCGCTCACGGCGCAGGCGCTCCGCCTCGAGAATCGCGCGCAGATCGCTGAAACTGCGTTGCAAGTCGTCGTTGATGAGCACGTAGTCGTAGGATTCCCATTGCGCGATTTCCTCGCGGGCGTTGCGCAGGCGCCGCGCGATGACCTCCTCGCTGTCCTCCGCGCGCCGCTCGAGGCGGCTGCGCAGTTCGGCCATGGAGGGCGGCAGGATGAAGACGCTGACGACATCCGCATTCATCTTCTCGACGATCTGGCGGGTCCCCTGCCAGTCGATGTCGAACATCATGTCCTCGCCCGCGGCCAGCGCCTGCTCCACGGGCTTGCGCGGCGTCCCGTAGAAATTCCCGTGCACCTCGGCCCATTCGAGCAGGTCGCCGCGGTCGCGGGCGTCGTGGAAATCCTCGACGCTGATGAAGCGGTAATGGACGCCGTCGATCTCCGACTGGCGGCGCGGCCGCGTCGTCACGGAAACCGACAATCTGATGCCGTGATCCTGCTCGATGAGATTGCGCGTCAGCGTCGACTTCCCGGCGCCCGACGGCGAGGACAGGATCAGCAGAACGCCCCGTCGGGGCAGGGTTACATTTTCGACCACCTGTCACTCCACATTCTGAACCTGCTCGCGGAACTGGTCGACGACCGCCTTGAGTTCGAGGCCGATCCGCGACAGCGATACGTCATTCGCCTTCGAGCACAAGGTGTTGGCCTCGCGCCCGAATTCCTGGGCGAGGAAATCGAGGCGGCGGCCGCAGGCGCCCCCCTCCCGCAGGAGCGCGCGGGCGCTGTCGATATGCGCCGCAAGCCGGTCGATCTCCTCGCGAATATCGGCGCGGGTCGCAATCAGCACCGCCTCCTGATGCAGCCGATCCGGGTCGAAGCCGGCCTTCGTCTCGAGAAGCGCTTCGATCTGCGCCTGGAGGCGGGCGCGGATCGCTTCGGGGCTGCGGGCCGGGCTCGCGGCGGCATCGTTCACGAGCGCCTCCATGGTGTCGATCTGGCCTTCAAGCAATTGCCGGAGGACACGCCCCTCGGAGCGCCGCGCCTCGACGAGCGCTTCCGTCAGCGGAGCAATTGCGGCGCGCAGGTCGGTCTGGAGCGCGGCGAGCTCGGCCTCGCCCTCCGTCTCCTCCACCTCGACAACCCCTCTTGCATTGAGGAGGCCGTCGAGCGTTGCGGGGCCAATGCCCTCCCGGGGAGGCAGGGCGGCGACGGCGTCGAGGAGCGAGGCCAGCGCCTCCTGGTTGACCTTGATGCGCTGCCCGCCGGCGACGCGGGTCAGGGAGAGCGAGAGTTGGCACTGGCCGCGCGAGAGTGCCCTGCCGAGGGCCTGGCGGGCCTCCTCGCCGATCGCGTCGAAGCCCGGCGGCGTGCGCAGGCGAATATCAAGACCGCGCCCGTTGACCGACTTCACTTCCCAGGCCCAGCTATAGGGCCCGGTCGATCCCGCCTCGCGGGCGAATCCCGTCATGCTTGCGATGATCAACGCGCGCTCCCGCTCCTGTCATCCGATGAAGTGGCGGGACCATAGAGGCGAGTCCGGGCCCGAACAAGTTCCACTCGCCTCCAGACAACGGCCCGAGGCGAAGTATCCCCCGTTCAGGGACGTTCCGGACGCGGCGGCAGGAAGTCCGGCGCCACCAGGCCGCCGCCTCCGGGAGCGGCGGCGGTCGCCTCCTGCGCAGGAGCGGCCTCGCCCGGAAGCGGCTCCAGTTCCGGAACCGGCTGCGGGGAATTGAGGTCAAAGGCGGTGTTGCGCAGAGGATCGAGAGCCGTGCCCTCCGAAGCGTCCAGCGGACGGCCGACGAGGGCGGCGTCGCGCCTGGCGCCGCCTGCCGCGTTTGCCGACTGATTCAGGAGCGGCACGCTGCCCGCCGGAAGATCACCGCGTTGATCCGCGGCCTCCGCGTCCTCCGGATCGATCTGGTCGGCCTCACGCGCCTCTCCGCGGCTTTGCTCGATCTGGCGCCAGCGGGCGACATGCCGGCGATGCTGGTCGTAGGTTTCGGAGAATGCGTGCCCGCCCGTCCCGTCCGCGACGAAGAAGAGGTCGCGGGTCCGCGACGGATTGGCCACCGCCTCCATGGCCGCGCGCCCCGGATTTGCGATCGGCCCCGGGGGAAGACCGTCAATTACATAGGTGTTGTAGTCGGTCGGCATGGTGATCTCGCTACGCCGGATGCCCCGGCCCAGCGTGCCCTCGCCGCCGACGAGGCCATACACGATCGTCGGGTCCGATTGCAGGCGCATGTTCTGGCGCAGGCGATTGATGAACACGCCGGCGACGCGCGGGCGCTCATCAGCGCGCCCGGTCTCCTTCTCGACGATGGAGGCGAGGATCACGAGCTCCTCGGGCGTCTCGAGCGGGATCTCCGGATTGCGCCGTTCCCAGATTCGCTGGAGCGTGGCGCGCTGGGCCTGCGTCATCGTGTCGATGATCTGCTGGCGGGTCATGCCCCGCTCGAACTTGTAGGTGTCGGGGAGGAGCGATCCCTCGGGCGGGACCTCCTCGATCTCGCCGCTGAGAATTTCGTTCTGACGCAGCAACTGCACGATCTGATGGCTCGTGCGCCCCTCCGGGATGGTCACCGAATGCAGGATCGACCGGCCTTCGGAGAGGATGTTGATCGCTTCGGAGATGCTGGTATTCGCCCGGAACAGGAACTCGCCGGCCTTCAACTGGCCGCGCTGGCGGTTGATGACGGTGGCGACCTGAAACAGGAGCGGCTTGTCGATGACGCCCTCGCGGCGGAGAATGTCGGCGATCTGGGTCGTGCCGGTATTGCGCGGAACCACCACGACGCGGTCGCTCTCGAGCGGGCCGGGAGCACTGGCCTGCTGCGCGAGGACGACGAGGCCCGCGAGGACGCCGACCGCCAGCACCGCGAGGAAGCTGAAAACGCCGCTCAGGGTCGAGAGCAGTCCTCCCCGGGGCTTCCTCACCCGTATCGGCGGAGGCGACGCCATCGCAGGCTTGATCACCTCGCTCGGGCTGCGAGGGGCGGCGCGCGGCGGCTCGCTCGACGAGGCGGCCGCTTCGGGAGCTTCGGGTTTGTCTTTCCGTCTGCCGAACATGACCCACTTTGAATAGAAGGAATCGGAACTTCAGGAATCGGACCCTCGCCCGATGGACGAGCTTTGTGGCGAAAATTACGCCGGAAGCCCACATCGTCGCAAGAAGCCCGCTCCCCCGGCCTGGCCAGGCGCACCGGCGGTGGACGTCCCGCCCGTCGCTCGGCCTTACTGGACCCGCGAGAAGATCAGCGAAGCGTTCGTGCCGCCGAAGCCGAAGCTGTTGGAGAGCGCAACATTGATCTCCTTCTTCTTCGCGGTCTTTGGCGTCAGGTCGATCGCTGTCTCGACGGAGGGATTGTCAAGATTGAGCGTCGGCGGAACGGTCCCGTCGCGCATGGCGAGAAGCGAGAAGATCGCCTCGACGGCGCCGGCCGCGCCGAGAAGATGCCCGATCGCGGATTTCGTCGAGGACATGGACAGCGTCGCCGCCGCGTTGCCCACGAGGCGCTCGACGGCCTTCAGCTCGAGTTCGTCGCCGAGCGGCGTCGAAGTGCCGTGGGCGTTGATATAATCGATGTCGGAGGCGTCGATCCCGGCGCGCTTGAGGGCGGCGCGCATGCAGCGATAGGCCCCGTCGCCGTCCTCGGAGGGCGAGGTGATGTGGAAGGCGTCGCCGGACAGGCCGTAGCCGACGAGCTCGCCATAGATCTTCGCGCCGCGCGCCCTGGCGTGCTCGTATTCCTCGAGCACCACGATGCCGGCGCCCTCGCCCATGACGAAACCGTCGCGGTCGCGATCATAGGGTCGGGAGGCCCGCTCGGGCTCGTCATTGAAATGCGTGGAGAGGGCGCGGCAGGCGGCGAAGCCCGCGACGGCGAGACGCCCCACGGGCGATTCCGTCCCGCCTGCGACCATCACGTCGGCGTCGCCGAGCGCAATCAGGCGCGCCGCATCGCCGATCGCGTGCGCGCCGGTGGAGCAGGCGGTCACCACGGCGTGGTTCGGGCCCTTCAGGCCGAACTCGATGGAGACGTAGCCCGAGGCGAGGTTGATCAGGCGGCCGGGAATGAAGAAGGGCGAAATCCGGCGCGGACCCTTGTCGCGCAGGAGGAGCGCGGCGTCCGCGATGCCTTCGATCCCGCCGATGCCGGAGCCGATCAGCACGCCGCTCGCGGCCTGGTCGTCGTAGGAGGTCGGATGCCAGCCGGCATCGTCGAGCGCCTGGCGCGCCGCGGCCATCGCGTAGACGATGAACTCGTCGACCTTGCGCTGGTCCTTCGGATCCATCCACTGGTCGGGATTGTAGGTCCCGTCGCTGCCGTCTCCCCGCGGGATCTGGCAGGCGATCTTGCACGGAAGATCGGAGGTCTCGAAGGTCTCGATGGGCGCAGCGCCGCTGCGTCCCTCGAGGAGCCGGGACCAGGTCTGTTCCACACCGCAGGCCAGCGGCGAGACCATTCCGAGACCGGTTACGACGACACGACGCATAGCTTCACCCGTTCGCGCTTTGAGCGGCGGAGCCGTGCGGCCCCGCCGTGAACGGCCTCAGCCGGAATTCTTCTCGAGAAACTTGATGGCGTCGCCGACCGTCACGATCGTCTCTGCGGCGTCATCCGGGATCTCGACGTTGAATTCTTCCTCGAACGCCATCACGAGCTCGACGGTGTCGAGGCTGTCGGCGCCGAGATCGTCGATGAAGTTCGCATTGTCGGTCACCTTCTCGGCCTCAACGCCCAGGTGCTCGACAACGATTTTCTTCACGCGCTCAGCGATGTCACTCATCGTTGGGTTCCTCGTATCACTCGTCGGTATGGCCCACCCGGGAATCGAGGGGCTTTCGGATTGCGAAGGACTGACGCCGAGGTCCTTTTGCGAGAACATCGGCCACGGCAGGTGCAAAAGCCTTATTTCACGCTTTGGTCAAGCCCTTCGACGGCTCAGTGGCGAAGGATTAACACGTCCTTCACCCGGTGGCGAGAGCCGCGTGCGGCTCCCGAAGAGTTATCCATAGGGCGCTAACACCCTCAGATCATTGCCATTCCGCCATTCACGTGAAGGGTCTGCCCCGTCACGTAGGCGGCCTCGTCGGCTGCGAGATAAAGTACGGCGGCGGCGACGTCATCCCCCGTTCCAAGCCGTCCCGCGGGCACGTTCCCCAGAATCGCCTCCCGCTGCTTCTCGTTGAGCGCATCCGTCATGGGCGAGGAGATGAAGCCCGGCGAGACCGTGTTCACGGTGATCCCCCGGCTCGCCACCTCCGCCGCGAGCGCCTTCGACATGCCGACGAGCCCGGCCTTCGAGGCCGCATAGTTGCCCTGCCCGGGATTGCCGGTCGTCCCGACGACGGAGCCGATATTGACGATGCGCCCGTGGCGGCGGCGCATCATGCCCTTGACGGCGGCGCGGGACAGGCGGAATGCCGCCGTCAGGTTGACCGCGATCACGGTGTCCCAATCCTCGTCCTTCATGCGCATGAACAGGCCGTCCCGGGTAACCCCGGCATTGTTCACAAGGATGTCGAGCCCGCCCATCGCGGCTTCGGCGGCGGGCACGAGCCCTTCGACGGATTCCTTGTCGGAAAGATTCGCCTCGAGCAGGTGGACCCGCTCGCCCAGTTCGCCCGCAAGCGCCTCGAGCGCGCTGCGGCGCGTCCCGGAAATGGCGACTTCCGCCCCGCGCGCGTGCAGGGTGCGCGCGATGGCGCCGCCGAGCCCGCCCGTGGCGCCTGTGACGAGAGCCTTGCGTCCGGTCAGATCAAACATCGGCTTCGTGCCTTTCGTATCAGAGCGTTTCCTTGAACTTCGCGATGTCGTCCGGCGTTCCGATCGCCTGGCCGGATGCGCCCGCGGCGATGCGCTTGACGAGCCCCGACAGCACCTTGCCCGACCCGACCTCGAAGAATGCATCGACGCCCGCCCCGGCCATGAAGGCGACGCTCTCGCGCCAGCGCACCGTCCCGGTGACCTGCGCGACGAGGGCCGTGCGGATCGCTTCCGGATCGGCGACGGGCGCCGCCGTCACGTTCGCGACCACCGGAACCAGCGGCGCGCTGATCGAGACGCCGGCGAGCGCCTCGCGCATCGCCTCGGCGGCCGGCGCCATCAGGGCGCAGTGGAAGGGGGCGGAAACGGTGAGCATCACCGCGCGTTTCGCCCCGCGCTCCGTCGCAAGCGCCACTGCGCGCTCCACGGCAGCCTTCGTCCCCGAGACCACCACCTGCAGTCCGCCATTGTCGTTGGCGGGATCACAGACCTCGCCCTGCGCCGCATCGCGGGCGATCTCGGCGGCGGCCTCGAATTCGAGCCCGAGAAGCGCCGCCATCGCGCCCTCGCCCACCGGCGCCGCGCGCTGCATCGCGTCGCCACGGATGCGCAGGAGCCGCGCGGTATCCGCGATTCCAAGCGACCCTGCCGCCGCAAGGGCTGAGTATTCGCCGAGGGAGTGGCCGGCGACGAAGGCGGCATGGGCCTTTAGGTCGAGCCCGGCCTCAGCCTCCAGCACGCGCATCGCGGCGAGGCTGACCGCCATGAGGGCAGGCTGGGCATTGGCTGTGAGAGTGAGTTCGTCGGCAGGTCCGTCCCACATCAGGGCGGAGAGTTTCTGCGACAGGGCCTCGTCGACCTCGTCAAAGACGGCGCGGGCCTGCGGAAAGGCCTCGGCGAGGGCCTTGCCCATTCCGACGGCCTGGCTCCCCTGCCCGGGGAAAACGAATGCGCGGGTCATGAACGCTCCTTGCGCGTAGACCCGGCGGAACTCGCAAAGGTTTCAGGCCGTGTCAAGCAAGGCAGGAGGTGAAAACCGGCGTTTTCTCCCGGAAAGCACAGGAAGACGCCATCGCCGTCACTTCTTCCCGGCGGCGCCGATGCGCGCGACGATATCCGCGGGCAGGCGACGGCTTTCGCCGTAGAGGACAATCGACTGGTAAAGGCGCACCCGCGCCAGGAACCGCGCAACGGCGTTCAGCGCCGGCAACACGATGCGTGTCAGGCTCATCGGAATTCTCCGCAGGATCTCGGAAAGGAACTGTCGAGGAAAAGATGCCGCAGCCGGCCCCTGCGCGGAAGTCGCACCTCGAGAGGGGGGACGACGCGATTGGCGATGCCTCCCGCCGAAACCAGGATGCGAATCCGCTAACTTGTGTTGCTTTCAATTCATTGTCACCAGCTTGCCGCAATTTGAATCTTAATCGGTCCCGATGGTATCCGCGGATAAGACAATCAACCGCTAAAAAGCGTTACCGTCGCGGCTTTTCCGGGGGGCAAGATGGACAATGCGACATGCGCCAGCCTTCGCTCCCTGCGCCCCAAGGAACTCCCCTGCGTCCTGTAAAGCGCCATCTCATTGATCGACGCCTCCTCGCGGCTGTCGTCGCTACGTGCATCGGGGCGGCCGGCCTTCCCCCGCAGGCAGGGGGACAGGAAGGGAACTCGGCCCTCGTGCCGGCGCATGAAGCGAAAGTGAGCGGACCGCGAAAGGAATACAGCGCCCTCCAGGCCCCCGGCGGGGGAGGCGGCGCGTTGAACCGGACGCTCTCGGGCTTCCTCGACCATGTCGAGGGCGGCGCGATCACCTTGCGCAAGAGCACCCCCACGAAATGCCTGCCGGGCGACCTCAAGATGGTGCTCGCCGAGGTCGCGCAGCGCTTCGGCAAGGTTTCGGTGCAATCGACCCATCGCAGCCCCCAGCGCAACCGGCGCGCGGGCGGCGCGCGCCGCTCGCTCCATCTCGAATGCCGGGCGATCGATTTCCGGGTGAAGGCGCGAGGACGCGACGTGCTCGCCTATCTGCGCAAGCACGAGGCGATCGGCGGCCTCAAGCAATACCGCAACGGGATCATCCATATCGACAACGGACAGCGCCGGAGCTGGTGAGCCTCACTCGACCCGCACCGTCACACTGTCCGTCTCGCCCTGCGCATCGATCACCGAAATTCGCGCGAAACCGGCTCCGTCGGGGCGCCAGAAGGACTGCCGGCGGATCTCCTGCGCGGCCACGGGGGAGCCGTTGACGAGCCAGGTGAAGGGCGGCGCTCCCCCTTGCGCCTTCAGGGCAAGTTCGTCGAACGCGCCGGCGCGGCCGCCGAGGCCCAGTTCGATCAACGCGCCGTCCGGCGGAAAGGCGATCGCAAGCCGCGCGCCCAGCGTCGCCGCCATGGTCTTCGGCCGGTCGCGCCGGATATGCCGCAGGGGCGGCGGCAGCGTTGCCGTGGTGGCGACGAGGATGTCGGGCGGGGCGGGGATCGGCGCGATGTCTCCTCCGAGCCGGGCGAAGGCGTCGAAGAGGAGCGGCGCGGCGGCATTCCGGCCTGTCAGGCCAGGCACCGCCGCCCCGTCCGCGCGGCCGACCCAGACCGCGATCGTCGCACGCCTGTCGTAGCCGATGGCCCAGGCGTCGCGATAGCCGAAGGAGGTGCCGGTCTTGTAGGCGAGAAGACCGCCGAGCGCGCCGTCCGGCGGCGGCGTCCCGCGCAGGATGTCGAAGACGTACCAGGCCGCAACCCGCTCCGCGATGGGCAGCCGCGACCTCGTTTCGGCAGCCGTCTCGCCGATGCGGATGCGCAGCGAGGGCGCCTCCCCTCCCCGCGCCAGCCCGGCATAAAGGGAGGCCATGTCGGCGAGGTTGATCCCGAGTCCGCCGAGGCCGACCGCGAGGCCCATCGCCGCCTCGCGGGGGACGTGGATTTCCGCCCCCGCCTGGCGCAGCCGCGCGATGAAGCGGGCCGGCCCGATCTCGCTCAGGAGCGCCACGGTGGGAATGTTCAGCGAGCCCTGCAGCGCCCGGCGCGCAGTGATCGCGCCCTGGTAGCCGAGATCGAAATTCTCCGGGGCATACACGCCGTAGCGCGCAGGACGATCCTCGAGGATCGTCTCGGGATGGGCCAGGCCGCTCTCGAAGGCGAGCGCATAGATGAAGGGCTTGAGCGCGGAGCCGGGGGAGCGGATCGCGCGGGTCATGTCGAGCGCTCCGCGCCGCTCGTCATTCAGATAGCCGATCGAGCCGACATGGGCGCGGATCTCGCCGCTCGCGTTGTCGATCACGATGATCGCGGCCGATAACGCCGGTCCGAGCCGCGCGACCCGGCGCGCCACGAGCGCCTCGAGATCCGCCTGCAGGCGCTTCTCGATCGTCAGGGCGTGGATGCTTTCCCCGGGCCGTTCCGCCACCGCCTGCTCCGCCGCATGGGCGGCGAGCATGGGGAAGGCCGACCGCTCCCGCGGGACCGGCTCGGCCAGCGCCGCGCGCGCCTCGCCAGCGGTGATCAGGCCATCAGCCCGCGCCCGCTCGATGACCTTCGCGCGCGCCGCTGCGGCGGCCTGCGGATGACGGTCGGGCCGGCGGGTTTCCGGGCTCTGCGGCAGCGCGACGAGGAGCGCCGCCTGGGCAGTGGAGAGCCGCTTCGGCTCGCGTCCGAAATAGGCGAGGCTCGCCGCCCGGATGCCTTCGAGATTGCCGCCATAGGGCGCGAGGCTGAGATAGAGGCCGAGGATCTCGTCCTTCGAGAAGCGGCGCTCGAGCTGGATCGCGCGCACCATCTGGCGGAACTTCGCCGCAAGGCTGCGCTCGCCGCGCGGCTCCAGCAGCCGGGCGACCTGCATGGTCAGCGTCGAGCTTCCCGAGACGATCCGCCCGTGCATCGCCACCTGCGCGAGGGCCCGCAGCGTCGCAAGCGGATCGACGCCGGGATGCGCCTCGAAGCGGCGATCCTCATAGAGCTTGAGCATGGCGAGGAAGCGCGGATCGACATCGTCGGTCCCGACCGGGAGCCGCCAGCGGCCCTGCGGCGTGGTGAAGGCGCGCAGGAGCTCGCCATTGCGGTCGAGGACAATCGGAGAGCGTGCCTCGGCCCGCGCCAGATCGAGCGGGCCGAGCGCTTCGGCCTCGCGCCAGAGGGTCGCCCCGGCCGATGCCAGGAGAATCGCGGCCAGCGCCAGCGCGAAGGCGAGACCCGTGAGGCGAAGCCGCCGGCCGATATCCCCCCCGCTCATCCGACCGCCTCCTTCAGCCGTCGGCCTCTCCTGCGGGCTTTCCGGCCAGGACGACAAAGTAGCCCAGACCGTCATGGCTGGGGAGGGGGCTCATGCGCGTGATCCAGCCGCGCTTGCGCGCCTCGAGCAATTGCCGCCCGACGGGCTGGAAGAGCGTCTCCCCTCCCCCTTCGGGCGGCGGATCGAGCCGCACGGCGACCGAACGCTGTGGCCCGAAGCGGCTGCGCTCGAGGAGATCGACCAGCGAGGCCGTCGCCCTCTCGCGATCCGCTCCCCGCAGGTCGAGCACCGCCTCGGCATTGCTGACGCCGAGGGAGCCCATGAGCTTGTCGGCATAGAACGGGTCGAAATAGGGCACGAGCCTCTCCGTTCGCGCGGGGGCGCCTCGGTTTCAGCGTACGAGGATGTTGCGGAACTGCCAGGGATCCTCGAGGTCGAGATCCTCGGGAAAGAAACCCGGGCGGTTATCGAGGGGCGTCCAGTCGGTATAGGTTCCGATCACCGGGCCGAGATAGGGCATCTGCACCGCGAGGCAGCGCTTGTAATCCATCTCGTCCGCCTCGACGATCCCGGCCTGCGGGTTCTCCAGCGCCCAGACCATCCCCGCGAGCACCGCCGAGGTGACCTGCAGGCCGGTGGCGTTCTGGTAGGGGGCGATGCGGCGGGTCTCCTCGATGGAGAGCTGCGAGCCGTACCAGTAGGCGTTGCGGCCATGGCCGTAGAGGAGCACCCCCAGCTCGTCGATCCCGTCGACGATCTCGTGCTCGTCGAGGATATGGAACGTGTCCTGCGGCACGCCGCCATTGCCGAACATCTCGTGCAGCGAGAGCACCGCGTCGTTGCAGGGGTGATAGGCGTAATGGCAGGTCGGGCGATAGGCCACCTCCCCGTCCTCCCGGACGGTGAAGTAATCGGCGATCGAGATCGCCTCGTTGTGCGTCACGAGGAAGGCGTGCTGCGTCTTCGCCGTCGGCGTCCAGGAGCGCACGCGCGTGTCCGCCCCGGGCTGGAGGAGATAGATCGCGGCCTGGCAGCCGGTCTCGTGGTCGCGCGCGTTCTCCGGCATCCAACGCTCATGCGTGCCCCAGCCGAGTTCCGCCGGCTGCATGCCTTCCGATACGAAGCCCTCGACGGACCAGGTGTTGACGAAGACGCCGAACGGCTTCGGTTCGCGCGCGCGTTGCGTGTCGCGCTCCGCAATGTGGATGCCCTTGACCCCGACGCGGCGCATCAGCGCGCCCCATTCCGCGCGGGTCTTCGGCTCCTCGAAGGCGATGCCGGTATCGGAGGCGATATTCACCAGCGCCTGCTTCACGAACCACGAGACCATGCCCGGATTCGCCCCGCAGCAGGAGACCGCGGTCGTTCCGCCGGGCCTGAGGCGGCGTGCCTCGAGGATGCGCTCGCGCAGGGCGTAGTTCGTCCGCTCCGCCGGCCCCATGCTCTTGTCGAAATAGAAGCCGAGCCAAGGTTCGGCGACGGTGTCGATATAAAGCGCGCCGATCTCGCGGCAGAGCTCCATGATGTCGCGCGAGCTGGTGTCGACGGAGAGGTTGACGCAGAAGCCCTGCCCGCCGCCCTCGGTGAGGAGCTCGGTCAGGATCCTGGCGTAGTTCTCCTTCGTGAGCCCCTCGTGCAGGAAGCGAATGCCGCGATCGTCCAGCATCGCGCGGTCCTTGTCCTGCGGATCGATCACCGTGAAGCGCGACTTGTCGAAGGTGAAGTGGCGCTCGATCAGCGGCAGCGTTCCCTTGCCGATCGAGCCGAAGCCGATCATGACGATGGGGCCGGTGATCTCACCGTGGACGGGCCAAACTGCGGACATCGCATACTCCTGCAAGGGTTGCCGGCGACGGGCGCTCGGAAAAATCATCGCGCGCACCTTTAGAGCAGGGACGGCGCGCGTCAATCGCAAGCCGCGCGACAAATGAAGACGCCCCGGCGGATTTCCGGCCGGGGCGCCTTTATTGTCGAGATTGGCGCCTGCCTCAGGCGGCCTTGATCTGCTGCAGGAAGTTGCGCACCCGCTCGTCGACGCTGGCCGCCTGCTTCTGCAATTCAGCCGCGGTGCGCACGACCACGTCCGCGGCCTCGTCGGCCGAGACGATGACGCCGCGGACGGACAGGATGTCGTCGCTGACGCTGGCGGCGCCCCCGCGCGCCACGTCGGCGCTCATCGCAATCGTCTGGGTGGCCGCCGACTGCTCCTCGACCGCCGCAGCGACGGAGGTCATGGCGCTCGAGATCTCGCCGACCTTGTTCTGGATCGATCCGACCGCCTCGACCGCCGTGTTGGTCGCGGCGCGCATTTCCTCGATCTGGCGACCGATCTCCTCCGTCGCCTTCGCGGTCTGGGTCGCGAGGCCCTTCACCTCCGCGGCGACGACAGCGAAGCCCTTGCCCGCCTCGCCGGCCCGCGCCGCCTCGATGGTGGCGTTGAGGGCGAGAAGGTTGGTCTGGTTGGCGATGCTTTCGATCAGCGTCACGATCTCGCCGATCCGCGTCGCGCATTCGTTGAGGGAAAGGACGACCCCGCTCGTGTTGGCGGCGAAGGTGTTCGTCTCGTTCGTGACGGCGGCGGAGCGCGCGATCAGCCCGGAAATCTCCATGATCGCGGAGGAGAGCTGCTCCGTTGACGCCGCCACGTCCTGCACCGAGCCGCTGGCGGTGCTCGCCGCGCTCGCCACGCGGTCGGAGCCGCCGCGCGCCTCCTCGGAAAGCGTCGCCATGGTATGGGCGGCGTGGGAGAGTTCCTCCGCCTCCTGGCCGAGGGTCGCCACGGCCTCTCCGATGGCGGCCTCGAGATCGTCGGCGAGCGACCGCATCAACTCGCTGCGCGCCTGCGCCTCGCGCCTCTGGGCGCGTTCGGCCTCGCGCTGGCGTTCGGCCGCATCCATCTGGACCCGGTCGCGAATGTTCACCACGGCGCGGGCGATGTCGCCGATCTCGTCGCGGCGATCCTCGCCCACAATGCTGGGAATGTTCGAATCCTCGGCGAGCCGGTGGAGGGCCGCCGTCAGGCCCTTGATCGGCTTGACGATGGAGCGGCCAGTCAGGAAGGCGAGCCCTAGCGCCGCGACCAGCATCGACAGGGTGGCGTAGACCATCCCCCGCCCGGTCGCCGCGACCTGCTGGAGCGCCTCGGCGGACGTCTGGTCCGTGATCAGCGCGAAATCCGAGCCGAGCCATGAGACCGACCGCTTTTCGGCGAAGCGCTCCTGGCCGCTCTCGTCGAGATAGGTGAATTCGCCGACGGGAGCATCCAGGACTGCGGCGCGATCGAGCGGGGTCAGGGCGCTGGGCGCTTCCGCGAGGGGCCGGTTCGAGCGCAGGTTCCCGTCCGCGCCGATGACGTAGCTCTCGCCGGTCGTGCCTAGTCCCTGGCGGGAGCCGACGAGCGCGTCGAGACTGGCCGTCGACAGGCGATAAACGACGACCCCGTCGATCCCGCCGCTCCCGCCATTCTCGATCGGGATCATGACGGCTTGCGCGAGAAACGCCGAGGGTTCGCCGCCGGCGATCGCATAGGGGGCGAAGTCGACGAGTCGCGGCTCGGGCTCGGGGGCATTCATGGCGAGGTCGAAGGCTTCGGCGAGGCCGGTCGACGCAATCGACGGGTCAGCGATTGTCAGGCCGAAATCGCCATGCTTCGCAGCCGTGTAGACGATCTCGCCCTCGCGGGTGAGCACCAGGATATCGGCATATCCGCGTTCGAGCAGGATCGCGCGGAAGGAGGGATGCACCCCCTCGTGGCGCCAGGCATAGAGGCTCTCGCCTCCCTGCCCGTCCATCGCCAGCCGCTCGTCGCGATCGGCCGGCTCGGTAAAGAAGCGAATGAATCCCTCGCGCTGCTGCGCATTGAGCCTGTAGGACGACTTCAGTTCATCGAGCGTGATGCGCACGATCGCATTCGCCGACAGGGTCGAGAGATCGCGCGATACGGCGTCGAGATAATACTGCAAGGCATCCGCGCGCGAGCTCGCAATGAGGGCCAGTCGGTCGCGCGTCGCCTCGACCAGGGCATCGCGGGCACTGGTATAGGCGTAGACGCCGACGAAAGAGCAGGCGACGAGCGCGACGACGCCGATCGTCGCCGTGATCCTTGCTTGCAGGCTCAGGCCCGCGAATTTGACCGTACGTTTGCTCACGATCTACCTCTTGCAATTTCCAAAACAGATCATGGCAACCGGGGGTAAAGAAATTACTCTACAGATTGCGGCCTTGCTAATTTTTTAGGGGAAATAGAATTTCAAAGTTTCGGTTTTACAACAGTACGTAGTTATCCTGCTTACAATTTATGCGCGATTTCCCCTCCGGATACAAAAAAGGCGGCCCGTTCCTGATGGAGCGGGCCGCCTGTCTGAAGCCGCTGGAGCGGCCTCCCCTTCGTCACATCACCACGACGCGACTTCCCACGCTGACGCGCTCGTATAAATCGATCACGTCTTCATTGAGCATGCGGATGCAGCCGGAGGACATTGCCTGCCCAATCGTGTGGGGCTCGTTCGTGCCGTGGATCCGGTAAAGCGTCGAGCCCAAATAGAGGGCGCGCGCGCCAAGCGGGTTCTCCGGCCCGCCTGCCATGTAGCGCGGCAGGTCGGGCTGGCGGCGCAGCATCTGTGCGGGCGGACGCCAGGACGGCCATTCCGCCTTGCGTGAAACCCGCTCGGTCCCCTTCCAGGAGAAACCTTCGCGGCCGACGCCGACACCGTAGCGGATCGCCTTGCCGCCCGGCTGCACGAGATAGAGAAACCGGTTGCCGGTATCGACGATGATCGTTCCCGGCGCGTGCCGCCCGTCATAGGCCACTGTCTGGCGGCGGTACTCGGGAGCGATCGCATGATTCTGTGCGACCGAACGGCGCGGCGCCGCGGGCGCGTGTTGGTCGAGGGCTGCGACCTCGCGCTGCACGGGCCGCGAGGTCAGCGGCGGAATCTCCGCCGGGATGACCTGCGCGGGGCCGCCCCGGACCTGCCGCTCGAGAGCGCGCGTCCGCGCCCGGTGCTCGGTCGCGCTCATCGGGGCCGCCGTCTGTGACGGGCGCACGCCCCTGGCACGTGGGGTCGGATCACGGCCGGTGAGCAGCATCTCGATGAAGCCGCCGCCGAGGTTCCGTTCCGTGCGCCCCGAAACCGGCGGAGGCTGATTGTAGGCGGCGCGCGCACCGACAGTGCCGGTCGCGATTGGATCCGCAGGCTGGGCCGTTGCCGCCCCACCCTGTACGGCTAGACCCGCAAGCGCCAGGGCTGCAAGAGTGTAAAGTGCGATGCTCCTCATGAGTACCTGTCCTTTGACGCCATAAAAAGAAAGCCTCGAGGCGTTCTCCGCACCTCCATGACTACTATCCCAACATTGACGAAATAGTTTTTCAAAACCGTTTCAAACTGATGGTTAATCGGGACGTATTCGTGGTTAATCGCAATTTTACTTCACTTGGTTATCAATATCTCGCCAGTTATCGTGAATTGACTTTAACCCCATGTCGGCCGCGACAGGCCCCGTTGCAGCCGCGCGTTCACCCAATCCTAAACAATTGTATGAAACATGTGGGTCAAACCAGTTCCGGGATCAAACGGCGGCGCCATGTCATTCGCAAGCAAACGCTATCGCATCGAGCAGACTCTCAGCCCCGATCCCCGCCTCTTCCAGAGAATCGAGCTGCCCGCCGGCGCCCAGGCCGCCCCTGCGGCGGAAGACGGGCGCATCGACGAGATTCTTTCGACGCTCCAGGAGCTCAAGCGCTTCATGGATCCTGCGATGCGCCAGTCGATCGACGTGGTCGAGGCCTATCGCCGCGAGATCGCCGAGGTCTACGAACTGCGCAACGAACTCGACGCGATGAAGCAGGCGATCACCTCGACCAAGCGCGAGATCGCCTCGCTCTACCGCTCGGACTACGAGGGCAAGGGGATGCGCCGCGTCGCCGGCGAACTCGACGCCGTCGTCGGCGCGACGGAAGCCGCCACCACTTCGATCCTCTCCGGTCTGGAGGATATCGAGACCCAGGCCAACATGCTGCGCGCCGCCGGAGTCGAGACCGGCAACAACGACCATATCGGCGCGATCCTCGATCGCGTGGTGAGCATGTATGAGGCGTGCAACTTCCAGGACCTGACCGGCCAGCGCATCGGCAAGATCGTGAACGTCCTCAAGTTCGTCGAGGAGCGCCTCGACAAGATGATCGGCGTCTGGGGCGGGCTCGACGCCTTCAAGGACCTCGCGGCGCAGGAGCCGAACGGGTCGGGCGTCGACGACGAGAAATCGCTCCTCAACGGGCCGAAACTCGACGAGGACGAGGGCCACGTCGACCAGAGCGACATCGACGCACTCTTCGACTGAGCGCCGTGCGCCGTCCCCTCACCCCGCGGCCTTCAGCGTTTCGCGCGCGATGATGAGGCGCTGGATCTCCGAGGTGCCCTCGTAGATCCGCGTGATGCGGGCGTCGCGGGCATAGCGCTCCACCGGATAATCCTGGCAATAGCCGGCCCCGCCGAGGAGCTGGATCGCCGTGTCCGTACAGCGATGCGCGGCCTCCGACGCGAAGAGCTTGGCCATCGAGGCCTCCTTGGCGAAGGGCTCGCCGCGATCCTTGCGGGCGGCGGCGTTGAGGATCAGGAGGCGGGACGCCTCGAGATCGACTTCCCGGTCCGCGATCATCCATTGCGGGCCCTGCATGTCAGCGATGGACGTTCCGAACTGCCTGCGCTCCTTGATGTAGCTCTTCGCGACGTCCATCGCCGCGCGGGCGATGCCGAGCGACAGGGCCGCGACACCGATGCGCCCGCCCGCGAGTTCCGCCACCGCCACGCGGAAACCGTCATTTTCAGCGCCCATCAGGTTGTCGGCGGGGATCCGGCAATCGTCGAAATGCACGACATTGGTCGGCGAGCCGTTCTGGCCCATCTTCTTCTCGGCCTTCCCGATCACCAGGCCGGGCGCGCCCGCTTCGACGAGGAAGCAGGAGATCCCCTTGCCGGGGCGCGCCTCGGGATCGGTCACGGCCCAGACGACGAAGAGCCCCGCATATTCCGCGCTCGAGATGTAGAGCTTCTGCCCGTCGAGCCGCCAGCCATTGCCCTCGCGGCGCGCCCGGGTCCTCATGCCGGACGGGTCCGATCCGGCCCCGCTCTCCGTCAGGCAGAAGGAGCCGGCGCGGTAGCTGCCGTCCGCGAGGCGCGGGAGATGGCGCGCCTTCTGCGCTTCGGATCCGACCGCCTGGATGACCTCCCCGACCATGTTCGTGACCGAGGTGGAGACAGCCGTCGCCGCGCAGCCATAGGCGAGTTCCTCGATGGCGAGGGCGAAGGCGACCGCGCCCGCTTCGCTGCCCCCGTATTCACTGCGCACGTTGAGGGCCGCGAAGCCGTTTTCCGCGAGCGTTGCGAGATTGCCCAGCATCTCCTCGCGCCCTTCGCCTTCATCGAGACGCGGGGCGAGCGGGGCAAGACGCTCGCGGGCGATACGCCGCGCCGCGTCGCGGATCATGACCTCTTCATCGGAAAGGGCGAAATGCATGGCGGCTCCTCTGGCGGTCCCCTTGGCTCCTGTTGCCCGCCATGTGAAACAACGCACCGCGCCATGGCAAGGGCTGGGGCGCGTTCACGCCCCCGGCAGGATCCGGCGGAGCGTCCCGTCACGTCTTGCGAAATGATGCAGGCCGGCCGCTCCGATGTGCAGGACGAGGAGCACGATCAGAATTCGCGCCGTCAAGCCATGCACGCTGCGCGCGGTGACCCCCTCAAAAATGCCCGCCGGAGGCGCGACGGCCTGCTCAAAGATGTAGTCGCCCGCGCCGCTCAGCGCCATCGTAGCGACACCGCTCGCCCCCAGGACGAGGAGCGCGAGGTAGAAGCCCCCGTGTACCGTCTTCGCCAGCTTCGCCTGCCACGCCGATCCTGCCATGTCAGCCGGTCTCCGGTCGAAGGCGAGCCACCAGACCACGCGCAGAAGGGTCAGCAGGAGCGCCGTCAGGCCGACGACGACATGGGCGCCGTAGAGAAACGCCTGCCGGTCGGGATCGGCCTCCGCCATAAGGAATCCGAGGGGGATGAGCGCGAGGATCGCCAGAGCGCTGATCCAGTGAAGCGCAACAGCGACGCTGCCGTAGCGGGCGGTGGTGCTCTTTATTGCCATTTTCGGGTATCCTTCACGAACTGGATTTACATAGCATGCTATCTAAATCGCACGAGGACCCGCGGGGAGCCAAGACAGGCAAAATGCGTAGGTGTCGATGAGCTTCAAGAAGGAACGATCAGCGGGCTATCTCGCCAATCACATGGCGCGCCTCTTCGCCTCGGCGCTCGCCGAGCGCATCCGCCCGCTGGGCCTCGCGCCGGCGCAGTTCATGGTGCTGCTGGAGCTCTGGCAGGAGGAAGGCCTGACGCAGCGCCAGCTCGTCGAGCGGCTCGACGTCGAACAGGCGACCATGGCGAAAACGCTTGCCCGGATGGAGCGCGACGGGCTGGTTCTCCGCAGGCCGCATCCCCATGACCGGCGCGCGCAGGCGGTGGACCCGACGCCGAAGGCCCGCGCGCTTGAAGCGTCGGCGAAGGGCTTCGCAGCCGAGGTGAATGCCATCGCATTGGAAGATCTCGACGAAGCCGAGCGCGAGGCCTTCATCACCATGGCAACCCGCATTGTCGGCAGGCTCCAGGCAGGCGGCTGACTATTCCGCCAGAACCCGGGTCGGCGGGAAGACGACCTCGACGAGAGTTCCCTCGTTCTTGCGCGACGAGATCGTCAGCGCGCCACGGTTGGCCTCGACGAGCGCCTTCGTCAGGGGCAGGCCGAGCCCGGTTCCGCCGCCCTTGCGCGAGGTCGCGAGCTGGCGGAAGGGCTCGAGCGCGGCCTCGACCTCCGTTTCCGTCATGCCGATCCCGGTATCGCGGACGCGGAACACGACCTCGCCGGCATCCGTCATCGCGGTCGAGACGATCACCTGTCCGCCGGCATCCGTGAACTTCACGGCATTCGAGAGCAGGTTGAGGATGATCTGGCGCAGGGACCGCTCGTCCGCGACGACAGGCGGGAGCCTCTCGGCGAAGCTCGTGCGCAGGACGATGCGGTCGCGGGACGCCTGCGGCTGCAGCAGCGCGACGCAGGCCGCGACGAGTTCGTTGACCTTCACGCTCGAGAAGGTCAGCTCCATCCGCCCCGCCTCGATCTTGGCAAGGTCGAGCAGGTCGTTGACAAGGCTGATGACGTGCTGCCCGGAGGAGTGGATGTCGGCGATATAGTCGCGGTAGCGCTCGTTCGCGATCACGCCAAAGCGTTCTTCGAGCATCACCTCTGCAAAGCCGATGATCGCGTTCAGCGGCGTGCGGATCTCGTGGCTGATCTTGGCGAGGAAGTCGGACTTCTGCGCGTTCGCCTTCTCGGCCGCGGACTTGGCGGACAGAAGCTCGCCCTCCGCCTTCTTGAAGGCGGTGATGTCGCGCAGGACGGCGCAGAACTTGCGATCCCCGCCATCGGCGACGCTGCCGAGGGTCATGAACAGCGGGATGGAGCCGCCCTGGCGGACGCGCGCGATCACCTCGCGCCCGTCATTGAGCAGCGTCTGCATCCCCTCCCCCCGCATACCCTCGAGATAATCGAGCGCTGCGATATGGCTTTCGGTCGCGAGAAGCAGCGTCAGGGATTCGCCGGCGACCTCGTTCTGCTCGTAGCCGAACAGCGCTTCCGCCGCCCGGTTGAGCGACAGGATCCTCCCGCGCTCGTCGAGGACGATGACGCCGTCGGTCGCCGTGTCGAGGATCGCCGATTGCTCGCGCAGGCGCTGCTCGCGCGCCATCAGGTCCATTTCCATCGCGCGCAGGCGCTGGCCGGGATCGGCCTCCGGGACCTTCCGGATCGTGAGCATGCTCGCGGGAAGCCCGTCCCACTCGACCGTCGTCATCCGCACCTCGACGGCGACCGAACCTCCGTCCTGCGTCGCGACGACAAGGGGCGAGGCGGCGTCGATCGCCGCGCGCGAGAGGGCCGCGGGCCGCGCGCGGAACAGGCGCGGAAGGCCGCCCTCGCGCTCGAATGCGTCGAGGTCCTCGTAACCGATCAGATCCAGCATGCAGCGATTGGCGAAAAGCGCCGTCTCGCCACGATGGACGATGACGCCGACCGGAAGCCGGTCGAGGACGCCGCGGATATCGGGCGCGGGATCGTTGGCCGCCTTGAGGACGATGGTTTCCGGAGGCTCGACCGGCCTCGCCACGGATTCTTCGCCCTGCGCATCGGCCCGCGGAGCCTCTTCGAGAGACCCGGGTTCTTCGATTTCGCCCGTTGCCGAGGGTTCTTCAGGCTGAGCCGCAGCGGCTTCCGGTTCCTCATCCTCGAAACGCGCCCCGAGCGCGCGCGCAATCTCGCGGAAGGCGCTGCGCTCGGCAGTGGAGAGGGGCTTCACCGCTCCCTTCTCCGAAGCGGCCCGCGCCGTCTCCGCAGGCTTGCCAATCGACTTGCCAATCGACTTGGCGATCGGCCTGGCGACCGGCTCGGCCACCGGCTCGGCGTCCGGCACGTGCACCCCATCCGTTAAATGCTCCTCATCCTCGGATGCGTCGACCGGGTGCGCGTCGCCAATGGTCTCCCCGACGGAGCTTTCCCCTGAATCCTCGACTGAATCCTCGACGAGCTTCAGGGGCACGGGAGGAGCATCGCCCAGCCGTCCGCCGATGCTGGCGCTGACGCTCCCGATGGGCCAGGAGCTGGCCGATGGGACTTCTTCCGCTGGACGAGAATCGCGGGCCGGCGGCTCCGCTGCGGGAGGCGCTCCGGCTTCCTGCGACCCGGCACCGGCCTCGGCTTCCGCAGCCGTTGCGTCCGCCATCTCCGCGTCCGGTTGTTCGAAAGGCAGGGCCGCGCGAATGATGTCGGCGGCTTCCGGGATGGGCGGCGCCGGCAGCGCCTCCACAGCCTGCGCAGCGGAAACCTCCGCGGAAGCTTCCGGCAAAACCTGCGGAGCGGGCTCCCGCCACGGAGCGGTCTCGTCAACGCGAATCAATCCGAAACCCCGGAAGCCCGCGAGCCGGCGCGAGGCGTCATGGACCGGCAGGCCGGCCATATCTATGCGCACGGATTGCGCACTGTTGCCGATCCGCCAGAACAGCTTGCGCCCGCTCCAGGTTTCGCCCCGGGCGAAGAGATCGGCGACGATGCCGAGCGGATCATGGGCCCGCGACGCGAGCACCTCGGTAATCGTCATGCCGGTCACATTGGCCGAGTCCGCCCCGACGACCTGCGCCAGTCCCTCGGAGAGGACGGTGAAACGGCCGTCCGCATCCGTCTCCCACAGGAAGCGCTGGATTCGGTTGCCCTTCGCCGGCGCCACGTCTGCCGCAGGGTCTGCCGCAGGCGCGGGAGGCGGAGGCCCCGAATCAGCAGCAGTGGCCTGCGGCGGCGGGACCGCGGCCGCTTTCGGGGGCTGCGTCCCCGCAGCGACGTTCGACATCGTTCGAGGCGCGGCCGGTGCAGCAGAGGCGGCGGGCGCAGGAGGGGTGGCCGACGGTCTGGCAGGAGCCGAAGGCCGCGGCGGAAGACGGGGGATCCTGTCAAGGAAAACCGTCAGCAGCGCCTGGGCGCCGTCCGGCAGTTCCACGAGGCGGCAGGCACAGGTCGCGAGAGGCGCAAGGGTCGAGGTTTCGAAGCGCAGCTTCTCCAGGCGGTGGCCGGTGCGCGGAGCAAGCCCCTTCGCCAGCGCCTCTACGCGGGCCCGATCCGGGAACGGGCGGTCCACTGGCGCCCCCGGGAAGGCCGAGAGCGCCTTCGCGATATCGCGTGCCGATTGCGAGGCCCATTGAAGCGTCAGCGGGTCGGCGCGCCAAAGCAAGGCGGCCGAATCCGGCCGCAGGAACGGCGCGAATCCTGCTTCTGCCGCCAATGCGGCCATCACCTTGTCGATCTCAGCATTGCCCAAGGATCTGCATCCTCAAATTGCGACCACGGCATTAATCAAGGATTAACCCATTCGCAGCCGGAACGCATCCCTCCCTGAGGCGCTAACCTTTCATCAACCTTAACGACGACGCATCGGGGTGGTTGATTTTGCGACGCACCATGCATATATTGCACTGCAACATAGAAAGCTCTATCCGATCGGCGCCTCATCCGGTTGAATCACTCCGGAGGCCTCGATCCCGAGACCACGAAACAGGAGGATCGTCATGAACAACAAGACCCCCAATTTCGAAATCCCGCCGGAGATGCGCGAGATGGCCGAGCGCAGCGTCGATCAGGCGCGCAAGGCGATGGACGGATTCGTCGACGCCGCCATGAAGGCGATGCAGACGATGGACGGCTCCGCCTCGACCGTCGGCGAAAGCGCGAAGGACATGCGCCAGAAGACCTTCTCTTTCGCGGAGCAGAACCTGCAGGCGGCCTTCGACCACGCGCAGAAGCTCGTGCGGGCGAAGGATCCGATGGAGGCCATGCGTCTCCAGGCGGAATTCATGCAGTCCCAGTTCGCGGCCATGCAGAAGCAACTCGCCGAGTTCGGCGCAGCCGCGCAGTCGGGCATGACCGAGGCGACGAAGTCCACGACGCCGAAGAAGTAACGATCACGCCGCCCGCCCGGTCTCGGCCGGACGGGCGGCATCATTCGGACCGACGGCCCAATGGCCTCGCTTCCGCCGTCCCATCATTGAAGCGCGGCGAATACCGTCCGCACGACCGAGGTTGAAGGCATGAAAAGCCCCGTGGAGAGCCAGATCAAGGACCAGCAGGTGCGTTCCGACGCCGGAAAGCCGATGGAATCCGGCAAGATGCAGAATGCCGCCATGGCGAAGCCGGAAGCGACGCAGTCGCCGAAGCCCGAAGCCGCCACGGTCGAGCCGGTCAAGACCCAGGCTCCCAAGAGCGAGCCCGCCAGGACCGAGCCCCTCAAGGCCGAGACCCCGAAGGCCGAGACCCCCAAGACCGAGGCCCCCAAGACCGAGGCCCCCAAGGCCGAGGCTTCCGCTTCCGCGCCTGCCAAGGCCGAGGCGTCCAAGGCGGATGCGTCAAAGGCCGATACGGTTAAGGCGGATGCGTCCAAGACGGACGCGTCCAAGACGGATGCGTCGGAAAAGCCCGCAACCGCCGCTGCGAAGCCAGCCTCGGCCAAGCCGGCCCCTGCGACTGCCGCCGCTTCCGGCCCTATCAAGTTCCAGCCAGTCAAGGACGAGATCGCGAAGAAGGACGAAACTGCGAAGACCGAGGCGGGCAAGACTTCTCCCGCCAAGGCCGCGGCAGCCAAGAACGCGAAAGCGCCTGCCAAGGCGATAGCTCCTGCCAAGGCGAAAGCTCCTGCCAAGGCGAAAGCTCCTGCCAAGGCGAAAGCTCCTGCCAAGGCGAAAGCTCCTGCCAAGGCGAAAGCGCCCGCCAAGACGAAAGCTCCTGCCAAGGCCGCTCCGGCGACGAAGCCGGCAGTCGCAGCGAAGTCCGCCCCCGCCGCCAAGACGGTTGCCGCCGCCAAACCCTCGCAAGAAGCCAAGGCTGCTCCGATCGAAATCGCGAAACCGGCCCCTTTGGCCAAGCTCGCACCTGTGGCCAAGGCTTCGCCCGCCAAGCCCGCATCCGCCAAGCCCGCACCCGCCAAGCCCGCACCCGCCAAGCCCGCCCCTGCCACGCCCGCCTTGGCTCCGCTGGCCGGGGAGATCGGCTTCGGCTTCAGCTTCATGCCGCGCGGGGAAGCCGTCGCCGCACCGCTCGCGACGATGATGGGAATCAGCGCCGACAGCGCTCGCAAGACCTTCGAGCAGGTGCAGGAATCGAACGAGACCCTGCGCCAGGCCTATATCGAGAGCGCGAACGCCGCCTCGCGCGGCATGCTCGCGCTCAACACGCAGGTGCTCGATCTCGTGCGCGCGCAGAGCGACGCGACCATGGGCTTCTGGCGCTCGACCATGACCGCTCCCTCCCTCTCGGAAGCCGTCAAGGCGCAGACGAGCGGCGCGCGCCAGGCTTACGAAACAACGGCGGCTCACCTCAAGGCGATCGCCGAGACCACGAGCCGGGTCGTCGGCGAAACCGCCAGGCCGATCCAGTCTGCTTTCGGCGACCGCGCCCGCTGAGCGGCGCGGCGACAGCCTCCCCGCGCGGGAGATTTCCGCGCCGGGGACGCCATCAAAGGGCTTGCGTTGTGCGCCCGAATGCGCCATCAAGCGCCCATCGGCACGCCGGGATTTCCGGCGCAGCCTTGGCCATGCAGCTGTAGCTCAGTTGGTTAGAGCGTCGGATTGTGGCTCCGAAGGTCGGCGGTTCGAGCCCGCCCAGCTGTACCACCTCCCCTTTCCGGTCTCCGCGAACAACCTGCCCCGCGCATTCCGCGTCCGTCGACATGTGCCGATCGCCCAAGGCGATATGCGCCTGGCGGCGGCCCCTCGCGCCTCGCCCCGTGCATTCCATGCGCTATAGATGGCGCTTGAAGACGAGGCGCAGGGAGGAACCCCATGTCGAAGACATATCGGATCGCCGTCATTCCCGGAGACGGCATCGGCAAGGAAACCACTCCGGAGGGGGTGCGCATCCTCGAGAAGGCGGCCCGGCGCCATGGCTTTTCGCTGCAGCTCGACTGGTTCGACTTCGCCTCCTGCGACTATTACGCCAGGCACGGGCAGATGATGCCCGACGACTGGAAGGCGCAGATCGGCGGACATGACGCGATCTTTTTCGGCGCGGTCGGCTGGCCGCAGACAGTGCCCGACCACGTGTCGCTCTGGGGCTCGCTGCTGCTCTTCCGCCGGGAATTCGATCAGTACATCAACCTGCGCCCGGTGCGCCTGATGCCGGGCGTGACCTCCCCGCTCGCGGGCCGCAAGCCCGGCGACATCGACTTCTTCGTCGTCCGCGAGAACACGGAGGGCGAGTATTCCTCCGTCGGCGGGCGCATGTATGGAGGGACGGACCGCGAGATCGTCATCCAGGAGACGGTGATGAGCCGCCACGGCGTCGACCGGGTCCTCAAGTTCGCCTTCGAACTCGCCCAGCGCCGGCCCCGCAAGCACCTCACCTCGGCCACCAAGTCGAACGGCATCTCGATCACGATGCCCTATTGGGACGAGCGGGTGGAGGAGATGGCGAAGAACTATCCGGACGTCAGCTGGGACAAGTTCCATATCGACATCCTGACGGCGCATTTCGTCCTGCATCCGGACTGGTTCGATGTCGTCGTCGCCTCGAACCTCTTCGGCGACATCCTCTCCGATCTCGGTCCCGCCTGCACGGGCACGATCGGCATCGCGCCCTCAGGCAACATCAACCCCGAGGCGAACTTCCCCTCGCTCTTCGAGCCGGTCCACGGCTCGGCCCCGGACATCGCCGGCCAGGGCGTGGCGAATCCGATCGGGCAGATCTGGTCGGGCGCGATGATGCTCGACCATCTCGGCGAGCGGGAGGCGGCGGCCGAGATCGTCTCCGCGATCGAGCGGGTTCTTGCGGAAAAGACGCTGCGCACGCGCGATCTCGGCGGCAATGCCGGAACCGAGACTTGCGGAAAGGCCGTCGAGGAAGCCATCTGAGCGCGGCGCGGATCAGGAGCGAATCGCGCCGCCAGACCTTGCAAGCGACGGAGCGATTCGATGAGCCTCTCCCCCATGAAACGCGGCGCCTTCTCGACGGACGCCTGGGAGCTCAACCGCGTCCTGTACGAGACGATCCGCACGATGCCCTTCAACGAGGAGCTGGCGGCGGGGACGCTCTCGCGGGAGCGGTTCACGCAATACATCGTCCAGGATGCGCATTACCTCGTCGGCTTCGGCCGCGCGCTCGCCCTCGCCGCCGCCAAGGCGCCCGATCCGGACCGGATCGTCCAGTTCGCGAAGGGCGCGGAGGTCGCGATCATCGTCGAGCGCTCTCTGCACGGCTCGTTCTTCGAGCGATTCGGCATCGACCGGAAGGCGTTCGAGGAAACGCCTGTCTCCCCCGGCTGCCACCACTATGTCTCCTACCTCCTCGCGACGGCGCATGCCGAGCCCTACGAGGTCGTGCTCGCGGCGCTGCTGCCTTGCTTCTGGATCTACGCCGAGATCGGCCGCGACATCCATGCGCGGGCAGCAAGGAACAATCCGTTCCAGGACTGGATCGACACCTATGCCGGCGAGGAATTTCACGACGCGGTGCGCGCCGTCATCGCCGCGACCGACGAAGCGGCGCGGCACGCGTCGCCGCGCTTGATCGCGCGCATGCACGCAGCCTATACGAGGGCGTCGCAGCTCGAATACATGTTCTGGGACTCGGCCTACCGGCTTGAGGCATGGCCGGCCTGACCGGAGACCCGGAGCGTGCATACGCGCCGTCGCACTTGTGAATATCGACAAGGATTCGGTGATTGCGGAGGAAGGCGCAGGGGCCTATCTAGCCTCAGCGACGACTGACGTCCGCGCCCGAAATGAGGTTGGTTCATGGCTCGTGACGTATCCGACGCGTCGCCGATCGAATCCCGCGACGAACTCGTCGCCTGGATCGCCGAGGGCGAGAAGACGAAGGCGCAGTGGCGCATCGGAACCGAGCACGAAAAGATCCCCTTCTATCGCGGCGACCATTCGCCGGTGCCCTATGCAGGCGAGCGCGGGATCGAGGGACTCCTGAACGGCCTTCAGCCGGAAACCGGATGGGAGCCGATCCGCGACGGCGGCCGGATCATCGGCCTCTTCGAGGGAGACGGCGGCGGGGCGATCTCCCTCGAGCCGGGTGGGCAGTTCGAGCTCTCGGGAGCGCTGACCTCGGACGTCCACGAGACGGCGGCGGAGATCGACGCCCATCTCGAGGCGACGAAACGCGTGGCGGAACCCCTCGACATCGGCTTTCTCGATCTGGGCATGAGCCCCGCCTGGTCGCGCGCCGAGACGCCCGTCATGCCCAAGAGCCGCTATCGCATCATGATGGGCTACATGCCAAAGGTCGGGACGCTCGGCCTCGACATGATGCTGCGGACCGCAACCGTGCAGGTCAATCTCGACTATTCCTCGGAAGCGGACATGGTGCGCAAGCTGCGGGTCTCGCTCGCATTGCAGCCCATCGCGACGGCGCTCTTCGCCAACTCGCCCTTCACGGAAGGCAGGCCAAACGGCTTCCAGTCGATGCGCTCGCAGATCTGGACGGACACCGATCCCGACCGGACCGGCATGATGCCCTGCGCCTTCGAGGACGGGTTCGGCTACGAGCGCTATGTGGATTGGGTGCTCGACGTGCCGATGTATTTCGTCATGCGCGACGGGCATTACCACGACGTGGCGGGGGAGAGCTTCCGGGATCTGCTGGACGGGCGCCTGCCGCAGCTTCCCGGCGTCACCGCCAGCCGCTCCGACTGGGCGAACCACGTGTCGACGGTGTTTCCGGAGGTTCGCCTCAAGCGCTTCCTTGAAATGCGCGGGGCGGATGCCGGGCCGCGCTCGCATCTCTGCGCCCTCCCCGCCTTCTGGGTGGGCCTGCTCTACGATCAATCCTCGCTCGACGCCGCCCATGACCTGATCAAGGGCTGGAGCGCCGAGGAGCGCCAGGCGCTGCGCGACGCCGTGCCCCGCGAGGGTCTCGCAGCCACGATCGGCGGCCGGAGCGTCCTTTCCATCGCCCGCGAGACGCTGCGCATCGCGCGCGGCGGCCTCGCGGCGCGCCGCATCAGTGATAGACTGGGACGCGACGAGACGCGTTTCCTCGATCCGCTGGAACAGATCGTTGAGAGCGGGACGAACCGGGCGCAAGCGCTTCTGGCGCTCTATCATGGCCGGTGGCAAGGCTCGGTCGATCCCGCATTTGAGGAATGCGCTTTCTGACCGGTTCCTCGCTCAACGCCGCCGTGAAAGGCACGACCTCGATCTGCCCCGCGTCGTCATAGATATAGACCGACCACGCATCCCACTGGCGGTAGTGCGGCAGAGCGGCCATGATCCGCCGCGCATGGGCCTTGGCCCCTTCGATCATGTCCCCGATCCGGCGGGAACGGCGTTTTGTCCTGTCGACGATCAGATCGACGCCGTCGCTGCAGTACAGATAATGGACGTTCACGGATCACCTCCGATCGTTCTACGTCCCCCCAGTCGCCCCCACCCTTCTCCTTGTTCCTTAACGATTCGGTGACAGCCGCCGAAATGCACCCCCCTCAGAGTGTCTTTCGCGCACACTCCCCGACATCCCCGTTATCCACAGGCGATTCCGTTGCGTCTTGACGAGACTATTGGCTGCGCGCCTCTGAATTTAAAGGGACCGCAGCGCCGAACCGGAAGCATTTTCGACATAAATATGAAATCAAAAGTTATAAATTTGAAGTATTGCACCAAACGGTATCGCCGCCGTGCCGCCGCGACGCTTTGCCAGAACGTCCTCGAACAGGTCGATAATCTCCGGCGGCTCAAAAAACGCATCGCTCGCCCGCAATTCCTCAAGGCTCCACCAGCGGACGTCGAGAACGGGGTCGCCTTCCGTCTCCTGCAGGCGCGAGATGTCGAGTTCCGAATGCGGCGCGCGCACCAGGAAATAGGTCTCGCGCACGAAGCGGTGGCGGCGGAAAAGGGTCTGGAGCGCCTCCCGCCGTGCGATCGGCGGCCCCGCGCGAAGGCCGGTCATCCCGGTCTCCTCCGCGAGCTCCCGCAGGCAGGTCTGCGCCAGCGTCTCGCCTGCTTCCCGCCCGCCGCCGGGCGTGTACCAGAAATCCCGCCTGCCGGGCCGCGCGGGATCGACGTCGCGCGAGGCCTCATAGCAGATCAGCAGGAGCCGATCATCGGGATCGACGAGGAGCGCCCGCGCCACCTCGCGCTCCGGAACGCCATACGGCCTGCTCACAAGAGCTCGTCCAGCTTCGCGAGGTCGACATTCGCGCCGCAGAGCAGTACCCCGACCCGCTCGTCCGGCGCAGGCCTGTAGGCGCCCGAGATCAGCGCCGCGAGCGCCGCCGCCCCGCCGGGCTCGGTCGCGATGCGGTAGTCGCGCCACAGGACGCGCTGCGCCTCGACAATCGCGGGATCCTCGACGAGGGCGACGTGGTCGACCGCCGCATGGCAGATCTCGTAGACGAGCCCGCCGGTATTGCGCGCGCCGAGGGAATCGGCCGCGACGGAATGGACCTCGACATCGACAGGACCGCCCGCCTCGAGCGCGGCATGGAGGGCGCGCGAGCCGGCCGGCTCCACGCCCACCACCTTCACGCGCCGCCGCCAGTAGGCGGCAAGCCCCGAGATCAGCCCGCCGCCGCCCACGGCGACGAGGACCGTGTCGAGCCCGGGGGCATCCGCTTCCCATTCGATCGCGACCGTCCCCTGCCCCGCGATCGTCGCCTGCGCGTCATAGGCGTGGATCGAGAGCGCGCCGGTGCGCGCGATATGCGCCGCGCAGGCAAGCAGCGCATCCGCGTAGCGCGGGCCGCCCACCACGACCTCGGCCCCGTGGCGTCGGATCGTGTCCACCTTCGCCTTGCTGGAGATCTCGGGGACGAAGATGGTGGCGGGAATGCCGAGCGTCTTCGCGGCATAGGCGACGGCCGCGCCGTGATTGCCTCCCGACGCCGCTGCGACGCCCGCCTCAGGGATGTCCATGCCGAGCAGGGTGTTGAACGCGCCGCGCGGCTTGAACGAGCCCGCGTGCTGCATGAATTCGAACTTGAGGCTCACCGGCCCCGCATGGCCGAAGGCTCCCTCGGGGATGCTCCAGACGGGCGTGCGGCGGATATGGGGGGAGATCAGCCTGTGCGCCGCGCGGATATCGTCGGGGGTCACGGGCAGGTTCATGGCAATCATCCTCGTCGCGTTGGCGTCCGGTCCCTTGTCTCACAGGCGCGGCCCATGCTGCCATGCGAAACCGGTCCGATCCGCATGGCGGCTTTTGCTCCGGTCATTCGCCCGGCGCGGCGGAAGCGGCGTCGCGAATGTCGTCCGCCGTGACCTCCTCGACCGGCCTCATCACCTTCAGCGCCCGCGTCTTCTCTCCTGGGACCATCACGAGGATCACGGTTTCGGTTCCCGGACAGCCCGGATCGGTGCAGTTGATCTCGTTGACGGAGAGCGTGGCGTCCTCGGGGAGCGCCAGCACGCCGCGCGCCGCCTCCTTCACCCGCGCCAGCGCCGCCCGGTCGATCGCGCTTCCGCCGAACGCCTTTCGCAGCATCCCCCCGAGCATCGCGTCACCCTCCCCGTCCGCCTCACGGCAGGAGCAGCACTCCGCCGGCCCCGTCCTGACAGCCGAAGGCGAGTTGCCTGCCGGCCTTGTCCCAGGCGAGCGCCGTGACGCGGCTTGCGGCGACGGCGGGCCGCACCAGCAGGACCGAATCGTCGATCGTGCGGATCAGGAGGATGCAGCCGTCCTCGTAGCCCGCGGCGAGGATCGGGAGGCGCTGATGCCAGGCGACCTGCGTAACATGGGCGGGCCGAACGCCCAGTTCGCGGGGAGCCTTGCCCGTCGGGCCTTCCTTGCTGTCGAAGGGCCAGACGATCACGGCCTCAGCCCCGCTCGTCGCGAGTTCCTTGCCGTCGGGCGACCAGCACAGCGAGCGCGTCTTCGTCGGGTAGCCCGACATCCGCATATGCCCCTTGTCGGGCTGGAGCCGCCAGCCGTGGAGGGCGTTTTCCTGCATCGTCGAGACGACGAAGCGCCCGTCCCGCGACCAGGTGACGTCGATATGCGAGCCCTTCCATATGAGCGCTTCCGGCGCGGTCTCGAGGTTGGGGAACCAGAGCGTGACGCCGTTGTAATGGGCGATGGCGAGGCGGTAGCCCTTCGGGGCGAAGGCGAGCCCGCGCGCCGAACTCGCCGTCTCATGGGTCTTCTCGCGGCCCCGCGCGTCGCGGGCGGTGACGTTGCGCCCCGCGCTCCAGGCGATCCCTCCGCCCTCGTGCAGGGCGATCGAATCGATCCAGGAGCCGTTGCCCTCGGCGAAGGTTCGCGTCGAGCCGTCGGCCCCGGTCACCGCGACGCGCCCGTCATCGCCCCCGGTCACGAGGCGCTCCCCGTCGCAGGCCGCACAGAGCACGGAGCCGTCCGGATGCGCCTCGACCCGATGCTGCTCCCCGTCCCGCCAAAGCAGCACGCCGCCATCCCCCAGCGCGAAGGCGGCCGTTTCGCCGAGAAAGGCGACGGCGCTGACATGAGCCCCGGCGTCAACAGGACGGACGGCGTCGGCAAGGGAGGGTGAGGATGCGTTCATGGGGGTTTTGTAGAGCAGGATGGGGCGGGGGCGCTAGGGGGGCGGTGTGGGGGGCGGCGGGGGTGTGGGTTGGGGGGCAAAGAAACTTATGTCTTGGGCTTTGGATCGGGAACTTGTTGTGGATGGTTGCGGTTCCGTCCGATCACGGCTTGAAGGCCTTAAATGGAATCCGACTACGGTGCAGCATCGAGAAGAAGCGCTTTCCAAGCGCAGCAACGCTGTTAGAATTCCAAAGACATACTCGATGCCAAAAACCAGCCGGCAACGGCCTTGCAACCGATACCCGTGCAACGAGCATTTTTGAAGTGGTAATCCGATTGAAAAAGTGGGACAATTCGTTCTTGGTTTCTTTCTGCGGGAATGTGAGAAAGTGAGCACGAAAAAAACTGGTGATAAGCTTGAAGTCGAGCTTTACAAATATTTTTGCGATCAACGGGATCGCGGTACTTTAGTTTATGATGCATATACACCAAAACTTTGTAAAATTCACCTAAAGAAGAAATACTATTGCAAAGAGCGTGAAAATTTCATTGAATTTGACGTTGTGATAGAACTTTTTCGAAGAGGAGGCACCGAGCCGCATATGTACATTGTGTTCGAGTGCAAAAACCATGCAAGAGCCATAAAGGAGTCTCATATTAATGATTTTTCTGATAAAGTTGGACGTTTGTTCAAGCATTCCTCAAAAGCTATAATCGTTGTTTCTTCATCTCTGCAGTCTGGTGCAAAAAACACGGCAAAAAACCGAGGTATTGGCATCATAAAATTCACACATAACGGTCTAGAGGTGACGGCTGACAGAAAAGACGTTGTATACATCGAGAATGATTTCGTAAGAAGACAATTTTTACAGACTGAAAATGATATAAAGTCCTTAAAATTTGCGGCCTATTGCGATGAGACATTTTTCTCTTCAGTTGGTCAACTCCTATTATTTATCACTGGCAGCGAGTCGCCCAGTCGGAATTTTTCTAAACCCAATAAGGTTATCGCCGTTCCTTACCTATCAGACGAAGAAATTGAAAAATTATCTGAGAACCTTTTGAAAAAAAATCAATTACCAAGACGGCCCGGTAGAGCTTGAAAGAATCGCGAAAACACTATCTTTACAGTTAAATTTTTCAGAAGAGCCGACTCAAGGTGCCGATGGCAAAAACATACTTGGCTCGGCCGACTTCAACAGGAGATCAATTATGATTTATCCCCATGAAAATATAAATAGGGAAAGATTTACGCTTAGCCACGAAATTGGCCATTTTTATTTAGAACATGGAAAATACATTTGCAATGAGACTGTCGTCGAGCAAGATTTATTTGTCGACTACGAGACAAAGTCCATTTTTAATTACGACAGGCTCGAATATCAGGCCAACGTTTTTGCATCGGCGTTACTTCTTCCGAAAAATCATTGCATGCACAGGTTTCTTTTCTCAGAAATAAGTATGGAATTCATGATAGAGGGCACGGATATATTTTTGTTGACAATCAAACGTGCAATGCTATTCCATATAATCTATTGGCATATGAACTGTCTTCATACTTTGGTGTATCGATACAGGCGATTGAAATAAGGCTAAAAAAGCTGCAGTGGCTGACAGACCAAAGGAGAAGACCATAATGAACTACGTTGAGCGACTGCTGGCATAGGAACCAACTTCCTATCGCTCCTCAAATTTGGTGACGGCACAGGCACAACAAAGCGTCACCAGTCGCAGCGAACGCCGACTCAGCCCGCGAAGCTGTCCTCAACAATCGCAGCATGACGAGGCAGTTCCCGCGGAAACTTCCCCACCCCCCACCCCCACAAAATTCGACAAATCCCCCCAACACTGCGAGCATGCGGTCAAACGGAACAAGAGCCCCGCCCATGACCACGCTCCTCCTCACCCACGCCGCCTGCCTGGACCACGAGACCCCGCCGGGACATCCGGAGCGGGCGGACCGGATCCGGGTGGTCGAGCGGGCGCTGGAGGGCGAGCGGTTCGCCATGCTGGTGCGGGAGATGGCGCCCGTCGCCGATTTCGACACGATCGCGCTCGCCCATTCCCGCGCCTATGTGGACGCCCTCGCGGAGGCTTCGCCGGAAGCGGGAATCGTCCATATCGATTCCGACACCGTGTTGTCTCCCGGGACGCTCGAGGCCGCCCTGCGCGGCGCGGGAGCCGCCGTGCAGGCGGTGGACGAGGTGATGACGGGGAAGGTCTCGAACGCCTTCTGCGCCCTGCGCCCGCCCGGCCACCACGCGGAGCGGCAGCAGGCGATGGGGTTCTGCTTCTTCAACAATGCGGCGATCGCCGCGCGCTGGGCGCGCCATGCCCACGGGGCGGGGCGCATCGCCGTGATCGACTGGGACGTGCATCACGGCAACGGCACGCAGGACATCTTCTGGAACGATCCGAACGTGCTCTACGCCTCCACCCACGAGATGCCGCTCTATCCGGGGACGGGCGCGGAATCGGACAGGGGCGAGCACGACAACATCCTCAACGTCCCGCTCTCGGCGGGAGACGGCGGCGAGACCTTCCGCGAGGCGATGGATTCGCTCGTCCTGCCGCGCATCGAGCGCTTCGCCCCGGACCTGATCGTGATCTCCGCCGGGTTCGACGCGCATTGGCGCGATCCGCTGGGCAGCCTCAACCTGACCGAGCGCGACTTCGTCTGGGCCACGCGCGAACTGATGCGCATCGCCGACACAAGCTGCAAGGGGCGCATCGTCTCCATCCTGGAGGGCGGCTACGATCTCGAAGGGTTGTCGAGGTCAGCCGCCGCCCATGTCGCCGCGTTGATGGGGCTGGAATAGCCGCCCGCCATAGGGCGAAGCCTTCGGCAAGTCAGGGGCGATCCACCACGAGCCCGTCGACGATCGTCACGGTGCGGTCCATGCGCGCGGCGAGCTCGAGATTATGCGTGGCGATCACCGCCGCGAGGCCGGAGGCGCGCACCAGGGAGACGAGGGTGCTGAAGACCCGGTTCGCCGTCTGCGGGTCGAGATTGCCCGTCGGCTCGTCGGCGAGGAGGACGCGCGGAGCGTTGGCCACGGCGCGGGCGATCGCGACGCGCTGCTGCTCGCCGCCCGACAGCTCCGAGGGACGGTGCTCGACCCGCTCCGCGAGACCCAGGAAATCGAGGAGCTGGAAGGCCCGGTCGCGCGCCTCCTTCTTCGAGAGGCCCCTGATGAGCTGGGGCATCACCACGTTCTCCAGGGCCGAGAATTCCGGAAGCAGGTGGTGGAACTGGTAGACGAAGCCGATTTCCTCCCGGCGCAGGCGGGTGCGGCCCGAATCGTCCATATGCGCGGTCGGCAGGCCGCTGACATAGACCTCGCCGCCATCCGGCTTCTCGAGCAGCCCGGCCACGTGGAGCAGCGTCGACTTGCCGGTCCCGGAGGGGGCGACGAGGGCGACGATCTCCCCCGGCCAGACCGCGAAATCCACGCCCTTGAGGATCTCCAGATAGCCGTCGCCCTGGGGGTAGCGCCGCTCGACCTTCGAGAGGAAGAGGCTCGGGACTTCGTCGGCGGACATCGGCTCACCCATAACGCAGCGCCTGCACCGGATCGAGCCGGGCGGCGCGCCAGGAGGGATACAGCGTGGCAAGAAGCGAGAGAACCATCGCCATCAGGAGCACCGAGAGCACCTCGCCCACATTCACCTCGGCGGGAATGTCCGACAGGAAGCGCACGGTCGGATCCCAGAGCTGCTGGTTCGTGACCCGCGACAGGAAGGCCTGGATCGCCTGGATGTTGTAGGTGATCAGGAGCCCGAGCAGGAGCCCGGCGATCGTTCCCACGATCCCGATCGAGGCGCCCGTGATGAGGAAGATTCGCATGATCGCGCCGCGCGTCGCCCCCATCGTGCGCAGGATGGCGATGTCGTTCGACTTGTCCTTCACGAGCATGATCAGCCCGGAGACGATGTTGAGCGCCGCCACCAGCACGATCAGCGTGAGGATGATGAACATCACGTTGCGCTCGACCTCGAGCGCCGAGAAGAAGGTGCGGTTGCGCTGGGTCCAGTCGGTCACGAAGATCGGCCGCTCGACCACCGAATCGATCGCGGCGCGCGCCTCCGCCACCCGGTCGGCATTGTCGAGAAAGACCTCGATCACATTCACGTCGCCGGCATGGTTGAAATAGGCCTGCGCTTCCTCGAGCGGCATGTAGACGAAGACGGAATCGAACTCCGTCATCCCGACCTCGAACACCGCGCTGACGGGATAGCCCTTCACGCGCGGAGCGGTTCCGAAGGGGGTCGTCGCCCCGCGCGGGGAAATCAGCGTGATGGTATCGCCCACCTGGAGCGCCAGCTGCTCCGCAAGGCGCCGCCCCAGGATCACGCCCTGTTCCTCGCCGAAATTCTCGATATCGCCCTGCCGGATATTGTCCGCGATCGCGTCGATCTTGCCGATATCCTGCGCCCGCACGCCGCGCACGAGAACGCCGCCGCCCTGCACGGATGACGAGGCGAAGGCCTGTCCCTCGACCATGGGCACGGCCCGGCGCACCCCCGGCAAGGCCTCGACCGCCGCGGCCACCTCGTCATAATCCGTCAGCGGCCTGTCGATGGGCGCGATGAAGACATGGCCGTTGAGCCCGACGATCTTGTCGAGCAATTCGCTGCGAAACCCGTTCATCACCGAGAGCACGATGATCAGCGTCGCCACGCCGAGCATGATCCCGATGAAGGAGAACCCGGCGATCACGGAAACGAAACCCTCGCGCCGGCGCGTGCGCAGATAGCGCAGGGACAGCATCCATTCGAACGGCGCGAAGGGCCGTGTGGGATCGCGTTTCGTGGCGCTCATGAAATCTCCGTGCGAAGGATCATGCCCTCAGCCTGGCGAGGCAGTCGCCAATCGGCAGCAACTCCCGCTCCCCGGTGGCGCGCCGCTTCATCTCCACCTTCCCCTCCGCGATGCTCTTGGGGCCGACGATGATCTGCCAGGGCAGCCCGATGAGATCGGCATTGGCAAACTTGGCGCCGGGCCGCTCGTCGCGATCGTCATAGAGAACGTCGTAGCCCTCGGTGGCGAGTTCCGCGTAGAGCGCCTCGCAGGCGGCATCCGTCGCGGCGTCGCCGGCCTTGAGGTTCAGCAGGCCGATCTGGAAGGGCGCGATCGCATCCGGCCAGATGACGCCGGCCTCGTCGTGGCTCGCCTCGATGATCGCGGCGACGAGGCGGCTCGGGCCGATCCCGTAGGATCCCATATGAACCTTGTGCTCGCGCCCGTCCGGCCCCGTCACGACCGCGTTCATCGGTTCGGAATACTTGGTGCCGAAATAGAAGATGTGGCCGACCTCGATGCCGCGCGCGGACAGCTTGTCCGGATCGGGAATCGCCGCGAAGGCCGCCTCGTCGTGCTTCTCGCTCGTCGCCGCGTAGCGTGAGGTCCAGCGATCGACCGTCTGCTGAAGCCCGTCGCGATCCTCGAAGTCGGTGTCCTCGGGGGGGATGTCGAAGTCGAGATAGGTTTTGTCGCAGAAGACCTCGCTCTCGCCGGTCGCGGCGAGAATGATGAATTCGTGCGAGAGGTCGCCGCCGATCGGCCCGGTATCCGCCTGCATCGGGATCGCCTTGAGGCCGAGGCGCGCGAAGGTGCGCAGATAGGCGATGAACATCCGGTTGTAGCTGTGGCGCGCCCCCGCCTGGTCGATATCGAAGGAATAGGCGTCCTTCATCAGGAATTCGCGCGAGCGCATCGTCCCGAAGCGGGGGCGGATCTCGTCGCGGAACTTCCACTGGATGTGGTAGAGGTTGAGCGGCAGGTCCTTGTAGGAGCGCACATAGGAGCGGAAGATCTCGGTGACCATCTCCTCGTTGGTCGGGCCGTAGAGCATGTCCCGCTCGTGCCGGTCCTGAATCCGCAGCATCTCCTTGCCATAAGCCTCGTAGCGGCCGGATTCGCGCCACAGGTCGGCGGACTGGATCGTCGGCATCAGGATCTCGACGGCGCCCGCCCGGTTCTGCTCCTCGCGCACGATGGCGTTGATCTTGTTGAGCACGCGCAGGCCGAGCGGCAGCCAGGAGAAGATCCCGGCCGATTGCTGGCGGATCATCCCGGCGCGCAGCATCAGGCGATGAGACACGATCTCCGCCTCGCGGGGCGTCTCGCGCAGGGTGGGGAGAAAATAGCGGCTCAAACGCATGGACGGCCTCGGTGCTGCGAACTGACGGACGGCACCCGCGGGTGCGATTCTTTCAAGCGCACACAACACTTGCGCTCGCCAAAACACAAGTGCCGGAACGCGCCAAACGACACGGACCGCCCGGAGAAGGCCTGCGGAAACGCCCATACGTAAAAATGTCGCGCGTCGTTTCACAGGGAGGTGACAACCGCATTTCGACCGCTTATAAGCTTCATCACCAGATCGCCTTGAATGAAAATCAAGACAGGCGGAGGGCGCGGTCCAAGTCTGGGGAGGTAATAAACGTCCAGGTCCCGGTCAGGGACGGTTCGCAGAAACCGGCGAAAAAAATGGATTGTTTAAGCAAGGCGAGAGCCTTGCTTTTTCTTTTTTGGCCTCAGCACCAGCAGGAAAAACGTCAGTCGGCCTGTAAGCCGGGTTCTGTAGGGCCCGGACCGCGTGCGGCCCGGACGTGGCGGCCATTCATCTGGGACGATCGTTGCCGACCGCCTCTTGCAACCAACCCGGACGGCGAGCTGGAAAACGCGCTCCGGCGCGGTCGCCCGCGCCTTGCCGTCCCTATTCGGTTTTGCTCCCGGTGGGGTTTGCCCTGCCGATCGGCGTTGCCGCGATCGCGGTGCGCTCTTACCGCACCCTTTCACCCTTGCCACTCGCGTGGCGGTTTGCTTTCTGTGGCACTTTCCCTGGGGTCGCCCCCGCCGGACGTTATCCGGCACCGTGTCTCCATGGAGCCCGGACTTTCCTCCCCCGCCTGAACGGGAGCGGCCGCCCGGCCGACTGACGAACGGGATGTGGCGTTTGCAGGCCGCCGGCGTCAAGCGCCATCTTGCGGCCCGCCGGAAAAACACTCCCACCCCGCCCGAAACGGGCCGCGAGGCGAGTGTTGCCCGTTTACCATTTTTCCATGCCGCATGCGCCGGGCAAGGAACTTCCGCCCTTCCACCGAGTTGGCTACGCGAAAAGGTCAAGCTAGAACAGAAGCCGCCTTCTTCAGCTCGGCATTGCAGCCATATAGGGATGGGACCATGAAAAAGATGATGACCTTCGCGGCGGCCGCCGCTCTCGCACTTTCCGTTTCGGCCTGCAACACCCCCGGCGAACGCGCCGCGGGCGGCGCCCTGATCGGCGGCGCCACTGGCGCGACGATCGGCGCAGTCGCCGGAGGCGGGCGCGGCGCCCTGATCGGCGGGGCGATTGGCGCCGCGGGCGGCGCGATCGTCGGGGCGGGAACGGCTCCGGATCCGGCCTATGGCCGCAGCGGCTGCCCGCGCGGCTATTATCTGGCGCGCGACGGATACTGCTACCCGTACTGATCGCCAAGCGACGCGAACCTGAGATTGCAAGGCCCGGTCAACCCGGGCCTTGCGTTTTTGCGCCCGGCTCGTCAAACCGTTGCGGGAAACGTCGGACGCGGATGAAAGACATGTCTGTCTGGGGAAAACTGGGCGGCTTCGGCCTCGGCCTCGCGATCGGGGGCCCCCTGGGAGCGCTTGCCGGAGCCTTTGCGGGGCATGTGCTCGTCGACCGCGAGGGCGCCGTCTTCGGCCCCGCTCCGCGCGACGTCATCTTCACCACGGGGCTTGTCGCGCTCGCGGCGAAGATGGCGAAGGCCGACGGCGTGGTGACCGGGCACGAGATCGCCGCCTTCCGCCAGATCGTGGACGTTCCCGAGGAGGATCGGCCCCGGGTCGAGCGGCTGTTCAATCTTGCGCAGGAGACCTCCGAGGGTTTCGAGGCCTATGCCGCGCAGATGGCGACGCTGCTGCGTGAGGAACCCGCTCTCCTGGAGGATGTGCTCGACGGATTGTTCCACATCGCCAAGGCGGACGGCGCGATCCACGCGCGCGAACTCAGCTACCTTCAAGCCGTCGCGACCCGTTTCGGGTTCACGGATGGCGATTTCGAGCGCATCACCGCGCGACATGTGCGGCTCGAGAATGATCCGTACACCGCCCTCGGCGTCGATCGCGGAATGTCGAACGAGGCGATCCGGAAACGCTACCGCCAGCTCGTCGCGGAAAACCATCCCGACCGGGAGATCGCCCGCGGATTGCCGCCGGAGGCCGTGCGCATCGCCACAGCCCGCCTCGCCGCCATCAACGCCGCCTATGAGCGGATCGCCGGGGAGCGCGGAATCAAGTGACGAGCCTCAATCCTGAAAGCGCCTGCGCCACGAAGGTCTTCCCCTCCCCCAATCATGGGGAGCGGCGGGAGGGGCAACCGCCGGACATGCTGATCCTGCATTATACCGGCATGCCCGACACCGGCGAGGCGCTGCAATGGCTGTGCAATCCGGTCTCGCAGGTCTCTGCGCATTACTTCGTCTTCGAGGACGGCCGCGTGCTCCAGCTCGTCCCGGAAGGCAGGCGCGCCTGGCATGCGGGCGCGGGGAGCTGGGCCGGGGAGAGGGACGTGAATTCCCGCTCGATCGGCATCGAGATCGCCAATCCGGGACATCCGGGAGGCCTGCCGGATTACCCTGACGCGCAGGTCGCGGCGGTCATCGCCCTCTCGCAGGACATCTGCGCGCGCTGGCGCATCCGCCCCGACCGGGTGCTGGCGCATTCCGACATCGCGCCCGGCCGCAAGATCGATCCCGGCGAAAACTTCCCGTGGCGTAGGCTGCACCGGGCGGGCGTGGGGCATTGGGTCGAACCCGCGCGGATCGGCGACGGGCGCTATTTCTCGCGCGGCGACCAGGGGCAGCCGATCGAGGCCCTGCAGGCCATGCTCGCCATGTATGGCTACGGGATCACGATCGACGGCACGTTCGGCGAGGCGACCGAACAGGTCGTCGCCGCCTTCCAGCGTCATTTCCGGCAGGAGCGGGTCGACGGCGTCGCCGATGCCTCGACCATCACCACCCTGCGCGACCTGATCGCCTCGCGGCCCCGGGGCTGAAGCCGGGGCGAAAATCCCGCTGTTCTTCCTGCGCGGGCGGTGCTAATGCCCCGCAATGCTCGAAGGCCTGCATCCCAACCGCCCCACCCATATCATGCGCATCGAATCCGATGAGCGATCGGCGCGCGCCATGACCGATATCATCGGCGAGGTCTTCGATCCGGCCGAGACGGCGGTCGCGGCCTTCGAGACCGTCGATCACGGACCCTGGCTCCTCGAAGCCTATTTTTCCCGCGAGCCGGACCAGGATGCGATTCGCGAGCTGATCCGGCCGATCGTGGGAGACAAGGCCGACCGGGCCGTCTTCGACGCGATCGGCGAGAAGGACTGGGTGAAGGCGTCGCTCGAGGGGCTCAAGCCGGTGCGGGCAGGCCGCTTCGTCGTTCACGGGGCGCATGATCGCGACCATGTCCGCACGAATGATATCGCAATCGAGATCGAGGCGGCGCTCGCCTTCGGAACAGGGCATCACGGCACGACGCACGGCTGCCTCCTCGCCTTCGTCGACGAGATGAAGCGCCGACGGCCGATGCGCGTTCTCGACGTGGGGACGGGAACCGGCATCCTCGCCTTCGCCGCCGCCAAGGCCACAAGGCGCAGGGTCGTGGCCGGCGATATCGATCCCGTCGCCATCGAGGTGGCGCGCGGCAACGCCCGCAGGAACGGAATCGAGCCGCTGATGCGGCTCTATGTCGGTCCGGGGATCGCGCATCCCCTGGCCAACCGGCGCCGACGCTTCGACGTCGTCTTCGCCAACATCCTGGCGAAGCCGCTGCGCCGGCTCGCGCCCTCCCTGTCCCGCGTCGCCGCCGATGACGGGGTGCTGATCCTCTCGGGCCTTCTCGCGAACGATGTTCCGGGCATCCTCTCCGCTTATGCCGCGCAGGGATTCACCTTGCGCAAGCGGCGCGATCTCGAAGGCTGGGCGGCCCTGACACTGGCGCGCGGCGGAACGGCGCCTCGCCCGAGGCGCTGAGCACGCTCACGAAAACGGCGCGCCCCTTCCGCGAAGGGAGCGCGCCGCATCGTAACTCGGGATCGGACTGTCAGGCGTTACTTCACGAAGGGAAGCTTCGCGTCGTCGGAGAGCGCGATGGCGCGGAACTCGCCGTTGACGATGAACGCCTCGCGCAGTTCCGGCGAGAAGAAGGCAAGCTCGCGCTCGACCCGGCGCATCTGGCCGCGCTGGATGGCGGCGACGAAACGGGCGAGGAGACCCTGCGGAGCCGGATTCGCTTCGTCGGCCTCGTTCGTGGGGGCATTGGGATAATTCAGCGCATAGGCCATGGAATGTCTCCTGAGCAGAAAGGCGCCTGGAAGGTCCCGAGCGTTTCCGTTTGTTTGTTGAGCGGAATATAGGACAGTAGGGCTGACCTAGCTATGGCTACGCTAGCATATCGGACCCGCGCTCCGTGCATGCCTTACGCATATATTGCCTGCCCCGTCCCACTGAGTGCATGACAAAGCGTCATCTGCCGGTTTTCCGATCACAACTTGTCGCCGTCGATCCGCTTGCATCGCGGCGCGATCCGGCGGAAAAATCCGCATCGTCACCCTCGGACACAGACCATGACCCAGCGTTTCCAGACTTTCGACGAGCAGGCCAGCGGCGCGCATGGTGCTTCCCGCGTCAGGCGCCTGCGGGAGGCGCTGGCGGAACATGGGGTCGACGGCTTCATCATTCCCCGCGCGGACGAACATCAATCGGAATACGTGCCGCCCTCGGCCGAGCGCCTGGCATGGCTCACCGGCTTCACCGGCTCCTCCGGAACCGCCGTCGTGCTCGACGATCGGGCCGCCCTGTTCACCGACGGACGATACATGCTGCAGGCCCCCGCGCAGGTCGACCGCGAGATCTTCGCCGTCGTCAACATGGGGCAGCAGAAGATGGCCGACTGGCTGGAGGCGAACCTGCGCGAGGGCGCGCGCCTCGGCTTCGATCCCTGGCTCCACACCGCGGACGAGGCGGCGAGGCTGCGGAAGGCGGCGGATGCGGCGGGCGCGGAGCTTGTCGCCCTCGCCGCGAATCCGATCGACTCCATCTGGAGCGATCGCCCCGCGCCGCCGGCAGCCCCGGTTCGCGAGCATCCTCTCGAGCTTTCCGGTGAAAGTGCAAAGGACAAGCTTGCCCGCATCCGGGCCGCGCTGGCCAAGGCGAAGGTCGACGCCCTCGTCGTCTCCGACCCGCACAATCTCGCCTGGACCTTCAACATCCGCGGCGGCGACGTCTCGCATACCCCCATCGCCCTCGGTTACGCGATCCTGCGCGGCAACGCCCGCCCGATCGTCTTTCTCGACCCCCGGAAGGTCTCGAACGAGATCGGGGACAGGCTCGGCCGCCTCGCCGATCTCGCGCCGCCCTCCGCCCTTCCTGACGCCCTGGCGGCGCTCGGGGCGGACAAGGCGAAGGTGCGGATCGACCGGGCGACCGGGGCGCAGGCGCTCGCGGACATGATCGAGCGCAGCGGCGGCAGCGTCGATCGCGGCGACGACCCGGTCACGCTGATGAAGGCGGTCAAGAACGCAGCCGAAATCGCGGGCGCGCGGGCGGCGCATTTGCGCGACGGGGCGGCCTTCGCCCGCTTCCTCGCCTGGTTCGCCGCCCGTTCTCCCGGCGGGGAGCTGAGCGAGATCGCGGCGGCGGAACAGCTCGAGGATTTTCGCGCCGGGACGGGGCGGCTTGCCGATGTCTCCTTCCCCTCGATCGCCGGGGCAGGGCCCAACGGCGCGATCGTCCATTACCGCGTGACCCATGCCACGAACCGGCGGATCGCGCCGGGCGAACTCTTTCTCATCGATTCCGGCGCGCAATACGCGGACGGGACAACGGACATCACGCGAACGCTCCTCGTCGGCGAGGCGACGCCCGAAATGCGCGACCGCTACACGCGCGTGCTGAAGGGGCATGTCGCAATCAGCCGCGCGGTCTTCCCGAAGGGTACGTCCGGCGCGCAGATCGACGCCTTCGCCCGTGCGCCGCTCTGGGAGGCCGGCCTCGACTTCGACCATGGCACCGGCCACGGCGTCGGCAGCTTTCTTTCCGTCCACGAGGGGCCGCAGCGGATATCAAAGCTCGGCCACACCGCCCTCGAGCCGGGAATGATCCTGTCCAACGAGCCGGGCTACTACAAGGCGGGCGTCTATGGCATCCGCATCGAAAACCTCGTCCTCACGGAACGCCGGGACGTTCCCGGGGCGGAGCGCGAGACGTACGGTTTCGAGACGCTGACCCTGGCGCCCTACGAGCGCGCGCTGATCGAACCGTCGCTCCTGTCCCCGCAGGAGATCGACTGGATCGACGCCTACCATGCGCGCGTCCTCGCGAATCTGGCTCCGGAAGCGGATCCGGAGACCCGCTCCTGGCTGGAGGCGGCAACCGCTCCCCTGGGGACCTGAACGCGCAGCGGGATCGGTCCGAAGGGGCGGCGGACTTTATTTTGCCGCGAAAATGACCGGCCCTCACCCAAATTGCGGCAACTGTCATCGATCCGTCATCAGCCATGAGTATCCGGGTCATATCGGTACCCGATGATCTCCCGATCACTATCGCTGCAGGGTATCGGCCCTTTGTCACGACCGACAGGATCGAAACCATGTCTATCCGCATGATTGCCGCCGCGGCTTCCCTCGCCCTCGCCGTGGGCGTTTTGCCGGCCCACAGCTTCCAGCTCGACAGCCGCTTCCAGGACAATGACGGCGATCTGGTCGCCGACGTGCCGACCGATCCCGCCCAATGGGTTGACCCGAGCACGCTGATCTTCGCCTACACGCCGGTCGAGGATCCCGCAGTCTACGCGGAGGTCTGGGCGGAGTTCCTGACGCACCTCGAGGAGACCACCGGCAAGCGCGTCCAGTTCTTCCCCGTCCAGTCGAACGCCGCGCAGCTCGAGGCGATGCGCGCCGGACGCCTGCACATCGCCGGCTTCAACACGGGCTCGAACCCGATTGCCGTCGCCTGCGCCGGCTTCCGCTCCTTCGCCATGATGGCGGCGGAGGACGGCTCGTTCGGCTACGAGATGGAGATCATCACCTATCCCGGCTCGGGAATTGAATCGATCGAGGACCTGAAGGGCAGGAACCTCGCCTTCACCTCCGAGACCTCGAATTCGGGCTTCAAGGCGCCGTCGGCTCTCCTCAAGGCCGAGTTCGGGCTCGAGGCGGGGCGCGACTTCACCCCGGCTTTCTCCGGCAAGCATGACAACTCGATCCTCGGCGTCGCCAACAAGGATTACGACGCCGCCGCCATCGCCAATTCGGTGAAGGCGCGCATGATTGACCGCGAGGCTGTCAGTGAAGACCAGCTCAAGGTGCTTTATACCTCGCAAACCTTTCCGACCACCGGCTACGGTGTCGTCTACAACCTGCATCCCGATCTGCAGGAGAAGATCAAGGATGCGTTCTTCTCGTTTGACTGGGAAGGCACGAAGCTCAAGGAAGAGTTCTCGAAGTCGGGCGAGGCGCAGTTCATCCCGATCACCTTCAAGGACGATTGGGCGGTCATCCGCCAGATCGACGAAGCGAACGGCGTTTCCTATACTTGCAACTGATTGTCGCCCTTATCTCGCTGCGCCGCGGCCTCAACGTCGCGGCGCATGCTCCTGTTCCTCTTGCAGGTGAATGAACGATGCTGCGCATCGAGTCGCTGACCAAGCAGTACAAGACCGGCGACAAGGCGCTGAAGGGCGTCTCGATCGAGGTTTCCGCCGGGCAGGTGGTGGGGCTGATCGGCCCTTCGGGCGCAGGCAAGTCTACCCTGATCCGCTGCGTCAACCGGCTCGTCGAGCCGAGCGCCGGGAAAGTGCTCCTGAACGATTCCCAGATCACGGGGATCGGCCGCGGCGAACTTCGCCGCGTGCGGCGCCGCATCGGCATGATCTTCCAGGAATATGCGCTGGTCGAGCGCCTGACGGTGATGGAGAACGTCCTGTCCGGCCGCCTCGGCTATGTTCCCTTCTGGCGTTCCTTCCTGCGCCGGTTCCCGCAATCCGACGTCGACAAGGCCTTCGGCCTGCTCGACCGGGTCGGCCTCACCCAGCACGCCGACAAGCGCGCCGATGCGCTCTCGGGCGGGCAGCGGCAGCGCGTGGGCATCGCGCGCGCGCTCGAGCAGGACCCGGAACTGCTTCTGATCGACGAACCGACCGCATCGCTCGATCCCAAGACCTCGCGCCAGATCATGCGCCTGATCTGCGAAATCTGCCGCGAGCGCAATCTCCCCGCGATCATCAACATCCATGACGTCCTGCTCGCCCAGATGTTCGTCGACCGCATCATCGGCCTGCGGGCAGGCGAGGTCGTCTTCGACGGCCCCCCCGACGCTCTCGACAACGATGCGCTGACGCAGATCTACGGCGAGGAGGACTGGAACGCGATGCGCAAGGAAGCCGAGGACGATGCGGCGGACGAGGCGGAGGCGGAGTCCTTCGCGGAGGCGCGCGACGAGCGCATGGCGGGACTTGCGGGATGACCGCCCTCGCGACCGGCCGCCGCTGGCGCCGCCCTCCCCTCATCTCCAATCCGACGCTCCGCTATTCCATCTATCTCGGCGCCTTCGTCTATCTTGTCCTCGCGCTCTCGACGGTGGATGTGAACTGGGCGCGGGTCCAGGAAGGGCTGGAGCGCGGCTTGCGCTTCATCCAGGGCTTCCTTTCCCCGGATTTCACCTCCCGCTCGCGCGACATCTGGATCGGCCTCGAGGAAAGCCTGACAATGACCCTGACCTCGACGGTCGCCGGGGTCCTGCTCTCGATTCCGGTGGGGATCGGCGCGGCGCGCAACATCGCGCCGATGCCCGTCTACGCCTTCTGCCGGGCGATCATCTCCGTCTCGCGGTCCTTCCAGGAGATCATCATCGCGATCGTTTTCGTCGCCATGTTCGGCTTCGGCCCGCTCGCGGGCTTCCTGACCCTCACTTTCGCAACCATCGGGTTCATGGCGAAACTTCTCGCCGAGGACATCGAGGATATCGACGAGGCGCAGGCGGAGGCCGTTCGGGCAACGGGGGCGAGCTGGTGGCAGCTCATCAACTACGCGATCCAGCCGCAAGTCATGCCGCGCCTGATCGGGCTTTCCCTCTACCGCCTCGACATCAATTTCCGCGAATCGGCCGTGATCGGCATCGTCGGGGCGGGCGGGATCGGGGCGACGCTCGGCACCGCCATGGACCGCTACGAATACGACACTGCCGGGGCCATTCTCATCATGATCATCGTCATCGTCATGTTCGCCGAATACGCCTCGAGCCATATCCGGAAGTGGGTGCAATAATGCCGGTTAGGATGATCGACGGCCAACCGGCATGGCGGCGGCGGACGACCTTGGCTCAATGGGGCGTTTGGGCGGGCTGGCTCGCCCTCGCGATCGCCTTCGTCCTCTCCTGGCAGATCATGAACAAGAACACGATCTGGCTGTTCGTCGAGGACGCTCCCCGCCAGGCCGCCGATCTCGCCTCGCGGGCATGGCCCCCGCGATGGTCCTACATGGAGCGGCTCTGGGCGCCGCTCTGGGATACGCTCAACATCGCCACGCTCGGAACGTTGCTTGGCACGATCATCGCGGTCCCCGTCGCATTCCTCGCAGCCCGCAACACGACGCCGAGCGCCTTGCTCGTGAGGCCCGTCGCACTCCTGGTCATCGTCGGGTCGCGCTCGATCAACTCGGTGATCTGGGCGCTCCTGCTCGTGGCGATCATCGGGCCGGGGCTTCTCGCCGGGATCATCGCAATCGCCCTGCGCTCGATCGGATTCATCGGCAAGCTTCTCTACGAGGCGATCGAGGAGATCGACGAGAAGCAGGTCGAGGCGGTGCGCGCGACGGGCGCGGGCGGGGCCCAGGTCATCGACTACGGCATCGTCCCGCAGATCCTCCCCGCCTTCGCCGGCATCACCGTCTTCCGCTGGGACATCAACATCCGCGAATCGACAATCCTGGGGCTGGTCGGCGCGGGCGGGATCGGCGTCCAGCTCCAGTCGTCGCTCGCGCGCCTCGCCTGGTCCGAGATCACGGTCATCTTCGCCGTCATCCTCGTCACGGTCATCCTCTCCGAATGGGTCTCCGCCCGGGTGCGTTCAGCCATCATCTGAGGCGATCGGGCGCCTCGGAGAACGGGACCGCGGTGTCCTGACATGATTTGTTCGATCATTCCGGAACTATCGTTGACGACGGCGGGACCGCGTGCTCTGGATATCGGCATGTCGATAGAAACCACCGCCCGCCAGCTCGAGGCCCTTGGAAACGTCACCCGCCTCTCGATCTACCGGGCGCTGGTGCGCGCGGGGCATGACGGCTTGCCCGTGGGGCGCCTCCAGGAGAAGCTCGACATCCCCGCCTCGACCCTCTCCCACCATCTCCAGCGGCTCGTGGCGACGGGGCTCGTCACGCAGGAGCGCGTCTCGACGACCCTCATCTGCCGGGCGAACTACGCGGCGATGGACAGCCTCATCGGCTTTCTCAACGAGGAATGCTGCGTCGATGCGGGCTGCGTCTCCGACGAGGCCCCGCCCTCCCCATGAACGCGCCCGCGCCGCCGCTTTCAGCAGAGGGAGAGATCGCGACGCGCCCTCCCCGGCCGGTCGTGATCTCCGCCCTGGGCGTGACCCAGATCCTCGCCTGGGGCTCGACCTACTACCTTCCCGCGGTTCTCGCGAAGCCGATCTCGGAAGATACGGGCTGGCCTCTCACCTATGTCGTCGGCGGCCTGACGATCGGCCTCCTCGCCGCGAGCTTCGTCTCGCCGCGCGTCGGCCGGGCGATCCAGGCGACAGGCGGTAGGCCGGTCCTCGCCTTCTCCTCGATCCTCATGGCCGGCGGGCTCCTCGCGCTGTCTCTCGTCGAAAGCCTGTCCCTGTACTTCCTGATCTGGGCCGTGATCGGCTGCGGCATGGGCGCGGGGCTCTACGACGCCGCCTTCGGCACCCTTGGCCGACTCTACGGGAGCGAAGCGCGCTCGGCGATCACCTCGCTCACTCTTTTCGGCGGCTTCGCGAGCACCCTGTGCTGGCCGTTGAGCGCCCTCCTCGTCGAGAATTTCGGCTGGCGCGGCGCGTGCCTCGCCTATGCGGGGGTGCACTGCTTCATCAACCTGCCGCTGCACCTCTTTCTCCTGCCGGCGATGCGGGGCCGCTCGATCTCGTGGGCGTCGCTCCTGCGCGGCGGCGGGAGCACGGCTTCCGCCCGCCCAAGTCCCCGCGACAGGCTGCTCTACCTGCTTCTCGCCGGCGGGTTGACGGTGGGCGGCATCGCCTCAGCCGTCCTTTCGGTGCACCTGCTGACGATCCTGCAGGCGCGCGAGATCACGCTCGCCGCCGCCGTCGCCTTCGGCGCGCTGGTCGGCCCGAGCCAGGTGAGCGCGCGGGTGCTGGAAATGCTCATCGGCCGGCGCTTCCACCCGATCTGGACGGCGGCCGCCTCGTCGCTCCTGACGACGGCGGGGATCGCGATCCTGGCGCTCGGACTGCCCGGCATCGCGCTGGCGCTGATCCTCTATGGCGGCGGGATCGGCATTCGCTCGATCGTGCGCGGCACCCTGCCGCTGGCGCTGTTCGGAGCGTCGGACTACGCGGCGCTGATGGGGCGGCTGGCGCTGCCGATGCTGATGGCGGGCGCCCTTGCCCCGCTTGGCGCGGCCTATGTGCTCGATTTCGGGGGCGCGAACATCCTGCTCGCAATCCTCTTCGGCCTCTGCCTGCTGGACGCGGCCTTCATCGCCGCCATCGCCTGGGCGGCGCGGCGATGACCGGGGCTCGGGTCAGGTGGCGACGCCGAGACCTACCGGGCAGCTCACCCCCGTCCCCCCGAGGCCGCAATAGCCGCGCGGGTTCTTGGCAAGATACTGCTGATGGTAATCCTCGGCGAAGTAGAAGGGCGGCGCGTCGAGGATCTCCGTCGTGATCTTCGGGAAGCCCTCCTTCGCGAGGACGCGCTGATAGGCCTCGCGGGAAGCCAGCGCCGCGGCCTTCTGCTCCTCGTCGAAGACATAGATCCCCGAGCGGTATTGCGTCCCGACGTCATTGCCCTGGCGCATGCCCTGGGTCGGATCATGCCCCTCCCAGAAGGTCCTGAGGAGCGTCTCGAGCGGCGCGCGCGCGGGATCGTAGACGACGAGCACGACCTCGTTGTGCCCGGTCTGCCCGCTGCAGACTTCCTCATAGGTAGGGTTGGGCGTGTGGCCCGCCGCATAGCCGACCGCCGTGACGTGGACGCCGGGGATCTGCCAGAACAGGCGCTCGGCGCCCCAGAAGCAGCCGAGCCCGAAAATGATCCGTTTCGCGCCGGCGGGGTATGGCCCCTTGAGCGCCGCTCCGTTGACGTCATGCTTTTCGGCCGTGGGAATGGCCTCGGGGCGGCCGGGAAGGGATTCGTCCGGTCCCGGAATGGTCGTCTGCTTTTTGAAGAAGCCGAACATGGCGCGCTCCGCAATTCGAGTGATCGTCCGGAATATGGGGCGCGGGCCGGGCGCTGACCAGCCGGAAGATGCGGCGAAGGCCTCAGCGTTCGGTGAGGTATCCGATCGGTTCGGCGGGCTTCTGCCCGAGCCAGAGCAGCAGGATGCCGAGAAGGAAGGCCACGACCGAGGCAGGAAGCAGGAGCAGGTTCAGGAGAACCGGATCCCAGAGCGCGGGATGCAGGTGCCGCGTCACTGCCGGTTCGAGCATGGGGAAACGCGTCGGAAAGACCTGGAACAGCACCTGCCCGAGCGGCACGAAGGTGATCTCGGTATTTGCGATCGAGCGCGCGCCGTCGATGACGAAACCGACAAACCCCGCCGCCACGAGCAGCAGGCCGGTGAGACGCAACAGAAACCTTATCATGGCGGTCCTTGCTAGTGACTATTCACAACGAACCATAAATGGCCGGGTTCCCCTTCTGGCAAGCCCTTTCTCATTGCGCACGCTTTCGTGCAGCGCCGCGCCGATGCAAGGGTTGGCGCGTCGCACAAGTGCCTTGCACTCCTCGCCCCATGCGCTATACAGCGCACCGCCCGCCCTGCTAAGGCACGGCGGCGCCGGAGGGGTGGCCGAGTGGTTGAAGGCGCACGCCTGGAAAGTGTGTATACGGGAAACCGTATCGCGGGTTCGAATCCCGCTCCCTCCGCCACTTGCCCCCGAGAAAGCGTTCTCCCCATCCGGCTACGGTCCTCGCATTGAAGGCGGGCGCAAACCGGATGCCGTGGTCAATCCCGGCGTCTTCGGGCATCCGGCGTGGCGCGAGCGGCTGAAGGGCAAATTCTCGAAAGGCCGCCGGCGGCGGCTTCTCCGGCGATGGACGAAATACCTTGAACACCACAGCGATAGCGGCAGAATGGCCGCATGGGGAAGCTCCTGGCATTTCTGGTCGTATTGCTGCTCCTGGGGGGAGTTGGTTACCTCGTGATCGGCCCGCCCGCCCTTTCGGGTGACGACATTCGCCGATACGCGGTTAGCTGGCTTGGCGCAGTTCCGGATTCGGCGGAGAGACAGCAAGAGTCCCAGGGGAGCAGACAATATCTCGCGGCGCGCGTCGAGCGCGGTTCCATCAGCCAGACGGTGACAGCGACCGGGACGCTGCAAGCCCTCGTCACGGTGGAGGTGGGGACGCAGCTTTCCGGGCAGATTGCCGAGCTGTTCGCCGATTTCAACGACGAGGTGACGAAGGACCAGCCGCTCGCGCAGCTCGATACACGGTCTTTCGAGGCCCGCCTCGCGGAGGCGCGGGCGGCGACGGCGATGGCGAAGGCCAATGTCGAGATTCAGCGGGCGCGGCTGGAGCGGGCGCGGGTCGACGAACGCAATGCGCAGGCGCAGCGCCACGTCCTGCAGGCGCGCGTCGACAGCGCGAGCGCCCGCGCGGATGCGGCCGACAAGGCGCTGCAGCGCGCACAGACCCTCCAGCAGCGTGGAGCGGGTTCCGCCCAGCAGCTGGAAGAGGCAACCTCGACCTGGCAGCAGGCGGCGGCCAGTCTGCGCGAGGCCGAGGCCATCGCCGCCGCGCACGAACACACGGTGGCCGGGGCGCTGATCGACCTTCAGCGCACCCAGGCCGAGCTCGACAACGCTCTCGCCAGCGTCCCGCAGAAGCAGGCGGTGGAGCAATCGGCGGAGATCGATCTGGGCCGCACGACGATACGCTCGCCGGTGGACGGCGTCATCGTCGGGCGTAACATCGACGAGGGGCAGACGGTCGCGGCCAGCCTCGAGGCGCCGACGCTCTTCACCATCGCGGGCGACCTGCAGGAGATGGAGATTCACGCGCGGGTCGATGAAGCCGATATCGGCAAGATCGTCGTCGGACAGCGCGCCGTCTTCGGCGTCGACGCGCATCCGGGGCAGCGCTTCGAGGCGACGGTCACCGGGGTTCGCAAGGCCCCGCAGGTGATCCAGAACGTGGTCACCTACACTGTTGTGCTCGCAACCCAGAACCGGCAGGCGCTGCTGCTCCCTGGCATGACGGCGACGGTCCGCATCACGGTGAACGAGACCGCTGAGGTCCTCAAACTGCCCCTGGCGGGCTTGCGCTTCTCGCCGCCCCCCGGAACGGCGAACCTCACGGCGGAAGCCTCCGGCGTGTCGGAGGGGCGCGCGACGCGGGTCTGGATCATCGGAAATGATGGAGCGCCCCGGCCGGTGCCGGTCGGCCTGGGCGACGACGACGGAACCCATGCGGCGGTTCTTTCGGGAAATCTCGCGGAGGGCGACGAGGTGATCGTTGGCGAAGTTCCGGGTGCGGAGCCGAGACGCTTCCTCGGCATCCGCTTCGGGTTTTGAGCGGATGCTGATCGAGGCCGCCAGCCTGACACGACGCTACGGCCGGGGCGATGCGGCGGTGACCGCGCTCGACGACGTCTCCTTCGCGATCGGCAAGGGCGAGTTCGTCGCGATCATGGGGCCGTCGGGCTCCGGCAAGTCCACCCTGATGAACCTCGTCGGCCTTCTCGACCGCCCGACATCGGGACGCCTGATCTTCAATGGCAGCGACGTCACCAGGCTCTCGCACGACCAGCTCGCCGCCACGCGCAACCGCGATATCGGCTTCGTGTTCCAGGCCTATAATCTTCTCGCCCGCCATTCCGCGCTGGAGAATGTCGAGATCCCGCTCGTCTATGGCGGGGTGGGCCGCAAGCAGCGCCTGCTGCGGGCGAAGGCGGCGCTCGACGCGGTGGGACTGTCGCATCGGTTCGATCACGGACCGACGGAGCTCTCGGGCGGGGAGCAGCAGCGCGTGGCGATCGCACGGGCGCTCGTCAACAACCCCGCTTTGATCCTCGCCGACGAGCCGACCGGGGCGCTCGACAGCCGGACAGGAACGGAGATCCTCGACCTCTTCAAGCGGCTCAACCAGGAGGGCCGCACCGTGGTGATGATCACCCACGACGCGAGCGTGGCAATGCACGCGGCGAGGATCATCAGGCTGAAGGACGGGAAGCTTCTCGACGACACGCTCACTGCGCAGCATTCTCCCCCCCGAGCAGCGCTTGCGCCCGTGGGCGAAGCGTCGGCTGCGCCTTCGCAGCCTCCCGCGGAGGCGCAGACATGAACTGGTTCGAGAGCTTCCGGACGGCGCGGCGGGCGCTGCGGGCGAACAAGCTGCGCAGCTTTCTCACCATGCTCGGGATCATCGTCGGGGTCGCCTCCGTGATCACCATGGTTGCCGTGGGTTCGGGCGCGCAGACCCAGATCGCCGAGCAGATCCGGACGCTCGGCGCGAACGTCCTCATGGTCCAGCCCTATGCCGCGCGCGAGGGCGGCGCGCGTTCGGCCGCCGGCTCGCGCCACACCTTGACCGAGAGCGACGCCGCGGCGATCGCGCGCCTGCCATCGGTACGGGCCAGCGCGCCCTCGGTGCGCGGATCGGTGCAGATCGTCAGCGGCAACCGCAACTGGAACACGACGCTGAACGGGACCACGGCCCAGATGTTCGTGATCCGCGAATGGCCGCTCGCGGCGGGGCGCTACTTCTCGGTTCGCGAGGAAGAGCAGGCCGGGCGCGCCGCCGTGATCGGGGAGACGGTCGCGCGGGAACTCTTCGGCGCGCGCGATCCGGTGGGGCAGGAGATCAGGGTTCTCAACACGCCCTTCGAGGTGGTCGGCGTGCTCGCGGCCAAGGGCGTTTCGGGGGCGGGGCGCGACCAGGACGACATCGTCTTCGTGCCGATTTCCACCGCCAAGCTGCGCCTGATCGGCAGCGCCAGCGCCGCCACCCGTGAGGCGGTGGCCTATATCCTCGTCAAGGCGAATTCCGACGGCCTGATGGAGCGCGCCCGGCTCGAGATCGAGGGCCTGCTGCGCCAGCGGCACCGGCTCGGGGTGGATCGGGAGAACGACTTCACCGTGACGATCCCGTCCGAGACCATGGCGCTGCAGCACGCCTCGACGCGCACCTTCGCCTGGCTGCTGGCCGCCGTCGCTTCCGTGTCGCTGATCGTCGGCGGGATCTCGATCATGAACATCATGCTGGTCTCGGTGACGGAGCGCACCCGCGAGATCGGACTGCGGCTGGCGCTCGGCGCAAGAAGACGCGACGTCCGCAACCAATTCCTGATGGAGGCGATTACACTCTGTCTGCTGGGAGGCGTGATCGGGCTCGCGCTCGGCATCGGCGCGGCGATCCTGATTGCGGACCTCGCCGGATGGCCGATCTTCGTCGGGCCGGACGCGGTGCTGTTTGCGATCCTGTTCGCAGGGGGGATCGGGGTTTTCTTCGGCTGGTACCCGGCGCGGAAGGCGGCAAGGTTGGAGCCGGTGGAGGCGTTGCGGGTGGAGTAAGCAAGACGGTCGGGTGTCCAGCAGACCGTCCTGCTATTTCCGGCGCTCGCTCAGTTAGGTTCGGAAAATTCGACAACTGCTCCGAAGGTCGGATCTCCTGACTGGCGCAAAGCCGATTCGTCAAAATTTGCGTTGGATCCACCCGGAATGGCGATCCCGGTATACCCACCGCCGCATTGGAAGCGAAGCGGTGCATCTTGATGCGCCATCCGATCAGTGCCTCCAGATGTGCTGTAGGTGAAAGCTTCAGGATCTGCAGAAATCAAAGCATCCGTTGCTGCGCAATTTGCCGACGCACCACCCGCAAAGCCGAACATCCCCGCCGCAGCGATTACAAGAGCTAATTTTTTCATGGTTTCATCTCCCTAAGAGGCGCCGCCTTTTGGCTAGCGTCAGCTCGCGATCCCTCACAAGACTTGAGAAACCGTTAGAAAGTTAAACAAATCAATGTATCTCCGTCAAGACAGTTTTTATCAGAAACACATATTCTACATCCGGAAGCTTCTACTTGTCGCTCTCAACAGCAAAAACACTAGATTTGTGTCCTCGAAAACATCATGGAATCTTTGCCGTAAGCAGCCCGTTTCGTCGCTTTCCTTTTGAACTGCTTGCACGCAACGTCGTGTACAACCAGTTCCTGATGGATGCGATTACGCTTCGTCTGCCCGGAGGCGTGATCGGGCTCGCGCTTGGCATCGGCGCGGCGATCCTGATCGCCGATCTCGCCAGCTGGGCGATCTTCGTCGAGTTGGAAGCGGTGCTGTTTGCGTTTCTGTTCTCCGGCGAAATCATCTCCGGCGAAATCAGTATCTTCTTCGGGTGGCGTCCAGCGCCGAAGGCGGCGCGACCGGAGCCGGTCGAAGCGCTGAGAATGGAGTAGTTCCGCGATGGTGGGAGCTTGTATGATACACTCCCACCATCAACGCCTTCGATCGTCCCTGGATCGCTCAGTTGGGGTCCGGACACTTCCCATCTGCCCCCAGCCAAACGATAGATTGCCCAGCGATTGCGTCTTGTGATCGTTGGTCAACGGGCGAATTTTCGTTTGCGTTCGCACCAGCGTTGGATCCGATCGCGATATTTCCGTCCATGCCCAACCGAGGCGCGCTCGCATTTCCGCTGTTTTCGTCGCCCAAAGTCCACGAGTTAATTCCGCTGTCGCTGAACGCAGCGTTCGGAAAGCCTTCGCCCATCAATCCGCCGCAAGCGAGAGCAGGGCTGCTCGTCTGAACTGCACCCGCAAAGCCAAACATCCCCGCTGCAGCGAGTACAAGAGCAATTTTTTTCATGGTTTCATCTCCCTAGGAGGCGCCCGCCATTTCGGCCAGCGTCAGCTCGCGGTTCCTCAACAAGTCTTAAGAAACCGTTAGATAGCTAAACAAATCAATGTATCTGCGTTAAGAGAATTTTGATAAGCAAGAAGAGGTATACGCTCGGAAGCATCCACTCGTCGCGCTGCACCGCAATAATCCTGAATCTGAAGCCTCGAAAACATGAGCGAAGCTTTGCCGCAACCGCTCATTCCGTCGTTCTTCCGTCGAAATGCTCGCTCGCCGCGTCGGCCTCCTCGCGGGTCCTGTGGATCGTGCCGTCGATATGCTCGGGCGGCCCGTAGATCGTGTAGAGCCGGAGCGGCTCCGTCCCGGTGCTGACGACGTTGTGGCGGGCGCCCTGCGGCACGATCATCGCGTCATCGGCCTTCACCTTGTGGCAGGCGCCGTCGATCCAGATTTCGCCCTCGCCGCTCTCGACACGGAAGAACTGGTCGCGGTCTTCATGGACCTCCTCGCCAATCTCGCCGCCTGGGCGGATCGCCATGAGGACAAGCTGGAGATTGTGCCCCGTATAGAGAACCCGGCGAAAGTCGCCGTTCTCCTCGGTAAGCTTCTCGATGTTGTCGACAAAGCCCTTCATCTGGATCGTCCTCCCGAATTTCCGCCGTCATCTGGCGCTTCAGCCGTTGCGGCCCTGATGTTCCTCGAGGTCAGGCCGCCGGAATGGCGGACCGGCGGGGAACCGACTTGCCTACCGTAACGGTTTCCCGGGAAGACCGTTCCTTCTTGATCTCAAGCTTCTTCCGGGGGTTTTGATTCACGTCATCGCATGCTCCGCCGGAATCTGTTGCAAGAGGATCGGCCGGATTACGAACCGTGTTATTGACCTGATGATGAAGCTGCTTGTCGGACTATTTTTCGGATTCCTACTGATCCTCCTGGCGCTGGCGCTCCTTCTGTGGATGGACCGGCGCGCCGATCGCGCCGAACGGGAGAGGCTTGCCGCGCTCCAGCCGGCAAGCCCGGCCTTCTTCTCGCCCGCGATGGTCGCCGGACTGCCCGAGCCGGCGCGCCGGTACTTCAATTACGCGATCAAGCCGGGAACGCCGCTTCTGACCGTCGCGGAGATCGACATGACCGGCCAGTTCAGCCTCGGTACGAAGGATGATCCCCGCTACCAGCCGATGGAGGCGCGTCAGATCCTTGCCGCTCCAGAGGGCTTCGTCTGGGCCATGCGGACGCGCGGGGGAATGCCGGTCTCGGGCTCGGATTCCGGATCATGGACCCGTTTTCGAATCTTCGGGCTGGTCCCGGTCGCGCGGCTCGGCGGCGATCCGGATCACACCCGCTCCGCCTTCGGCCGCTATGTCGCGGAAGCCGTCTCCTGGACGCCCGCCGCCCTCCTTCCGGGGCCGGGCGTGACCTGGGAAGCGGTGGACGAGACGACCGCGCGCGTCACCATCCGGCATGGCGACCTGAGCCAGGCGGTGGATGTCACCGTCGATCCGGAGGGGCGGCCCGTCGCCGTGTCGTTCCAGCGCTGGAGCAACGCAAACACCGAGAAGGTTCACCGCCTGCAGCCATTTGGCGCCTATCCCTCGGATTATCGGGAAGTCGCGGGATATCGCCTGCCCTTCCGGGTCGAGGCGGGAAACATGTTCGGCACCGACGCGTATTTCCCTTTCTTCATCGCCGAGGTCACGGCGATCCGGTTTCCGGGGGCGGAACGTTGATTGGCCTCGTCATCGCCGTGCAGATCGCGTTGCCGCTGGCGCTGCTCCTGTGGCTGGCGCTCCTGCCCGCAGGGAGCATTGTCGGTTTCGTGCTGCAAGCTGTCGCCATTGGCGTGTTCCTGTTCGCCCTTGCGCGAGTGGCGCAATGGGCGCTGCCGGTCTGGTGGCTCCCGTGGCTCTACGGGGCGCTATGGGTCGCCGCGATCATCTGGTTTCTGCGCAAGGGCTTGCCCGCCCTGCCGATGAGCCCCGCGGGAATATGGGGATGGTCCGCATTCGCCGTGTCGCTTTGCCTGCTTGCGGCCGGCGGCTGGTACGGGGTGCGGGCGCTCGCCGGAAAATCCCTGCCGCAGGTCGAGGTCGTGGACATCGCGAATCCCTTCGGATCGGGGATGTACATGGTGGGCCATGGCGGCTCGAATACGCTGGTGAACGGGCACATGCGCACGCTGGACCCGAACGTGGCGCGATTCCTGCCATGGCGCGGACAATCCTATGCGGTGGATTTCTTCGGGATCGGCCCGCTCGGCCTGCGCGCAAATGGCTGGCGACCGGAGGACCCTGCCGCTTACGCGATCTTCGGCGCCCCACTGCACGCGCCCTGCGACGGCGAGGTGAGCGCGGCCGAGGGCGGGATGCCGGATTTCCGGGTGCCTGAGGAGGATCCGGTCAACCGGCTTGGCAACCACGTCATCATCCGCTGCGGGGACGCGGAGATCGTGCTTGCGCACATGCGGCAGGGCAGCGTGACCGTTGCGCGCGGCCAGCGCATCGCGACGGGCGATCTGCTGGGCGAGGTCGGCAATTCCGGCGCAAGCACCGAGCCCCACCTGCATATTCACGCCCAGCGCCCCGCTGCCGAGGGCGCTCCCCCGGTCTCGGGGGATCCCCTTGCGATCCGGATCGACGGGCGGTTTCTGGTCCGCAACGATCGCCTCTCCGGAAAGGAGTGGTGACAACCCGGCTCAGCGCTCGGAGACCCTCAGGACGAGCTTGCCGGGGACGGCGCCCGCCTCCACCAGTTCATGGGCGCGGCGCACATCGGCGAGCGGCATGACGTCCGCGACCGCCGGATCGAGCCGGCCCTCGGCGAGCATGGCGAGCAGGGCGGCCAGGTCGTCCTTGAACCATTGCGGATGTCGCCGGCGCATGGCGCCGATGGAGTAGAACGCGGTTGCATGCCCGTTCGGCAGCCAGTCCCAGAGCTTGAGCCGCACGAAATCGAGCGGGATCGAGCCTCCGCGCCCCAGGACCTCGCTCGTGAACCCGAAGGCGACCAGCATCCCTCCCGGCCTGAGCGCATGAAGCGACCGCGACAGGCTCTCGGCGCCAATCGGGTCGAAGACCACGTCAACGCCCTCTCCCGTCGCCTCGCGAATTGCGGCCTCGAGGTCGCCTGCGTCGGCGTCGATCGGCGTCCCGCCGAAGCGGCGGATGAGATCATGCTTTGACGCGACATCCGTGCCGAATGCGGCGATGCCCGCCTCGCGCGCCAGCTGCAGCATGGCGGTTCCGACGGCGCCGCCCGCTCCATGGATCAGGATGCTCTGGCCCGGCTTCGCCTTCGCCACGCGATGCAGCATCTGGTAGGGCGTCACCGCCGAGAGGATCATCGCAAGCGCATCCTCGTCCGAAACGGCGCCCGGCACTTTCGTCAGCCTCTCCACCGGCAGGCAGACATATTCGGAATAGGCGCCCGTCGTCGTCAGATCCGCCACGCGGTCCCCGACCGAGAGACCGCCGGCGCCCGGCCCGAGCGCGTCGACGATCCCCACGAGGTCGTAGCCGGGGACGAAAGGCGGCTTTTCCTTCACGTCGGGATACATCCCCTTGCGGATCATCACGTCGGTGAATGCGGCGCTCGTCACCAGGACGCGGATGCGGGCTTCGCCCTCGGCGGGCTCGGGCGGTGCAGCCACCGCCTGGAGTTCGAGCTGCTCCGGGCCGCCAAAGGCCTTCAGCATGATGCGCGTGTATGACATCCGATCCTCACGAAGCTGCGTTGTGGTTGCGGCTCGATCCGGAGGCTCTCCGGGCGGACGAAAAGGCCGATGATTGGTTGATACAGCCGTCCCGGGGTTCCCGCCGTGACGTGGATCAAGTCCCGGAAGAGAGGACGGCGGCGACATCCGGTCGATCAAGCACCTCCGCAAGCAGCGGATTGGGGAATCGGCGCTGAAGCGTGACGGCCAGGAATTTTTCGGTGATGCCTTCCAGCCGCACGGCCTCGGTCAGGATGCCTGCCGCGAGTTCGTCTCGGACGACGATGGGCGGGATGACGGCGAGGCCGACATCCTCGCGCGCCAGAAGGCGCAGCATCGCCATGTCGTCAGCCTCGGCCGCAATCAGCCGCGGGACGCCCATCCGCGCGGTCAGTGCATCGAAGGCGGCGCGGAGGGCGGTTTCCGGCGTGGGCAGGATGAGGGGCTCGGCGGCGAGCAGATCCGTGAGCGAGCGCGGTGCGCTCCCGACTCGGGAAGGGACGCCGATCAGGCTGACGGGCTGCTCCGCGAGGTGGTGGACGAGCCAGGGGCTGGTGGCGTCACGGGCGGGAGCGAGATTGGTCAGCACCACGTCGAGCGACAACGATTCCAGCCCGCGCAGGAGTTCGGCCTGGGACCCCGACCGCAACACGACCTCGACATCCGCACGTCCGATCAGCGGGCGCAGGAACTGCATCTGGAAGTTACGCGAGAGCGTGGCGAGCGCCCCCACGCGCAGGGCGCGGCGGGGGCGTCCCGTCTCGCGCAACGTGGCGCTCAGGTCGTCGACCGTGCGGAAAATCGCCTCGGCATGGTCCAGGGCGATGCGGCCGGCCTCGGTCAAGATCAACCCGCGGCCGCGCCGCTCGAACAGATCATGGCCAAGCGCGGCTTCGAAGGCGCGCAACTGCGTGGACAAGGCGGATTGCGAGAGGTTGAGCCGCCGCGCCGCGCCTGTGAGCGTGCCGTCTGTCGCCACGGCCCGGAAGAGACGGAGATGATGAAGGTTCAGGAGCGCCATTCTTCTACTCAATTGAACGATATCAGAAATAATATGTATTTTTATTGAAGTTCAGCAACCGCTAATTTCCGGCGCGTTCCAGTCGTGACCCGGAGTCCTGCCGATGACCTTGCTTCTGCCCCTATCCTTCCTCGCTCCGCTCCTGCTGCTCGTGGTCGCCGCCCTCGCGGGGCTGCGTCCCGGCCGGCGCCCCGGAGCGGTGCCGCGCCTCGCCGAGGGCGGCGCATTGATCGCCTTGGGGCTGGCCGTGATCGGCGCGGCGCAGATTGTCATCAGCGGGCCGACAACTTCCGCCATCGGAAGCGGCCCGGCCCTGCTCGCACTCAGGCACGACGCCGTCAGCGCCACGATGACGCTTCTCGTCGCCTTCGTCGGCTGGGTCGTTGTCCGGTATTCCCGCAGCTATCTCGACGGCGAGGCGCGGGAAGGCGCGTTCCACGCGCTGATGCTCGCAACTCTGGCAACGGTGCTCGCCCTGGTGCAGGCGGGGAGCCTCGCGGTGCTGGCCGCGGCCTTCCTCGCGGCGGGACTGGGCCTGCGGCAATTGCTGCTCTTCTATGCCGACCGTCCCGAGGCGCGGCGGGCGGCCGCCAAGTTCACCCTCGTCTGGGGAGCGGGCGACGTAGCGCTGATCTCCGCCGCCGCGCTGCTCTGGTTTGCCTACGGCACGGCCGACATCGCTGCGCTCTCTCACGCGGCAGGCGGGGGGCTCTCGCTGGCGGCCCATGTCGCTGTCGCGCTTCTGGTGCTCGCCGCTGCGCTCAAGACCGCTTCCTTTCCGCTGCACGGCTGGCTGACCGAAGTGATGGAAGCGCCCACTCCCGTCTCGGCGCTCCTGCATGCCGGGATCATCAACGCGGGCGGCTTCCTGCTCATCCGGCTGGCCGACCTGGTGCAGGCGAGCCCCGGCGCGATGGCCGCCCTCGTCATGCTGGGGGGATTCACCGCGCTCTTCGGCGCGGCGGTGATGCTGACGCAAAGCGCGGTCAAGACGGCGCTTGCCTGGTCGACCGTCTCGCAGATGGGCTTCATGCTCCTGCAATGCGGGCTGGGATTGTGGCCGCTGGCGCTCCTGCATATCGTGGCCCACTCGCTCTACAAGGCGCATGCGTTCCTCGCGTCGGGCGGAGCGGTGAAGGCGGTGGCCGCGATCCGTCGGCCGGGGCCGGTGGCGGTGCCCGGGTTCGGCGCCGTCCTGCGGGCCTTTGCGGTCGCTCTGGCGCTTTACGCCACCGTCGCCTTCGGCTTCTGGTTGATCTCCGGCCCGAAATCGGCGCAGGCGCTGGCGCTGGGCGCGATCCTGATCTTCGGCGTGGCCTATCTTGTGGCGCAGGGTCTCGCCGATGCCGCGCCAGCGGCGCTGACGCGGCGCACGGCGACCGCCTCGCTCGCCGCCGCTTTGGCCTATTTCGGCTTCCAGCTCGCCGCCGCCGCCCTCTGGGGGCCCTTCCTCCCGGCGACGCCGGTGGCCGGCGCGCTTGAATGGGCGCTGATCCTGCTGGCGCTGATCACCTTCGGCCTCGTCGCCGTGGCCCAGGCGCTCTTCCCGCTCTGGGCGCATCACCCGGCGGCCGCGGGTCTCCATGTCCATCTGGCGAACGGCCTTTACCTCAACGCGGTGCTCGACCGGGTGATCGGCGGCTTCCGGGCCCCGAAGCTCCGCTAGTCATCACTAGCCTCCTTGTTCCCCTTTTTCCCTTTTCTCCTGACGTCTGGAGTTCTCCATGTTCGCAAATCACCCCCAGATCGCCCCGGCCCGGATCTCCGGCATTCTCAAGGCCGCGGAGAAAGCGGCCCGCGCGATCCCGCCCGCCTTCCCCCTGGAGGCCACCGTCGCCGTCAACCCCTTCCTCGGCCAGACGGGCGAGGATCTCGCCACCGCCTCGGCGCGGCTCGCGCGCGTGGCGGGCGTGCGGCTGACCCTATCGCGGACGGAATACGCGGCGCAGGTCGCCGATGGCCGGATCACCGACGAGGATCTCGCCGCGGCGCTCACGGCCAGCGCCTCGCCGCTCAAGCCCGCTGACATGGCGCAGCTAAAGGCGGCGCTTGCCAGCGATAGCGCCGAACCCCGGGCGCTGCCCACCATCGCCGATCTCGCGGCGCGCTGCGCGGGTACGGATTGGGGGGCGATCATCACGCGCAGCCTCGGCCTCTGGGCCGCAAGCCATTTCGACCAGGGCCAGGCGCTTTGGACGCCCGCGGCCGGTCGGTCGGCCTTCGCCGCCTGGCGTGAATGGGCGACGCACGACCTCACCCCCGAGGTCGCCGGGCTCAAGGGCTTCTGCGCCCATGTCGCCGCCTGTCCCGACGCGCCCGAACGGGCGATCCTGCGCGCCGCCGAGGCGCTGAAGATCACCGAGGAGGCGGCGGAGACCGCTTTCCACCGGCTGCTCATGGATCTTGGCGGCTGGGCGCAGCACGCGCGCTGGATACTCTGGAAGGCGGAACTCGCGGGAGGAACGGACACGACGATCACCGACCTCCTCGCGATCCGCCTGGTCTGGGAGGAAGCGCTCCTCGCCGCTCTTCCGCAGGTCGAGGCGGAATGGTCGCAGACGGTCGCCGCCCATGCGGAGCCGGTCGCGCCGAGCCCCGCCCAAGCCATCGACGCGATCCTTCAGGAGGCCGCCGAACGGGCTCACCAGCGTCGGCTCGCAGGTTCGCTGACCCGGCCGGAGACGGTCGCGGACCGCCCGGCCCTGCAGGCCGCCTTCTGCATCGACGTGCGCTCCGAGGTCTTCCGGCGGGGGCTGGAGAGCGTCGATCCGGGCATCGCCACGATCGGCTTCGCGGGCTTCTTCGGCCTGCCGGTGGCGCATCGGGCGCATGGCTCGGACGTGGTCGAGGCGCATCTGCCGGTCCTCCTCAATCCCGGGATGACCTCGTGCAGCACGGCCGCGCCGGAGGCCGAGGAAGCGATCCGGATCGCCGCTCGCGCCACCCGCGCCTGGGGCCGGTTCAGGCAGGCGGCCGTCTCGTCCTTCGCCTTCGTCGAGGCGGCGGGGCCGCTTTATGCAGGCAAGCTCGTCAAGGACTCGCTTGGGTTGCAGGCGAGGAAGATCGTTTGCGAGCCAGTGCCGCAGCTCGAAGCCGCCATGTCGGCGGAGGAGAAGGCCGCCAACGCCGCCGCGGTGCTGAAAGCGATGAGCATGACACGCGGACATGCACGCCTGGTGCTGCTTCTTGGTCACGGCGCGCAGGTGACGAACAATCCGCACGAGAGCGCCTATCATTGCGGCGCCTGCGGCGGATATACGGGCGAAGTCTCGTCGCGGCTGCTCGCGACGCTCCTCAACGATCCGGAGGCCCGCAAGGGACTTCCCGGGCATGGCGTGGACCTGCCGGAGGACACGCTCTTCGTGGCCGGCCTGCATGACACGACGACGGACGAGGTGACGCTCTACATGGACGCTCCCGCACCGGGTCACGAGGCAGATCTTGCGCAGGCGAAAGCGTGGCTTGCCGACGCGGGCGCCCGGGCGCGCGCCGAACGGGCGCTGCGCCTGCCCGGAGCGCGGCCGGAAACGGTCGCCGCGCGGGCCGCGAACTGGGCGGAGGTCAGGCCGGAATGGGGGCTTGCAGGCTGCGCGGCCTTCATTGCCGCCCCGCGCGCCGTGACTGCGGGCGCCGACCTTTCCGGGCGGGCCTTCCTGCACAGCTACGACTGGCAGGCCGATGACGGCTTCGCCACGCTGGAGCTGATCCTGACCGCGCCGGTCGTGGTCGCGAGCTGGATCAGCCTGCAATATTACGGCTCGACGGTCGCGCCTGCGGCCTTTGGCGGCGGGAACAAGCTGATCCACAACGTGGTCGGCGGCATCGGGGTCGTCCAGGGCAATGGCGGCGCCCTGCGCCCCGGCCTTCCCTGGCAGGCGGTGCATGACGGCGAAGGGCTCGCGCATGACCCGCTGCGCCTGTCGGTCCTGATCGAGGCGCCGCGGGAAGCCATCGCCGAAATCCTCGCGCGGAACGACGCCGTGCGGGCCCTCTTCGACAATGGCTGGCTGCATCTCTTCGCGCTCGAGGGGGGGCAGATCGCCGCCCGCTACCGTCCGGGACTCGCCTGGGACATCGAGACCGAGGGGCGGATCGCCGCATGAACCTGACGGGGGCAGCAACCTGACGGGACAACCTGCCTCCGGAAAGCCGAAAGCGGCGGGGAAAGCGCCGCCGCTTTCATGCCCTCGACGCCTGCGGCCTACTTCTTGCGCCCGCCCTTGTTGTTGCCCGGCTTCGACTTTCCCGGTGACGTGTCCGGCAGCGGCTCCTCGACGGCGGGCGGAACCAGGCTGCAGACGATCGAATCGGGGAACTGGCACGCATCGCCCGGAGCGGTATAGGCGACGTGGTCGATCTCCATTTCCATGGAAAACCGCGAGGGGGAGAATTGCCCGAGCCAGCTCTCCATATTGGCGCCCCGGCCATTCCACAGGCTCATGAAGAGCTTGCTGTCGGTCGTGGGAACGGAGCCCGACACCTGGTGCACCAGTTGGCCGTCAACGTACCACTTGAGGGAATCGGCCGCCCAGACGAAGGCGTAATCCGCCATCGCGGCGGATGAATCGAAGCCGAGCGGCACGATCTTCTCGTTGCCGCCGGTCCCGTCGATGTAATAGTTCGCCTGGAACGAGGTCGGCGTCTTTCCGAGAATCTCGACGTCGATCTCGTCCCAGGGATTGTTGTGCACCGGCCCCGTATAGGTGAAGAAGGCGCTGACGGTTCCCGATTCCGCCACCGTGCGCATCCGCACCTCGTATGTTCCGTAGCCGTGGAACGCCCGCGTCTGGATCTCACCGCAGGAATATTGCCGATCTCCCAAGGCCTGCGTCGTGAGCGAGAGCCGCAGCAGGCCGCCGCTGACGCTGACATTGTGCCTCGACCATGTGCAGCCGTGCCAGTCGCCGTTGTTCCAGCCGTCCGAAATATACCAGCGCGTTCCGTCGAGATAGTCGAACGTGTCGTAGAACGAAGCGCCCGAAGCTCCGGCCTCCGTTCCCGCAAAGCCGGCGCCGATCGTCGCCAGCACCGAAGCTGTCCATGTCAGTCGCAGCCGCTGCGTTATTCTTCTGCCCGTGCTGATCGCGTGTGCCATTGCCTGCCCCAAGGTTTACGATTGCTTTTGACGATTGCTGACAGAGCGTAAAATTGCCTTTAGGAAATCAGTCGGAATGTCTCTACCGCCCTCTTTCCGAAACTGGACTGTACAATCAGCCAGCTACCGTCTAGCTTGTTGAGGCAACGACGCTATTCGAGACTCTTCTGCTCGAAGGTTCCGGAGGCGTGAGGCTGAAATCGGAGCAGATAATGCGGTTGCTCATACTCGCGGTTGCCCTCGCGACGATCCCTGGCAGCGCGCTTGCAATTTCCGAATACTATTCGGATCGCATGCCCTGCCAGCAGGTGCAGTCCATCATAAGGGACGAAGGAGCGGCGATCCTGCGCTACCGCTCGCGGACCAATCCCTCCGCTCCCGATCTCTACGGCCGCTACGTCGCGCATGGCGCGTATTGCCTCGTCGGCGAGGTGCCGATGCAGGCCTTTGTTCCGGCGACGGACAATGCGCAATGCCCCGTTTCCACCTGCGTCAACCAGGTCATGCCCCGCCGCGGTGGAGGTTTCGGCGGCGGCGGCGGCGCAGTCAACGGCGTCAACTAGATCAACGTCGCAGACCAGGAGGCGATCGCGTCCGGACGATTTCCTTCCTTGAGGAGGAAGAGCGCCGGATGCGGCAAGCCTTCCGCAGGAACTATTCCCCCTCCTTCCCGTTCGGTTTCCTTTCAGGACCCCTCCACCGAGCAGCGCGCCGTGGCGCGAGGCAGCGACGAGGGTTCCCTCGACAGGACATCCGATGCGACGCGCTCTGGCCCTTCCATTTCTGGCCCCTCTGCTTCTGGCTCTCCCGTTCCTCATTCCGCTCCCGGACGGGACGCTGACGAGCGCGCCGGCGAAGGCGCAGGACGCGCAGGTTCAGCAAGCCGGCGAGGAAGAGGAACAGGGCGTTCTTGCAAATGTCCTCTCGCGCCTGCTGACGACGCCGACGACGCGCATCAGCATCGGCGGCATCGAGGGCGCATTGTCGACAAACGCCGTCATCCGCGACATTGCGATTTCCGATGCGGAGGGCGTCTGGCTGTCGCTGGAACGCGCGGATCTCGACTGGAGCTTCACGGCCCTGCTGCGCGGACGGTTGCAGGTGAGCGAACTGGCCCTGACGAATCTCGCGATCGACCGCCTCCCGCTGCCGACGGAGCGTCCCGAGGCGGTCGCGGAAGGGCCTCTCCTTCCCGAACTTCCAGTCGAACTGGTGGTCGAGCGCTTCGCCCTCGACCGGCTCACGCTCGGCGAGGCGGTGCTGGGGACGGCGGCGCAACTGTCTGCCGAGGGATCGGCGGAACTCGTTTCCGCGGAAGAGGGATTGCGGCTCGACTTCCAGGCGCAGCGTCTCGATGCGCCGGGCGTCCTCGCGGTCGACCTGCGTTACGCCCCGGAGACGAACGCCCTCGCCCTCAACCTGGTCCATGACGAGCCGGAAGGCGGGATCGTCGCGCGCATGCTCGATCTGCCCGGGCTTCCGCCGGTGCGGCTGCGGGTCGCCGGCGATGCGCCCCTCGACGCCTTCGTCGCGGAGCTCGATTTCGAGGCGGGTCCGGCGATCGGAGCGCAGGGCGCCGCCACCGTCGGCCGGTCCGCCGACGCCTACCGGCTCGATCTCGATGTCGAGGCCCGGATCGCCGGCTTGCTGCCGGAGGCGCTCGCTCCCGTCTTCGAGGGAACGACGCAGCTAGAGGGGGCCGCCGCGATCGTGGATGACGGATCGCTGCAGCTTGAGGCGCTGCGGGTGACGTCGCCCGCCGCACAGATTGCGCTCGACGGCGGCATCAGCGCAGACCGCGCGCTCGACTTGCGCCTGACAGGCGCGACGACACCAACCGCCGAGGGAATGACGCAGGTCGGGCAGGCGGAGATCGAAAAGCTCGACCTCGACCTCACCCTCGGCGGCTCTCTGGCCGCCCCCCGGATCGCCGGACGGGTGGAGGGAGCGGGCTTGCGCCATCCGCGAGGCGTCGTCGCGACGGTGACGGCGCAGCTCGACGTTTCTCCCGATCCTTCGGAGCCGGGAAACGACGAGACGATGATCGAACCCCTGCGGTTTTCGGTCGACGCGGAAGCGTCAGGCGTCGCCCCCGCTGATCCCGCGCTTGCGGCCGCGCTCGGCGACGCGGTGCGGATCGCCGCGCGCGGGACGGCGGAACCGGGATCGCTCCTCCGGCTCGACGAGGCGAGCATCGCGACGCCGACCATGGACGCCAGCTACGCGGGATCGATCGCACGCCGAAACACCGAGGGGGTGCTCGACGCCGCGATTCCCGACCTTGCCCCCTTCTCGGAACTCGCCGGGCTCGACCTGGCGGGGGCCGCCGATCTCTCGGCCGAGATCACGGGCGACCCGCTCGTCGACGATATCGCCGCCGATCTGCGGGGAGAGCTGACCGGGTTCGCAACCGGCAACGAGGCTCTTGACGGGCTTTTCGGGCCGCAGGTCGACCTGACTGGCGTTGCACGCTCCCGGCGCGACGGTTTCGGCTTCGAAGCCCTGCATCTCGCGGGGGCCAACCTGGAGGTGACGGTCGACGGCGCGGCGTCCTCCGAAGCATCCGATCTCGGGCTGAACGCCGTCATCCCCGATCTGGGGGCCCTGCACGACCGGGTCGATGCCGGGCGCGCGCTCGTCGAGGCGCGGCTGACGGGGCCTCTTGCCAATCCCGATGCCGTCGCCACCGTAAGCGTCGAGGATGCTGTCGCGATGGAGCGTCCCGTGCCCCGCATGACGGCGCGGCTCGAGGCGCGGGAGATCGCAGAGGCGCCAGACGTCTCATTGACGCTCGACGGCGATGTCGGTCCGCACAGGGCCGAAGGCGGTTTTCGGCTGCGCTCCACTGAGGAGGGTTATGCGCTCGAACCGCTCGACATCCGGATCGGATCGGTCTCGCTCTCGGGACGCCTCGTCGTCGGTCCGGCACTGCTGACCGAAGGCGAGGTGAGCGCGCAGGCGGACGATCTCGACGATCTCAGCCCGCTCGTCCTCCAGCGTCTCGGCGGCGGGTTCGAGGCTACCGCCCGCCTCAGCGTCCGGGACGGCGAGCAGGATGCGGCGATCGATGCACGCGGCGCGCAAATCAGCGTCGAGGAGATTTCGCTCAGTGATTTCACGCTGGAGGCGAACGGCGTCGACCTTCTCGGGCAGCCCCGGATCGACGGGATGGCCGAAGCCTCCGCCCTGAACTTCGCGGGACAGACCTTCACCGACATCCGCCTATCCGCGGAGGGAACCGCCGAGGCCACGGATTTCAGCCTCACGGCTGTCGGCGACGGTGCGATCTTCGAAACTGACGGACGCCTGATGCCGGGCGAACCGGGCGATCCCCTGCCCCGCCTCGACCTCGAGAATTTTTCCGTGCGCGCGGCGTCCCCCTGAATCCGGATCATTCCTGGGTGACAATCCCGAAGCGGAGGTCAACACTCCCCGAAGGTGATGCAGGAGGGGAACCCATGATGCACAGCCACTTCACGATGATGGCCCTCTACAATGCCTGGGCGAACGCCCGGCTCTATGATGCGGCGGCTTCGGTTGACGAAGCGGATTATCGCGCGGCGCGGGGAGCCTTCTTCGGATCGCTGCACGGGACGCTCAACCACATTCTGGTCGGCGACCGCGTCTGGCTGCGGCGATTCACGGGAGAGGGCGATGCTCCCGCCCGGCTCGACGCGATCCTGTTCGATTCACTCCCCAAACTGCGCGCCGCCCGCGAGGCGGAGGATGCGCGGATCGGCTCCTACGTGGAGTCACTCGACGACGCAGCCCTCGCCGGACGGTTCAGCTACCGCACCCTCACGGGGCCGACCGACATCACGCAACCTCTCGCGCCGGCGCTTGCCCACTTCTTCAACCACCAGACCCACCATCGCGGCCAGGCCCACTGTCTCATGACCCAGATCACCGGGGACGCGCCGTCGCTCGACCTGATCGCGTTCCAGCGGGAGACGGGGGTTGGAATGTAGCGACGCCATGCGTCAACCCCAACCCGCCTCACCCGCGATGCGCCCTTGACCTCTCCCCCCTCCCCGGCAACCTTCTCGTCAAAATGACGGGAGGAGCGGATGGATCTCGGGAGCGGGCTCAGGAACCGGCATGTGCTGATCACGGGGGCATCGAGTGGTCTCGGCGAGCATTTTGCGCGGCTTTGCGCGGGATGCGGCGCGCGCGTCACCGTCGGCGCGCGCCGTCGGGAGAAGCTCGAGCGGCTCGTGGGCGAGTTGAAGACGCTCGGCGCGACAGGGGCGCGGGCCGTGTCCCTCGACGTCACGGACGAAGCCTCCGTCGCAGCCTGTTTCGAGGGGCTGGACGCCCCGCTGGACGTCCTCGTCAACAATGCCGGCATCGCCGACGCCTCCCCCGCCCTCGATACGCCCATCGAGGCCTTCGACCGGGTGATCGCCACCAATCTGCGCGGGGTCTGGTCGATGTCGAACCACGCTGCACGCGGCTGGAGCGTAGCGAAGCGTCCCGGCGTGATCGTCAACATCGCCTCGATCCTCGCCGTGCGCGTGAGCGGCGGCGTCGCGCCCTACGCCATTTCGAAAGCCGCCGTGAAGCAGGCGACGCATGCTCTGGCGCTCGAATGGGCGCGCCACTCCATTCGGGTGAACGCCCTCGCGCCGGGCTATATCGAGACGGAAATCAATGCGGAGTTCTTCGCCTCCCCCGCAGGCGAAGCCATGATCAGGCGCATTCCCATGCGGCGGCTGGGCAAGCCGGAGGATCTCGATGCGGCCTTCCTGCTGCTGGCGACCGATGCCTCCGCCTGGATGACCGGCGCGCTCCTGCCCGTCGATGGCGGACATCTCGTTTCCGGATTGTGACAGAGGATCGAATGATGGATTTCCACATCTCCCCGCGCATCGAGGACTTCCGCAGGCGCATCGCCGAATTCGTCGAGCGCGAGCTGATCCCCCTCGAATCGCGCCCCGATTCGTATGACGAGCATGAGAATATCCGCCTCGACCTCCTCGACGAGATGCGCTCCAGGGCGAAGGCGGAAGGCCTCTGGTGCCTCCAGCTCAAGGAGGAGACCGGGGGGCAGGGGCTCGGCAAGGTCGGGATGGCGGTCTGCTACGAGGCCATGAACCGCTCGATCTTCGGGCCCTGCGTCTTCAACTCCGCCGCCCCGGACGACGGCAACATGATGGTGCTCGAGAAGGTCGGCACGGAGCGGCAGAAGGAGCGCTGGCTTGCCCCCATCGTCTCGGGCGCCGTGCGTTCCGCGTTTTCGATGACGGAGCCTCATCCGGGCGGCGGCTCCGACCCGTCGATGATCCGCACCCGCGCCGAGAGGCACGGGGACGTCTACCGCATCCATGGCCACAAATGGTTCATCACGGGCGCCGGCGTCGCCGACCACTTCATCCTGATGGCGCGCACCTCCGACGATCCCCGGCACGGGCTCACCGCCTTCCTGCATCACCGCGACGCCCCCGGCTGGGAGATTACCCGGCGGATTCCGATCATGGGGCCGGAGGAGCATGGGGGACATTGCGAGATCGTCTATGACGGGCTCGAGGTGCCGGTCGAGGACGTGCTCATGGCCGAGGGCGAGGGGATGAAGATGACCCAGATCCGCCTCGGCCCCGCGCGCCTCACCCATTGCATGCGCTGGCTGGGGCTGGCGAAGCGCTGCGTCGAGATCGCCCGGGAATACGCCGACAAGCGCGAGGGGTTCGGGGTCCGGCTCAAGGACCGCGAGAGCGTGCAGCTCATGCTCGGAGGGCTCGCCATGAAGATCGAGGTCGGCCGGCTCCTGGTGATGAAGGCCGCCTGGGCCCTCGACCAGGGCTCCTTCGCCCGCCAGGAAGTCTCGATGGCGAAGATCCAGGTGGCGAACGTCCTGCACGAGGCCGCCGACATCGCGATCCAGATCAACGGCGCGCGCGGCTACTCGAAGGACACGATCCTCGAATGGATCTACCGCTACGCCCGCCAGGCCCGCCTCGTCGACGGAGCTGACGAGGTCCATCGCATGGTGCTCAACCGCTTCCTCGACAAGGAAGGTCCGGATTTCTGGCGCTGGCCGGTCGCCGGGGCATAGGGCGCCGGGGAGCCGGAACCGCCCCGGTCCATGTCGGCTGGGCCATCATTCCGCCGCGGGACGCCGGACTTCCTCGCGAAGCTCCTCCGCCGGCGGCCGGAACTCGTCGATGAGATAGAGCGGGCGCTGTTTGCTCTCGTTGAAGACGCGCCCGATATACTCGCCCAGGATACCGAGGCCGATGAGCTGCACGCCGCTCAGGAAGAGCAGCCCCACCATGAGCGAGGCATATCCGGGGACGTCGATGCCGTGCAGCACGACATCCGTGACCAGCACGACCGCGTAGACGAGCGCCGCAAGCGAGACGGCGAGCCCGATGAAGGTCGCGAGGCGCAACGGGATCGTGCTGAAGGCGGTGAGGCCGTTCAGCGCCAGCCCGATCAGCTTGGCGAGATTCCAGCCGCTCGCCCCGTCGTTGCGGGGCTGCGGCTGATACGGGATCTGCAACTGGCGGAAGCCGATCCAGAAATAGAGCCCCTTCATGAAGCGCGCCCGCTCGGGAAGGCTGCGCAGCGCGTCGATCGCCCGGCGGTCGAGCAGGCAGTAATCGCCGACGCCCTTGGGCAGCTTCGTGTCCGACAGGCTCCCCAGCAGCCAGTAGAACGCGCGTACGCCGAGGCGCTTGAGGGCGGGCTCGCTCGGCCGAACGCTCTGCGCCGCGTGGATGACCTGGTAGCCCTGCTCCCAGGCGGCAATGAAATCCGCGATGAGTTCCGGCGGATGCTGGAGATCGGCGTCGATGATGATCGCCGCGCGCCCGCGCGCATGGTCGAGCCCCGCCGAGATCGCAATCTCCTTGCCGAAATTGCGCGAGAGGGCGAGGACTCCGAAGCGACGGTCAGAACCCGCGATCTCCCGGGCAAGAAGCAGCGTCGTGTCGCGGCTGCCGTCATCGACGAAGATGACCTCGAAGGACTTTCCCGTCGCCTCGAGCGCCGGGACGAGGCGCGCGACGAGGGGCGTCAGGTTGGCGGCCTCGTTGAAGCAGGGCACAACGACCGACAGATCGGGGACATCTCTCGCGGCTATGCTGGACACGGTATCGATCAACGCTCTAGAAGACCCGCGGAAGTGTGGATTACAACTGGAACGGGATTCGCTCCGTCCCTCGCATTATGCTCTAGACGCGTGATGGCCATCGATCAATCGCTTTCCCCCGGATCACGCAGCGTCATCCTCTGCGCCGACGACTTCGCCCTCGCCCCCGGCGTAAGCCGGGCGATCGCGGATCTCATCGCGCGCGGCCGTCTGAGCGCGACCGGCTGCATGACCGTGAGCCCCTTCTGGCGCGAGCATGCGCGGCTTCTCCGGGGGCTCGAGGAGAAGGCGGATATCGGTCTCCACCTGACGCTCACGGACCATGCGCCGCTCGGCTCGATGCCGCGCCTCGCGCCGCAGGGGCGCCTGCCCTCTAACGGCCGCCTGATTCTCGCCGCCCTCGCGGGACGTCTCGACCGGTCCGAGATCGCCAGCGAGGTAGAGCGGCAGATCGACGCTTTCGAGGAGGTCTTCGGCCGGCCGCCCGCCTTCATCGACGGGCATCACCATGCCCACCAGCTTCCCGTCATCCACGACGCAGTGATCGAGGCCTTCGAGCGCCGGCTCGCCCCGTACGGCGGCTATCTGCGCCTCTGCTGCGAGCCGAAATCCGAGATCATGCGGCGCGGCGCGGCCCCGCTGCGGGCCGCCGTGATCGACGCCCTCGGGCGCGCCTTCGCGCGGAAGACCCGCGCGAGAGGCATCGCGAGCAATGACAGCTTTCGCGGCGTGCGCTCCTTCTCGGACAGGGAGGACATCCCCCGGCTTTTCGAACGCTTCCTTGACGGCCCCGGCGAGCAGCCTCTCGTCATGTGCCATCCCGGCTTCGTCGACGACGCCCTCGCGGCCCGCGATCACGTCACCCATACGCGCGAGGCCGAGCACGCCTATCTTGCAAGCGAAACCTTCGGGGACCTACTCGCGCGCCGCGACATCCGGCTGACCCGCTTCGCTGCCGGAACCGGGCCATGATTCACGCCATGCCCCGCTGGCTGCGCTTCGCCCTCGTCGGCTGCGTCAATGCCGGGATCGATCTCGGGATCTTCGTCGTCCTGCACTACGTCTTCGCCTGGACGCCGCTCTCGGCGCATGTGGCCGGCTTCTCGGTCGCAGTCGTCAACAGCTACGTCATGAACAAGCTCTGGACCTTCGAGGACCGGGACTGGTCTACCCTGGCTGCGATGGCAGCCTTGCGCTTCTTCGGGGTGGCTGTCGGCGGCCTCTTCGTCGGCGCCGCGGTCATAGCCCTCCTCGTCCCGCCGCTCCCCGCGATCGCCGCCAAGCTGATCGCCATCGGCGCGACCTTCGCCTGGAACTACACGCTGTCGAAGCTCTGGGTGTTTCGCGCCTGAACGCGGCGCGAACGATTGCCCGCCTGAAGCATTGCCTCTTCCCGCAACGCTCCAATGCGCTAGCTTCGACTTGTCATGCAGCATTTCGCCGCCCTCCTCGACCGCCTCGTCTTCGAACCAGGCCGCAACGCGAAGCTTCGCCTGCTGGCGGATTACTTCGCGCATACGCCCGACCCGGAGCGCGGGCTCGCGCTGGCCGCGATGACGGGCGGGCTGCGGTTCCGGGAGGCGAAGCCGAACCTCGTGCGCGGGCTGATCATGGAGCGCGTCGACCCCGTCCTGTTCGGGATGTCATACAGCTATGTCGGAGATCTCGCGGAGACGACGGCGCTGCTCTGGCCAGCCCGCCACGGCGCGAACATGCCTTCGCCCTCGCTCGCCGAGGTCGTGGAGGGGCTGACGCATTCGTCCAGATCGGAACTCCCGGCGCTTCTCTCCGGCTGGCTCGACCTGCTCGACGAGACAGGCCGCTGGGCGCTCCTCAAGCTGATTACGGGGTCCCTGCGCATCGGCGTCTCCGCGCGCCTCGCCAAGACCGCCGTCGCGCGGCTCGGCGAGCTCGATCCGGACGCGGTGGAGGAGGTCTGGCATGGGCTCGAACCTCCCTACGAGACGCTCTTCGCCTGGGTCGAGGGGCGCGGCCCGCCGCCACAGACGCGCGACCCGGCGCCCTTCCGCCCGCCGATGCTGGCGCATCCGATCGACGAGGCGGATTTCCTCCGGATCGAAGCGGAAGCGTTCGTTGCCGAATGGAAGTGGGACGGGATCCGCGTCCAGGCCGCCGCCGGGCGCAGCGAGGACGGGCGGCTCGCGCGGCGCATCTATTCACGCACGGGCGAGGACATCTCGATGGCCTTCCCCGATCTCCTCGAAAGGCTCGATTTCGAGGCGGCGATCGACGGCGAGCTCCTGATCCTTCGCGAGGGCCGCGTCGAGAGCTTCAACGTCCTGCAGCAGCGGCTCAACCGCAAGAGCGTCTCGGCGAAGCTGCTTGCGGATTATCCCGCCCATATCCGGGCCTACGACCTTCTCGCGCTGGACGGGGAGGACCTGCGGGCGCTCCCCTTCCGCGAGCGCCGCGAGCGGCTCGAGCGCTTCGTCGCCGAACGCGGCGATCCGCGCATCGACCTCTCGCCGCTGGTGCCCTTCGCAAGCTGGGAGGCCCTTGCCTCCGCACGCGGCGAACCCGCCTCGGCCGGGGCGGGCGCGGATGCGGAGGCGATCGAGGGGGTGATGATCAAGCGCGCCGACAGCCCGTATCTTCCCGGCCGCCCGAAGGGCCAGTGGTTCAAGTGGAAGCGCGATCCTTTCCTTGTCGACGCCGTGCTGATGTACGCGCAGCGCGGGCACGGGCGGCGCTCGTCCTTCTATTCGGATTTCACCTTTGGCGTGTGGCGGGAGGGAGAAGCAGGCGAGGAGATCGTCCCCGTCGGCAAGGCCTATTTCGGCTTCACGGACGAGGAGCTGGCGCAGCTCGACAGATATGTGCGCAACAACACCGTCAAGCGCTTCGGCCCGGTGCGGGAGGTGGCGTTCGGGCGCGACAAGGGTCTCGTCCTTGAGATCGCCTTCGAGGGCCTTCAGCGCTCCACGCGTCACAAGTCCGGCGTCGCGATGCGCTTCCCGCGCATCCATCGTATCCGCTGGGACAAGCCGGCGGCCGAGGCCGACCGGCTGGATGCGCTGATGGCGATCCTCGCCAAGGGCGAGACCGAGCAGCACCCTCTTCGGTCCGCCCAGGGCGGGCCATCCGCACCGAGCCGGCGCTGAGGCGTTCAGAAGGTCGAGGGAACAAAGAGCTCCAGCACCAATCCCGACGCGAGCGCGATGGCGGCCGTCCGCGCGAAGTACAGCGAGAACTCGTTGAACGTGTTTCGAAGGATGCTGCAGATGACCTGCTGTGCGATCGGCGTGGGCGGGCGGTCGCGATCGTCGAGCATGAGCCAGACTTCCGTGTGCTTGTAGGACCGCTTGTGCGCGTATTCCGCGCGCAGCATCAGCACGAGGGAAATGACGAGGAAGAGAAATCCCCCGATCCTGAGCGCGAAGGCCGGCGTTCCAAGGAGGCCGAGCATGACGCACAGGACGGCGAGAACCGCAAAGGCAGAACCGCGTGCCACCGATACGCGCGCATAAGCTTCGATCACATCCATCGCATTCACCGCCTCTCCCGGCATCGAAAAGCAGCCGGGACATAGCCCGCATCCCGGACACGGCCGCCGCTCTCGCGGGGCATCCCCGACAATGCCGGCATGCGACCAAAGTTCAATGACGTGATCGGAAATTCGAGGCCGCAGGACGTTCAGCCGATGCGCGCGCCCGAGGCCAAAACCGCCGTCGTCGTGTCGCCGACGAGGTCGACATGCTGGAGCGCCTCGCGGAGGCGGTCGCGGTCCTCGGAGGACAGGGTCCTGATCGAGACGCGGGTGGTCGGGGCGATCCCCGCCTGCATGTCCGCGATCTGCTGCATCAGCACGAGACGGGTGACGAACCGGTGGATATCCGTGAGGAGGCGGGCGTCCACCTCCCCGGTGCCGGCGCGGCGGACGGCCTCCTCCAGACGCCGCGCCGTGCTTGTCTCCGGCACGCCGTGCCGCAAAGCCATGGCGCGCGCCCCCGCGACGATCGGGAACAATGCGCCGGCCTTCAGGTCGATCCGGCCTTCCTCATCCGTGCGGATCCGGCCGAAGAGATTGAGCGGCGCGCGGCGCTGCATCGCCTGCTCCGCCATGGTGCGGATCAAGGCTCCCGCCTGCCGTCCCCGCTCCGTCGCGGCCTCGCGCAGCCGCGCCGCCAGGGCCTGCGCGTGGTCGCCCCCTCCGGCGGCCGCTGGGGCGAAATCGTAGAAGATGTCGACATTGAGCAGGGCTTCCGGCTCGGGATTGGACGCCCAGAGGTCGAGCTGCGCGCGCCATTCCCCGAGGCGCCGCCTGAAGGGCCGGTTGCGCGCCATCACCCCGCCCTTGCACAGGGGAATGCCGGCCTGCGCAAGGATCGCGTTGATCCGCCCGGCGAAGGCCGTGAACCAGTCCTCGGGGCTGTCGAGATCCCCATCGTACGAATCGTCGATGACGAGGGCATTGTCCTGATCGGGCGCGAGGAGGCTTTCGCCGCGCCCGCCGGAGCCGAGGACGAGGAGGCACCAGGGGGCCGGCGCCCCGCCCCGGCCCTGCGCGGCGAGATCGGCCAAGGCGAGATCGGCGGCGCGTCCGGTCATCGCCCGGTTCTCGGCCGAGATCACCGCCGCGATCCTGATCGCTTCCATTCCGTCGGCGAGGAGCGAGGCGGCGAGCGGGCCGAGGGCGTATTGCGCGGCCGCGAGGTCTTCCTCGCTGGCCGCGGCGGCGATCTCGTCGCCCACGGTCAGCGTCGCCAGCGCCCGCTCCCTCAGAAGGGTGCGCAGGGTGAAGACGCCGCAGGCGTCCCCGTTCTCGTCCGTCACCGCGAGATAGCGCAAGTTGCGCCGCGCCATCTGGCCGAGGGCGCGATAGAGGAGCGTGTCCTGCGGCGCGGCGATCACGGGGGCGCTCATGACGGCGGAGACCGGCAGGGCTGCCGCGTCCGCCCCCCGCTCGCCCATGGCGCGCAGGACGTCGCGTTCCGTGACGATTCCCGCGCGACCGGCCTCGAGCGGCTCCACGAGGAGGCAGCCGATCCCGGCGGCGCTCATGATCGAAGCGGCCTCGCCAAGGCTGCGCTCGCGCGCGATGCTCTTCGGCGGCGAGGACATCACCTCGGACAGCCGGTGCTGATAGAGGAAGCCGTCGATGGCGCGGCTGGCGCCGAGCCGGATCGCCGCATCGCTGAAATCGGGCTTGCCCTCCGGCCGGTCGAACCATCCCGCCTTTTCGTGACGCGCAACGAGATCACGGGGACGGCGCGCCGCCGCCTCGGCCTGCGCGAGGCTTCGAACGCCCGCCTCGGCGAGCTGCGGAGCGAGCGATGCGAAGACCTTCGCCGCCGCGAGGGCGTCGCCGAGCGCCGTATGGCGGCCGTCGATGGCGATGGCGGCGGCGAGGGCGAGATCGTCGAGGGAGGGGTCGACGAGACGCGGGTCGAGCCCTGCCGCGAGGAGGCCGATATCGAGAGCGCGCGGCTCCCGCCAGACCGCCCCGACGCGGGCCGCCTCGAAGCGCAGGATCGCGAGGTCAAAGGCGATCGAGTGGCCGATGATCACGGCGTCCCCAATCCATCCCCCGAGGGCCTCGAGCGCCCCGGCGATCGTTTCGCCGCCGGCGACATCGGCATCGGCAATGCCGTGGATTCGCGTCGAGAGCGCCGGGATCGGCATCTGCGGGTCGACGAGGCGCGCGAAGGTCTCCCCCTGAACGAGGGAGAAGCCGCGCAGCCGCACCGCCCCGATCTGGACCACCCGGTCGCGGCGCACGTCGAGCCCGGTCGTCTCGAGATCGAGCGCGACGAAGTCCTGATCCGCGAGCAATCCGGCCGGACGCCCGTTGGGAGGCATCACTGCGCCGCCGAGCGTCGGGCGATCGCGGAAGCAATCGCGGGATAGTCGAAGTCGCGCCGCATGCGCCGCTTGTAGTCGACAAAGCGGAACGCAAGGTTGTTCTGCACCATGGGCAGGTCCGAGACGCGAATCGGATCCTCGACCGGCGCGTGCCTCATCAGCACGCGCGCTGTGCCCGGACAGATCTCGTCCGCGGCGCGCGGCGGCTTTTCCACAGCTTCTTCGACACGCAGGCGAAAATCGGTGACGAGGTCGCTCCAGCCCTTGTCGGCGCGGTGCTCGGGAACGGGCTCGAGGGCGAGCGTCGTCTCGTAGAGGGCGACGAGCGTGGAGGGAAGGCGGGCGCGATCTCCGAGATCGTGGTCGCGCAGATCGTTTTCGAGAATCAGGATCAAATCCTGCGCGGCGCTCGCGAAACCTTCCCATTTGCAGATTTCCAGCGCGAAAACGAAATCATCGTTCTGAAAAAGCTTCGGCCCCGCAAGCAGCGTACGGGCGCGCAGGTAGGAATAGACGGAACCCTGCGCCAGAAACGCCGCCCCCGCCCGGATCGCCTCTGCCGTCCCGTCCCAGTCGGCGGCCCTGGGCCGGCGGGCGCCCAGGAAGATTTCGCCAATGCGGCTCAAAGCCTTACCGATGGCCGTTTCGTTCGACACGTCTCTCACTGGCATCCGCCTATCGTAGCATTGACGTTCAACAGCTATTCTCCGACGAATACTATGCTTACCCGCTCATGTACAGAATGACGGGTATTACCGAATCGTCGAAGGCGCCATTCGAAGCGTCGAGCGAGCGCGGTGTTCTCGGGAGGAATTGCGCCGTCGCCGGCCGGTGACGCGGACGTCCTCCTTTTGCCTTGGGAGGTCTTTTACTTATGTCGAAACAGATCACGCCCGAAGTGGGGCGCGCTCATTGGGCGAAGACGCGGAACCTGATGTGGGTGACGCTAGCCGTCTGGGCGGTCTCCAGCTTCTTCATCCACTTCTTCGTCGTCCCTCTCAACGCCATCGTGATCATGGGCTTTCCGCTCGGGTTCTACATGGCGGCGCAAGGGTCGTTGATCATCTTCGTCCTTCTGATCTTCTGGTTCTCATACCGGCAGAACAAGATCGACGAGGAATTCGGCGTTCAGGAAGACTGAGGAGGCAAAGATGGCACTTTCAATGAAAGGCGATTTTGTCGACAACCTCGGCAAAATCTACGGAGTCTACGTAGGCGGCTTCGCCTTCTTCGTCGTGCTGATGGCGATATTCGCCGCAGTCGGCGTCCCGGACCGGATCATCCTCTGGTGCTACATGGGCGCGACGATCGGCATCTATGCCTTCATCGGCATCATGTCGCGAACGAGCGCGGTATCCGAGTACTACGTCGCGGGCCGGCGCGTCCCGGCGATCTACAACGGCATGGCCACGGGCGCCGACTGGATGTCGGGCGCGAGCTTCGTGGGCATGGCCGGCACGCTCTTCGTGCTCGGCTATGACGGCCTCGCCTTCGTTCTCGGCTGGACCGGCGGCTACGTCCTCGTCGCGGTGCTTCTGGCTCCGTACCTGCGCAAGTTCGGCGCCTATACGGTCCCCGACTTCCTCGGCACCCGTTACGGCGGGAACACGGCGCGTCTGATGGGCATCATCGTGCTCTTCGCCTGCTCCTTCACCTATGTGACGGCGCAGATCTACGCGTCGGGCATCATCGCCTCGCAGTTCCTCGGCATCGACTTCAACTACGCGGTGTTCGCCGGCCTCGCCGGCATTCTCGTGTGCTCGATGCTCGGCGGCATGCGCGCCGTGACCTGGACGCAGGTGGCGCAGTACATCGTGCTGATCGTCGCCTATCTCCTCCCCGCCGTGTGGATGTCGACCGTCAAGACCGGCGTGCCGCTTCCCCAGATCATGTACGGCTCCGTCCTCAGCGACATCGCGACCTACGAGACGGCCCTCGAGGTGGCCAAGCCGCACATGCAGGCCTTCACCAACTACACGCCGATGGACTTCTTCTTCCTGATCTTCTGCCTGATGGTCGGCACGGCCTCCCTGCCGCACATCCTGATGCGCTTCTTCACGACGCCTACCGTCCGTGAGGCCCGCAAGTCGGTCGGCTGGTCGCTGTTCTTCATCTTCCTGCTCTACTTCACGGCTCCCGCCTACGCCGCCTTCTCGAAGGCGAACCTGATGGAGCTCTTCATCAACAGCCAGGACTACCTGCTCGCCTTCACCGCCATCCCGCAATGGATGGTCGAATGGGGGTCGATCCAGGGTCACCAGCTCGTCACGATCTGCGGCGCCAAGGCCGAATCCGTCATGGCGATCCAGGCTGCCTGCGAAGCCAAGGGCTATGCCGGCGGGTTCCCCTATTCGGAACTGCGCCTGAACAACGACATGATCGTGCTCTCCACGCCCTCGATCGCCGGCATGCCCATCTGGGTCGTCGGTCTCGTCGGCGCGGGCGGCTTCGCCGCGGCTCTCTCCACCGCCGACGGCCTGCTGCTGGCCATCGCCAACGCGCTCAGCCACGACATCTACTACAAGATGGTCAACCCGAAGGCGGACTCGAAGACCCGCCTGACCATCGCGAAGGTGCTTCTGGTCGTGGTCGCCATCGCGGCGGCGCTGCTCGCCCAGACAAAGCCCGCCGACATCCTGTCGATGGTGGCCTGGGCCTTCTCGATCGCGGCGGCGGGACTGTTCGCACCGCTCGTCATGGGCGTCTGGTGGAGCAGAACCACGAGCGCCGGCGCGATCGCGGGCATGATCTGCGGCTTCACCATCACGATGGTGTACCTGCTCGGCTCGAAATACGGGCTGTTCATCGGGGAGCCCTGGGGCGAAGGCGCCTGGTTCGGCGTCAAGTCGATCTCCGCAGGCGTCTTCGGTGTGCCGGTGGCCTTCGCCGTGACCTACGTGGTCTCGCTGATGACGCCGGAGCCGAGCGCCGAGATGCAGGACTTCGTCAACAGGCTTCGTCTGCCCAGCGGCGGCACGATGATTGAACAGACGGCCTGATCGGTCCACACTTCCCGCACGGGGCGAAACTCTGCCCCGTGCGTTGCCCACTGGCGGCGCGCTGGACACCGCGCGCCGTTATTTTTTTGAGCGAAACAAGCCGCCATCACGGAGGACAGACGTGTCGCCGACGCAACCGATGACCGCCAGCCCGCTGAGAGGATTGCTGATCCTCTGCCTCGCCTATGTGCTTGGCGTCGCGACCTTCGCCTTCGGCGGCTACCCGCTGGTCGCCGCGACCTTTCTCGGCGGCTCCTACGCCCTCTCCGCCCTCGCCGCCCTGCTCTTCTCGCGCGGCATCCTCGAGTTCTTTGTCGGAATCGACCGCGACATCGCCTTCTTCACCGTGCTGCGCAAGCTGAGCGACCCGCTGATGGCGCTGATCGCGCCGGTGACGCCGGGCTTCCTCCTGCCCTTCGCGGCCTCCCTCTACGGAGCGTTCCTGCTCTATTTCCTCAAGACATTCCTGTTCGGCGACGCCCTGCTCGGCCTCCCGCCGCTCTTCATCGTGCTCTGGTTCATCATCGCCGCGCGCTGAGCGCTTGACCCGGAGCGCTTGGTCTCCATTTCCCCTGAAACGGCGATGCTTGCGGGAGCGGGGGATGGAGCGGATCCGACAACTTGCCGCGCTGAGCGTCCTGCGGGGAGCGGGCTTTGCCGGACTGGCGGTCATGCTGACCATGGCGGCCCTCGCTTTCAACCCCGCCCTTGCCCTGCATGTGGGCGGCCTCGGCTTCCTGGTCCTCGCCATCGTGATGGACGTGAAGGCCTCGGCCTATCCGCGCAAGCGCCGGATCAGGGAGAGCGAGGTCTGGATCATGATGACGGAGGAAGAGCGCCCTGCCGAACATGCGGCCCGGCCGCTGATCGTCGCCGCGATGCAGCGGGAACTGCGTGAGAAGGCCCTTTGGGTCGCCGCTGCGGCGGCAGGTTGCCTCGCGCTTTCGATCATCGCGCCGCATTCCCTCGGCTGAAGGCCCTCCCCGGCCGAAACCGAAGTTGCAATTGCCGTTAAAGTCCTGAAAATGCGCCATGGCCGGAACCTGATGTTTCAGGGCCCGAACGCCCAGAGGGGGAGGAGCAGGTGGAGGGATCGAGCGACACGTCGATCATCATCGCCGATGATCATCCGTTGTTCCGGGGAGCGCTTCGCCAGGCCATCGGCAGCATCATGTCGGGCGTCAGCGTCTCGGAAGCGGGCGGGCTCGACGAACTCGTGGCGCTCCTGCAGGGCCGGAATGTGGTCGACCTGATCCTTCTCGACCTGACCATGCCCGGGGTCCAGGGCTTCTCCGGCCTGCTTTTCCTGCGCGCCCAGCATCCGGACATCCCGGTCGTGATCGTCTCCGCGAACGAGGATCCCGTCGTGGTGCGCCGCGCGATCGAGTTCGGCGCCTCGGGCTTCATCCCGAAATCGCTCGAGATCGACCGGATCGGCGAAGCCCTGCGCAAGGTGCTCGGCGGCGAGACCTGGACGCCGCCCGACATCGATCTCGGCGCCTCCGACGACCAAGAGGCGGCGGAGATCGCGCGGCGCATGGCGACGCTCACCCCCCAGCAGGTCCGCGTCCTGATGATGCTCTCGGAGGGGTTGCTCAACAAGCAGATCGCTTATGAGCTGACGGTCTCGGAAGCGACCGTCAAGGCGCATGTCTCCGCCATTCTCCAGAAGCTCGACGTCGACAGCCGCACGCAGGCCGTGATCACGGCCTCGCGGATCGGGGCGACCTCCCGGCCCGTCCCCGCCGCCTGATCAGGGAGCGACGCCGTAAGCCGACAACTGGCTGAACTGATCGTCGAGATGCGCCTCGATATATTCCTCGGTCTCCCACAGGAGCGTGGAGAGGCATTCGAGGCCCTCCTCCGAGATCGGCCAGAATTCGATCAGCTTCGGGGCGAGCTGAAGAAATTCCTGCTGCGTGAGCGCCTCGAACTCCGTCTTGCCGAATTGCGCCGCCATTGCCGCGAAGACGGCTTCGCCGATTCCGATGAGATAGGCGTCGTCCCTGCAGAGATAGCCGGCGGGGGCGGCGAAGGCGAGTGCGCGCTTCCAGGCCGCGAGCAGGCTGCGCTTGGTGTGACGGAGCCTCGCCGCCAGCACCATCTCGGGCGGAAGCCGGATGCTGCTCATGCGCTCGAGCATCGCGAACAAGGACGCGCAGAGATGCCCCGGAGGAGCGCAAAGCGCTTCGGCAACCCCCTGCGGATCGATCATCTCCGGATCGAGGTTGAGCACATTTCGGAGCCTGATGGCCGCAGGATGATCACCGGCGAGGTAAATCGCAAGCGACACTGGATCGCAGACGGCGAGGACGCGCTCGATGTCGTCCACCGGCAGCCCCAGGCAGTCGCTCATATGCGCCATCAGTTCGGCGAAGCTCGGCCGGACGGGAAAGGGAGCGCAGGAAGGAAGAAAATCCGCCAGTGTCGTATTCCGGGAGTCGATCATCTCGTTTCCTCATACGCCATGCATCAATCATGGACAGGATTGCGGAGGAGACGAAGCAAGTCAACAGAAATAATAAATTATAATTTACTATTACAAAAATTTAGTTATTAATGAATAAGGAATAACTTTATTGCCTTACCCACATGATGCGCGCCATCCAGCTGATGTCGCCGGTCGGAACCGTGCGATCCTCGTGTGCGTCGTTCAGCGAGCGCAGCTCGACGCTGCGCACCGTGCGGCGCTGGAGCTCCTTTGCGGTGACCTCGCCGTTGTGCAGCCGCACCACCACGCGGTCGCCCTTGCGGATGCTTGCCGTGGGCGAGACGATCAGGATGTCCCCGTCACGGTAGAGCGGCTCCATCGAGTCGCCGGAAACCTCAAGCGCGAAAACCTTGTCCGGCGCGACTTCCGGGAATTCGATCTCGTCCCAGCTCGCCCCGGCGGGCATTCCGTCCTCGGTGAAGAAACGCCCCGCCCCGGCCTGGGCCCAGCCGACCAGCGGAACCGTCGCGCGCGGGACTCCGTTGCGCGGATCGATCAGTGCGACGAATTCCGGAAGGCTTGCCCCCGTAGCCGCCAGGATCTTCGCAATCGACTCGCTCGAGGGCCAGCGTTCGCGGCCATCGGCGCTGACCCTCTTGGACTTGTTGAAGCTCGTCGCATCAAGGCCCGCCCGGCGCGCCAGCCCCGATGCGGACATGCCATACCGTTCGGCGAGCCGATCAATGGCCGTCCAGACCTGAACATGCGTCAGCATCGTAACGCTCTCCGTGGCCGGCCCGATCCAAATTGGGAAGCGTGACCTAGCTTAGGAAATATACCAGCTTCCCGCTTGTTGGCAACGGAATTTCGCGCGGCGGAACAGCTTGCAGTCCGCACCGATCCTCCGCTAATCGAACCAGTCGCCCCAGGGATCCGAACCGTCATGGCCGAAACCAGTGAAGCCCGCATCTACAAGATCGTTCCTGCCGCCTTGTGGCGGGAGGCGGAGCGTCTGGGCCGCTTCGACGGCGCCCCGGTGGACCTCGCCGACGGCTATATCCACTTCTCCACGGCGGCCCAGGTGCGCGAGACCGCGGCGAAGCATTTCCGCGGTCAGGACGATCTTCTCCTCGTGACGGTCGATCCGGGCAAGCTGCACGACGCGCTCGTCTACGAACCCTCCCGCGGCGGCGCGCTCTTTCCGCATCTCTACGCGCCGCTCCCGCTCGAAGCGGTCCTGCGGGTCGACGAACTCCCGCTCGAGGCGGATGGCACGCACCGCATGCCGGGCGGCGTCGCATGATCGGCTCGCTCTTCTCGCTCGCGCGTCCCTTCCTGCACGCGCTCGACGCGGAGACGGCGCATGCGGCCTCCATTAGGTCGCTCTCGCTCTTGCCTGCACTGCCGCCGAAGGCCGACGATCCCCGGCTCGCCTCGCGCGTCTTCGGCCTCGACTTCCCCAACCCGATTGGGCTCGCCGCCGGCTACGACAAGCAGTGCGAGGTTCCCGACCAGCTCCTGTCCCTTGGCTTCGGCTTCGTCGAATGCGGCGGCGTCACCCCGCTCCCGCAGCCGGGCAATCCGCGGCCCCGGGTCTTCCGCCTGCCGCGCGACGGCGCGGTGATCAACCGCTTCGGACTGAACAGCGACGGGCTCGAGGCAATCCGCGCGCGGCTCGAGAAACGGCGCGGCCGTCACGGGATCGTGGGGGTCAATCTCGGCGCCAACAAGGATTCGCTCGATCGCATCGGGGATTACGCCAATCTGGTGACGGTGCTCTGCGGGCTCGCGCAGTTCCTCACCATCAACATTTCCTCGCCCAATACCCCGGGCCTGCGCGACCTCCAGGGGGAGGCCTTCCTCGACGAGCTGCTCGCGCGCACCGTCGAAGCGCGCGACATGGCCGATGCCGCGCGCGGGAGCCGCACGGCGCTCCTCCTCAAGATCGCGCCGGACATCTCGCCCGAGGGGCTCGACGCCATCGTTGCGACCGCCCTGGCGCGCGGGGTGGACGGCCTCGTCGTCTCCAATACGACCGTGGCGCGGCCGGACGACCTCCTCGAAAGGCATCTCGCGCGGGAGACGGGCGGACTTTCCGGCCGTCCGCTCTTTCTGGCGGCGACGCGCGTCCTCGCCGAGGCGGCAATGCGGGTCGAGGGCCGCATCCCCCTGATCGGCGTCGGGGGGGTCGACGGACCGGATGCGGCATGGGCGAAGCTGCGCGCGGGGGCGAGCCTCGTCCAGCTCTATACCGCCCTCGTCTATCGCGGCCCCACGCTCCTCGACGAGATCAAGGCGGGGCTCCTCTCGCGCATGGAGGAGCACGGCTTCTCATCCATCAATGAGGTCGTGGGAAGCGGGATTAAGGACTACGTCACCATTCCCGCCGCGCCTCCAGCCGCCCGTACATGATCCCCTGCCCGATCCCGCGGGCGGCGAGGAAGACGAGGAAGGCGGTCCAGAGGCCTGCATTCCCCCATTCGCGTCCGACGAGGATGACGAGAAGATAGATCGCGAACGAGAGCAGCATCAGGTCGCGCATCTGCCGTGTCCAGGTCGCGCCGATATAGATTCCGTCGAAGGCGAAGGCCATCGCCCCGGCAAGCGGCGTGAGCGCGGCGAAGACGAGGAATTCCCGCGCGTAGGCGCGCACGCCCTGGTCAGTCGTCACGAAATCGATGAATCCCGGTCCGGCGAAGATGAACAGGACGCTGAGGGCCGCCCCGAGGCCGAGGCTCCATTCCAGGGCAATCGCCACGGCCCGGTTGAACGCCTTGCGGTTCCGCGCTCCCCAGGCCTGCCCGCACATGGTCTCGGCCGCCGTGGCCGTGCCGTCGAGGAAATACGAGCCGAGGCCGAACATCTTGTAGAGGACGGCATTGGCGGCAAGCGTCACGTCGCCGGCCCGCGCCCCGAGGCTCGTGAAGGTGGCGAAGGCGAGGATCAGCGCGATCGTGCGGATCATGATGTCGCGATTGACCGCGAGCATCCGCAGCATGGCGTCGCGCTGCAGGGTTTCCGCGAGCGGGACCTTCAGCGGGCGCGATCCGAGGCGGCGCAGGAGCACGATCCCCAGAAGCGCGGCCACGCCCTCCGCGATCAGCGTCCCCAGAGCCGCGCCGGCGACGCCCATCCCGAACCCCACGACGAGCAGAATCGTCAGGGCGATGTTGACGAGGTTGAGCGTCACCTGGAGCGCGAAGCCGAGATCGGTCCGTCCGCGCCCGATCAAGGAGCCGAGAATCGCGTAGTTCGCGAGGGTGAACGGAGCCGCCCAGATGCGCACGTGGATGTAGACGGCGAGCGCCGCATTCACCTCCGCGCTCGCTCCCATCGCCCGCTCGGCCGCGAGCGCGATCGGCCATTGCAGGGCGATGATGGCGAGCCCGACGATCGACGCGACGGCGAGCGCACGGGCAAGCGCCCGGTCCACCTCCGCGTCGTCCCCCTCCCCCACCGCCTGCGCGGTCAGCCCCGCAGTCCCCATGCGCAGGGCGCCAAAGCTCCAGAACAGGAAATCGAAGACGACGCCGCCCAAGGCGACGGCGCCGAGAAGCGCCGCGTCGCCGAGGCGTCCGATGACGGTCATGTCGGCGAGGCCGAGGAGCGGGGTCGTGAGGTGCGACAGCGTCATCGGGACGCTGATCGCCAGCATGCGCCGATGCGACACGACAACCGCGCGCGCCGCTCCCGGTTGGCGGCTCATCGCCTCAGCGCAGGCTGTTGAGAAGCCGCAGGACCAGCCAGATCGGGATCACGACAATCGCGCCGTAGACGACCCAGGTTCCGATCGTGCCGAAGGCCTCGAAGCCGAGGTCGCGCAGGGCCCTCACCATTGCCCAGGCCCGGTCGAGAAGATCCGGCGGGGTAATGCCGAGCAGCGCCATGAACGCTCCCACGAGGAGCGACAGGAACAGGAGCTTGACGATCACCGAACCCGGCGAACCACCGAGAAAACGCTGAAAATTCGACCCCATGCTTTCCGTGCTCCCTTGCGCCGTGTGACGATCGGCGCGCAAATGCTATGGCAAGCCCGCCCCCCGTTGGCAACCCGCCCCCGCGCAAGAGGCCCGAGTGACGTGATCGATCCGCAACTTTTCAGCGACGAAGCCGTCGCTCCCGAGACGAAGGCGTTGAACAGCGACATCGTCGCCAAGCTCTCCGCCCTCCCCGACCAGTGGACCTTTCCCATCGCGGAGGTGCGCCGCCGACGCCGCGAGGGCCTTGGCCCCTTTCCGCCGCTGCCGAAGTCGGAACGCGCCCGGACGATCGAGATCGCCGGTCCCGCGGGGCCGATCGCGCTGCGCGTGATCGCGCCGGAAAATCCGCGCGGCGTCTATCTCCACATCCATGGCGGCGGCTGGACCTGGGGCGCGCCGGATGAGCAGGATCCGGGCCTGGAGCGCCTCGCCGAGCGCGGCTTCGCCTGCCTGTCCGTACGCTATCGCCTCGCGCCCGAGCATCCCTACCCCGCCGCGCCCGACGATTGCGAGGCGGCGGCGCTCTGGCTCGTGGGCGAGGGTGCCCGGATGTTCGGGACGAGCCTCTTCGCCATCGGCGGCGAATCCGCCGGCGCGCATCTCTCGCTCGTGACCATGCTGCGCCTGCGCGACAGGCACGGCCTCACGCCGTTCTCCGGCGCGAACCTGTTCGCCGGCTGCTATGATCTCACGCTGACCCCGAGCGTGCGCAACTGGGGGAGCGAGAAGCTCATTCTCAACACCCGCGACCTCGGCATCTTCATGGACAATTTCTGCGGGCCGGAGCGAGACCGCCGCGATCCGGACATCTCGCCCCTCTACGCCGACCTGCGCGGCCTGCCGCGCGCGCTCCTCAGCGTCGGCACCCGCGACCCGCTGCTTGACGACACCCTCTTCCTGGCAGGACGCTGGGCCGCCGCCCGCAACGAGGGCGAGCTCGCCCTCTGGCCCGGCGGCTGCCACATCTTCCACCGCTTCGACTTCCCCATGGCGCAGGAGGCGCAGGCGCGGATCGACGGCTTTTTTGACGGCCTTTGAGGCCCCGACAAACGGCGGAGGCTCCCCACGGGGAAGGGATCAGGCGGCGCCGCGCGCGTCGAGGAAGGCCCGGTGTTCGGCGATAAGGTCGCCCGCAAGAGCCTTGTCGATCAGCTCGCGCGTCTCCTCGACGCCATAGAGCGCAATGAAGGAGCCGAAGCGGGGGCCGCGCTGTTCGCCGAGGAGGATCTGGTAGATGGTTTCGAACCAGGTCTTCGAAACGCCGGGGCGACCGTCGGGGCTCTTCGACTTCCCGGACATGTCGGGGAAATGCGTGCGGCCGACCTCGTAGACGAGGGCCTGGAGGTCTTCTGCGTCGGTGGAGCCTGCCTTCCCGGCGAGCGCCTCGCGCAAATCCGCCAGCGCGGCGCGCTCGGCCTCGTCGGGAGCGCGGTAAACCTTCGCCGGCCGGACGAAATCGCGATAAAAGCGCCCCGCATAGCCGACGAGCTCGTCGAGGCGCGGATGGGTCTGCGGCGAGGCTTCCGGGGCATAGCGCCGGATGAAGCCCCAGAGCACCGCCTTGTCCTCGGAATTCGCCACGGCGACGAGATTGAGCAGCATCGAGAAGGAGAGGCTCGGCCCCCCGCCGATCCGCTCGGGCGCGGGCGGGTTGCCCGAATGGATGTGCCAGACGGGATTGGCGAGCTTCTGCCGGTCGTCCTGCTGCGGGTACTTTTCGAGGAAGCTCGCGTAGTCGTCGACCAGACGGGGGATCACGTCGAAATAAAGCCGCTTGGCCTCGCGGGGCTTGTTGAACATGAACAGGGACAGGCTCTCGCGGGTCCCGTAGCCGAGCCATTCGTCGATGGTCAGCCCGTTGCCCTTCGACTTCGAGATCTTCTGCCCCTTCTCGTCGAGGAACAGCTCGTAGTTGAAGCCCTCAGGGGGCTCGCCTCCGATGGCGCGGGCGATGCGGCCCGAGAGCTTGACGGAATCGATCAGGTCCTTGCCCGCCATCTCGTAGTCGACCCCGAGCGCCACCCAGCGCATCGCCCAGTCGGGCTTCCACTGGAGCTTGCAATGGCCGCCCGTGACGGGCGTCTCGAAGCGCTCGCCCGTCGCGGGATCGCGCCAGACGATCGTGCCCGCCGACTTGTCGATCTCGTCGACCGGAACCTGCATGACCTCCCCCGTCTTCGGATGAAGCGGCAGGAACGGCGAGTAGGTCTGCTGGCGTTCAGCGCGCAGCGAGGGGAGCATGACCTCCATGACGGCGTCGTAGCGCTCGAGCATGGTGAGCAGCGTCTCGTCGAAGCGTCCCGAGCGGTAGCAATCGGTCGCGGACATGAATTCGTAGTCGAAGCCGAACTGGTCGAGAAAGGCCCGCAGCCGCGCATTGTTGTGGTGGCCGAAGGATTCGTGCGTGCCGAAGGGGTCCGGCACCTTCGTCAGGGGCTGGTTGAGCGCCGCGCGCAGGAGTTCCTGGTTGGGGACGTTGTCGGGCACCTTGCGCAGGCCGTCCATATCGTCGGAGAAGGCCACGAGGCGGGTCGGTATCGCGTCATCCGTCAGGACGCGGAAGGCGTGGCGAACCATGCTCGTGCGCGCGACCTCTCCGAAGGTCCCGATATGCGGCAGCCCCGAGGGACCATAGCCCGTCTCGAACAGCACCTCGCGCTTGCCGGTGCGCTCCACGCGCTCGACGAGCTTTCTCGCCTCCTCGAAGGGCCAGGCATTGGCGGCGCGCAGCACGTCCGGATCGAACATCGGGATACTCTTCTTCAGGCTCGGCACGGTTTCGCGAAGGCCCAGACGATTGAGGGCCCCGAGGGCTGGCGTTTTGAGCCCTCTTGCGGCGAGCGTCAACTCAGAACGGGCTGATCGGGAAGAAGGAGAGGTAGATCTCCGAATATTTCCCCTCTTCCCAGAGCCGGTGCATGGCGTATTCGAAGGCGCGCTTGAGGTCCTCGTCCCCGCGCCGCATCACGAAGCCGATGCCCTCGCCGAAGAAATGATCGTCGAGATAGGCGCCGCCGTTGAAGACGCAGCAATCCTCTGAGGCCCGTCCGCCGATCCAGAGCGCGAGGGCGAGCCCGTCTCCGAACAGCAGGTCGATCTCGCCCCGACGCAATTCGCCCTGGGCAACGAACATGTTGGGGGCGAGCACCGGCTCGACCGCAGGGAAATAGGCTTCCAGGAACGCCTCGTGAGCGGTCCCCGAGACGACGCCGACGCGCTTCCCCGCGAAACCCTCCGCGCTGATCTCGATCGGCTCATCGGCAGCGCGGCGGGCAAACCGCGCCGGGAGCCTGAAATACGGCCGCGTGACCGTGTACTCCGCATGCAACCGCGCATCGATCGGAAGCGCCGCGGCGATGACGTCGCCCTGCCTGTTATCGAGCGCCTGCAACAGATCCTCGAAGCGGCGGGCCTGGATCGTGCAGGCGACGCGCAGCCGCTCGCAGATCTCCCGCGCGAGTTCCACCGAGAACCCCGTCGGCACGGCTCCGGGGCCGGCGAAGTGCAGCGGCGGGAAATCGTCGCTCGTGAGGACGCGCAGGGTCCGGGAACCGGCAATCTCGATCGGGTCGATCCGCGCCCTCGGATCCCAGAAGCTCGGGATGAAGGGCATCTCCGCCATTTCGGCGCTTTCCGCCCCGATTTGCGCGGGGGCGTCCACGGAAGGCTGCGTCTCGAGCGGCTGCGCCCCGGCTACACAAGGAAGGATTACACACAAAAACAATAAATGATTGCACAATACGATTGACACACACCAAAGGTTTCGCATCAATGCCGCCGCCGTCGTTTTCATCATCAGCATGGGTCGCGTTCGTGTTATCGGGGGATCAAGCCGGTCCTGCAAGCGTATTCGGCCCCGGCCTCCGGCAGCATCCGCCTATCGCGGCGGAAATTTCCTTTCTCCTGGAGGACGGCGTCGCGCCCAGCCTGCTGCGGGAGGGCATGCGGCTCGCGCAGATATCCGATGTCTCTCCGTCCGAAGCCCTTCTGTCGCACGGGCTACTGGATGAGAACACCTTTTTCCGCGCCCTGGCGCGCGTCGCAGGATTGCCGTTTCTCGCTGCGCCACAGGCGAGCGCGGCAGCCCTTTATCCCGAGAGCATACAGGCCGGCCTCGCGCCCCTCGACGAGCGGCACGCGCCCCTGCATTTCGCCGTCGCGCCAACCGGGCCCCGCCTCGCGCGCCTCATTGCCGACCCTCCCCGCGACGGCGCCCTCGCCGTCACGACGCCCGCCGCCTTGCGCAGGGCCGTCTTCGAGGCGCGGGCGCACGATATCGCGGATGAAGCCGCGAACGCGCTCCCGGACGAAGCGCCCGCCCTCTCCTGCCGCGGCGCGGCGAGCCGAGGCCAGCTGCGCACCCTCGCCGGAATCGGGTCGCTCCTGCTTGTCGGCATGGCGAGCGACTTCTGGATCAGCATCGCGCTCGCCGCATCGCTTCTGGGAATTCTCTTTCTCGCCTTGGCGAATGTCCGCGTCGCCGCCTGCCTCGAACGCGCACCGGTGCGCCCCAAGGCGCGCCTGCCTCGCCGCGAGGATTCCAGCCTGCCGGTCTACACCCTCGTCGTCCCGCTCTACCGCGAGGCGCGGGTCGCGGAGGGTCTCTGCCGGGCGCTGATGGGGCTCGATTATCCACTGGCTCGCCTCGACGTGAAGCTGGTGACGGAGGCGGACGACGTTCCCACGCGGCAGGCGCTAGAGGCGGCCGAACTTCCCGGCGCCTTCGAGATTCTCGTCGCGCCGCCGGGCCATCCGCGAACGAAGCCGCGGGCGCTGAACCTCGCCCTGCCGCTCGCGCGCGGCGAATTCCTTGTGATCTACGACGCGGAAGACCTGCCCGAGCGCGACCAGCGGCGGCTCGCGGTCGAGACCTTCTCGCTGCTTCCCGAGAGGGTCTGCTGCCTGCAGGCGCGGCTCAACATCGACAATTCGGCGGACGGCTTCCTCCCGAAATGCTTTGCCATCGAATACGCCGCCCTTTTCGACGCGGTGAATCCGGGGCTCGCCCGGCTCGGGCTGCCGATTCCGCTTGGTGGAACCTCCAATCATTTCCGGGTGGAAACCTTGCGGAGTCTTCGCGGCTGGGATGCCTGGAACGTGACGGAGGATGCCGATCTCGGCATCCGTCTCGCACGGGCCGGGTACCAGGTCGCGGACCTGCCATCCACGACCTTCGAGGAGGCTCCCGCGCGGCTTCGCATCTGGATGGCCCAGCGCACGCGCTGGATGAAGGGCTTCCTGCAGACGGCGATCACGCATTCCCGGCACCCGCGCGAGACGCTGCGCAGCCTCGGCCTCGTCAATTTCGTCGGCGCCGCGGCCCTCACCTTGGGAACGGTTCTCGCCGCAATGCTCTACCCGCTCTTCGTCGCTCTGGCGGTGTTCGCGGCAATCGTCATGGCAGCGCGCGGCCTCGACTTCGATCTGCTCGCGCCCGTGGTCATTCCCGTCAGCGACGACCGGCTTGCGCTCGTCGCAGCTTCGATCGGCTTCGTCACGTTTGTCGCGGGATTTTTCTCGATGATCCTGCCCGCGATCCTCGGGCTCTGGCGGCGGCGCTGGTTCGCGCTCTTTCCCTGGCTTCTCGCGATGCCGCTCTACTATCTTCTGGTCAGCATGGCGGCCTGGCGCGGCCTCTACGAACTGGTCGCCGCGCCGAGCCGCTGGAACAAGACGGAGCACGGGCTCGCGCTCAACCGCCGCCAACGCGGCGGGCGGTGAGCGTCAGATCTGCCGCAGGAGCTCCTCCGCCGCCTCTTCCGGCGGCTTCGTAGTGTCGAGGGCGGTGATAAACCTGCCCTCCGCGTCCATGATGTAGACGATCGCGGTGTGCTCCATCGTATAGTCGCCGTCGTCGAGCGGAACCTTGCGGGCATAGGCCCGGAAGGCGCGCGTCACGTCCGCGATCGCTTCGGGATCGCCGGTCAGGCCGATGATCCGGTCGTCGAAGCTGGAAACATAGCTCTGCATGATTTCCGGCGTATCGCGCTCCGGATCGACCGTGATGAACAGCGCGCGGATCCCGTCTCCGCGCTCTCCTGCGTGGCGCAAGATCTCGGAGATCTCGAAGAGCTTGGTCGGGCAGACATCCGGGCAATGCGTGAAGCCGAAGAAGACAAGATGCGGACGGCCCGCGTAATCCGCCTCGGTGACCGGATTGCCGAAATGGTCGACAAGCGCGAAGGGCCCGCCGACGGAGGACGGGGCGACGTCGCGTCCGCCCGGCGTCAGCGTCAGCACGGCCGCAATCCCGAGAGCGATCAGGCCGAAGATGAAAGCAGCGAGAGGAATGGCGATGCGGCGCGCGCGGTCGGACATGGTGGCTCCGGACAGTACAGCTTCACGCGCTATCTAGATGCTCAGAAGCACCAGGCCAATCCCGCGAGGGCGATTTCCGTGAAGACCGCGTCGCCATGTCGCCACCAGAGCAGACCGCCCGCGCCGAGCAGCATCAGGACCGAGGCTCCGCCGGCCGCAAAGGCCAAGCCTCGTCCGGGAAAGCGCTCCGAATGGTCCCGATGGATGTGGGGCAGGATTTTCGGCGTCATGATCTGCACCCTATCATTCCCCGAAGCCCGCGTCACACCCGCCATGACGGGGCGACGCACGAAGGCAGGTTGGCGGCGGCGCACTTGCCCGCACGCGCGGTTCGGCTAGACGATGGGCAGGAAGAACCGGAACGAGACCGCTCCCATGCCCGCAGCGCCGCATCCCCCCGCCGAAGCCGCCGACGTCGTCATCGCGGGCGGAGCGGCGATGGGCTCCTCCGTCGCCTTTCACCTTGCGCGCCATCCGGGCTTCGCGGGGCGGGTGATCGTCGTCGAGAAGGACGCGACCTACGCCCGCTCGGCTTCCGCCCTTTCGGCGGCCTCGATCCGCCAGCAATTCTCGAGCCCCGTGAACATCCGCATCTCGCTCCACGGGATCGATTTCCTGCGCCGGATCGGCGAGCATCTCGCGGTTGACGGCGAAGCGCCCGTCATCGACCTGAAGGAGGGCGGCTATCTCTATCTCGGCGACGAGATGAGCCGCGAACTCATGGTCGGGAACAACGCACTCCAGCGCGCCGAAGGGGCGGACATCGCGCTCCTCGACCGCGCCGGACTGAGCGAGCGCTTCCCCTGGCTCAACCCTGGCGACGACGTCGTCCTCGGCTCGCTCGGGCTCACCGGAGAGGGCTGGTTCGACGGCTGGGGCCTGTTGCAGGCCTTCCGGCGCAAGGCGCGGGCGCTTGGGGTCGAATACCGCGCCGGCGAAGTCGTCGGCGTGGAAACAGCAGGCGGGAAGGTCTCGGGGGTGCGGCTTGCGGACGGGTCGCGCATTGCCTGCGCCACACTCGTCAACTGCGCCGGCGCGGGAGGGCGGGCGCTTGCGGCGCAGGTCGGGCTCGACCTTCCCGTCGTCGGCCGCCGCCGCTACGTCTTCACCTTCACCTGCCGCGAGCGCATCGCAAACTGCCCGCTCCTCATCGATACGAGCGGGGTCTATGTCCGCCCCGAGGGCGAGGCCGGGGACGGGCAGATGTTCATCTGCGGCGTCTCTCCGGATGCGCGGGAGGACGAGGGGCTCGACTGGCGCGACCAGGACCCCGCCACGCAGGAGGTCGATCATTCCTGGTTCGAGGAGCGCGTCTGGCCCGCACTCGCAGCCCGCGTCCCCGCCTTCGAGGCGATCCGCCCGGGCCGCGCCTGGGCGGGCCCCTACGACATGTGCCTCCTCGATCACAACGCCATCATCGGTCCGGCCGGACCGGACGGCTTCCACCTCTGCAACGGCTTTTCCGGGCACGGCCTGCAACAGGCCCCGGCGGTCGGGCGCGGGCTCGCGGAGATGATCGTCGATGGACGCTATGCCAGCCTCGACCTCGGAGATCTGGGCTGGGAGCGGGTCGTTGATGGTAAACCGCTGATCGAACGCAACGTCATCTGACGGATTTGCGAAGAGCACGTTATGAATTCAGGTGCGCCTGTGGCATAGTCAATACTTAGCCGGGACCTTAACCATCGCTTAGCGAGGGAGGCTGCCGATGTTGACGTGCTACCTGGTCGTCACCAGCCACGCCCAAGGCAAGACGAAATCCTGCTGCTACTTGACCGTGGCGGAGGATGAATTTGAAGCGGTCGACAATATCCGCCACGGCTACGGCGATTTTCTCGTCCTCCAGGAAGAGGCGCGAATCGCCGGAACCTGCGAGCGCGCCGAGGCCAGGCGTCTCGGCGTGCCAATGGAGCACCGGGGTTACGTGGCGCGGGCCGCCCATCACATGGGCTGAATCTTTCCGCCCAGACCGCAGGCGACCTTCGTCACCCCCCGAAACAGCGCATCCCGTTTGGTCATCCCGGGCAACGCGGAGCGCCGGACCCGCCTTGCGCTTCTTCCTGCACGCCCCAACACCCCGACCCTCCCCGCCGCAAGCGGGGGAGGGAGAAGCGTGGCGCTGCCCGTGCCTTCCCCGGAACGCGCGTCGTCCCTTGTCATCCCCGGCGGCGCCAGGCGCCGGGAAGGGGATCCAGCAGCAAGCGTGACGGCATCTGCCGAAGAAACTACTCGACCAGCAGTTCCGCAACGACGTCCGCGATGGCGAGGCACGAGGTCAGCCCCGGGCTCTCGATGCCGAAGAGATTGACGAGTCGCGGCAGGCCATGATCGGGCGGGCCCTCGATGACGAAATCGGCCGCCGGTTCTCCGGGGCCGGAGAGCTTGGGACGGATGCCGGAATAATCCGCCGTGAGGGCGTTGTCGGGGAGCGCGGGCCAGTAGCGGCGGATCGCCTCGTAGAAACTCGCGGCGCGGCCGGGATCGACCTCGTAATTCTCCTCATCGATCCACTCGACATCGGGGCCGAAGCGCATGCGCCCGGCAAGGTCGATGGTGAGATGGACGCCGAGCCCGCCCTCGATCGGAGCCGGATAGATCAGGCGCTCGAAGGCGGGGCGGCCCGTGCAGCCGAAGTAATTGCCCTTGGCCATCACGAGGCGGGGGATGCGCTCGCGCGGATATCCCTCCGTCGCGGCCGCCAGCTTCTGGGCGCCGAGCGCGGCGGCGTTGACGACCGCGTCGAAAATCATCGTCTCGCCGGCGACCTCGACGCGCCAGCGCCCGCCTTGATGCGCCAGCCGCGCGACGGGCGAGCCGAGCGCGACCATGCCGCCGCGATCCTCGAGATCGCCCTGGAGCGCAAGCATGAGGCCATGGCTGTCGATGATCCCGGTCTCGGTGCTGAATAGCGCCGCGACGCAGGCGAGGTTGGGCTCGAGGGCGCGCGCTTCCCCGGATTCGAGCAGGCGCAGGCCCTCGACCTCGTTGATCGCGCCCTGGCGCGCGATCGCCTCGATCTTGGCGCGTTCGGGTTCGCTGGTCGCGACGATCAGCTTGCCGAGCTTCCGGTGCGGGACGCCGTGGCTTTCGCAGAATTCGTAGAGCCGCCTTCGCCCCGCGACGCAATAGCGGCCCTTGAGCGAACCGGTCGGGTAATACATGCCCGCATGGATGACCTCGCTGTTGCGCGAGGAGACGCCGGAGCCGATCAGTTCGGCCGCTTCCGCGACTACCACCTCATGCCCCGCGAGCGCCAGCGCCCGCGCGCAAGCGAGGCCGATGACGCCCGCGCCGACGACGAGTACCTCCATGGCCTATTTCGATTCCTTCGCCCGCTCGATCGCCGCCTCGATCATGGACCGCGCCTCGGCGGCATCCCCCCAGCGCACGATCTTGACCCATTTTCCCGGTTCGAGATCCTTGTAATGGGCGAAGAAGTGCTCGATCTGCTTGAGCGTGATGTCGGGAAGGTCGGTCACCGTCTCGACCCCGTCATAGCGCTTGGTGAGCTTCGAGGAGGGAACGGCGATGATCTTCTCGTCCTGCCCCGCCTCGTCCTCCATCACGAGCACGCCGACCGGGCGCACGTTCATCATCGCGCCGGGCACGATGGCGCGCGTATTGGCGATGAGGACGTCGCAGGGATCGCCGTCTTCCGATAGCGTATGCGGAATGAAGCCGTAATTTCCCGGGTAGCGCATCGACGTATAGAGGAAGCGGTCGACGACCAGAGTGCCCGCGGCCTTGTCGAGCTCGTACTTGATCGGCTCGCCGCCGATCGGAACCTCGATGATGACATTGACGTCGTGGGGCGGGTTCTTGCCGATCGCGATCGCGTCGATACGCATGAAGGAGTTCTCCGGGTAGTCTGGGCGAGGGCGCACGACCCGCCGCCGCGTCTGAATGGCGCCTGACTTAATGCCCATTCGCAGGCGATACAAGAAGCAGAACGTCTATGCGCCTTCAGTCGAAGAGAAAGGCGATCTTTGTGAGCGGCACATCGCCGATGCGCTCCGTCGTCTGCGCGACGCGCCTCCCCCCGAGCCCCTCGTAGAAGCGGCAGGCGCGCTCGTTATCCGCCAGCGACCAGACGATCACGCGCTTCCCCACCCGGTCGCCAAGATCGTTCACGACCGCGCGGAAGAGGCGGCGCCCGAGCCCCACGCCCTGGTACTCCGGAAGAAGGTAAAGCTCGTCGATCTCGCCGTCCGCAAGCGCCGAGGCGGTTCGCGCGCGTCCGTAGCCGGCATATCCGACAATGCGCTTGCCCGCATCGACGACCGCAACGGGGCGTCCCCGTCCAAGCGAGCGCCTCCACCAGGTCGGACCGCGCCGCAGCACCATGCGCTCGAGTTGAACACCGGGAATTATCCCCCGATAGGCCTCTCGCCAGGCGGCGTCGTAGACGCGGGAGATCGCGGCCGCATCGGCGGCCTTGGCCATTCGGATGCCTGTGACGAGATCGCTCATGAAGAAAAGGATATGACGAGTAGGGCCTGCGGGAAAGGGAAGAGTGTGACGCAGAGCATCAGAAACGACCAAGGCGGCACGATGGCCGCCTTTTGAACTATTTGCCTATTTCAGCAGCAGCCTAATTTCACGGCAGCATCGCCGCCAGGCTGAAAGGCGGAGCCGGAAGCGCGAGAAGGCCGAAGATTGCGGCGGCTCCAATGGCCCCGAAAATCAGGGAAAGACCAATAATCGGCATGAGGTCGCGATTCGCAATCCTTGATCCATTCATCGTGTCGTCTCCCGTTTCTGACCGTTAGCCTAACGCCCCCATGCAAGATCAGTTCCATATATTATCGGCGAATTTCTGCTCGGGCGTAACCCGCTGGAATACTGACCCGCAATGCATCCCCGGCGGGCGCGGTCGCGCCTCGCCGGGGATGAGATTGCCGTGCCTCAGTGGAGCGAGACGCCGCCCTGCGGCCCCTCTCCCGGCGCCGCCCCCTCGGCCGGATATGCGCCGATCGTGAGCCCGAGGACGCCTGCGGAAATCGGCACCGTCTCCCCGTCCCTGATCGTCCCGGCCAGGATCTGCTCGGCGAGCGGATCCTGCACCGCCTTCTGGATCACGCGCTTGAGCGGACGCGCGCCATAGGCGGGATCGTAGCCCTTCTGGGCAAGCCAGTCCCGGGCCTCGTCGGTGAGGTCGAGCGTGATCTTGCGCTCGTCCAGGAGCTTCTGGAGCCGCTCGAGCTGGATGTCGACGATCGCCCCCATCTGCTCGCGGCGCAGCCGGTGGAACAGGATGATCTCATCGATCCGGTTGAGGAATTCCGGCCGGAAGTGACCGCGCACCACGCTCATCACCTCGCCGCGGACCGCGTCCGTATCCTGCCCTTCCGGCTGGTTGACCAGATATTCGGAGCCGAGATTGGAGGTCATCACGATCAGGGTGTTGCGGAAATCGACCGTGCGCCCGTGGCCGTCCGTCAGACGCCCGTCGTCGAGCACCTGGAGAAGGACGTTGAACACGTCCGGATGCGCCTTCTCGATCTCGTCGAAGAGCACGACCTGGTAGGGCCGCCGACGCACCGCCTCCGTCAAGGCGCCGCCCTCGTCATAGCCGACATAGCCGGGAGGAGCGCCGATCAGGCGCGAGACGGAGTGCTTCTCCATGTATTCCGACATGTCGATGCGCACCATCGCGCTGTCGTCGTCAAACAGGAAGCTCGCGAGCGCCTTCGTCAGCTCGGTCTTCCCGACGCCGGTGGGGCCGAGGAAGATGAACGAGCCGATCGGGCGATTGGGGTCCTGCAACCCAGCCCGGGCGCGCCGGACGGCGGTCGCGACCGCGTGCACGGCCTCGCTCTGGCCGACGACGCGCTTCGCCAGCGCATCCTCCATCGCCAGAAGCTTGTCGCGCTCGCCCTCGAGCATCTTGTCGACGGGAACGCCCGTCCAGCGCGAGACGACGCCGGCGACGTGATCGGGCGTCACGGCCTCCTCCATGAAGGAGGCGGCCGTCTCCTCGCGGGCCTCGGTTTCCGCGAGGTTCTTCTCCAACTCCGGAATGATGCCGTAGGCGAGTTCGCCCGCGCGCTGGTACTGGCCCTGGCGCTGCGCCTGGGCGAGTTCGTTGCGCGCCTCGTCGAGACGGCGCTTGAGATCGGCCGCCTGGCCGAGCTTGTCCTTCTCCGATTTCCAGCGCGCCGTGATCGCCGCCGACTGCTCCTCGAGGTCGGCGAGTTCCTTCTCGAGCCGCGCGAGCCGATCCTTGGAGGCTGCGTCCGTCTCCTTCTTGAGCGCCTCGCCCTCGATCTTCAGGCGCACGATCTCGCGATCGATGGAATCGAGTTCCTCCGGCTTCGAATCCACCTGCATGCGCAGGCGCGAGCCGGCCTCGTCGACGAGGTCGATCGCCTTGTCGGGCAGGAAGCGGTCGGTGATGTAGCGGTTCGACAGGGTGGCTGCCGCCACCAGGGCAGAATCGGTGATCCGCACCCCGTGATGCTGCTCGTACTTCTCCTTCAGGCCGCGCAGGATCGAGACGGTATCCTCGACGGTGGGCTCGGAGACGAAGACGGGCTGGAAGCGCCGCGCGAGGGCGGCGTCCTTCTCCACGTGCTTGCGGTACTCGTCGAGCGTCGTCGCGCCGACGCAGTGCAGTTCGCCGCGCGCGAGGGCAGGCTTGAGCAGGTTGGAAGCGTCCATCGCCCCGTCGGCCTTGCCCGCGCCCACGAGGGTGTGCATCTCGTCGATGAAGAGGATGATCGAGCCCTCGGCGCTCGTGACCTCCTGCAGGACGGCCTTGAGCCGCTCCTCGAACTCGCCGCGATATTTCGCCCCCGCGATCAGCGCGCCCATGTCGAGGGCGAGAAGCTGCTTGTCGCGCAGGCTTTCCGGCACGTCGCCGTTGACGATGCGCAGGGCCAGCCCCTCCACGATCGCCGTCTTGCCGACGCCGGGTTCGCCGATGAGGACGGGGTTGTTCTTCGTGCGGCGCGAAAGCACCTGGATTGCCCGGCGGATCTCCTCGTCGCGGCCAATGACGGGATCGAGCTTGCCCTCGCGGGCCGCCTCCGTCAGGTCGCGGGCATATTTCTTGAGCGCCTCGTAGGCGTTCTCCGCCGAGGCGCTGTCCGCCGTGCGCCCCTTGCGCAGCGCGTTGATGGCGGCGTTCAGGTTCTGCGCCGTCACGCCGGCCTTGGCGAGCGCCTTGCCCGCCTCCGTATCCTTCTCGACGACGAGGGCGAGGAGCAGCCGCTCGACCGTCACGAAGGAATCGCCAGCCTTGTCGGCGGCTTTCTCGGCGGCGTCGAAGACCCGCGCGGTGCCGGGCTGGAGATAGAGCTGGCCTCCCCCGCCCTCGACCTTCGGCATGCGCGCCAGCGCCTGCTCGTTGAGCTGGCGGGCAAGCTTCGCATCGCCGCCGGCGCGGCCGATCAGGCCTGCGGCCATCCCTTCGCTGTCGTCGAGCAGAACCTTGAGCACATGCTCCGGAGCGAATTGCTGGTGTCCCTCGCGCAGGGCAAGGGTTTGCGCGGATTGCAGGAAGCCCCGGGCGCGCTCGGTGTATTTCTCGATATTCATCGTGCTCCATCCCCTTCAGCCGTCCGCCCTCGGCCAAAGGCCCGGGAGCGGCGCCACAAGATCACGCCGGACCTTCCTGGAAGCGTCCGGCAAGCCTGATGTGGGTGTGACATTCGCACCACACAAGACCCGTCGCCGGTCTGGAACGATGACGGAGACGCCCGCGTTGACCTCGTTCAACGGCAGGACACGGAAGGACGTTCGCGATGGCCGAGAAGAAAGACGACGTGCGGACCGATCCAGCGAAGGAAAAGCGTCCCGGAACTGACAATTCACCCAACCGCGGCGGCTATTCCCATGCCGACACCCGCATGGGCCACGAGCATTCCGAAATGCTGGGAGAGGTCGAGCGGGCGATCACCGGCTCGAAGCCCCCTCCCGCCGACAAGGACAGCAAGGATGCGGATGCGCTGTCGCGCGCGCGCAAGAAGAACGATTGACCCCGAGGGAGTTCGAGATGGCCGACGATCACAAGAAGACCGACCTGCAGAAGAACATGGAAAAGGCGCTCGACATGAAGCAGAAGGCCGATGCGCATCCCTCCATTCCCGAGAACCGGACAGCGGGCAAGGGAATGCAACCGCTGCCAAACGAGGACATCGCTCCCTCGGGCGCGCTGAACGCGGAAGGCAATACGCCCGTGCTGAGCCGCAGCCACGGTGTGCGCAAGAGCGACAAGGGTTGAGCGGCGCCGGAGCGGAACAACAAGCCGCGCAGCGCCAAATCGCGGCTTGAACGGAATGGCGCACTGACATAACGCTCGTGCATGAGCCTGCGCATCTCCTCCCTCTACCGCTATCCCGTCAAGGGATTGTCACCTGAAGCGCTGACGCGGGCGACGCTCGCGCCAGCGGCATATTTCCCCGGGGACCGCCTCTTCGCCATTGAAGACGGCCCCTCGGGGTTCGATCCAGGCGATCCTCGCCATCAACCGAAGACGAAGTTTCTCGTCCTGATGCGCAACGAGGCGCTCGCGCGGCTTCGAACGCGCTATGACGACGCCACGGGCGCCCTCCTCATCTCCGACGGCGCGGGCGAACGCGTGCGCGGCGATCTCGCGACGGGGGAAGGGCGTGACGCCATCTCCGGCTTCATGCGGGACTTCCTCAAGGCCGAACTGCGGGGCGAGCCGAAGGTTCTCGTCGCCCCCGGGAAGTTCCGTTTCACCGACTCCCCCAAGGGCTTCGTCTCGATCATCAACCTGGCAAGCGTCGCGGCGATCGAGGACATGGTCGGCGCCCCGGTCGATCCCCTGCGCTTTCGCGGGAACATCCATGTCGAGGGCATTCCTGCCTGGGCCGAGTTCGACCTCGTCGGTCGCGAAATCGCGACCGCGTCGGGCGTGCGGCTCAAGGTAACCTCTCGGATCGTGCGCTGCGCTGCCACGAATGTCGATCCCGTGACGGCGGAACGCGACCTGAGCATCCCGGCGACGCTGATGCAGCAGCTCGGGCATCGTGATTGCGGAATTTATGCCGAGGTCGTCGCCGGCGGCCCCCTCGCCCCGGGCGAGCGTTTCGCGACCGTTGCGGAACAAGGCCGCGATCGGCTCCCGTTCTCCTGACATCAAAGAAAAAGGGACGCCCGAAGGCGTCCCCGATCGATCCTCACGCGAAAGTCTTACTCCGCCGCAGTCTTGTCCTGCGTGTCGGGGGCATCCTCCGCCACCCGGCGCGTGGTGCGGCGGCGCTTGGGCTTCGCCGCAGCTTCATCCGTGGAGGCGTCCGGGGCCGGCGCTTCCGATTCCGCAGCCGCCGGGCGAGCGACGGGCTTCGTCAGGAAGGCAGGGAGCGCGGGCTGTTCGCCCTCCTCGACCCGGCGACGTCCGCGCGGGGCGCGCTCGGGCTTGGCCGCGACCGCCGGAGCGGTGTCGGGCTGCGGCTGCTCGTCGATGCGACGCGCCTCCTCGACGCGGCGGGGCAATTCCTCGCGGCGGGGCGGCGCGAACTCGCCTTCGTCGCGCTGCTCGCGCCTCGGCTCGTAGGGAGGGCGCTGATCCGGCTGAGGGCGCTGGAAGCGCTCGCGGCGATCGCCCCGGCCCCCGCGATCCTGGCGGTCCTGCCTGTCGCTGCGCGGCGCGAAGCCGCGATCCGGGCGCTCGCCGCGATCCTGACGCTCGCCACGATCCTGACGTTCGCCGCGATCCTGACGCTCACTACGATCCTGACGATCGCCGCGGGCATCGTAGCCCGGAAGCTGCGGCTGCGGCAGAGAGGCCGGATCGTATTCTTCCGAACCGCCATTTCCGCGATCGTGCGAATGATAGGAGAAGCCGTTGTTGTCGTCCTCGCCCTCGTCGCCATCCTCGTCATAGGGACGCTGGCCGCCGAACTGCTGGCGAAGCGCTTCCTGAGCGGTGGCGATGATGCGGTAATAATGCTCGGCGTGCTGGAAGTAGTTCTCGGCGGCGACAGGATCCCCCGAGGCCTGCGCATCGCGCGCGAGCTGGCTGTACTTGTCGGCCACGTGCTGCGCGGTGCCGCGCACCTTCACGTCGGGGCCGTTCGACTCGTAGGTCCGTGTCAGCGGATTGGGACCTTTGCCGCGGCTGCGGCCGCGCATGCGTCTGTTCTGTGTGGGTCTCATGGATACTTTTCGACCTTCAATGTCTCTCGACCTTCACACGCGAGAGAGTGACGCCGAACGGGGATCAACCCAGCGTTCGCGCGAACATCCGTCATCCGGGGATTTGCCTCGGCAAGTCTTGCCGAGGCGGCGATCCGCGATGTCGGGTTCTAGAAGCTCCGCCGGATCGTTTCAATGCCCCGTCCGCGCGGTAGAAATCACGACGCCCTTATGAAAAACGCTGTTCCAGCCCAATCGTTCGGAGCCGTCCAGCTTTTTTGGGTTTTAGCGATTTCCGTTCGCAACCTAACCGCTTCGCCGGTCCTCGCCAAGAACTAATTTCGCGTGGCACTGTATAAATTTCGTGTACGCAGTTTCTCAATCTCTCATTGCCTGGACGCTGCGGTCCTGCCCGGGCGGCGGGAATGCGAAAGCGGCGGCTCGCACGATGCCGCCAATGTCCTTCGCCTGCGCAAGCGGAGAAAGCCCGTGTTCGCCCGCCATCGCCGCGACCGCCTCGCCCTGCCCTATCCCGAATTCGACAACGACCAACCCGCCCGGCGCGAGCAGCCGGCGCGCCGAGAAAAAGATTTCGTTATATGGATCAAGACCTTGTGCACCACCGTCGAGCGCCCGGCGCGGATCGTGATCGCGCACCTCGGGGGCGAGACCGGCAATCTCGGCAGCCGGTATATACGGCGGATTGGAGACGATGAGATCGAAGGAACCGGCCAAAGGCGCGCACCAGTGCGCGACGAGAAAGGCGCAGCGACCGCCCACTCCGTTCGTCTCTGCATTGCAGCGGGCCATGGCGGCGGCCTCGGAGGAAAGATCCGTCCCGATGCCCTGCGCCCGCCGCAGCTCATGCAGGAGCGCGACGAGGATGCAACCCGTGCCTGTTCCTAGGTCGAGGATCAACGGATCGGGGCGCAGACGCCCTGCCTGCGCAAGGGCGAGTTCGACGAGCGATTCGGTGTCCGGGCGCGGGACGAGCGTCGCCGGCGACAGCGCGAAGGGGAGACCCCAGAACTCCCGCGAACCCAGGATCCGCCAGACCGGCTCATGAGCCAGACGCCGCACGATCCAGTCCGACAAGCGATCTGCCGCCTCCGCGCCCAGGCCTGCTTCGGGCGCGATCGCGAGAGCCGTGGCATCGATCCCCGCCGCCTCCATCAGGAGAATCCGCGCCTCGAGCGCAGCCTCCTCGCATCCGGCTGCGCGCAAGACCGCCCTCGCCGACGCAAGCGCCTCCCCTCGCGTCGTCTGCGCCGAGAAGAGTGCCGGCGCGCTCACCCGTTCGACTCGGCGAGAAGCGCCGCCTGGTGTTCCGCAATCAGCGCGTCGATCAGGTCGTCGAGCGCGTCCCCCGCGATCACCTCCTCGAGCTTGTAGAGGGTCAGGTTGATGCGGTGGTCGCTCACGCGACCCTGCGGGAAATTGTAGGTGCGGATGCGCTCCGAGCGATCCCCCGAACCGACCTGCGAGCGCCGGTCCGCGGCGCGCGCCGCCTCCTGCGTGGTGCGCTGCACGTCGAAGAGGCGCGAGCGCAGGATCGACATGGCCCGCGCCTTGTTCTTGTGCTGGGACCGCTCCTCCTGAACCACCACGGCGATCCCGCTCGGGATGTGCGTGACGCGCACCGCCGATTCGGTCTTGTTGACGTGCTGGCCGCCCGCGCCGCCGGAGCGCATCGTATCGATGCGCAGGTCGCGCTCGTCAATGTCGACATCCACCTCCTCGGCCTCGGGGAGAACCGCGACGGTGGCGGCGGATGTATGGATGCGCCCGCTCGCCTCCGTGTCGGGCACGCGCTGGACGCGATGCACGCCGCTCTCGAACTTGAGCCGCGCGAACACCCCGCGCCCGCTGATCTGGGCAATGATCTCCTTGTAGCCGCCGACCGCGCCCTCGCTGGCGGAGATGACCTCCACCTTCCAGCCATGCAGCTCGGCATAGCGCGCATACATGCGAAAGAGATCCCCGGCGAAGAGCGCCGCCTCGTCCCCGCCGGTCCCGGCGCGGATTTCGAGGATCGCACTCTTCTCGTCGGCGGCGTCCCGGGGCAGCAGCATGAGCTGCAACTGCTTGCCCGCCTTCTCGACTTCCGCCCGCGCCTCGGCGAGTTCATCCTCCGCCAGGCCGCGCATCTCGCGATCCGTGGCGGGATCGTCGAGGAGGGCCTCGACCCCGGCGAGATTGTCATGCGCGGCGCGATAGGCGTTGATCGCCGCCACGACCGGGTCGAGCTCGGCGAGTTCGCGAGACAGCGAGACGAAGGTCTCGGCATCCGGTCCTGCCGACAGGGTCGCGGTTATGATGGCGTGGCGCGCGAGAACCGCGTCGAGACGTTCTGCAGGCGGGGCGATGCTCATGGTCAGACGGGAATATGGCGGCGCTCGGCGAATTGCGCCAGTGCGGCGCGAAGCGAAACCTCACCCGAACCGGCATCGAGCTCCGCGCGAATGAGGGCGCCGACAGCCGCCGCCTCCGTCTCGAGCAGCATCGCCTTCACCGGGCCGATGGCAGCCGGAGACATCGACAGGGCATGGAAGCCCAGGCCGATCAGGGCCATGGCCTCGAGCGGATGCCCCGCGATCTCGCCACAAACGGAGACCTTGCAATTGGCGCGGGTTGCGGTGTCGGCGATCAGGCGCAGCACCCGCAGGGCCCCGATGCTGAGCGCATCGTAGCGCTGCGCCACCTGGCGGTTCTCGCGATCCGCCGCGAAGAGGAACTGCATCAGGTCGTTCGATCCGACGGAGATGAAATCGGCGGCGCGGCAGATTTCCTCGATCTGGAAGAGCAGAGACGGCACCTCAAGCATGACGCCGAGCGCCGTCGAGGTCGGGAGGTCGTGGCCGTGCCGCGTGAGGTAGGCGATCTCCCGGTTGACGATCTCGCGCGCCCGCAGGAACTCCTCGACCGTCGCCACCATCGGGAACATGATCCTGATCGCCTTTCCGGACCCCGCCTTCAGGAGGGCGCGGACCTGGCTGCGCAGGAGCCCCGGGCGGTCGAGCCCGATGCGGATGGCGCGCCAGCCGAGCGCCGGGTTCTCCTCCTCGGGCGCTGACATGTAGGGCAGCACCTTGTCGCCGCCGATATCCAGGGTGCGGAAGACCACCGGCGCATCGCCGACCGCGTCCAGCACGGTGCGGTAGAGCTTCTGCTGCTCGCTCGTCGAGGGCATGTATTCCGCGACCATGAACTGGATCTCGGTGCGGAACAGGCCGACGCCCGCCGCCCCCGTCTCCTCGAGATGCGGGAGGTCGACGAGGAGCCCCGCATTGAGGCTCAGCTCGATCGGCACGCCGTCGCGGGTGACCGAGGGGACGTCGCGCAGCTTGCGGTACTGCTCCTGGCGGCGGGCGCGCAGGCGCGCCTTCTCGGCATAGGCGGCCTCGACATCCGGGCGCGGCCTGATCTGCACCTCGCCGGCGACGCCATCGACGATGATCGCATCGCCCGGCTCCACGAGTGAAGTCGCGTTCTCGACCTCGCCCACCGCCGGGAGCCCGAGGGCGCGCGCCACGATCGCCACATGGCTCGTCGGGCCGCCCTCCTCAAGCACGAGGCCGCGCAGCTTGCTGCGATCGTAGTCGAGGAGCGCCGCCGGCCCCATGGACCGGGCGACGACAATGGCGTTGTCGGGGAGATCACCGCCGCTCGTGACGAAGTCCTGCCCCACGAGCTGATGCAGCAGGCGGTTTGCGAGATCGTCGAGATCATGCAGGCGCTCGCGCAGGTAGGGATCCGTCTGGCGCATCATGCGGGCGCGGTTGTCCGACTGGACGCGCTCGACCGCTGCCTCCGCCGTGAGGCCCGTCATCACCGCCTCGCGCATCCGGCGCAGCCAGCCCTGGTCATGGGCGAACATGCGGAAGGTCTCGAGGACCTCGCGATGCTCCCCGTGATCCCCGACATCGCCGCGCTCGATCAGTTCGTCGATGGAGGCGCGCACCTTCTTGATGGCGGTCTCGAGCCGCTCGACCTCCGCGTCGAGATTCTCGGCGATCAGGTTCTTGACGACGACGCGCGGCTCGTGGAGCACGACATGCCCGAGGCCCACCCCCTCGGCGAGCGAGACGCCCTGCAGATAAAGCGGCTTCGTCAGGGCGATCGCCGTCCCCGGCTGGGCGATCGCCTGCAACTCGCCTGACGCGATCATCTCGGCGACGACCATCGCCGTCGTCTGCGCGGCCTCGACCTCCTCGTCCGTATAGGTGCGGTGTGCGCGGTTCTGGACGACGAGGACGCCGAGCGTGTTGCCGGCGCGCAGGATCGGGACCCCGAGGAAGCCGTGGTAGATCTCTTCCCCCGTCTCAGGCTTGTACGAGAAGGCCGGATGCGTCTGCGCATCGGCCAGGGCGAGCGGCTCGGCCGCCTCGGCGATCAGGCCGACGAGCCCCTCCCCGGCCCGCATGGTGGTGAGGTGGACGGCTTCGCGGTTGAGGCCCTCGGTCGCGTAGAGCTCCAGCGTCGCATCGGCGCGCAGCACATAGACGGAGCAGACTTCCGCGACCATGTTGGCGGCGATCAGGACGACGATCTTGTCGAGGCGCTCCTGCGCGCTGATCGACTCCGCCATGATCTCGCGGAGGCGGCGTAACAGCACGCGCGGACCGCCGGGAGCACCTCTCATGAGTCAAGCCTATCCTTCAATGGGCCGGCCAGCAGCCGGCGCCGCAAATCAAAAAAGCAATATGGCCGCTAGGCCTGAAGTTGAGCGATTCCGTCAACCTTTGTCGAGTCCATAGAGCGAGTGAAGCGTGCGCACGGCGAGTTCCGTATAAGGCTCGTCGATCAGGACGGAGAACTTGATCTCGGACGTCGTGATGGCGCGGATATTGATGCCCTTGTCGGACAAGGCCTTGAACGCCTTGGCCGCGACGCCGGCATGGCTGCGCATGCCGACCCCGATCGCGGAGACCTTCACGACATCGGTGGCGCCCTGGAGCGACTCGTATTCGATCTTGTCGTGCTGGGCCTCGAGGATGCCCCTCGCGCGATCATAGTCCGAGGCGGGCACGGTGAATGTGATGTCCGTCGTCGCCGAATCGCGCGAGACGACCTGGATGATCATGTCGACATTGATATTGGCCTCCGCCAGCGGCACGAAGATCGCGGCGGCGACGCCGGGGCGGTCGGCAACCCGGCGGAGGGTGATCTGGGCCTCGTCCCGCGAATAGGCGATGCCGGTGACGGTCTGCTGTTCCACGATTTCCTCCTCGCCGCAAATCAGCGTGCCGGGATTGGGATTGTCCGGGTCGTCGAAGCTGGAGCGCACATAGGTCGGGACGTTGTGCACCATCGCCACCTCGACCGAGCGCACCTGGAGCACCTTCGCGCCGAGGCTCGCCATTTCCAGCATCTCCTCGAACGAGACCCTGTCGAGGCGGCGCGCCTTGGCGACGATGCGCGGATCGGTGGTGTAGACGCCGTCGACATCGGTATAGATGTCGCAGCGCTCGGCCCCCAGCGAGGCGGCAAGCGCCACGGCGCTGGTGTCGGACCCGCCGCGCCCGAGCGTCGCGATGCGTCCCGTGGGCTCATGCACGCCCTGAAAGCCCGCGACGACGGCGACCTCCCCCCGCTCCTCGAAATGCCTGAGGATCCTCGACCCGTCGATATCGAGGATCCGCGCCGAGCCATGCGCGCCGGAGGTGTGAATCGGGATCTGCCAGCCCTGCCATGAGCGGGCCGGGATGCCCATGCTCTGCAGGACGATGGCGAGGAGCCCCGACGTCACCTGCTCGCCGGAGGCCACGACGGCGTCATACTCGCGCGCATCGTGGATGATCGAGGCCTCGCGGCACCAGGAGACGAGCTCGTTGGTCTTGCCGGCCATGGCGGAGACCACGACGGCGACGTGATAGCCCGCGTCGATCTCGCGTTTGACGTGCCGCGCGACGTTGCGGATACGTTCCAGATCGGCGACGGACGTCCCGCCGAATTTCATCACCAGACGTGGCATCGTCGAACGGCCCCGGATTGTCCAGACTAGAATCGGCCGAGCCGCGGCGAAGCGACAGGTGACCTCGGCGCGAAATGGCGCGTATACATGACGAGCGCGCCGGGTGCTGTCAACGCGGTGCGCCTGATTTGATCAAAGGGATTTGGGATGAAGGGCGAACAGGTGGAGAAGCGCGCGGCGCACGGCACGGTCGATCCCGCGGAGGTCGCGCGCTTCGAGTCGATTGCAAGGACCTGGTGGGATCCGAAGGGGCCGATGCGAACCCTCCACAAGTTCAACCCGGTACGCCTGTCCTTCATCCGCGACGAGGCCGCGCGGCATTTCGGGCGCGACCCGCTCCGGCCTGGCTGCCTTGATGGACTGACCCTGATCGATGTCGGCTGCGGCGGGGGCGTCCTGTCCGAACCCCTGGCGCGGCTGGGGGCCTCCGTCACGGGGCTCGACCCCGCCCCGACCAATATCGAGGTCGCCCGCCTGCATGCGGAACGCTCCGGCGTCGCCGTCGACTATCGCGGCGAGCGCATCGAGGACGTGGTCGCGCGCGGGGAACGCTTCGACATCGTCACGGCGATGGAGGTGGTCGAGCATGTGGCCGACGTTGCCGCCTTCGTCACGGCCTGCTGCACGGCGGTCAAGCCGGGCGGGCTCCTGTTCATGGCCACGATCAACCGCACCATGCGCTCCTACGCCCTCGCCATCGTGGGCGCGGAATACATCCTCGGCTGGCTGCCGCGGGGGACGCACCAATGGGACAGGTTCGTCACGCCGGACGAGCTGGCGGACGCCATCGCGGACGGCGGCCTTCGCGTCGTCGAGACTACGGGCGTCGCCTACAACCCCCTCGCGGACCGCTGGTCGCTCTCCCGCGACACCGCCGTCAACTACATGACCATGGCGGCGCGGGCGAGCATGTGAACGCTCGCCCGCCGCCCCGTCCCTATTCCGCCGCCGCCCTGAGGTAGTTCGCCGGATCGTAGTTGAGAATCGGCGAAAGCCAGCGTTCGACTTCCGCGAGGTCCATCCCCTTGCGCAGGGCGTAATCCTCGACCTGGTCGCGCTCGACCTTGGCGACTCCGAAGTAATACGATTCCGGGTGGCCGATATAGAGCCCCGAGACCGAGGATCCCGGCCACATGGCGAAGCTCTCCGTCAGCGACACGCCGACCTGCTTCTCGGCGTCGAGAAGCGCGAAGAGTGTCTTCTTCTCCGTATGGTCGGGCTGCGCAGGATAGCCGGGCGCCGGGCGGATGCCGTCATAGGCCTCTGAGATCAGGTCGATATTCGAGAAGTTCTCGTCCGGCGCATAGCCCCAGTATTCCTTGCGGACCCGCTCGTGGACGCGCTCGGCCAGGGCCTCGGCGATGCGGTCGGCGAGTGCCTTGACCATGATCGAACCGTAATCGTCGTTCGCGCGCTCGAAACGTCCGGCGATGCGCACCTCCTCGAGGCCCGCCGTGACCACGAAGCCCCCGACATAATCCTGCACGCCGCTTTCGGCCGGCGCGACGAAGTCGGAGATGCAGAGGTTGGGCCGGCCGTCGCGCTTCGAGAGCTGCTGGCGCAATCCGTGGAAGGTCGCAAGCTCCTCCGCGCGGCTGTCGCCCTTGAAGAGACGGATATCGTCGCCGACGCTGTTCGCCGGCCAGAAGCCGATCACCGCCTTGGGCGAGAACCAGCGCTCGGCGACGATGCGCCTGAGCATGGCCTGCGCATCCTCGAACAGTTGCCGCGCCGCCGCCCCCTGCTTTTCGTCCTCGAGAATGGCCGGGTAGCGCCCCTTCAGCTCCCAGGTCTGGAAGAAGGGAGTCCAGTCGATATAGGGGACGAGATCCGCAACGTCATAGGTGCGGAAGACGCGGGTCCCGGTGAAGCTCGGCTTGACCGGCCTGTACGCGCTCCAGTCGATCTTCATCGCATTCTGGCGCGCCTTCGCGAGCGGCAGGCGCTGCTTGTCGGCCTCCGCGCGGGCATGGGCACTGGCGACCTTCGCGTATTCCGCCCGTATATTGTCGATATAGGGCCCCTTCTGGTCCTCCGAGAGCAGCCCCGAGACGACGCCGACGGCGCGGCTGGCGTCGGTCACGTAGATCGCCTGGCCGCGCTCGTAGGAGGGGTGGATCTTCACCGCCGTGTGCACCCGGCTCGTGGTCGCCCCGCCGATCAGGAGCGGGATGTCGAAGCCCTGGCGCTCCATCTCGGCGGCGACATTGACCATCTCGTCGAGGGAAGGCGTGATCAGCCCGGAGAGCCCGATGATGTCGACCTTCTCCTTGATCGCCGTGTCGAGGATCTTCTGGGCGGGCACCATCACCCCGAGATCGATGACCTCGTAGTTGTTGCAGGCAAGCACGACCCCGACGATGTTCTTGCCGATGTCGTGGACGTCGCCCTTGACGGTGGCCATCAGCACCTTGCCGGCGGCGGAGCGCTGGTCGAGGCCCGCCTCCTCCTTCTCCTTCTCCATGAAGGGCATGAGGTAGGCGACCGCCTGCTTCATCACGCGGGCCGATTTCACGACCTGCGGCAGGAACATCTTGCCCGAGCCGAAGAGATCGCCGACCACGTTCATCCCGGCCATGAGCGGCCCCTCGATCACGTGGAGCGGCCGCTCGGCGTTCTGGCGCGCCTCCTCGGTATCGACTTCGACGAACTCGTTGATGCCGTTGACGAGCGCGTGCTCGAGCCGCTTCTCGACGGGGAGCTTGCGCCATTCGAGATCGACGACGCGCGCCGCGCCCGACCCGTCGCCCTTGAAGCGAGCAGCCGCCTCGAGCAGGCGCTCCGTCGAATCCTTGCGGCGGTTGAGCACGACGTCCTCGCAGAGCTCGCGCAGCTCCGGATCGAGATTGGCGTAGACCCCGAGCTGTCCGGCATTGACGATCCCCATGTCCATCCCCGCCTTGATGGCGTGGTAGAGGAAGACCGTGTGCATCGCCTCGCGGACGGGCTCGTTGCCGCGGAAGGAGAAGGACAGGTTCGACACGCCGCCGGAGATATGCGCGTGCGGCAGGGTCTCGCGGATCGTGCGCGTCGCCTCTATGAAGTCGACGCCGTAATTGTCGTGCTCCTCGATCCCTGTCGCCACTGCAAAGACGTTCGGGTCGAAGATGATGTCCTCCGGCGGGAAGCCCACCTCCTCCGTCAGGATCTTGTAGGCGCGTGTGCAGATTTCGATCTTGCGCGCGGCGGTATCCGCCTGCCCCTGCTCGTCAAAGGCCATGACGACGACGGCGGCGCCGTAGTCGCGGCAGATCCGGGCCTGCTCGCGGAACTGGTCCTCGCCCTCCTTCATGGAGATCGAATTGACGATCGCCTTGCCCTGGATGCACTTGAGCCCGGCCTCGATGACATTGAACTTCGACGAATCGACCATGATCGGGACGCGGGCGATGTCGGGCTCGGCGGCGACGAGATTGACGAACTCGACCATCGCCTTCTCGGAATCGAGCAGCCCCTCGTCCATGTTGATGTCGATCACCTGCGCGCCGGCGGCGACCTGGTCGCGCGCGACGTCAAGGGCGGCGGCGTAGTCGCCGTTGGTGATCAGCTTGCGGAACTTCGCCGAGCCCGTAACGTTCGTGCGCTCCCCCACGTTCACGAAGGGGATGTCGGGGGTCAGCGTGAAGGGCTCGAGGCCCGCGAGGCGCAGATGCACCGGGGGCTTGCCCACCTTGCGCGGCGCCTTCCCGGCAACCGCCTGCGCGATCGCGCTGATATGGTCCGGCGTCGTGCCGCAGCAGCCGCCGACGATGTTGACGAGGCCGGCATCGGCGAATTCCGCGAGCATCGTCGCCGTCGCCTCCGGGCGCTCGTCATAGAGACCGAATTCGTTCGGCAGGCCGGCATTCGGATAGGCGCAGACAAGGGTATCCGAGACCTTCGCCAGTTCCGCGATATGCGCGCGCATCTCCTTCGCGCCCAATGCGCAATTGAGGCCGATGGAAAAGGGCGCGGCGTGGCGCACCGAATTCCAGAACGCCTCCGGCGTCTGGCCCGACAATGTGCGGCCGGAAAGATCGGTGATCGTTCCAGAGATCATGATCGGCAGGTCGACGCGCTTCTCCGCGAAGACGCGCCGCGCGGCCACGATCGCGGCCTTGGCGTTGAGGGTGTCAAAGATCGTCTCGATCAGGATCAGTTCCGACCCGCCATCCACCAGTCCGCGGATCTGCTCCGCATAGGCATCGCGCACCTCGTCGAAAGTCACGGCGCGGAAGCCCGGATTGTTCACGTCCGGCGAGATCGACAGCGTGCGGTTCGTCGGGCCGATCGCGCCCGCGACGAAGCGGCGGCGGCCGTCTTCCTTCTCCGCGAGCACCGCCGCCTCGCGCGCAATGCGCGCGCCCTCGAGGTTCAGCTCGTAGACGATGTCCTCCATGGCGTAGTCGGCCTGGGCGATGGAGGTGCCCGAGAAGGTGTTCGTCTCGACGATGTCGGCCCCGGCCCGGAAATAGGCCAGATGGATATCGCGGAGCGCGTCGCGCTGCGTCAGGATCAGAAGATCGTTGTTGCCCTTCTGGTCATGCGAGTGATCCTTGAAGCGCTCGGAGCGGAAATCCTCCTCGGACAGCTTCAGGCTCTGGATCTGCGTCCCCATCGCTCCGTCAAGGACGAGGATGCGCTCGCTGGACGCCTGCTTCAGGGCGGCGCGTATCTCGCGGCCGTCGGCGGGCTTGAACTCTGACATGGCGCTCTCTTTTCTTTCTCTTGGCTGATTCTTTGCCTGATTCTCTCGCCTGAACGGAAACGACGGCCGGTTTTCCGGCCGCCGTCGCGCCATGACGCGCGATCAGGCCGCTAGGCGGCCTCGCGGGCCCCGGAATCGTCGGCGCGCAATCCCAGCAGATGGCAGATCGCGTAAACGAGGTCGGCGCGGTTCATCGTGTAGAAGTGGAAGTCGCTCACGCCCTCGTCCACGAGGTCGAGCACCTGCTCCGCCGCCACCGCGGCCGCCACCAGCTTTCGGGTCGCGACATCGTCCTCGAGCCCCTCGAAACGCGTCGCGAGCCAGGCCGGAACGCTCGCCCCCGTCCGCGCCGCGAAATTCGCGGTCTGCTTGAAGTTCTGCACGGGCAGGATTCCGGGGACGATCGGGATGTCGATTCCCCTGGCGCGGACCTTCTCCACGTAGCGCAGATACAACTCATTATCGAAGAAGAACTGCGTGATGGCGCGGGTCGCCCCGGCATCGATCTTCTTCTTGAGCGCATCGATATCCGCATCGAGGGAGGCCGCTTCCGGGTGCTTCTCCGGGTAGGCGGAGACGGAGATCTCGAAATCGCCGATCCCGCGGATACCCTCGATCAGGTCGCAGGCCTGGGCGTAGCCGCCCGGATGCGCCTCATAGACCGTGCCGGGCCCGCCGACGGGGTCGCCCCGCAGGGCCACGATGTGGCGCACGCCGGCATCCCGGTAGCCGCGAACGACCGAATCGACCTCGTCCTTCGTCGCGGCGACGCAGGTGAGATGCGCCGCAGGCTTGAGCCGCGTCTCGCGGACGATGCGGGCGACCGTGTTGTGCGTGCGCTCCCGCGTCGACCCGCCCGCCCCGTAGGTCACGGAGACGAAGCTCGGGCCGAGCGGAGCGAGGCGCTCGATCGAGGCCCAGAGCGTCGCCTCCATCTCCTCCGTCTTGGGCGGGAAGAATTCGAAGGAGACGGAAATCGGGCCGGCGCCGGTGCGGCTTGCGCGCGATTGGGAAGTCATCAGGCGACCTCTCGATTGTTGGGCATGAGCGGCCAGTCGGTGATCATGCGCCGATCCTGACCGAGCCAGATTGATACGGTGAGCGCGTCCTTCGCCCCGGCGGGGGGCGCGAGGTCGCGGGTGAGAGCGCAGTCGAGGCCGGCTTCGTCGAGCCAGTCCGCGATCTGCTCGTGCGCGAAGCCGAGACGCCGGTGCGCCTGGCTCTCGCGCAGGAATTCCAGATTATGCGGGGCAAAGTCGACAATCAGGAGCCGTCCGCCGGGAGCGACGAGCCGCGCCGCCTCGCGCAGGGCGCGGGCGGGGTCGTCGAGATAATGCAGCACCTGGTGGATCACGACGAGGTCGAAGCCCCCCTGCTCGACGGGCGGCGCATGGATGTCCCCCTGGCGCAGCTCCACCCGCATCAGCCCCGCCTTCTCGAGATTGGCGCGGGCGACCGAAAGCATCGCATGGCTGGCGTCGAGCCCGACGGCCCGCGCCGCGCGCCCGGCGAGAAGCCGCAGCATCCGTCCCGTCCCGGTGCCGAGATCGAGGAGATTGCGGATCGGCCGGTCGCCGAGGGCAGCGAGAACCGCCTCCTCAACCGCTTGTTCCGATGCATGCATCGAGCGCAGGCGATCCCATTCCGGAGCGAGCCGCGCGAAATAGCTCTGCGCCGCCTCGGCGCGCTGCTTGCGCGCGGCGGCGAGACGCTCCTTGTCGGCGACGATATGGGGGTCGGCCCCGTCGAGGGCGGCGAGCAGCGGATGCAGGAGATGGCGCGAGCCGGCCTGGTCGGACAGGCGGAAAAAGGCCCAGGCGCCCTCGCGATGGCGCTCGACCAGGCCGGATTCGACGAGAAGCTTCAGATGGCGCGAAATCCGCGGCTGGGACTGGCCGAGAATGTCCGTCAGATCCGAGACGGACAGTTCACCCTGCCCGAGCAGCGCGAGGATGCGCAGGCGCGTCTCCTCCCCGGCGGCGCGCAGCGCCACCAGAGCCTCGCTCATGGTCAGGTTCGCCGTCTCGGTCATCTCATCCACGCGCCATCCGGTTGCCAATTGTCGTCCGGTTACCGATGCCATCCAATTGCCGATTTACATATAAAGATATCTTTATGTCAAATCTGCGAGCCGCGCAAGCCGGATTGGGCGAACAGGTCGCGTTGCGGCGAAAAATCGACATTCGCTTCACCGCGCGCTTACTTCCCCGCGCGCCGCGTCAAAAGCGCTGTTGCCAAAACCCGCGCCATTGCGCAAACCCTTGTCCATGATCGCGCATCCCACGAGCGACGCAGGCTTCGGCGTCTATATCCACTGGCCCTTCTGCGCCGCGAAGTGCCCCTATTGCGACTTCAACAGCCATGTGCGCCACAAGCCCGTGGACCAGGAGCGCTTTCTCGCCGCCTTCGCGCGGGAGATCGACCACATGCGCGCGCTCACCCCGGGGCGCGAGGTCACGAGCATCTTCTTCGGCGGCGGCACGCCCTCGCTGATGAAGCCGCAGACCGTCGGGGCGCTGCTCGATGCGGTCGCCGGCGCGTGGAGCGTAGCGGCGGACGCGGAGATTACCCTCGAGGCCAATCCGACGAGCGTGGAGGCGGAGCGGTTTCGCGGGTATCGCGCGGCGGGCGTCAACCGCGTCTCGCTGGGGGTGCAGGCGCTCAACGATCCCGACCTGCGTGCGCTCGGGCGGATGCACAGCGCCGCCGAGGCCCTCGGCGCGGTGCGGACCGCCGCATCCATCTTCGACCGCTACAGCTTCGACCTCATCTACGCCCGCCCCGGTCATACGCCGAAGGCATGGGCGGCAGAACTGGAGGAAGCGATCTCCCATGCGGTGGAGCACCTGTCGCTCTACCAGCTGACGATCGAGCCCGGGACGTTCTTCGAGCAGCTCCACAAGGCGGGCAAGCTCGTCATCCCCGACGAGGAGACCGGGCGCGCGCTTTTCGAGACCACGCAGGAGATCTGCGGAAAGCACGGGCTGCCCGCCTACGAGATCTCCAACCATGCCCGCCCCGGCGCGGAATCGCGCCACAACCTCGTCTATTGGCGCTACGGGGAATATGTGGGCGTCGGACCCGGCGCCCATGGCCGCGTCGTCACGCCGCTGGGGCGAATGGCGACGGAAACCGAGAAGCACCCGGAGGCCTGGCTCGATCTCTGCGAGCGCCAGGGCCACGGCGTCACCGTCTTCGACGCGCTCACGCGGGAGGAACAGGGCGACGAGTATCTCGTCATGGGCCTGCGCCTCGCCGAGGGCGTCGATCCCCTCCGCTATGCCGCGCTCGCAGGCAGACGACTCGACCCGCTTCGCATCGAGTCCCTGCGCAGGGACGGGATGCTGGCCCCCGGCCGGGACGGTCGGATCACAGTCACCCGCGACGGCTTCCCCGTCCTCAACGCGGTGGTCGCCGACCTCGCCGTCTGACGCTCCGATCAGCCGGCTCTCGCGTCGGCACCCGGCTATGGAGGGGGAGATCCATTCATTGGACGTATCATTAAGATAATTTTATATTATTAATTATACTCATTGATACTAGGTAATTATAAATTTAATGTTCGATGAGAATGTCTCTCATCGGAGTATGCATCATGTCGTCGATCGCAGGCCTTTCGACCGGTTCCCTCCAGATCAACCGGATGTCCGACCTCCTCGCGTTCCAGGTCCCGAGCCAGATCACCGCGGAACTGCTCCAGCGGGCGCTGGTCGATCCTGCGGCGAAGGAAACGGTTCGCGCGGCTTTGCAGGGCGGCGCCACCTTCGCGCCGGGCGCGCTGAAGCTCGGTGCGGTCGGAACGGCGGGCAGCGTTCTCGGCGGCGTCGGCGGCGCTGTCGTCATGGACCTGCTGTTCCCCCGGGGATTCGCCGACGGCACCCTGCAGGGTCGCAACTTCCTGATCGAGCTTCAGCGCGACAACCCCGACACGCTCGTGCTTCAATACGGACAGGCGATGGCGAATGGCGAGCCCGCCATCCTCGGCGTCACCGCCAGGAACGGAACGGCGATCTTCGAGCTCAGGGACGGCCGGCCCCACTATGTCGGACCGCCGCAGGCGGCCTTGTGCGAGGCCATCGAGGACAAGCTCGCCCCCCAGGCTCCGGGGGCGCTGGTCGGGAGCGCGAGCACGCCCCCCACATTCGCAAACGTGGCCGAGCTCGCCCGGCAGCATGGCGGGCGCATGTATGGCGTGACCTCGGATGCCGAATGGACCGCGCCCTTCGACCTCATGTCGGATGCCTGGAACTCGCCCCTCAGGGAGGGCGACCAGATCGTGCCCGTGCAACTGGATGACGGCGTCGCCGCCCTCTACGTCCCCCATGGACAGATCGCGGCGCTGGCCGACACCCTGCTTGCCGCAGGCTACATCAGCCCCGAACAGGCCAGCGACCTGAAGAACCGGCCGGCGCCCACGGCGCTTGAAGAACCTACCACTTACCCATTTACGCTGCCGATCACCCCGGAGGAGAGTGATTGGTGGAAGCGCGTCATCGAGGAAAATCCGGATGCGGCTGACGATTTTGGGCGTTGGGCACAAGGGTGGCCCCCTGAGCAGGCAGCCGAATTCCTGCGAAGGATGAGAGCGACGGAGGGCGAGGGGACCTGGCACTCGATCCTTCATGAGATGAGCTTAGGGTTCACCAGGTTCGACGGCGGTGGCGGCAACGTTCCTCCCGGCGATACGCGCCCCGTAGCCGCAGCCGCGGGCGAGCCGGATGACGTCCCCGAGGCGGTCGTGCAGGGAATCAACAACTTCCTCGCCAATCCCGTCACTCCGAGCGTCGCTGGCGAAGGGCTGATTTCCGTCCTCTTCCCGGCATTGCAGAGCCAGGGCGTCGACGAGGTAATGATGTTGTACCTGGATCTCGACAGGTTCAAGATCCTCAATCAAGGAGGCCACGACATTGGCGACCAGGCGATCGCCGACGTCAGCAACATCATGGCGAGCACGAAAGTAGAAATCGAACGCCAGTTCGAGAACGCTCGGGTCATGGTGGAAAGAGACGGCGGCGACGAGCTGAAGGTGATGATCTGGACGACGGATGGTTCGGATCCGACGATCGTGGCGAAGAGCTTCGCCGCGGCCTTTGCCGCTAACAACGCGACGCGAAGTGCGACGGGCGCCGTGATGCCGTCCCCCTCCGGAGGCGCCGCGACGTTCAGGACCGACACGCCAATGAACCAGTTGCGTGGCCTGATCAACGACCTAGACGATGAGGCGCAGAAACTCACAAAACATGGCGAAGGCTTCAACCGCAACGGAATCGCGTTCTTCGAACGCGATCGGCACGGCGCGCTGACGAACGGCGTTGTCTTGTGGGGCCCGGCCTATGAAGGCCCGATCGATCCCAATGATCCGTCTGTGGCATGGCGCGAAGACCAGCAGGTGTCGGGGCGCGGGCCGGACGGCGAGACGCAGCCGAACGTGACATACGTGGACCCGGTGACGGGAGAGATCACGTCACGCCCAATGTTGCTGAACCTCGACGGCCTGACGGTCGGCGACATCCTGTTCGCCGCTCCGCCGGAGCTCGTTCCTGCGCTCCTGACGGAAATCGCAAAGAAGACCAGCCCGGAGGCCGTCCAAGAATACCTCTACAATATGTCGCGGATCGAGCACAATTTCCGGAATCTGCCGAACGGCCAAGTTTTGAACGCCGTCGCAGGCGTTGAGAGGCTGCAGGAGTTTCTGCAGAGCTCGAATTCCGTTTTCGTCCAGGTGGAGCAAACCAGCGGCTTGCGAGCGTTGAACGGCCCGAACTCCATCGCAGGCGGGCAGTCCACGGGCCACGAAGCTGGAACCAAAGCGATCGAAAACTCTGTCATAGCTTCCTTCCAGGCCGCTGAAGCCGTCTTCGGCCCCGGCAATTTCGAGATCGCCAAGCGCTTCAGCGCCCAGTTCGTTCTCATGGCGCGAAATGCGACGCCGGAGCAGATTGCCCGATACAACCAGTTGAAGAGCGAGATCCTGACTTCCATGCCCCTCGAGATAGAGGTGAACGGAAGGATGGAGCCCGTGCTTCTGCGGGGCGACGACGGGAACTACCATCCGTTCCAGGCTCAGTCGATCTATGCCGGGATCAATGTCGACCCCAGCCAGATGACCGGCAACGACATCTTCGACGTCCTCGTCCGGCCCCACGGGAGCCAGCCCAGCCTGTTCGAAGCTATTGACGAACTGCTCAAGAACGGTGGCGACCCCAGCATCCTGCAGCCCTACCTCGACAGCGGTCACGAATTGTACATTCCGCCGCATCTGCTGCCCGGTGGGAGCGCTGAAGACCTCCTGAAGAGCATGGAAGGCTCCGACAAGCCGGGCGGGCTGAACGGCGAGGGCTCCGACACCCTCGCCTCGCTTGCGGACAAGCTCGGGATCAGCTGGGAGCAGGCGTCGCAGGCGATGGAGATCGGGGCGATCATCGCGGGGCAGCTGGGG